>JANSYQ010000043.1 GCA_024742305.1 bacterium | reverse complement strand
GTATAATCAATCAGCTCAAAAACGATGGGTGGTCTTGTATTCAAAAAAACAATGTAATGTAGTTGATACTGTTTTGGATAGAAACACCAGCCGTCATCATAATGAGTGGCATTATCGGGTCCCAAAAAAGAGAGAAAAGAAAAGAAAAGGTTGGCGCGAAAAGGAAACGGTAAATTTTCAGGTAAAACCAATAAACCCTCTCAAGCCTGAAAATCAATTTCCTCGGTTGACATACTCGCTGGATTCTACCAGCACCCCGGATAATGTAGTTCTAATTCGGAAATCCACTTGGGAAAATGACTCGACAGAACTAAACACAGAAAAAGTAGAATTGCGATACGGAACTTTCGATCCGAATGGTTCCATGAAATTATATGGCGAAAACGGAGAAATTTTTGTGGAAGGCAAATTCAATAACTACGAATTCCGAGAAGGAAAAGTGTATCTTTTCGATGAGGACGTGATTCTACTCAAAGTGAAATTGTACCGAAACGGAGAATATTATGCGGATGGACAATTATAAAAGCAGGATCAAAATAATTAGTATCTCCTTCATCTTCCTTCTGACGCTCTCATGTTCTGACTCAAAAGGGAAAATAAAAAGCATTACGTCCAAATTCGATTTTAGCAACAAGGATAGTAACGACTCGTATTTCTTTATGGCCTACGCAAAAATTTCAAAGGAGGATAGAGTTAAAGTTTTTGAATCTTTGTCTGATACCACTCGCCCAATTTCCGAAGCAATTGATATGGTTAATAGAATTGATAATTTACCTGCGAAATTTCAGAATAGCATGCATTTGACATTGCTTGAAATTTGTACAAACCAAGACTCAGAAAGAAAGCTAGACTACGCCCTGAAGAAGATTGCATTCGGCATGGAGGAATTATACGCAGAAAAGATCATCTTTGACTGTGTTATTCCAAGACCATTTTCACCTAGATTTATATTTCTCAATAATAATGAAGTTCACATCATGAACGGATTCTTGATTGCTTCACAGGAAATTCAACCTTGGTACACGAAAAACGACACCATTGTTTTCAAAAGGAACGATACACTGACATTACAGCTAGTTCAAGAGGATGGATACTTGAAATCAATTAATGCAAGTAAAGATGGCTACGTTTTTAAGCATCTTAGAACACTGAGATAACTGCTAAGTAATTGAACACAAAAAAAGCCGCAAACGCGGCTCTTGATGCTATAAGAAATGATGTTTCTCTTAGTTGATTCCAACCAACGTCACATCAAAAATCAAATCTTTTCCTGCCAATGGATGATTCGCATCTACAGTGATCGTTTCTTCTTTAACTTCAGTAACAACTAATGGTACTTGCTGTCCGTCGGGTCCTTGGGACATCAAACGCAAACCAACTTCCGGCTGAATTTCTGGTGGCAATTGCGCTTTTGGCACTTCTTGCTTTAATTCCTCTTTCGGTGCACCATAAGCTTCCGCTGAAGGTATATTGATTGTTTTGGATTCTTCTACTTGCATCCCAATGATTCCTTTTTCGAATCCTGGAATGATTTGACCTGCTCCTAGTGTAAATACTAGAGGCTCTTTTCCTTCCGAGGAATCGAATACCTCACCGTTCGTAAGCGTTCCTTTGTAATGCACTTTAACTGTGTCATTTGCTTTTGCAGTCATAAAAACTATCTATTTATTTGGTAAAATTGCAAGTTACCGATCTCACAGCGAGTCACCAAATGATATGCGATTACTTTGTTAAATATTGCTAACTACTTCAAAATCTGCGCATTTTCGCCCCAATTTTCAAATTAATGGTGCCAAAACTTGGATATTAAAAAATATCTGTCAGTTTATCCTGCAAAAAAACAGAGAATATGCACTGGCTGGATCTTACCATTTTTGCACTTTACTTACTTGCCATGCTCGGCGTGGGTTTCTATTTTATGCGTCGAAATACTTCAGATGCGGATTATTATGTAGGTGGGCGAAACATGTCGGCCGGACACATTGGTCTCTCAGTAGTGGCAACAGACGTCGGAGGTGGCTTTTCTATTGGCTTGGGAGGACTGGGTTTTGCTATGGGACTTTCCGGTAGCTGGATGTTGTTTACAGGACTCATTGGAGCTTGGCTCTCTGTTGTTCTCCTCATTCCGAAAGTGTACCCAGTAGCAAGAAAATACAACTTCCTAAGCTTCCCTGATCTTCTCAAACATAGATATAACCTTCGCGTCGCGAAAATCGCTGGACTTATTTCTCTTATCGGATACATCGGGTTTACCAGCTCACAGATTCTTGCCGGGGCTAAACTCGCTTCTGCCACATTTCCAGAAATCAATATCAACAATGCCGTGATTGTCATGGGCGTTATTGCCGTTATTTACACAGTAATTGGCGGAATAAAGGCCGTGATCTACACCGATACTGTCCAGTGGATTCTATTACTAGCTGGATTGATTTTTATTGGAATTCCAATGGGATATACAGCCATTGGAGGGTGGCAAGGTATTCAAGAAACGCTTCCTGCAAGTTATACTTCGTTAACCAATATATCCATCAGCGACGCAATAAATTGGGTAATCACTATCGTGCCTATTTGGTTTGTGGGAATGACACTTTATCAGCGTATATATGCCTGTCGCGACGAGAAAACGGCAAAGAAAGCGTGGAAGATTGCCGGATTATTTGAATGGCCATTGATGGCTTTTATGGGAGTACTACTTGGACTGTTTTCAAAAGTAGCACTAGAGCAAGGAATGTTCGAATCGCTTGGATTTGCCTCCGGAAGTGCTATGGATCCTGAATTAGGACTTCCACTACTTTTGCGCGAAATACTACCGGTGGGATTGATGGGACTGATGCTCTCGGCCTATTTCAGCGCGATTATGTCTACAGCGGATAGCTGTTTGATGGCGGCGTCGGGAAATCTAACCAACGATATCATTGAGAACAAAAAAGAGAAAGATCACAAACGACAAATTCGATTTTCACAGCTGGCAACACTTGCCATAGGCGTTTTGGCAATTTTACTAGCAACCATGATGAATGAAGTGTTGGAACTAATGCTCTACTCCTACGCTTTTATGGTTTCAGGATTACTGGTTCCTGTGCTTGGGATGTTATTTTTAAAGAACCCTTCTCCACTCGCAGCGCTTGTCGCTATGATCGGCGGTGGCTTGGTAACACTCGTCTTTCTCGTGATGGAAATCCCATTGCCTTGGGACCTAGACGCAAATATTGTGGGAATATCAGTATCAGCACTGAGCTTTATGCTCATTCAGAATTGGGACAAGGCACCAAAAACAAAATGACATAAAAAACCCCTGCATCTCGGCTCCGCTCGATGACCAGGGGTTTTAATTATTTTATACGAGGTTGGCTTTACACCAATCCTTGATCGATCATTGCATCTGCTACTTTCACGAAACCAGCAATGTTGGCTCCTTTCACGTAGTCGATAGATCCATCGTCGTTTTTACCGTATTTCACACACGCTTCGTGGATAGATACCATGATTCCGTGTAGTTTTTGGTCCACTTCCTCGCGGCTCCAGTTCATACGCAAAGAGTTCTGCGACATCTCCAATCCTGACGTGGCAACACCACCTGCATTGGACGCTTTACCTGGCGAGAACAATACACCTGCACTTTGGAATGCTTCGATTGCCTCCGGAGTACATGGCATGTTCGCTCCTTCTGCAACGGCAATTACACCGTTGTCCACCAACATTTTCGCTTCGTCTCCGTTCAATTCGTTTTGCGTTGCACAAGGAAGCGCCACGTCTACTTTTTGTGACCATGGACGCTCACCAGCGTGGAATTCAAATCCAAACTCATCTGCCAATTCTTGCACACGTCCACGACGAACGTTCTTCAAGTCCATCAAATAGGATAAGTGCTCAGAGTGGAATCCGTTTTTCGCGTATACATATCCAGAAGAGTCAGAAACTGTTACCACTTTACCTCCTAGGTGAATTACTTTCTCCAAGGCGTATTGCGCTACGTTACCTGAACCCGAAATGGCTACTGTCTTTCCTTTGAAATTGTCGTCTTTTGTCGCCAACATTTCTTGAGCAAAGTATACAGTTCCGTATCCAGTCGCTTCCGGACGAATCAACGATCCTCCCCAGTTCAAGCCTTTACCAGTCAAAACTCCGGTAAATTCGTTACGCAAACGTTTGTACTGACCGAACATGTAACCGATTTCACGTCCACCAACACCGATATCTCCCGCAGGAACGTCCGTATCCGGACCGATATGACGTTGCAATTCGGTCATGAAAGACTGACAGAACTTCATTACTTCGTTGTCTGACTTCCCTTTTGGATCAAAGTCAGAACCTCCTTTACCACCTCCCATGGGTAGTGTTGTCAATGAATTCTTAAAGATTTGTTCGAAACCTAAGAACTTCAAAATCGACAAGTTCACCGATGGGTGGAATCGCAAACCTCCTTTATAAGGTCCAATTGCTGAGTTAAACTCAACACGATATCCACGGTTTACCTGCACCTCACCATTATCGTCCAACCATGGAACTCGGAACATAATCGTACGTTCTGGCTCCACAATGCGATCTAGAATTTTAGCCGCTTTGTACTTTGGTGTTTCTTCGATCACCGGAATTACTGCCTCTGCTACCTCGTGCACTGCCTGTAAAAATTCCGCCTCGTGACCATGAGTTGCCTTCATTTTGTCCATGAAAGCATCAATCTGAGCTTGATATTTGTTTGACATTAGAAATGTTTTAAGTCGAGCGACAAATGTAGTTAATTTTTAAAATCAGGATTCCAATATGCCTTTGATATTTGGAATGCTAAAATAGATTGATAAACTGTACTAAATTGTTTTACTAAGTGGTCAATTCCGTATCTTTGCACCGACTAACAAAAGCTCAAAATACCTTTCCTACCGAGCAACTATTTGATCGAAATCTCGTCATAGAGACAACGACCAACAAAGAATTACTACAATCAGCAATATGCTTCGAACAAAAAAAATACTATCGACTCTCGCTTTTACAATGATGGCGGTGTCATTTTCGAATGCTCAGAACCTGTGTTTGGGCAATGATACAAGTGTATGTCAAGGACAAGCAGTAACTATTGAAGACTGTAATCCGGGAACTTCGGCTGGATTGCTCATGAACAATGCAACGTTTATCACGCTATCTGATGACTCGTATAGTGGTGTGGTACCCATTGGTTTCTCGTTCAGCTTCTACAACAACAATTACTCGCAATGTGTGATTGGTTCTAATGGTGTGGTAAGTTTCAACCTCGCAGATGCCAACGGATATTGTGCTTGGGCTTTGAACGGAACGCCGCTTCCATCACCAACTGTGGGAGAGGCTAACAACGCCATCATGCCGGCATACCACGACATTAACCCAAGTGCTTTTGCATCACCGAATGGAGAAATTATGTATCAAACATTTGGTACGGCTCCCAACCGACAGTTTGTTGTTCTCTACAAGGACATTCTTGCTTTCGGAGGGGGAGGTGAGTGTACTTACATGGGGTTAATCCTTCATGAAACAACAAATGTGATTGAAATGCACCTCGGGTACAAACCTATTGCCACTGGTTGGAACGGAGGTTTGGCCATTCAAGGTACACAGAACAATCCGGGGACAGCAGCAACAACTACAGCGGGTAGAAACAATACGCAGTGGAACGCAGTAAATGATTGTAAGATCTATACTCCGGTTTCTCCAACAAATACTTCGTCTTACACTGTAAGTAACGGAACTTACCTACAAATCGTAAGTCCAAACAGTACGTATGTTTGGGAGAATACCCTAGGACAAACCTTTCCATACAACAATGGAATTCTCAATGTACCGAACCCACCACCGGGAACCACAGGATACTTTTTATCGCTAAGCGCAGCATCTTGTAACAACTCTGTCGGTGCAGCTTCTGACACAACATTTATAACGTCTACATCTGTGGGAGTATCGGTTTCATCGACGCCTGACATTTGTACATCAGGACAAGGATCGGTTACAGCAACGCCAACGACAGGTACGGGACCATTCACTTACGATTGGACCACACTGGGTAATGATCCCAATGCAACAGTGAACAACGTTGTAGCGGGCAACCATACAGTTGTGGTTACAGACGCATTGGGCTGTAGTGCTACCGCTACGGTTCTTGTTGACGACACTCCAGCGAACTTCCAAGGAAGCGCAACTGTAGTTAGTTGTGCAGGAGGAAATGATGGAACAGCGTTTGCCGAAATGGTACCACCACTCGGAAATATTACGTATCAGTGGGATGATCCAATGGCACAAACAACACAAACAGCTGTTGGTTTAACAGCCGGACAATACACGTGTACAATAGTGTCTGACATTGGATGTACAGGAACGGTTGTTGTGGACGTTGTCGAAATTCCACCGCTAACTGCCAATATCATCGCGCAAACAGATGTTACTTGTAACAGTGGAAATGACGGAATGATCACTTTGGATGTAACGCAAGGAACACCGCCTTACACGTATGTTTGGGACAATTCTGCATCAACAACTAACATGGCGAACGACTTGGTGGTTGGACCGCATCAAATTACGGTAACAGATGCAAATGGATGTGTTGTGGTTGTAAACGGAACGTTGAACGAGCCGCCGGCATTGGATATCTCATTCCTTACACCGAACACACAAATCTGCCCGGAAGATGATATCACTTTGAATGTAACGGGTTCCGGAGGATCTTCTCCGTACACATTTACGTGGTCGCAAGGAGGAAACGTGATTGGAACAGGAGATCAAATCACCGTAGATCCAACCGTAACCAATACAGAATACTGTGTCACTCTTTCAGAGGCATGTGGTTCACCTACTGATCAGGAATGTGTAATGATCACCTTCCCTACACCAATTGAGCCAAATGCAGTTCCTGACATGTACGAGAAATGTGTTCCAAACCCATTTGAGTTTGAAAACACCTCTGTTAACGGAGCGGAAATTGCTACAGCCTACTGGGATTTCGGAACGGATGAATACATCGCTTTGGAGAACGGAAACGATTCCACTTCTTTCTTCTTTGACGACATTGGTAGCTATGACTTGATTATGACGGTAACGTCCATCTATGGATGTGTGTACACCGATACGATTCAAGATATTATTCGTGTGCTACCACGACCAACGGCGGACTTCTTCTTCTCGAACAACCCGGCAACGATTTTCGAAACAACGGTCTTCATGCAGGACAAGTCTACACCGGACGTTATCATTTGGGAGTGGGATTCACCATTCTCAACGCCAACGAGTAGTAATTTGACTACGCCTACTTTTGTCTTCCCTGACGGAGAGGTTGGTCAGTACCCTGTTACGCTAATGGTAGAAACGGAATTGGGTTGTAGAGATACGGTAACCTACATTATGAATGTTGTAGAAGATGTATTGTTCTACGCACCGAACACCTTTACACCAGACGGCGATGAATTCAACCAAAACTGGAAAGTTGAAGTATCCGGAATTGATGAGTTTGATTTCGAACTGATCATCTTCAATCGCTGGGGAGAAATCGTATGGGAAACACGCGATCCGAATGTGGGTTGGGATGGAACCTACGGTAAAGATGGTCGCCCAGCGCAGGACGGAACGTATGTATGGGTTGCTCGTGTAGCTGTACCGTACAACGATGACAAATTGGAATACAACGGATCTATCAATTTGATTCGATAAAATACAACGCCTACTTTTTACGGCCCCGGCATTCTTGGAATCGTCGGGGCTTTTTTGTTGAAGTAATTTTAGTTCTTCCCCCTCCCCCAGTCCCTTATCTAAGTGACGACACCTAAACAAACAGTACTTTATTTTTTCACCACAGCGCCTTTGCCGTAGCTTTGGTAAACTTACAATTGTGGGCATCTTGCCAATATTTAGGCAATTACCTTCGAAAGGTGAATTTTGTATTCCCTAAAAACTAAGACAATATTAGTAATTTCGAATTGGCACCTTCTTTGATTAATATTAGTAAGTTTGAAAAAAATGAAGATGAAAAAGCTATTAATCCCTATTACTGTAATCGCAGCGCTTGTGATCACTTCATGTGACGTTTTGGAATCAGCTGCGAACGATATTCTAACTACCGATGGTGGATCTTCAGAACCATCATTAACCGAAGGTGAAGTTGCTTCCGGGTTGAAAGAAGCGTTAACCGTTGGTATTACCAATGCCGTTGATTTGACTTCAGTAACTGATGGTTTCCTTGGCAATGCCGAGATTCGACTACCGTTCCCAGAAGATGCTATTAAGGTAAAACAAAAAGCACTGGAATGGGGACTTGATGGACAAGTAGAGAAGTTTGAAACTACCTTGAACCGTGCAGCTGAAGAAGCCAGTAAAGAAGCGTTGCCGATCTTTAAAAACGCCATTACTTCTATGTCCATTCAGGATGCCTTTGGCATTTTGAACGGAGGCGAAGGAGCGGCGACTGATTATTTGAAAGGGAAAACAACCGATCAATTGGTAACGGCATTCCGACCGAAGGTAGATGCTGCGATTGCGAAGGTGAAACTTACGCAGTACTGGGATCCATTGGCAGACAAATACAACCAAGCCATGACATTCACAGGTGGTGATAAAGTAAACACAGACTTAGGCGATTATGTAACACGCCGTGCGATTACTGGATTGTTTACGATGGTTGAGAAAGAAGAAAACAAAATCCGTAAGGACCCAGTGGCTCGTGTATCAGAGTTGCTTCAGAAAGTATTCGGAAGCATTACGGGGAACTAAAAAGGATTCAACATAATTTTTTGAGGCGTCTTCGGGCGCCTTTTTTTTATTGGATTGCGTTTCTTTATTGACCTAAGATGATGATGATATTTTTGACCACGAAGTGCATTATGAGAGAGAAGCATGTCAGAGGAAAATCTTACGGAATAGTGTAACTTCATCGCCCTTCATTCGTACAATCTTCACAAATCAATACTATGCAATATCCTCCTACTGAACTGGTGCTTGACGCCAATGGAAATGTCTATCATCTCGGACTGTCCCCGGAAAATATCGCAGACACGATTATTTTAGTTGGCGATCAAGGACGCGTGGACCTAGTAGCGAGCAATTTCGATACGATTCAGCACACTTCGCAGCACCGTGAGTTTTATTGCATCACAGGAACGTACAAAGGAAAGTCTATAACAGCACTTTCCACCGGAATTGGTACCGATAACATAGATATTACCATCAATGAACTGGATGCGCTTGCAAATATTGATTTGGAGAAGCGAGAAGACAAACCGGAACATAAATCCCTGCGCTTAATTCGAATTGGAACCTGTGGTATTCTGCACCCTGAAGTTCCTGTCCATTCTTACATTTTGTCTACTCATGCATTTGGAATAGATAATGTAGCGCATTTCTACGAAGTTCCTTTCGATGCCGAAGAGTCTGTCTTAAATGCAGAAATTGCTCAACATGTTGGGTTTCCTGAAAACGTGCGAACGTATATTTCTAAAGCTTCGGATGCTATTGTCACGTTATTGGATTCGGATAAAACAGAAAACGGTATCACTGTGACCTCCAGTGGATTTTACGGTCCTCAGGGCAGACAACTTCGATTAAAAAATAAAACGAGTCATATCAACGATCAACTTTCTTCGTTTCAGCACGACTCTCATCGAATTACCAATTTCGAAATGGAAAGTTCGGCGCTTTTTGCATTGGGACGTGCTTTAGGTCATGAATGCGGCACCATCTGCCTTGGAATTGCCAATCGACCGAATAAAGAGTTCTCTAGCGGATACAAAGAGGCGATGGAAGAATTGATAGTATACGTGTTGGATCGAGTTTAGAGAGAGTGTATTGAGAAGAGAGAAGTGATCGGTCAGAGCTGATAAGTTCAGTTTACTCCGTAGATTCCTGTGGGCGGTACACCGTGATCTTCCCTTTCTTCATATCATTGATTCGAAACAAGGTAGTCCCTACTTTTCGTCCGTGTTGCCCAGTATTTTGATGGATCAATACAATGTTTCCATCTTCTAACACCTCATGAACGATGGCAGTATGATGCTTCATTTCCTCTTCATAGGTATACTTTCCTTCCTCCCATGTGATTTTTACATTCTTAAATTGAATGATGTCTCCGGCGTAAATGCATTCATTCTTGTGATTGATTTCCGTTCCAAAAACCTCATAACCATCCCAGTTGGCTCCCGTTTCGTCGAGCACTAATTGAGCAAGGTCCCAGCATTCACCGGTTCCGACTTTCTTGTTCATTTCAGCGCTCGCTATGTCTACAATTCGCTGGTTGAATTCCGGAGTATCACCACAATCCGTCTGCGCGGCGATCGCAAAAGGAAACAAGCATAAAAGAAGTATGATTCGCATATCGAAAAAACGCTTTAAAAGTTAAATTGTTACATCGCGCCCAAATTCTTGTAGGATTCGAACGAGTTTTTTTTCGTTAACGGCGAGTACATCCTCTCGAAATTTGGAGTCTTCGTCAATTACCGCTTTCTGGGTCGCTGAGAAATGGATGGCATCGGGCTGCAGTTCATTTCGCAAACGGGCAACATTGGAAGCATTCACACCTCCGCCGCACATGATTTCAATTCTTCCTGAGGCATACTCGCGCATGCTCACCAAATTGTCAAATCCAAGGTCTACATTTCGCGCAAGTCCTGAACTTAAAACCCTATTGAACTCCAATTCAATTAATTTGTCCAAACCCTTTTCGAAACGCACCAAATCATCAAAAGCACGATGGAAGGTAATCTCCATTCCGTCTGCGTGTCGCTTCATTTGTTCTAAGGCATCGCGGTCGATCCAACCTTCTTCATTGTACACCCCAACGACCACTCCATGCGCTCCAATCGCTTTACTTTCACGAATATCACGGAGCATAATTTCAATTTCGTCATCATCGTAAAAAAAGCCTCCGGGTCTAGGGCGAATTAAGACGTGAGTCTCCAGTCCCATGGCTAACGCATATTCTATCATTCCGGGGGACGGTGTCATTCCTCCTTGTTCTAAGTTTTGACACAGTTCAATTCGATCGAAGTCGTATTTTTTTGCCAATCGAATCGCGTCCAATGAAGCGGCGCAGAGTTCTAATTTCATTCCGTAAAAATTTGAATTTCATCAATGAAGGTCCAAGGGGTGTATCCCGCTCCTCCTCTGCCCTCCGGAATTGCATCTAGAGGTTTTATTTCAAATCGAAAATATTTCGCTTTTACTTCATGATTGAGTTCCAAGCGAACTACTATTTCTTCGCTGTCAACTCCCCCCTCCCAGTAACTGTTCCAACTTTCTCCGTCTGATGAGTACAAAATATTGACTCGTTCAGGGAGGTAGATCCAAGATCCATTTTTGTTCAGAAAGCCAATTGTAAGAGAGTCGATGTTTTTTGTCTCCGGCAGCTTCACTCTCAATTCCATTTTTTCCTGATCAAAGCCGAGCCATTGATCCCCCTTCCAACGTTTCGACCCTAAAATTCCATCCACCAAGTTCAAACTTCCGTTGTGATTGTACTTTTTGTGTGGTTGTGGACGCATCTCCACTTCGGCTCCTAAACAATAGGACTCGTAAACTTTGTGCGCAATTTGATGATCGTCTTTGAATTGAATATTGATATCATAATATCCCTTTCCGCCCCGTAAATACTCAACACTTTCTCCATTTTGGATGAAGAACATGCCTTTTGCCTGTCCGTTGTATCCATCAGAATACAAAAATCGTTCGTTCGAGTCTAGTCCCCACCATGAATACGCCACGCCATAATCGGTTCTTTCGATCTTCAGTTCAGGAATATGAATGGAACGCGCCCTGTTCACAGATCGACTTTCTAGGTATGACTCATGAAAATCTAGGTACACTTTTAAAAAGGACGAATACGTTGGTTTGTTCTGACACCATAAGCTCTGCATTAGCGCCAAAGCACGAGGATACACCATGTATTCGACTTGATCGTAAGTGGTGATGTATTCCGTCCAAACGTTGGCTTGTCCACCGAGAATGAACGATGCTTCTTTTTCGGTTAGTCCCTCGGGAATCGGATTGAACTCGTAGACTTTTTCCAGCGGTAGAAAACCTCCAATGGCGAGAGGTTCCGATTCATGACTACTTTGGTAGTAATCGAAATAACAGTACGATGTTGGTGACATAACCACGTAATGTCCTTGCTTTGCCGCTTCAACACCACCCGATTCTCCTCTCCAAGACATCACGGCAGCGTTTGGTGAAAGTCCACCTTCCAAAATCTCATCCCAGCCAATGAGCTTTCGCCCTTTGGAGGTTAAGTATTCATCCATTCGCTTTATGAAGTAACTTTGTAGTTCATGGGAATCGTGCAGTTCATTCTCCTCCATTACTTTTTGGCAGTTCGGACATACGTTCCAGCGGGTTTTCGGAGCTTCATCTCCTCCAATGTGGATGTACTCGTAAGGAAAGAGTTCCAAGACTTCATCCAAAACATTCTGCAAGAACACAATGGACGATTCTTTGGAGCAGTAGATATCATCGAAGATACCCCACAATCCGGGAACGCCTTGCAATTCTCCCATACAAGATAGCTCAGGATACGCTGCCAATGCTGCTCGGCTGTGTCCAGGCATTTCAATTTCAGGCACAACATTCACGTGCATTTCTTTCGCAAACGCCACTACCTCTTTGATTTCCTCTTGAGTATAAAATCCGCCGTATTTCTCATGCTCGTATTGACGAGGCGTATCTGTGTAATGTCCAACGACCGTGCTATCTCGATAGGCACCAATTTCGGTAAGCTTCGGATATTGCTTGATTTCGATGCGCCACCCTTGGTCGTCAGTCAAGTGCCAATGAAAAGTATTGAACTTATACATCGACATGGTTTCAATGAACTCTTTTACTTCTTCCACTGTATAGAAATGACGACTAACATCGAGGTGAAGCCCTCTCCACTCAAACTTGGGGGCATCTTCCACCAATATCTTTGGGAACGATATACTTGTTTCTGAAACCTTGGCAAGTTGCAGAAGGCTGATCATTCCGTAGAACTGTCCCTGTGGCGAATTGTATGCGATTTCTATGCTCTTGTCTATTTCTATCCCGTAGGCTTCAAGAAGTAAATGTTTTCGATAGGAGAAACTCACTATGGGTTGCTTCTTACTTTCCTCAATGGTAATTCCCTGCGTTTGGAAATGAGCAGTCAAAAAGTTCATTTGAGCCTCTGAGAAAACACCCGATTCAACGGTGAGTGTTGTTCCTTCTAAATGGAAGTCGCCACCGGTAAATTCTGTAAATGATGGTGTAGGAAGAATGTTTGTTTGACAAAAACCAGCACTCACGAACAGCGAGAATAGGGCAAAAAGTACATGTTTCATTCTTCACTTAATTTGGGGTAGGAAATAACCAACATGGATGCTTGTTGCTTTGGTTTTTCGAGTGGAACTCCGAGAAAGTACGACTGTCCTACCCTAGCAACGAACAATTGTCCAACAGTAGTTGTCAAAACCTTTTCTGCTAAATCTTTGGCCAACAATCCTGTTTCGATGTTTCGAAGCGCGCTCATGCCATTATTATCGGGCCAATACTCTGCTACAATGGAATCGAAAGGGACATTGGAATGAAACTGCTCGTAGATATCATGAATGGCTTCTGAGCGTTCGTCTCGTGTAATTTTAGAGCCATCTAGGTAAATATATTGAATGGAAACCAATTGTACCGAAGTGTCCTCAATAAACTGATACCAGCGTTGACCTTCAGAAAGTATAATATTCCCTCTTTTGTTCTGTTGACGCTCTTTTTGGAACTGCTCAAACAACTTACGATTGGACGTCGTGCTCAAAAGTTCCAACTGCACATCTCCTGGATGCTTTTTTGCATACTCGCGAAACGCTTCCTTCTTCTTTAGTTTCCCGATATTCTTTTTGTGATCAATCGCACTGAAGTAATTATCTGGACTTGCTTTGGGGATGAGCAGAATGAAATGTCCTTTGGTTTTCTTTGGGTTGTGCGTCATATCAACAACGTTGTACCAACCCGAGGCATCATCTCCGGCAATAAAGCGATCGCCTTTCGTTCTTCCCTTTACTGATGATTGAAAGCTGTCGACGAAAATGTCCAAGTCTACCCAACCGACATCTCCAAACGGATTGGTCCCCGGTCCCTTGTTTTCGGCATATTGATCAAACAACTCTTCGAATGAGGTTCCAGCACCCCATTTCATGTAAATTTTCCGAATTTCATCTTTAGCGTTCGGTGTTTTTTGCTCGGTTAAAGTCAATAAACGAAAGCGATAGAGTTCCTTTGAACCTTCCGCGATTGCTACGATGTAATATGCACCAGACTCATAACTATCACCGGGTTTCAGGTCATTTTTTCGAGATTGATAATCCTCGTTGGTCATTTGATCGTGCATGAAACCGAAGGCGACTTGGGGCAAACTATCAGCAAATGCTTGCGCGTGTTCGATATCTCGAATTTCTTTCGCACGAGATAGAATGTCCTGCCCGAACGAAATTGTTGCTAGAAAAGAGATAAAAATATATGAGATTAATAGGCGCATGGCTAACGAAGCTACAAAATTAACGCCAATTCAAGCGTAACGCCACTCCCTTAGAAGTTACTGTTACGATCAAGAAAGGAAATCGTGTAAAATCCAGGGACACGATGCGGAGCCTTGTCAATGACGACAAAGCCAACACCTTCTCCAGCACGCTCCCACTTGTGGTGCTGTCCTTCGATCATTTGTCCTTCGGTTACAGCGTAGCTATCCGTAATTTCTTGGACCATTTTCGGGGAACTCGAGAATTTTGCAGAGGTATGTGAAAATCGTTTTTTCACATCCCAAAACGAATCGCCTCGATCCAGTAATTTTTGCATTTGTCCAACAAGAATTTCTGCTGTTTCTGGTGAGATATCAGAGTAGTCTATTTCGATGATTTGTGCATTCACAATATTGAACATGGAATCATCGATCAATTTGGTGCGTTTTCCGATGGTGCTATGCATTGTACCTACATAGCTCGCCAACTTGCTCGTGTCGATATCATCGAAGAAGAAGATATCTTTCTCCATATGAATTATCCCCGTGAAAACTTCTCGAAACCCTGATGCATAATCTTCTGCCTGCTCAATCGTTTTAATCGTGGAGAAGTTTTCCTCATGGTTTTGACTCCATGAAACAGAAGTAACACACAATGCAAAAGCAACGCAGAATTTGAGCATAGGTTTTCGGTTTAAAGTTGAAATTACTAATACGTCCACGAAATATCAATTATCGTTCCGCTTTTTTGCCAACGTACTTCCGATCAGTTTTCCACAATGATTTCTTCGGCGCGCAAAATGGTTTCTTAAAAAGAGTCACCGCCTCGATACTTACAAACTATGTTTTTAGTACAAAACAATATCCATCAACTATTTAGAAGCCTCGAAAATTCTAGAGATTTGGACACAAAAAAAACCCTGACGCTCTTTCGAGAGGTCAGGGTTTTGGAATGTATGTTTTGAGTTATTACTCTACAATAACCAATCCTTTCGAGTACACTGCATCAGATGCGAATACACGAACCGTGTAACGTCCCGCTTCAAGGTTAGATCCGTCTACTGCACCTGTTGTAAGGTCTACAGTAACCGCTACCTCTCTTCCAAGAGCGTCAATTACAACGATGTGATCTACAACTCCGTCGAAATCAACAGTGAATACTCCAGTATTCGTTGGGTTCGGATAGATGTTGATGTAATCACTGTTCAACTCGTCGATTCCAGTGAAGTCAACCAATACACATTCTGTTGTATCTGAACAACTTCCTGTAGTAACAATTGCTGCGTACTCACCAGTTACCGTCGGTTGGTATCCTTGACCAACTGCACCTGCAATCGGCTGACCAGTTCCACAATCAATCCACTGGTAAGTAGCTCCAGTTTGGTTTGCTGTTAACTGAGTTCCCATTGCAGAAACTGTAAGATCAATCAACGTTACGTTTACGTTTTGAGTTTGTGTTACTACGTTACCGTTTCCGTCATCGTAGGTCCACGTTACCACAGTTGTACCCGCTGTTGTGATTGGGAAGGTAACATCTGGCACACCGTTAATTGTTCCAGCACAGTTATCTGTCGCTGTTGCCGTTGTTGGTGTCGCTGAGTTACATCCTTCGTAATCTTCCAACGTAGCGATATCTGGCGTTGGAGACGATACATCATTAATAATGACGTCTTGTGTTTGTGTTGCTGTATTACCAAACCCGTCGTCATATGTCCAAGTAATGGTTGTTGTTCCTTGCGTTGTAATTGGGAACGTTACATCTGGCGTACCGTTAATTACACCCTGACAGAAATCCGTCGCCGTTGGCGTTGCTGGAGTAAATGAACATTGGTTCGAGAACGTAAGCAAGTTCGGATTGTCTGGCACTGGCGGATCATTATCAATTCCTGTAATAATCACATCCTGTGTTTGTGTGATGATGTTTGTTCCATCATCGTACGTCCAAGTAACTGTTGTTGTTCCAACTGCGTTAATTGGAAGAGATACGTCAGGCGTACCAATGTACGTTGCGTTACAGTCATTCGTTGCTGTAGGTGCTGTCCAAGATGTAAGCACACAATCTTCCGTCAAATCTGGCAATGTAGCCACGTCAGCGATAAGAGAACCTACTGTAGGGTTACAGTTCAATGAGATGATCACTTGACCGTCTCCCAATTGTACTCCTGCAAGGTTCACTGGGTTTGCTCCTCCGTTGAAAGAACCACCGCCACCTCCGGCAGCACAACATGTTACAGAACTGTTGTTGTTGGCACCTCCACCTCCGGAGTATCCACCACCACCGCCACCGCGATAGTTGTTCCAGCTAGAGGTTCCACCTCCGCCACCGAATCCGCCTCGACCTTCGTCGACACCAGCAGCACCACCGTTAATGAATGCTTGTCCACCAGCAGTTCCGTCACCGTTTCCGAGGAGTCCACCTCCACCGTCAGCGCTTGTTGCTTGTAGTCCTCCGTTTCCGTTCGTACCACCAGCTCCGGTAATAGCACCAACAGCACCTGCGGCACCTGCTTCGGTAATTTGCCCATCACAAGCTGGCAACCAGTTTGAAGCGTGGCTTCCACCACCTCCACCTGCTACAACATAAGGGCTGTTTGAAAGATCTGTTACGAAAGATCCTCCACCTCCACCGTACTGGTTGTTGTAGGTAGTTTGTGGGAAGTTTAAGTAATCACCTCCTCGCTGTCCAACAAGAATTTTTAATTGTGTACCAGCAGTTAAGTTGAATTCACCTGAGATGTGAGCTCCACGTCCACCGAAAGAACCATACCCTTGACCTCCGAAGGCCTCGATAGTATAAACTCCGGTAGTTGGCACCGTCCAATATTGAATACCCGCTGTTACTGTAACAGCACCATCCAGCGACGTACCTGCGTAAGCGGCATCAATTTGCCCCTGTGTTGGCGGCGTTTGACCTGTTGCTCCACCTGATGTAAAGGTGTACGTTTGAGAATAACCTAAACCGGCTATTGCAATGCACAAGACGAGAGAAGCCATGCGCATATTAAGTAGTAGTCTACCCATAATAGAAAATGTTAAAATGTTAGAAGCCTAAAGGTCGGACTTTCTTGTCAGAAATACTAACCAATGTTCGATATAAAACGGTTCAGTATTTTTTTGTTAGACAATTTGCAAAACCTAGTCCAACCAACAAATTCTACATATTTCTTCGGTACTGCCCCCCTACTTCGAAAAGCGCACTTGTAATTTGACCAAGCGATGCGTACTTGCACGTTTCCATGAGCTGCTCAAACATGTTTTCATTCTGAATGGCCGCTTTTTGCACCGAACGAATGCCTTCTCCAGCTTCAGCCTCATACGTTTCATGCAAGGCTTTCAGCATATTGATCTGAAATTGCTTCTCATCTTCCGTAGCGCGAATCACCTCTTTCGGTAGAATCGTCGGGGAACCTTTCGAACTCAAGAATGTATTTACACCAATAATTGGGAATTCTCCCGTATGTTTCAATGTCTCGTAGTAAAGAGATTCCTCTTGAATTTTGGATCGCTGGTACATTGTTTCCATAGCACCGAGAACTCCGCCTCGTTCTGTAATTCGATCGAATTCGGTGAGTACAGCTTCCTCTACCAAATCGGTAAGTTCTTCAATGATGAAAGACCCCTGTAATGGATTCTCATTTTTCGCCAATCCAAGTTCACGGTTGATAATTAACTGAATGGCCATAGCACGTCGAACAGACTCTTCCGTTGGCGTGGTGATAGCTTCATCGTAGGCGTTTGTATGCAAACTATTACAGTTGTCGTAAATAGCATAAAGCGCTTGTAAAGTCGTTCGAATATCGTTGAAGTCAATTTCTTGAGCGTGCAGGGAACGACCTGATGTTTGAATGTGATACTTCAACATTTGCGCTCGTGCGTTGGCTCCGTATTTCTTTGCTAGTGCTTTTGCCCAAACTCTTCGTGCCACACGACCAATTACCGCATATTCTGGATCAATTCCATTGGAGAAGAAGAAGGATAAGTTCGGTCCGAAGGCGTTGATATCCATTCCTCTGCTCAGGTAGTACTCAACGTACGTGAACCCGTTTGCCAAAGTGAACGCCAACTGCGTAATTGGATTGGCTCCGGCCTCCGCGATATGATATCCTGAAATAGATACCGAGTAGAAGTTACGTACGCCATTATTGATGAAGTATTCTTGAACATCTCCCATCAATCGTAGGGCAAATTCTGTCGAGAAAATACACGTGTTCTGAGCTTGGTCCTCTTTCAAGATGTCTGCCTGAACCGTACCTCGAACCTGCTTCAACGTGTCGGCTTTAATTTTTGCGTAGACTTCACTATCCAACACTTGATCTCCTGTGACACCGAGAAGCATAAGTCCAAGACCATCATTACCTTCTGGTAAATCTCCGTTGTAACGCGGACGTTCTGTTCCTTTCTTTTTATAAATCGCTTGGATTTTGGCTTCTACTTCAGCCTCCATCCCATTTTCTTTGATGTACTTTTCACAGTTCTGATCAATGGCAGCGTTCATGAAGAAGCCTAGGAGCATTGGTGCCGGACCGTTGATAGTCATCGAAACCGACGTTTTTGGGTCGGAAAGGTCGAATCCTGAATACAATTTCTTCGCATCGTCCAAACAGCAGATTGACACACCAGAGTTTCCAATTTTTCCGTATATATCTGGACGTACATCGGGATCGTTTCCGTACAAGGTCACTGAATCGAAAGCAGTTGATAGTCGTTTTGCTGGCATTCCCAAACTCACGTAATGGAAACGTTTGTTGGTACGCTCTGGACCTCCTTCTCCGGCAAACATACGCGTTGGATCTTCACCTTCTCTCTTGAACGGGAAAAGTCCAGATGTGTATGGGAATTCTCCCGGCACGTTTTCCTGCAATGACCAACGAAGAATATCTCCCCACCCCATGTACTTTGGTGTAGCCACCTTCGGGATTTGTGAGTGGGAGAGTGATTCTGTGTGTGTTTTTATGGATAATTCTTTGTCACGCACTTTGAAGGTGAACAACTCGTCTTTGTATTTCTGACGTTTCTCCTCCCAACTTTCAATGATCGCCATGTTTTTGGGATCGAAATTGAGTTTTTCAGCTTCAAATGCTTCTTGTAATCCTTTTACCAAACGGTCCTTATCCTCCAATGAAGATGCTTTCATCGTTTCGATGGACGTATGTAAACCATACAATTTGTTTGCTACTTCAACTTGTTCATCTACCCACTTATCGTAAGATCGATTGTTTTCAGAAATTTCAGAAAGGTAGCGCGTACGATCCGGCGGAATTACAAAAATCTTCTCAGACATTTCATCTGTAATCTCGAAAGTTGAGTCTAGTTTCGCTCCTGTTTTCTCCACCAACTTATCCATGATCACCTTGTACAAAGTGTTCATTCCTGGATCGTTGAATTGAGACGCTATGGTACCATAAACTGGCATTGAATCAACATCGGCCTCCCACATTTGATGGTTGCGCTGGTATTGTTTTCGAACATCACGAAGTGCGTCCAAGGCACCACGCTTATCGAATTTATTCAAAGCGATTACATCAGCAAAGTCGAGCATGTCAATTTTTTCTAACTGCGTTGCCGCTCCATACTCAGGCGTCATGACATACAAGGACATATCAGAGTGATCCAAGATTTCTGTATCACTTTGACCGATTCCCGAGGTTTCTAAGATGATTAAATCGTATTCGGCTGCCTTTAATACATTGATGGCTTCTGCCACGTGTTTGGAAAGTGCCAAGTTGGATTGACGTGTCGCCAACGATCGCATGTACACACGGTCGTTTTTGATAGAGTTCATTCGGATTCGGTCGCCAAGTAGCGCACCTCCTGTCTTTCTTTTCGATGGATCTACAGAAACTACCGCGATTGTTTTGTCTTCAAAGTCGATAAGGAATCTACGCACCAATTCATCTACCAAAGACGATTTTCCGGCTCCCCCAGTACCCGTAATTCCCAAGACTGGAATTTGCACGGCATCGGCCATTTTGTGGACCTCATCCAAGATTCCTTTAGATTCTTCCGCGAAATTTTCTGCTGCAGAAATGATGCGCGCAATGTTCGGAGCACTTTTCTCCTTGATGTGGTTGATTTCCCCGTTTAAATCTTTTCCCACCGGGAAATCGGAGCGCTGAACCAAATCGTTAATCATTCCTTGCAGCCCCATAGAACGACCATCGTCTGGGTGATAAATACGCTCAATACCGTACTCTTGAAGCTCTGCAATTTCTGAAGGGAGAATGGTTCCACCACCTCCACCAAAAATCTTGATGTGTCCTGCACCTTTTTCCTTCAATAAATCATACATGTACTTAAAGTACTCGTTATGTCCGCCCTGATACGATGTCATTGCGATTGCCTGCGTATCTTCTTGAATGGCACAGTTAACCACTTCTTCTACCGAGCGGTCGTGACCAAGGTGAATCACCTCACAACCTGTCGATTGAATGATTCTACGCATGATATTTATCGCTGCATCGTGCCCATCGAAAAGGGAAGCGGCAGTAACAATTCGAACTTTATTTTGAGGAATATACGGTGCAATTTTTTCCATAGAACTTGGCTTTTAAAGCGCCACAAAAATAGTGATTTCAAGCCGAATTGAGTACGATTGATGGGGGAAGATTTCAACAAACGAAGCCACGTTCAACGTACTCGTAATGAGTGTTTATTGGCTAATACAGGGGAATTGTCTTATTTTTGGATAACAAGACTACAGCTATGAAAATCATCCTAATACTCCTATTCGTTCTTTCCGGATTTACTTCCTTCGGGCAGCTAACGCCAACATTCGACGACATTTCCATTCCCATGAGAGATGGAGAAGTACTTTCTGCCGACGTGTACATTCCTGCGGGTGCTGATTCGTGTGAAGTTATCTTGATTCAAACACCTTACAATAAGAACTTATTTGAGTCAGGGATGCCGCTAGGAATTGGAACCAATCTAGATGCTCAACCTTACGCTTTTGTGATCGTCGACTGGCGTGGGTTTTATGGATCCAGCGGCGCCAACACCTCGAATTTTGAGCGTGGTGAAGACGGTTATGACATCATTGATTGGATTGTTCAGCAGCCGTGGCACTTGGACCGGGTAGGCACTTGGGGACCATCAGCTTTAGGCGGAGTTCAATATCAAACGGCTAGAGAGCATCATCCAAATCATACGTGTGCCGTCCCAGTTGTTGCGCACCCGGAGCAAGCGTATGAAACGTATTTCTATGGTGGCTGTTTGGAAGAGGCGCGGCTCAATCAATTGGATGCTTTAGGCTATGGATTATCGCCTGTTGTTCTCGCGAACCCTTACTTTAATTCCATTTGGCAATTTTCGGCGAATAATTCGTGGTATCCTCAGGACATTCATATTCCAACACTTCAAATCGGCGGCTGGTACGATCATAACATCTCGCGCATGATGGATTGGTACGAGGCAACACGAAATTCGGCGCTGCCCGCAGTTCAGGATGAACAATGGCTCTTGGTTGGACCTTGGGTACATGGCGGAACAGGCATTGCCTTTGTGGGAAGTAATGTTCAAGGGGAGCTCACCTACCCGAACGCTGAATACGTGAACAACGATATGACCTTGGAATTCTTTGATTATTATCTCCTCGATTCTTTAAACGGATGGGATGCCACAGATAAAATCACGTATTATAACATGGGGGATGATAATTGGTTGTCGAGTAACAATGCTACGATTGATGCCCCTTTGAACGATGTACTTTTTCTGAACGATGCAGGAATTTTAAGCGTGAACGATACCGGAACTAGCTCTACGACTTTTGTTTCTGATCCCGCGAACCCTTCTCCGACCATTGGAGGTGCGACGCTATCCACTGGATTGGACCAAGGACCGTACGATCAAGCTTCATTGGATGCAAGAAATGATGTTATCACCTTTCAGTCGGGCGTTTTGTATTCGGACGCTACCATCTCCGGAAAGGCCATTGCACGATTGAATATTTCATCGGATCAACCGGATTGTGACATCGTAGTTCGTTTGGTGGATGTTTATCCTGACAACAGAAGCATGCTGATTAATGATGGGATTCAGCGAGTACGCTTTCGAAATGGCTATTCTCAGGGAGATGAGGAATTCATGACTCTTGGACAGGTTTACTCGATAGACGTGGAGCTACCCTTTACCAACTACACGTGGAAAGCAGGTCATCGAATTAAAATTTATATCTCAGGAAACAGTTCTATCCGTTGGAACGTCAATTTGCAAGATGGCGGAACCATGTATCAACAAGGCACTGGAAATATTGCCAATATTACCATTCATCACGACCAAACCTACCCGTCGTATTTGCATCTTCCGGG
>JANSYQ010000026.1 GCA_024742305.1 bacterium | reverse complement strand
TCATCTTCGATGACGATGTACGTGAACGATGTCAGCAATCCATGTACAGTCGAGCAATCGTTTACCATTACAATCAATCCTTCTCCAACCATTTCAGGACCGACATCCGTTTGTCCGGGAGCAAGCATTTTACTCACAGGAACTGGAACGCCTGACGGAACAACTCCTTGGACCTCTTCGAACACTGGCGTTGCCACAGTTGATAACGCTGGTAACGTTACGGGAGTCGCTGTGGGATCAACAACGATAACTTATTTGGATGCCAACGGATGTTCAGATACGTACGTGGTGAATGTTACCGCAGCACCAGTATTAGATCCAGTTACTAACGTTACTGCATGTGACAGCTTCCAGTTGGCACCGATCACAGGAACGGGCTTAACAGGAAACGAAGCGTACTACTCAGGAACGGGTGGAACAGGAACACAATACGCTGCTGGCGATTGGATCTCATCTTCGATGACGATGTACGTGAACGATGTCAGCAATCCATGTACAGTCGAGCAATCGTTTACCATTACAATCAATCCTTCTCCAACCATTTCAGGACCGACATCTGTTTGTCCGGGAGCAAGCATCTTACTCACAGGGACCGGAACGCCTGACGGGACAACTCCTTGGACTTCCTCAAATACAGGCGTTGCCACAGTGGATAATGCTGGTAACGTTACAGGTGTTTCGGGAGGAGCAACGACTATCACTTATTTGGACAACAACGGTTGTTCGGATACTTACACGGTAAATGTTGTCGCAGCTCCGGATATTACTCCAATTTCAACATTGACGGATTGTGATAGCATTCAACTTCCGGCAATTGCTGGTACCAACTTGACAGGCGGACAAGCGTATTATGATGGAACAGGGGGAACTGGAACAATGTACACCGCTGGTCAATGGATTTCTTCTAGCATTACAC
Source organism: bacterium (assembly GCA_024742305.1). Taxonomy (GTDB): domain Bacteria; phylum Bacteroidota; class Bacteroidia; order Flavobacteriales_D; family Crocinitomicaceae; genus UBA4466. The sequence continues at coordinate 42,969 of JANSYQ010000026.1, read as the reverse complement.
TCTACGCGTATGATATCAGTGGAGGCTGTGCAGATGAAGAAACGGTAAACATTGTAATTGAAACAACACCAATCGCTGCGTTTACCGCAAACCCAATATCAGGGTGTTCAACACCACATACGGTATTTTTTACAGATAACTCAACATTGCCAGATACTTGGTTCTGGGATTTCGGAGACGCTAATACGTCAACGGCACAAAATCCGATCCACAGTTATACAGCATTTGGAACTTTCACAGTGACATTAACCGTAACTGATACCATCAACGGATGTTCGGACCAAGCATCAACAACTATTACGGTAAATACGGCTCCTGTTATTGATCCACAAGCAAATATTGCGGGATGTGATAGTATTCAATTGCCTCCAATTACTGGAACTGGACTTACAGGAAATGAAGCGTATTATTCAGGAACGGGAGGTACAGGAACGCAATATGCAGCTGGTGATTGGATTTCATCCTCGATGACTATGTACATTAACGACCTTAGTAATGCGTGTACTGTAGAGCAGACTTTTACAATTACTGTGAATTCTTCACCGACGATTTCAGGACCAACTGCCGTTTGTCCAGGATCAAGCATTCTACTCACAGGAACGGGAACTCCTGACGGGACAACTCCGTGGACTTCTTCGAATACTGGCGTTGCTACAGTAGATAACGCAGGAAACGTTACAGGAGTAGCAGCCGGTTCAACGACAATCACCTATTTGGATGCAAATGGCTGTTCAAATACATATGTAGTGAATGTTTCCACTGCACCAGTATTGGACCCAGTGACAAACGTTACCGAATGTGATAGCTTCCAATTGGCACCAATTACCGGGACGGGCTTAACAGGAAACGAGGCTTACTATTCGGGCGCCGGAGGAACAGGAACGCAATATGCGGCAGGTCAGTGGATTTCATCCTCAATGACCATGTACGTGAATGACATCAGCAACCCTTGTACGGTAGAACAATCATTCTCGATTACGATTAATCCATCGCCAACAATTTCAGGTGGAACAACGGTTTGTGAGTCGAGTGTACTGGCGTTGAATGGAACAGGAACACCTGATCCGGTAACGCCTTGGACATCTTCCAACACGGGCGTAGCTACAGTTGATAATGTAGGTAACGTAACAGGAGTAGCAGCGGGAACCACAGATATTACGTACACAGACAATAACGGCTGTTCAAATACGATTACGGTAACCGTTAATGCGACGCCTACCATTGCTGGAAACGCACCACTTTGTGCTGGAGCAACGAACACGTTAACTGGTTCAGGAACTCCTGACGGAACAACACCATGGACTTCTTCAGATCCATCGGTAGCGACCATTGATAATGCTGGTTTGGTATCAGCTGTTGGGGCAGGAACAACTACGATTACTTATCTAGAGGTCAACGGTTGTTCAACAACGGAAGTAGTAACGGTGAACGCAGCACCGAACTTGGTCATTTCAGACCCGGCTGCTGTGTGTGAGCCTTCCACTGTAGACCTTACTGATCCAGCGGTGACAGCGGGAAGTGATCCAGGAACTTTGACCTACTGGACCGATACTACAGCAACGACAACCCTGACCGGACCAAACACGGTTGCCACAACAAATACCTACTTCATTCAATTGGATGATGGAAGTTGTACAACCATTTTGCCGGTGGTTGTTATGGTGAACCCTATACCGGTCTTGACCTTGACTGATCCAGCGCCAGTGTGTGATCCATCGTTAGTAGATTTAACTGATCCCGCGGTAACGTCAGGAAGTGATCCCGGAACATTTACCTATTTTGATGGCATGGGGAACACAGTGGCAACACCAACAGCTGTAAGTTCAGGAACTTACTTCATCACACTTACCGATGGAAATGGTTGTCAAAATGCAGGACAGGTTACGGCAACGGTGAATCCATCACCAACTTTGGTGGTGACAGATCCTGCTGCGGTTTGTGAACCGAGCACAATTGACCTGACGGACCCAGCGGTAACAGCAGGAAGCGATCCAGGTACTTTAACCTACTGGTCTGATGCAGGAGCCACAACAACTGTTGCCACCCCGAACGGAGTTACAGGAGGCATGTATTACATTCAGCTAGAAGATGGAAATGGTTGTACGGCAATTGAAGCGGTAACAGCTACGGTTAATCCACAAGACGATGCATCGTTTATGCTAGCACCTACATGTGATGGCGCTACGGCAACGATTCTCGGAACTTCCGGAGGTTCATTCGCGTTACTTTCTTCAACATCAGCAACCATTGATCCTTCAACAGGAACGGTTACTGGAGGTGCGTACAACGAAGTGTTGGATGTGGAGTATACCACAACGGGAAGTTGTCCGAATAGCGCAACGGAAACAGTTGTTATTGATGATTGTACACCGCAAGATCTGATCATTCCAACAGCGTTTACACCGGGAGCAGACGGTGCGCATGATACATGGGAGATTGTTGGCTTGGATAACTTGTATCCGAACAACAGAGTAACAGTTTACAATCGCTGGGGGAACAAAGTATTTGAACACAATGCCAGTTCAGCTGATCCATACAGCAACAATATGTGGGATGGTACGTTCAATGGCGCACAGTTGCCAGTAGCTTCGTATTACTACATTATTGAAACGAATGATGCTAGTAGCACAGAGAAGTATGAAGGTACCGTAACGATCTTACAATAATACGTTGTAAATTTGCGTTTTTAAAGGAACCGCAGTACTCACTATGAATGAGACTATAAATACGATTGGACAGAAGATTCGAGCGCTCTTTAAAGAGACGCATGACGCTTTGGTAAACGAAGAAAATCGTAAAATTTTAGTGTCTCATAACGGTACCTTTTCTCAAGATTTGGTGGGGTCGCTTTCCAATGGCGTTGAAGAGTTACTGGTATCCAAAGGGGATAAACGAATTGTGATCAAACGTATGTTTTCCATTCTTCTGGAAGGACTTCAAAATATCCGCCTGCATGGAAGACATGATGAGAAAGGAGAACAATTGGCCTTTTTAGTTATCGCTGGTGACGATGAATCGTACAAGGTGCACATGGCGAACATCATTGAAAATTCCGAAGTGCAAAAGATTGAATCCTACCTTGAAGAACTTAATGCTTACGAGGAAACGGTGCTCAAAGAGAAATACTTAGCTGTGTTGTCCAATGAATTTATGAGTGCGAAAGGAGGTGCGGGTCTAGGTTTAATTACTACTCGCATGAAATCAGGACCGCTTGGTCATCGTTTTTCAGAACTATCAGAAGAACAGTCCCTTTTTGTTTTAGAAGTTACTCTTCCAAGAATCAAGCGATAAGTGCTTCAGGTTGCCTACAACGATATTTACGTTCATCCACTTCCGGAGAATCATCGTTTTCCAATGGAAAAATACGAGTTGCTAATTCAGCAGCTTTTGTACGAGGGAACCATCACAGAAGATCAAGTATTTAGCCCAAGTACGGTGAACATTAATGATGTTGTGAAGGTTCATGATGCTCAATATCTAGAGCGATTACAGCGTCTTGAGGTTTCTCCGAAAGAACAGCGTGCCTCGGGATTTGTGCACAACGAGCGTTTAATCAATCGAGAGTTGATGATCATGGGTGGAACGCAGCAATGTGCCGAGCGCGTAGTGAATAATGGAGGAGCAGCAATGAATATTGCAGGCGGTACGCATCACGCATTTACCAATCGAGGAGAAGGGTTTTGTCTATTGAATGATCAAGCGATTGCAGCTAAGTGGCTCTTGGATCATACGAACGTCAAGAACATTTTGATTGTTGATTTGGATGTTCACCAGGGCAATGGAACCGCTGAGATTTTTCAGAATACCCCTGAAGTTTTCACGTTCAGCATGCACGGAAAAAACAACTATCCTTTGAAGAAAGAGTCGTCCGATCTTGATGTTGAATTGGAAGACGCTATCGGAGATCATCAGTACCTCTATCAATTAGAGGCTTCTTTGGATAAAATCCTTCAAAAGATTCGTCCTGATTTTGTTTTTTATCAATGCGGTGTTGATGTTGTTGCAACGGATAAGCTAGGTAGATTAGGAATGACGAGAGAAGGTTGTAAGCGCCGTGATGAAATCGTTTTCGAGACAGTCAAACAGCTCGAAGTTCCAGTGGTTTGTACGATGGGAGGAGGGTATAGTACGCACATTAAAGACATCGTTGAGGCTCATGCCAATACATATCGCGTAGCACAACACATACTTTTTTAAAAAGAGTTGAATCACGAATTAATTTTTGCCGTATATTTGTTTAGATTCAGTCTAAATAATGAAATTCTCGGACGTACAATTATCGCAAAGTGAAGCACTTCAAGAGGTGCAAATTTTCACGCCTTGCTCCATAGAAACCTGCGGGAAGAAGAAAAAGTGTTGTAAAAAGTACAAGAAGAAAGCGGTGCATTGTAAGAAGTGTCCGAAGCTCTAGAAGTTAGAAGGTCTCCATCACATTGTAGGCTGAGATTCTCGCCGTGCCTGTAAGGCAGCCTAATTCATCATTCAGCGCCTGCGCCGTAGCTATGCCTTCGCGTAGCTTCAGCAAAGCAAGGCCTCCCCCTCAAAGTAATTATTTCGATGTAAGAGCTTCAGCGAAGGAGCAACATTCAAAATTCCTAATTCTAACTCGTATCTTCGTGCCATGCGAATAGTATGGCTGATATTTTTCACTCTCCCGCTAGTAGCGGCTTGCACAACTGATACTAATTCAGAGGAAGAGGAAGTGATCGAAAACGAACAGGTTATTCGCATATACTCAGACAGCATCGGCTGGGACAAGAAGCTTCCATGTAAAATCACCTACGTGGGCAAAAAGTACGATGCGGAAATAAAGTTTCGCGGAGGAATGTCGAGTAAATACCCGAAACATTCCATGACGGTTGAGTTTGATGATCAGGTAGCGATTGGAAATCTTCCAGCAAACGACGATTGGATTTTCAATGCTAGTTACATCGACAAGACCTTTCAAAGACACAAGTTGAGTTACGAAGTGTTTTGCATGATGAACGAACGAAATAAAGCGCCCGGTTGCGACTACTTGCCCATCTATTTGAATGACAAATACATAGGGTTATATGTGATCATGGAGAAAGTCAACGGTTCATGGTTGGAGTTTGATAAGGACAATCCGCAGGGAGCTCGTTTGTTTAAGGATCCTTTTGTATTTGTGCAAGAGCGATTACCCAATGTACAAGAGCCGGACAACTATTATCAGCAGAAGTTTCCAAAACAAAGCGATAAGGACTGTAATCATGAGTTGGATGCTTTCAAAACGTTTCTTTTCAAATCGGATGATGAAACTTTTATTGCTGAATATAAAAATTGGGTAGATGAACAAAGTGTAATCGATTTGCACCTTTTGCTTTTACTTACGAATAACGATGATGGTGTTATCAAGAATTTTTATCTGTACAGAACTCCGGGCGACAAGCGTTTAAAGTTCATTCCATGGGATTACGATCATTCTTTCGGTCGCGATGGAAACTACGAGCTAAACCTGATTGAGAGAGAAGTGGGTTGGCAAAAATCTATCTTGTTGAAACGACTTATGGAATTACCTGAAACGGGTTATCCAAAGCGACTCAAAAGCAAGTACTGGGAATACCGTCGCGTGCTTTTTACAAGCATTCCGTCTTTGGTTGAAAACAACGGAAAAATCCTGAAACCGTATTTGGAGGAGAACGCGAAAGCGTGGCCCTTGGATGCAAAATGGTACTTTGATGCGAACGATTATGATCAGGAAGTTGAGATCATCAAGAAATACATGCCCATGCGCCTAGAGCAATTGGACGCCTTTTTTAGTAATTTAGAGTATGGCGAAAAAGAATAGAAAGAATGTGGTGTACTCCACCAACCCCGACTTTAATTTTGATTACGATGAAGACGAGTTCGAAGAGACATTACCACCTGGAGAACAAACGCTTTACGTCTCCATTGACCGTAAGCAACGAAAAGGGAAGGAGGTGACGCTTGTGGAAGGGTTCGTTGGCGATCCTGATGATCTTAAGGAACTTGGGAAGATGCTTAAAAGCAAATGTGGTGTAGGCGGAACCGCGAAAGATGGAGAAATCATCATTCAAGGAAACATGCGCGACAAAGTTTGTGATCTTCTTGTGAAGGAAGGGTACTCCGTGAAAAGGAAGGGCGGTTAGGATTTTTTAAACGCCATAGAACTCAAGATTGGCTTTAGGAAATCAGATTCGTCTTGATCGAAATATGTGAAAATGAAAATCAACGCAAAATCCTTTATCACAGCGCAATAGTAATCTTGATAGCCAGCATAACTGTCCATAAATGGTGAATTTATTCCGCTTGCCAACTTAAAGAACGTTTGTCCACCAATGTTTGTTTGCTGGATAGAACCGATTTGCTCAACATCCATATTTGATTGGGGCCATAAACTTCGTACGATTTTAAGATAATCATCACCAGAATTCACTTGCGGGTTGCCCTGTATATTCTCAGCCATAATAATTACGTTCGGATTTGATGGCTCGTAACTATCCATTGGAAAGCGAAAACCTCCAAACAAACTTGCGGTAACTACTTTACTTGCTTCGTATTCTCGTCTTTGTCGTTCTGTGTCGTGAGCACTTGATTCAGCATCAATGGCAGCTTCCAATTCTTCGTAGGACATGATATACATGCTCGTGTCATAATGAAAAGAGAAGTTGAAAAAGTCGTTTGAGTATACTCCATCTTTAGCCTCACCAATTTCAAACTCAAAGGGAACATTCTTGTCCTTTAATCGTTTGTCTGGATTGTTGTTGTTCTGACATCCAATAATTAAAAGAAGAAGTAGTGCAGCAGTTAGGTATTTCATAGTATTTTATTGATGGCTCAAAAGTAGAAAAAAAAAGATGCCTGATTCCAAACCCTTGATTCGCAAGAACAGATTTAAAATCAGGCAACCTAAACCAAAAACAAACGAAAACCTGAGATAGTTTTCTTTTCTACTCACCTAACCACTACCAAGATACAAGCTTTTAGCCTCCGATTTTTGAGAAAAATGTGAACTGTCACAACGATTGATTTAACGGAACACAAGAAGGATTAAAGTGAAAATTGATGTATTTATATGGGGTGAAGTAATAAGTTGAAGGTGGAAGGAAAATGCTTCCTTCTGACACTTTCGACCTTTAACCTTCTCCCTTCACTCACCACCAATTCACATTTTATCAATAATCCTCCCTACCAATTGAACCACCTATTAAAATTCCAATTATCTTTGTCACGATGGAAAGGCAAGTAATTCTCAATGCGAAACATGTTGAACTTACCGTGAATCGCCTTTGTTATCAATTGATCGAAACCCACAACGATTTCTCGAACTCCGTTTTAATTGGATTGCAACCAAGAGGCGTCAATGTACTCGCGCGACTCAAAGAACGATTGGAAGCTATTCTCGGACATGAAGTAGTGTGCGGAAATCTCGATATTACGTTCTACCGTGATGACTTTCGAAGAAGAGAAATCCCGCTGATTCCAAGTGCTACCAATATTGATTTCGTGATAGAAAACAAAGATGTGGTGCTCATTGACGACGTTTTGTATACAGGACGTTCCATCCGCTCAGGATTAGACGCTCTTCTTGCATTCGGTCGCCCGCAAAAAGTGGAATTGCTCGCGCTCATTGATCGCAGGTTCCAACGGCATCTTCCAATTCAGGCAGATTATGTGGGAAAAACAGTCGACTCACTAGCATCAGAAAGGGTTTCAGTTGAATGGAAAGAATTCGATGGAGAAGATAAAGTAGTGCTATTTACACCGGATACCAATGGATAATTTAAGTGTTGATCACCTTACAGGAATAAAAAACCTCACAGAAAATGACATTCAACTCATTTTCAAAACGGCCGATGCTTTCAAGGAAGTCATCAATCGACCGATTAAGAAGGTGCCCTCGCTGCGTGATATTACCATTGCCAATTTGTTCTTCGAGAACTCCACCCGTACCCGCTTATCTTTTGAGTTAGCGGAGAAACGTCTATCAGCAGACACGGTGAACTTTTCGGCAGCAAGTAGCTCTGTAAAGAAAGGAGAAACACTAATCGATACTGTACATAACATCCTTTCGATGAAAGTCGATATGGTAGTGATGCGCCATCCAAATCCCGGAGCGGCGAAATTCTTATCAGAACGCGTTGATGCTCGAGTGATCAATGCAGGAGATGGAACACACGAACATCCCACACAAGCACTTTTGGATGCATATTCGATTCGTGAAAGGTTGGGGGATGTTGCCGGAAAGAAAGTGGTGATCGTTGGAGATATTTTGCACTCAAGAGTCGCATTGTCAAACATTTATTGCTTGCAAAAACTTGGTGCAGAGGTGATGGTGTGTGGACCAACAACGCTAATTCCAAAATACATTGGAGAACTCGGTGTGAAAGTGGAACATAACCTGAAGAATGCATTAGAGTGGTGTGATGTCGCAAACATGCTGCGCATTCAATTGGAACGACAAGACATAAAATACTTTCCGTCGCTGCGAGAATATAGTATGCAGTACGGCTTAACAAAGGGGATTTTGGACCAACTTTCAAAGAAAATTGTCGTAATGCATCCCGGACCAATAAACCGTGGAGTTGAAATTACAAGTGACGTTGCTGATTCCGATCAGGCCATTATTTTGGATCAAGTAGAGAACGGAGTAGCGGTGCGAATGGCGGTAATTTATTTGTTGGCATCAAAAATCAAGCGGCAATAAAAAATTATTACATTTGAAAGAAACAGCTAACACATGGATTTCACGGTAACGCAAGAAAATGGAACAGCAATCGTTCAAGTGAACGTTGAGCGTCTGAACGCTTCCAATGCATCCGGACTGAAGTCTGAGTTAACTGTCTTGAGCAAGCAGAGCATCAACAACATCGTAATTGATATGTCGAAAACGAAGTACTGTGATTCCTCCGGGTTAAGCGCCTTGTTGCTTGCCAATCGTCTTTGCAAAGATACCAATGGCATGTTTGTGCTTTGTGGTTTACAAGAAAATGTCCAAAAACTGATTAGTATCGCACAGCTCGATAAAGTTCTGAATATAGCAGCGGACAAAGAGGCAGCGATGTCACAAATCGCCTAGTGGATTTCACAGTTACCATATTGGGTAGCGGTGCCGCAGTGCCTACTTCACGAAGAAATCCTTCAGGTCAATACATTCAGTGCAGAAATCGTCATTTTTTAATTGATTGTGGCGAAGGAACGCAAATGCAAATGCGCAAATTCGGCGTAAATTTCAATCGAATTACTCATGTTTTTATTTCCCATCTACACGGTGACCATTTTTTTGGTTTGGTCGGGCTTCTGAGCACGATGCATCTCATGGGACGTGTGAAAGCTATTCATATTTACGGTCCGGTTGGACTGAAAGATATCGTTTTAATGCAATTAGAAGTCGCCAAGGGTAAGTTGGCATTCGAGCTTATTTTTCGAGAGATTGCCCCGGAAGAATCCACTGTTTTGTTCGAAGATGAAAAAGTGAAAGTGACGTGTTTTCCGCTGGTTCACAAAATCCCAACTAGTGGATTTCTAATAGAAGAAAAAGAACGAGAGCGAAAATTGTTAGCGGATAAAGCTAAGAAAGACGGTGTAAAGCGAGAGTACTTTCACCGATTGAAAAAAGGAGAGGATATTGTTGCCGAAGACGGAATAATGATCTCGCATTTGGAGTACACGGAAGCTGCCGAAAAACCAAAGTCCTATGCTTATTGTTCCGATACCGCTTACTCTGAAAAGACGATAAAGTTTGTGGAAGGCGTAAATTATTTATACCACGAAGCGACATTTATCGAACTATTGCGCGATCGAGCCGTTGCTACCAAACATTCCACCGCGAAAGATGCAGCACTAGTGGCAAAAGAAGCGCATGTTGGAAAATTACTCATGGGACATTTAAGCGCGCGCTACGATACGGGTGAAGAACACGTCTTGGAAGCAAAAGAAACATTTCCCGATTCGGAATGTGTGGAAGATGGACAAATAATTCAAATCGTATGAAGTGGATTGTCATATTGCTCGTTCTTCTCTCTGCTTGCGCTAGTGAGCAGGAGGCTACCGATTATAATTATCGTCCACCAAAGAAAGTGGTGAATTCTGAAGGCAAGATAACAGGGGTTAACTTGGAAATGCCCAATAAAGAAATCGACACCACGGATATGGACAGTATTAACGATATGAATGCCGAATGGGTGGCATTGGTTCCATACGGATTTACCGCAAGTGGTGATGCCAAGGTTCAATATGGTACAGGATATCAATGGTGGGGAGAAACGAAAAAAGGGACCATTTCCATTGCGAATTCTGCACACGCTGTCGGTCAAAAAGTAATGATCAAACCACATGTTTGGGTGGTCGGCGATGGCTGGCCGGGTGAGTTCGATTTGGACAACGAGGAGGACTGGAAAATATGGGAAGATTCCTACCGCGAATACATCTTGACTTTTGCTCGTGTAGCTGATTCGGTTGATGCTGAGCTGTTCTGTATCGGCACGGAATATCGATTTGCAGCGAAAAAAAGAGAGGCCTTTTGGCGACAGTTAATTTCTGAGGTAAGAGAAATATACGACGGCCCGTTGACGTACGCAGCAAACTGGGATAACTACGAAAATGTTAAGTTTTGGGACGATTTAGACTACATTGGAATTGATGGGTATTTCCCGGTTTCGAAGGAAAAAGAGCCGAGTTTCGAAATGATGAAGACGGGTTTGGAAGAAGTGACGCAAAAACTGAAAAAGCACAGTGATCAATGGGGTAAAAAAATCATTTTCACTGAGTATGGCTTCAAAAGCAGCGATTACAACGTCTCTGGAATGCAAGATGAGAAGACAGCCGTTCCGAATATGAACAATCAATTTAACGGCTATCGCGCTTTCTTCGAAACTATCTGGAAAGAAGAATTCTTTGCCGGCGGGTTCCTTTGGAAATGGACCTTCTTCCCAAGTGCCAAAAATTCAGGGACAACAAATTCGCGATATACTCCACAGGGTAAGCCTGCTTATGCCTTGATTCGGGATGTGTATGGTGCTAGGTGATTGAGTTTATATAACGAAAATGGCAATTTTATTATGACGGAAAAATTTCCGTTTTTCTTCTCTGAAGTTCAGGATGATGGTAGTTTCAAGAGTTGGGGTTTTTAAAAAGTTAATTAATTAGAGGATCAATTCCTAGAATTCGCGAATATTCTTGTTCGCGAAATGGCGAACAAGGTGTTGATTGTTTGTGTTAAAACTATGTTTATCAGTAATATAGGTTTTATTAAAAGAATCCGCTTCGCTCCAATTATAGCCAATTCTCTGTTTCATTTTTTATCAACGGTTATCCACCGTATTTAGTGGATAAGTTCAATCTATATCCCGCAAAAACAGAGGAGTTCTTGATTATATTTGATAGTTACTCAAAAACGTGCGTAAATGGCGGAAAATCAATATACAGAAGACAATATTAGGTCCCTCGATTGGAAGGAGCATATCCGACTCCGACCGGGGATGTACATTGGTAAACTGGGCGATGGCTCGTCTGCTGATGACGGTATCTACATTCTCGTTAAAGAGGTGATGGACAACTGCATCGATGAGTTTGTCATGGGGAATGGGAAGCGAATCGATATCTCGGTGAAAGACGGAAAAGTTGCTGTGCGTGATTTCGGGCGTGGAATTCCACTCGGAAAAGTGCAGGAGGTTGTTTCCAAAATGAATACTGGAGCGAAGTACGACTCCAAAGCGTTTAAAAAGGCCGTAGGACTGAATGGTGTGGGTACGAAAGCAGTGAATGCACTCTCCAGCCATTTCATGATCTACTCGGTGCGCGATGGAGAGAAAGCAGAGGTTTCTTTCAAACAAGGGAATGTGGTTTCCGAGTTGAAACGCTCGAAAACAGATGAAGAGAATGGAACCTACGTAGAATTTATTCCAGATGATACAGTCTTCAAGAAATACGCCTTCAAAACGGCGTACTTGGAGAAGATGATTTGGAACTATTGTTACTTGAACCGCGGACTGACCATCAAGTTTAACGGACAACGTTTCTTGTCAAAAAATGGATTGAAGGACTTGCTCGAAAACAACATGGACGGCGATCCATTGTATCCAATTATCCATCTTGAAGGAGACGATATTGAAGTGGCATTTACCCACGGAAAAACATACGGAGAGGATTACTATTCGTTCGTAAACGGACAGCATACCACACAAGGAGGTACGCACCAAAGTGCTTTTCGTGAATCCGTAGCGAAAGTGATTAAAGATTTTTACGGGAAGAACTATGAAGCCTCCGATATTCGACAGTCTATCGTGGCAGCGGTTTCCGTGAAGGTGATTGAGCCGGTATTCGAATCGCAGACCAAAACAAAGCTAGGGTCCTTGGAAATTGAACCAGGCGGAGAGACTATGCGTACTTTCGTAAACAACTTCCTCAAAGAAAAACTCGACAATTTCTTGCACAGAAACCCGGGAGTGGTAGATGTCCTTGAAAAGAAAATTAAGCAAAGTGAGAAGGAACGAAAAGAGCTTTCCGGGATTCGTAAAATTGCCCGTGAACGTGCAAAGAAAGCCAACCTTCACAACAAAAAATTACGTGATTGCCGCGTGCATCTCACCGACTTAAAGCACGAACGTCGTGAGGAAACAACACTTTTCATTACCGAGGGTGATTCTGCAAGTGGGTCGATTACAAAATCTCGCGATGTGAATACGCAGGCAGTCTTCTCATTGAAAGGAAAACCCCTGAACAGCTACGGACTTACAAAGAAAGTGGTGTACGAAAACGAAGAGTTCAACCTTATTCAAGCGGCGCTGAATATCGAGGATGATATGGACGATTTGCGTTACAACAATATCGTGATCGCAACGGATGCCGATGTCGACGGAATGCACATTCGCATGCTCCTGTTGACGTTCTTTTTGCAGTTTTTCCCTGATTTGGTAAAAAGAGGACACGTTTCTGTATTGCAGACACCTTTGTTCCGCGTTCGAAACAAGAAGAAAACGATTTATTGTTACTCGGACGAAGAGCGCCGCAATGCCATCGCAGAGTTGGGCAAGAATCCGGAGATTACACGATTCAAAGGACTTGGGGAGATTTCACCCGACGAATTCAAGCACTTTATTGGTGAAGACATTCGACTGGAACCGGTGATGCTTTCCAAAGAGGCATCTATTGATTCCATTCTTTCCTATTACATGGGGAAAAACACACAACAAAGACAAGAGTTTATTATTGATAACCTGCGCGTAGAGGAAGCGTTGGAGGATGATACAAACGAATTAGATAAAGCATCGTAAAGTATGGCTGACGAAGAGGATAAGCTAGATAACGAAGACTTGAACCCCGAGGAGAACGAAGATTCTCAAGAGGAAGATCAAGATCAGTCGGCGTTTGGCGATAAAGTAGTGGATGAAAACATCATTCCAGTTGGCGGGTTGTACGAAAACTGGTTTTTGGATTATGCATCGTATGTAATCTTGGAACGCGCCGTACCATCGCTTTACGACGGATTCAAACCAGTGCAGCGACGTATCATGCACTCCATGAAGGAAATGGACGACGGCCGTTACAACAAGGTGGCGAACATCATTGGTAACACGATGAAGTACCACCCACACGGAGACGCTTCGATCGGAGATGCACTGGTAAATCTCGGACAAAAAGATTTGCTGATCGACTGTCAAGGAAACTGGGGAAATACACTCACTGGAGACAGTGCAGCTGCCCCTCGTTATATTGAGGCGCGCGTTTCCAAGTTTGCGCAACACGTTGTCTTTAATCCGAAAACAACCAACTGGCTCAAGAGTTACGACGGTCGAAACGATGAACCGGAGCAGCTTCCAGTGAAGTTTCCATTGTTGTTAGCGCAAGGTGCAGAAGGAATTGCGGTGGGAATGGCTTGCAAAATCATGCCGCACAACTTTGTCGAACTCATTGAACAATCTATCAATCATTTGCGCGGAAAAGGCGTAAAAATTTTTCCCGACTTCCCGAACGGAGGAATGATTGACATATCCAACTATAACGATGGATTGCGTGGTGGGAAAATACGACTTCGAGCAAAAATTAAGAAGGAAGATAATAAGACGCTGGTGGTAACGGAAGTTCCATTCGGAACCACTTCCTCCTTGATAGAATCCATCTTGAAAGCCAACGATAAAGGTAAAATCAAGATAAAGAAGATTGAAGACAATACAGCTGCAACAGCAGAGGTAATCATTCATCTAGCATCGGGCGTATCTCCTGATAAAACATTGGACGCGCTCTACGCATTCACGGATTGTGAAGTGTCTATTTCACCAAATGCTTCCGTAATCGATGGTGATAAGCCTCGTTTCATGGGCGTTTCCGAAATCCTCAAGGCAAATACCGATAACACGGTGGAGCTTTTGAAAAAGGAGCTGGAAATACGCCTCAAAGAACTAGAGCAACAATGGCACATGTCCACCTTGGAGAAAATCTTCATCAATGAAGAAATGTACATCGAATTCAAGGAGTACAGTGACAGAGAAAGTCTGTATCAATACCTGTACAAGCGATTCAAACCATTCCAAAAGCAGTTGATTCGTGAAATAGTCGATGATGACTTAGAGCGATTGACGCGCATACCGATGATTCGAATTACGCGTTTCGACAAGGACAAAGCCGATGAGCAAATTGCAAAGATAGAGGCTGAAATGGAGCAAGTGAAAGAAAATCTTGCCAACCTCATCGAGTATGCAATTGATTACTTCAAAGACCTTAAAAAGCGCTTCGGAAAAGACAAAGAGCGCAAATGTGAAATCAAAACATTTGATTCCATTAATGCGAACAAAGTAATTATCGCCAATCGTAAATTTTACGTGGATTACGAGGAAGGATTCATCGGTTACGGACTGCGAAAAGCGGAATATGTTGCCGATTGTTCTGAATTGGACGACGTTATCGTATTCTTCTCGACGGGTAAAATGATGGTAACAAAAATTTCCGATAAGAAGTTTGTTGGAAAGGGAATCATCTACGCCAATGTTTGGAAACGAGGCGATACGCGAACGGTATATCACATGATTTACCAAGACGGAAAAGGCGGACCTACCATGATGAAACGCTTCAATGTGAAGTCCATCACTAGAGATAACGAATACGATTTAACGCGTGGAACAAAGGGATCAAAAATGCTCTACTTCAACGTGCATCCGAATGGAGAGCGTGAGGTGGTGACTGTGGTTCTAAGAGCACGTCCTCATTTGAAACGCTTAAAGTTTGACATCGACCTTGGTGATTTGCTCATCAAGGGAAGAGGAGCAGGTGGAAATCGAGTAACCAAGGAAATCGTTTCAAAGATTGTCCAAAAAGAAGTCGGAGGATCGACACTTGCGGCGCGTAAAATTTGGTATGATGATGTTGTAGGCCGTTTGAATGACGACGGTCGTGGTAAGTTCCTAGGACAGTTCAAAGGCGACGACAAAATTCTTACGTTGTACAAAACAGGTGAGTACCGACTTTCCGGTTTTGATCTAGCGACCCACTTCGATGACGATATGATTCACATCGAAAAATGGCATCCGGACCGTCCAATTTCGGCAGTGTATTATGACGCTGAGAAGGACATGCATTACGGAAAGAAATTCTTGTGTGAAATCACTACCGATAAGCGCGTTAGCTTTATTTCTGAAAGTGAAGGTTCTGAGCTGGATGCAGTTTCAACGGCGTACAAACCGCGCTTCCGAGTGGTATTTAACAAACTTCTAAAGGCAACAAAAAACCTTCCGGATGATGTAATTGAGTTCGAAGAGTTTATTGATGTGAAGGGAATGAAAGCACAAGGAAATCAGATAACAAAGAACAAAGTAAAAGAGATTGTTCTTGATCATCCAATTGAAGGAGACGAGCCTTGGCCGAAGTCTGAAAAGGAGGAAAAAGCATCGGAAGAAGAAGAGGAAGAAGAATCAAACGATGAAGTTGGAGAAGAGGACGAAAAACCTAAAAAAGTAGAGTGGGATTTGTCCAAGAAAGACGAGGAAGATCCGAATCAGGAGAAGTTATTTTAGAGGGAGGGGACGTGCAGTAAGAAGTGAGAGGAGATCAGTGAGAAGGGGGAGTTTTCTCTCCTAACTTTTAATTGCTTTGGTCACTCCTCTGTGGATTCATTTGGCTTCTTTGAGCGCCGAACGATAAATTCATCTACCTCCTTTGCGAACTTTGTTTGTTCAGGTTTAAAAGCCAATCCATAGATTATAAATGGAATTATTAAACCGAATAAGATTGCAATTACGATAAAGAGCACTCTCATACCGTTTTCCGGTATTCCCCCGTTAACGTCTAAAACGTTCTTTTTGACAATTAAAAACGCCGCTGTAGTGTCATCTTTTCGTACTTCAATTTTATTGTTACCGTACAAGGAGACTTTATAATCCGGGTATTCATCGCAAAGATCAATAATCAAATTCTCTTTATTTATTTCTTCTCGGAATGTAAACCTCATACTCGTGGTTTTCTAAATTTTCAATGGTTGCTCGTAAGAAATGAGAAATCTCATTTCCATCCGAATATACAGTAAAATGTCCTCCGTTTGTGACGAAGTCCGTTGTGCTTGGCGGAAGAATCATTTTGTCCTTCTTGCCATGAATCCAAATCGCCTTTTGTGTGAAGTCAGCATTCCAATGGATCAAAGCCCCAGTCGCCCATCGTAAAAATCCCGCATCGGTATCCTTGAGAATGACCTTCAACATTTGTTTGTCCATCTTTGTTTTTACACCAAAAAGTGCATAACTGATGGGATAGAAAATGGTCGCCATTTTGGGATGTAGGAGCCTGTTGAGTCCTAGTTTTCCGGGAATTCGTAACAGTGCCGAAATATTCTTTCCATCGTTGGTAGAAGAGATTAAAATCAACTTTTTGGGCGGTCGAATCTTACTCCATTCTTGAGCAATCATGCCTCCAAAAGAGACACCCATGAGCAGATATTCTTCCTCAGGATTTGTCCCTTCAAACAATCGATTCGCATATTCTTCCAGCGACTCCATCTTCTTCGGAGGAATCCATGGCACGTGAACCATTTCAATTTCAGGCAATACGATTTCTGAGAAGGCGCGCTCATCTACACCCAATCCGCTCAGACAATACAATTTGGCTTTTTCAGACATTACGAATCGAGTAGATCTTCATTGTCATCGCCGGGGCGATATAATCCAGTATCTTTCAGTATCTGTAAAACATCCGAGTGGTCATCGCCACTCTGAAAAAGTCCTGAAAGTACAAAGGACCGCTTCAATCGTTTCCCATTTTTATCGAAGTGTATGATGATTTGTCCAGCTATTAATAGCGGGATCCCCTTTTTGTATTCCACATAGGCAATGGAATTTCGTGGAATGTTATTCGTGTAATTGAACTGCACCAAATAGACAATTTGCCAAACGTATACAATGGTGATTCCAGCGACCAAAAAAATAAACGGCAAATGAATACTGTCCAAGCCTCGGTAGTCGTAAATAAAACGGTAAGCGAAAAAAACAATAATTCCAATCTTGGTCAAGATGCCAAAAATGATAGATCCAATGCCACTACTTTCCTTAAACCCCGCTAGACTTGGGTCCGCCCACATTTTGATTGCATCGTCGGTAATGTGAACATACGACCGTTTGATTTTAAAATAGATGGAGGATTCTGCCATTTGACAAAACTAGGCACTTACCGTGTTCAATTTCTCAGAAAGCCGGTAAATTATAGGTCGACTTGTTGTTGAATGAACGCTCCGATTTCTTTTTCTACTTCTTTTTGCTTCGGCATGAAGGCAGCCAAATAAACTATCATTGGAATGAGGATCCCCAGTAAAAGGAACGTAAAAACAAATAGCATTTGTCCTCCCATTGTTGGAAACGCCGCACCAATTTGGACACGATTTTTGTACACCAAAATATTCGCTCCAGCGACATTCGAACGTTTTGCGACCAACATTTTTTTGTTGCGCTTTTCAAATGTCATATCGGGGAACTCAGCCTCTAATTTTGCTTTTAAATCGTCTGTCGTGATTGATCCTTCCGGAATTTTAACTTTCATAAGTAGTGATTTGAGTAGTTTGTATGATGACCTTGAAAATAGCATATTTTATCCTTGGTTGACTTTCTCCGCCCAAAAATTTATTTTTGTTTCATCTCGGATGATTTCTCTCCTAAGAACGAGGAAAGGATAAGGCGTTCTCCGCGATGAACGCTCATTTCAAAACATCATTAAACATGAATGTTACTATGGATAAATTGACATCAGAAGACTTGATGCAAATGGAAGAAAAGCACGGAGCACACAACTATCATCCGCTCGGTGTTGTTTTGGAAAGAGGTGAAGGCGTTCACGTATGGGACGTGGAAGGAAAAAAATATTACGATTTCTTGTCGGCGTATTCTGCCGTAAATCAAGGACATTGTCATCCGAAAATTGTTGATGCAATGGTAGAGCAGGCGCGTACTTTAACGCTTACCTCACGTGCTTTCTACAACAACGCTTTAGGACCTTATGAGAGATTCATTACCGAGTATTTTGGTTACGATAAAGTGCTACCAATGAATACGGGCGCTGAAGCTGTAGAAACAGCTATTAAAATTTGTCGTAAATGGGGCTACGAAGTCAAAGGAGTGCCTGAAAACGCAGCGCAAATTATCGTTTGTGAAAACAACTTCCACGGAAGAACAACCACCATTGTTTCGTTTTCGAACGATCCAGTGGCCAATAAAAACTTTGGTCCTTACACGCCGGGCTTTATCCGAATCCCATATAACGATACTGCCGCTTTGGAAGAGGCTTTGAAGAATAACGATAACGTAGTAGGAATGTTGGTGGAGCCTATCCAAGGTGAAGCGGGAGTGTTCGTTCCAGACGAAGGATACATTGAAAAAGCACAGCAATTGTGTGCCGATGCAGGTGCTTTGTTCATTGCGGATGAAGTACAAACGGGAATTGCAAGAACCGGTTCCTTATTGGCGGTTTGTGGCGATTGTAGCTGTGGTAACACCTGTCAAAAAGATCCAAAAACTTACGTTCGACCGGACATTGTCATTCTAGGAAAAGCCCTTTCCGGAGGAGCCTATCCAGTATCTGCTGTATTGGCAGACAACGAAGTAATGAACGTTATCAAACCCGGACAACACGGTTCGACATTCGGAGGGAACCCAGTTGCAGCGAAGGTGGCTGTTGCTGCTTTAGAAGTGATTCGTGATGAGGAATTGGCGGCAAATGCACGAAAGTTGGGAGAGTTGTTCCGAAGCGAAATGCAGCGAATTATTGATTCTACTGATTTGGTATTGAAGGTGCGTGGTCGAGGATTATTGAACGCGATCATTGTAAACGATACAGAAGACAGCAAAACAGCTTGGAATCTGTGTGTTGCACTGAAGGAAAACGGATTATTGGCGAAACCAACGCACGGAAATATTATTCGTTTTGCACCTCCATTGGTTATGAATGAAGAGCAATTGAGAGAGTGTATTGCGATAATTGAAAAAACAATCAACGAGTTCGAAAAGTAACTTCGGGAAACAATAAATATTCAGACTGTCCTTTAAGTTCATCGAGCGGAGCCGAGATGAACTTAAAGGGCAGTCTTTTTTGTGCATAATTCTTTCGAATTCAGCAGATTTTAGCCGCATTTTTCGTACATTTCACTTGCATAGCTGAGGTTGTGCGTCAAAACTATGTTCACATGAAAAAGTCCAACGAAGAAAATCGTTCTGCTTCCCGTGCCGTTGCGCATTCTGATGTCGTACAAAACCGAGCCGTAAGTCAACTAGTGGAAGGTGAGGAAGAATTGCAAATGAAATCGATTTCTTCTCAATTGAAAGGCGATGACGAATTAGAAGCAGCTGTTTCTCAAGGGCAGTTTACATCAACCCAGATGAAAGAAGATGATGAACTCGAATCGGCGCAAACTAAGCAACTCAAGCCGCAGGAAAACCAAACAGGGATGCCGGATACTTTGAAAAGCGGTATTGAATCTTTGTCAGGCGTGGATGTCTCAGATGTTCGTGTGCACTACAATTCGTCGAAGCCGGCGCAAATGAACGCACACGCATATGCTCAAGGGACCAACATTCATATAAGTCCGGGGCAAGAACAACATTTACCTCACGAGGCATGGCATACCGTCCAGCAAAAGCAGGGTAGAGTGCAGCCCACAACTTCGGTAAACGGAACTCCGGTAAATGACAGCACAAGTTTGGAAACAGAGGCTGATGTGATGGGAGCGAAGGCTATGCAGATGAAGGTAAGCTCAACTAGACAAAGACCAACTCAGCTAAAACTGACAAGATTTACAGCTCAACTATCGGCTTTATCTGAGGCGGAATCAGAATTTAATCAGCACAACGAAGAATTTAAATGGGCGAAGGGAATGATGGCGAATGAAGCCGGCGATCTTGCTGGCACACCTGATTCAGACGCTGCTCAAGGTTTGAAGCATTGGGCAAAAGAGACGAAAGAAGGGGCAGTACGTCATTACAATGAACTCCATTTCTTGCGAACCAAAAAAGGTGATATTCCGGGACTCCGACTTGGAAAATCTAACACAACTGAGCCTGATTTGAAGGGAGCAACTGGCAGTGGTAAACCGCGTCATATTGAGGTAAAAACGACTCATTCTACCGACAATTCGGCTATAAACAAGTTGGTAGTGAAAGCTTTAAAGCAATTACAAAAAAGAAGACCTGATGGAGCTTGGGTGGCTGATGTTACGTTATATCTAGAGAACCCGGCGTGTCTATGGCCTCGATCACCGAGTACTTCGCTTAAAACTTTCGAAAATGCTCTGAAAGATCAAGCAAGTATAAAAGCAAATAAAGCGGAGTCGTATCCGGGTGTAAAAATTGTTTATTTCAACGTTTGGCGTGCTGGCGGCGGAGGTATGACCAAGCATAAGATAAATATCAATACCCTATAATTACTCCAACTTACTGAACACCTGATACAATTCACGGCGAGTGGTTTCCAAGTACGATTTCCACTCTCTCTTGGAGGAAGCGTCCTCCACAATTGCTTTGCTTGGGATTATACGAAAGGCTAAATTTCCTGAGCTTACTTCCAAGGTCACAATAGCCCAACCATCGCCTGTATCGTATTCCAGCAAGCAATGGCTTCCAAATTCACGACAACGCTGATCGGCGCCTTCCACAAAAAGTAAAGTCTTTTTCTTCTTGGGACTGATGTAGGTTACCGTTTTTTCTGAAACAATGACTTGCGCTTTACTAGCGTTGACAAAGTGCCCGCGATAATTTTTCGGAATTAGCCCGAGGTTCTTATCTTTTGCCGGGACCAAACCTTTAAATAATTTGTACTGTACCTTGCTGGTATCGCCATTCGGCGGGAAGTAATGGTCCGTGGTATCGTTCGGAATTTTTACCGGAAGATGAATATCAATGGTGTCTTGCATATCAAAAAGAACCTGCAACAGACTATCATTTCCTTTGGTTAACTCCTTTAGCCGTTTTTCAAGCGCAGCCGCCGAGGTATCTTGACTTCTTACTTCTTTGAGCAACTCCTTGTATTCTTCCATGAGCGTCTCATTGAGAGCGTTTTGTGTCGTCTTTTCGGTAATATGTGTTTCCTTGCCTCCTTCTACCACGGTTGGTTTAACAGGTGCTTGTTCTTCGTCACCTCCGCAAGATGTTACGGCAAGTGCCAATGTCAAGTATAAAAGTGTATTTTTCATAAGCTGCGATTTAGGCTTTCCCTTCTTTTCGTTGTTCTTTTCTGATGCCACTTTCAATATCTCGCAAGTGAATCTCGTGATTTTGCCTTTGAACGGCACGTAGAGCACAATGTCGTAACACGTTGATGATAGCTCCTCCAGCAAGTTCATGACTTTCTGCAATACGATATAGGTCTACTGAAGAGTGTAAGTTCAAGTTGCCATTAAAGGCATTCTTCCATAGTGAAAGTCGTTGTTCCAAGGCTGGTAATGGGAAGTAAATCATCGATTGGAAACGACGAGAAAACGCTTCGTCCAAGTTGCCTTTCAAGTTACTAGCTAGAATGACGACTCCGTTGAAATCTTCGATTTTCTGCAATAGAAATGCTACTTCCTGGTTGGCGTGCCGGTCATTCGATGAGTTTGTAGAAGTTCGTTTTCCAAACAATGCATCTGCCTCATCGAAGAACAAGATCCAATTTTTATTTTCCGCTTGATCGAATACGTTGGCGAGGTTCTTTTCTGTTTCACCGATGTATTTGGATACCACCATGGACAAATCAATACGATACACATCCAAGCCAAGGGTTTTTCCAATCAGACAAGCCGTTAAAGTTTTACCCGTTCCCGGCGGTCCGTAGAACATTGCACGGAATCCACGTTTGATTTTCGCGTTTAAACCCCATTCCTCCATCAACGTGTTACCATGTTTGATCCACGTTAGAATTTCGTCGATTTCCTCACGAACATTATCGTTGAGAATGAGGTCTTTCCATTCCAACTTGGTGGTGATCAGTTTCGCAGGGAAATTGGTTGAGTAATCAGGCTTATACGGCTTTCCGGTCGTGAGCAAAGAGAGATATTCCTCAGAAATGTTCAAGACATTACTCAACTTGGGTTCACCCTGTCCTTTCTCAAGGGGTTCCAAATGTAGAATGTTATGTAAGTGGAAGTAATGGTCATCTTCGAAGAGATAACGTAGCTGGAACCGCGAGCTGAGATTTTCACCCGAAAGAATGAAGTTCACCGTTTCCCCGGTAGGAAGCATACCTCCGTGATATTTTCCATTTATTCCGCCAAACTCAGTAAATCCGCGGTTGAAGTTTTCATTCTTTGTATAGAGAATATCGAACATATTCGGTCGTACATGCGGAATGAGAGCCATGATTAAGATAACCCGCTCTGAAAATGACATAGGATAGTGCGAAACCAGTTTACCGTAGTTGGACTCGGAGTTAGAGAAGTCAGGCGGAGTTATATCAAAGATGGAACTGTGTGTGCTCTCGTTATTGAAGTACAACTTTATGCGCGTATCCAACACTTGTCGGAACCACTCAAGCTCCAACTGAATATCTCTTGCGTTCAATTCTAAGGTACTTACTTCCATATTGTTCGTAGTGGTTTTTTCATCCAAGGCAAATTCACAAACGTAAAGCTCCATGGTAGTCGATCCAAAAGAATGTCTACTGCCTTTTTCTCCACATGCATATCGTTGGTTTCGTCTTCAAAGGAGATTTTCGCGGCTCGAATAAAGAAGGTTTCTCTGAGGGCTTCCACCGATGTTTCTTCCATTCCGCTCCAATTTGCCAACACACCTTTCACCATGCTGTCGGCTGTTTCTCTCTCTTTTGGACTCAATTCAAACGAATTGTCAATGGGAATATTCACGGGAATTCCACAGAGCAATTTGTTCAGAATTAGCTCGTGCTCTGGGTGGGATGTCTCTCCGGTACACATGTACTGCAGCAATTGCACTCCTCGAATGGACGCGGCGATGGAAACAAACGAATTATCTTTGGTTAACTCCAATACTTCGAAAAACTGTCGCAAGAATGGCCACATGATTATGATTCCGGCATTTTCAATGTACACGCTGTCCAAGTCTTCGGTATTTTCCACTTCTTCTTGCTCTTCGATATCAGTTTCTTCCATTTCTTCAACCGCCTGTTCCTCTACTTTTCGTTCTTCCTGATTAGCTTCGGAAGTTAAAGATTCACCGTGTACGGCTTTTGAAACTGACAAAGCGAGGGTGCTGTTGAGGTCCGGTGCTTCTTGTTTGATGATCTGCTGTAACTTTAGGACAAGATTGTTAGATTTTTCTCCAAGAAACCCTCCAAGGAAACGCACTAAGGCGAAGAAGTATTGATGTTTATCGAAGCTGGCATACTTCGCTACATAAGCGGCACTAAAGAGTTCACTTTGCCTGAGTAATGCACCATTATCGAATGAAGTGAAGGCGAAAATTTTCTCTAAATCTTTCATGTAGTAGGCGAGGAATGGGTAATCTCCGCCAACGAACCAATGCAATAGCGCTTGTTCAGAGCTCGATCTCTGACCGCTTAAAAGTTGAGCAAACTTCGTTTCACTCCAGTGTAGTTTAAGAAGTATGGTTCCGAATATTTTCCTGTTGATTTTGGGGTGCTTTCGCAACCAGGCGTGTAAATCAAATTGACTGCGGAACACCGTGTTGGATTCCATTTTTTGCAACAACGCCATCAAAACAATAGTTTCTTCGGGTACTTCACCCTTGATACTTTCCCAAATTCGCTGCCAGTCGTTTTCCAATTTTACGTTTTCCGCGGACCAATTATCCACTTGTTTGTGCAAATCTTCCTGAATGCTCAGAAGCGCATTTTGAAGAGGCGATTCCGGCATATTTGGAAGCGTACTACTCACTTCTTGAACGTAAGAAAATAATACTTCAAAGGCGATGTTCAAGCGATTGGAAAGCTCGTATAGTGACCGAAGAACAAACGTTTTGTAATTGAAGAAAGAGCCCTTTTCTTCCGTTAGAATCTCTAGAATCGTACTCCATTTAATGGATTCAAACTCTTGTTTGTTCGAAGCCACACTTCTACGTTCCTGCACCTTGTTTAGAAGTTGATCGTACAGCGCGATTTTATTGGCGGCGCGTGCATTTAAAAGGCGCACTAGTTGCAATCTGCCTTGATGATCAAGCCGACGAATTAAAAAGTGGCGCTTTCGATTTTCACGGAGTTGTGCACGGAGCAAATTTTTCAACGTAGCGGCGTCCTCTTGGATGAGTTCAGATAAAATGGATGGAAACATCTCTTCCGATAGATGGTGTCTTTTGGACCAAACCGGAAATTCAGAATGCGTTAGCGCATATTCTAGCCAATGGAACTTTACTTTCCTTCGGAAAACTGCCTCTTCAATTGAAGAATCTTCTTGAATTTTTTGTTCTTCTTCCGATTTTATCTCCAAAAGTACTGCCTCCAAAGAGCTTTTGTCCACCGTATGATACGTGTTCAAATCCAGTAAAACGAAATGCATTAAATCGTGGAGCACCATGTTGAAGTGCCGCGCAATATTGGATAAGGCAACTTTCACGAAGGATTTTAAGTTGAACTGTGATCCGTGATCTTCCAAAAGCGCTTCCAATATAAACTTCCAGGTCACATCACGAAATTCTTGAGAACTTCCGGAAATAGAAACGCGACTATTCGCTTTCAACCCCTGTACATTTTTAGAGAACTGTTCAACGACCTCTTTGCTCTGTGGTTCAATGAAGCCGACAAATTCATACATGGAAGTATCAGAAAGTACCTTCACCAAGTTGTTTTGCAGCTGTTTATTACCTGATTCCCGCTTGATGAACGAAAGAAATACTTCTGAATTAGTTCGAATCAATTGAAGAATTTGGGATTCAAAATTCCCATCGAAATTGACAGACGTGTTCAAAAGTTGAGTATAAACCGCCGTAATTTCTGCGTCTATTTGTGTGTCTTTAATTTCTTTGGAGTCTGTTGGAACATCGCGTTCTGAGTAAATTTCTTTAATGATGCCCACCAACCCCTTGGGTACAATTCGTTCCTGATCCATTTCCTTCACGGCATCGTAAAAGAGGGAAAGGAACGCACTATACTCCATATTAAAATGATGCGCTAATCGGGCGAGTGTTGCTTGAACAAACATTTTTTGGTTGAAAGCAGTACCACGATCAATGAGCAAATAGGTAAGAACAAACTCCCAAACCTTGTTGCGATAGGTGCGCCGCTCTGAAGGAACGATACTTCTTCTTTCTTGAACGGTTTGAATGTTTTTCGCTGCTTCAATCACCTGTTTTGCTTCTGCAGGAGCTAGTTCTTGAGTGAGTAGTATGAGTTGCTCATCGTTTAAATTCAAAACGAGACGTTCCAAAAAGTAGGGTCGATTTGCTCGTTTTTTGATGATCTTTCCTACGTGTTCACGATGCGATTCGAGCACTTCGATGATCGTTTTTCGAATATCGAAATCGTTACGATTACGAATCCACCACGGAACGGTTCCAGATGCGATAAACTGTTCAAAAATGGCCAACACATTGCGTTCTCTTGCCGGATTATTTGTTGCTTCCTGCGAGTTAGTTTTCGCAACTTGAATTTTAATGTCCAGTTGTTTTCGCAATGCAAGGGAAACGGCATCCAGTAAGTCTTCCTCTAAATTTGCTTCACGTATGCGACCTAAATCGAGTTCCAAACTGTGTATGCGGATCGTTTCGTTGGTATCAAACTCATCGAATATCGTATCGATTAAGGCGAATAACTTTTCATTCGAAATCGTAGAAATTTTCCGTTGCATAGCAATAGCCGTTGCTTCCGAATCGTAGTGAATATCGAAGATATGTTTATCGACCAAGTGCATTATAGGTTGACTGATTTGGCGTTTTTAATAAAGGTCATCAGTTCGTTGGATACCTCGTTGAGCATGGTGAAGTTCAATTCCTCCTTGGCATTCTCTTTCAGCCATAAATCGTACATGACTTCGAATTGCGCGAACGTATGTAGATCAACCCATTTGAAGTGAACGCCAACGTGAGCCGCTGTATGTTTGCGAATCATACTCTCTAGGTAGTATTGAAACTCGGAATCGTTGAAGCGCGCCGTCCAATTGGGAAGTACCACAGTAATGGTGAATGAGTAATTGAACATGGGATGGTCCATCTTTTCTTCTTCCTCGTATTCGCGTTTGAATTTAATTCGGTTTGGGTCATGGATGTCCAAATCGGAAAACTCTTTGAAAAAATGCAGCATTTCCTCCGCTGCACGTTCAGCTTCTACGAGGTCGGCATATTTTTCAGTGGACCTTCCAATGGTTTCAATGCCGTTTTTCCAATGCACAAAATACAAGTCATTTTTCTTGGCAAATTCGGGTCTTCCCGAACGCAACAGCTTGATGGCTCCTCTGATACCATTCTCAATATCTTTCATTGGAAAACCTCTGAGTAAGCGAAATGACCAATTTGAATTTGGGTCGTTCAGTAGGATGTTTACTTTGAGTTCTTCAAATTGAGGGCGCAAAAGAATATGATCTACCACATATAAACTCTCGCATTGAAAATTCCAGTCGCGTACGGTGTTTCGAAGAGAGAATCCACATTCGAAGGCTTCGTCTTCCGTTTCAAAAGTGGCAATAGCTTCAAATACGGAGGTGGGGGTAATAGGAAAGATATTTCGCTCGTTTCGATCTGCTTGGAGACAGTATTCTTTACCATCTTCCGATCTTAGAATGAAGTATTTCGTGTCTTCACCTGAGCCGTTGTTCAAAGTGTAAAATACTGATAGTAGGCTGTTGGTGAGGGCGTTATCATCAAGGATGTACTTAAACTTTGCCTCTCGTTTTGTCTTTTCTTTTGTTTCTGGATCGTACAGCGCGTCCATGAATTCGCGAATTTTATCGGGAACCGACTTCTGCTTTCTTCGAAACAGCAATTGAAAAGCATTGTCTCCAACTTTAATCACTTTGAGGTTCTCCAAATACATACCGCGTCTGAAAATATCCTCGTCAATCTTGATGTTTTTAAATAATGATTCGTTCTTACTGGATGAAAGTTCGTTTTCATGGGTCCAAAGCCCCATGGGTTCACCGATCATGTCAACAAACTTCGTTTTCATCTCAGATTTCAGCAGTTCACTCAGCGTAATTTTATGCGACTTTCCCTTGAAATGCACTTTTGGCAAAAGAAACTCTCCAATCTTCGAGGGTTCGAGAGGAAGGCCCAACATGATTCGGATACGTTGCTCCAATACCGAAAGATTGATGGGTAATTCGAGTAAATCTTGTTCCTTTCGCTGTTGGTGAATGGGCTCACGGTCTTCTTTCCAAAAAGGCAAAGTATGATTGAAACTTCGCGCTTTGTCCTTGCTGAGCTCCGGATAGTTCTTTAGAATATCTATTTGTTGATTGATCTGATTGCGTTGATGTTCCTCACGACTGTGGTAGTAGTTGAATCGTGAGAAATTAAGCAAATGTGAATCATCTCCGAAACGAACGAGCAAATGTGCCAGGAATCTAGAACGACGTTCGTAGAAACGATCAATGTTTGACATGAGCTTTTGAACGCTGCGTTCTACCAGTTTTTTATGTTCTTCTACCGTAGTTGTTTCCTCCGTTTTTCGGATCAATTCATACACCCGAGGAATATCCCAAGGTACCTGCGTGAAGTAGGAAGCAGAAATATCTTTGTCTAGCGTGTACAGTTCATTAAAGCGAGAAAGCTGAGCCAAATAATTCGAGATAATTTGCTCGAAAAACAGTAAGAATCCCTTTAGTTGATAGATTTCTGCCTGCCGCTGTGCGGGAGTATTTTCAGAAATGGCGTTTTCACGCAAGCCATAAATCGTAGGAAATTCATTTTGAATGGACTTGTAATTATTCACCTTCAACTGCTTTCCTAGTGGTCGGTCGAAATCATTCTTTTGATTAAGATTCTGACTGTTTTTCTTTCGCACCGATGCATCCAGTTCTTTCAGAATACGATCGACTTCTTTTTGATAAAGGTTGATTTGAATGCCGTCGCTGGTGTAGCGAAAGAACCGACTATTGTTGGCATCACGCTGCATTTTTTTCGATAGTACACCGATGGAATCCCAAGGAATCATGGCGATTTCACCTCTTTCTTTATTGGATAAGTCGTCGAAGTAGTTGCGATACTCAATGGCTCCTGAAGGAGAAATATGTTCCTCCAAAAGATTCAAAGAACGAATCGTTTTAATGCCTTCGATTTCCCGCAAATGATTGACAAGTTGACTATTGAAAAAGATGCTGGATTTTTCCTTCATATCGGCATCAAGAATGAATCCGTTTCGGAGTGGAGGTCCGTCAAAAACTTGATCCACGCTAAAGCCCATGTCCATCATTTCGTTGAGTGAATAATAGCGAATTGGGTTGCTAATCAGTTGTTTGAGTTGGAAAATGACTTGGGCGTGTACTTTTTCGGGATACGCATCTTTTTCCAGTTCAATGTTCATCTCTACAAAAATTTCTTTTTGCTTGAGGATGATCACATCCTCGAAAGTTTCACCAATGTTGTGCGAATGATTCAATCGTTGTCGAATCATTTCCTTTACTTGCTCCGGAGTTTGACTGGTGTAGGAACTCATTTCCACAAAAACCAAATACAGCCCCTGAATGTTTTTTCGACGTGTAAAACTGTTGAGCGGATAAATCCAAACATTTTGAATACCAGGGATTTCATCCAATAGTTGTTTGCGAATATCAACTGTGGTAACAGGATTTGTAGGAAGGATTTTCGCTGCTGTATAGAATGTATTGTTGCCTGTCTTTCTTTGTTGAGAGGCGTACAAATCTTTGAAGTCCAACTCCGTTCGGTACCCCAATTCAGAAAGTGCATAGGCCAACTGTTCCAAAATGGTAACTCCGGGATCGTGAACGTTGAAATCGGTCCAGTTGTCACCGGCCAATTGCTGAATTTTACGCAGTCCTTCTTCCTTCAGGAACTCGTAATCCATCCCTTTCGGGAGATCCAAATGTTTCTCTATGTATTTGGATTCACTCATTTATTCCTCGTTGGGTTTTTGAAAATGTTCTGGATGACCAATGTTGCTATCGCTCCATAATTCCGTTACGAAGTATTTGATTTTAGTCTCGGCCCCTAGGTTTTTAGTCGTTCTAATTTGCAGCGAGTAATTGTACGTTTCTCCTGTCCAGCGCAACTTGATACGCAAAGGGCGCCACCAACTAAAACGGACATAGGTATGCTTCACGCGCGCGCTTGAATTTCCGTAACTACTCATAGCAATAGCGTGTAACATGGCGTGTTTTCCCGAATTAATAATTCCGGTTCTTGCAACGACTTCAAACATGTTACAATAGTTCAAGCCGCTGACAATGGTGTGCCATTCACCGTCTGCTGGTGCCAAGTTGTTATCTGATCGGTTTCCTATGCGAGCCCGTGCGGCAATGGTTCCGTTGACATCCAATGAATGCTGCGGATTTGCGTTCGAAATACCAATGCGTTGTTGGTCGGATAACGTAAAGAGTTTGGTGTCGTTTTCGCCCGTTTTGAAGTGCAATTGCTTTTCGTTTTGTCCCAAACCAGCGCCATCCTCTGTTTCCATGCTCCATTGTGCCTCAGAGTCGGTGACTTTGTTGAAAATAGAAAGTACCTTTTTCGATTTTCCCACGGGAGAAAGCATCAAGCCATCCTTCATAGATTTTGAGAAGCCATCGTCAATTTTATTGATGGTCGAATCGATGACATCGGCGAAACTGTTCTCGGAAGGTAGATTCCCCTTCTTGAACAAATTCTTTAGTGTATCTCTGTCTTTTAATGCCATTTCGTTCTAATTATTCTGTAATAATAAAGTCCATACCCAATTCCATGTTATCGATGCCGCGCGCCTTGGGACTGGCATACGCCGGATCATTGATCACTTGAATATTGTGTGATTTTGCCGAGATGAGAATCGACCAAGGAAACTTCACTTTTATTTCTTCTTCAAACTCTATTTCTCGTGCTGTGTCCTTTAAATCGTAGTTTTCCTCGTCGTCGCGTACAATCTTAACAATGGAGAACTCCGTCACGAAATCCACAAAATCAAGGTTTTGGATGTACGCCATCGTATCGGATTTGTACACGTTTTTGCCGAATTCTCCATCGGATGGGTTCTCTGCCAACCAAGAACTCAGATATTCGGTAATCTTTTTCTGCAGCTTCTCTAGATAGAAGTTCTTTGATTCATAACCGCTAAAATGTACCTGACAATTCACCCGGATCTCCTCATAATATGCATTGGTAACTTCTACGTTCACAAAAGGTGAAGCAATATCAGAGATGTAGTTTTGAACGAGGTTCAGCACTTTCGGGCTTACTTGAGGACGGAAATTTCGTTCTTCTCCCGTTTTGGGAATTACTGCAATGTGAACAGTTCCTGGAACGATCAAGTTCGGCAAGTCTCTGTAATCTTCTGAAAGGGTATGATTCGACATGAAGCATTTTACTTTCTCGAGAAAATGGAATTTTTGCAAAACCAACTGCTCGTAATCCAAAGCATTCACTGCCCGACGTTTGTGACGCAATTGCTCACTGATTCTCTTGTAGAACTCTTGGTCGTTTTCTTCGCGCTTACCGGCGTAACTGCTATTGGGTTGACTAACTGCTGTAATTTCCGGAGTGGCATCTTTCATTTTGGTCAACTGAAGTTTCGGTAAAGGTTGATCCAAGTGAATAGGGCTGGATGTTCCATCCCAAGCAACCAACGTTGCATTTTCATAGATACCATCGAACTTTCCTAAGTTGAGAGCTCCGTCTTCAATGGACCCACGAATCCAGAAAAGTTCGTTGTTTAATGTGGTTGTTTTACGGTTGATGTCTGCTGGAATGAACAAGCGAACAATTCCTGAGTTGATGAATCCATTGGTTGTATCGCCCATAACACCGTCTTTCCCAAAGGAAACCCATTGTCCGTCTCGCATATAGCTCCAATGAATCGGCGCACGTTGACGGTATTTATCATTCGTATTCTCGTCGTTCATGTCGAAGAGAAGCGTTATTTCACCGTTGGATGGAATTTTGTCAAGCCCCAGCATTAAGTTTCCTTCGTACGTATCAGTATTGAAGAAAGGTTGTAAGTGCTCGGTCGATTTCAATTCAACGCGTTTATAACCAAACGGGGAAAGTTGGTACAGATGTACGTTGTTCGGGTTTTCATTCGACGATGCCCCGGATGAAATAGCTGATCCGTATGCGGTATAACTCAATTGCACCGATTCAATTACCGGAGCAAAAGGAGTATTTGGAGTTCTGATTGGAATTTCCTTCTTCTTAAGCCGAGCATTGTACATAACCGTTTCTGATAACAAGGTTGGATATGCTTCGTGTCCAAACTCAACCTCAGGGCACGTGAAGGTCAACTTTATATTACCATTGGTGCTGTCTTGGGAATAGGGCTTATAGCTTTTTAGCGGGACAATTTCAGCGTTAAGCTCCTCTTTACTTAGCTCTACAGAAAAGGAGGGGCTGTATTGTTGTGTGGCTTCCGAATGCCCTTCCCTTAACAATGGGAATAACTCAATTTTCTTTTGGTTTAGATTCAACATCTTCCAATGACCTCCCTTGAGATAGGTTGGAACTAATTTATAGTCAGATGTTTTCGGTTTTTCACGTACCGCTCCGTGCAATTTTTTATTTCGATATTGCTTGAAATACGTTTCGAAACCACCGGTTAAAATAGGATTGTTCAACCAGGT
Source organism: bacterium (assembly GCA_024742305.1). GTDB lineage: Bacteria > Bacteroidota > Bacteroidia > Flavobacteriales_D > Crocinitomicaceae > UBA4466. Next base: position 10,865 of record JANSYQ010000026.1, on the reverse strand, counting down.
AAAATCCATCTTTAAGGTTTCAATGGGTTTAGAGAATGCTTCTCGATGTCCCATAACAACGTAATTCCCATTTACAGGAATAGACCCGAGCATTTCAAACGGTTTGGTATGGTCAATAGGTCCCAGTTGATTGTATAACTTAATGTCTTTCAACCCTGTGGATTTCGTTGATATATGAATGTTTCGTACGCGAAGTTTTTCAACAACGGAGTAGAGGTAGATGTAGGATTCTGGCTGCAGCAAGAGCTCAACAAAAGGCTCTGTATTTTGTGGGCATTTCTCACGTGTTTCTGTCAGTGGTGCAATCGCCGGGTCGTCTGCTGCTAACTCAAAGAGTATTTCCCAACTGTTATTTTCTCGGTTGAGGTTGCAAACGTAGTTCGGGATAGATAGCATTTTTTCCTCAGTGGAGAGCGATATTTGGAAGGCTGTTGAAAATACTTTGTAAGTTGTTTCTTCAATTGTCTCTTCGTTTTTCTCTGCAATGATTTTCAATACCTCTTCCAGTTCCTTAATTCCTTCCTTGTCAAATTCTATAGTCAAGGAAATGTGGCGTGTTCCTGACTCCAAACGGAGTAGTGAGGAGCTTATAATTACGCCCACTCTTCCGTGTTCCAAGGTGTCTTGGGAGTTCCGATCCAATATTTTTTCATCACCCAGTAATGCTTGACCGTTTAGTGCGAAGTAATTTCTGTCTTGACGATAAAACTGTTTTGAGAAAACATTTGTGGTGAAGTTTCGATAGGGTTTTTGGTGGTGGCGTTCGTCACGACTTTTATATAAAATATTGATTTCTTGTATTTTACTGTCCGTCAACAGTAAAGGGCTTAACGTCTTGTACTGAATGTCTTCACCCAATGCATTTTTAGGTCCCATAACAATGGAGCCTTCCGGAAGCAGATATTTTTGCTCTTTTGAATTCAGCGCGAAACTTACGGAAACCATATCAGGTTTAGGTGGCAGCTCTTTCAAACGAAGTACATCGCGATAGTAATGATCGAGGTGCTTCTTAGGCAATCCATTCATGATTTCCTTAACGAATTCATATAGGTGAATGAAGGTCAAGAACAAGGCTATGTACGGTTTGTTGTTCTTCAGATTGTTTTGAAGATTTTCCAACAATTCTGAAGCAGTGCCCTTTGTATGAAAGGCCGTGTAGTAAAACGAGTGAAATGCATTTTTCAACGCGGCAAAATCCAGTCGATTTAAGCTTTCTGTCTGTTCAGTTGGAAGGTTCTCACCTTCGAGAGCCTCAGGTTTCGGGGAATCGTCACTCTCACGCTCAACCTTTCTTTGCTCAGGCTTCCATCCCCATTCTAACTGCAACACTTCAAATCGCCTCTCTGTACTTTCTTCCCATTGAACCTTTTCTTTCAGTCCGAAGAGTGTTTTCAAATGATTGTTGAGGTGCGTTTTGATTTCCGTATTCAAATCGAATAGAAAGTCGACAGTTATTGGAGTTCGCTGGATATTTTTTCTAATGTAATTCAGTGTCTCCGCGATGTTGAGCAACTGTACGATAATTTCATGGGTCAACTTTACCTGCAAGTCTTTGTCCGAGGTAGAAAGCAAACGATCCATGGACTCTTGAATGGTGTTTTTGGAGCTTTGGACATCGTATGAGGAGATGATGATGAGCAGGAACAAATTATCACGGGTGAAGAATTTCCCCCATCGTTTCATGCTTTCGGGTGATTCTACAGATTCTCGCGTGTAGAAATTTACTTGATCGGCGTAGTTACTAATAAACTGAACGAGGTCGGGAAGACTACGGTCATCTATTTTCAAGAAAGCATCATTCAGTTCCGCTTTGATGCGGTCTGCCTGACTGATGCCATTGAAAATATCGTAATTCTTCGTTGTTCCTATCATCTTTTTACGCGCTAATAATTCCCGTATTATTTCCTTCTAGCAAGTAGAATGGATACACCATGTTGTGCCGTGAGTTTGTTTGTCGTATTCTGTAATCAATTGTGATGTGCAAAACACCTTCGTTTACATCGTATTCTGTTTCAATTTGCTCTACATCGATACGTGCTTCGAAACGCAGTATGGCATCTTTAATCACTTCTTTGATGTGTGTGAAAAGGGACTCATCGGCCACCTCGTGTACAAACTGCCTCAGATTGCATCCATAACGCGGCTGCATAGTTCTTTCACCGGGTTGCGTACCCAAAAGAATACGCAGACTTTCGTAGATGTCCGCTTCTTTCGTAACCATAGAATTATCCATGTTGATATGATCAAAACGAACGGGAAAGCCCCAACCTCTTCCAAGAAATGAATGTTCCTCTGCCATAATTATCCTCCTATCATTACTGTCGGTGCGCCCAAAACAATTGAGCCACCATGTGCTGTTGTGTCGCCCATGCGTGCCGCAGGTTTACCTCCGATTAAAACCGTCGCCGAGCCCTTCACGATTGAGTCGGGTGGACCGACGCAAACGCAGGAGTCTCCCACAACCGCCGCGGGCATTTTTGCGATCAAAACTGTAGGAACCCCAGGGCCTGCAATGGGACCTCCAACATGCGGAATGGGCGGCACTCCGGGTGTTTGCATGGGGCATGTGTGCATGTCTGTTAATCTTGCTGCTAATGGCATACTTTCCGTTTTTTAATTAATCATCACCATGGCTCCCTTCAAAGTAAGGTTACCGGATGCTGAAACCTCAGCAGATGCAGTCCCTTTAGCGGTAAAAGTGGTATCGGCACTAGCACTTACCTGCATCCCTTTAATATCAGCATTTCCGGTAGCCTTTATGCTTGTATTTCCAGTAGATTGAATGTCGATGTTTCCGGTGGCAACCAATTTTAGGTCCTTCGGTGTATTCAACTCAATTCCACTGGAATTCATGGTGATTTTATTACTGTTCTTATCTGTCATCGCAATACCATCGGTATTGGTGTAAATCTTGTTTTGATGTTGATCGAGTACGGTGATGGATTTGTCATCATCGTCAAAAACCACCTTGTTTTTACCCGGCGTTGTAATGGTGATGATTTTCTTATCGTCGTTGAACTCAATTTTGTTTTGTCCTTTTGTAAGAAAGGCTTTGGTGAAATTATCTGCCGTCATGGCGTAATCGCTTCCGTCAACATCTTTTCCTGGCGGCAATTGCGAACTGTAAAGCGATCCGAGGACAATCGGGAAGCGCGGGTCGTTGTTAAGAAAACCGACTACAACTTCATCATCCACCTCAGGTACGAAGAAGGTTCCAGCGCCATTGGTAGCGTAGAAGGTCGAAAGTCGTGCCCAAATCCCATTGGAGTCGTCCTGCATGGTGGGAATCTTTACCAAAATTCGGAATTCGCTATCAGGGTCTTCCTCCAATTGTTTCACCTTTCCAATCATCAACCCATTGATTCCGGGAAGTAATCCAGAAGTCATGGGAGCGACTACATCGGGCTTTTTGATGTGCCAATCCATATCAAGACCAATGGTGACGCGTGTTCGCCAGTTTCCGTTGTCTACTTGATGCTCTACTCCTGAAATATAGGCGTCGCCATTAAAACGATCTCCCACGCCATCAAAGGTGATCAATACGCCGGGTTTTGCTAGCTCTGAACCTTGGAATACGGCATGTCCTGTGATTTTGTTCATCCACGATTTCAACAATTGCGCGTCGGACCATGCTTTGAGCGAGTCGGAATCTACATCCGCTGCACTTTGGAAACCAAAATCGCTCACGCCCAAAACATCGGCCATTGTAGACGAGGTAATATTTCCCTGTTTGTTCAACGACGGTGTTGCTCCGGAATTCTCCGTTAATTTTTGTGTGCTATGATCCCATGATTTTGCCCCCACAGCCGAAAGTTGTGTATCAGCGTTGAGTTCTCCCTTGAATTCTGTGAGGTCCATTCCGTAGGTTACTTTCAACACGGCTGAACTTGAGGTGTCGGGCTTTTTTACGCTTACTTTACCGTTTTGCACAATGACCAAATATCCGTTAACATCTGCGCGAGAGAGCAAGAAGTCCCAATCGGAAGTATAGTGTTGAACAATCATCGGGTAGGTGATGGAAGTCGCTTCTACGTCTGCCGATAAACCTGCGTCAGAGATAAGACTCGACATCATATCTGAATCCAGCTTGTCTTTGAAGTAGGCATTTTTGCGGGCCACTGTCATTTTAAGGGCTTTGTCTTTGATGACAACTTCCAATTCTGGGGCACCCATTTCATCAAAAGAAATCGAATGTTTGATGACAATTCCTTTGAAAATGCTCTCGTTCTTCGATTCGTAACCCACTTTAATTTCAATTTCTTTACCGGGTTCAAAGTCCGAAGATTCAGAAACAGGAAAGTCCTCCGTAGCAGGGTTTCCATCGGAAATAATCAACGTTGCAGTAGGAATACGATTGACTTCATTGCTCGTTTTAATGGAACGAATCATGTATGTATCGCTCACTTTTGTGCCTTCAGAAGTCACTTCTAGGGTTACTACCCCTACATCGCCATCAATGGGTGAAACTGCCATATATTTTTATTTAATCGGAGGGAAATACAGCTTGCTTCCTACTTCTAAGTCGCGGATATCGACGAGGTTGTTGAGTGCTGCTACCTCCAAATAATACTTCTTGTCTTTGTAAATTTTGTAGCACAACTGTGGAAGATTATCGCCTTCCTTTACAGTTACAATGTGCGTTAGGTCTGGCGAGTTTCTATTCGCCAATTGTGCTTCTTTGGCTGCATCAATGTAGCCCTTGAAAGCACAGGTAATTTCTGCTCGAAGTGGAACGCCATTGGGCTTGAACATCTGATAGTCCACCTTCAATGTTTCCAATCGGCACTTGAAGAGCAAGGTTCCCCAGTTAAGCATGAGGAAATTTGGTTCGTGTGTATCGCCGTAGTATTTGTAGACGACATTTTTGAATTCCAGCACCATCTGTGCGATGGTTTTGCCGTCGTTTTCCGTATTTCTAGGAATGGCTCCCGTATCGTCAAAAGTGAAGGTAAAGCTCATGGTCTCTAGTCCAATCGACTTAAACTTCGTGGATTTTGCCGCTTTTCCTGGAGCTTCTTCTTCGGAATACGTAATAGCGTGCGAGTGGTCATACTTCTCGGGGTTCACCATCACAGTAAACTTGTCACCGTTCTTTTCACTGAACAGTCCATCTTTATATCCCGTTATGGTCAACTTACTTAAAGCCATTATCTACCTGCGTTTTTCTTTGCTTCTTCTTGAATCATGTTGCGACATTCTTTCAAAATGCCCTTGCGGAGTTTGCGTACTCCTTCCTCGCTCAACTCCTTTGAATTATTGGAGTTGGCACCGCTATCCACGGTTGTTTTGATAATTAATTCTCGTACTTCAATTGGCATAGGTTCTCTTGTAATTTGTGTATCGGAACTCCATTGTTTCCACCAATAATTCGTTTTTCTGTGAATCAAAATTATCCACGCTGTACTTGATGGGGCGGGTATCGTTAAACGTCCATGTAATCATGGGTTTACCGTTCTTGTTGTACAGTTTCACAATGATGTTTTTCAGTGAGATGGGTTTGGAATAATCCGTCGCTACGGTTTGCTCCACCCATTTGATCAACCCTGATTTTTTACTGCATAGTCCCCGTTTGAGTACCAATTTCCCCGAGTTTACCTGCGTAGGTAGTTCCCAGGTGTAATCGTTTACACCACCCTCGACCAGTTTCTTGGAGCCCTGTTCTACTTCTAGTCCAGAAACCTCCTTGAAACTGTTATCGTAGGTGTCGGTAATTCCAGCTACTTCCACTTTAAAATAAAAGCCAGTAGCTGGATACCATGTGTCATTGGTTTTCGCCATCGGAATTATGCAGTTTCGATAGTGATACCTTCATGAACGATTTCAATCGATTCGATTGCTACTTCGTTCGCGTCTGATTTCAAGTCTGTACCTGAAATTTTAGTTGGCCAACAGTTCGAAAGCGTCCAGGTCATTTCCGGATCGCCTTTTTCATTACATAGGCTCACTACCACGGGTACACGTTTGATGGTGTTCATCTTGATTTGACTGTACCAATCCCAGAATTTATTGTCTCCTGTGAAGACACCTTTCTTCATGGTAACGTTACCAGCTTTTGCGATTCCCGGCATTTTAATCGTTGAGAAAACCGGGCTATCACCGTGGCGATATTCGATAATTTGTGTTTCTGTTTCCAGTCCTGATACTTCCTGAAAAGACATCGTGTTTCCGTCCCATGTTACCTTGAAATAGAATTTCGGTAACGCCCAAACGGAGCCTGACTGTGCTGATCCATCATCTGCCATAACTTATATGATTTTAATGTGTTTGTAATTCGATTTATGATTTTTGCATTTGCTGCTGGAACGTGATCTCGATGAACTCGGCAGGACGTGAAATCGCTACCAAAACGGTGATTCTCAAAATTCCTTCAAGAATGTCATCCGGTGTCATCGTTGCGCCCAATCCAACGCTCACGGAATAAGCATCTTCAGGAGAGGCTCCCACAAGTGCACCTTTTTTCCATTGGTTGTAAAGGAAACTATCGATCATACTCTTCATCGTTGTCCACGTGTTGGAATCGTTCGGCTCAAAAACGTAGGCTTTCGCTGCCGCTTTCACCGATTGCTCCAACATAATCATCGTACGACGCACGTTGATGTATCGCCAGTCTTTGCTGTTTCCATCCAGGGTTCGCGCTCCCCAAACAAGGGTTCCTTCACCAATAAATGGACGAATCGCGTTGATAGACTTACCGTGCAATGTCACGTTCAAATCTTCTTGTTCATCATGGCTGATGTTTACCGCCGGACGAACAACAGAGCTCAAAGAAACGTTTGCTGGCGCCTTCCAAACACCACGGTTGTTGTCTACGAATGTGTAGATTCCTGCCATGGCTGCCGCTGGTGACATCAAGTTCAATGTACGTTTGATATCCAACAACATGTGGTTAAACATAGGGCTGATAACAATCAACGTTTTGTTCAAGTCCTCCAAAGATGGACCTTCGTAATCGTCGTTGTTGATGTTGGGAATATTCGCCAACAATTCGCGCAATTCAGTTGTTTTCAACGATTCGTTTTCTTCAGCTTCTGCTGATACATTTAACTCAGCCATGATCATGGACTGTACCACAGCCAAACTGTCCGGTGTGAAATTGCTCAAGCCCAATTCTGAGTCTCCAACGATTGTGGTGTGAACCCAAGGGTAGTATGCTGCACCGTACATAAGCGAGTTGGTACCCAATCCGTTACGGAAGCTATCGATAACGTCTCCGTCGGGATGATTACGCTCTTTCCAGCCATCGTGAATATCAAGGATACCCACTCGGCTTTGCATTTTGTTACAATGCGCCAAAACAGCTTGTTGCAAGGAAGTACAATCTTCCAAGGAAAGGTTTACTGCCTCAGGAACGACAACCATGGTTGGTTCATCCTCCTTCAACAATGGCGGAATTCCCTTGTCCATTAATTTTGCGTTCTCGATAGCGTCTTTGTAGCTACCTACAGATACGATATAACAAGGACCTCCTCCATTTTGGAAGAACAAACGCATTGCATTATACAAACGGTAACGTTGACCTGAAGGAGTCAAGTTGTACGCTTTTCCTTTTACTACGAAATCGGGTTCTGCTGCTCCAGCATCGCCTCCTTCTTCTTCGCCTTCAGCTGGTTCAGGAGCTTCTCCTGCTTCAACTAGGTCGAATTGATACGTAGGGGCGCCTCCGAAGAATTGGTTGTACTCACCAATCGAAGTGATTCGCATAGGTTTGTTGAGTAGCGATTTTCCTCCATTCTCAGCTCTTTCGGTATATCCGATAAAGGCGGGAACGGCCGTCGCAACCTCAACAACTCCATTTCCAAAGGCGTCCTTCTCTACGATGTAAACGCCTGGTGTTTTCATTTGTGCCATAGAAATTATTGATTATAGATTAATAAATAGGTCGGTTAAAATGGTTCCATCCTCGCCGACGCGGTAAAGATTCTCTTTGTTGGGAACGGGCAGTCGATCTATGACTACTCCTTCCGATCTGTTTTCGATATTCATGTTCTTTTTCAGTTGTAGAAATTGTGTTGGTTTTGATGTTATACTTAATGGTTCCGATGAGGCGAAAAGAAGACGCTCTTTGCCGTCGGGACCAATGGCTTGTTCGGGTTCTCCGAAAGGACTTTCGCTGCTTCCATTAGTGATACGAAGTCCTTGAAAGTGTTCTATTTCTTTGCTCGATATGAGGTAGCGCCAGAAGGTGCTTCTGTTTTTGAAGTGTATTTTGAATTCCGGTGACTGAAGGGTCCAATCGGAAGCAACAATGTCATTTGCGCTACTCGGATCAACTAGAATTTGAACTGCGCCATGGACGTTGGCGTTGTTTTTCAAATGGATGAAATTGCGTTCTTGACCATCTACGGTCAATGTGTAGATTCCTTCGTCTAATGACTTCGTTTGGAGCAATTGTTTGTCTTGCACGGAAATGATCGCTGCTGTTCGATCATCCTCTGAAATTCCTTGCTTTTTCAATGTCACTGAGGCATCACCCGGTAATTCAAGCGTTGTAGTGCCAATGAGTTCCATTTCGTTTTCTTCCGAAGCACGCTCACCTGAGTGAAGTAAAATGTCTTCGTCTGTCTCTTTGTTGCTTTTGTTTGAGAAGAAATAGATGTGCTTTTCACTCGGGAGGAAATCGGTGTAGTTTGACCAATAACTGTCCGTTAGTCGTAATGTGAACCAAAGTTCCATGGGTTCTTGAATGCGTTCGGATAGCACCGAATTCCCGTCGACCATTTCGGCCTCGGCAGCAATCTCTAGTTTTCCTCGATTCATTTTTGACAAAACACGATAGTTCTTCATGAGGATTTGCGTGTCATACGAAGGTTGAATGATCACAGACAAATCTGTACCGCCTTGATAGAAATCGTGGGCGATTCCCAGTTGAAATAATATGCCGTAGTGAATCGTCATGAACTTTTTCTAGTTTGATTTGATTGCTGAATTTCCATATCGATTTCCATGGTTCGAATCGTTTCGAGATAGCCTTGAGCGGAAGCATCTTCCACAAGCACCGCTCGAACTCTATACACTACGGATGGCATGTATTTCGCTCCGAGTGTTGCCCAAAGATTGTTCTTGGTGTTTGAATCGAGGTGTACCATTTCGAATTGCAACTTTTCTATGCCTCGATCTGAAAGAATCGGAGTGTTTTGCTGTGTAAAAGCCGGTTTCGAATGGAAAAACTGTATCACAGCTGAGACAAATTTGAGGGCCTCGTTGTAATTGCTTGGATTGAAATAGGCGAAAAATCCTACTTGCAGATTGAGGTGCATATTCGGACGTGCGATGTATTCTCCGTTGGGCGTATTTCGGTATTGTCCCGAACCATTCGTATATACCTCTTCAGAAATGTCCAAAAGAGAGAATATGATTTTGTTCTTTTCGTCCTTAGCAACCGATCCATCCTGATTTACGACATACGAAAGCGTAACCATGTTTTCCGTAAGGTCGAATCGCAATTTCAAGAACTGATTCAATTGCTCAGAAACAATATGTAAAGCTTCGTCTATCATTCGTCTTCATCTTCGTTTTCGTCTTCTTTTCGCAATAACACGCGAACAGAGGATCGTATGAATCGCATTAGTAGTATTCCGATAAAACTCACAATTACCATAAGCAAGTAGAGCAGTACTACCTGATCGTCGATGCGTGTTACAAATTCGTCGTATCCATTTTTTTCAATGAGAATATCGACAAGTGCCAAGCCCACCAACCCAAGAGGGAAGGAGAGGAGTGCTGCGGAAATGATCCACACAAACTCGGTTGCCAGTAATTTCTGCAATAGTTTCATGGGACGTCTTTATTTAGGCGCATGAAGGATTTCCAGCTTATTGCCGTGATGATCAAAAATCCTATGAGCGTTATGGAATACAGCGGCGATTGAACGCTCTCGCTGGTGATTAAGTTTTTAGGGTTACATCCTAGACTTTCTTCTGTGCGGAATACAAAACGCGCAATTGTTAATAGTAAGATCATGAGCGCCAAGAAAATCCCCATAACCTTCAAGTAAATATGAAATTCAAGAATGAGCACCCTGTCAAACACCGAACTCGAAGTAAGGGCGAGAAACAAACCAAGTACAGCGAAAAAGACAATCATACAGAGTATCACAATTTGCACCTCCGACTGCTTGAGTATCTTCCGAATATCTGCCTTGGCGACCCTTTCGTTTAAAGGTGATTGAAATTCTGAAACCGAGTCATGAACAATATAATTGAAGCCATAGTTTTTCAGTGTGTTGACTTCAGACTCCAAAAGGTTCCAATATTCATCTGTACCTTGATCATAGCCTAGGGTCCACATGCCTATTCCAGCTAATTTTTGGCTTTGAACCCATGCGTACTTTTGCTTAAGTGTTTTGGCATCGTCAAAATAAATGATGTATTCTTGACCATCGAAAGCATCTACATATCTGCAATATGCTGTTGCTGTTTTATCGTCATAGTCGACGTCTTCACCCTCGACCAATTCCGGTATTTCGCGAATTTCCGGATATTCTACGAACGAATATTCTTCTTTTCCACCGACCGTTTTAACTTTCCATTTTGCGCCATAATAAGGGAATGAAACGATTAGTTTAGCTCTTGGTACACCATGAGCGAGGTATTCAGAAACTCCTTGTTGAACATTAAAGTCACCCCATTCTTTCTTGTAGAGTAGCGGTGAAATTGGACCGGGTTCTTTACTCCCCTTGTAATGATAGTTGTATCCGAGCATTACATACTGATCTACGTACTGATTCAATGTTTTAAGATCGTACTTGTTCTGACCACGAGCCGGAGGGATGGCAATAACCAAAGACTTATCCAAGGAAGTTAACTTTTGATGCAACTCTTCCACGAATTGATTAAATGACTCCTTGTAGCCAAGCGGCATTCTTT
>JANSYQ010000002.1 GCA_024742305.1 bacterium | reverse complement strand
TAGGGAAAGTAGGAGATCAAGCGCCATATCAGCGCCAAAATTCCAAGAAGTAACGTGGAAGTCGTAAAGGTGGAAAGCAACTCTCCAAAGGCAAATTCAGCAACACCGCTTCCACCCGGAGTAGGACTTACGAGCATGAACAACCAAAGCACCAATTGCTTACCAAGAATTTTCATGTTATCAATAAAGCCGAGATACAGAAAAGCATTCAGTACAGCGTTGATGACGAGGTAGCGCGAAATCCAACTACCGAAGGTGCTAAAGAATACTTTCCACCAAAAAGCAGGAGGCTCCTGCTTGAATTCACGCGCAGCTGTTTCAATGTCCTTTCCCCATTCTTTTGCAATGAACTTCCAACGGCGAATAAATGGCAAACTGAAAATAGCAAGGAGGAATTTTGTTGCCAATTTTGGATACCAAAAAATGGTGAGGTAGAGGAGGAGACAAACGGAAAAAATAACGCCGCAACCTATCCAAAACCACCACATTAATGGCAGTGAGCTATCAACTCCTTCCGGAAATAAATCAGCATTATCAACAAAGAGAAAGACCAATGGAATCATTACTACGAAAAAGAGGTTATCCATGAATGCCGTTATGATCACGATGGCCGTGGCTTTCCCAAAGGGAATGGTTTCACGGTTTAAAATGAACATGGCGACTGCGGCACCACCAACCACTCCAGGAGACAAGGCCGAGGCAAACTCCCAAATCATGATGACATAAAAGGCGGCTTTCCAACTTAATTTGTTTTTGGTGAGAATACGGATGCGAAGCATGTAAAAGAAATCGCGTCCCGCTGTGAAGAGAATTGCCGCGAGAATCCATAATACGAAAGAGCCCGACCAGTCTATTTCGTTGAAGGCGTCCGACATGGTTTGCAAGCGATAATTTCCTTCGCTAGATGTGATAAAATCATTCGGATCCGAGGTGTCAACTTCTCCATCCTTCACGGCGTCCACCCAAGTGTGGGTGCCGGTTCCGTCTTCAACGCGAACCATTTTTTCAGAAGTAACGGCGCTGTAGATCATCCATCCTGAAATCAACAAACCAATAGCCATGGCAACGAACAAGCGCCACCCACTAAATAGTTTGCCAATTGGATTACTCATTGTTGGTGGGGTTTAGCGTGACTTCAACTTCCCAATTCGCCCGAACCTTTGTTTCTTTTGAATAGGTATCCACGCGCTCGGGCTGTTTCAATGTACTCAAATCACCGATATCCCACAATCCATTTCCATTCTCATCGCGAATTACACGAAACGAATACGAACCCGGGTTCAATAACTCAAGCTTCAACTTTTCTGAAGGATCTTCGACAACCAACGTTTTATCCACTTTCGACCCTTTCATCATTTCTAGCACTATCGGAGTCGTGTAGCCCGACAGGTCGATATGCAGTATGCCATAATCGGCTTCCGTATTCAAATTAATGATTTCTTTGAACGCTTTTGTATTTCCAAAAGGTGTTTGGATCGCTCCCGCTTTGAAGGAAACTTGCACTTTTCCTTTGACATTATCGTCCATCACCATCAGCAACTGATGATCGGTCAGTACAATATCGTAGCTCGAAATAATCGTAGAGTCCTCGGTATTCATCACCTCAATGAGCGAGTCTTGCCATGCTTCAGCGCGTCCGTACAATTCATATTTTAGTGTATCTCCCGGAGCGACATCTATGTCATGGGTAGGAGCAATTGTAACAGGTGCTTCTCGCTCTTTGTTTCTGAAACGATAAGAAAGCGTATCCAGTGCATCAGTGCTATCCGTGATATGGGTTATAGCAATCTCGGCAATGTTTCCGCCAAGTGTATCGGGGCTTACCACATAGTAAACCTCGTTGGTTTTATTGGTGAATATCGAGGCTGCTTTACCATTTACTTTCGCATTTTTCAATCCATAATAACGAATATCGGCACTAGATTCCAATTCAAAAGTGGCTGGCGGGATGAAAGATTTCACCTTATATCGTTGTTTCGGAAACGGTGCGTACGTGCGAATAGGAATGGAGTCGAAGTAATTAGTGTCTACTGTGATCATTCCACTTTCAGTAAACCCAACCCGTTCATCGTCCTCCACTTCGAGGTTGAGGTTTTTATCTTCAAATGCCAAAATTTTGTAGTCGCCAGGAGTGAGATAGTTCAATTGGGCAACCCCTTTTTCAGATCGGGTGAGACTTTTTAGTCGATCGGTTTCCGGGTCAAATAAAGCTACCGTGATATCTGAAAGCGGTTCACCGGAAAAGGCATCAGTTACAGCCAAAGTATACGAGGTAGTATCCAAAACAGCTCCGGTGGAAAAAACGAGTTGCAGTGTGGTGTCATTCCCCTCATTTAAATCCTTCACCGTTCCGTTGAGGTAAATGGCATAAGTGGTGTTTGCTTCCAAGGTATCATCCCAAGAAAGGTAAAGCGTTTTACGTTTCATTTCCGCCTGAATGGTTGCATGCGGTGGAACCATACGAATGGTTTGGGCAGGATTGTTCAGTTGAAAATATTCATCAAACGGAATAACAAATGTGTTTCCGGAATAGTTGGTTGTTGCATTTTGAGGCTCCATGAGCTCCTCCACCGGTTTGGGTGCAGACTCATCTCGCGGACCACCAGTTATGGTGCCCACTTGAGCGCAACTACTCAACAATGCAAGTAAGAAGATTACATAATACTTACCAGCCATTCGCAAATTTGATTCAGATAAATGGAATCTACTCCGTCAAAACTTCCGGTTTCATCACTGTCGACATCAAGGACACCAACCACTTGGCATTCTTTTACCAAGGGCACCACAATTTCACTTTTTGAAAGCGAACTACAGGCGATATGACCGGGAAACTGCTCCACGTCTTCTACAATCACAGTTTCTTTTTGTTCCCATGCGGTCCCACAAACGCCTCGGCCAATTTGAATGCGCGTACATGCCACAGGTCCTTGGAAGGGTCCAAGGACTAATTCACCTTCTTTGACATTGTAAAATCCAACCCAAAGAAATCCGAAGGCCTCTTTCAGTGCCGCCGCAACATTCGCTTGATTGGCAACCATGTCCTTTTCATCGCCGATTAATGCCTTAATTTGGGGAATCAACCCTTCATATTTGGTGCTTTTATCGCCCTCGACTAGTACTAAATCCTCCGCCATATCTGGGTTTTATACAAAAGTGCTTTTTTTATGGTGAATCTGCAATTTTTGACTAACTTGAATAGAGTAACCTATTATTTACCTAGCGTCAAACGCTATTGAAACCAAAAAATTATGTTAGAAAAAGTGCCGTTGGAAAAGGTGTTGTTTTTGGATATCGAAACAGTGCCTCAAGTGTATGACTACGAAGATGTAGATGAAAAAGCCAAAGAGTTGTTCGAAGCGAAAACGCGCTGGCAGTTAAAAGATGACAAAACGTACTATGACCTGTACGATGAGCGCGCGGGAATTTTTGCGGAGTTTGGAAAAATTGTGTGTATTTCCGTGGGATACATCAAAAATACAAGTACAGGAAAGGAAATCCGACTGAAGTCGTTTTACCACGATGACGAGGAAACCTTGCTCAAACAATTCAAAGGATTACTAGACGAACATTACAATACGCCATATCATATTTTGTGTGGACATAACGCGAAGGAGTTTGATTTCCCTTACATCTGCCGCCGTATGCTGATCAATGGATTAAAACTGCCGCATACCTTGGATATCGCTGGGAAAAAACCATGGGAAATTCCGCATTTAGATACGATGGAACTGTGGAAATTTGGCGATTTTAAAGCGTACACTTCATTGGCATTATTGTGTCATGCATTCAACATCCCTACACCAAAGGATGATATTTCAGGCGCAGATGTAGCTCGTGTGTATTACGAGGAAAAGGATTTAGAACGCATCAAAGTCTATTGCGAAAAAGACGTGGCGGCACTCATGCAGCTGTTCCTGCGCATGCGCGGTGATGCTTTGGTGGAAGAGGGCGAGATTTATTATAGTGGTGAGAAGTAAATGGTGTTTAGTGAAAAGTGAGAAGCGGAATTGTTTCTTTTGACTTCTCTCCCAAGTCCATTACCTAAAGTTTGGCACCAAACGAATATATAACTCGTTTGAGATTGCAATCCAATTTGGAAAAACTGACTTTCCTCTTTTGGAGACGACCTCCTAGATAACTCGCCCACCATCGGTCAGGAAGACAATGCTAAGTTTTTTTAACCACTAAGGCACGGGGAACACTAAGTAATTAGGGAGTGGGTAAAAGATACTTTACAGTGGTGCACTAGATTATGACGAAGTCATAATCCTTAGTGTTCTTTACTTGTCCGAGGTTTCAAACTATGCTCCGCGCGCTTCGTGCCCTTGTGGTGGACTCTTAATTGTGGGCATCTTGCCAGTATCTAACCAATTGCCCTTTTGGAACGCTTGTGCTGAAGCTTTAGCGAAAGAATAGTGGGATGAGAGGTAGAGGGCATCGGCAACTCATCTTGTCTTGGGTCTTTTGCAGTTAGTTTAAATCTACCGTACCTTTGAACCCTAAAACACTCATCATGAGACTTACACTCATCTTTCTACTAACCGCGTTTTCTGGAATGTCCCAAATGCAATTGTCCAACAATACCATTGCTGACATCTCGGTGATTCAAAAAGAGTTCAAGAAAAATAACGAACGTGTTTCGCAGACGATGCGCCATCAATTTCCTATTGATAAAATTCAAGGACACGACTACGTTGGATTTGTATGCACCGTGAACAACGCGTTTGAAAAAGAGGAAGTGGAAAGCCGCGGAATCATTGTCGGATCGAAGATTGGAGACATTGTGAGCTTGCGTTACCCGATTCAGCAATTGAGCGCGATTTACAACGAATCGTCCATTGACTATTTAAAGCTTGCCGGAATGGCAAAACCGCACTTGGAAAAAGTTAAGGTTGGAACGAATGTGGACAGTGTTTGGCAAGGAATCAATTTACCGCAGAGTTATACCGGAAAAGATGTAATCATTGGTATTACCGATTGGGGGTTCGATTATTCCTCACCGATGTTTTATGACACCTTGCTTCAAGACACACGAATTTTAGCCGCTTGGGATCAGTTTAAAATCTCAGGACCAGCGCCGCAACCATATGGCTATGGAACGGAGTACAACACAGCTACCGACATGATCAACGCGGGTTCCGACACAGCGAACTTCTACTCGTACGCAACGCATGGAACGCACGTGGCCGGTATTACCGGTGGGAGTGGAGCGGGCACCGAACACCGCGGAATGGCATTTGAGTCGCAGTTTTTATTTGTGACGTTTCAAATCCACGAAGCCGCCATTTTGGACGCTTGGGAATGGATGTTCAATAAAGCGCAAGCCGAAGGGAAGCGACTAGTGATCAACGGGAGCTGGGGAATTTATCATTCCAGCGCGCTTGACAATACCGATATTTTGGCACAAGCCATGGAAAATTATGCCAACCAGGGAGTTGTCTTTGTGACTTCCGCAGGAAACAATGGAGACGTGAACTTTCATATTCAGAAAGACTTTGCGAACGATACCATCAAAACGAAAATCAATTTTTACAACAACCCCGGAATGACGACGCTTTGGGGACAGAGTATACACATGTGGGGTGATATCGGCAACGAATTTTCAATCCAACTGGTGGTTACAGATGTTGTTAATAACATAGTTGCATCTACTCCTTGGTACCCAACAGCATCCACGACGAGTTATATCGACTCGTTTTTGGTGGCCGCCGGATCAGACACCGTATTTTTCAACTTGTCAACAGATGCTGCCTACCCAAGCAACGGACGTCCGCAAATGCGCCTCAGGGTAACAGAACCCACAAACAGTTATCGTGCTGGATTTCTTTCAACGGCGGCAAACGGAACTGTTCATTATTGGAACTTAACGGAGCTAACAACAGACGTTGGCAACTGGGGAATGTCCTTTGGAAGCATTGGAACAGGATCTACAACAGGCGACAATCAGTTTGGGATAGGTATTCCCGCCTGTGCTTCAAGTACCATTTCTGTAGCGGCGTACTCTTCCGAGTTTTACACCATGACAGGAACCCTCGTCGGAGGTGCTGAAGCAACCTTTTCAAGCAACGGACCATTGATGGATGGAACCTTGAAGCCAGATATTTCAGCGCCGGGAGTGCAAGTGGCATCTTCTATTTCTTCGTACACGGACGCTACTTTCCAACAAGTAGATGAGGTACAGTTTAACGGAAGAACCTATCCATTTGGGCGCTACAGCGGAACGTCAATGTCGAGTCCGGTGGTGGCAGGAATTGCAGCCATTATTTTGGAAGCCAATCCATTCCTTTCTCCGCAACAGGTGAAAGATGTAATCATTGAAACGGCAAGAACAGACAGTCACACAGGAAATATTCCACCGCACAGTGTAAAGTGGGGCTGGGGAAAAATCAATGCATATCGAGCAGTGCTAGCAGCCTTGGATATCGTGGGTGAGAATGAATTGGAAATGGAATACAACTGGACAGTTGCGCCCAACCCGGCATCAAACACAATTACAGTCAACGGCTTAGAGGGCACGGTAGAAAATGTGCAAATCATTTCCATGACGGGCGCATCGGTTTATCAGAACACAGAGCTTTCAATCATCGATGTTTCAACATTAGAATCGGGCGTGTACATCCTTCGATTAGTCGTCGATGGCAAAGTGCAGCAGACGAAATTTGTGAAGGAGTAACAAGAAATTGATTTCATCATGAAAAGTGCCGCATGTTTCATTCTACTTCTATTGACGTGTTGTGTTTCTGCGCAGAACCCGATCAATAAATCCTATAGCAATGGCGGAACGAGGGAGGGCGAGCACAAAATCAAATACGCCGATGGGACATTGCAGGAAGAGTATACCATTAAAGGTGGAAATCTACATGGCGCACGCCGCTGGTATAACAAGGATGGAAGTCTACGGTTTGAGGAAAACTTCAAAGAAGGTCATTATGATGGCTGGTGCACATACTTCAACGCAAAAGGTGATACGATTAACGCGGATTATTACTCCATGGACACGCTGTTACTAGTAAAAATGTACGAATACCATAAAAATGGCGTCCTCAGTGATTATTATTGGACACAATACGAGCAAGACAGCACGCTCGATGTGAACCCCTTTCACGGGTTTAAAATCTTTGGGAAACGATTCCTGACCAACCGAAGGGTAGACAAGTACACGAATCATCACGGCGAACACACGATATACTACAATGATGGAAGTTTACAAGGCTTCACACAGTTTCGGAACAATGAGTTCCACGGTGAACACTCCCTATATCACCAAAACGGAGCAATGGCAACAAAGGCGCAATGTAAAAATGGGAATTTCGTTGGTCCTTATTACGAGTATTACGATAACGGAACACTAAAAATTTCGGCCACTTATAATTTGGACGGAAAATTAACCGGACTGTACGAGGAGTTTAACCTAGATGGCACTTTAAAGAAGAGAAAAGAGCACTAATTCCCGCGCTTTTCGCTTTTACTTTTCTTGATTTTGTGCTTAGGCTTTTGAAATTCTTTTTGTTGTTTCTTCTTCATCTTAGCATTGGAAACACCGTGGTAACCGTTTCCAGCAGCATTAGATGCACCACAACTTACAAAGGCAAAGGATGCCACAAGGGCAAGGGAGATAAGGACTGCTTTTTTCATTTTCTGGTTTTTAATCGTTTGATAAAGAGTTAAGGAGAGAAACCCAATAAGGGAAGGGCGTCTTTCTTTGAAACGGTTGAATCTTTTAGTTATTGCTGGCAAAGAAACAAAAAGGGTGCCACGAGAATTTAAGAGCTGAGATCAATTTATTAACAATGACCATGCCTGTGGCATTCGCTGTACTAAATCTCTAGCCGTCATTCCTTCCATACCGATTTCATCCGAGCAAATATCACCCGCAAGTCCGTGAAGATAACAACCTATGATAGCAGCATTTTCAGGTGCATAGCCGCGTGCAACAAGACCCGTAATCAACCCGGTTAACACATCGCCGCTTCCACCTTTGGCCATTCCCGCATTTCCGGTATTGTTGAAACATAGGTTGCCATTGGGGAGCGCAATACAAGAATGATGTCCTTTCAGAAGAATGATAATTTTGTACTCTTTCGCCTTTTTCTGAGCCAACTCCAAACGCCGATGACTAGTGGATGTTTTCCCAAACAGTCGTTCAAACTCTTTCGGGTGTGGAGTGATGATAGAGTTTGCAGGTAGTAATGAAAGGTCAGACTCTTGGAGCAGATTGAGTGCATCGGCATCCAACACAACCGTCTGCTCACTTGATTCTAGAGTTAACAACAACGCCTCCTTGGTTTCGCCATGCTGCCCCAGCCCAGGTCCGACACCAACACACGTATAATTTTGCAACACCGGAACATTTCTCCAATGCGTGGTTCCAACAACTAGGCACATCGCCTCAGGACACGTCGTTTGAAGGATAGAGTAACCAACTTCAGGAACCATGACGGTTGTCAACCCAGCTCCGGAACGAAGACATGAACTTGTAGCCAAAACGGCTGCTCCCATCATACCTTTTGATCCGCAAATTAGCCCGGCATGTCCATAAGTTCCCTTGTGACTGTGCTTCTTTCTAACTAGCAACAACGATTTAATATGCTGATCATCCACCAAAAAAGCGTCGCAAGGAAGTTCATTAATGTACGATTGATCCAAGCCAATGTCAAGGACGCTCCACTCGCCAACGACCTCAGAATATTCAGGCAACAGAAAATTGAGTTTTGGGTTTTGAAAAGTGAAGGAATAGGTGGCATGAATGATGCAGTCAATGTTTTGGGTACAATCGTCCTGATCATACAAGCCTGACGGCAGATCAACGCTGAAAACGGTGGCTTTTTGTTGATTGATTTTTTGAACAACATCGCCTAGCAAACCTTCCAAAGGTCGAGTAATTCCCGTACCCACAAGCGCGTCAATAACTATGGGGGAGATGTTTTCGGGAAAGTCGGCAGCCGTATTAATCGAGTGAAGTGTAACGCCTACTTCCGACAGTCGCTTTTGGTTCGATTGATTGTCCGGACTTACCTTCTTCGAGAACGCTACCAAATAACAGTCGACTTTCCATCCTTCTTCATGCAGGAGTCTGGCAACAACGAGTCCATCGCCACCATTGTTTCCCGTACCGCAGAAAATAGTGACTTGTTTGTTCTCGGAAGAAACACTCGCTAAGAAGGCTTCTACAAAAGCTCCACTTGCTCGTTCCATCAGGTCGATAGAAGTAATGGGTTCGTTGGTGATGGTGTATACATCACAATCTCTGATTTGTTGCGCGGAGAGTATTTTCATAGTGAATTGAAGATAGAATTAATTCTTCAATCGGAAACTTTTCGCACAGGACATCATTATTGCTAGGTTTTCATCCACTTTGTCATTGTTTTCACAGATCATAGTTATGGAATAGTATTGATGATTATTCAGAGGAATAAAAAGATCTATTTCTTTTAAGATTACTTTGCCTTTGTCATCAAACTCACATAAAGCTGCATCAGCGGTCATGTTGCCAACTTGTACAGTCGTCCTTTCCTTTAGTGTGACATTGATGGCTTTTGTATACTCTGCGATATGCTTATTAAATTCTTTATCGATCCTGCCGTACACCGTCTCCATTTTTAGGACGGTCATAGATAGAAGTGTGCCATCATCGGACCCTGCCTCCAAATAATAATGAAGAGTATCAGACTCTGCGAGGTCCTGATTGGTATGCCAGCCTGCAGGAAGCGTCATATAAAACTCATTTGTTTTCGCTGTAAATGTTCTTTTTTGAAACTTGACATCTGCATTGGCGTAATCCTCAATACTTCGTTCAGAATCAGCGCAGCCCAAAAGAATAAGTGTACTTATTAAGAATAGAATGATCCACCTCATAGAATATTTATAAATCAAAAAAGGCGGTACACTTAAATGCACCGCCTTTCTTGAATATACAACAATCTAGTTGATGAAGACTACTTCTTCCGTAGTGGTCTCCTGTTCAACCTTAATAATTCCTTGTCCTACAAGTCCACCTTTCTCAGCATCAATGTTCAAAACGGCAACTCCCGCTTGACCCAACTGATACACTTCGTTGAAGTTAAAGATGGCCTCTCCAGCTGAATTCGTATATGCTGTATCATACAACACTACGCTGGATGCCTGATTGGTAGTGGACTGTCCATAAACGATCACGCGTGCATTGTACACGGGCTGATTGTTGGCATCACGCACCAAAATCTTCGCAATGGTGTCCTCTTTTGTTCTACACGATACTGCTATTGTTCCAACGAACAAAACCAATAATGCAAATACTATATATCGTCCTTTCAAAGCCTTTAATTTAGTTTGGTAGGAAAATAGTTTCTACCGCTGTCGTATGTACACGACTTCTTATGTAACCCGTTGCTTCTTTCGTTGCTGTTTTCGCAATGACATCGAAATACGCCACTGGGTTTTCTTCTGCACCTGCTGCTTCGTAATACGCACGCATGCTGAAATATGCGAATCCTGAGTTGTTCGTAACCACTGTATCCACCCATGACATTGTCTCAGGGTTGGAATTTACGTCACCAACAATGATCACTTTCGCCCCTTCTACCAACTCATTACTGGCAGAGCGAACAAAAATTTTGATCACCGATGGATTGTCGTTTTTGCACGAGGTAAAAAGTCCTAGTGAAACGAAAAGCAATCCTACAATTAGTAATTTTTTCATAATAATCTTACGCTAATCCTCATAAACAGAGCCGTTCAAAGATAATCTATTTCGATTAAAAAGAGAACAATACCCCTTTAATTCTTAACTTCGTACGCCTTATTGAACGGTTTTGTTTCAATTTATAACAAGTTTACCTATTAAAAAGTTACAGCAACCGCTCTAAGTACTGAAACGAAGGTTCTTAGAAAAGGTTGGATAAAGTACCGATGAAAGAGAAAGTGGAACAATTAAAGGCGGAAATCGAACAGTTCAAAATCGATTCGGCCGACGCAATGGAAAAGTTTCGCATTGCATTCCTTGGAACAAAAGGAGCCATAAAAGATTTGTTTGCCGATTTGAAGCAAGTGCCTAACGAGGAAAAACGTGAGGCAGGTCAATTGGTGAATGGGCTTCGTCAGTTTGCCCAAGAAAAATTGGAGGCGCAAAAAGAAGCACTTTCCGGTGCACAGGATAGCGCGCATGGAATTGATGTTACCCGTCCGGGAGATGCCATTGCCGTGGGAAGCCGTCACCCGCTTTCATTAGTTCGATCTGAAATCATAGAAATTTTTGCTCGTGTTGGGTTTACCGTTTCTGAAGGACCGGAAATTGAAGATGATTGGCACAACTTTTCTGCGCTAAACTTCCCACCGGAACACCCGGCAAGAGATATGCAGGATACTTTTTTCATTGAAAAAGGTGATAATCCTGAGTCGGAGATGGCACTTAGAACGCATACTTCTTCGGTGCAGGTGCGTGTGATGGAAAACTCAGAACCACCGATCCGAACGATTTCACCGGGGCGTGTGTATCGAAATGAAGCTATTTCTGCCCGCGCGCACTGTTTCTTTCATCAAGTAGAAGGGTTGTACATCGATACCGATGTTTCCTTCGCCGATTTGAAGCAAACCTTGTTGTACTTCGCTCAGGAGATGTTTGGAGAAAAGGCACAAATTCGATTACGTCCTTCGTACTTCCCGTTTACGGAGCCAAGCGCTGAGGTAGATGTTTCGTGTACTATTTGTAGCGGAAAAGGATGTAACGTTTGTAAATACACGGGGTGGCTAGAAATTCTCGGCTGTGGCATGGTAGATCCTAATGTCTTGAAGTCGAGTAATATCGACCCGGAAAAATATTCAGGCTTTGCCTTTGGAATGGGAGTAGAACGTATTGCACAGTTGAAATATCGTGTGAACGATTTGCGTTTGTACTCTGAAAACGATGTTCGCTTCTTGAAGCAATTCACCTCAGGAATGTAATATGGGTCTCTTTTCATTTTCAACCAAAAAGCGCTTGCCTTGGACAGAAATCACTTCTGTAGAACAACTTCACGAGGCATTGGAATCCGCGAAGGAAAAACCAATTCTTTTATTCAAACACAGCACTCGATGCAGTATTTCTTCGATGGCGCTGAACTCTTTCGAGAACGATTGGAGCAGCGAAAATGAACGTTGTGCGCTTTGCTTTGTAGATTTATTAAGAAATCGTGATGTTTCGAATGCCATTGCTGAGGAAACCGGGGTTGTACATCAATCTCCACAGGCGATTTTATGGAACGGATCCGAAGTTTTGTACCAAGCCTCGCATTCGGGAATTAGTGCAAGGTCGATTGAAAAATTATTGAAATGAACGCAAACGTAAAGAAATACGTAGTCATCGGGCTGATTGTTCTCGTTGGAGGAGCCTTACTCATTGGTCCACTTTTACAAGGAGATCCAGTAACGCCACAACAAGGAGGAGGTAATAACCAAAGCTTAATTGGTCAACAACCTAAAACACCTGCGGCACAGTTCAATTTTGAGCAAAACTTGGCGGCGATTAGCGGTGGTACGCAGAACGTCAAAATTAAATTGAACCAGCAAGACATTACTTCTATTGAGGTGAAGTATGATGGAACGGTGATTCAACGTTGGGACAGTATTCCTGAGAATATTTCTTTTCCATTTTCAGCAAGCACCGTAGGAACGTATCCTATTCAACTCGTCTCTAAATTAAAAGATGGTACAGAGTCTATGGATGCGCGCTATGTGAGAGTAGTCTCCGAGTTTACACCGGCATCCTATCGTGCAGAAATTATTGGAAATCCACTTCCACACGACCCAAACAGTTTCACGCAAGGATTGGAATTTAAAGATGGACGACTTTATGAAGGTGTTGGTCTGTATGGTGAGTCGAGAGTAATGGAGGTCAACCTACAAACTGGCGAAATATTGCGTAAAATAAGTCTTGATCCAACTCGATTCGGAGAGGGAATTACTATTCTGGGAGACAGACTCTATCAGTTGACTTGGCAGAAAGGACAGTGCTTAATTTACGATTACACGTCCGACGCGAAGAGTTTTACACTATTGACTGAGAAGTCGTATCAAGGAGAGGGTTGGGGATTGTGCAACAACGGATCTGAGTTGATTCTCTCGAATGGATCTGAATTGTTGCAGTTCATCGACCCGGAAACTTTTGTAGTTAAGAGATCTATTCAGGTTTGTAATGATGTCGGCCCGATAAACCAACTGAACGAACTGGAATACATTGATGGAAAAATATACGCCAATATTTACCAGACAAATTCAGTAGCCGTAATTGACCCAGCAACCGGTAAGGTACTTCAACTTATAGATTGTAATCAACTGGCAATTAAAGGTAGAGGTGCGGGAAAAGAGTTGAACGGCATCGCGAAAGACGACAAAACTGGGAAGATTTACATGACAGGAAAGGAATGGCCATCCATGTTTGAAGTGCGATTTGTTCCTGCGCCTAATTCTTAGGGCGTCGTGCGGAGCCGAAATGCCCTCATCAAGTATTGATCAAACACAAATCAACGCTTTATCAACTTGTCTCGATAGATTACCTGATTTTCATCACGGAGGACGATGGAATACATTCCTGGAGCTAAAAATGTTAGCTCTAGCGTTGATACTGGGTTCGATTCGTGAAATACCAACCGACCTTCAGCGTCATAAATGCTAACCTCTTCAAACTTCAGGGAAGATGAAAGCTGAAGTTCATCTTGAAACGGGTTGGGACCAACAGCCAGCTGATCATTCATCTCTTGTATCCCAAGATTGAATTGCGTGTTCTCATAAAACCAAAGTGATCCTCCATCAGTTGTCGCAAGGATGTCTAGGTCGCCGTCACCATCAATATCAACGAATTCCGGCAGAACTACGGTTGAAACGCCTCCTGTAATTCCGAAAGGGTTCAATTGACCTCCATCAAACAACGGTGCGTTTGCATTCGCGAGGTTTTGAATGTATCTAAAGTTGCCTCCCGTTTCGCCTACAAGCATATCCAAATCCCCGTCCATATCCAAGTCGCCCATAGTTGGGTGAGAAAAGTAAACGGGATTCGGCGCCAAATCAAAAGGATTACTGAGTGGTGCAGCGAATCCGGGAAAAATAGAATCCCCCTGATTTTCAAAATAGATCAAACCA
Source organism: bacterium (assembly GCA_024742305.1). GTDB lineage: Bacteria > Bacteroidota > Bacteroidia > Flavobacteriales_D > Crocinitomicaceae > UBA4466. Next base: position 414,970 of record JANSYQ010000002.1, on the reverse strand, counting down.
CCAGCCTCTCCGGTCATGATATCGTAATCGCCATCGTTATCGAGGTCGGCAAACTCCGGCATGGAAATGTACGATCCTGCACTCAATCCTAAAGCATTTACTACCGGCACTGAGAAGAACGGGTTGGTAGGCGTTCCAATATTTTGATAGTACAGATGGTTACCACCATACTCTCCAGTAACTATATCTAGATCGCCATCGTTATCCAAATCGGCAGCTGTAATGAAAGCGTAATAATACGAACTGGTCAATCCAAACGGATTGGTTTGTGCAGGTGCAAAATTTGGATTTTGCGCAGTTCCTGTATTCTCAATGTAATCCAATGTTCCGAAGAAACCTCCCATAATTAGGTCATAGTCACCGTCACCGTCCAAATCGGCAGGACACAAACCGCCAACATAATTTGTGGTATCCACAGTAAAGCCAAACGGATTTTCAACAGGAGGGGAGAAACTTTGCGCTGACGTGTTCCAAGAAACACCTACTGTGAATAGAATGGCGCTACATTGCGATTGAAGCTTCGGCGTGAATATAGAGCAGGGAATAGACGCGAGTAGAGCCTTAATTTTCAGGGCAATTTTTCGCAACAGGAGCTTGGGATCACCCTCAGAAACAAGACGGTTCCACTCTCGAATCCGAAGATGGAGTTGGCGCAACTTTCTAGAAAAGGGGGCACGATGCATAATTTCTTCCCCAAGTTAAGGAGAAGGAAGATGGTTTGAAAATTGAATGGGTGCAAATTCATTCAATTTAAACGTGTCTAAGAAGGTTGTTATTTATTCGCCGCCTCGATTAGAATTGCCAACTCATAGTCGTATTGACTGAAAACCCCGAAAGAAGATTCCTTATCAATCATCATGTGTCCCACCAATCCATCAATCAATTTACCAGAGGATGTAAAGACAGATCTACGCACCACAGAGATTCCCCCTGAATGACGGAACAAGGCTTCACGTTCTAGCTTTGTGAATTGATCACGCTCCAAAATTGGGTGGAGTCCATCTCCTTTGTGCACGTAGAAAAGAGAATTATCCGCTTTCACACTTAATAAGGAATCCGAGCCAAACAGAAACATAGTGTGGATGGCATCATCAATTTTATGTGGTTTCAAGAAGGGATATTCAATTGTGAGCAAACAAATGCTTTCAAATGGCATGATGCCGATTTCGGGCTGATCGAGAATTTCCTTTATGGTTCCGTTCAGACTTTCGTTAAGTTGGGCCAAGCCCTCACTTCTCTTGTGGAACAACACACTATCATTTTCCTGCAAATCGAGATCTAGTGCCTTTTGAACGTTTTCATCCGGACTGGTTATTACCACTGCCACTTGATTTGTCGCCATTAATGCCTGTCGCACCTTTCGACTAATGAAGTTGGTGTCGCCAATTTTACGGTATGCAATATCTTTCTCACCACCTCGAACGGGAATCACGACGAGTGCGCTAGTGTCTTCGCCACTTTGCTTGATGTAATCAGCATTAATTTGCGCACGTGTATCCAAAATTCGGTTTTCATTGGAGGTAAGGTTTGCACCATGCTGTCGGTAGTAAAAGAGTGGGGTTCCAACATTCGAAACCTTGAATTTACGTGTGAATTTTACCCACAGTTCGTATCCGTCTTGACATGTGTAATCTTCGTTATAACCCCCAAGCTCCTTCAAAAACGAAGTGCGAATCATGGTACACGCTCCGTGCGCAGCTTGGTCCAATAGCTCTACCTCTTTATCAAAATCGTGACGAATTTCCTCTGAAATAATGATATCCGACTTATTTACTAGATAGTAATTTGGGAAAACCAACCCCAGTTCAGGGTCGCTTTCTAACTTTTCAGAGAGTTCCTTAAGCGCCGTTTCATGCAGATAATCATCAGCATCTAAACGCATAATGTACTTCCCTTTCGAGAGTCCAAGAGCCACGTTATTTGTGGCGTTGAGTCCTTTATTTTGTTGATAAACGATGCTGATTTTCTGGTGACCGCGGTATTTTTCAATAATATCTCGAGAACCATCTTTGGAGCCGTCATCAATGATGATTAATTCGAAGTCTTGAATCGTTTGGTGTAACACCGACGATATCGCCTTTTCGATGTAGTGCTCGTAATTATAGTTGGTTATATAAACCGTAATCAAACAAGAATGACTCATGCTTCGGTGTGACTATTTAGGCACTCCAACGAGCGTTAAGCCGTCAGAGAAACGCGATTCGTCAACGAATTGCTGTAATTCCACCTGCGTTTTACCTGTTTCCTGAAGCGGAAGATAATCGCCGGTTTCGTTTCCAACTTGCATTAATGTTTCGTATACATCCATTCCGTAGTACCAAGCGGCAACAGGAGCGAACTTATTTCTGACATAAAGTTCTGCAGCAGAGGCATCGGTAAATAACATAATGTGTCCCATTGGATCAATATGACGGATAATGGTTTCGGGATTCAATCGCTGTGCTGCTGAACTCAAAGACAACCAGCGCGGCAACTTAGAAATTACCATTCCTCCGTTTTCACTTGGCGAAACTACGTCGTAAGCGGCCTCCAAAATTTTTCCCGGGTTAGGAGTGTGCTCCAAAAGCCCCCAAAATGTTACAATGTCGTAGCCTTTGTATTCCTCAGTAACTTTTGTGAAGTCACGACCATCCATTTCGAAACCCCAAATTTCCTTAGCAAACTCACGACTGGACTCGCTCAGTTCCACACCGTCGGCATGAATTCCATCGCGTCTGCAAGCCTCTACAAAGTGACCAGCTCCGGAACCAACATCCAAAATGCGCTCAGGATACTTTCCATACTGCTTTTTATACACTTCTTTCACCCAATTCAACCACGGAACAGCAATGGCATTCAAGCGGCTTTCCGCTGCTTTTTTGTCTGTATACGTTGCCGCGTAAGTAATATCATTCAGGTAGAAATCGTTGATGGCAGATTTAGAAGGACGGTACTTCACGTAAACGTGTCCCGTGTCTCTTGTTTGAACGTACTGAGCACCATAGATGTTGGCAACTTCATCGGTTTCATCCGTGGAAATTCCACTGACTGGACAAACGTCTACATACTCTTTATCTTCAACGTTTCCCGCATAAAGTTTTTGCCGTGATTCAGAATAGTAGTTCAAGTTCTTCTTGATCTTCTCTACAATGTTTTTCTTCAAACCGAGAAGGTCCGTTTTCTTTCCCATGTAGATATCCAAATCATAAGACTCAACGGTGTCACCGTCTTTACGAATCCATGTTTCTGTATCGCGTTCACCTTGCTGATTCAGCGAGGTTAGTTTTTGCCATTTCAAATTGCTCATTTCAGTAGGTTCCAATTTAGTTTTTCGAAGGCCTTTACATCTTCTGTAAGCTCTTTTCCAATCACCTTTTCAAAGTCTCTCGCATCGATTCCGTGATTGGGACGCAAATATACTAAATTCTCAGGGGTGAGAATCGTGCCTGCTTTGAGGTCGGTTGCAGGATAAACCGCTCTTCTGAATGTGATTACGTGATCGCCTTCAACGGATTGTAGTGCTTTAATGTTTGAACCTTTCAGTTGTTGAATGGTTTTAATTTTCTTGTTGAGCTCGAGCACCTCATCACGCGTTAATGATACCTTGTGGTCTCGGAATTCTTTTCCTTCACGAGAATCGGTGAAGTGGAACTCTAGAATTTGTGCGCCCATTGCTACTGCGATTTCTAGTGCGTACATGCCCTCGGTATGATCAGAATAGCCAACGGGCAGATTGTGTTTAGCTTTGATTTCCGCCATTACGGACAAGTGAGCAAATTCGGCTGGTATTGGGTACATGGAAGTACATTGTAGCACGGACAGATATTCAGGGTCTTTGTATCGATCATCGCATGATTGAATGAATCGAATGGCGTCATCAACTTCTTCAGCACTTGAAAGTCCAGTGGAAAGAATGATTGGTTTTCCAAGGGCTGCAGTTGCCTTCAGTACAGGGTAAGCGGTCATATCTCCTGACCCAATTTTGTAGATTTCCATGTATTCATCAATCCACTCGAAATAGTCGGGATTCCATACCGAAGCCATGAATCCAACACCGGCATTTTGACACATTTCAGCTAGCTCAATATAGAACTCCTTATTCAGTTCAAATTTTTTGAAATGCTGATTACGCACAGGGTTTTCAACTGGGCTCACTAAGGAGTCTCCCGAGTACAACTGAAACTTGATGAAGTCCACATTTGCTTCAATGGCAAGTTGCGTGAGTTTTTTTGCGTATTCAAAATCGCCCTCGTGGTTTCCACCAATTTCTGCGATCAATAGTGGCCCTCCATTTCTACCTATCCAATTGCTCATAAGCTTCCTTTATATCTTGTAATGTATAGTTTTTGTATCGTTCTCCTAAAATCGAGATCATTTGATCAATGCGTTCAAAGTCTTCAGATGTATCCAAAGCCAACTGGATTCCTTCAATGTTAGTTACTGCGGTGTTGTAGAAGAATTTTGTATTTCCCCACTCGTTCTCATACAGAGCAAGGGTGATGTGCTCACGATAATCCGCATTGACATTGATTGCATCGAAGTGTTTTTTATAGAATGACTTTCGAACAATTTCCACGCTCATTCCTTTTGGAAAGGTTCTTCCTTTGACATTGGAAAGGAAATCAAAGTTTCCTGTCTCTGCATGTGAAACTACCTCAGAAAGGCAGTCTATATCGATAAAAATATTGTCTCCATTGGTTCGAATAAGGTAATCCCATCCTTTGTATTCGCCTGCCATTAAAAATCGTTCGGCGGCATTTTCTAAACTTCCGCGAAAGCAGTCCCAGCCTTTTTTTTGAGCAAAATTAGCGATAGGATCGTCCGTCGATTCAACCGAAGTTGCAATCACTATTTGCTCTTTGGATAGCACATTATTGAGTCGATTAAAAGTATGTTCCAGCGCAGGAATTCCATGCAGAGGTTTAAGCACCTTTCCGTAAAGACGAGAGGAGTTGTATCGTGCAATTATTACTGCCCCGACTTTCATATCTATCGTTTGCTTATTTCTTTGGCGGGAATACCACCTACAATGGTGTAGGGAGCTACGTCGTCTTTAACCAATGCCGATGCTGCGATTACGGCTCCATCACCAATAGTCACACCCTTCAAAATTTTAGCGCCCGTTCCGATCCAAACATCGTTACCAATTTTAATGGGCGCAGTTTGGTTGGGCTGCTGGTTAATCAATTGATCTTTTTCAATACCGTGATCACTGTCTACGAAATAGACAAATGGGGCAATGAGGCAGTTATCTCCAATTTCGATAGACTCTGAAGCAAAAAGGTGCGTATGGTAACCAAAAGTAGTATTTGCACCAATGCGAACCACAGCATTTTCGTTGCAAGCACAAATACGCGCTCCAGCTTTAATCATGGCATGATTGGCAATATGAATGTTCTTTGGAAATCGCATTATATCCACCTGCTTGTCAAAAAAGACACCTTCACCGCACGTCCCCAACCGTTGTGATTGACGAAAGTGACGCCACTTATGGACAAATGTCATTTTTGTATGTTTTCTAACCTGAGATGTCATCGAAAGAGATTTTGTCAAAGGCATCGATGTAAGAGCCTTCGGTTAGGTTAAAAATTTGGGTTCCTTTTAACTCAGCATACTCTTTTAATAACCAATAAGATTTGAAAGAACAGTAAAATTTGTAGAGAATTTCGTGTAGCTTTTTACCACCTGATCCATCCTCATTAAACATGGGCTTTGCTTTATCCGTGAGTAAAGTGCTATTTATCCCTTTAAACTGATCGGCATAAAAGTGCTTTTGAGCAACCATAACCATATTGTCGTTAGTTACGAATATTTCTGGGATCCATGAGTGGTCAGCACCAGCCAAATAACAACGTTTATAATTCAAATTAATTCCAATTAGGATGGATGGAACAAGAACGTTGTGTGGTCTTGGACACGCTTTGAACCTTTCAAGAAATCGTTTAAAAAAAGCTGGGTCCGTATCAATCGGGGTAAGATTGATGAAGTTGATTTTAATGTTGGGGTTTTTAGCCATGAAATCTCTCCACCTGTTGGATGACCGAGCAATCATGGGTACAAATAAATGCAGTTCCCAGGTTACCTTTTCTACAAGGTTTTGAAAAACTTTATTTCGATCCTTATCCCAATTTTTACTCTCCGCTTTTTTCCAATACATCGAAGAGGTAATAACATGGTATTGTGGTTTAAAGTCTAAAAATTCATTAGTTACTGGAAAGTAGTTGACACTGAGAACGTCTCTATTTGTTTTTAATGAGTTCAACTTTTCCATATCCGTTTTAAGGGAGGGGCCATTGCCCAGAATTAACAATTCATCTGATTGTTTGTGCGCATATATTTTCGTTTTTTTCGAAAGCACACCAATTTTAATGATTCCTTCTATTTTAGCTCTGACAGATTCGTATCCCATAATGCCTCATTAGAATCTAAGCTTGATTCATGTCCCGATAAAAAAAGATGTTTAGTTGAACATCCATAGTGTGTTTGAATTGGTCCTGCATAAAAGGCTGAACCTCTCTGCGTGCAGGGAGTATTTTGTAGCGAAAACCTTGATTAGCAATTGTGGAGAGAATCACCTCTAGATTTTGTCTCTTATCGGGAAAAGAATGAAATTCGACAAAAATGTAATCAACCTTTGAAAGGTTATTTGTACAGCTCTTAATTACCTCAAGTTCTGCACCTTCGATGTCAATTTTTAGTAAGTCAATGTGTTCGTACCTTTCGAGAATTTCATCAAGACCAATTGTTTCAACTTGAATAACATTATTTAAAGAATAGATTGAACTCGAATCTGCACCTTCTTGACCAAATGAAAGAGTTTCCCCAGATTTCGACCATAAGGCCTTTTCAATTACCTCAGCGTTACAATTATTTTCAGTTAAATTTCTTTTAAGAATGCTAGTAATCTCGGGGTCTGCCTCCACAGCAATTATTTCAGCATTGGAAAATACTTTATCAAAGTAAAGAACAGAAATTCCAATGTTTGCACCGCAATCAATAATAACAGGTGTAGAGCTCTTAGGTTTGAACTTGTAATGCTCACTATGAACAATTTCTTGATACATTCCCATCAAAGCTTTTGCATCGTTATAATGAACTTTTCTTCCCATTACTCTCGTTTTCCCACCTTTATTTTTTCCTTTTATTACAAAAAGAAAAGCCAGCCTTAAAAAGCCATAAAAAGTTGGGTCAACAACTTTGGAAAAACTTCTATTTAATTTGTTTCGAACGACACCCATAATAATTGTTTTACTTCGACAGCTGGTAATATAAGTCTTTGATCATGTATCTCGCGACAGCGCCGTGCAGTATAATTAAAGCCACAACCACTTTACCTCTTCCCATGCGAGTTGTTAAAGATAACACTTTTGTAAAAGGAGGCAGGAGACCCTAAAACAGAAAAATCCTCCCTGTTCGGAACAAGGAGGACTTCCAAATCAGTTGGATTTTTTATTGTTTTTCGAGCTTTTGACGGCTAACTTTTCCTTCCGAATCTACTACCTGAATCATGTATACGCCTGCTTTGAGCGAGGACAAGTTCAAGCTGCCTTTCGGGCTTACTTCAGAGTACACCAATTTTCCCGTCATGTCCAAAACCTCCACCAAATCAACTTGGGCATCCGTTGTGAAGTGAACTTCAGAAACGAAAGGGTTCGGCCCCATGGACACATTGTTTGCTAATTCATCAATTCCAACGTTGAACTGTGTGTTTTCGAAGAACCAAAGACTTCCGTAGTATCCTGAACCAAGAACGTCAAAGTCTCCATCGTCGTCAATATCAACGAACTCGGGAAAAACGAAGTCTGTTACGTTATCTACTAGACCAAACGGATTTACTTGAGGAGCGGCAAATGCAGGAGCGGAAACCGTCCCCGTATTTTCGTAAAAAGCGAAGGTTCCGTAATTCTCTGCTGTAAGCAAGTCGAAGTCTCCATCCCCATCAATATCTGCCATCGTTGGGTTTTGAAAATACGCCGCGTTCGCCGTAATTCCGAAAGGATCCGTAACCTGGGCCGCGAATGCTGGGCTAGACGCTGTTCCGGTATTTTCGTAATACACCATACCAGGACCTCCTGCGTAAACGATAGAGCATGAAATAATATCGAAGTCTCCATCGTCATCCAAATCAACAAAGCTTGGCATGTCCAGCAACGAAGAGCCTGTATTCAAACCAAATGGGTTTGCCTGAGCTGCAGCAAAAGCTGGGGCTGTTGACGTACCTGTGTTTTCGAAGTAGACCAAATCGCCGTAGTACTCGCCAACAAGAATGTCGATATCACCGTCATCGTCTAAATCGGCTGTGGTAATGAATGCGTAGTAATACGTACTTGTAAGCCCAAATGGGTTTGTTTGTGAGGCGCCGAAAGCAGGACTATCGGCAGTTCCCGTGTTTTCGTAGTATTTGATTTCTCCGTAAGAACCACCCATAAGCAAATCGAAGTCTCCATCTCCGTCCAAGTCGGCAACGCCAAAGCCACCAATGTAAGATGTTGAATCAATTTGAAAACCAAATGGGTTTTCTACCGGAGCAGCAAATTGCTGAGCGTTGGATGTATTGGCGAATCCAAATACGATGGCCAAGGCACCCAGTTTGTGCGCCAGTTGTCGAGTAGATAAAATTCCGCGCAGTTCTTTGATCAACCATGCGATTTTCTGACGAAAGCGGTCCACCAACGCCTTGGGTTGGCGCGCCTTCATTGCCTGCTTCATTTCTTTGATCAGGCGGTCCAATTGACGGACCTTTCTTGAGTGGTAATTGTGTTTCATTATGTTAGGGTTTGCAGCTAATTTACGATTGTTTTGCCCAAAAGGTTGAGTCAGGAATAGAAATTCCCATTTTATGTTCGGGTTTTAAGGTGTTTAAAATGTTGGGTCTGCGCTTATTGGCAAGTACATGGACGTCGTATATTTCATCCAAAGAGGTTTGATAACTGATCTTTCCTGCAACACTTCCCGTTGGAAGATGCACAATCATTATTCCAGCCTCGTTCGCAGCCTCCGCAAAATCTAATTTCGCAAATGTTGATGAATTTTTACGAAGCTTTGAAAGTCCAATGAAAAGATAGTCCTGATACAGATCCATTCCACGCACGAATCCGTCCAACTTAACGACAGTTTCATAAGAACCATTTGCTGTATCTACTTTAATAAGTTCACCCGTTGCAGAAAGCAGACAATACAATGCACCGTTGTAAATCCTCGGTGAATGCGGCATAGCGAGACCATCGACAACCACTTCATTGCTGGTGACGTCCATAATCACTCCCGTTTTGGTAATATTCTCACGCCAGCTTTGAGGGCTGTTGCCGGTATTGAATGCAGTGGCGTATTTTGGCAGACCATTTTGCATTGCCATTCCGTTCAGGTGACAACGGTCTTCAGAAACTATTTTATCCACGAACCACGGTTGCCAATGCGGAGTGAAGTTGTAGTCATCATCCAAAGAGATAATGCAGGAGAACAGCGTATTAACCGCGTAGAGTTTTCCGTCTTTTCCAAAGTTCAAATCATGAATATCCACTTGACCTGTGTGATAGGTAAGACGGGGCATGTACAAAGCATCGTATTTCTGTGGAGCCGGCGGATAAAAGGCGGCCAAATCCCTAGAGTTCGCGAATACTTGAACGCTATCCTTACAGGCAAGTGCCAACTTGTCTTTCTCCGCATCCTCGGCAATTCCCATGGGTTTATCAAACGTTCTAGGCAATTGAACAAGAGCATGTTCATCTTTGGCTGAAATAAATACCAGTTTACCTGCTTGATACGTTGTAATGGCTAATGTGCAGCCAAGTCTAGACAGCAGCTCAGGAACTTGAGTAGTGTATTGACACGCAAATGGGGCTAGGGAAGGATCTGGTTGCATACGATAATTTTGCGGAAAGTTACAAAAACATATAATGTCGGAAAATGATTGATATTGCGGAGTTCTAATGAAATAGAACTCGTTAGGCTGAGCTTTCAAATGTGATAAGGTGTACTTATTAACTACAAACAATTGCCAAAATTTTTGCTATCTTTTCGGAATACTATTATTCTAAGTTACAATGACAAAAATTATATTCTTACCATTTTATATTCTTTTTCTTGGAAATATCGCATTTGCTCAATGTGACTATTATGAGGATTTTGAGGGTACTTTGAGTGATTGGCAGGTAAACCAAGGAACAAGCCAAATTACAGGGGTTCAACCTTATGCTGGTTCGGCAAGTTTACAAATGAATAGTAGTTCAGATTACACTCAAGTCCTCAATAACAATGTAATGTTTGGCTATGGCACCTATACTTGTTGGTTTTACGTGACTGGACCTACTTCAGACGCATATTTTCATTTTCAATATTTGGATTCTGACAATCAGTACTATGTAGCAATGCAACCTCTAAGCACAGACAATCCCAATTTGACTCTAAGAAAAATAGACCAGGGCCAAATGTCTATTTTAGCGCAGACCTCGCCGATTTTTAGCACAAATAGTTGGTTTAAGTTAACCGTTGACAGAACGGCCGATGGTTTTATAAACGTCTATATTAATGATCTTCTTCAACAAAGTGTTTTCGACCAATCTTTGACTGAATCGGGGCGTATTATGGTGATGGGTTATGACGAAACCGTTTACGTTGATGATATTTGTTACGAGGCTATCGATGTAACATCGGTACTTGAACAAAACAACGAAGAAGTGTTGGTTGACATTTATCCAAACCCGTCGCTGGATGGAATATTTGAAGTGAAGTTTACAGAAGCCAACCCACCGCTATCAAAAGAGGATATTACTCTCTATAACAATCTTGGATCAGTAATTGACTTTAGTTTTCATCAAAATAAAATAGACATCTCGGATCACGCCAAAGGGGTATACTTCTTAAGTATTACAACTCCCAACAAAGAAACAGTTGTGAAGAAGCTAGTCCGAAATTAGGATCGTTTTGAAGTCTCACTTTACGACAATTTGAAGCACGTTTAAGTCTGTAGTTTCTACCAGTCCAGCGTATGACAGTCTAGTGTCTAGCGTCCTATTTTCTACTCTGCACTAAAAGGTGTAAACGGATCAAACTGCTGCATGGTATTCACTTCTTTTACGGTTCCGTCGCCTACACGAAGAATGCGACCGGGATATTTTTCTACCATACTCATGTCGTGGGTAGCCATCAGAATAGCCGTATTTTTTTCCTTCAGAATAGCCAAAAGCAGACGCATGATTTCTTCGGAGGTTTCAGGATCTAAGTTTCCGGTAGGCTCGTCCGCCAAAATCAGCTTCGGATCGTTGATCAACGCGCGAGCGATAGCAACACGTTGCTGCTCTCCTCCGGAAAGTGCGAAAGGCATCGAGTGCATTTTTTCTTCTACTCCTACCAGTTGCAGCACCTCTTTGGCGCGCTTTTCCATCGCTTTTTTGTCCTTCCAGCCCGATGCACCCATCACAAATCGAAGGTTTTCATATACGGATCGGTCGGTTAATAACTGAAAATCCTGGAAGACAATTCCTAGCGATCGACGAAGGTTAGGAATGTCCTTTTTACGGAGAGCATTGAGGTCGAATTCTGCCACATTTCCCGTTCCATCAGAAAGACGCAATTCGCCATACAAAGTTTTTAACAGACTGCTCTTCCCGCTTCCAGTCTTACCAATCAAATAGACAAATTGATTGTCTTTGATTTCGATGTTCAGCTCCGACAGAACCGTGACCTTATTCTGTTGGATTACACCGTTTCTTATTTCAATGACATTGCTCAAGGGAAATGGATTTGTATGTAAAAGTCAGAATTTCGGCACGTAGTTTGCCCTAAAACACAGAAATAATCTTAACAGATTTTCGTTTAAAACTTTTAAACAGTCTCTCCAAACACCGAATCGAGTAAGGTTACCTTTACTTGTTTAAAAAAGCAGCAAGCCTATGAACAAATTGCTTTTTACCGCTCTCCTGTTTCTTACCTGTCAAGCTTTTGCTCAGACGTCGGAGAAATACAACAGCGAATACGCCAACTTTTATCGTGCAGAAGAACTCTTCGAGAAAGAGCAGTACGGAGCTGCGCGCAAGGAATTCCGAATTTTTATGAACGGTTTCCAAGAAATCAACGACCCGATGTACATCAAAGCGTCGTATTATGAAGCGATTTCTGCGCTGAATCTCTACAATAATGACGCAGAAAGTTTGTTGCTAACCTTTCTAAAAAATTATCCCGAAATCATTTATCGCACCGATATTTATTTCCGCCTTGGCAAGCATTATTATTACCGAAAAAAGTGGGATGACGCCTTAGCTTGGTTTAATAAGTTGAGCGTTCAAGATGTTCCGGAAGAAAATCGTGATGAGTTTTATTTTAAGCTTGGATACGCGAACTTCAAGGAAGATAACATAGAAGAGGCAAGAAATGCCTTCGTGGAAATCAAAGATGGTGATTCGAAATACGCAGCTCCGGCATTGTACTATTATTCGCACATTGCCTACCAAAATAAAAATTACCAACTGGCTCTCGAAGGTTTTTTAAAGTTGGAAAATGATGAAAGCTTCGGAAAATTAGTGCCGTACTACATTGCACAGATTTACTATCTCCAAGGGAAGTATGCTTTGGTGACGCAATACGCGAAGAAAATATCCGGCTCCGATGGAATTATGGACGACAAGGAAATCAATCAGTTGATTGGTGACGCTTATTACCGTACCGAGCGATTCGACGAAGCAGTGCCGTATTTGGAAAAGTACAATGCTGCCACGCAAACTACAAGAGAGGAAGATTACCGCCTCGGATATGCGTACTTCAAAAGCGGGAACTACGACAATGCCGTAACAATGTTCGACCGAGTGAAAGGTGTGGAGGACAGCTTGGGACAAGTGGCGTATTACCATATTGGGCAGTCTATGTTGAAGTTAGACAACAAGGTTTCTGCGCGATCTGCCTTTGAAGGTGCCGCTTTTATTGAAGCAGATCCAATAGTGCAAGAAGACGCTTTGTTCAATTATGCAATTCTTTCCTACCAACTAGACATCAACCCGTATGACGAAGCAGTGGAAGCTTTTGAGTTGTACTTGAATCGTTACCCGAACTCACTTCGCAAGGATGATATTTACCAATACCTCGTAAATGTGTATTTGAGCACGAATAACTATGCGAAGGCACTGGCATCGTTGGACAAACTTCCGAACAAGGACATCAAATTGCGACAAGCCTACCAGTTGATTTGCTTCAACCAAGGCGTAAGTTTTTTACAGCGAAACGCCTACGGAGATGCGATCAAATCCTTCGAGAACGTAGACAAGTACCCAGTGGACCCTGCTATTTCTGCACAAGCGAAATACTGGATTGCCGATGCTTATTTCCGTGCCGGGAACTACGAAAAAGCCATTGAGAATTACAGCAAAGTAGGAACAATGTTGGGTGTACCATCCGGGCTGAAATCAGAAGCGAAGTATAACATGGGCTATAGCTACTGGAAAATAGGTGAGCGAGAGTATGACAAAATGGAAGATTTGGATCGCGGTACTTCGGCTTACAAGTCTCTAGAAAAGAAACGTAATTCAGCCATCAATAGTGCCATAACACAGTTTGGTTTGTTTTTGCAGTCCAACCCAGGGGGCGATCAGAAAAAAGCAGACGCTAACATGCGAATCGCCGATGGACATTTTGTACTAGCAGACAACGAAAATGCAGTGAAATACTATAAAAATGTCATTGCATTACATGCTCAGTACGAAGATCAAGCGCTGTACTACATGGCCCTCACTTATGGCTACATGCAAGGGAAGTCGAAGGAAAAAGTGAGCAACCTATTGGCCATCATCAACAACTTTCCTGAGTCGCGCTATATACAATTAGCGGTTTTGCAAGTGGCGCAAACCTATAAGTCGGATGAAGAGTACGACAAAGCGCTGAAGTACTTCAACAAAATTGTCTTTGATTACCCTACTTCGATTGAAGTGCCGGGGGCAAAAATCAATATTGCTGACATCCACTTTAAGCAAGGAAACCCAAGTCTGGCAGAGAAAGAATACTTGGCTGTGATGAACGAGTACGGGTCGGACCAAACAATTTGTAAAACGGTGGCAAACGCCTTGAAAGACATGTATACGCAAACGAATCAGTTGGACAAAATTGACGGTTTGGCGCAGTACCCATGTTTCGATATCACCGACGATGAGAAACAAAACTTGTACTACATCCCGGCAGTTCAGGCATATTTCGATTCGACACTTTCTGTTCAGTCGAGATACACGAAGGCCATTCCAAAATTGAAGGAGTATCTTAACAAGTACCCGAACGGGAAATACAAAGATGAAATTCGATTCTATCTCGCTGAGGCGCACTACGGAATTGGTGAAGAGGAAAAAGGAATAGCTGTGTACCAAGAGTTACTGGCAGGTCCTAACAATATCTACACGGAATACTCATCAGCTAGGGTAGCAAGTTACTTCTTCAACAAGGACGATTATATCCAAGCAATTCCGTATTACAAGAGACTTGAAGAAATATCGAAAGATCCTGAGAAGTTATCCAACGCCAAACTTCGATTGATGGTGTGTCATTACAACTTGGAAAACTGGCAAAACGCAGCCTTGTACGCTGGTCAGGTAATTCAGGACGACAATTACCCTAGCAACGTATTGGAAGAAGCACACTACATCCGTGCAAAGTCAAATTACAATCAGGAGTACTATATGGATGCAGCAGCGTCGCTCTTCTGGCTAAGAGATAACTTGACCAACGAACGCGGTGCAGAAGCGCGCTTCTTATTGGCCGATATCAAGTTTAGAGACGATGATATGGAAGGAGCACTTTCAGACATTGAGAAATTACTAAAGATGCGTCCTGCATACAATTATTGGATTGCGAAAGGCATCATGTTGCGATCTCGAGTGTACATGGCTCAAGACAACTTGTTCCAAGCTGAACAGGATCTGAAGTCCATTCGACTTCACTACAAGAATACTACCGATGGAATTCTAGACGAGGCGAATGCGCTTTGGGATGAACTCATGCAGTTGAAAGATGCTCCAAAGGACATCGAGGAAGAAGGAGAACGTGTAATTGAAATAGATGGAGGCAATGGAAATTAAAAAGAGCATATACACAGTATTGGCGCTATTGCTTTTCGGAACTGCAATGGCACAAGAAGAAACCGGACTTGGGAACGAAGGAGTTCTTATTGGAACAGGAACGCGTCACATTGAAAAAGCGTATCGTATTCCTATTTCCCCACGAATTATTGATACCAACATCAATACGAACGTAGTGGATTACCCACTTCTGAATCTCAAGCACGAAACATCTACCGATGTAGGGTTGATAGACCCGGCGGCAATTGACATCAAAGAAGTGTTGTCGCCGCTATACAACGGATTTGTAAAAGTGGGCTTAGGAACAGAGTTCATGCCTTTGGGTGAATTCTATTATGACTCTGATCGTTCGCGCAGACTAATGTACGGGGCACACGTGAAGCACCTGAGTTCATTCGGTAACATTTCGGGATATGCACCCGCGCAATTTGATCGAACAGGCGTGAATTTATACGGCGGTTTAAACGAACGACGTTATAGTGCGCGCGGAGACATACACTACCGAAATCAAGGGTTACATTATTACGCAATTCCAATTGATACGCTCGAAAGAGATAGCATCGCACAGCGTTACAGCGATTTTGGAATGTCAGGATCGTTTAGTTCGCACAAAAAAGACAGTGCCGAGTTGAATTATACCCTTGGTATGACCTACAACAACTTCCTTTCGAAAAAGCCTTCAGACGCTGAACGCAGAGACTGGAGAGCACGGGAGAACTACATTGGCTTCAACACGAAGTGGCTGTACCGACAAAAGGCAGAAACGTATAACTTGGAAGTAAACGTACTGAATAACAACTACAAGTACGGAGTGGAGGGAGATACCAATACCTATGCGTTGGACACAGGTTTCGTACACAACAATACCGTTATACAGCTGAATCCTAATGTGGTTACGCGTTTGCAAAACGACCGTTTCAAAGGAAAATTTGGGGCGAAAATTGCCTTCGATGCGTTGAATGAAGAGGCAAAAGCACGAATTTATCCCGACTTGGAATTGAAATATAGCATGTTCAATGACATTTTCATTCCTTATGTTGGTTTAACAGGAGGATTGGAGCAAACAACTTTCAAAAGTCTTACCAGAGAGAACGAGTTCATAGTTCCGAACGTTGAATTGCGCAACCAAAGTACCGCTATCGACTTCTTCTTTGGAGTGAAAGGATCGCTATCAAAGCGTATTGGTTTTAACGTTGGAGCCAGCTTTGCGAACATACGTAATACCCCGTTGTTCGTAAAGGACACGATGTTCTTACAGCGCAATGCCTTCGAAGTTATTTACGACACCATGAACGTGACAACGATAGAAGGATCGGTTTCCTACCAGCAATCAGAAAAATTGAAAATTGATGCCATCGGACGATTCAATTCGTACTCATTGTTGAACAACACCTATGCATGGAACTTGCCGCAACTTCAGGTGATTTTGCGTGGGTCATACAACTTGTATGATAAGTTCTTGATCAACCTAGATTTAGATCTAGAAGGAGGACGAAAAGCCCTTGTGTTTGAAGACGGTCCGGGTGTAACCTTGGAAAATGGGCAATACATCGTAGACCTTGGCTTTATCGCAGATGCCAACCTTGGTTTGGAGTACCGATACAACAATCGAATTTCAGCTTTCTTGCAGTTTAACAACTTGGCCGCACAACAATACCAGCGCTGGGTAGACGCTCCTGTACAGCAGTTTCAAGTAATGGGAGGATTGACGTTTAAGTTTTAGGGAAAATAGACACTAGACTACTAGACGTCAGACACTAGACTTGCTTTACCCTATTCGAATTCACACTTTGGAGAATCCACCGGATTCTTCTAGTGCACTTTCTAGGGTAATTGTCCACGTGCACTCCGTGCCACCGTGGTGAATAAATCCAGTACGCACCTCCATTTATAAGAACTAGAGTGAGTTAGAGTGTGAGATTGGAGAATCCACCGGATTATCCTAGTGGACTTCCCAGTGTAACCGTCCCCGTGCACTCCGTGCCACCGTGGTGAATAAATCCAGTACGCACCTCCATTTATAAAAACTAGAGTGAGTTGGAGTGTGAGGTTGGAGAATCCACCGGATTCTTCTAGTGCACTTTCTAGGGTAATTGTCCACGTGCACTCCGTGCCACCGTGGTGAATAAATCCAGTACGCACCTCCATTTATAAGAACTAGAGTGAGTTAGAGTGTGAGGTTGGAGAATCCACCGGATTCTTCTAGTGCACTTTCTAGGGTAATTGTCCCCGTGCCCCTTGCGCCACCGTGGTGAATAAAATGTTGTGAACTTCTAATCATAAGAACTAGAGTGAGTTAGAGTATGAGTTTGGAGAATCCACCGGATTCTTCTTGTGCACTTCCCAGTGTAACCGTCCTTGTGCCCCTTGTGCCTTTGTGGTGAATATCCATCACGGACATCCTACTTCATAAACACCACCCAAATTCACGTCGGACTTTTAAACTTGACGAATTTTCTCCACTAACTCAGAAACAAAGCCGACTGTAACAACCATATAAGCAAGAACCATAATGACGGCTGCACCCGGATAATGAAATACACGCATCACCAATCGGAGCCCCATGAGCATTCCACCAAAAAGCAGTAAAAGTCGATACCCTTTCGTTCGCCCTTTAAATAAATCAATCAGTTCCAATATAAACCACAGAGCGCCCAACAAAAAGAACGTGTAGAAGACCAAACGATCAAACCGCACTCCTGAAGCAAAGGAGGTCTGCAAGGCACACCAAAAGACTATGAGCACACATTTAACAGTATCGGTGTAGCGAATTCCTTTTTTATTCCAATAGCGAATGGCGTAAAAAAACCCTACACTCCCGTAAGCTAATTGTACCGGTAAACGACTTTCAGTGATGTGTTGAATACGACAATACTCAAGAACGAGTAAAGCCAACCAACTGATGGGTAAAAGAAACGGTTGTATGCGTTGGAACAGCATCAAAAATTAAGGCAGGTACAACGGGTCCAATTTCAAAATAGAGTCAATTTCTTGAGTAAAGACTTTGTTCTTTTTACTATAATAAAGTACTCCCTTTGAGGAAAATGAAGTACCCTCCGCTTGTCCATAAAAAGATTGCTGGTTGGGTCTCAATAGAACCGTCTGATTGCCGTATACAAGACTGTCCAAGGTCACGGACTCCTCCAATTCACCAGTTTTTAGGATAATTTCTTGATACGGTTCCACTTCTTGTCGTCCTGGATAATATACTTGACTTGTGCAAGAGGTAATGGCAACGCTAGGTGCACCGCACGCCGAAATTACAAACAGAGTGCAAAGTCCTACAATGAAAGATGAATACTTCATGGAATAATAAGTCTTCAACCGTTTTATGACCTTTTCAGCAATTGTTTCAGCCAAGGCTTTTTGTTGGGGTCCTTTTCTTTTGGGAAGTACGAACGCTGGCGTAAAAACACCATAACAACACCAATCGTGATGGAAGCGTCAGCTACGTTCCATATTGCGGGGAACACCTCATTTCCACCGACCCATGGCACCCAGTTGGGCCAAGTTCCTTGAAACTGGAACATGTCTACTACGTTACCAAACAAGAATCCTGTGTGTCGAATTTCTTCGGTCCAAGTGTGACCATCTACCGTGAACTCATGGAAATTACCGGAGCCTGGCAGCAGATTATAGGTCATGGTTGGGTCCATGTATTGATCAATCGGGAAGATGTAATCATAGAACATGGAGTCGATGAGGTTTCCGGTAGCTCCAGCGAGTATCAACCCAATGGCAATCAAGAACTCCAGTCGCATATTCTTTTTTGCTTGTTTTACCAAGTATATGCTGATGAACGTAATGGCAACTATTCGGAAGATGCTTAGCGCTAGTTTTGCCCATTTCGATGCACCGAACGTAGTTCCGAATGCCATGCCTTGGTTTTCGGTATACTCCATAACAAACCAGTCACCAATAACCGGGTGTGTATCCGCATCAAAATGCGTCTTCACGTAAATCTTAATGATTTGATCGAGTGCCAGAATTGCAAAAACAACACTGAACACGATGATGAGCTTTTTCTTCACCTGCCTAGCTTTGAGCGTTCTTCGCTTCGATGCTCAGTGTGGCGTGTGGCACCAAACGTAAACGTTCTTTCTGAATCAATTTACCCGTTACACGACAAACGCCGTAGGTTTTGTTTTCAATGCGGACCAGTGCGTTTTGTAGGTTGGATATGAACTTTTCTTGACGGGAAGCCAATTGCGCCACTTCTTCTCTTGATAAGGTGTCTGAACCATCCTCCATCATGTTGAATGAACGCCCAGTGTCATCCGTTCCGTGATCATCGCTGTGTGAAAGCGAACCACGGAGAAGTGCCAAATCTTCTTGTGCCTCCTTCAATTTGCCAAGAATTAAGTCCTTGAACTCTTGTAATTCGCTATCTGAATATCTTGTTTTACTCATGTCTGTCTGTTGTTCGTACGGGCAGCTTGAAGTATGCCCGGAATTTAAGAAGCCTAAATATAAAATTCTGGTAAATACTACGCAATAAACGGGAAATAAAAAATGTATCTTCGCTCAAGTGGTACGGTTATTCTTTGGAAATAGGTCATTCGCGCTGTTGATTTTACCTTTCATGGCGGCAGTTTATGTAGGACTAAATTACTACTTTCCATATCACCTTCCCCAAGAGGGTGCACACTTCGGTTTTTGGGGTGATTTTCTACCTCAAAGCAACTGGATTTCTCAGACGCTCGCTCCTGTTTTGGTTTTTGCCGAGGCAATCATGATAAACACGCTGTACAACAGAAACGAGTTTATGGATCGTAACACCTTTACTCCAGCTTTGTTGTATGTCACACTGATGAGCGTTTTTCACAGCTTTTACTTTCTCGATGGCTTCGCCGTAGCGCAGTTTTGTATCGTTATGGCGATCGACCAATTGTTTCAATTGTATCAGAATGAGGACGGAAGAAAGCGTGTGTTTAACGTAGGGTTTTGGTTGGGAGTAGCATGTACTTTTCATCCCGTTTTGGTGCTTTTACTCTTAGTAGCGTTTTGGATGGTGTGGGTGATCCGACCCTTTGTTATGCGAGAGTCCGTACTGCTGGTTTTGGGCTTCATTATTCCCCTTGTGTACGGCGGTTTCTACACTGCATGGGCAGGCATTAGAATTCAGAACGAGCAAATTACGGCCACGGCAATTGAGTTAAACATTGAAGACGTTTTAGTCGTTGGTGGACTTACCTTCCTGTTCATCGTACTCAGTATGGGAACACTTTCGCGTAAGTTTCAGCAGTCTTCCATCCGACTAAAAAAACTCTTTCGTATCCTATTAATTCTGATCAACGTGACCTTACTACTCACCATTTTCGAGTACTTCTTCTACACAAAAAAGGAAGCATTGGCGATGGTGTTTGTACCGTTCGCCTTCATACTTCCTTATGCGTTTGGCTACAAGAAACTACGCGATGTTTCCACCATAGCCTATTACGTGCTTCTGTTTTTCACCGTTGGCCGATTTATCTTTCCCCTGCAATTTTTGGCGTTTAGTTAAGAAATTGTGCGGCGTAGACAGGATGTATTAAGGAAAGCTTAGCAGTCCTACTCTTCTTTTTTCTTTTTGATTTTCTCTGCTCTTGAGTACACATTGTACAAAGGAATATCAACGACAAGCCCGACACCAACTCTAAATGCACGTGAGTCAATGGTTAGTGTTGCCGCTCCATCGTTTGCCTCCACTTGTCTTAGCGCCGGACCGTACTGTCCACCCACATTAATTGCCAAAGGTGTGTTGCGAATTCCCCAGCTAAGATACATCCCCGGAGCGAGAATATTCGACCATTGTACATCGTTTACCGGCGTTTCATCATCCGTTAAACGGAAAGCCGCAATAGCACCAACGTCTACAACCGTGAAGAAAACCGAAAATGAGCCTCCAGTTGCATATTTTGTCCTGTTTGTGTCCAATGAACCGTCAGCCTTTAAAACTCTTTTTGTTGGTAGTTGATAGGAGCTTTTTTTCTTTTTTGTCGCCCAGTTCAGACCCACACCAACGGGAGCAGTGAAACCAAGCAATCCGGCTGTTGGGTGCTCTGCATCGCTGTTACTTAAAAACTCAGCTCCTCCGCAAATTCCCGCATACGAGTTAATGCTCACACTGAAGTAGTTGTTGCGTTTCAAGCGATAGCTACCAACCGGGAGCACATGAGCGTTTAATGCTTCAGACACTTCTTCTGATGTTTCAGCTGATGCGAGATTGGCTGCAAGACTTCCATATTTCATAATTTCCATAAGGAATTTATTTTCTAGAAGCTGAGCGTCATCCTCAACGATTTTCTGAAGCAACGACATTGTCTCTACAATAATATTGGAGTAATTCTTGGACTCAACATCGCTCTTAACAGATTGGGAGAACCTAACACTCATATTCACATACTTCAAAACTTTTTGAATGTTCTTAGCTTCGTTCAAACCACTTTCTCCTACCAATGCAATCATATCCTCACTGCTTAATTCGTCGAGAAAGTCTAGGCTCGCGGTAATTAAAGGAGCATAGGAATCAAACGATAGGTTTTGGTTCATTTCTGCATTGGCTATCTGCTGCATAGCAAGGTGAACGGCTTTTACTTTTGGAATAAGATTTTTAACAGAATTCATTAATTGTTTCTCCAAACTGTTGAATGCTACACCTTCATTTGTGGAATTTCGCCCGTCCTTATGACATAATTCATAAATACTTTTGCCGCTTTCTTCTAACTCCATATTCATCAACGCGTCCATATTCTTTTCCACCACGAACCCTAAAAAGCACTTCAAAATTTTAGGGTTCTGACTGGCAGTATTGAGGTGGTCCGGCGAAACCCATCCTTTTCCATCAGAGCTCAGTCCATCAATAAACATATTGGTGATTTTCAAACTGTTTTTTGCCTTCTCATCACTGAGTTTTCCCTCCATCTCAGAGATGAAATTTCGGATAGTTTCGTTGGAGCTATTCGGATTTTTCCAAAGGTCTAGAAGGATGGGATAAATATCCTGCGCGTATTTCAAAGCCTTTTTTTGACCCTCAGAAAGCCCGGACTTCGCCTCAATGGCTTTTAAAATGTAAGGAACATTTTGTGGGATTTCTTGTAGATCCTTTTCCATCGCTGTTCGGAAAGTACTCATCCATGCCGATGGGTTGAACGGGTCACCATACATCAGCACATTATTCGTATTGCTAAATACATGAGCGAAAAGTGTATCCTCTTTTAGTTTCGTACGAAAATCCTCCAAAAACGCAATGGTCAACTCCTCACGGAAACGATTCGCAATTAAGGTGCCTAGTTCATCAATAATGGCTCCCTGAAGATTGAATGCATCTGTACCGCTTTGTATGTTATTTGTTCCGGGTCCTGTACTAATTAAATTTATGTTGGCAGAGTCCTTTAGAAATTCAGTATTAATAAAGTGATTTGTCTCAAAAGCAGAGATATCTTCATGGTACTTTTCCAAAATGCCTTTGGCTATGCCGAAATTGCCGTCCATGACGGCTTGGTGATAATTGACGGCATCCTTCAAAGGTGTTTGTAGTTGACTGCTTCCTATAAAAGGCAAGGCAACAATGAGTAAAGTGAGTAGCTGTTTCTTTTTCATCTGAAATTATTTGATTTGTGTTTGTGTCTTCGTTAAAATAGTATTGAGTGGAATGGCAAACGAAAAATCGTTGTTGCCACCAATGAGTATTCCAATGGGTTCAAGGTTTTTGGTAAATACGAGTGAGCCGGAGTCTCCTTTGGCAGAAACTGTTTTCCAATGACCGTTTCCTTGTTTCACCCCAAAAGTGATGAGGTTGGTGTAGGTTATAGTTTTCCCATCACTGTATTCAAAGCTTTCTGAGTTTGGGTTTTTGGGAGACTGCAAAGTAGCTTTGATCAGAGCGTTTCGGCGAGCACTGAAGAAATAGACTTCTTCTCCAGAACTTAACCTTGATGGATCTACAGCCGTTGTTTTTATCCGTTGACCATTCGGAAGTACATTAAAATAGTTCCCCGTTACCTCTACGAGCGCGAAGTCTCCGGCGCTGGAGCAAGTGGCATAATAAAGCTTTCCTAATTCACGCTGAATATTTCCTTTCAAAACGCGGGTTCGTACATTGGCGTGAGAGCTACTGACTCTCCCACCAGCGTCGGTCGCTTTTCCACCAAATGCCACGTGAGAACATGTAAGTATGAAGTTCTGAGCTCCCGACTTCAAAACAACTCCGGCCGCTCCTGCATCCATTGTGTTATATTCTCGAAGTCTGTAATTAAAGATTCTTTCCATGATGTGCATGTTTCATTGTTATCATCCAGCCGCCTCCGTAAGCGTGACTTTTAATTGCTGTGATGCAGTTTGTCCTATAACCGTGAGCGTTCCGTGAGCAGAATAACTCGATTTACTCAATGTTTTACTCGCATCGTAGGTATACGAACCTATCGCTACGGGCTTTTCGAAGGAGAAGCTTCCGTCGGTTCCTTTAGGCAACGTAACCGTTTGAAGAACTGTTTTAGGGTCATCAGCACCGTAAAGGTTAATAACGGTTCCAGCCAAAGATTTCAATCCGGTGGATGCATCTGCTGTCACAGTTCCCTCAATGGAAACGTTTGTCGCCGCAGGGGTGGTGGATGTGGGGGCTGGGTCTGTTCCTGGTGCTGTGGCAGGGTCCACACTTGTGCTTGTGTCGTTATTTATGGTAGCGTCTGTGGTTGAATCCGCCTCAACAGTTTCACCAGCATCCGTTTCGGTGGTTACGGCAGTTTCTTCTGTAGTGTTTGCTTCCAGCCCTTCATTCTGTTCCGAATTGGAAGAATCAGAACTGTTCGTGTCGTTCGGAAAAAAGATGTCTTTAAGTTTTCGAAGTAGAGCAATGGTCCGACGAGAGAAAAAGCCAAGAATGAAGGCAAAAACAACAACGTACGCACCCTCGGGAGTTTCTTGGATTTCCCCTGAAGCAGTGAGATAGTCAATCGACATATAAATCACAACGGCCGTAAGCGGGGTGTACCAAAATTTACCAATGTGCTCTGAAACTCGGTTCGGATCAAACACTTCAGGTTTGTCTGCCTGACCGTCACCATCAATATCTTCGTCTTTCGTACGCGTAACACTGTACATAAGATTGGCAATCAAACCAAACAAGGACCAAAAAATAACTTCTAGTAATACCCAATAATCGGTGAGCCAAAAATACGACTGCACTTTGAACGGGTAGTTCGATAAATACGTAACATTTTTCACCCCTTGATCATCAATCATGTTGTAAACCGCCTCCTTATTTTTCAAAACCATGATGTCGTTGAGGTATTCCTTCACACGCTGTTTTGCCAATGAGTCGTGATTTACAGCGACCGGTTCGACCAGCATTTCACTTTCGGGAAGTGTATCACTTTTTGATGTAGAGGCACTCGGGATAACAGAACTTGATTGAACTATAGAGGTTATAGCAGCAAACTCTGTTGTAGACAAACGGTGCGTTTTTTCACCCTTGCAGTCATACAAGGACCAATGCAGAAGCGTGTAGGTAACAACCAAAACAGTCGCAATGGCAGACGCCCAAATGAGCCATTTCTTCTTCGTAAACTTGGAAACACTAGATGCTGTAGTAGGCGAAGAGCCCGGGGTTGAGTCAGTTGACATAAGTGAATAGTTTGAGTTTGTCTTCCAAATGTAACAGACTCAGGGCAAATCAGCAACACTAATTTTCACCATTATTATATGTAGTTGTACTTATGATTATGAATTTGAAAGCATCTGCTGAGCTGAGCACTTGCATCAAAATCGTTTGTGACATAACAAATCAAGGTCTTCTTGTTATTGAAGATCAATGTACAAGTATCAATAGTTTTATGAAAGCACGCACGAAGTACTTCCGAAGTGAGGAAATTAGCTGGGGTTTTAAGATTACAAAAACAGCGAAGGCGCTTGTCGTTTGGATGTTTAATCCACTACTTCGCTTGTTTTTGTTCTTAAAAGCATAGCGCCGAACGGCTTGAAGTACTTCTTGATTTTTTCATTCTTTTTGATCAAGCAAAAAGGATTAAAAGCAATTTCCAATGACTCTTTTTACTAGGGAAATTCTCAATTAAATTCAAGGCATCGGTAGTTAGCCATAAATTCATTTCTTTTCCACCAGATAAAACTGTTCATTATCTGTGTGTAATTTTTTGATTTGGAATGTTCCCAACGGGCGAATAATGGTAACTTTGCGGCAATCAATTTATTTAGCAAGCATGAAGTTTGGAGTTGTAACTTTTCCAGGATCCAATTGTGATGAAGACATGGTATACGTTCTTGAAACCCTGATGGGACAAGAAGTTGAGCGCTTATGGCACAAAGACACGGATTTGAAAGGAGTTGATTTTGTTGTGTTACCGGGAGGTTTCTCTTACGGAGATTATTTACGTTCCGGAGCCATTGCAAAATTGTCGCCAATTATGAGCGAAGTAATCAAACACGCGAATAATGGAGGATATGTATTGGGCGTGTGTAACGGTTTCCAAATTTTAACCGAGTCTGGATTGTTGGATGGCGCACTTCTACACAACAACAATCAGCGTTTTATTTGTAAGAACGTTTATCTGAAACCAGCTTCAAATAACGCTGCTATCACCAAGGATTTAGACACAAACAAAGCATACAAAATTCCGATCGCTCACGGTGAAGGACGCTATTATGCCGATGATGCTACGATTCAAAAACTGCACGACAACGGTCAAGTACTCTTTCAATATTGTACGGAAGAGGGAACGGTTGATGCGTCAGTGAATCCAAACGGTTCCATCGATAATATTGCGGGAATTTGTAATGAAAAAGGCAACGTTTTTGGCATGATGCCACACCCAGAGCGCGCCGCAGATGCCGAGTTGGCAAACCTCGACGGAAAAGCCATGTTTGAATCCATTCTAGCCCACTGTTAATATGCGAGTATTATTGTTAGGTTCAGGAGGACGCGAACACGCACTGGCGTGGAAAATTGCACAAAGCTCTATCCTCGAAGCACTATTTATTGCTCCGGGAAACGCAGGAACACGTCAGCACGGAACCAACGTGGATTTGTCTGTGAATGACTTCGACGGAATCAAAGCATTTGTTGCTGAAAATAAGATTGACACAATCGTTGTAGGCCCAGAAGACCCTTTGGTTAACGGCATTGCCGACTATTTCGAAGCAGATAATGAGGTGAATGTCGCTGTCATTGGACCCAACAAGGTTGCAGCGCAATTGGAAGGAAGTAAGGACTTCGCCAAGGAGTTCATGAAACGACACAACATTCCAACGGCGAAGTACGCAACGTTTACAAAGGACACTTTGAAAGAAGGGCAGGCGTTTTTGGAGAAAATGAAAGCACCTTACGTATTGAAAGCCGACGGTCTTGCAGCAGGAAAAGGGGTGTTAATCATCAATGATCTTAAAGAAGCAAAAGCTGAATTGAAGAACATGTTGGCAGATGCCAAATTTGGTGAAGCCAGCTCTCGAGTTGTTATTGAAGAGTTTCTAAGTGGCGTAGAATTGTCATGCTTTGTAATTACCGATGGCGATGCATACAAAATTCTACCCGAAGCAAAAGATTATAAGCGTATTGGAGAGGGAGATACAGGTTTGAATACTGGAGGAATGGGAGCACTTTCGCCTGTTCCATTTGCCAATCCAACATTCATGGACAAGGTGAAAAACCAAGTCATTATCCCAACGGTCAAAGGGTTAAAAGCGGATGGAATTCCTTACAAAGGATTTATATTCTTCGGCTTGATCAACGTTCGCAACGAACCGTACGTAATTGAGTACAACTGTCGAATGGGGGACCCGGAAACGGAGGTTGTTATACCACGACTGAAATCAGATATTTTGGATCTCTTTGAAGGGGTTGCTACGAATACACTTTCAGAGCGCGATGTTCAGTTTGATGAAAGAACCGCAGCAACGGTCATGATGGTTTCAGGTGGATATCCAGAAGCCTACGAAAAAGGAAAGCAGATTTATGGGTTGAACGTTGTGACAGATAGCATCGTTTTCCACGCGGGAACTAAGGCCGATGGTCCAGTAGTAACCACGAACGGAGGACGTGTTCTAGCAGCCACATCATTCGGTAAAGACCTTGCCTCCGCCTTAAAACGCTCATACGAATCCGTAGGAAAAATCGAATTTGAGAAGTCATTCTACCGTAGTGATATTGGGTATGACGTTCTCTAGTTCAGGAGATTTCGTATATTTCCTTTGTAACCGCAGTTAATGGAAGTTCCGATAATTGGCATTGTAATAACCCTCATTTTTTCCGCATTTTTTTCCGGGCTTGAGATCGCCTACATTTCTTCGAATCGTTTAAAAATTGAACTTGATAAGTCGAAAGGTACGTTCAATGCGCGATTGCTAGGCGGATTCTATAAAAATGAGTCTTTTTTCATCGCGATGTTGCTCTTGGGAAACAACATTTCCTTAGTCTTCTTTGGTCTATTTGCGGCTAAAGTACTCGATCCCATCATCGTCAGTTGGGGCATTGAGATCGAAGGACTAGTATTATTGCTGCAAACCTTGCTTTCCACTGCCTTGGTTTTGATTACAGCGGAGTTTCTACCCAAGGCTTTTGTCCAAATCAACCCGAATGGATACTTGAAGTATTCCGCCTACCCAATGTTGATCATTTTTGGCGTACTGTGGGCACCCACGCACATTATTTTGGTTATCAGTAATGTAGCGCTGCGCATTCTTCGCGTCGATAAAGACACCAATGAAAAAGTCTTCTCAAAGGTGGATTTGGAACATTATGTCACCGATCTCAACGAACGAATTCACGAGGAGGAAGAGTTGGGGAACGAGATGCAGATCTTAAAAAACGCCTTGGATTTCGATTCCGTGAAGGCACGTGACTGCATGGTACCAAGAACAGATATTATTGGTGTGGAACTCGAAGACTCCATAGACAAACTTAAGCACCTTTTTATCGATACCGGTAAATCTAAGATCATCGTTTATCGTGAAAACATCGACAATATTATCGGGTATGTGCACTCATTTGAAATGTTCAAGTCGCCCGAAGCAGTGAAACAAATTTTATTGCCTATTCAGTTTGTTCCCGAAGCGAAACCTGGAAAAGAGCTGTTAGAAATGTTCGCAAAAGTGAGCGGAACCATGGCGGTGGTAGTTGATGAGTACGGGGGCACAGCCGGAATTGTCACAATTGAAGACGTGATTGAAGAGATATTCGGCGAGATTGAAGACGAACATGACTCCGAGGACCTACTAGAAGAGCAAGTTTCGGAAGACGAATTCCGTTTTTCCGCCCGATTGGAAGTCGATTATTTGAACGACACCTACGGTTTCGGGTTTGAAGAGGATGAAGACTACGAAACACTCGGAGGACTTGTCATCAGTAAAACACAATCGATTCCCGATGCAGGCGACCGCGTCGATTTAGAGGATTATTCGCTAGAAGTAGAAGCCGTAAGCGAACACCGAATTGATGTGATTCGCGTGAAGGTGAAGTAGAACCTCAACCTCCCAAAAAACAAGAGCCACCCCTCCGGACGGCTCTTAAACGAAACAAACAGGTCTTTCGACCCTACTTAACTCAAACTACAAGAAAGTAGCTTTTTTAATGCTTTGTAATTACAACACAAATTTGCACTTTTGTTTTCATAAGTTTTTATTTAATCTTTTAATTAAAAACATAAGCATCTCGAAATGAATTATACTTTACATCAACTCCGCGTTTTTCTAAAAGTAGCCGAGTTTCAAAGCGTCACGAAGGCTGCAGAGGAACTATATCTCACACAACCAGCAGTTTCTATTCAGCTGAAGAAATTGCAAGATCAATTCGATTTGCCACTGACAGAGATTGTAGGAAGACAGTTGTATGTAACAGATTTCGGAAGAGAAATAGCCGAAAGAAGTCGAAGAATTTTAGAGGAGGCCGACGCAATTAAGTACACCGCCGATCGCTACAAAGGATTGATTTCCGGGAAGATTAAAATCTCCGTTGTTTCAACCGGAAAGTATGTGATGCCGTACATTCTGAAGCCGTTCATGGACAAGTTTCCCGGTGTAGATATTTCCTTGGATGTTTCCAATAAAACACGTGTTGTTCAAGGGATGATTAAAAACGAAAGTGACTTCTCTTTGGTTTCCGTAGTACCGGATGGCATTGCCATGAATTCTATTGAATTGATGGAGAACCGATTGTATTTAACAGGAAGTAAGATTTTCGAGGGCAAGTTTAAAAAACCATCCGACCTAAAGGACGCGACTTTACTTTTCCGAGAGGAAGGATCAGCCACACGTGCTGCCATGGAAAATTACCTCAAACAGCACGATATCAACCCGAAAAAGTCCATGGAGCTCGTATCCAATGAAGCCGTGAAACAAGCAGTGAATGCCGGAATCGGACTTTCCATCGTTCCTCTAATCGGTTTGCGATCGTCACTCATCAACGAAGATATTCGCATCTTTCCAATGGCAGGACTGCCTATTGTAACGAAGTGGAACCTAGTGTATAGTAAGGGCAAAAAGCTAACCCCGGCACAACAAGCCTTGGTCGACTTCATCCAGGAAGAAAAAAAGACCATCGAAGAAGAAAAATTCGGCTGGGTATTAGACATCCACTAGCTAACATCCTGCCACTCAACGATAATCCATAAGTGGATATTATGTTTTGTATTATTTATATAAATAAAATTTAATACAAAAAAGACCACATCTTTGTTGCTGTACGAACGATCAATTAAAGTATAAGTAACAATCAATTCCATGAAGCGTCAAGAGCTGAAATTCTTGTTGGGTTTGTCTTTGTTTATTGGCTTGCTGGGGTACTCTTACTTTGGAGAAACAGATGTGTTAACTTCAAAAGCGCTCTCAGGCTTAGGACTGTTAGTAGGTCTTGGCGTAATGGGAGAGCGAAAATCTTCTGATCAGAAACCTGAATTCTAAGCAATGAGTCGTTCCATTTTTTCAGGGCGAAGGTTGTGCATCGCCACAAAGCATGGCAAGGAGGCGGTTATTGGACCGATAATGGAAAGTGCCTTAGAAGTAGAATGGCTGATCCCGAATGATTTCGATACAGACACCCTAGGAACTTTTACGGGAGAAGTAGAAAGAAAAGGATCGCCCATCGATGCCGCGCGTGAGAAATGTATCCGCGCCATGGAGGTAACAGGCTGTGACCTCGTAGTGGCCAGTGAAGGATCTTTTGGAAATCATCCCGCCTTGTTTTTCGTTCCTGCCGATGAGGAGTTTTTGTTTTTGTTCGACGCAAAGAATAATCTTGAGATAGTGGCGCGTCATATTTCCACTGAAACAAACTTTGGCGGTGAAATTATAGACGACACCGTTTCTCTCATGCTTTTTGCCGAGAAAGCCAAGTTTCCGGAGCATGCATTGATTATCAAGAACTCGGAAAAAGATTGGGTCTACATCAAAAAGGGAATTCAAAACGAGAAGGAACTACGCTCCGCGTTTGATGAATGCATGAGATTGCACCAATCCGTGTTTGTAGAGACGGATATGAGGGCCATGCTCAATCCCTCCCGAATGAAAGTCATTGAGAAGGCCACCGAAAAACTGATCGAAAAAGTGCATTCGGAGTGTCCGAATTGTAAAATGCCCGGATTTGACGTAGTCACGCATCAACCTGGCTTACCATGTGCTAATTGCTCCCTTCCCACAAGGTCCACGTTGCAAGACGTTTACTGTTGTACACACTGTCAATTTGAACAAATTGAAAAATTTCCTCGTGGAAAAGAGCAAGAAGACCCAATGTATTGCGATTTTTGCAATCCATAAGTTATGATTAGCACAGACGTTTACAAAGCAGCCGACCTACTAAGCAAAGGAGAAGTCGTGGGAATTCCCACGGAAACCGTGTATGGACTAGCCGCGAGTATTTACTCCGAAAAAGCCATTCGAAAGGTGTTTGAAATCAAGCAGCGCCCTTTGGATAACCCTTTGATTGTTCACGTGGCGTCCATCGATCAAATGGAAACCCTGACAAAAGATGTTCCCGAAAAAGCGTACCGACTTGCTGGAGCATTTTGGCCAGGACCGCTTACCTTGCTTCTCCCAAAAAGCATTGATGTTCCAGGCTTGGTTACTGCCGGAAAACCCAATGTAGCGATTCGAATGCCGGGTCTCGGTTTAACGCGAGAATTAATCGCCACTGCAGGAGTTCCCATTGCTGCTCCAAGTGCCAATCCTTTCGGTAGGATTAGTCCAACAACAGCAGAACACGTAGCGCGTTATTTCTCTAACGAAATACCACTGGTGTTGGACGGCGGTCCGTGCAGATCAGGTATTGAATCTACTATTATCGGCTTTGAGGGAGAAGAACCAATTGTTTACCGTTTGGGGTCATTGTCATTGGATGAAATTGAAGCCAAAGTGGGCAAAGTACAATTGCGCAACAAGAAAGAAGTGGCACCGGATGCTCCAGGGATGTTGTCGAGACATTACTCTCCGAAAACGCCAACAGTTCTGTGCGACGACCTCGTAACGGCGATTGCCAATCGTACGGAAAAGAAAATCGGAGTGATTGCCCTACAAAACGAAGTAGCCGGAGAAAACTTGGTGCAAAAGGTATTGTCTCCAAAAGGCGATTTAAAGGAAGCAGCGCAGCAACTTTATGCGGCCATGCATGAGCTGGATCAATCCGAAGTAGATGTCATTCTGATTGAACGCATGCCAGAATCGGGATTGGGAGTTAGCATTAACGATCGTTTGGAGCGCGCAGCACAAGGAGAATAAGACCACGTTACGTAAGCTATCGGTCTAATTTTTGTACTTTAATCAGATTGAAACCCATCAACGCGGATCATGTCTTTTATCATTGGAATACTTCTTGCCTTTACGCAGCTCCTTTTTGGACTTTCCGCATCCCCCAACCAAGAGGAGGAGGAATATCCGCTATCGGACAAACTAAAGGAGATTTCCGGGCTGGAACTATTGAACGATAGTACCTTAATTGCCTTCAATGATGGCGGAAATAAATCGGAGGTGTATTTGTTAAGCTTGGAAGGAGAAATCCTGAAGGAAGTCAACATCTTAGACACCAAAAACCGCGATTGGGAGGACATCGCTATTGACGATGAATTTGTTTATATCGGAGATATTGGAAACAACCAAAACAAACGTGATAACCTAGCGATATTAAAAATTAGAATCTCGGACATTTTGGAAAAGGAAGAAGTACGTGTTGAGAAAATCGAATTTCAATACAAGGAGCAAAAATCCTTTCCACCCGACGATGCTTCGCTGTTTTATGACGCAGAAGGTATGGCGGTTCACAACGATTCCATTTGGATTTTCACCAAGGACCGATCCAGTCCGTTTCAAGGACTCAGCTTGGTCTATAAACTTCCTGTGACGCCGGGTAATTATAAAGTTTCCGCTTCTCATCGCATCACTATTGGCAAAGACGGCTGGTGGAAAGACGGCGTTACGGCAGCAGATTTTTTCAAGGGACAGTTTTATTTGCTCACGTATAATCGTTACATCGTATACGATTACGCAGATGGAACATTCTCGAAATCATCGGAATTCACTTTCGAAGGAATGACACAACGCGAGTCCATTGTAGTATTCAACGAGGAAACTATTTTTGTTGCCGATGAGCAAAACCCCATTGTGGGCGATGTTCGTTTGTATAAAATACCCTCTAAATAATGGATCGATCCCAGTTTGACGCAATCATCTTCGATATGGATGGAGTGTTAATAGACTCTGAACCCCTTTGGAAAATAGCCATGGAAGAAGCGTTTCAGTCTGTAGGATGTAACATTACCCGCAAAGATTTTCAGAAAACCGTTGGACTTCGCATTGATGAAGTAGTGCGTTTTTGGCACAAAGAGCGTGGTTGGGAAGGGCTGACTTGCGAACAACTGGAGGATGTGATTATGCAGAAGATGGTGGCGCTCGTAAAAGCGAACGGCGAGCCACTTCCGGGAGTGATAGAAACCATCGAGTATTTGCGTACCAACGGGTATAAAATCGGACTGGGAACTTCGTCGTACCGCGTACTGATTGATGCTGTTTTGGAAACACTTCAACTGACTACCTCTTTCGATTTCATACATTCAGCAGAGGATGAAATACACGGAAAGCCTCACCCGGCGGTCTATCTTACAGTTGCCGCTCGTTTAAAAGTGGCACCGCAGCGCTGTCTTGTGATTGAAGATTCTTTCAATGGTGTTGTCGCGGGGTTGGCTGCTCAAATGAAGGTGGTGTGCATTCCGGAAAAAACCCATCATCCCGATGAACGATTGGGTATTGCCACGCAGAATTACTCAGATATGTCGGAGTTTCTCAAAGACTTTTCTTTATGATTAAATACAATCCAAAAAACTGGTTCGGGATGATTTTCGCCTTCCGAAAAAGTGATACGCTTCGAATTCTATGGAAAGAAATCGTGTACATTGGAATATTTTCGGCCCTGCTTTCCTATGTCATTATTGAGCATGTTCACAACCTGAAATATTTTCAGTCGCTGCTTTCAGTGTACTCTTTGGTTGGTTTCGTGATTTCCCTTTT
Source organism: bacterium (assembly GCA_024742305.1). Taxonomy (GTDB): domain Bacteria; phylum Bacteroidota; class Bacteroidia; order Flavobacteriales_D; family Crocinitomicaceae; genus UBA4466. Next base: position 381,464 of record JANSYQ010000002.1, on the reverse strand, counting down.
GTTGGTTTTTCGAACGAATACGGCATACGACCGTTGGTGGGAAGGACGAAAAAAGTGGGGTGCTTTGGTAAATGATACTCGCAATCTCGCCATTAAAATCAGCACCATGGTGAAGGACCCGATGACGCACAGCTACTTTTCTAGGGCGATTCCCAACTTCGTTTTTGCCACCAAGGAACATTTGCGCGACGAAGTGATTTTCGAAGAGCTGGAAGGAACGCCGGAAGAAATTGAGGCGTTGAAATCAAAATCGCACGTACCCAATGCGATTTCACAAAACATGTACAAGCAACTGCATGCGTTAAAAGCAAAGGGAGAAATCACGCAGGAAGAATTCATTACGATTGATCACAACATAAACGCGTTGCTGGATAGCTTGGGTGCTTGTGAACGCATCAAAAATACCCCCATTCCGTTTTCGTACAGTTTGTTCATCAAGAAATTCATCTTTGTATTCGTTACCACCATTCCCCTCGGATTTATTCCGTTATTTGGTTACGGAACCATTCTGATTGCGATGTTCCTATTTTATGTGCTGGTCTCAATGGAAATTTTGGCAGAGGAGATTGAAGATCCTTTCGGCAAGGATGGTTCGGACTTACCAACAGATGAGTTGTGCGAAAAAATTCGGGAGAATGTCAAGGAGATTTTTCAAGAGACGCAAAGCGCATAGTTTGCGTGATAAACACTCACATTTCTTTCTTGATCATCTTGCTGGACTGAAAACGACATTCGACTTGTAAACTGTCCAATGCAAAAGGCTTTTTATTCTGATTCCAAATGTAGAAGAGTAAGTGAGTGTATTGCGCATGTGTTGGAATAGGTGCTAGTAGATGAATTTTTCGCCATTCGCCGCGAATTTCTTTTACCTCCGCAGAAATAGCATTAAACGGAACAGCTTGCGTTGTCGCATCGGCTACAATGCGGTACTCGTCATCTCCTTTGATCCAAGCGGTAATGTACAAATGTGTTGTTTTCGGTGCTACTTCAAACGGTATTTGAGCCGCAAACTCATTGTTTACGGGAACAAAAAGGCCATAATCAGACTGAAAAGCATAACGTTTTGATCGCTCACCCTTGAAGTCATCGTGCACAAGTGGCAATGTATCGAAGTCAAAAAACTGTCGCGAAAGGGTGTAGTACCTCGGAACGATCACCGAGTCGATATCCTTTTTAGCCGAGGGATTGTGCGGTGTTTCCAGCAAATAATCTTGCGTTTGTGTTCGTTCCGACTTTCCGAATACGTGCCAGTAATGCGCTTCTGTTTCAGAATCCCAGTGGAGAATCCCCAGGTTGAACTGCTCCGATTGAAAAACATTCAGAACAATGGCGGCAATGATTGCCAAGTTCAGCCCTCGCCAAGCAACCTTGTTTTTATCATACAAATAGCTCACCAAAGCAGCGTAGGAGAACGCCAACAACGGGTACATGTTTATGTACGCACGGTTTCCGAACCCAACGAACCACCAGCACCACCAAGAAGAAAGCGCGTAGTAATACACGGGCAATCCGATCACGGAAATGATGAAAAGTTTCGGAGCACGCTTGCGCAGAAAGAACAACCCGACAACTGCAAAAATCAATATGGGCGTATACAGCAACCAACCATTACGATAGCTGAAAAGGGCATCCCAAAGATGCGGTGCGGCGAAGAAAAATGTTTCATCGTCGTAAGTGTATTGCCAAGGCTTCCCGAATATGTAGAGGTAGTACAAAATTTGAGGTGCCATCATTAAGGCGATGAGAAATCCTCCTGCCAATACCATCCACTTGTGCCTCCAAAACAATAGCAATCGATCTTTTATGTCTTGCACAGATAAAACACCGTAAAGTAAAATGAAAGGCAGGAACCAAACATCAATATGCCGGATGGCCACCATGAGTCCGCCACAGATTCCTAGCAGAAAGACGTACTTCCATTTTTGCGTTTCAATCCACTGCACGCAGCCGTACATAAACGCGCTGAACAGAAAGAAGGTGTGCGAATGGGTAAATGTGGTGTCGAAAGCCGCGTAATAAAAGAGGTTGGTGCCGAGGTACAGCGTCAAAAGAGTGGTTGCCGTTACTCGGTCACTGAAGTGTTTCAGCAGTAGCTTGGAAAAGAAAATCAGCCCGAGAAAGGTATAAAATAGCGAGCCGATAATGAGCCAAAACCGATAGGGTTCACTATATCCATTGGCGGGCGCGTCCCACATTCCAGCGGTGGCATGGGCAATTCCAAAAAAGGGACTATAAAGTACCGACATTCCAGCGGGAAACTTGATGTATTTCCGACCTTGATCATCCGTACGATACCAAATTTTCATATCGCCATCCAAATAGTACGGCTTGGCATCTTTGATTTTTAAATCCTTGTGAATGAAGAGCGCGGGTAGATATCCGTAATATCCTTTGACATCGCTACTGATTACCTTATTTGGGTTCTTCCAATGCTCTTTTTGGTTGACTGTGATGCAAAGCACAGCGAGGATCAGAATTGCTGACCATTTGGTAAGAGGGTGGGTTTGGAAGAAGGACCGCATGCGCGGCTAATTTACGGAAAAGTTGGGGTAGAGAGTCTTGAATTAAAAAAGGAAAAACACTGGACAATACCTTATGATATAATGTTTGCAATTAGTTATTATGCTGTACTTCTTCCTATCGTGACACAAAGTGTAAAGAGTTGCATTAAATCCGAGATACGTTTAGATAACAGAGGATTATGACCTCTTCATAATCTAGTGTCCATTTTCAAAGCAGCTCTTCTTATTGTTCTCCGTGCTCGCTGTTCCCTTGTGGTAAAATAATCGCTGCCTGTGGCGTTCTAGTTGTTAAACAAAAAAAGGGAACCCCACAAGGCTCCCTCTTAACTGCTATAAGTAAATGATGAAAGTATATCCAATTTTATTTTAAAGACAATGTCTTAAGGTAAGCGATGTATGCCTCCAATGATCCTGACAACATCAAATCTACCGCTGCTTGTTTGTTCATTTCTCTTTTCATGGCTCTGAGTTTTAAAGTTGTTTGATCAGAGTAAAACAAACCGCGTGCCAAAAATGCAACCAACAGAAAAACAGCTATTTACAAAACAACAATTGGAAGAGAAACACTACTGTCTTCCGATTCAAACCTCAAAATGTATTGTCCCGCCAGTAGACTAGGGAATTGTTTGAGCAGATATGATTGGTTGGAAATATCTTCCCGAAAAATTTCATTACCCAAAAGGTCGAAGACAATGAAACGTTGAAAGGGATCGAGAAAGCGAATATGAAATACTCTGTTTGATGGATTGGGCCAAACCTTTACACCTTGGATGTACTCAGTTCTATCCGGCTCATTTTGGTGCGCGCCGATATCCCACCGTTTGCCCGCGGTAGAAGAGGTCCCGGAGTTGACGCAAGGAGAATCGTTGTCTATATGGAAGTCATTACTTTCCGGGGCAAGGAACATGGGATCCGCTTTGAAGTTTCCCGTTCCTGACTCAGCAAATTGAGTAAAGCAGGAGTACGTTACCTCGACAATGGAGTTGTGGTCTCTGAATATATCGACATCGTTTTCTGAGAAAATGCAATTTTTCACTTCTACTATTTCTTGATCAAAGCCCGGAAGTGTTAAGGTGGCGATGGCGTATTCATTGCTGTGAAATGTGTTGTTTTCAATCAACCCGGTAGAACCTTCCTTGAAATTGATCGCCTCCGTGCAATCAAAAATGGTATTGAAAGAGATTTTGATCTCTGTACTCGACCCAAATTGTTCGCTGCCAAGTTCCAACCCTCGGTGTTCCACATTGTAAATAACATTGCTATCTATGAGCACATCGGAGCAGTTATTAAGGTCGATGGCATCGTCATTCATGTCATGAAAAGTGCAGTTACTAATGCGCCCCCCGACACAATTGATGAGTTCAACGGCATCCGGCATGCGGTCAAATTCGCAGTGGCTTATTAAGGGAGCGGGACAATCGTGGCAGATTACGCCTTCCCCTTGGTTGGATCCGGTGATAGAGGAATAAGACATTTCAAACTCTGAAAACCAAACACGAATAACAATGTCGTCCCATTGCAAGGTTTGATTGTTTACGAGGTGTGTTTCGAACAATCGTGCAGGACAGCCATTAACGTAAAGGCGCCCCTCTTGGATTTCTGTATGCTCAAGAATTAATGAGTCGGAGGTGTTTTTCACATCCAACACACCCCAGCCCAGTGATGGGTTTGCAGCTCTAATAACCGCAGGATTTTCGGAATCTCCATACGATCGGAAGCTTCCATGAACTGTGATGTCTTGGAACGTACCAACAATAACTTCTGCGCCCGGATGAAGAATTAGCGAGTCGCCCTGCGGAACTTCGTAGCCATCAATGAAAAAGTACGGTGAGTTGGAGGCATAAATATGAAGCGCATTTTGTGCAAAGGTCGATGGGACCATAAGACTAGAAAGGGCAATAAGAAGGAGAAGAATGCGCATAAGTTCTCTCAAATGACGCGACGCTTGGAAGTATGGTTGGAGAACTTACTCTTTTACGTACCGATCGAATGCTTTTTCCATTTTTTCCAAGGTGCCATACGCCAAAAGAAAGTAGGCAAGATCGTCATGCTCAATGCGTGCTACATTTCGGCTCAACACATTTCGGTTTACAATGTAAAGCTCGGTGGCAATCGTAGTGTTTTGTTCAAGTACCTTGTAACAATCTGAGAAAAACTTTCGCACCGCCTGCTCGTCTTCAAAACGGATGTAATGAACTTCGGTCAAACGCTTCAAGTCTCGAAACTCGATGGAGTAATCGTCCCCAACTTGAATCAAACGATTGGTATTGTTAATCACATAAATATTTGAGGTGTCCTCGGTGACTACTGTGCTATCCGTTTGACCAAAAGAAATACCGCCAATCAGCAAGAAGAAAAGGAAGAAATACGTTTTCATGTTCATTTGATTTTGCCAGCCGAATGTACAAATTTTGTGCCGTCCGAGCTTGAAACAAAAGAGCATAAAAAAAGCCTGGTCATCGAGCGGAGTCGAGATGCAGGCTTTTTTTAACTAAGTCGTTCTCTTACTGTCGAATAATCACTTTCGTGCTTATGGAAATATCGTTTCCATTCAAGTTCAAAAGGTAAGACCCATCTGCAAGATTGTCACTGTTAACCGTGTGCAGTCCTCCGGAAATACTCGAAGTATATACGACGCGTCCCGCCAAATCCGTTAGCGTCACCTCGTATTTCTCATTCATTGTATTATCCAATGAAATGGTAAATGTTCCATTGTTTGGGTTTGGATATACAGATAAATTCAACAGGTTGATTTCATCAATGCTGTTATCGTCAATAACACAGAAGTTTACGGTTTCTGAGTCTCCGAAATTTACATTTTGCATAGAAGCGAGCACCGTTCCTGAACTGTTCGTGATGTCATACGTTCCATCAACGCTACAACCAAATGCACCAGAACCTTCCAATCCATCTCCCCAATCATCATAAATGGTGAAGTCGTAACAATCAGCTGCCAAACACAACGTTTCTGTAATAGTTATCTCGTTTCCGTAAGCTCCCGGATCTCCTTGGTTGGCGTTTTGTCCGCCCCCTGGAGGCACGGCCAAGTTTCCACCTTCTGCAACTAAGTTCGAGTTCAAATCATACAGCTCCCATGAAATTTCATAACCGTAACAATCCGTAGTAATGTTGATGTCGGTTCGAATCCCAGTTGGGTCGATCGTAAATGAGGAAGTTGCAGCATCGTTAGTTGGGTTCGAATCCGTTGTTCCATTCGGGTTGGATGTGGATGCATTGTACGTATGCGCACCGGCCGTAGAAGTGGTTGATGGCATATAAATAACTTCCGTTCCGTTTGGCGACAAGTTACCAGTCCAGTTTAATGTTTGCGTTCCAACACCATCAATATCGTAATTGATATCAACGCTGGTTAGGTTGTTGCTACCTGCATTACGTAAGGTAAATACAGGGCTAATTTCCTCACCACAAATTAATCCGCTTGGCTCTAGAATAGATTGAATGCTAGCGTCATCTGCTGGTGTAGGTCCGTTTGGATCCCATCCATCTAAAACCAGTGGAGCTGTTCCACAATTGTTTGGTGCCAAATGATCGCTAATTCCTAAATCCCATGAAACGCCTAATCGACCGTAATAATCGAAACTTCCGTTGTTTTGAGTTCCTGAACATGCGGCTCCACCTCCGTAGAGTTGCCCGATAATTCGATGGTTTTGATCAAACAAAGGCGATCCGGAAGATCCCGGCTCTGTTACGCCTTCTTCCCACTGATCGATCCACCAAACGGCAGCACCACCGGTGTTATCATGGTACGGAGCATCGCCCTCACGACAAATTTTCATTAAATCTGCACTTGGGTGGTGAATTCCCATTGCTGATGAAACATTGCTTGGACTGTCTGTATCATCGTGGTTCCAGCCCGCGTAGTAAAGATTCCAAGTTTGAGCATCACTAACGGTCATGCCAGTCATTTCCAACAAAGCATGATCTGCTTGACCGCCACTTACCAATACGGTAGCGCCATTTGCTGTTTCATCGTACGGTGGACCTGGATTCACACTTCCTGCGGTCGTCGCACAAGACTCTGATCCCGGAGGACTTTTCCAATTGAAGCGAAACGCCCAACTTCCAGTACTTCCACCCAAACAGTGGTTGGCAGTTAGAAACAGCGGACGTCCATCCTCACACGTATTATTGATTAAAGCTCCGGTACAAATTCCGCTTCCGTTCACGACAATCATGGCAACAGATCGAATTTCGTTTTCCCAGCCTATTCCGAGAGGACATTCTACGTCAATATTACAGTCGCCTGAGTCGTTCAGTCCTTTCAATAAATCGGCTTGAACACGATCCAAGCTGCGATATCCGTGTACCACAGTTTCAATGGTAAATCGACCTTGACCGCTTACTTCTGCTGGTTCGAAATACTCTACAACGATATGATCGCCGTGTACCAACTCTGTTCCTAGCAACCCGTCTTCACGATTGTTGCGCGCTGTGTAAGCGCCAACACGATTGGTTTGGTCGATGTCGTACATGTAAAAGTGCGCTCCTTCGGGAAAGTAAACGTCTTCCAACAAGAGGTTGATGGTCATGGCGCCTTCCGAGGTTATTTCAGTTCGCCAAAGTCGGTTTCCACCCGGTAAGTCGATCCAAATACCGTCATCGAAGCGAATGTCTGTTTCGTGAGAATATCCAAAGCGCCAAGGGGCATCTTTTCGGGCATCGTTGATTTCATCCTCTGCTTGAATCGCTGCAAGGTCGAATTCCGGCATGGAGTGAATTGGAGTTGCTTTTGATTGCGAAATTTTTCCTTTCCACCCGATTGGGCCGCCCATATCTGTGACTTGGGCAAAGGAAAGAGAAGCCACGAAGAGCATGGCCATGGAGAGTACCGTTTTTTTCATAAGGTTCTAGTTTTAGTCTTGTTTCCTAAAATACGAAAAGATGCCATTTCCGTTAGTAATTTAACGGTGAAAACATTCCATTCGTTGGAATCTCAATCGAATTTAAGAGAACGGTACACGGTTTGACTCCACTCACTTAACGATATCCTGAATTTTTGATTGCGCATTGACATTCATGCCGTTTGCGATGAGGTAGGATAAAATAGTACTTAAATAACTGTTACCTGCACGCGCCCCCGTGGCATAAATCTTTACAAATTGATCCAATTGACCCGTAAAAATGAATTCATATCCTGGCAGATAGGCGGGCAGTCCGTACTGAGGATTTGCAGCAATTTCAGGGCTATAATAAGGCTTGATAACCTTCTTTTTTCCCATCGGATAAGCACTATTTTTTCCTTCACAAATTCGATTGATGTAATCGCGTTGGCGTCGGATTCCGTCCTCTAAGGTTTTTATGGCTACGTTACTTCCCGCGTCCGTGTTGCCAATGTTTCCCGGGTTGTTGGTGCGATACGAGCGCGATCCTTTTTTGAAGCCTTCGTGAAATGCCATAATGGTGCACAGCAGTTTCATCCCTTTGGAGGAGCCAGCAAGTGCTTTTTCCATGGCAGGCAAGTATTCGTTCTTTATTTCGGAGTTAAAGGAAATTCGCTTGTTGGTCACAATCGGGCTGTCAGGATATACACTTCCTTGGATGGTAACATCTTTCCACTTCGTGTTGAAATCATCTGAAGGACCATTGTCAGCAGGTTTGGTATACTTCACAGAGGCATCGTTCAATCCTTTCCACGTAGTTCCGCCTACATCTACTCTTCCATCGCCGGTTCTGAAGCCGAGTGCACCGCGCTGAAAGTTGATAATTGCCTGACGTGTATTGGGTCCAAACAAGCCATCAACACCCACATCAACACCCTTCGCTTTTAACAATTTCTGAACTTTGGTTACATCGTCTTTCTTGTTCGGACACCCTGAACCTACTGCAGCTGATAAGCCTTCGCTCGTATCAGAAGAGGGAACCGTCACTGGTTGTCTTTTTGCTTTCACTCCGCCTGACCAATAGTATTGATTATCGGTACCCTTGTACCATTTGGCGTTTCCATTAACGGAAGATCCTTCTGTATAGCCAATATACGGGGCGGTCTCTCCTTTTTTCAAGGATCCAACAATAGGAGCGCTCGTACTGGGGCTTCCCCCGCGTACATTTAATTTATTGACGGTACATGCTAACGTACCCTTCTCCGCAGTAAGCTTTTCTGACATTTCGTGAATAGTTTGGTTGAACTCAAACTTACCGAACATTACCGAGATTAATGGTTACATAAGTGTGCAAACACCTTTTGCAAAAGGGGTTTTATACTGTAGATTTCATAGTGACAACCTTAATTGTACAAGCGATTGTATCAATTATACATGGCGCGAGCAGCCTCTTCGCTCTACCTTTGGTGTAAACTTAAATCGCTAGATATGAAACAGATAATTGTATTAATGTTGACTGCCGTGAGTTTTGGAAGTTACGCACAACTTCTCAACGGAGGTTTTGAGAATTGGAACAACCTAATAGCTCATGCTTACGACGTGGAAATGGCAGACTCTCATTTGGTGAGTAATCCTTACAATGGATCAGTGAACAATTGGATAGAGGACAGTGAAATAGGAATTTGTCAAACTACCGATGGATTCGAAGGGAACTACGCTATGATTGTTCAGAACTGGTACAGCTATGTTAAAGGGCGAACAGAGCAAACAATAACGATTAACGATTATCCAGCTGAAATTTCGGGAATGTATCGATACCGTGCTGTTTCGCAAGGAGATGAAGGTCAGTTAGAGGTGCTTGTAACAGATATTCTGGGAGACACAGCAATTCACGAGGTATTTGTCTTCACTGGTCAAGAGGAATGGGCCGCATTTTCCTTCCCGCTGCCAGCACCGCAATCTACAGCGTCTCCGGCAAATATGACTGTTCGTTTTACGAGTGGTCTAAACAATTGCGATGGAGTAATGATGACGTGTAACTTGCTTTATTTGGATGCGCTAGAGGTTGGCTTCAGCACTGCCAGTACTATGGAGAATAGTTTTATCTCCAACATAACGATGTACCCGAATCCAGCGGAGAACCTAGTGAAGTTCAGTGAGCAAATTGACGGGCTGGTAATTCACGACCTAAGAGGAAGAGAAGTATATCGAAGTGAATTGGTAGGAAAAGAATTTAGCTTCAACCTTCCGGCGGGAGTGTACATCGCTACTTTGCAGACTGAAAATGGTGAACAATTGCAACGATTGAAAGTTCGATAAAAAGCAGAGGACTATATTTTAGACGAAACCGTGCCGTGAAAACTGCGCGGTTTTTTGGTTTTAACCGCAAAGGGAGCAAAGAACGCGAGGAAAAATAACAACTTCGGCTGATAATGAACGCAAGCTTTAACCACTAAAGTCATGTGTCTTCAAGTAAGTGCAACGAGCGATCTTTCGTCTTTCTATCTTTTTTCCAACAACATCTTCTTGAACTTCTTCGAGTCCACCTTGAAGGAATATTGGTGTTTTTTGAACAAGCCCGACTTACCGAAGTCTAGGGTCATTTCATCGATTGGTTTTTTGAGCTCGTTGAGGTTCTCTTTGTCGAGGAACAATTCGAATTCAGTCACTCCTTTTTTTAAGGTACTGGAGTAATACGACTCAATATCTTTTGTGTCAGATTTCATGGTAAAACTGCCGTCCGGACCATCGAAGGTGATGGTGCATCCCTTCATCACTTTGATTTTCGGAGTGCCGAAGAGGTGTATGGTAAAGAACTTATAACCGTTAGTATCCGACCTTCCACCGTGCAATGTCCCTGCTTCGCCCTCACCAAATGATGGCACATTATACGCTTCAATTTGTGGCACTCGTGAGGCCTCCAAATCGTTCTTAATATCCTTTACGAAGTTAATTCCTAGTAACATGCCCGCAAGGTACGGGTTTCACGAAGAATTTCCCGCCTTATCGCAATTTTTCGGTACTCGACAAGACTTAATTATCCTGCTCTACGTGAATGAATCCGTGCTTTTCCTGCAGTTCAGTATCGTTTGAGGTACAGTACTGACGGTATTCAGCTTTGTAGAAGTACACGCCGTCTTCCGCAACGGAGGTGCCATTAATGGTTCCATCCCACGCCCATTCTGCCGGAGTTTCACCACTTTCAAACACGGTTTCTCCCCAACGATTTATGATCACAACGTGGTAGTACTCCAACGACTCGAATGCATCGTCTTGTGGAGTTGCGAGGTATCGCGGTTTGTAAAGCTCATTCACGCCATCGTCATTTGGTGTAAATACGTTTGGCATCTCAATGGTTCCATTATTGGTAAACTCCGACACAGAAAAGGATTGCGTTATTGTATCGGCATAGGAACAATCATAATCGTAGGCCATTAAGGTTATTTCATAGGTGCCCGGTGTGCTGTACGACTCATTAATTTGAGTAACGTTTGTGAGTGTTTGATTTGGTAGCACCCAGACCAATGAATCTGCTCCTGTTCCGGTGAAATCAATATCCAAAGTGACCGTATTGGTACATGGAGGTGGTGGTGTGAAGTTCCAATCTACTGCAAATGGTTCCGGCTCTGTAATTTGCACAGTAGCATACGCGGTGTCAGAAGCTACACATCCCGTAGAGTCTTCTGCGATAAGCACTACGTCGTAGGTTCCAGAAGATTGATATTGATGCGTTGGATTTTGCTGGGTTGATCCATTTCCATCACCGAAATCCCAAGTAAAAGTGGCGTTTTGTCCGGCGCTGCTTGTGAAAGGTACATCATAAGGCGGCTCACCACAAGCAATTTGATCGTCTACTTGAATATCAAGTGATCCGTTAGGCACTTCGAAGTCAATTTTAAACACGCCAATATCCCAGCCAGACTGTGTACTTGACCAAGCTCCCGGCGTTGTGTTGAATCCACTGATGGTACAAACACCTTGATAGACAATTCCACTTGGGTCGAAGCGGCTTGTTCCTCCGTCCACATGGTCTCCTCCGTAATAGGTTCCAAAGTACAATCCAGTGGCACCTTGCTCCAAAACCCCGATATAAAATCCACCAGTTGCTTGAATGTTGTCAGGTGTTACGGGGGCTCCGGTACTTCCCGCACTGTGTCCCGAGTAATAAATTCGATCACATTGGTCCACCATGAAGGCGATGGGAACAATGCTGGCTCCACCAATGACAGTGCTGTAATTTACAGTAGCTAAATCGTCCGTGAAACTGGCAATGTATTGTCCACTTCCCGCGTCACTGTAAATACCTGGTGTAACGGGTACGCCCGGGCTTGCTTGTCCGTAAATAAATACACTTCCAGTACCTCCTAAATCAAGGAAGAAGGCGTTGTCATTTCCTGTTGTTCCGAAGTATGAACCGTTGAGTACGGAAGAACCATCGCTACTTAGTTTTACCACGTACGCATCATCACCTCCTTGGTTGGCTGTTAAGTAACCTGTTAACGGAACGAATGCGCCAGTTGTGACACCACAGACGTATACATCATCGTTATCGTCCAAACGCAAGCCAAAGGAAGCATCGTTTTCTAAGGCACCAAGGAATGTACTCCAATTCAAAGCAGACATGTCTGAGTTTAAGGAAAACACCACTCCATCGGATGAACCTCCTCCGAATGTAGTTTGATAAGCTCCGGCTGTTGTCGGGAAATCGTTCGACTGTGTGGATGACGCTATGTAACAATTTTCTTGGTCGTCTACGATGATTTCTCCTCGGAAGTTATCGCCATAATTGAATGTTACTCCGTTCGCTCCGTCTGATCCCGTTCCGCCGAGGTACGTACTTCCAACTAGAGTAGAACCGTCTGCGCTTAAATGCACCAAAACGTGGTCTTGAGAACCTCCACCAAATGTAGCTTGGTAGGCCCCGGCACTCACCGGGAAGTTAGATGAACTGGTGGAACCGAGTACCCACAAATCTCCTGCAGCATTCGTAATCATACTGTGCGGATATTCAGTACTTGAACCTCCGATGTATGTAGCATAAATCAAGTTCGATCCATCTGGATTTAACTTACTGATGGCGATGTCTACACCTCCACCACCGAAGGCTGTTTGGAACGCGCCAACGGTTGTTGGGTATCCAGTGCTGAAACTCCTTGCCCCGGTGTAAATATTTCCAGCGTTATCAAATGCGGCTGAGTGACCATAATTGGTCGCTGTGGACCCTGAAAGTGTTGCTGCCACCAAAACAGGATCGATTACCAATTCTCTTTTTTTGTCGTAGCCGTTCGGAAAAACGAAGCTTATAACGCCGTTGTTCAAAGCATATTCACAAGCAACTTCTTTGGTCGTTCCGTTGCTCAAGGTCTGATATGCATACGGTTTGTTTTCTACAATTTCTCCCAAAGAGGTACGAACAATTAACTTTCCATCCTTCAGTCGTACATCATCCACACCTTCATGCTGCAATCGAATTTGAGTTACGTCTGCTTTCGGATGCACAATGAAATCGTATTTCAAATGCACCTCTTTACTGTACACTTTCAAGTCGATATCGTTGTAGACATTGTACTGAGTTACCACTCCAAAACGACGTACATTGGACGCCCACTTGCTTTCATCGCTACCGATGAAATAGTTGTAGAATCCAGCGCGTTGTATTTCCTGAGAGGTTGATAAACCAGTATTTGCCCCTAGAAAGTGTGTTTTGAAAGCATGGGAGCGAACGAATTCTGAATCCTCGTGGTGGTGCTCACCGTCCATTCCAACCACGTCATCGTGGTGATGGTCCAAGTCTTCTTTGTTGTGGAAGACAAAAGTGAAACAGTTATCCTCTAGATAAACGTTTCCGTTATACAAGTTCGCTTTGAAATTTACCTGATCGGGGAATTGACCGATATTTTCAACAAAGTCGAGGCTCCCTACTTGACCAAAAGCAGAGGCAGCAAAGAATAGCACAAGGGCGAAGAGTGTCGTTTTCATGTTACAATAGACGTAGCAACTACCGAAAACGTTGCATGAAAACATGAGGTCTTTTGTTGTTCTGATTTACAAATTAGAGGTGATTGTAGGATCTGACGGTTTCATTTTTCCAATTTTTGCCTTGTGTTTTTCCATCTATTTTATCAAACCAAAGTATTTTCTATCTTCAACCAAACAATCACTATCATGGAAAATAAGTACACCACGTGTGTTATGATTACGGGAGCGGCAGCAAGAATTTCGCAGGAGGTTGCCATTTTGGATTACCTCATGACCCCAGATCCTACCAGCGGAAAGCAACGACTAGTAATAAATAAGGATACCACGCAGTTGATTGGCTTCAGCTCCGGTTCACTGAATTTACTTGCCTTGAACTTGTGCTTTCGTTATTTCGACGGTTCAAACACCCCAGCGGGACAAGAAAGCCTGAAAATTTGGAACGAAATTTACAAGGAAAGAGTGCTATGGGGACTGAAGGATGCAGATGTATTTGACAAGCGCAAGCTGCTAGAGGGGTCCATTTTAGATACAACTCCGCTTCGGGCGACCATCAATAATTTTATTCATTCTATAATGACCAACGAGCAGGAAGGCTCCGTTTTATTTGGAGATCTTGCGTTTCACTCTTCGATATTAACCTATTCGAAAGACGAAAAAACAACCGTATGGGCCGTGAACGATACAGGAGGTCAACAATCGTTATTTCTCACAGACTTGTTGATGGGATCTACCGCTATTCCTGTCGTTTTCCCACATCAAAAGATTAATCAAAGTGGAGATGAGACCTCACGAAATGGATTTCCCGAAGGAAAATTCGAAGACGGCGGAACAAAGGGGCAATTTGTGAATTTTGAAAGTCATCTCGTAGGGAAAAAGTATCAAGATCTTTTTGTGATTAGTCCGATGCGAGAGGCAGGAACCGAGTTGGAAGAAAAAATCACGGAGGAACTGAAAAAGTTGAAACTGTTCGAAGCCGCTAAAAATGAAATAGGGAAACTCTTGGCAACGCTCAATTATAATGCCTTTCATACCTTTTTGGAAAAGCTCAGTGTTGCCAATGCGGACAATTCAATAGCGGAAAACGTGTACGTGTGTATCCCAAGACTTGCCGAAAACTATGGGTTTTTAGACTTTAACGACGAACAGGCGCAGTACAATTCGGTGGCTACATGGATTACAGAAAATCCTGATAAAATGGCAGTACCATTGGCAACGTATCTGAGTCAAAACCCCAGTTAATTACCATGCAACAGACGGCCTCTCGAGTGTTACTATGCGAACCGCTGCATTTTGCTTTCAACGAGCAAGCAGCGGTGTCCAACAGTTTTCAAAATCAACTCGAAATTAGCGCTGAAAGACTCCAAGAAACGGTTCAGAAAGAATTCCAACAGGCGGTCAAAACATTGCAATCTTTTGGTGTTGAAGTGACGGTGATTAAAGGAGATGCTGAAATTAAGATCCCGGACGCCGTTTTTCCCAATAATTGGTTCTCCACGCATAAAACCGGGGAATTGATTTTATATCCCATGGCAGTGCCAAACCGTCGGGCGGAAAGAAGAGTTGACGTTATTCAAGACTTGATAGAAAAGTACAATTACCAAATTGTCGATCTATCGCATTTTGAGTCGAACGAACCTCCACAATTTTTGGAGGGAACGGGCAGTCTGATTTTCGACCACATAAGCAAAGTCGTTTACGCAGCGCTCTCTCCCAGAACAGATAAAAACTTAGTAGATAAAGTCGCGGAAATCCTAGGCTACGAATCGGTTTGTTTTCGCTCTTACGGCAAGTCAGGAGAATTGATTTATCATACCAACGTCATGATGTGCGTAGGCGAAACCTTTGCACTAATTGGAAAACACACGGTAGATTCATCCGATTGGCCGTTGTTGGAAGCATCTTTACTTGAAAGCGGTAAAGAAATTATCGAACTTACCAACGAACAAATCTACCAGCACTTCGCCGGAAATATGCTCCAACTCTCCAATCAAGTCGGACAAAAACTATTGGTTATGTCCATTACTGCTCGAAAATCTCTTACAGAAAGTCAAATCGAAACTCTCTCAAAGCACAATGATTACTTGGTGGCTTTGGACATACCAACAATTGAATTTGTTGGTGGTGGAAGCGCGCGTTGTATGTTGGCCGAATTGTACTTAAAACAAATGCAATAAACCTCTTTACGATGGGTCAAAATCCATTTTCTGCATATTTTATTGCATTTTTCTTAAAAATTTAAGTATTTGTATAACAAAGCATTAACACCTTTGTATACACTTCGTAGACGCTGAAAATCAACAAAAACTTGTGTTTTTAGGTTACTTGATTTAGAGACCCGACAGGACTCCTATTTCTAAAACACAAACTATGAACACAGCGCACACAAAACCATGTCAATTTTCCATGAGGAGGACGAATCAAATCTTCTTATCTCCACTGGAATCTCTCCAAGAGTATTCAAAAACGACATACACGGCCCAAGCGACAACGGATAGCCGCATTACTCCAATGACGGTGAGCAACGATGTCGTATTGCCAAATTCGAAGCAAGGAACACATGGGTATCCTTCGGCAAAGTCCTATGAAAGTAACATCGCTACAAATCAACCCAACGAAATGTTCACCCGAGGTGCCGAAGAACCCGTTCCTTTTGCTACGAACTCTTTATACACTACCCTTTTTCCTCTAACCAAAACGCTTCGGATGCAAGCCGTCTGTAACATCGCATCTCTACAGTTCTTCGATGCTTTAGGTAAATACGTAACAGACGTCCTTGATACTACCTCCGAACCCTTCGATGGGAATCCATTGTTTTCAGGTCACAAACGGATTCCCATCAAAAAAAGCTATGGTGCAGCAGTCTGGCACGACTAAACCGCAACGTAGCGCGTAGTTTGAAACCTCCTGCTTCTCTCTCTGGCAGGAGGTGCTACGCAACTAACCTTCAAAATCAAATAGCATGAAAAGATTCAAAATATTAGTACCCGTAGACTTCACCAATGAAACTGATGTAGCCATCCAGTCGGCTGTGAACTTGTCCAAAGAAATTCCTCTTGAAATTGTATTCATTCACGTAGTAAGCAAATCTTCAGAAGTGGAAGAAAAACTCATGCGACTCGAATGGAGGATTTCTCGCCATGCGAGCTTATTGCGTGGACCGTACAAAAGCATTGTACGCGTTGGAAAACTGTTTGATCAATTAGCAGAAGCTGGTAAAGACAATGAAGTAGACGTGATGCTTTTGGGAATTCACGAGGCATCTACCATGAATAAAATGTTTGGTTCGAATGCATTACGGGTGGTAGGCAATTGTAAGTTCCCAATCATCACTATAAAAGGAGGCGATGTTTTCCGACCGATTAAAAAGATTGTGATCACCATGGATGTTGTGATGAAGAGCGTTCAGATTGTGCGACACGTGGAGAAAATTGCACAGCTGTTTAACGCGAAAGTTTTCTTGATTGGCGGACAACAAAAAGACGATGCGCTTCGAAAGAAAAGTCGGATCTACTTCGCTATTGCAGAGAAAAGATTGATTGAAGCAAATATTGAATGCGAAGCCCTTGCCTTAAAACGAAAGGGGTTCAAGCAACATTTACTGGACTTCTGCAACGAGGAAAAGATCGATCTTCTTGCAGCTACTTTCTACAATGACAATGAAACGGTGCTTTCGGTACCGTTCGTCCAACAATTGATGGACAACAAATTGGGGATTCCTACCATGATTATTGATGGAATTCCATCCAACGGCACGTCGCAGCTTGCGGGTATTATCTCGTAAAACCGTGTGCTTGGATAAAAATACTATTGGTAAATCAGTGCGTTTCTGATAACAAATAGTGCGTAGTTTGGAACCTTCTGCTTCTTTGGGGCGGGAGGTTTTTTTGTGCGCGTTGCGCAGTGAGTGGTGAACAGTAAGAAGTGAGAAGCTCTTGGTTAAAAGAACTGAGTTGCATCTCGGCTCCGCTCGATGCGCTCAATTGGCCTCTCTCTACTCACCGTTCCCAACGCTTGATAGGCAATCACCTACGAATAATAAACGCGGTTGAAAATTGCTACATTGCGGCGTGGTTTTCGCTTACTTTCGAATAAAACAAGCCCGATGAAACAAGTAATTCTTTTCGCATTTGCCCTCGTCGCAAATCTCAGCTTTTCTCAATACGAATACGAAGGAAATCGTGTTGTAGGTCCATGGTATGAATTTGAAGCAGGAAGCACTGAAATCCTGTACGGAGATCAGGTAGTTCTTCGTAAAAAACCGACGGCTGATGCCAAGGCACTCGATACACTCGCTATTGGAACCAACCTAACAATTATCGAAAAAACCGACGAACCCATAACAGTGAATGGCAAAGAATCTGTTTGGTACAAAGTGAAAACAGCAGGTCGAACAGGATACGTTGCTGGTGGACTCATCGCTCTCGATTCGCGTGAATTTAATGGTGGAACCTACATGATTATTGTTGCTGAAGCCAACGAGCAATTCAAATTCAGAGTCCGCTATTTGAAGGATGGCGATTTCTACGGAAAGGAAGGAAACTTGGGATACAGTTCTTTCGTTCTCAGAGTGAACAACGGTCGTGGTGTGGAAGGTGTGGAAAGCATGCTAGTGATTGATTTATTGGCCGAGGCATGCGGAATGGATGGAGGAAAAACCTACCTTTTCAATGATGGCGAACGACTGCACAACGCGATTCACTGTGCCGAAGTCGGCGACGGTGGCTATTGGTTCTCTGAGAAACTCATCTTTCCGGATGAAAGAGAATGGGGAACACATATTGATTACGAACGTGAAGTGGGCGAACCCATGAACGAAGAATACACGTGGTATCAATCCCAAAAGGATGCGGTGACGCTGCAATGGAAAGGCGATCACTTCGAGCCAAATATTGAGGAGTTAGACTCTTGGTAATACAAGCGGATATTAAAAGAGGGAGCCACTTTCGCAACTCCCTCTTTCAGTTGTTAAGAAACAACTAGCGTTTTGTAACCTTGCGCATGAATGTACCATTCAAAGTTTCGAAAACCATCATGTAAATGCCCGGCTGATATGCTGAAAGATCAAGCACATCTGAATGCGTCCCAGCATCATACGATCTCGTTTCTGTAATTCTTCTTCCGAGTGCATCACTCAACCACATCTCTACACCTTCCTGCGATTGGAAGTTTACCGAAATCGATCCATTTGTCGGGTTCGGGAAGATGAGCAAGGAATTAGCAAGAACGGTTTCATTAATTGAAGCATCATCTTCTTCGTAAGAACCGCTTGCTTGTGATTCACATCCTGCTTGATTAGAAATTGTTACTAGGTAGATTCCATTTCCAACCATGTTGATCGAGGCACCGGTCCCAATCGGGAATCCATTGAATGCCCATGAAGCGGTTTCGCCCGCTTGCAAGGTAACCGATAAGGTATTTCCATTTTGTGTAATGACAGGTGTCGCTGGAATCGGGAAGACGTTCACTTGAATGTTTTCCGAGTCTGTACCACAAGCGTTCGCACCTTCAACCGTATATGTTGTAGAAGCCGTCGGACTTGCACTCACCGGAGTTCCCGTCGCAGCGCTCAATCCAGTAGTTGGTGTCCAAGTGTAAGTGTCTCCACCTGTTGCCGCTAAGGTCACGGACTCTCCCTCACAAATATCAAACGTAGTAGAGTTCACTGAAACCGCTGGTGGATCCTGAATGGTGATCGTGACGGTGGCGGTATTTGTACAGTTGTTGGCATCTGTTCCAGTCACGGTGTAGATGGTCGTTTGTGTTGGATTGGCCGTTTGTGTTGCACCTGATCCAAGACCGTTGTCCCAATCGTATGTACTAGCTCCGGCAGCATCCAATTGTACGGCATCTCCCGCACAAACCATCATGTTATTTGCCGTAGCCGTAACTGTTGGATTCGGAACCACGGTAATTGTCACAGATTCTGTTGCATCGCACGCCAATCCATTCGATCCAGTTACGGTGTACGTAGTGGTCACCGATGGCGATACCGTTTGAGATGCACCTGTACCCAATCCGTTGTCCCAAGTGTATGAATTGGCTCCACTCGCTGTAAGTTGCGCTGTACCGCCAGCACAAATTTGTGTTGGACCTGCAACATTTACAGTCGGTGTGTTGCTCACCACAACTGCATTTGTAGTAACAATGGTATTGGTTCCAAAACTATTGGTTACCTCAAGCGTTACGTCATAAGAACCCGCTGTTGGGTATGTCACCGTTGGGTTTTGTGCCGTAGAAGTAGCTGGTGTTCCTCCTGGGAAGGTCCAGTTCCAACTAGTGATGTTTGCTGTAGACAGATCGGTAAAGTTCACCGTTCCGCCTTCACAAATAGAAGTAGTATTGGATGTGAAGTTAGGAGCCGGTGGGAAGTTTCCTGGCGTACCGTCAATGTTGATATTGTCGATAAACAAGTTGTTCCCGATGGTTCCCGCGTTATACGATTCAAATTTCACCAAGATTTCCTGACCTACATAAGCCGTGAGATCTACGGTGAAACATGAAGCACCAACAGTTCCTGAAAAACACCAGTCGTCGGCGATGCCTGGAGTAAAGGCATTCGTATTGGTTGTTTGTGTAGCGAAAGATCCAGTGCCATCTTCTGCAGCTTGGAATACGCGATCCCAGTTAGAGCCACAGTCGGTGGACACATAAATAATGAGTGAGTCGGCAGCATTTTGGTTGTAACGGCGGTAGGCATGATCGAAATCCAATTGCGCCGACGTGTACCCCACAAGACTAATGCGTGGAGATACCAATCCGTCACGTTGCGCTGCAGCAGAGTAATTGTAGAAGTCGATTTTTGCAGCTTGTGACCCCGGTGTAATTCCACCTACATTGACCAATTCCCACGTCACGTCCGCATCCGGATTGTCCAATGTCCATTCGCCTGCGGTGAATACGTTGGTTTCAAAATCTTCCACAAATGGCAAGGTTGCTGGTGCTGCGTACACCGTCAATTGTGTGCTGTTCTGATCGTTGGTAAGATCGTCGTCCTGCACTCCGTTCGGTGAAGAGGTATATGCCGTCAAGGTGACAAATCCTCCCGTACTGGAGATTGCTGGAAGCACTACATTTTCGGACTGCCCTGTAGTAAGGTTCCCCGTCCAAGAGTAGCTTTGCACGGCACCACTTGTTTGATAGTTAATCGTGGCTGAAGTCAGCGGATCATTTCCATAGTTGCGAATTTCGACTTCTGGCGTAATGCTGTTAGAACAGTTAATTCCGTTCGGAGCGATAATCGCAGAAATTCCGGCATCGTTCAACACGTTGGGAGAAACAACACAGAAAGGATCAACGGTACCAAAGCCAAAGTCTCCATTAGGAGCTGTCATTTGAACCAAAGTATCTCCGTTTCCACTGATGATGGTGTAGTCACCATCAACATTACATCCATTGAATGAGCTTCCATTCAATCCATCTCCGTAGGTGTCATCAATTCTAAATTCATAACATCCTACTGGCAAACAGAAAGACTCTTGCACCAATTGTCCGGCGGTAATATCTGGATATCCACCACCACTGAATATGGTTGTTCCCTGTGCATCAATAATGGACCATGAGATTTCACTTCCGTAACAATCCAAGAGCAGATCCAAGTTTACGGTTTGTCCGTTCACATCTACAGTGAAGTTTGTTTGGAACTGATCGTTCCCTGGAGTTAAGTCCGTTCCTGCATTTGGATTCGAAGTGGAAGCCGTAAACGTGTAACTTCCGTTTGGAGCAGTTTGTGTTGGCAATACCACTATTTCTGTTTGTCCTTGAGTTAAGTTACCCGTCCAACTGTAAACAAACGGAGTTCCGTTCCACTCATAGTTGATATCTACCGAGGTCAAGGGATCTGTACCGAAATTTCTTAATTCTACCTCAGGCGTGAATGTGTTTCCACAAACGGTTACTTCAGGGCTGAGAATGTCCGTAATTCCGGCATCCAGTGCCACGTTAAATGCACCAATACATTGCAGTGCGGCAAACGCATTGATTCTTCCTGCCCCCAATTGTCCAATATAGTTTGGGTTAGCAGCGTCGATATTATCCGCTGAGCTGTACAAGCAGTTAATGATGTCTTGATTTGTAGCTCCTGGCACGTACGATTTAATCAATCCGACCAATCCTGCAACATTTGGAGACGCCATTGACGTTCCTTGAATTCGAGCGTAGCTTGTGTTAGAGTTGGCATACGTACTACGAATTGCTGATCCAGGAGCAGCAATATCAATCCAAGTTCCGTATTGAGAGAAGCCCGACTTGGAATCGTTGGTGGTGGTAGATGCCACGGCAATTACATTGTTATATCCTGCCGGATAAAATACAGTGCTCACACCGTCGTTTCCAGCGGCAGCAACTAGAATAGATCCAGCGTTCCATGCGGCGTTACAAACGTTTTGTCCGTAATTGGAGAAACCACCGCCTCCCCAAGACATATTGATCACATCAGCGCCGTTGTTCGCAGCGTAGTTGATTCCTTCGTATCCGTGCGTCAGGGCACCGTTACAATTCCCAATTTTAATGGGCATTACGCTCACATTAAACCCGATAGAAGAGACGCCGGTATTGTTGTCTGTCTCGGCTCCAACGGTTCCCGATACGTGGGTACCGTGGTTTCCATCGTTGGACCCACACGGATTCGGATCAGTTCCACCCGTTGGTGCGTCAAAGCCCGGAACGAGTTTGTTTTGAAGATCAACGTGGGTGGTCAAAATGGCATTATCCGTAACAGCAACTACCACATTGGCATCTCCTTGAGATAAGTTCCAAGCGTCTTGTGCCTGCATGGTATACAAGTGCCACATTCCCGTTCCGCTAGAGCTATTTGCTCCAAGATCGTTGGGCGTGTAAAAATTGACGTGCAATTCCTTCTTTTCTGCGTATTCCACATCAGGATTCTGCTTGATAGCCGCAATTAGGTTGTCTACTTGTGCCCACATATCAAAATTGATTTGATAGGTATGACGCAATTTTTCGTCGGGATCGTTGGGATGCATTTGAATCATCCCCGTGATGTCGTATTTGTCCTTTAGTTGTGCGATGAACGGAATTTGTTCAAAATTCACCGTTTTTTCGCGTACGGGGAAGTTGTAACTGACATCTGTTTTCATTTGAAATACGACGATACCGTCTTGGTACCACTCGTGCACTGTTTGCGCGTTGGAGAGAAAAGCACCACTGCACAGGAGTACTAATAGTAATAGCTTTCGAATCATGTTTATCGATTTGGTAAGAAATAAAGTTTTAGACGTAGTAATGGGGTGGGAGAAAGTGCGCTAGTTCCTTCGCCGTAGGCTAAAGCCATTGGAGAAAGACTGTAGCGGAACAGCTACATTTCGTTTAGGAAGTACGAAAAGATAAGGTGTACATTTTGAGCTTTCACGCTGAGAATTTAGTAAAAAAATGGGAATGTTCCGACATGGGAAGCGTAAGAACAGAGCATTGCGTTGTAAAATCAACAGATTTGATGTGAAATGGTAGGATTTTTATTCCAACGATTGAAGAGTTTATTCCCCCTTTTGGAGGCGGAGGGCGTGCTTCCTTAATTGAATTAGACGAACTATATTCGTAAAATGACTTCAAGCACTGAAAGAAAACGCGCCTTACTCATCGGTAATGGAATCAATCAACTCGATCAAGAACAATCCGTTTCGTGGGGAGATCTCTTGCATCGACTGAAAAATCGTTTTGGCATTCAAGTCGACCTGAACAATCCCTTCAAGCCTTTCCCGTTGGGTTTCGAGGAGATGCTGCACCGAAAGCGGAGCAATGTAGAGTTTCTACGTGAACTGAAGAACTTGAAGCGCGCCATCCGTCGGAACATCGAAGAACAATTATCTGGCAAAGATGGTTTTAACGAGTACCACCAAAAAGTCATGCGCCAAGGATACACCGATATCCTTACCACGAATTACGATTACGCCCTGCAAAAAAGCGTCATGCCCGATTTCTTGGAGCAGAAAAAGAAGCTCGCGTTGAACAAGCAAGAGAGCAAGTTCAGTTTGAAACGAGCGTACACGCTACCGGAGGCAAATTGCCGCGTTTGGCACATCCACGGTGAATTGTCCGATTCCAGAAATTTGAAGGACACCGAGCGGTACTACCACGAAGAGTCCATTATGATTGGCTACGAACATTACGCTTCGTACCTCGAGAAAATCCAAGACAATTACAAGGGAAAACCGGGCTCTCGAAATCCCAAAAACCAAGGGTTACTCACACGAGTAAAGAACGGTACAACGGGTCGTTTTTGGACGGATATTCTCTTCACACATAACGTAGACATCGTTGGTCAAGGCCTCGACTTTAGCGAAAATCACTTGTGGTGGCTACTCAACCAGCGTGCGAACCTCATCCGCCAGCAAACCGAGGATTCCTCATTTCAAATTGACAACGAAATCCGCTTTTATTTTCCAGTGCTCCCGAAAGCAGAAATCACCGACAAAGACGACCTCGAAGAAATTATCAAACAGCGCAATGCGGTGGACAAGGCAAGAGGAATTGGTGAGGTTTTGGAAGCGTTTATGGTGGTGCCGAAGCCGATAGTTTGTGAGAGTTATGTGGGGTTTTATGAAAAGGTGATGGGTTAGGGGATAAAAGTTTCCCTTCGGTGCCAATCAAGATTTTGCTGAAGTGGAAAGTAATTGAGGTTTTTGGGAAGTTCGATTTGTTTACCTTCAAATTGTTTGATCGAATATGGCGAGTCAGCTTCTGAAAAGGAAGACGAGACGATCACTTCATATTGTTCACCAATGGAAATCAGCCCTCGATCAAAAGCGCGATGCAGGGTTGGCGTTAAACAAATACCATTTCTTATGGTGTCATCTTGAGAAATGGCAAATGGTTTGATATGGCAAGCATCAACCATTTGTGCGTTGGTAGTCGTCTCCACCCACATGCCTGAAACAGCGCAAGTGTAGTTGTAGATTTTTGGAACCTCTTTTTTAAATAAACCTCCTCGAACAAATACTTCTTCCTCGAACTCTTGCTTATCAAGTTTGTATTTTAACTCCTCTAATCGCTGCGAGTAGGTTATCGGATCCTCCTGTAAAAATTGAAGTTCTAATTGATGAATGTAGCTTCCACTTTCGTGTTCGTAATGCCGGAAGGTTTCAGGAAAGTAAAACTCGAGTAGCTCTTTTCGAATAAATTCTCTTGTAAACGTGTTTATAAGCAAATGGAATAAGTCCGGATCAATCTTTGCAAAAGCGAGGGATTCCTTCAGTGCGCTGAGACTTTTAATGCTGTTAGAAGAGGTAATTGGAACTAATGTATCGTTCTTTGCATTCAAGCTCCAAAACCCTTCTGACTTCATATGAAAGAAAGGCAAAGCAAAATTCGCTGTATGATTTGTAATGACTAATTGGGACCAAATATCTTTGAAATCTAGAACCAACTCAGGTGTTATTTCAATGACATTGGAGCAAACTTCTCCTTTTTCAATCCCTTTAATAACGGCAAGCAGTAGGATAGGTTTATGAGGAGCGGCTCCTCTATCCTTGCTTTTTGCCCGTCTCAACTTTTTTAATTGATTCAGGTATTTTGCCAATATTTCGTCTGACCCTGACACGTTAGAAAAGTAAGAAATAAATAATTGGCATTTTTAAACAAATACTACCTATTCACCCAGCGTCTCATTTTTTTCCAATCGTCTCGTTTAAAAAAAGGGTCTTCCGAATCATGACTATAGTCCAACTTAAATTTATCGGGCTGCTTTTCTTCTAAAGCCTTTCGACCTTTGTATTTAAACCATGCAAATTGTTCAGGTGTTTCGGGTTTTTTGTTGTTTCGAAACACGTCAATAAAGTACTCTTGTTGCTCTGAGATAGGGTCGAGGTCTCCGTTAATCAATGCTTCGAACCAATACCCGAACTTTTCAAGAGTCTCCAACTCTTCATTAGAAAAAATGGAATGATTGCAGTCGACATGGAACCTGCCCTTGCTATTGATGAATTCTAGGTGATCGTTTTTGGTCATTTTAAATTGTGAAAAGTGGCTTTAGACTATATTCAAGTTAGTGAAAAAACTGTTTCGCCATTCTCAAGATGGGCTGATTGTTAAAGATTAAGCACTTGTACCTATTTCATTTTGTGAATCAATACTTGATCTTTATGAAATCAAAATTTACCGCATGAACAACCCAGAATATTGGATCACTCGCTACGACGAAGTTTGGGACAACTTTAAAAATTCTGAGATAAATAAACCCACCGACAAAAGCCCAAGACCCTTAATCGAAAGAGGATTCGTTTTTCAATTTGACGCAGACATTCCCGACCCTGACGTACTTTTTATGGGCATTAATCCGTCATATTCTAACGAAGACGAGACGATTCGCTCCACGTATTGCAAAGAACAAGCATTGCAGCATCCGTACTTCAAGCCGTTTAGTGAAATCGAAAAAGAAATTCTCAAACAATACAATAAGAAGTTCTCGTGGACGCACATGGACACACTCGTTTTTCGAGAAACACAACAAAGCTATATCAGAGATACGCTTTTTAAAAGTGCCGATGGTGTCCAATTTGTGTATCAACAATTAATGATTTCGAAAGATCTCCTCGAATACTATAATCCAAAAGTATTGGTGGTTTCTAATACCATGGCAAAGGAACTTTTGGGCAAGAATCGTGGAGAAAATAAAGATACTGGTGAGGAATACGGAGTTTGGATGGGGCTGAATTTTGAGTTTGACAAAGAATTAGGCACTCACCGAATCGTAAACTCGGGAAAGCTGGATGATACCATTGTATTCTTTACTTCTATGCTTTCTGGGCAACGAGCATTGGACCTCGGTTCAAGAGAACGTCTCGTTTGGCATATTCATAAAGCGCTGACAGCCGGATAGGAACTACTTCCTCCCCTTCAAATCTTCCTCTATATCCGAAATGTGATATTGCAATGCCCGTGTGGAAATCTGAATTTCTTTGATCAAAAACCCTAGCGAGAGCAACAACAAGAACAAGCCGCCGCCAAACACCCAAACGGCAATGCTGTTGTAATTAATGTAGATCAAAAGCATGGTCATCACGCACAAAAACAAGCTGGTGATACCGAAAATTTGCATCCACTTGGTGAGGTACAAGCGCGATTTTAAATTTTGAATTTGGCGCAGTGTGGTGGTGTCTCCCGACTCTTTGTACTTCGCATGAAGGTTCCGAATTACGGCGGCATAGGCTAAAAAACGGTTCGTGTAGGCGAGCATAATGAGCGAGATAGCTGAGAACAATAGAGCTGGAGTGGTGAGTGTCAATGCTTCCATAGCGCAAAAATACAATATTCTGCACGCATAGGAGTTATAAAAGAGTAAACCCTTATTTCAAAATCATGCGGAAACTATTGTTAGGTGCACTTCTTTTGTGCGCCGTTCCCAGCTATGCACAACTTAGTCTCAACCTAGATCACACCAAATCAAAACAAATTGATGCCCGAACCATTGGACTCAACATGCAGTATTTGTTCCGGTTCAATTCGTATTCACTTCCGGGAATTAACACGGGAATGTACTTTAGAAGCGATGCCGGTGCCCAAAGTGTTATGGTTCCTGCCAATTTGCAGTACCGCTACTATTTGATCGGTGCTCAGAGCTGCTGTGGAGGTATTTACACCGAAGTTGTGGGTGGAGCGAACTTCATTAAGTCCCTAGAAGATCGTACGTCAAAATTTGAAGCAGCACCAACGTTAACAGGGGGGTTGGGGATTTACATTCCTATTGGTATTGATGTTAATTTTCGCTTTGGCGGAGAGTATCGAAATGAAAAAATAAGTCCTTTTTATGGGGTGAAGTTGGGGTATGTGATTTAGATTCAATTCTTTTTTCTCTTGTGGATGTCACCCCTCTTTTATTCTCCCCTCAAGGGGAGAGGGTGACCTTCCTCCTCCCTCAAGGGAGGTGCCACAGGCGGAGGGTGACAACCCAAATAAATTTAAGGAGAATGGTAATGACTTTTGTGAATATTGGAGTTATCCTCCCCCTAGCCCCCTATTCTTTCGCTGAAGCTTCAGCAGAAGCGTTCCCAAGGGGGAACTGTTTTTTTAGCTCACTAATTTGTCTAAGGATGAACTCCTCCTCCCGGTTATCGAGATATGAAGGAGTGCCGGAGTGTGATTTTACTTCTTCACAAAGCGATACACGTGCCCGTTAACATTCACGCAGTAAATGCCGGAGGAAAGATTTCGTACATCGATCTGTGTGTGCTTCGTTGTGCGTGTGAAAGGAACCTCAATCGTACGTCCGTGTACATCGGTTATGGAGAAAGCATCGTTTGACTGTAAAATCAGAAGGTCCTTTACAGGGTTGGGGTAAAGCATGTGCTCCGATTCAAGTACAACCGTCCGAATATCGGAATACGTGGTCGTTCCGTCGAAGTCGACTTGCTTTAAACGATAATAATTCGTGCCGGAAATGGGCGTTTCGTCTTTGAACAAATAAGCCGTTGGTGAACCCTTGGTTCCTTGCCCTTGAACGCGACCGATTGAAATATAATTCTCGGCATCGACCGATTTTTCAATGTCAAAGTAATCGTTGTCCCACTCGCTGTTCGTTGTCCAATTCAGCAATACCTCACGATCTACCAAAGTAGCGTCGAATGCTGTCAACTCTACGCCCAGCGCTGCTCCACAATTGTCGGTAGAAATAACGTCCGGTGCGTTGAATACTTCCAAGGTGGATGTTGCTCCTCCGCCAGTTTCAATTCCCGAGGTGTTGAGGTGATAAAACACTGGAATGAATTCGTTTCCGTACTCGAATGAGAAGTAATAACGATAATCGTCCGTCGGTGCGGCGATACTTCCTCCCGCCAGGTCACAACTGATGTACTCCACGGCATAATAGCGCCAACCCGGACCGGTGTAATTGTTATCAATCGACATTACGGACGATTGCCAACCCATATCCGGCGCGTAAAAGTGCACTACCGGAAAGGCAAAATTGATTTCCTGTTCCGAGATCACGGCAAAAACCACACGCTCCGATTCATTTAGGCCAAAAACTTGTGTTACCGTATCGCCATCATCCGCTTCCGTGGCCCAATTGGGTGGAATGTTGATGGAGTTGTCCAATTCCAGTTCAACGCCCTTCTCGGCATTGTTGTTCCCCGTTGTTCCCGGATCTTGTCCATACGACGTCGCCGCAGGCTGGTTCCAAAAGGAAATTCCACAAGGAATCATGGTCGAGTAACCATCGGCATCTGCCCGGAAGGTGAAGTCATCTACCCAAGCAAAAGGAGCCCCCGAAAACCCGCCTTCGAAAATCACACGAAACTTAAAATCCGCGTGGAAGTAGGCAGAGTTTACATTGGGTGCGCTGTTGTAGTAATAATTACCCGGACTCGTGGTACTGTTGTATGCTGTGAAGCAGAAATAATTGAGTGGCAGAGCCGGAAGAATTTGATCCTCGGCAACAGATGTTCCTTCGGTAATATCTTTCACGGTGATCCACGAGCTTCCGTCCCAAATCTGCAAACGTAGGTGATCACTAAACGAAGACCAAGAATCACCACCTCCCGTTCCTGAGGAAGACGATTTTGCGTAAAAACTAATCTTCAAGGACTCCATGGCGCTCATATCAATCGTCGGCGATTCAATCCACTCATTGCGGTCCAATCGCACGTAATAAACATTCGCCATATTGTCAGGGAAGGCTTCCGTTTCGTTCGAGTTTCCTTGCCAACCTCCCGATGGAGCTAGGGCGAGACTCGCACCTCCATTCAAGGTCCATGGTCCACAACCGGTGCACGCTTCGTCACCATCGTTTCCAGGATAGTTCAAATTCAGGTCGTTATCGTTGAAGTTATCCGCCCATTTAAAGTCGCCCGAAGGTCCACCGCCCGATCCACAAACGGCGATATCATCGAAGTAGGTCGAAACCGAAGATGTATTTGAGCGGAATCTCAGGTAAATGGTTTGTCCAGCGTAGCTATCTAAGTTGATAGTGTGCGGAGTACAGACGCCCGAAGTATTGGTCAGCGTATTCGTTGCTGCGAGCGTTGTACCACACGGACCTCCTGTTCTTATTTCCACGGCTGGGAAACCGAAAGTATTATTGAAAGAATACTCAAAAGTGAGTTCGTATCCGGTAGAAGGAATCGCCAAAGCCATGGAAGTAATGTAGCTACCGAAACCACTGAGTCCATAGCCATAATCTCCCGCGCCGCTGCACGATCCCACCGAGGTATTGAACGAGCTTGCTGATCCGCCGGTGCAAGTACCTGGCCAATTCGTGGCATCAATGGACGCGAAAGCTGTACCGAAATCGTCTTCAAGCAAGCAGCCGCCACCACCTCCTCCGGAGCCGAGGTCCACCAAAATATTGTCCCAATAGGTCGTAACGGAAGACGTGTTGGAACGAAATCGAAGGTAAATTGTTTGCCCTGAATATGCGGAGAGATCAACGGAGTGGGGAGTACATGTCCCGCTAGTGTTGGAAAGTGTTTCTGTTTGTGCCAAGGTAGTTCCACACGGCCCACCGGTTCGAATTTCTACGGCTGGAAAGCTAAACGTATTATTGAACGAGAAGTCAAAAGTCAATTCGTATCCTGTCGCGGGAATGGCAATAGCCTGTGAAGTGATGTAAGTGCCAAACCCGGAAGTTCCGTAATTGTAATCGCCAGCAGCGGCACAAGATCCAACGGAAGTATTAAAACTTGAGGCAGCGTTTCTGCACGAGGTCGGCCATCGTGTGGCGTCAATAGAGGCAAATGCCGTTCCGAAATCTTCCTGAAACAATTGCGCATGTACTCTTGGCACCGCACAAAAGAAGAGTAGTAATAGTATGAATCGCACGTAGTTAGTCACCTTGCAAAGGTAGGGAAAATTGAAAAAGTGTCATAGGTAGAGGACCGGACACAAAAAAAGCGGAAGCCCAACGACCTCCGCTTCGCATATAAAAGATTGCGACTAGATTCCTGTAGTTGCGCAGTTAACTGAAATTACATCTCCGTCACATCCAAACTGAACGGTACCGATCAACTGAATCACTTGGATACATGGTTGGTTCGGTGGACAGTTAGGCGTAGCGTAAACATACACCTGCTTGATGAATCCGCTAGCGAAACAAGTAGAGATGGTAGAAACACTTGTTTGCCACTGCCATCCGTTGTGCTGGTTACCGCACTCTTGTTGAAGGGCAGCAACTGCTTGTCCAGCCAAAGCTTGATCTGTAGGGTAGTTAGAAGTAGTAGCCTCTGTTTTTGGCTCATCACCATTTCCTCCAGTTGCAGCGGCAGCAAATGAAGCGCTTGCCATCAATACAAGTGCGAGAGTAAAAAAGAACTTTTTCATAAAAAAATTAATAAAAGGTTAATAAATGTAGCACTGAATCAAAGGGTAAAAACCCTAATTATCAGCTCTTTGTTTGTAAGTTGCGGCGAATATACTACTTCAGATTTTTACGCAATCAAGCACCGTATTTGTGCGCAAGTGGTCACAATAAATGCGCAGTTTAGAAGAACCTATTCTCTAAGGATAAGACATTAATGAAATAGATATAGTATAAAGTACAATAAGTATTTGTATATTGGTCCTATGAAAGTAGGAATTAACGGATTTGGAAGAATTGGTCGATTGGCGTGTCGCGTAGCGATGGCCAACCCAAATGTAGAAGTTGTTGGGATCAATGATCTCATCGACATTGATTATATGGCGTACCTACTCGAGTTTGACTCCGTTCACGGTCGTTTTGAAGGTGAAATTACCGTAGAAGGTAGCCATTTAATAGTGAACGGTCAAAAAATTCGCGTGACCAAAGAGCGTGATCCCGAGCAGTTGAACTGGGGAGCTATTGGTGCGGAGGTCGTTTTAGAATGTACGGGTGTGTTCCTCACAACCGAGCTAGCCAACAAGCACATTACAGCAGGAGCAAAAAAAGTAGTGCTTTCTGCGCCAGCGAAGGATGATACGCCGACGTTTGTCATGGGTGTCAACGATAATGAGTTGAAAAGCGAGTACAATGTAGTGTCCAATGCTTCTTGTACAACCAATTGTTTGGCTCCCGTAGTAAAAGTTCTTCAGGACAATTTTGGCATTGAAGAAGGGTTGATGAGTACGATTCACGCCGTTACGGCAAATCAAAATACGGTGGATGCTACGTCATCAAAAAACTGGCGCTTGGGTAGAGCTGGCTATCACAACATAATTCCATCCACCACCGGCGCAGCAAAAGCAGTGGCGAAGGTAATCCCTGCAATCGAAGGAAAATTAACGGGAATGGCCTTTCGTGTTCCCGTTTCCAATGTGTCTGTGGTAGACTTAACCGTGCGTTTGTCCAAGTCAACTACATACGAAGCGATCAACGCAGCCATGAAACATGCATCCGAGAATGAACTGAAGGGAGTACTGGGATACGCCAGTGGTGATGTCGTTTCCTCGGATTTCATCTCCGACAGCAGAACGTCCATTTACGATGCCAATGCAGGAATGGCGCTCAACGATACTTTTTTCAAGTTGGTTTCATGGTACGACAACGAATGGGGCTACTCCAACAAACTGGTTGAACTTGCCTTAAAGCTAAACGCCCTTTAACCGAGCTACATTCAGTCGGGAAAGGACGTTTTTGGTTTCATATTCATGTTCTTACCCTAAGAATTTCTTGTGTTTTACTTACCTTTAGGCGTAACACCTTTTCAACGGTAGCATGAGAAAAATTCGTTCGGTAAGCTGTTTCCTTTGGATCCTCTTTTTCGGAATTTGGACGAACGCTCAAACGAATACCGATAGTCTCATTCAACAACTACCTCGAACAAAAGGTGCCGATAAAGTTTACCTTCTTTCTGATATCAGTTACTACTTATCAGGAAAGAACAACCCAAAATCGGTGTTGTACGCCGAGAAATGTCTAGAGGCAGCACAAAGCTTAAAGGATGACAAGTTAATTGCAGAGGGATATAACGCTCTTGGATTGGCTCATTATCTCTCCGCGAACATCAAAGAGTCACTAAAAGCCAATAAAAAAGCGTTGAAAATTCGCCAAAAACTCGGCGACGACAAAGGTCTGCTTTCCTCTTACAGCAAAATAGCCAACTGCTACAACGACCTTGGAGAGTATGAAAACTCCATTTCCTACAACCTCAAAGCCCTGCGTATTGCCGAGAAGAATAAGTGGAGCGCTTATGAGGGCATGATTGAGATGAATATTGGGGTAATCTACAAAGAGCAAAAACAATACGACAAAGCAAACCAATATTACAACAAAGCGATTGCCGCTGCCAAGGCAAGTAATGATACTTTATCTTGGGTACGTGCTCTCAGCAATAAAGGCGTGGTCTACCGTGAAACGGAAGAGAATGAAAAAGCTCTGAGCAATTACGGTACCGCCTTAAAATTGATTGAAGGAAAGGGACAAATTGATGTAGAAAGCGGCATTCTTCTGAACCTAGGCTCTTTGGAAAACAATCGTGGGAACGGAGACAAAGCGATGCAGTATTACGAACAGGCATTGCCTCTCGCAATTCAGGCAAACGATCAGCATACTATGGCCATTTTGTATGCCAATATCGGAAACCGACTCGTGCAAGAAAACCAACTCGACCAGGCTCGCGACTATTTGCAAAAAAGTATAGACCTCTGTCAAACGCTAGGACTAAAAAAGCAAGAGGCAGAAAGCTTGAAAGGCTTGAGCCGGCTGCACATCAAAGAAGGAGATTTTGAAACTGCGTACGCACTGGATCAGCAAGCGGATAGTTTGAAAGCTGAAATGTTGAGCGTTGAAAGCACGCGAGCCATTGAGGAAATCAATGTCAAATACGAAACAGAAAAGCGAAAAAAACAGCTTGCTCAACAACAAATACGCATCAACGAGCAAAACAGTCAGTTTCAGCGACTGGTGTTTTTGGTATTCATCGTAGTGCTGATCGCTCTTGTTACCTACCTCGTGCTCTTGATCCGCAAAAGAAAGTTACGCCAACGACTCGAAATGGAGCAAGAACAGGCGAAATCCCGTATGCAAGCAGAAAAACTTCGGATTTCTCGTGATCTACACGATAACATAGGCGCGCAATTAACCTTCGTAATCAATAGTTTAGAGTCGGTAGAGAAGCAGTCAACCGAAGTCAAAACCAAAGCGAAAGTGGTCTCTTTGAGAGAGCAGACCAAACAAACGATGAATGAGTTACGCGAAGCCATTTGGACCATTCAGTCCGATGCTGTTGCCGTACAAGAACTTTATGGAAAGATCGCTGCATTTGTGCGCAATGCCAAAACCGAGCATTTTCAAGTGCTCACCGACCACCATTTGTCCGAGGCTCAAATGGACGAAAAACTCTCGCCGGAAAAAGCCATCGCCATCTTTCGAGTAGCGCAAGAAGCTGTGAATAATGCCGTGAAACATAGCGAGGGCAATTGTGTCACCGTCGAATTTCACCCAAAACGAATGGTAATTTCAGATAACGGCAAAGGGTTTGATACTGGAGCGGTTCAAGGTGGATTTGGACTCACGAACATGAAGGCGCGACTAAAGGCAGCGGAGTTAGAAATGGACTTGCAATCAAATAAAAATGGAACAACGATTCACGTGCATTTTTAAAATACGCTTTTTGACGTATTGTAGCTTTGCTGACGATGTTAGAAATTTGACGAAAAAAGTATGGTTAGAATAGCAATCGCAGAGGACAATTCATTTTTGGCGCACGGACTTATCGAACGACTTTCGGGTTACAACGATCTCAAAATAAAACACGTTGCGGCAAACGGGGCTATTTTACTCAATATGCTGGAGCAAGACAAAAACGTTGAGCTCATTTTGATGGATATTCAGATGCCCGAAATGGATGGAATAGAAGCCGTGAGCGAGGTAAAGAAGAAATATCCGCAAGTCAAGATTATTATGCTGACCGTGATGGACGATGAGGAGAGCATTTTTGCCTCCATCCGAAACGGTGCCGATGGTTATTTGTTGAAAGACATCGACTCCGATGAACTTTATGCTGGAATTCAGGAAATTATGGACGGAGGTGCTCCCATGTCGCCTTCCATCGCGCTAAAAACCTTAAAGTTGCTGCGACAACCGCTACAAAATGACGTTTCATCTGAAAAGGTAGAATTAAGTCCGCGAGAAACAGAAGTTTTGGTTCAATTGAGCAAGGGACTTAATTACAATGAAATTGCCGATAATCTGAATATTTCCAATGGAACCGTGCGCAAACACGTAGAAAACACATACCGAAAATTGCAAGTGCGCAATAAGGTTGAAGCCATTGATGCCGCCAAACGCTCCCGACTCATCTAGGTGCACGATGCGTCGAATACGCAACTTTTCGTATTGATCTCGCAATGACCAATCCTGATCTTTGAAAAAAATAAGATCATGAAGAAAATTATTGCAAGCACCTTGTTCGGACTCAGCGTTTCTTTGGCCTACTCACAGCAAATTAATTACGAAGTGTTATCGAACGAACCGCCAGAGTCTCCTCGTTTCAGTTTGAATACGGACCTCTTCCAGTTGGACGTTCCTGTGTTGCGAATTGATAGCTACTCTGCAAATGTGGGTATTTGGGGCTATTACGAGCCGGTTAAAAATGAAATCGGAGTGGATTACCTATTCCGCAAAAGCTTGTTTGCCTTCGGAGGATTGGGCATTGAGAACTTTCCGGGAAATCTCGAAACAGAGTTAGGAGGATACTATCAATTTCGTGACTTTACTAAGATCAAACAAACCAAAATTTCTCTAAAAACAGAATACAAAGGAACCACATATTCGAGAAACGTGAGCGGAGATCATGTATACACCCGTAATGAAACAGAAACCTATATAATGGTGCCTTCCAAAAAACGAAAATACATGATGTTTCGAGGAGGAGCGTATTTCAAACGTTTGGGAATGACTTCGGACTTCATAGACGATCCTGCTTTCGTCGGTCCAAATGTGGTCGCCTATTCAAGTGCTGGAATTTACGCTGGAATTAATTTTCGCACAATTACGAGTATGTTCATTGACGCTGAAGGGTTCGGTGTGTGCTTCAACTCGATTGGAAAAGATGCTTACTTCGACCTTTTGATATTGCCGGTGAATACTTTTCAAGATTCAGAAACGCGAGAGTCTGCCACCGAATCCATAAAGACGGTACAAGGGGCTTTACCAATTGGTTTTCGCCTTGGGTACAAACTGTTTCAGGCGGATAAGCGTGCCAAAACAGGAAAAATATTTGGTGTGTGTGGCACTGCGGAGGTTAGTTACAAACCGTACTTGGGTATTTCTATTGGTGCTGGCGTTGGGCTGACGCTGGTAAAATAAATCCAATGGAAAAAACCATTGCAACTTCCGAGTGGAAATAGCTCGTTAACATTTGCATGGAAGCCATATTTTCTTAACATTTTTTAGACTTTCTAGTGCCCAACGAAAACAAGGGATTGTGCGTCTTGCTAGTGTAACATAAAAAGTTTGGCTTGAATTTTGTTTGAGCCTAAATGATTTCCTCATCCATCGCAATTGAAAGTAATGAAACAACAGGTTGGATGGGGGAATTTTTTTTATCCTTCTTCCTGAG
The DNA here is from genome assembly GCA_024742305.1 of bacterium. Classification (GTDB taxonomy): domain Bacteria; phylum Bacteroidota; class Bacteroidia; order Flavobacteriales_D; family Crocinitomicaceae; genus UBA4466. The sequence goes on along the minus strand of JANSYQ010000002.1, from coordinate 345,659 downwards.
AGTTGTCAGAGAAGTACTTCTCTAAGTTTTCTTTAGCCCTCAACTCTCCCATTTGCTTAGCTTTCTCCCAATATTCTTTTGCTTTGTTTGGTTCTTTGACTGCAAAAAAGACATTTCCCAACATTAGGTGGGCTATTCGACCATGTTCTTCATCTAGCAGAATCTTTTCAAATGAGTGTTTAGCTGAGGTGTAGTCGTTCACGAAGTAAGCGCTTATTCCATGCAGGCGAAACACTTTCGGAAAAGCATGATTACTTTCAATGAGTTGGGAGCTTAATTTGTAACATTCTTCATAGTTTCTCTCATTCGCAAATCGCTCACAATCATTTGTCAATACGAGTATTTGAGTTGCTGAAATGGCGTCTACATCGATAATGGTATTAAGTTTTTTTAGCTGCCCAATGATAATCAATGCAAGGCTTGGTAAGAACAGAGCAAAAATACCCCACGTAATTGCATCTCGGTTTTGTCGTTTGGCAATGCGAGAGACCATGACCACTACGGCAATAGTGATAACGGAACCAATAATGTAGGAAAGTCGTTGCACCTTTATGGATGCGAGTTCTTCGTTGTACTGAAAAAATAAAAACAAGCCAACTTTAAGAATGATCAGACCAATGCCTAATGCCGTTGCATCCGTCTCCTTTTCGTAGGATTCATCGTATTTTTTTATCGACTTAGGTGGAGGTGAATCATCAATTTTGGATGGCAGTGCCGGTGGTTTTTCCAAAGTTACTTTTGATAATTCTTCTACGGATGATGCAAGCACCCAACCCTCGGAGCCTTCGAATGAGAATAAGGTGTCTCTGTAAAGACGTTTACCTCGTATTTCATCCAATGTGAAAGGTCCGAAGACTTCATTGTTGATCGTATAATGGTAGAATTTTCCCAATGGTATAAATGTAAGAAAACAAAAAAGGAGCACTCATTGAATACTCCCCTTTTGATATTTATGGTAATGGCTATTGCTTAACAACTCTAAATGTTCGCACTTTATTGTCCTTATACAGGTGTAATAGATAGACTCCAGACTTTATTTCAGATAGGTCTATATTGAAAGTAGCGTCATCATGAACTCCTTCTTTTACGTGACGTCCGTCAAGTTCTGTTAGGCTGAAGTTCACTTTACCGGAAATTGATGTAGAAACAGTGATCCAACCGTCTGTTGGATTCGGGTGTACTTCCATTTTTGCCAACTGCCAGTCGTCCAAACCAAGTGCAGTAGTCAAACAATTGGAAGTAACGGTACATCCGTTTACGGTGATCTCTACGGCATACGTCCCGTTTGTTGATGGCGTAAATGTTTGTCCGGTTTCTCCTGTGATTGGAGCATTTCCATTGTTACAATCTACCCATTGGTATTGCGCTCCGGTTTCTTGTGCTACTAGGTCAGTACCCGAGTAATTGATATTCGTATCAATAGTAATGTAGGCAAGATCGGTTGTAATGATAGAATCGCAGCCAACGCTGTTAGTCAAAGTATCCGTATATATTCCGGCGGTAGTGTATACACTCGTTCCAACCGTGATTGGAGTACCCGGACACTCCGTGAATGACTGGTCGAAAGTAGAGCTACACTTGATAAGACCCAATCGCATTACCGGGGCGAAGCTGGACTCATACCCATTAAGATTGAGTTGCTGATTTACATGTACGGTTTGGTCCAACTTAAGATTATCTTCTCGGTGTGTGTGGCTGAACTTGGGCCATTGATTTACCAATCCGTTTCCAGCATATTTGACTACCAGCATATAATCAACATTTGGTAATAAATCGCCCAAGAAATTACCTGTATTTGGGTCGATGAGCGTATCTGTCAACAAGGTGTGAGGTACGGCTGCATCAGAAGCAGAAATGGTACGTGAAGCAGTTCCTCGTACTATAAATGTGGAGTAATCCGTTTCATTTTGAAAGAAGGAAGAAATGCTATCATTTGGAGTATAAAGAACATACTCGAATGTCTCGCCAATATAGTCCGTAGCGTTTTCAAGGGCAAAGGTAGCTGTAATGTAATCTCCGTTAAATGCCGTTGGACTGGCTTGATATACGGCTCCTCGGTGATGTTCATACGAACTTGAAGAGAAGCTCGCATTCATGGGTATAACACCTCTCACATCACTAAAATCAGCATTGTCCAAGGCGTATGTATTGTCTGATACTACAAAAGGAATTACAATGGAATCGCTGGGGTTTAATGAAGACTTGATCGTTCCGAAATACGACCCCACCATGGTTGGTGTGTACATGCCCGGAAAAATCACAGTACTATCTTGTTCGATAGCCAAAGAAGCAATTTGTGTCGTGAAGTTGGTCACTGCACCGAGTGGATCGGTGATGTCCAATGTTACATCAACGTTCGACTGTCCAACTCCGGTATTATTGTAAACACTTGTAGACATATTCTCGTGCGGAATGATGCGTTCTAGCGGTGTAGTGTGTGCATACGAGATGGAAGCTCCATGAATCGTAGGAACGAGGAAGGAAACATTCACTGGGTTTCCTGCACTGAGCTCGGAATCAATGAGAAGTCCATCATTGTAACTAATCATGATACTTGGGATGGTGATTGTTTGACCTGTACCGTTGGTGTTCAAGACTTCAGTCGTTCCCGAATTGTTCACCAAAACGCAGGCTATGGCTCCTTTTTGTTGAGCGTTGTACACTTTCGTGGTAAATGAGCATGCTCCTCTTCGGATCATGGCAATTTTTCCCGTGAGATCATCCAAAATACTATCACACGCCAATGAGTCCGGAGTTAAATCGTACACCCACTCAATGTCACCAGTGATGGTCGTCATAGTCGTTGGTCCGTAATTAACGGGGTACCCATAAAATAGCTCTCCTGAAATGGCTCCAGGACTATTTACGATAAACTGCATGGGTGTTTGTAGTTGCTGTGAAAAGCCATTTGTAGCAAGTAAGATCATTACGAACAATACAGCGTGTTTTCCTTTAGTAGTAATTGTTTTCATACGAAGTTCTTCTTTCAACAATGATAGGAAATAATGGGAAAGAATGCCAAAAATTGTAGTGAATGGTGGAAAAATGTAATGAGGGAAGGTGAATGTTGAAGCGAAAAATCCTTGAAAGACTAACGCTTTCGATAAGAAAGATTATCCCGGAGAGGATATCTCCATAAGCAAACCAAGAAACGAGAATTAAGCCGACCATTTCTGATCGACTTTTGCGATTATTCTTGAAAAAGTATTATTTAAATAAACCCAATTTTATCGCGTAAGGATTTGTGCAAGTTGGTCAACGATTGCTCCACCATTGGATAGTTTTATCTCTCCAATTTTATCCGCAATCTTCTCAAGATATTCCATCTCCTTCAGTTTTAAAAGCACTGAGTTGTCTTCCATTAACTTGGCGGTATTCAACATTGTTCTTGTAGAAGCAGTTTCGTCTCGCCGGTTAATGGTGTTTGCTTGAGCTTTCTTTTCTGCTATCAATACTTGGTTCATGATATCTTTCACTTCACCTGGAAGAATAATGTCTCGAATACCTGCCTGAACAACTTGAACTCCAAGTTTATCCGATTTATCTTTCAATGATTGTAATACAAATTCACCAACAGATTCCTTTGATTCGAGCAATGCGTCAAGCGTCATTGAACCAATGATTTCGCGCATTGCCAACTGACCAGTTGTATAAAGTTGCTTTGAGAAGCTTGAATTTTCCAATAATGCTTTTTGTACATCATCAACACGATACTCCAACTGGAAATTCATTCTGACAGCTGCTTTATCCTTGGTTAACAATTCCTGACCGGATAGTTCCATTTGAGTGTTTCTCATATCAACCTTGAGCATTTCAATTGAATGACTTCCGTGCCAGTATGAGTAACTACCGCTGGAGAGATGTTTAATGAACCTGCCGTCTTGGAAGAGCAATCCCCTTTCGTAGTTTTCCAACTTGAATGTCTTTACGTATTGCGCAACCCGATGATTTTTTAAGATTGATAGATCAACTGAAGTAATTTCTTCGATCGAATTCAAATTAACTACGTCAACCTGAAGGCTTATTATTCCCTTAAAGTAGAAGTAGTTTCCAGATGTAAGCAAGGTGCTGAAATTTCCCCTTGCATAAACAAGTGCTACTTCATTCTCCTTTATACTGATCTGCTCAATATTCTTGCTGAATTGCTCATCATGAAGTACTATTTCCATGTCGGAAAGCACAGTGTAGATTTGCAACTGATCATACAGCATTACTTTGTCGTTAAAGCTTAACCAATGATTTCCGGCGAGCAAGACCCTGTGGAAATCACCCTTACGGTACACCAAACCGACTTTTTGCCTGTTTATTCTTACTCTTTTCATTATCTGTTTTATTAAATGTTTACAATACAAAAGGAGCTGTGATTTTTCACCTTCGAGGTGCGGGTTTTCCATTAAGACTTGATTCCATTTCATGTTCCGCTTGTGTGGCAAACATTCGTTTACTTCAAAGACTGGATGATGAAATTTGCACGAGTCGGCATCCTGCAGAACCGGCAGCTTTCCAGTTGTTGTTTCCCGAAGAAAACAACCAAAAATGCACAACACCTTAGGCGATCATTTTTACAAGTGACCAGCTTCTTTTCATTCATGAACCTTAATCATGCGAAACCTGAATTAAAAATTCAGTGCTCTACCAACTGAGCTATCAGTTAAATAACTGAGTGGGATTCGAACCCACGACTACTGTGCTGTTGTTCTATCCAACTGAACTATCCGTCTTTCGACGGAGAAGGAATCGAACCTTCGACCTGCAGCGTTAGGTTGAGCCTTAAAACAGAGGTAGCACCTTGGACAGCATGGCTGCCAAGACTATGTAGTTGTTCTGAAACTATCATCGTAGACTTCTGAATTAACGGCCTCAACATCTTTAGTGTTGATACACAATATTTTAAAGAACTATTGAAAGGTTACCCTTTCGGAGTCCCCTCGCACCGTTGTGTACGAGGGGGTGTTTTGTTGTTTTGATGAATCAAAGTTCCGGAGCTAGTGCGCAATTGTTTTGCGTAGTAGAAATTACTTTTTCTTTTTCTTTCTCCATGGGGCATTTATTTTCCAATCTCCTGCCATGATACAGCCAAATGGTTCAACTTCGTCTACTACATTTCCAAGACCGAATTCTTTCATTTGACTTCTTACACTTTCGGCATTTTTGTATGCACTTGGGAGCTCCGTGATATCGATTTCGTTAGAGAAGAATCGAACGTCTAAACCTTTTGTTTCTTCATGGTAAATTTCCAAATCGGATCGTTCTCCTTTGCTTCTTCTATGCCTAGAACGACTTATATTTCGTCCAGCTCCATGTGGTGCAAAACCAAGATTGTTACGCGTCGTTTCCCCTTCAACAATAAGAATTGGTTCGGACATGTTTAGCGGAATCAATCTCGGGCCTGTGATATCATGCATGAATTTATCATCCAATGGCGTCGCACCCTTAGCATGATAAAACAAGTCCTCATCCTTAAACACAAAATTGTGCTCATTCCAGTATCGGTTCAAGACTTCCACACCTGTCCCTTGAGCAACAAGGTTGTGAATTGTTAGGTGATTCGTTTTTGTCCACTCTCTTATTATCTGAAGAGCTGCCCAATAGTGCTGGCCTTCTTCTGTTTCGAAAGGAATCCATGCGTTTTGTTTCAGAGTTTCCGGTGAAAGATCTTTTCTGAACAGTTCAGCCGTTTGCATTCCCTGATTGTAAAGCAATGCACCCGGGGCGCGAGAACCATGATGTGTAACAACAACTGTGTTTCCCGTCGATTTCAGACGACCAACATATAAGAAGTGATTACCATCACCTTGAGTTCCCATGTGTTCCTGAGCCAAAGACAACATTCGCTTTGAGCGAAGGAATGGGTTAGATGCAAACTTCTCTTTCAATTCTTTTGAAAGGTGAAACTGTTGTCCTCTTGCTCTTCCGCCTGGTCCAAAATGAGTACTAGAATGTGCGGCATCTAAAATTACTTTGGGATCAATTTTCCCATAATCAGTTAGCATTACCGAACAACAAATATCTGCACTATGCATTCCAGGGTGGATAGCGTTTTTGGCTATTGCAATACCGCCCACAGGGATTAAGCCTGAAGGTCCTGTTGGACAGGCATCCGGCATAATGGCGCCTCCAACTAGTGTCGGCGTTTTCATCAATTCATTCATGGAGTTAACAACCTGAATAACGTTATCGACTTCCAGTTCATGTTCGGCTTTAATATTGATCATAAAATCCGTTGCATCTTCTTTCAAAGGGATAGGATCAGGCAAACGGAACTTTTCTAAATAGTTCATCATAGCGTTGCCCTCAAGGCCGTTTTCATTGATGTGATCTAAGGCTTCTCCAAACCACTTTCCCGGTCTGAACCCCAATTCGATTAATGTATTTCCGTTTACTTTCATGTTTTTCTTTTAGACTCCGCCGGCCCCATTGCCGACGGAGGTGATTATGAATATATGAACAAGACAAAGGTTTGGGGTATGTGCGCAATCATTTTGCGCAGGTCTAAAAAACATTTACTTTTATTTTCATGGCACAAAATAAAAACGCCCTTATTCGGTATAGAACCATTGATAAATGCTTGCAAAACAGCTATCGTCAATGGACTTTAGAAGACCTTATTGAAGCGTGTTCAGAAGCCTTATATGAGTATGAAGGAAAGGACATGAACGTGAGCAGAAGAACGGTTCAGTTAGATATCCAAATGATGCGAAGTGATAAATTGGGTTACAATGCGCCCATTGTTGTTTACGATAAAAAGTACTATCGATATGAGGATCCCGACTTTAGTATTACTGATATTCCATTGAATGAGAGTGATATGCAAGTTTTAACCGAAACAGTGGAAATGCTGAAGCAGTTCAAGGATTTTTCATTATTCAACGAGTTGGGCGGTATTATACAAAGACTAGAAGATAAGATATACACTGAAAAAACGCATCAACCTTCCATTATCCACTTGGATAAGAATGATCGACTAAAAGGTCTCGAACATCTTGACACATTATATCAAGCGATTCTTAAGAGGTTAGTCCTCCGGTTGCAATATAAATCGTTCAATGCGAGTGAAAGCGCCATGATGACATTTCACCCATTTATTCTAAAGGAATTCAATAACCGATGGTTTCTAGTTGGTAAGACGGCCAGTAATGAAAAGGTAATAACTTTGGCTTTGGACAGAATTATATCAATTGACTATGATCTCAAGCAAGACCATATAAATGAACCGTTTAATGGAGACGAGTATTATAAAAATACAGTAGGTGTAACGGTGATGGACGGGAAGTTTGTCAATCGAGTAGTTCTGAAAATAGATCGATCTAATGCTCCTTACGTGATTACCAAACCATTGCACCTCAGCCAAAAGATAATCGAAGAATTTAAAGATGGTAGTGTGATTGTTGAACTCTTTGTTCATCACAACTATGAATTAGAGCGACTCATTTTAGGGTTTGGGGATTCTATCCAAGTTTTAAACCCAAGTTCACTGAGACGTAGAATTCAAGAAAAATTCCAAAACGGAGTAGACCTGTACAAGTCACAGCTTGACAGATCGAATGCTGTTGCAGCCGCGAGGAAGTTGGAGAAGAACGGTTATTCAGTTTTGAACGATATTTACACAAGAAAGGAAATAAGAAGAATCGGAAAGATTCTACATAACTATTTTGCTCAGAATGATGAGCAAACATTTGGAAAAAGGAAGTTATTAAAAGACCTTCCTGACCTAAAGAAGGAGTTGCTCAATAGAAATATTCAGGAGGTCGTAAAAGCGATAGATCATAAAGCCTTTTTAACCAAAGCAATCTATTTTGATAAGCCTGAGACAAATAACTGGTACGTTACATGGCATCAGGATATACCTATCAATGTAACTGAAAAAATTCCAATGGATGGATACAATGGTTGGACCAACAAGAATGGAATCAACAGTGTATGTCCTCCAGAAGAAGTACTAAAGTCAATATTTTCCATCAGAATCCATCTTGACACAACGAACGCACAAAATGGTGCGCTCAAAGTAATTCCGGGATCCCATTCCAAACGCTTTACTGATGCAGAACGAGAATCAATTACGCAAAATGTGAACTCAATTATTGTTGATGTGACAGAAGGTGGAATACAACTTATGAAACCTCTTTTGCTACACGCATCTTCTAAAGCGCAGAATCAAAAAAGAAGAAGAGTAATCCATTTAGAATTTTGTTCACTTGAGCTACCGGGTAAATTGGATTGGTTGGAAAGAGAAATCATTAAATAATTTTTTCTTCCTTTTATACCCTTTGGGGCTCTATCGTTCGAGAAACCAGAGCGTGTAGTAATTTTCATGAACAAGAAATGAAGCTTCTCACTATTAAGTTGAGATAAATAATTTGTCTTTGGGTAAACCGTAACAAATAAGTATTCATTGTGTGACAGGACCAACTTTTTCTTTCTTGAATCCTTTATAATAAGTCGAATTATTGTCAACTTATTCCAGGACGAGACAGAATCAATAAAAAAAGGCTCACCTTACGATGAACCTTTTTGCGCTCCTTCCTGGGCTCGAACCAGGGACCCTCTGATTAACAGCTAGGGGAATGAGAGGGTCTAAAAACCTTAAAAAGCCAAAAAACCCTAAAAACAGGGCGTTTTAGAGGGTTTTAAACTTGGATTAGGACGTTTTTAAACGTACCTTAAAGGGTGAAAACTCGCAAAAAAACTCGCAAATTTTCGTGAAAAATGGCAAAAGTTACCCTTAATCTGGACAGAAGGAATAAACCGAAAAAGGATGGAACGTATCCTCTTTGCTTGCAACTCTCCCATGGCAAGAAAACACGATATATTGGATTACGATATTCTTTCGTTTCAGAGAATTGGGATCAGGAAAATCTGTCCCCGATTAATGTACCAAACGCAAAGCATATTGGCGTTAAAGTACGGTCTCAGTTATCCATTGCTGAGCAGCTTATTCAAGGACTTGAAATCCAATTAGACTTCCTTACGATTGATGAACTCAAGGCGAGAATTCTAGCCGAAATATTCTCTTCGAGCACCACTCCGGAATCAATAAAGCGTCGGTATACGCAACGAGTAGTGAACAGAGCGTCCCTCACTGATTTTGCGAAAGAGAAGATGGATCGTCTTACAGAGTCAAGAAGGTTTGGGAGCAAGAGTGCGGTTAATACGGCGTATAACTCATTTAAAAAGTACTTGGGATATAATCCTGACGATAATCAAGAAAATATACTTTTCGCTGATGTAGACCTGAAGGTGATAAAGAATTTCATAGCCTACCTATACAGTAATGATTGCTCGACAAGTACTGCACGAGCATACCTTGCTCAAATTAGGGCGTTGTATAATGAAGCAATAGAGGAGGGGATGATCGAAGAGAGCATAAGTCCATTTAAAAAGGGGTTCAAGATGCCTGCGAGTAGAAGATCTAAAAAACGTGCCCTTACCATTGAACAGATTGAAGCCATTCGAAAACTTGATTTAGAGCAAGGGTCATATTTATGGAAAGCAAGGAACTACTTTCTGTTCATGTTTAATAATTTCGGACTTAATTTTATTGATCTTGTTCAACTTAAAAAGTCTCAATTTTCACAGATAGAGTATGATCAAAATGGTAACTTAGTTGCAGGTCGAATTTCATATTATCGTGAGAAAACTGACCGACCTTTTTCCATTAAACTCACCTCGGAGTCTATTGAGATTCTCAACCATTATGACATTGGAAAGAAGAAGTCTGAAGATTTAATATTTCCATTCGCGTATGAAAATACTGAAAAGGGAAGGAAGCGATACGAGCAGCACCGTAAAACTGTAAATGGGCATTTGAAGCAAATAGCTCAACTTGCTAAAATTGATGAAAACCTTACGACCTACTATGCCCGACACTCATGGGCAACCATCGGAAAAAGAAATAACCTTCCAATTACTCTGATTTCTGAAGCGCTTGGTCATGCTGATACCAAAACAACAGAAATATACTTATCATCGTTCGATAATGATACATTAGATGCGGCAAATGAATTGATTACAAAGCGGGGAGCATAATTCAGTACATACGTTCGGCAATAGAGGGCTATCGCAACAATTCAAAGTACCCATTCGCTTGAAATGGTCGATTATCGATATACTTTCCTGAAACCATCCAAAAGTATGTCCCTTCCTCATAATTCTCACCTGAAATAGTATTACCATCCCATTGGATGAATATATCATTTGAGTCATATACAATGTTTCCCCATCGATTTATTATTAGCGTATTCATAGATTTGATTGCCCCGATTTGGAGGGGAGCGAAGATATCATTGACTCCATCATCATTTGGAGTAAATACGTTGGGCATGATGAGTTCTTCTTCAAGGTCGTAAACCGGGGGCTCATTGATGTAGATGTAGTCAATACCCATTCTGATTCCGTTATTAGGAGCTGATATATCCAAATCATCATCATACGGAATGAATTTGATGAGATGTTCCGTAGATGTTGCAGTAAAGGTAACCTGACGAAACTCCCAATCTAAGATTAAAGAATAGGGTGCTAGGTGATTTACACTTGGTGCTGTTACACCAATAAGCAAATCATCAACATACACTGCCCAGCAACCCGATGTATCATTGGCTTGAGAGCTTTGCTTTACGTTTGTTTGATAGAAGCAAATAGAATAGGAGCTATCAATCTCAAATCCACTTACCGATTGTTGAATTCCTTCATGGTAGATTCCCCCTGAAGATGGCCCCGAGAGTAAACCGGATACAAAGGACTGACACGAGTAAGGGTTTCCAATACATGAGATAGGATTTGTTAGGCCTTCCATATCACTCAAGTCCGGGGTGGCATTACCAATATTCGTTGCAAGACAAATCGGATCTGAAACGTCAACTGCTTCCCAGCCATAAGGTAAATCGCTAATTGCCGTAACCTCTCCCTCTAAATCAAAGTTGAAGAAGTTTTGCGAATAGGCCAGATGTGGAAGTGACGCAATAACTAGTATGAGATGGAGCCGGCTCATTTCTATGGAAAATACGAAAACATGAAGAGATAAACGAAGGTCGAAAGATATTTCAACCTTCGTTTATCAGTTTCCTAGTCTGAGAGAACCACTAATTCAAAGTGTTGAAATAATTCACCAGACCTAAAGTTTACATGGTAAAGACCTGAGGACAATCGTTGGCTTGATTTGACCATAATGAACTCATTACCTTTTGACCTTCTGACTTTACCAACGCACTCTATTTTTTTGCCAAAAGCATCAAATAAATACACTTCAAAATCTTCAAGGTTGAGCTTGCTATCCTTCTCAAGGATGCTGAATTCATTGCCTGACTGTATTGGGTTCGGGGCAAGTTTGAAATGCTCAACAACCATTTCATCATCATGTGTATCAGTTAAACCAGAACCATCCTCTTCAGACTCCTCATTTCCAGAAACTCTACATCCTGTACATCCATAAAAGCCGGAGTTTAAATTTGTGTTGTCGTAGATGTCAACTCCTGTTGCTCCAGGTACGATGTTAATTTCACCACCCGCGTTCAATGTGTTCTCATAGAACGGACTAAAACTTGTTCCATTTCCAATTTCAATGTTATTCAAAATATTAACAGTCCATGTTCCATTTATGTCCACATTGTCTAAATACAAAGAACCCTCACAGCAGTCCTGAGGTGGGAGAAAATTCTGCAAGTAATCATAAACAAAAGGACAAGGAAAGTCAGTTTTTGGAACTGGTCCCCAATCAAAAGCTGTAGAGGTCGTTCCTAAATAATTACTGTAATCTTGAATGGTTATAAAATCACCAAATGGTGTGCCTTGCTCACATCCATTCGAACACGTTATTTGGACTCCGTACTGTCCTGGCGGAATTACAGGTGTACCCACAGTATTTCCCATTTGGGTAGAGAAATAAATTGATGATGGGGGATCAATGAATGTTTCATCATAGAATACAGCACCATTCTGGGATAATTCAACGCGTATTTCACGTACATTTTCCAAATTATGAACAGCAGCAACCTGACCTACATCAATAACAGTATTGGGACTGATTATCGGCGTCATCGTGGTGTAATTTCTTTTCAAATGGAAATACTTCTCATCAATAAAAGAGGTGTGATAACATTCATTAGATACTGCGTTAATTACGGCTTTATACTTCGATGTTTGACTCAATCCTGACGATTCTGGCATCGGGTTACCGCCATCATCTCTCCCATCCCACACGTAAGTCGAGTTCGGATACCAATGATCAATGGTTCGAATTAACCCCATATTATTTGGTCCGTAAATTTTCATTTCAAGTCTTTGGACGTGTTCAAGGTTTTCTGCCCGAATCGTTTTAATATACCCTTCAGGATCTCCAGAGTTTGGTATTGGGTAGTTATATGGGCTATTACTGAATAACTCTACCTCACTAAGTTGAGCATCCAGCACATCTCGGCGATAGTTAATATTCAAACACTCGTTTTGTGGAGTCTCACACGTCTCGTATAATTTGAGGTTATCAATAAAACACCCCGTTATTCGTAAATTTCCTGTGACACCTCCTTCATCCAGTTTATCTCCTGAAATGAATATGTGAGTAGAAGCATTATTGGCGGTAAACACTTCTTCTAATTCTACCCAAGAATCTGTAGTTAAGGACGTTTCCAAGATTTTTTGTTTTTGCCCATTATTCTCATTAACAAGGTACACCCATATTTTTGGATCAGTTGTAGAGTTCCAATGTTCATTTTGAACGATGTTAGCCATTTCGTTCATCTTACTAGCAGAAATCTTAAAGGTATATTCAACACCTGGAGTGACTGGGTGTTTCAATTCACTCCTTAGCCCAGGGATATTATTACTTACCCCATTAACTCGATAATCTACGATAGCAACGTAGTTATCGCCATGATTGGCATTGATGCCATTGGCGAACTTTGTATCTGGCGGCGAAAGGTCAAACCCTCTGTTCGTTGATTGAGGATCATTTTGCAGTTGTAAGCCATAATTGTCGAGGCTCGATTCAGAGAAAATCCGATAGTGATTAACCGTATTATTAGGGTCAATTACTTCATATCCATAGTCCCACCAATAGGTGCTTCCGTCTCCAGTGTGAAAAAGTCCAGGGACGATACCCCAAACGAGACCGAGATACGAAATAGCACTTGTACTAACATGTTCGGCATCATTATAATATGTCCAACATCGAAACAGGCTGTTTGCAGTATCTAAACTAAGGTGATTTGTGTGTATTTTATCTGCATCATTATGTGCGTCAAGCACAGTTTGATTTATTCTCTCAAAGCTTCCGTTTCGAATCATATTTGTCTGCGCAAAGGAGTACGAAAGGCTGAAAAATGAGAGAACTACAATTAATGTAATTTTCATTTCAAAAATGATATTTGAATTGAATACCTAGTTTGGGTATGACACTGAATAATGTTTCTTGTTCAATATTTCCATTCGCAAAGAAGGTGGTTGCTTTACCTCTTCCAATACTGCTTCCGAATAAAAGACCGTACTCACATTTCCGGTGTCTGAAACTTACATCTAAACTACCAAATACCGCCGCAGCATTGTGCTTTACAGCTTGGCTAAACGTTAAGATATGCACCCTATGATATCCAATTCCTGTTAATACTGTTGAAGAAAAAAATCTACCCATTCTAAGTGAGAACCCTGTTCCCAATTCAAGACTGCCACTGGCATTAAACCCGCCAAAACCACCGAGATAATTATATTCCACGTAGTTTCCCGACGTGTAAAGTTTTAGCCAGTCTTTTTTTGTTGTCCTAAATAGTGAGCCACCAACCATTATGTTGGTTGCATTCGGGCTGCTTTTCCATATGAATGCATTCATACCAATGGCGTACATACCGCTTGAGTCTACGGTAGACGATTGTGCATGAGTACCGTCATTTCCAATGAGTAGAAAAAGACAAAGAAAGATCAGTGTCTTATTGCAATTTTTCTTCAAGTTTTTCAATCTTCTTATTTTGTTCGATGATATAAAGTGTTAATTCCTCAACCTTTTCCATTAGAATTTTGTTCATCTCATAGAGGTCTAAACCTTCTTCTGATAACTGCTCGGCAGATGGAACATTTGGTAAATGACCGTTCTCTTGAATGTATTCTTCTACCTGTTGCAAGTCAGCCAAATTGTAGGATGGCTCAAACACATAATCAGGCCATTGAAACACATTTACCTTGATAGCTCTTGTACGAAGGGTTCCATCATCATTCAGTTGTAGGATTTTTTCAGTTGAATTGCTAATTACGAGCGGTTCTTGATCGTTCGAATTTATAACGATTCGTCCATTTAAATTGAGTAAACCTTGATTCGATAATTGGAAAAGATCAGAAGAAGTATTTGATACGTTAATGAGGTTGGTAGCATCTTGGGGTGCGTATCCTTGGATACTCAAGCGAGCTCCTCCCATAGTTAATGGATCTGCTGAAAGAGCAATCCTTTGGGAATAAGTCGTACCAAGAACATCGAGTTTCACTCTTGGTATTTCCGTCCCAACTCCGACGAAAACATCAGGACAGGCCGTGTAGAGTTTTTGTGGTTGACTAACCCAATACGGATTGGTGCTGTACGTATTCCCTTGTAAGTCGCAAAAACCAACAGGTTGGTTTGGTACTGGAAACAATCCCCCAGGTGTAGTACGCATAACGGTTCCGTCTTCTTTTGCTACCAGAATTCCAAAGTCAGATGCGTTAACGTCTTGTAAGCCTTTCATCCAAGTAGTGCCATAAATTATGACATCTTGCATTTCTGTTGCTCCTTCTACGCGCATGTCGTGCATGATCCGAGCATCATCCTCTACGATTAAAGTGTCTCTGACTACCATAGATGAATCAACGGCCATGTTACCCCTGACCTCTAGAGCTTCATGTGGATTAGTCGTACCGATACCAACCTTGCCTGACGTTGGTAAGGTGTTGACTTGTGCATTTGAAAAAAAGGCACATGCAAGAAAGGTGAATAATAAAGTTGTTGTTTTCATGATTAAAACAATTTGTGTTTGAATACCTACTCTAGTTCCAGTTTTCGGTTAACCTGGACACCGAGAAAAAAGGTATCTTCGCACATAGCGTCTCGGTGTAGCGCACTACATGGATGATGCACAAGCGATCGGTCGGGCAAAAGACCGTTTGCGTCTTTATTAAGAGGGGGAGTATGACCGTACTCCTCTTCTTCTTTTTACTTTGTACTAGTTAGATTAGAGAATAATGTAAGTGGTTCTGATCCTCCTTTTCTAGCTTTAGCCAATGATGGCATTAAAACTTTACTGTGAGTTAGTGTACACAATAATAACACGTAAAAGTTTCAATATTTCTAATTCAAGTATAAAAATGAGTATTTGTACTCGATATTTTCAGTATATGTACCATGTCTTATTGAACAGTTTTGTGAAATCTACATTTGTTACGTATCATTTTTGTTAACAAAAGCCGAGAGCATTTGCTCCCGGCTTACTAACCACTATTCACTGAATAAGGGTGACGAGCTGAAACTTCTTCGAAACAGGCTCGAACACCCTAGACCACCAACCTGTTATTCATCCTTTGGCATCGAGGAGAATCTCTTTTAAATAAATACCACAATGAGTATGTGATTAATGGCTTGGGGTCAAATATATATTCAGGAGAGTAGGGATGCAAGAGCGAATCGCATTTCCCGTAATTATAGAGTAGGCGCTACGTATTTCTACTTAATCGTATCGTTATATAATTGCAACAATTACTGAATTTGCGTGCTATAATTACGGGAATTGATCTCAGGGTGCGGACTCAGCAGAGTAATTGGTTAACTTCATGTATCACACAATCTATTGAAGTATTGCCTATTGCGTTAATATCGGTGCTTATCGTTTTCTTGACGCTGGAGATATCATTACTCCTGCTTCAAGTGTTCGTGCTTTCCTCTCGATTACGATCGCAGTATGTTATCAGGTTTTTAGCAGTTAATGTGGGCATTCTACTGCTCAACGTGAATGTGCTTGTGTATAATCTTGCAGGATACGCTGATTCGCGCATGTTTGAATACCTCTTTATTGCAGGTGCTTCATTTTTTATAGGAGCAATTGTCTACTATCTCAACGGTATGGTTTTGAATAGAAAGAGACGTCGATCCATGTCAATTGTGTTCTCGATTCTTCTTGTTGTCGCTATTCTCTCGCTTTTTGCTTTTGGTTCTGATGTATTGTCAATCTTTCAATTAACCATCCTTGGTACTATTCTCTTAGGCATCGCACTCCTTGCATTGTATAGCTTTGCGTTGTTCCCGGTAATTCGGAAGCGGCTATGGATTGTCCTCGGCACAGTGGTTCTGGGGTATGCGGTAACCTTCGTCATACACTTTTCTCAGTCCATGGTAGCACTCATGGTTTTTATGAACCTCTGTTTCCTTTTTGTAGGCATCTTTCACCACTTAAGTCTCTTCAGGCGATTGAATATATCAGTACGAGGTCATTTTGTACCTGGGAGTGTAGAATTGCGAGAAGCATTACGAGGATATGAATTAAGCGACCGACAAGTTGAGATCGCGGAGTTATTTATCCTCGGATATTCCCGAGAAAAGATTGCTGATGTCTGCAACATCGCGCCGGGAACCGTTCGGTCTCACCTCACAGACATCAGAAGGACTGTAGGAGCACGTGACGGAAACGACCTCATTGAGAAATTCTCTAAGAAGCTGTAAGATAGGGGTATAAATTCGAGCGCAGACGAGTATGCGCGAAATTTCTGCGTTATTTCTGCGTCATTTCTTTTGGAGAGAATCAG
The DNA here is from genome assembly GCA_024742305.1 of bacterium. Taxonomy (GTDB): domain Bacteria; phylum Bacteroidota; class Bacteroidia; order Flavobacteriales_D; family Crocinitomicaceae; genus UBA4466. The sequence goes on along the minus strand of JANSYQ010000002.1, from coordinate 328,913 downwards.
AATATCTTGAATATAGTCAAAACTGAAAAATGGGTCTTCTATCCAAAGAGCACTATTCGAAAAAATTACTGGATAACCATTTGATCAAGACACCCTCATCTGATGACACGAGTGATGCACTTGGTTGGTTCCTTGGTCTTTCCAAAAGGAAGCAAAAACGCGTCATGAGACAGTATGGTGTTGATCCAGCCCAGGTGATTTTGGACATACCAACCTTGGAGAAGATACATAAAGGTATTCATGATTTGATATGAGTTTAACAAAACGGAGCACTTTAGTGCTGAGTCAACGGGAGCATAATGTACTCATTGATCTCCTTAAGGGGCTTGATGTGGACGAGTCAACAGAGCATTTAGGTATCTCACGAACCTCAGTTGTTCACGCACGAAGGCGTCTTCAAAGAAAATTCGGTGCCAAGTCCGCAGCTCACATGGTCGTACTCGCAATACTTGAGAAAAAGTATTTCGATGTTCTGAACGAGAGGTTAGATAGATACAATGACGAACTGAACGCACGGGAAGTCTATATTGCGCAACAAATCCTTTTAGGAGTGAGAAATAAGAGGATAGCAGAAATGTCATTTCTTAGTGTGAGAACTATTGAAGATTACCGAGAAAGTTTCTACACAAAGTGTCGCGTAAATAATATTTGTGATTTTGTCAAAGCATGCTTAGATAATGGCATTCTCAAGATGGTGCCATTTGAGTTTGAAGTTTCAATGGAAGGGGGTACGTTTGATACGTCAACGTCACGCTTTCAATTGATGGAAAAGCATGGGTACACAAACCCCTATGGATTTGTGTATTTTGATTACCAAAATCGCTTTGCTACGTTCGAGTCTGAGAATGTTCCCTTGTATTCCCACATTAACATTTCGCCATTTACTCTTTCACTTATCCTCTCGGATGTACCTTTTCAAATGATTGAGAAAATCACGGGTTTACCACATGCATTCATCGAGACTCGTTGTAAGCAAATTGAACAGCAAGTCATTAAGTACGGTGGCTGTATGTCATTTTTCCTTCTTTTGAATAAACTTAACTTTTTCCACCCCGTGATTGATCCGAAAAAGACGGTGGATATTTCAACACTTGGGAAGAAAGTGATACTTGATGAGATAGATAAGAAGCCGAAGCAATTTTGTAATAGGCGATGGAAATTCAGCATTGTGAATGATAGAGATCGAAGGTTTCTTAAAGAGCAATTTAATTGTACATCAGACCTAACAACGATCGTGCAAGCGATTCATTTAGACATGCTCCAGCTAAGTATAAGTACCTAGATTATATTGCAACAATTACCTAATTTTTCCTTCACATGAAGTTTTAATACGTATGTAAATCGTTGTTTTACAGAGTCATGACGTTCTTCTGTGTGATTACTCACTTTCCGTGATACGTTGAAAGCATTATTTTAGATTGAATCATAAACTTCAATCTATATGGCATTCACAGGAAAAGAAGGGGGAGAGATTACCCTAGAACAAGGAGCGGACATGACCGCAAATTATCGAGACGAAAACCCAGGACAAACAAAAGGACACTTCTTTGGGAGAGAGATTTTACTCAAGTTGTTGGATCAAGAGGGGGCAATGGGTATTCGGATGTATTACGGAATTGATGGGAACGGTGAAAAAGAATTAGTTTTGGTAAGTGCTGACGCTGACGAAAATGATATGCTCGACTTGGTTGTTGATATTTCTCAACCATGTCCACCTCGCTGCGGGTCATCAAACTCACTAAATAGCTAACGAGATTTTTGATTTAGACTACATAAGTTATTTATCCATTTACGCTCCAGCATTGGTTGGAGCGTTTATGTTTCGGAGTGCAAGCAGCGTGGTGCGCTTCATTATTATCTACGTGTGGTTGACGATGTTGCTTGAAATTGGAGCTGATTATCTCAAGTGGCATAACGTCAACAACATGTTTATTTTTCATGCTCACTCATACATTGAGTTCTTCTTTATTACTGTGCTTTATGGAAACTTGATTCGCTCGAAGGGTAAACGACTTGCACTCAATATCATTGTGTTTGTCTTCCTGCTGAGCAGCATACTTCTTCTGTTTTTGCATCAAGGGGTATTTGAGTTTAACTCTGTTCAACGACATATTGAAGGGTTTCTTGTAACGTTGATCATCTGTTTCTTCTTGTATGAATGTACGGTCCGGAAAGATGATACTACTCCAAAACCAATTTGGAATTTAAGTTGGATGCTCCTCTTGTATTTTGTTGGTAATCTTATGCTTTTCGCACTTGCCGATAGAATATTCAGTCAGGGGGTAGACGACCTTTGGGTCATTCATAGTATTTTGAATATTATGTTGAACGTTGTATTCGGGTATGTGATGTTCGCATTGCGATTAAGAAACGGATAGATATTAGCAGTTCTCCAATTGATGCTCTTTTTAATTAAGCAATTGATTTTCAGTTGTATTTTAGGATTTCTGCTTTGATTTCGAAATATGGTTCTATATGATCAACAACACGTTTACCTCTTAATTCATAAATACCGTAATAAACCATATCACCTTCTTTTAGAAAGTTGGATTTAGAGAGCCAACGCCACTGTTGGGATACTCCTTTTGGTAAATCTTCAACAACTCCGTAGTCTCCAAAGAATTTAATCCGCCCAACATTATTCAGGCTGATCAAGGTTTTAGGATCTTTTCTGTAACCCTTATTAATAATATGTTCATGGCTTTTGAGGTCTTCTCGAAGGTTATTTTTAAAGTTTTCATACATTTCCTCGTATTGAAGTCTGGAAAGGCAATAGAGTATGGATGATACTATAAGTGAGGGATCGGCCATCTCATAAAAACAGGACGATTTTGTAAAATCATAAAGAATTTGAATTGACAACCTTTCTGATCGGTTGATCTCATATACTCTAGCAAGTCCGCGTATCGAGTAAGGATTTAATGGGTTTCGATTGAGAACAAATTTGAAGGATTCAATGGCCTCGTTCCATTGTTGCATACCGGTATAAATTTCGCCAAGAAGTTGATGGGTATATTCATTATTTGTAGGTATTAAGTTAAGAAGAGTATCCCGAGCACTCTCAAGACTCTCGTGACGAAATTGTAGATGGGCAAGCTTGTTTTGTGCTGGGATGTTATTTGGTAAACCCTTTAGTACAGATATTGCTTTCAATTCTCGCTTCGTACGTTCATATAGGCTGGCAAGATCAATGTAAGCTGTATGAGACATAGTCCCAAAATCATCTAAAATCTGTTCAAAGAGTTTTTCAGCGTTATTATAGTCATTCTCCTTAAACGCTATTATTGCATGTGCTTCTTGAGTTCTTTGGCTTTCTGGTGAATTTAAAAGGACCTTTTTAGCCGGTTCAATTTGATCACGTTTTAAATAAGCTAAAACAAGTTGTTCATAGGCATTTCTATCGGAATATTCTGACTCGATAATTTCAAAACAAATATCTTCTATCTTCTGCAAGTCATCTTCTGATTGAAGTTGAATAAGTAACTCATCTAAGGCACCGTAATAATTATGATCATATGAAGTCATTGACCGAATTATATTTTCTGCGGCAATCAGATTATTCAAATGATAAAGATATAGTCGAGCTAAGAGTCTTTTGATTAAGTTGTCATCAGGTGAGTTTTTGATAATACCTAATAATTCAGTTTCAGCTTCCCTAATTTCTCCAAGGTTTCTCTGTGCTCGAGCATATTCTGTCTTATATTTGAGGATGTCTGGATTGTGATTAAGTAAATGACTGAAGAAAACTTTGGCCGCCTTATGATACCCTCGCTTAAAAAGAAGCTTTCCGAAACTCTGTGCAATCCCAACTTGAATTGAATAAAAAGTTTGAGAATTAAGCTTATCTATAATTTCATTTTCGCTTAACTTTTCTCTTTTAAGAGAATGCTCAATAAGCTGAATATACATTGCATGAACCAATGAATCATCAGTAAATCCATGTTTTAAACATTCATGGTATGCCTTATATGCGTCAGGATAATTTCCTTGGGCGAGTTCGATTCGCACTTGAGTGAACATTAACTGTGGGCTTAAAGGTTCTTTTTGAAGAATAGCATTTACGAGATCGGTAGCTTTTTTGAAATTTCTATTTTTTATTTGATACTTGGCAAGTTCAAGAGTAAGGTAGGGGTCATTTTTAAATCGATCGATTTTGAGTGAAGTCTCAACAAAATCCTGACCAACTTTCCATTTCTTCGAACGTCGGTAAAACACCGATAATTGAGATCGATACTTTGCCGAATGAGGGTTTAAGGTAATGAGCGTCTTAAAAATCTCGATATTTGACTTGTTTGAATCCGAGAGAAAAGATTTTGTTCTACGCCCATCAAACTGACGAGCCATGTGAGCTTGAAAAGCTTCAAATGGTTCAGAGTTTTCAAGGAGTGAGAGATGGTGAATTATCGAAGACGTTAATCTCACATCAAAAAAATCTTTTGATTCAAGCTCCGTGATATAAATATCTGCAATTTCCTGATGTACATGATTGAGGTTATCGATTCGCACGTATGCAAAATCAGCAATAAGGTCATGAACAAAGTACTCCTTATTAACCAAATCAATAAAATACTTCTGCTCTCTTAGAGCGTTTAACCTTTTTTTCTTGTAGTATGGAAGCTGAGAGATGATTTCAAGTGGCTCCGGTTTATCCAAAGCTGATAGGTAACAGAGGAAAAGAAATTCTTCATTATGATCATTTTCCGTGATTAGATTCAGAAAATAATTACTGTACGCGGAAAGGGCCTCATGATTATCTAAATCTTGCTTTGGTAAATTACTCAGAATGGATTCAAGAGATTGTTCCTCTAAACATTTGAGCACAAATTCGCAGAGGTGAGGATGTCCATGAGTCGCCAGAAATATTTTTTCCATTTCCTCTTCACTTAGAATAAGATGGGGAAAATGACCTTTAGGGCTAATGTGAAATTCAAGGAGTTGAATAAACTCTTCCTTTTTAAGTGTTCCGAGCTGAACAGGATTCAGTTTAATTGTTTGATTTACGAATAGCGTCTTTGGAATCTCACGACTAACAAGGAGAACTTTGCCATGGTCCAGATAATAGAGATCTTGAATTAAATGCAATATATCTTGGTCAAGAACAGTGTGAATATTCTCGAAAATTACGAGCGCCTTATTTCCTCGACCTTTAATTGCAGAAATGATATCTCGACGGTTAGCATACGGATCATCTTCATGATAGTGAACTCCCAAATCATGACTGATATGTTGCAAACGTCTGTCACTTATGAGATTGGGTCGACCAAACTCGATCTTTATTACGTTGGTAAAGCGCAATTGTTCAAGGACGTGGTCGATAAGTTTGGACTTTCCAATCCCACCGTAGCCAGTTAATAGTAGAAAATGTCGGTCTTCAGCATTAAGAAAAGAAGTTATCTCTGATTTCTCACTTTCACGACCTGCGTAAAAGGAAGATGACCTTTCTATTGATACTTTTTGACTACCGTTAATAATAAGGTTCCAATCGGCATCCAGTTCCACAGTCCCGAAGGGGTGGTTATCTTTTGTCAAAAGAGAAAGTAGTGTGCTATAAACCTCAAGTAAACTTACATCTTTAGCATAATTATTCTCAAAATTATGAATAGCCTCTTTAAGGCTATCACGGTCAATGTGCTTAAACAATTCTTCGAAACTTTCTACGGTGTGCCCGATGTAACATTTATCTTCAGCTAAGTGATGGTCGTTTAGTAGAACGCAGAAGAAAAGTCCAAGATTATTGAGCGAGAGAGTATGACCACGTTTTTGAGATAAGTCCTCTTTGAAAGAGTAGTAACTTTCATTGACCAATCCAAGAGATTCTAATTCGTATAATTCAGCATGAGCCAACTCATGGTGCCTTTTAAGCACTTCGCAAGCAAATGTCTCTTGTGTGCATGGAGTATTCTTAGGGCCTCTTCGAAGAAAAGTATCAAAACTTCCCCCTGTTTTTCTTTCGTGAATAGATATTCGTGAAACCAACGTCTTCATTTAATTGTCGGTTATCAGCACGCCACCAAAGTAACAAAAATTACGCAATTTCTAATCGTATTTGTATCTCGGGTATATCTCAGGATTATTTGAGGTGTATCTCCGAGATTACCTTATTTCATGGGCTTTCCCAGCCTTTTCTTATTGTATGTTCGTGTGTACAAAACGTTTTCAGATATGGTTTTGTGAGCTCACGTCACCCAAACGAGGGGACGACAAAACCACATCGCTTTTTGGTGTAATCCGGCGTCCGGAGAGCCTGGTGTTTGAACAATAAAAAAACACCATCATCTCCTGGACAATGGTGCGCGCCGATTCAAAGATTGTTTAATGGAAATTGAATCTGGACGCTCAGCCGCAAGAGGTATCCGAACTCCTCTTGAAACCTATATAGAGTCTACCTTTGCGTAGGTTTTTTGTCAAGTGTTTTAACGGCTGTCCTGATTCGCTTTTAAAAATTGAAAAGCGATGAAGAATGCACACGATGTTTGCGCATGCGGAGCGCCTCAACCGCGAAAAATGATGGTCTTTAAAGAAGAGACCAAAACGAACTTCACCCACGATAAGCGATACCACCGCTTCCCGTCACGTATTATAATTGAAAAGGGGGATATTGCCTACGTTACAACGCAAGGCACAGGGAACAACAAAGACTTTGTCAGTGTGTATATGACTGATGGTACGGAGTATTTTTCGGACCACAGGTTGTCTGATTTTCTCCAAATCATTCCCGACTCGGTACAACCTAATAAATCATTCGTTGTGCCAGTGGATAAAATTAGTGCATCAAACGAATGGATGTACATCTATGTGCGAAGAGGAGAAAAAGAAATTCCATTTGAAATTACCCCAAGTTATAAAGAAGCGGTAGTGGTTGCAGTAACTGCGATGACCACACTTCCCAGAATTCACGAAAAACGTTTAACGTAATCACACGAAAGCGAATTCCTTCTTGGAGTTCGCTTTTTCTGTGTGAATCGGTTCAAAATATCACTTCATCGGTTCATTCGATGTTCTCATCCGAGGCCTCACCATCAGCCGAGAAAGGTTTTGAATCTTGATTTCACAAACAAATTGAAATACTGAAAAAATGAAAGAAAAATAATCTATCCAAGCACCCGACAAGAGTCAACACGAGCGACACATACCGGTTAAGTCGCGACCTGTTTCAACATCGGCATCGGGTGAGGATAGAAAGGGCTCCGAAACACATCGGAGGTGGTTTGGAGCCCCTTTTAAATCAAAAAGTTCATAGATATGAAAACAATACAAGACATCGTACAACAAATTCCAGAACTGCTAAAAGAAGCTGGACCGAATATGGAGTTCCCTCTATTGAAGTTGCTGAATGAACACTTGAAACAGGAGGATGATTTCGAAGAGTCATTTGACCTACTATCTCAAATAGTTCAATTGGACATGAAGAACGTCGGAGCGTGTATGTACGCAAACTATCTTGTCTACAAGGGATATAAGTTGCGCTACGACCAAACGGGGAGTATTGAAGATGTACACGCGGCAATTGATGCAATCACACTGACGTTTCGTGTAGCCCAGGAGCATCGGGTAAATGTCAAAAACCCCAAATATTACTTTGCTCGAGCGTATGCCTATTACTTACTGGTAAAGCATCAAGGTAAGGTAAACGAAAGCTATTACCGGAAGGCGTATTTCGCACTGAAAAAGGCGTGTCACAAGTTCAATTCACCAAGCATTGCTTGGCTTCATGACGAATTAGCAGGATTCGCAATACGAAACGATCTGATTTTCTCACCAATACAAAAGGCATGAGAAGGAACGCGTTAATCCAAGCTTTGGAGAACCATGGTTTCGAGGTATTTCATCACTATGGTCTGCTTATCGCGCAGTCTGAAAGTGGGGAGCGGATGCACCTGCTATGGAGGCCATATTACAGCAGACCCTGGCTCTACTTGAACTTTATGGTTCACCAAAATCTCTTTGCGAATAATGGGTGGAGAACCGCTTATCAATCAATGGTCAACAACAAATCAACTATGGAAGCAATATATACGAATCAGCAAGTACGAGAGTATTTAACAGCACAATATGTTGGGTCGTATAGACGCAACCAGCATGATCACTTTTATAACCACAGAAATCGCCAAACCATGGCGGTACCATTACCAGAAGACAAACCTTTCTTCACTGAGCACGATGTGGTTCAGGTATTTGGAGGGAAGGCACAGCACGATGATTATATAGAGATCGTACGCTTTCAACAATTCACACAACATCAAAATCAACACATATGAAGAGTACAACAAAGGACACAGCCGTATCTGTGACAGCATACCACAACACAGATGTTGCCGACCTAATTGCGGAAACAAGTGTTGAACTAACCAACACTGCAAAAGAGAAAGCGGAGGAATTGGCAGAACAGGGTTTACCTAAACAAGGAGAAGAAGACCTGAACATGTATATCTCATGGCTGACGGCGGCCTGTAATGTATTGAAGTCGAAAGTAGCAACAAAGCTTAATCTCTCTGGACTGAAGTCAAAAGGTGCTGCGCTTCTTTCGCGCTTTAAAAAACGGGAAGAGGAGTTGACGAAAAAAACAACTGAACTTTCATCCCGCAAGCGTGATCTTAAGAAGGAGGTTGACAAGATCAACGCTGAGGACGCGTTAGAGGAGATTAAGCGTTGGAGGATTGTCCATCCGGTTATCATCGCGCTAATCTTCTCAGAGTGTATTGCCTTAGAGCAGGTGATGGCAACGCTATCATCAGCTGGGTTTATCCTGCGCATGATCGTAGCCTTAGCAATCTGCTTATGTACCTACTTCTTTGCAAAGTCACACGTGATCAACACGCGAAAGGTGAAAGGCACGTGGAAATATATACCACTCCACCTGGTGTACTTCGCTTCGGTATCAACCATCTTCTACTTTTTTGGAGAAATGCGAATGTCCTATCTCAACTCGATGAATCCCGAGATGGCAGAGCGAACGAACAGTATCATATTCTTAATCGTGTCACTCACTTTTTATGCTGGATGTGCGGTTGCGAAGATGATCTACATGCCTTCCAAAGAAGATCGCATGCGTGCATTGAATTATACAAAAAAACGGAAGGAATTAATTGAAATGGAGAAGGCGCTCGAAACGGCGCAGAAAGAGTTACAGGACTTGCCAGAAGAGCGTGAGCGAGCATTATACGAAGTGTTCTCACTCCTCAAAATGTCAGAGCATTACCTAGATCAAGTCAATCATTCGTATGAGGGAATTGTGGGGGACTTTGTCCTAACCAATACCATTGCTCGCCACGATGGAGCCGTGATTTCGGTAGCTAATTTCAAAGGTGGTGTGATCCCACCACTTGAAGAATTTCAAATAACAACCCAAGAATTATAACCTATGAAAGCAATGATAGTATTCGTGTGTTTGGCTACGATAGTAGCCTGCGCACCAGAGCCAACGAAGACCTATGCCACATCCGTGATGGTGGATATTACACCGGAGCAGGACGGATATCTTCCAACGAAAGAGGAGGTGCTGAAGTATGCCCAGTTGAATGACAAAACTGATGGCAAGCGTTTCTCACTTGTCCCTTTAACTGACCTAAAGAGTAACGAGCACTTTGGGGTGTCTATTGATCCTGCGAATCTTGGAATGAATTACGACGAATGGAGTCGAAATACGGATGTAGAGAAGTACCTACGGCGAGTTGATTCACTTCTCTTCTATTTAGATTCGTTTCAGTTTGGACGTGACCATAGTGCCGTATTTCCCGCAGTCTTGGAAGAGGCTCGTGAGATCATGAGTTTCACATGTGATGAACGCCGGATTGTGATCTTCAGCGATCTTGATGAGAACAATACGAAGTTCTCGTTGAGTAATCGAGCACATAAAAAGTTGATGGCTGATCCGGATGCTCTGCGCGGACACTTTGAGTCTGTCTATGGAGTTAAAGACGCAGATTCATTTAAGGGATTAATCATTGAGATACATCATGTTTCAACCTATCGAAAGGAGCCATCCTTCGCTATCTACTTAGAGTTGTATAAGGCGGTGTTTGAATCGCGCGGTGCGACCGTAAAACATCAGTTGTTGAAGATTAAAAAAGTTTCATCATGAGTAAAGCAAAGTCAGCTAATGGACAGGCATTTTGGGATGGGCTGAAGAGCCTTCTGAAAGGGCTCTTTAAGCTTATCTCAGTGCTTTTATCCTGGGTATTCAAATTGCTCGCGGTCGTCGGAGAAAAGCTAGGGGCAATGTTTGAGAAAATCGCTAGTAAATAATTGAGATATGGGATTCATGAATGCACTTGGAGAAATAGTGGTTGCCATTGTTGGAGGGATCTTGCAACTCTTTGTTGAGTTAGCCTCAGTGATTGGCAAAAAAGACCACTCTCAGAAAGCGACCTTTGGGGATAAGAAGAGCGTGTTGAGCCATTCGAAGAGTGCCTCCGTATACATTGGAGATGATGCCATTGATCCGATGATTGCTATGAACTCATCGATTATCCTTGGGCGCACGGGTTCAGGAAAGAGCGCAATGGTCTACAAGCCTTCATTACTTCAGACTCCAAGCCCGAAGATTGAAGAAGGTGATTCTGCATCGATGAGTTATGTGGTTCTCGATCCAGCTGGCGAACTAGAACGGGACACAGGAGGGTACAACCATGAAAAGGGGTATCATATTGATATCCTGAGTTTTTCAGATGCAAAGAAAAGCACGGCGGCGTGGAATCCCATCGAAGGTTTATCGGATTCTGAAGTATCACGTTTCGCAACCGAGTATATCGAAACGGCTCTTAAGGCCTCGAAAGTGAATGATCCGTTCTGGCCAATAAGTGCATCGAGAGTGACGCGCCTCGTCATAAATGTGGTTCGTTTGTTTCCAGGGTACGCAAATCTGTACAACGCCAGATACGTGGTTCAATTGATGAGCTCAAACGCTGAAGAACTTGATGTGTTGATGTCACTTCCAGTAGTTCCAGAGGAACTATTTAACGAATACGCAAGCATCGTTGGAATGGGAGACAAATTGAAAACTTCAGTTCTCGCAACCACCTTAGCGGCTCTGGAGATATTCAGTGATCCAGAAATTGCAAAGATAACTTCAAGTTCAACGCTGAACATGGAAGCGTATCGTGAGCAATCAAATATCCTCTACGTTCAGACGCCAGTCATGGATCAAGAACACGCCGCCATATTGAATACGATGCTCTTCTCGCGCTTCTTCTCGTATTGTATGAGCGCATCACCTGAAGACCACCAAAATAGCATCGCCTTCTTGATTGATGAGTGTTCTAGCTTGCGCATGAGACCAAGTCTCCTACCTCTGGCAGTGAGTAATTTACGCAAATACCGTTCATTCGGAGTATTTGGCTTTCAGAGTGCTGCTCAAATTCGTGAGTTATACGGGCAAGAACATGCGCAAACCATTCTACAGAATGCAGGGACAAAACTGTTTTTCCCGGGGCAAGACCTATCCACGAGTGAGGAACTTTCTCGACTATTAGGACGTTACGATTGGAAAGATGAAGAGGGACGAATCCATTCGAGAAATCTTTTGAATCCAGACGAGATATCCTTCCTAAAGAAAAAAAATGGAGCCCTCTTGTTTAGTGGAAATGAGAGAGGGATCGTCCTTTCAAACATTCGTCCGTGGTACAAAAATAGAAGACTCGTGAAGCGCTCCAAAATAGAGTCAAAAGAGCGAGATCCGGTAGACGCTCACATGCCTTCATTGCTTCCAATCACTGACATTATCAAAAGACACCAAGTATGATTAAAGAATTTCCATACACAAGTTTTGAGCAGTATCTTGAGATTCATGGTCTTCGAGGCCGTGAGGGTGACACTTTGGTAGCGGCCAAGAGACGATATCGAACGCTCTACCAAAAGTATTATCGACGACAGTCCAGAGCGAAGCAGGTGAACCTGCTCATGCCGGAATCGGACTATGATCATTTGGAGAATAAGGCGAAAACCCATGGTCTGAAGAAAGCAACGCAATACCTTCTTCATCTCCTCAGAAATGATCGCGAAGGGAAGGGTTCTCTGCCACCCAACATGTTGGTTGAAATTGAAGTGGGTATTCTCAAATCTATTGATGGATTATCCAAGTTACTCAGGGCGCAACCTGAAACCCGAGGAAAAGTGCTGCACATTATTCAGCAATTAGAAGAACTCTTAAAACTCCTTGGATCATGATAGTGAAAAGTATCAGCCATACTAGCAGGAATGCATCGGTAACAAACCTTATCGCATACGTCTTCAATGATTCTGATTTAGCCAACGATAAGGGAGAAACTGTTACGGTGACGAATCTACTACGAGGTGGTCGTGATAAATGGGCTGAACAATTCCGCAGAGTAGAAGCGAGAAGGAAACGACATTATGCGGGACGCGAGGTACGCCTGTACCATGAAATACTCAGTTGGCATAAGGATAGCAAGCCAACAAAGGAACATATCGAAGACCTCATGTATCGATACATCCAGTACCGTTGCCAGGACAAACCCGTACTCGCCTTCGGTGCCGTCCATTTCTCGCATTCACACTATCATGCGCATCTGATCATACAGGGAGTGGACGCCTACGGTTCATCCATACGTATGTCAAAATATGACTTCAAGCATGGGGTGCGAATTCGCATGAATGAATACGAGCGAAATCAGTACCCGGAAGTGTCCAAGAAGAGCTTTATCGATTACTCGCAAGCCTCTAAAACGCCACATAAAAATCACTCCCATAAGTCTCAGCAACGATATGAGAGAACTGGTGAGCGACCAAAAAAGGAACGGTGCTTTGACCAGGTACAAGCAGCCTTTATTGAATCCGATAGCATAGAGGCGTTTGTTGCAGAACTGAAAATGAGAAACATTGATGCGTACTATCGAGGCGGAACTCTGTGCGGGGTTGTATTTGAAGGAACAAAAATGAGGTTAGCGAGATCACTTGGCGTGGATTACATGCCTTTGATGAAACCTGAGAAGAAGAGCCTAAGACGAGACCATATCCGCAGATTGCGGTCGGAAAAAGATAACGACAAAAATATAGAACGATGAGAAGAAAAATCTATGAAAATGATGTAAGAGCCTACATTCAAGATAATTACAATCTTGATGAGAAAGCGGTCTTCACGGCTGTACCTGAATCATATCGAAAGCAGATACTCAATGACACCTTTCAACATTTTACGGGGCATAAACTCCACTACCGCTATGGACTGAAAAAGGAGGGAAGTAAGGAGTATTTCGACAACTATATTTCATTCAAACACCTTTCTAATTACCAGGGGCTCACCTTCGACTTGAACTATACCAATGAACAATCGAAAAACCTGATCGCACGGGCAAAGAGAAAGCTTCACATTGTTAGGAAGGAACGCTTTGAAAATCGAAAGAAGCAGAAGATTGCGGATTACAATCAATCGGTCTACAAACTGAAGTGGAAACCGAAAAACAAAGAAACCGAGAGAAGGTTGAACCGGCTTCAGGCATTAAAGAAGAAAGAACAGTCAAAGGAATACGAACGATAACATGGAGATATGGAAGCAAAGGATATTACGAGACAAACCATCCAAGAATACCTCAAATTTCGCGGAGTACGGGAGGAAATGATTTTTGGAAAAGAGCATGAACGAGTTGACCCCATTGATCGATATGTGTTTATGAAAAACATGTACGAGAACTTGACGGGGTATAGGATGACGAGTGAAGGAATGCAAGTACCAACTCCCACTATTGATAATGTCCCAGTCTATGTCGACATTCAAGATTTTGATACAATCAATACCATTGATGAAGCGGTGATCAATATGAAGTTTCTCTGCTATGCAAAGGAACCGTACCAAGAGATCGCGAAGCGTAGAATTTCAAAGTTGAGAGAACAGAATCGAAACAAAGGAGAATTAGAACGTTAACCCTGATTTATTATGAAAACACACACAATTACCCTCGAGCAATTACAAGACTATTTCAAAAAGAACGGAGCCAATCTCGATGAACTTTTTGATGCTGAGAAGTACGCACGCTATACTGAGCAAAATGCGACCTTGATTAATCAAGCTATTGAGCACTATACCCCTTGGATGGTGAACGAGCATGGGTCTTTGCAGTTTGTTCATCCTGATTACCCGGAAGGGGTTTTGCACTATCAACGTGTTAAACATATCAACGATGTAAAAAGTGCGAAAGACTACCTTGATCTTATCAACTCACTCTCCGACGAAAATCACTTTTTAGAAATGGTTGAGAATGCTACTGATCGAGCCGAGCAGATTGAATGGAAGGAAGAGGTCGATGCTTTCGTGAAAGAAACGTATGACGTCTCGTTAGAAGATTTGCTCAAGAGTCCACACGGAAAGGAGCGTTCTGAGTATCTCAATCGCATCTTCAATGAGTTTGCGAAGTCAAAGGTGAAGAACGGTAATATCCACCTTATTGATCCTGAAGGTGGCGTTCATCAGTTCACGCAAAGTTCAAATCTGAATCTTGAAATGATAGATGATCCAGATCAGTTCGCAGGTATTCTGAAAGAAACACGAGCTATTCGTGACTTACATTTTGGCATCCGATCTGAACATGTGAGAAAAGGATACGGCGTAAGTGAACGTCAAATGGATCGCTGGATGAACAAATGGAGTGGGATAGACATCCAAGACGTAATTATGGGGGCATCAAACATGGACGAAAAGCAGCGCATTGAAAGGCTGGAGGCCGTTCATTTCATGCTTTCTGAAGTTGGGAGAGATAAGGATGGGGACATGAATTTCCCACATCCGGATGATTCGTTACGATCAGTTGTTATTCCGAACTTGAAGAATCAGAAACGGTATTACGAAGAGATCAAAACGCTCGAGGAGTTTATGGATAAAGTGAAGTATGCCAGGGAAACACGTGACACCTATTATCGCGCGTACGAAAGCGCCCGAGAAGAAATTGCGGATAGAAAGAAGAGGCTCAAGAGAGAAGAGAAGGGAAAGGGTGAATTGGAGCGATAAAATAAATGTAATACATTTGCGTTTTGAACCTGTGGATAAGTTCTAAATTTTTGATACAAAACTACTTGCATTTATTTTTAAGTAGTGTATTATTTAAAATGAAAGCAAAAGTTAAGATGTCGAAATAAAAGAGCAAGAGAGGTGAATACACAATACGTTACATTTTGATGCTACTGAAAAGTCAATTGATTCTAGTGACGCTCATGAAAAATTGAGGAAGCTAGGCAAATGTTCAGTTAGTTTAAGAAGTACAGTGGAATCATCCAGAGACTCTTTATATACATTTCAATACATACCTGCCGCTGCACTATTTATTTAGTAGTAGCGGCTTTTTTATGCTTAATAACCTGATCATACGTCGTTGTATGGAGTGCCCGCCGCTTTAATGCATCTGAAATAGTTGCTCTATCATCAAAACTTATTGTTATCGTTTCAACGCCTCTCTTCTTAATATTATGAATGAGTGGTGCGAAGTCAGAATCATTAGTGAGAATAATTACAAGGTTTAAATCAAGCATTTCAACTCGATTGGAAACCGCAACAGCAAGTGCCACATCAACTCCTTTCTCCCCATGATCTTCAATAGGGAGAAAAGTTGTTTCGACACCAGCTTCACTGAGGCGGTAATGATTGGTGTGGACGTTGTAGTATTTCAGGATAATGCTCCTCATCTCTTCAACGTCTGTTTTTCTATTCAATGAGGAAATGTCGAAGAATGACTTTTCTATTCCTTCATACCACCCTTTGTAGCAGAGTTTATACTCGACATTCAATGTGTCCTTAACATATTGTTCAATGGCGTTATTCAAATTTGTATAATTGAAGTGTTGAGGCCCTTTCTTTCTGTGAAGAAGTTTTCTAAAGACATGCCACCCATCATAAAAGATGGCAACCTTTTTAGTTTCTTTTTCCATGAATAGTGTTTGTTTCTGTTGACAAGATGATTGAAATTGGTGTTTTTTCAAAGAGAACTGGCGGAAAAAAACCAAAAATAGGTACTTCTACCTAGCCAGTTAATCTTGACCAAGGAGGAGTTTGTTTTATGTTTCATGATTATTGATTTTCTTAATTTTAGATCACTTATGAAAGTTCTACTATTACTCCTTCTCCCCTTGGGGTGCTTTGCTCAGATTCCTCAAGGATATTATGATACCGCAATCGGATTTACGGGTGACAGTTTGAAAACAAAGTTGTATCAAATTGTCAATAACCATGTTGAGTTTCCGTATACCAGCACGAGTACCGATGTCTGGGATATTCTGAAGGAAACGGATAAGGATACGCTTAACCCAAATAATGTCATATTGTTGTATTCAGGATGGTCGGTTGATGCCGCTCAAGAATATAACGGAGGATCAGGGTGGTCACGCGAGCATGTATGGGCGAAATCCCGTGGAGATTTCGGGACGGCACTCGGTCCTGGAACCGATGTTCATGCATTACGACCGTGTGACGTTTCAGTGAACTCAGCACGTAATAACCGATGGTTTGCGGAGTGTTCTACGGAGTACATTGATCCAGATGGTGCAACAGGAAGCTATACCAGTTCAACAGCGTGGGTGTGGAAACCGAGAGATGAAGTGAAAGGAGATGTCGCTCGTATGATTTTCTATATGGCTACACGCTATGAAGGAGATAATGGAGAGCCGGACTTAGAGGTCATTAACTCTATACCGAGTGATAACAATATGACTTTACCCTATCATGCCCTTCTTTCCGATCTCCTTCAATGGCACCTGGATGATCCAGTGAGTGATTGGGAGCGCAATCGGAACGATATTATCTATTATGACTATCAGAATAACCGTAACCCATATATTGACCACCCTGAATTTGTAACTCAAATCTGGACAAGCTCCCTTTCAGTCGAAGAAGTCTCATCAGGTACTATTGAAAGTTCTGAATTAATAAAGGTGGTCAATCTGAACGGACAGGAGTCTGAGGTTGTGGTAGGAGAGATTCTCATCTTTATCTATTCAAATGGATCGATTAAGAAAGTCCTTATCACCGAATAGCCATCACCTTACTTCTTTGTGTTTTGAAAGTAGATTCATTATTTATCACTGTGTTATCATACATGGTATAGCCGCGAATAAGTGGCACAAGGGTATCTGAAATCATTCGCCCGCAACCAATGCTCCTCCCTAGGGGTCAGATTCCTAGTTGCAGACTCATTTCCTTTCAGATATATCCCTCGTGCATTATTCGCTTAACTATACAATGCACTATGAATAACACAGAAATAAAAAAACAATTATTCGAACTTCAAAAAGATAATCCTGAATCAATTCTTTGGGATATTTGTGAAAAGGTCTTGGTTGATGAACATAGCTTCGATACTATGGCCGAATTTCTTTTATCACTCTATCGCGATAATGGTTTACGATATGACTTAGCTAATGAGTTTTTTGACGCTCACGTTGACGAAATTGAATCATGTATTCAGGACAATCTCGAGTTAGCCAAAAAGTATATCGATATCGAAACATTCAGGATTGATGCTTCTTTCCTAGCGTATCAAATTGTTCTTCAAGAATTACTGTTAGACCTTGGATTACTCAAAAAAGAAGACGCCCATTTTTAGGGTGTTTTTTAATTCAAGATCGGACACATGTCTTTTACAGATTGTGTCCTTTACTATTCACGTGTCCTATTCGAGTGATGTGTGGGGTAGAAAACTTTGTTTGAAATGAAGGAGTACATCTGATTTAAACTTAACGGTTAACTCCAAGAGGTACTGTTCTGTGAGTTTTTTTGTATCAAGAGATTGCAAAACCTCTCATGAGATTTAGATCGTTAAATACTTGTTTGATGTATCCATCATCTTTTGCAAAGAGCTCATCACCCAAAACTATATCTTCGAAGTGAGCGTACATTGCAAAATGACTCGTCATTGTCTCTTCTCGAGCAAATTTTTTACGCCTTGCTTTGATTGTTTTTTCATAGTGATCAACGAGTTTGTCTAAGCGACTTTTAGGCTCTTTCAGCTGCATTAAGTTCTCTAAGAAGAAATCAATACTAATGAAGGATAGTCTTCGTACGAGCCCGTAGGTACTATCTAACTTTTCTTTCTGCAACTTTTCACAGAATTCTTTATTGAGGTATGACTCTGAACCGAGTAGTCGATAAGTAGGGTCGGTATAGAGTATTATAGGATACACCATGATATTACGGTGTTTTAATTGTAACTGACTAAAGGTTTTCTCCTCGTACGAGTTCTCCTTCAAGAACTTCAATTGATTCACGATTTGACCTGTTCCTTTCTTATAGTTATTGTATTTCCGATCAATTTCATTTTTGAGACTTTTATAGTCTCCAGATTCAATGGCGTTTGCTGAAAAATATGAATCCTTGATTTCAAAGAGGAAAATTCTTTTACCAATTCTCACATACGCGTCGGGAGCGCCGTTTACCTCGCCATCATCGAAAATGATTTGAGCCGAAGGTGTTCTCTCAAAAATGCTTCTGATTAAGTTTCGGAAAAGGTGTTTTTCGATCATTTCTGAGACAAGCGGTAAATAGTGATTTACGAAATCATTTTTCATCTGTTCATTCTTGATGCCAGATCTGTGATAAAAATCAAAAATGAGACCATCGTATATTTTTCTTGAGAAAAGATTCCAATCAATTACGCAATATTGATCTTCAGAAGCCTTATACAAGGGTGTTTTCCTGATCCCAGTGAGATTTTTTGATTTTTGAAACTCTATAGGGTAGGTGGTGAGGTCAATCGACATATTGTCGTACATGGGAAGAAACTCTTGTTGTGATCGAAAAAAACACTCGCGATAGTTATTTTCGTTTCCCGTGTTGGTTCCGTCTTGTATAAGTTTAATGTTTCTAAATGCATAGTTTTTTCCGTCCTCACATCCATTTAACTGGATGAAGTTATTTACGTATTCTTCCTTGTCAAGTTCAAACTGGAAGTAATCAAAAAAGCACATAGATTTGAGCATGACAGAAAAGTAGTTGGTTGTCCTATTCATTTCTGTTTGTTTGATTAATAATGGCCAGGTACGCTCATAGAAGTGCTCAACTGAAAGGTCTCGAAATTCAATTTGATCATTCAATTCCTCCGTAAAGATGAGATAGGCTTTGAAAAGATCAAGGATTGCTTCAGGCTCTAGTGACTTTATCTGATCACTATCGGATTCACTCTCATGTTGTACAAGGCAAGCATGTAAGAACGCTAATAAATAGTGACTGGAGAATAGTCCAAACCTCTTACCTCTCCTTTGGACGAATTGGTTGAATGCCTGAGCAATTTTTAGTTGATCAATGGGCTCTAAATCATGTATCCATTGAGCAAGTAACTTTCGTTGGATTCGTTCTTCGAATTGCGCAGTAAATAATTGTGCATTTGTGTTACTCACAACTTTGATAATAAGGTCAATATGTATATTTTCGATCAGGTTGTTAAACCGAGCGGGTGAATCTTCGAAAATATCTGCGTATGTAGGAGTTAAAGCAAACATCATGAGTTACACGGATGAGATTTACTGAGGGATATTGATAAAGACATGGAGCATTGTAATTGTAGATTTGTGTTTCGTTTTTCCGAGTTGTATAGAGCGTGTTCTTTGTTGAGTATCCGTTAAATCTTCAAATGAACCGATAATGTCTGTTTCAGAAGAGTAACAAATCGACTCTACATCAGTTTTGTACTTCTTCCAAGTATCGTTGAATTTTGAATCATTACCAAGAAAGTAGGTGAGCATGATGAATTCAGTAAGATGATTGACGTACGTAAAACACTTCAAAACGTGCTCTCTCGTCTTCCGCTTATTTTTTCCGGTGAGCGTCATGGCTTCTATCAGGCAAAGATTCTGTTCTCCTGACGCTACGAGAAAGTCAGATTCACCTAATTCTACTCCCGTTGTACTGATACCAACTCGCCCTTGGTCTTGAATTGACCAACCCCACACGGCAAGCCTCATTTTAAGGATTGCGAGTATTAAATCGTTGTACTTGTTTTCTCTTTGTATTGCACTGAGTGAAACAACTCTCTCGTTCATAAGTTTTCCGGCTCGAACGACTTCTTCTGAGATGAAGTGGGTAAGGTTATAAGCGTTTCCATTTAATCTTTCAGGAATGGTTTGAATAATCTTTTCTGGCGATAAATCTCGTATGCGAGAGAAGGTATCCTTGAGCAACGCTAATTCTTTCGAATCATCATGGATGCTTAATAGATGAGTTAGTATTGATGGTTGGGGTTCTCCACTTCGCACATAGTACGTTGATGCGAGATATAAATATGAGCCAGATTCTTCTGCTGTACTTTTACGCGAAAGGCAAAGGTAGACTGATTCAATTAATCCAGAGTAGTACTTCATGTCTGGATGTAATTTTGAAAGGTTATAACGAACCTGTTCAATTTCAAGAAAGAAACTTGCGTGAAAGGTATGCGTAAAAAGAATCAATAGTTGCAAACGTTTTAATTCATTTTCATCTTTTGAGTCTTTAAAAAAATCATCCCAAAAGGTACGTGCTGAATGAAAGAGATCAGCGTTGTTTTTTTCTAAAGCCTCAATTGTTCTTGCATGATAGAGTCTGTAAGCAAATTCAACGTTATCTGGGTCAAGGGAATGAAGTTTTTCAAAAATTTCTATCGCTTTATGAGGTTGTTTGGCGTTATACACATAATGAATACCCATATAGAATTGACGTCGTATTTCATCTGGAGGCATTCGGTTAAATGTGACAGCTTGATTTGCTTTATGCATTTGAACCGTTTTGAGCGTCTCCAAGTCTTTATTTTTTGTGGCCAAGGCGAGTTTAAGTTCAAAGAGATGCTCAGTTTCGCGATTTTTGAGCATTGGTACTCGCTCTAGATGCTCTTCAATACGTTCTAGAATGGTCTCTACGAAATCGAAACTTTTATCAGATCGAATGGCTTCAATTAAGGTGTTTTTCCACGTAGTAAAATTGCTTGTTGACTTGAGATATTGCTCCACATCAATCGAAGATATTACCTCAGAAATAATATTTTTAGATTGTGGATCATTCATGGTATTGAGAATTTCCAGGAGCAGTAATAAATCTATCTCTTCTTTTAAAAGAGTTGATAGAAACACAGATTTATCTTCATCTCCGAGGCTCGCCAAAGCGGAGAAAACAACTTGTGAAGGTGTTTCCTCAAAGAGTACTGGAAAACTTCCAAAGTTCTTTTCTGTAAAAGCGTTTAATCTACACTTCTTAAGATCTAATTTTATATGAATTGTTGTGAGCTCTTTTAGCTTGCCCATTAATTTTCCCCTTGTTTGAATGGTATTACGCGAGAGTATGTTCATTTTTGAGGTGTATCTATCGATTTGAACAATACCAATCCCTATCGCCTTAAGAAGAAACCGAATCTTCTTCAAAGACTCCTGATTCACATCACTGAACTGGCCTTTTTCTGAATCGTCAACCTGGATACTCGATAACGCTTTAGATATAAATGAGTTGTACAAGCCAGACTCATCCAGAAATATCCAGTAAGGTCCCCAATCGATAATCTCCTCACCATACCTGTGATGGTAGCGAGTTAGGTTTTTTGTACTTGATTCGCCTGTAATACGGTCAATGTGCTTGTACGTTTTTTCTGTGAAAAATGGTGTTACTATTTCTTGGAGTAGTTTGTCTATTTCGGAGAAGAATTCTGAGACGTTAAACGGTACAGACTTCTCAATAATCGGAATTCTAGATGCAATCATACGGAGTTGTAGGGCAAACTCTAAACGCGAGAGATCAAGCAGCGTGAATGTTCCGACGGTAGCAGGGAAAGATTCTGATGTAAGATGAGTCAAAAGGCGGTCAAGAATGAAAGCATACCAAGGTAAAGCTGAGTGAGTATGACGTAATCTTGTTAATAGTTTGAACCCTTCCTCTAATCTCCTGCCGCGCTCCGTTTGTTGTTTTAGACTTAATCTTGCTTGCGGCCAATAGTGAACCATACTTTGATATCTGAGAATTGCATACAATGAATGTACAGACTCATCAGTAATTGGGCTTTCTTCAGTGACGGTATCCAAGAATAACTCGTAAAGCTTGAGCCATAAATCAGACTGAGTTTGTATATCTTCAGTCATTTGATCTTGAGCCATTTGATCTTCGATGCGCAGGTTCCTATTGATTTCCATATGATGTGTTGCGAGAAGACCAATTTCGATCGAGCTAGGATCGAGCAAAGTATATGGGATCAGATACTTCCACCTTCGCTTCAGCCTTTGAAAAGTTCGGTACACAAGGTAAGGTCGGGTAATATCTTGAATGACTTGCCGGAAGGCAGGATAGTTTTGTGTTGGATCATCCAGCTGGATAATAAGTTCAAGTAATAAATCGTGTAAGAGGCGAGTATCCTCACTTTCGTAGAGATCAGGATAATTTGAATCGTAACGTCCTATACTTAGCAAAAACGCATAGCTGCTACTATAATCAATGAAATTCTTTGGAACAGGATTAAAAATTTCACCTCTCCTAGTGTACATAGGGGAATCGAACCAAACTTTATAAAATTCACTGTTTGAGTACTTCACATCTTCTTCATTCATCAAGACCTCGAAGGCACTATCGCGGAGGGCTTTTTGCTTATTGAGGTTAAGATATTCACCGATATTATGAGGTATGCTGATATTGAAGACCTCCGTTCGACGAATGAACTCTGAGATTTTATCCTTTCCATTCAGATTACTATCGTTATACAAGTGTGACCAAAGAACGGCACAAATTTCATTCTGAAGGAAATGACCGAAGTTCTGAGCGCTAACTCTGTACTTTTGTCCTGTTCTAAGTTCGACGATACATTCTTTTCTTTTAAGGAAATCAATTTGATCCTTTGAGAGAAATGTGAGGGACTGATGTGAGACGAGAGGATGATCGTGTCTAGGCCTGGCAGCATCAAAAGTATCGAGGAATTTCATATCGTTAATGAATGCATCTGGAACTTCTATACGATTGTTGCGTAGGTCAAAAATGGCTCTCATGAGAGACATCGAGATTCTTACTTGGCCATTAATTATTCGCAGCCATCCACGTTCAACAATATCATACGGGTCAACATTTGAGTTATTTTTTATATTGAACTCCTTGGCACTCCAGTGTAAGTCTTGTTCTGTAGGTAGAGATGGAAGCGTTGCCTCATATATGAGTCTTCCAAGAATATTTGAAACACCATAAAGTAGGTTTTCCTCGTTCGTTTGTGCATCGGTGCGATAGATATGATCAGTATTGTGTTCTGTGGTTAGATGGTATCTCTTGCTTAAAGCATCAATACTGCGTTGGAGATAACTCATATCGGAATTTAATTAATGTTTAGGATCAGTGTGAATTAAATGTAATTAAAAAGATAGAGTTAAAGTCCAGCATCTGCTTCCTACTGAGTATTTCCAATTTCATAAATGATTTACGGGCGAATACAACAGCACACTAAAAAGAACCGAGAATACCGCAAGAAATGCTTACTTCCTTTCAGTCCGTAATTGCTTCCTGCACTAATCTCTTGCTTCTTTTTATTGACGTGGCTGTTATTCGCTTAACACAAATAACCTATGAAATTGACAACAAAAACATTATTACAAGAATTTAATCGAATCGGAGATCAGTCAGAAAATGAAAACCCAATGGTTGTTGCAAAGTTCTTTGATCCATGTGGTTCAGCAACATTGTATGCAACTGAATACGATCCTGAAACAAATATTTGCTACGGTTATGTTACTGGACTCTTTGAAGATGAATGGGGATCATTCTCTATTACAGAACTTGAATCAATTGAGCGTCCTTTCGGAATACGAATTGAAAGAGACATTCATTTCACTCCAATGTCCTTTAATGAACTTATGAATAAACTAAACTGATGTTTGGCTTTTTGTTCTGTTGCGCTTGTTTTCTGAGGATACCTCACCATCTGAAATCCGTCAGAAAACAATCGAGCATCCTTTTTTGTGGGATGCTTTTGTTTGAAATGAAAAGGAAGAGTAAGGACTGATCTTCTCCTATTTTGGTGATTGGGGAATTGGGTAGGTGAGGCTGTTTTGGTTTCTTTTCAATCACCGAAACAGTCGTGGCGATTGCGTCCTATTCCTCTCTTTTTGGGTTCATTTCAAACGGGTTGGGGTGGCGTGAAAGGGAACGTGCGCTTCAGATTTAATATTTGCTTCTAGGGTTGTATCTGACAGCGCAGGTTTGCAAGTTTCTAGTAATTACACTTTGTTTCATTACGAAACTTGCCACCTGTCCAAGGGAGACCCCTTGGAAATCCCCAAAAACTGAATTTAAGAATTAAGATTTTTATTATCTGACGATCCAAAGAGGAGGTATCCCAGTATTAATAGGATAGCGCCACCAGTAGCATAATCACCTGCTTTTTTTAATTGCGGAGACTCAAGAATTCCCCGTCTACATTCGTTGATAAAATGCTCACAATTTGAATGTAGGATATTATAGTCATTTCTTCCTATACTGCGTAATGCCCGATGGTGTGTTTCTTCTAGTGAAAAATCATTTTCTTCATGAGGTACAATTTCTACATTTTGTCCTTCCGAAAATTCCCACCAAGATCTTTTTGCAACACCTTTTCTAGGGGCTTGATCGATTACGGTGTTGTTATTGGAAGCAATACCATAATGGTAAACCATTTTACTTGGACAATATACACGTACGATCGTCCCAGGCTTAATCCGATTTAATTGACGATTACGTATCATTATTGAGACTTTTTAGTGTCAGAGCGAAGCAACAGAACTACGGCAATGACAATGCCAATTATTATCAGGACGTAATTTAGTTGTTTCGAAGTGAATTTTCCTTTTCTACACCAGCTTACGAAGTGTTCACAATTCTGAAAAATCATGTGATAGCCTTTTTGACCAATATTGGATAAGGCCCTTTGATGAATTATTTTCTTTGGTAAATCTTCTCGATGTGTAGGTGCGATTTCGACCTGACACCCCTCGGAAAATTCTCTCCAAGTTCTACTCAGAATTCCTCTTTTCGCTCGATCAATGACTCGTCCATTCCAGCTCATAATACCATAGTGCCAAACCATTTTGTTTGGGCAAAACACTCGAAGAATGGTGCCAGGCTCTATGTTCGTAACATGATTCATGAAGGTTAAAGATAATTATTATTTTACCGAAATGAAAGACTCGGAGTTTAGAAAGATAGAATATGAAACTGCCATTAATGAGCGGAAAGAATTAATTCTTGAAATCAATCGAATAGAGAAAGGATGTTTGCTTGTTTCAGGTATCATTTTCGCATGGTTACTAAGCGCAAAAGTTGAAGATTATGGAGACTGGTTTGTATTGGCGTGGTGGATTCCTTTCATTATTTCAGGACTTGGAGGAATAAGGGTTCTCGCATTGAATAGTATTCTTGAGAATCGAGAGGTTTATTTAATAAAGATTGAGGAGAAGTTTGAAAAGGAATCAATGGAGGGGCTATTTACCTTTTACAAGAAGAACAGTAAAAAAGAGCGTAAGTACCTTAAATTTCTTGGAAAGAAAAGGAAGAAAACAGCAGTTGGGTTATCCTCAATAACTTATTGGACGATTTTGTTGACTCTTTGTGCGGTGCTACCGCTGATTATTATCTTTAAATAAACTTTCAATCCGCCACTTGAATATGATTTGTAAGGGCAAAATTGATAAAATCCTCGCTCGTAATTAACGTATCTTGCAGGATGAATTCCCAATGGTTTTGGCCATATATGTTTTTTTCATCTTGATTTGATTTTAATGTAATTGACTGCATTTGTTCAATACTAAGCATATCACTATGATTCTTAATGTAGGTTGCCATTCTTGATATAACTGTGCCGCAACTTAACGAAAATAGACTGCAAAGTTCTAAGCGGTCGTAATGACTTTTTAAAAGCTGAAAAAGTTCTGTTGAAATACATTCGTTGTTCCTTAATTCGAAATGAGCTTCTACCTTTTCATCTTCAACGCTGACATTACAGAATAAATATTGAGCTTCTGGTAGTGGGTCTAAATAAAGATTTAGAAAGAGCCGTCCTGTTTCTGTCCTCCAATATTTACCTTTCTTTTTGTTACATTTTTCGCAGCTTGGGAATAGGTTTAATGGATGAACAGAAAATTCTGGAAAGTCATTTTTTGGCACTTGATGATCCATGCTTTCAACTATTCGTACGGTGCAATTCTGGCATGTATTCAATGCGCGGTTATCATCTATGGTGGTAACAAGGGTCTTAAGCGCTTGAATCCTTTTATTATCATAGTGATAAAGGTCTAGTAGATCGGACTTTTGCTGGTCTTCAACAGTGCTTGCAATGAC
Source organism: bacterium (assembly GCA_024742305.1). Taxonomy (GTDB): domain Bacteria; phylum Bacteroidota; class Bacteroidia; order Flavobacteriales_D; family Crocinitomicaceae; genus UBA4466. Next base: position 302,680 of record JANSYQ010000002.1, on the reverse strand, counting down.
CGTATGAAGTTTGTTCTCTTTGAAGAGCTTATTGTACTCTTCAAATAATATATCAATATCCTCGTAGTAGGTTTCCAGTCTATCAAGAAAACCAGGGTCATCTCGTTTTTTATGTTTGCTTTTCACTACGTCATGAAAGAATGAAAACGATTCATCATAAAAGTGTGGAAGATTACGCATTATTCTGGTTTAATAGTGATTGAATATGAAGGCGAGTGTTTAAACTGAGCGGTCTTCCAGAGTCGAATTCTTCCACAATTTCATCGTAGCTTTTTCCTGATTCAATGAGTTCATTGATAATTGTCGAAAACTGTTTGGTAATGGAGCCATTACCAAACACTACATCGGTCAAAACTGAAATATTTTCACCAAATGATTCAATTCCAATTCTACGAACTGATAGGTTTCGCTCATTCCTTTCCATTACAAATACGTTTTTTGAGGAAAGTTCACGAATAACCATTGGGGAGTGGGTCGCAATTAGACAATAAGACTCAAAATCTTGTACGAGTTCATAAATAGCGTTAACTAAACGGCTAATTGCGTTAGGATGAAGATGAGTTTCCGGCTCGTCATAGAGAATAAGTGAGTCAAATCGAATGTTAGCTACAATTTCGGTTATAATGTAGAGTAAGATGTTTTGACCTGAGCTCATTTTTTGGCGTGCCTCGGAAAAGCCATCGTTATGGTATACAAAACCATTTTTTCTTGATAAGAATTGGCCTGGATATAACTCTTCCGTCATATTGCGATTCCATGGCAATATGAACAGATCCAGTATACTGTTTTCTATGAAATTTGATAAAATTCTCCGCCATGTTTGCATTCTTTCCAAATATGATATTCGTAAGCAACTTTTATTAAATCGCATTGTCAGTCCCCTTTTTGTGTAAGGTTTTCCATCCTCTTTCCTCAAACCACAATGATGATAGTTAAAATGTACATTCTTCTTTGGGATTTTAAATTCGTCAAAGGCACTATAAGAGACGGCAATGATCTTACTGAACAAAGGGATTTGTGGTGAAAAAAACTGGGATTTGCCTTCGGCAATACTTATCGGAAGTTGAGACATAAGTTGCGTTTTACCTACGCCATTTTCTCCAATGAGAGCGAATATTCGATCGGTACTATTTTGAGGAGTTTTGAAGCCGAAGTGAATATCGACAGGTTGCCTAGAGTACGGTGGTTTGTATTCGTAGTGGAAGTCATAGAGGTTATCGATATCTCGTCCTTCAATTTTGTGTCGAATAAGCCGGAGCACTCTGCCAGCTTGACTGCTTCTGAGTAGAGAATTATTGAATCCTGAGTTTTTTTCAAAATCTTCATGAATTTTTGGGAAAAAGGCTGCATCACGCAACGCGTAAAGAATATTTAAATACTCATCAGGAAATCTATCTCGTAGATCATAATAGAAGTCATCAGATTGACCCAGCGAACAATAGGAGTCGTTTAATTCAAAGAATGAATTTGGAATAACAGTCATGATATTATGCGAGTCTGATTCCATGATTTTTATCTTTCCAATATTTTCGATTCCATCATCGGTACAGTAAAAAAGATAAAAAATTGTAAGCCATCCTGAATCATTCCATCGATCCCAATGATTAAGAACGAGCGCTGGTAATTTTTCTGGCACAGCAACTGTATTGGAGTATTGAGCACCACTTCCAGGAGAATTTACATGGATGGGGATGGTGTTTAATTCAACTCCATTAGGAAGATGTTGAATGAGGTCAAAATCAATTATTTTATATATCGTTCTTGAATCATAGTTGTACGGATCAAGTTCAGAATCAACTTCTCTTTTTGGCTGAAGTGTTAATCCATCACCCTCTAAATAGGGGTTGATAGCACCCATCCTGAATTCTGAATCTTTGGCATATTGGCAAAATTTTGGTGCTAATGATAATTCAACAAACCTGAGGAATTTGCTTTCGTCTTCATACAGTTTGAGCTTATTGATGAACAATTCTTCAAGGTCCCAATCGGGCGCATGAATCGTGTGTCGAATTATATCATCCCTCATACTTTCCGACTTGTATCTAATGTCGGTTGAGGGCATGTTGTCGATATCCCATATCATTGAAATGAATGGAATATATCCATCATCGTCATCCTGATCAATAGCTATAAATGCATCATTTTGTTCAGAAAGGAATTCAAATATGGCTTTTTGATTTTCTCTTGTCATGACTTTTCTATTAGAAGTTCTCCGAAAGTTCGAGCTTTCGGTGTATCAAGGAGATCGTGCTTAGAATATCTAATGCATCTTCTTCCGAGATTGGCCACACAATGCTCGGAGCGTGAGCAGTAGTATTTCTGAACATGCCAAATACACCTCGAATCAAATTTGCAAACCCTTTATGTTCACTTTGTTTCGTTTCAGTTGAAAGATCATTAATTTGAATTAAAGGACTGGAAATCGAGAATGCTGTGTCAATGAGACTTGTCCCATCAGTAGTTAACATGGTTTTGGAACGTATGGTTTCCGCGATGCTCTTTGTTGCCTCAAAAACACTATGAAAGTAGTTTTCAGTAACCAGTTGCTCATTACAGAATTCAAAAATCTTTTCATGTGCGTTTCTTTGTTTCAGCTTTTCTTTGAAACGGTTAACTCTTTGTTCAGCTTCGGATATGGTCTTTGCAGATTTGACTTTTGAGAGTTTCCCATTGGTTTTGAGTTCTATTCCAATCAGTGATAATCTCTTGTTCAGCTCATTACGAAGATGCTCGTATTCATCATTTTTTCCAATGAACCTTCCTGGGTTCATCGTGATCATTATGAAGGTATAGATGTTATTTGAAACCCCCTTTCTGTTTTGGAACTCAACAAATGAATTGTAGAGCCTTTTCCATTTTGTCATCGAGGGATCAGTATCTATCAGTCTCGCTTCAGAAATAAATTTTGAAAGTTCTGTTCCAGTTAGTCCATAATCTGTATGGGCAAGAATTTTAGCAATTCCTTCAAGTATTCCTCCTGAAATGGGAGGGTGCTGTTTGGGCATGAAAATTTATTTAAATTGATTCAGGTGTATATGATTATCATGATAGTGTAATCAAAAGTATTTGATTGATTTTAATTCTGCAATGAGTATAAATACTTATAAAACGTAAATAGTTTACTATCTGTAGACGATATCTTTAAACTATGGAATACAGCAATTTTTTCAGAAATAGGGTAAGAGCACAAGGTAGAGTGCAACTGAGTTTAGAGCAATTCAGCGCATTATTTAATCTTGTGCATTTCGAAGCTCAGCGAGAAGCCTTTAAATTAGCCAATCAGATTGCGGCACAAACGGAAAGCGCACATAAGTATGATATTCAGATTTATGAAGTCGACCAACTTATTCGAAAAATAACGGATGGGAAGTCTGCGGATGAATATATATCTTCACTCCTAGAAAAAGATCACTCGTAAAAAGAACACTCTCTATGATTAAGCAGTGGATAGGCGATCTCATGTCTCTCATTACCGGAAATAATGAGGAGGATTATGAACCAACGAAAAATGATTATTTCATGTTTTCAATGATGATTACCTGTATTTTACTTTTCGTCATTGTATCCGTTCTCACCTGATTGGATTAGCTCTTTGAGTTGCGAATGAAGGCCCAATAAATTAATGGAGGAATTACTATCGAAAGGGTGATTACCAAAGCATAAGGAAAGGATGGGGTAGGTCTTTTTCCGCCTACTGAAGCAACTGGTAAAACTTCTTGAATTGAAGTGAGTCCGTAATAAGCCAATATAAAAATTATTAGAGAGCATATTAACCAGAAGATGTAGAGTATTTTATTCATAGCATTGAAATGAGTGCTGCGATAAGATACAAAATTTACGCCCTACACTTTTCTTATTTAAGAGGCTCAAAGAACTCACTCAAACTCATCTTGTGAGCATCCAGAATTTGAAAAAGGAGTTTTGTCGTAATATTAGTTTTCCCAGATTCCGCTCTCCAATAGGACATTCGACCAATTCCAAATTCATTCGCAAAATCTTCTTGTGAGCTAAAGCCAGCATTTTTTCGAAGTTCGACAATCCGGTCAGCAATTAATTTGTTTCTCGGATCGGAAACAGATACATCAGTTTTCTTGGCGCACATGAGTTTGAAATTGGATTGTTTCAAATTTCGGGTAAGCACATTGAAAATGTTACACTATTAACGTGTAACATATTTGGTGTAAATTGTTTACATTTGACTTTCATCAGGTGTTTGAGAACACGTGTCGCCTTGAATAGAATTTAAAAACCGCTAGGCTATTTCTCGGAATGTTCCAGCACAATTAAACACAATCACAATGAAGACAAAAACAATTCTTTTTTCAACGTTACTCATCCTAAGTGCAACCTGTCACGCACAGAATCAATCCTCAATTCACGCAACCATAACTCAACCAGTACTGAACTTCGGGGGTGGGCAAATAAGCGACTTTCTCTATTCTGCCGCATTACCCTCAGATGAGTTTGGTTATGCAGGTACAGGATTGGGGCTTGGATACAATTTTACCCATAGTCTCAATGAGCAAGGGTTATTTCTCACGACGGGAGTTGATTTTTATTGGAATCCAATTAAATCAAAAGTAAAAGACCGATTTGAAACCGAAGCAGACGGAACGCATGAATACACGTTTCCTAATTACTTTAATATTCCTTTGAACATTGGCCTTGGTTTTCGTAAACCAATTAATGATAAACTTGTTTTGGGTGGTTCAATAACACCACTCATTAACTTCTTGAAAGTTTCAAAGTCCTACCACATCCATTATTTCACGGGTTCTCAAGGAGACTTTAGTTCTGTTGAATCGACGTATTCACTAGGGCGCTCGATTGGGATCAAATTTGAAGGGAGTGCAACGTTCAATGATCAATGGATTGTAAGCCTTGGCTACTCGCTCAATGGCAAACACAATTTCCAAACATTTCGATACGCGCTTTCAACCAATCAATTACCAGACGAGGAAGTCTATGACCGAACAAAGTCAGTTTCACTTACTACGATTAAATTGGGATTCATTCTTTCAAACAAATAATCTTGTAGAAACGAATTGGACTACAAAGCAAAGGGGCATCCATTATAGGATAGCCCTTTTTTTATTCAATGAATGTGATACTGGAGCACGGTGACGTCGCCATGACTGATTTTTTCATTCGTGTAGGGTAGGGGTAAAGAGTACTTAACTGAATAGTTATTAGCCCTAATCATCATTACACGTATGAACTTGAAAACCCCAATCACTTATTACGGGGGGAAGCAAAAACTGGTAAGTCGAATCTTACCCTTACTACCAGACCATGACATTTACTGCGAACCCTTCCTAGGAAGTGCTGCGGTTTTCATGGCAAAAAATCCTTCGAAATCAGAAATTATAAATGATCTCGATGCGATGATATCAATCTTTTATCGAGTAGTACAAACTGATTTTGAAAGTCTTAAACAAAGAATTGAATCAACCCTGTATGATCGAACCATACATCGAGTTGCGTGGAGCATCAGGCAGATTCCACATCACTTTTCAGATCTTCAGGTTGCCTGGGCATTTTACGTCCTAACGGGAACTGGGTTCTCCGGAACTCTTGATTCCTTCGGTTGCTATACCCAAGGAACAAAAGCAAAAACATTCCATAACAAGCGATTGTTATGGAATGAGAGCTTGCGAAAACGCTTTGAAGGGGTGCAGATAGAGAATACGGACGCTCTTGAATTAATAGAGCGCCGTGATACGAATCGAACGTTTTTCTATCTCGATCCACCCTATATCGATACCGTTCAAGGGCATTACAAAGGATACACACGAGAACATTACACAGAACTTTTGAAGACGCTCACGAAGCTCAAAGGAAAATTTCTCCTGTCATCCTTTCCAAATGATATACTCGACGGATTTATTGAAGACTACGATTGGTATTCTATCTCTGTCGACCAAAGTAAACCAGCATCAAGAAATCAGGACGGCACCAAAAAACGAAAGACTGAAATGCTTGTTGCGAATTACGAAATCAACAATTGAAACTCGGAATAGTCCGCACCCAACATTCAAAATTTATCAAACATGAACTTACCGTCACGTGAGGTACTCGTACCTCGTGAAATCCGCATTTGCTATAAACGACCCTTGTTTGATGACATGGTGTCGGTGAATAGCTCAGATGAAGCCGTAAAAACTCTTCATGCTTTGCTTGAAGATGATCAGCTTGATTACAAAGAGTGCTTTTGGGTACTGAGCCTAACGACAACACATCGGCTTCTTGGCATTTCGATGATTGCACAAGGAACTCAATACACAGTGGCAATAGCTACCAAAGAAATAGCACATATCGCTGTAATGACGCATGCTTTTGCGGTGATTGTCATGCACAACCATCCTTCAAGGAAAGCTTGTTTTTCAGAGAATGATAGAGCACTGACAAAAGTTATCACGCAGTGCTTGGGAGCCTTTGATATCAAATTACTTGATCATATCGTGATCACCACCGATTCTCATATTTCCATGGCAGACGAAGGTTGTTTGCCACAGTTTAACCTCAAAACAATAACAGAACATGACTAAAAAACTCGTAGACAAACAGGTTCGCATAAACCTCTTTCCTTTCAAAGAATCCCCATTTCTTCTTGAAGCATTTAAAGTAGCTGCAGAAGAACAGGGGTGGGAGGACTCTGAGATAACCCTTGTTTCAAATCAAACGAAGGGCCTTACGCTAGAAGGCAAATATGAAGTACTCCTTCGCTATTGTCACGCCTTTGCCGAAGAGTCTGAATTCACCCAAGAGGACGTATACTTCATGCTTATGCATTTAGATTGTGAAGGTCATTACATCGGCCAAAAGCCTATTCAAGATTGGGACGAATATGACTGGAGTAATTACCGTTCATTGAAGCGGAAAGCAACTACGCGAATTAGACGTGTCTTTGCACTCTTTGTAAGTTCAGTCAGGCAAGAAGATAAGTATGAAGTGGAGTCTCCACCATCAACTTTTTATGAAACCCATGAAGAAGCCTTGGAAGCCGTTCCTGCCGGACGGGAGTCTGAAATTAACATTTACCCATTATGGATCAAGGAATAGAAAATATTGCCATCGTGTACGGTGGCAATGAGCAGAAATTCATTGATGATGCGGTTTATCGAAACTTCTTAGTGCGAAGAAAAGAAATCACGCCATTTTATGCGGTTGCATATCATAGCGGTATGAACTTAATGGTATCTGATGATATTCTTGAAATAACTGAAAATGTGGTTATTCACCCTCTCACGACTAGTTATGCTGAGATGGATTATGATCATATCGATACCATCGCACAAGACACCAATCCGCTTGATCATTGGGCTGAAATTCGAGGAGCATTCTCAACGATGGATGGAGAAGTTTTACGCTTCATCCTCGCAATGGATATTCCACTCAATAAGTTTATCAGGCAAGAACTCGCTGCACGTGGATATGATGAAAATCATAACTGGGTAGGGTTTGAAAAAGCAAAGAAGATATGGAGGGTATAGACATCAAAAAGAAGCTCTATGAATTGGCACTTGTTCAAGACAACAAGGTAAATTCAATCGAGAAAGAAATAGCCATCGCTGCAACCGAGACCGAAGATCCGATTCAATATTTACGAGATATGTATCGGAACAACGGGCTTAAGTATGATCTACAAAGTGAATTCTTTGAAATGTATCGTGGTGAAATTCTTTCAATCATAGAGCATTCTTCTCTCAAAGTACGATGGCTTATGAATTCTGGAAATTACATGATGGAACTTTCGTTTTTAGCGTATCAATTGACGCTCGAAAAGTTGATGCTTCATTTTGGATTGCTTTCAACAAAACAAACATTTTTTGCAGAATTCAAAATTATCGATGTGCACACAGATGCGCATAGTGAACAGGTAGTTCGGTATGGAATTTCTGATATCGAACTGTCCGCAAATGTTACTCCAGCAAAGTATGTTGAGGTAAGAGACCAGCAGGGTAAAATCCTGACGGAAGCCGAGGTGTATTTTATCGAGGAGGATTAACAGAACACCTAGTAATCAATTAAAAACAAGTGAATATGGCAGAAACAACTGCAACCAAAGAAGCCGTGATCGTTGACGGAAATGTGAACGTGATCGAAGACATGCTTACCAATTTGAAGTTGGATATTGAAGCACGTGAAGAACAAGTCAAAATAAAGGAGGAGGCTGCGGAATTTATTTCTGATGCAGATAGTCGCATCAGAAGCGGAAGACAGGCTCTCAAGTTTATGACTGACTACATGAGTGATGAACAACTCAAAGAAGCAGACGAATTGGAAATATTCTTCTTTGATGAAGATGAAATTCAAGAGCGAAGTCGACTGAATGAAGTCGCTCAATCAGCTTTTGATATTCTTCAGAAATCAAAAACTGGAGAAATGACCAATGGAGCGTTGTACGAGAATTATGAAAAGAGTTTGAAGGAAGGTGAACATCCTGTAAAGTATGGTGAGTTTAACATCAAACTCAGAAGCTTATTCTCAAACAATCGTCTGCTTCGAATTGTCCCAGAAGATGCCGAAAACTCGCGGACTCACATCATTCGTGTGAACGGATTCAAGGCTTTAAATAAGTAACAATTGAATCAAAAAAACACCGAAACTGAATAAGTTTCGGTGTTTATCGTAGCTTTATTTATTAAATCACTATTTATGAAGACATTGTTTGGCGATGATCTCTTAAACGAGTTTAAAAAACTATTGATTAATACTGAATCAAGACTTTGGATATGCTGCCCTTATGTAGGAAGCCTTGATTTTATTGATGAATTGAGCAATGGGAAATTTCTTTCACAAGAGATAGACAAAAGGTTCATTACAGATATAAATGAGTTAAGAGCGGTTAATTATACTGTATTTCAAGAAATAATAAAACATGGAGAGCTTCGCTCACTTACAGGTATACACGCTAAAATTTATATTGTTGATGATAGGTGCCTTGTAAGTTCAGCAAACTTAACTGAAACAGCATTCAAAAGACGTCATGAAATTGGATTGTTTTTCGACAAAAAAGAGTCAAAGGAAACTATTGATATTTTCGAAAGATTTTGGCAGAAGGCCGAAAGAATCGTAGATGTCGAGAAGCCCTTGTTGAAAAACAATGATTGGTCGAATGATGAAGGGTATGGCATGTATTTACCGAAGATTTGGGGTTTAGAGAAAAAAACTCCATTGAACAGGAGGTTTTGGCTAAAGCCAATTGGAGTTTCAGAAGATCCAGTTACAGAAGAATGGACTTTTGGGGAAGAGCAAGACGAATTACACTTCGCAGTAAGGCCTGAGGCTATAAATATCGGTGATATTCTTATTGCATATGGAATAGGCGCTAAACGTATTTTAACTCTATATGAGGTAACTTCAAATTGGAACGAATTTGATAATCCAGATGAGGAGTGGAAGAAAAGGTGGAAGTTTTATTTAAAAGGAAGAAACTTAACACCAGATTTTGGAAGAAATTGGATGACTCAAAATTTGTATGCGAGCGCACTTTTAGAAAAGTATTTATCTGAGAACCCAAATCGTTCAATTACAACTACTGGAGGTAAAACACTGGGTGCATTGCAATGGAAGAAAGATAAACTTGGGCTCACTCCAGAGTTCGCTCAATTCATATTTAAGGAGATGGGATATCCATAGACTTGCGATTAAACAATTCTTTTGGAGTTGCTGTCATAGCAATAAAAGGTATCGAAACAGTTCCATTGATCATCATTGATAGTGCTATGTGGTAATTTGGAAGTGAAACAATGTCTTCTGCGGTAATACGTGGCATCATATATTTTGCTAATACTCTGGCTTCATCATAAGAAACTCGGAAGGTGAATAAGCTTCCCACGTTACCAATAGTTGCCGCTGCAATTTCTGGTTTTAAGGAAGAGAGTCTCTGTGTCGCTACGGTCATAGCGAGACCATATTTACGCACCTCTGCAAAAGCACCAATAATTGAAGAAATATTGAAGTTTTGGAACTCGTCAATGTAAAGGGAACTGTAGGGTCGTTTCCATTCTGGCATATTAGCTCGACCGTACACTGCAATGGTGAGTGAGGTAAGAAGAATTGAACCGATAAATGCACTTACATCACTTCCAAGTTTTCCTTTGGAAATAGCAATAAGAATGATCTTCTTATTATCAATGACATGCCGAAGGTGAAGGTCGTATTTTGGCTCTATTACGGTGCTTCTGATTGCAGGATGATTGAGAAGAAACCCAAGTTGAGAAAGAATCGGTAAAATGGCATCTGATCGATATTTAGGAAACTCCTTAAGCCAGAAATTCTGAATAGTCTCGTTGTTTGTGCGAAGGCGACATTGGTAGCGAAACTCGTCATCAACAAGAAGTTTTGGAATATCCGCCAGAGACGCATGATTTTGCTCGAGTAGGAGATAGAGGCAATGTCTAAGAATATGATCAGCACGTGCGCCGTTTTGTGGGTATAATCGCGAAAATATTTCCATGACTTCAGACACCACTCTATGTTTGTGTTCATCAGGTACTTTTTTGAGTGGATTGTAACCATATTGATGATTGGGTCTTGAAGGATCAATAAGGATAATATCTTTTCTTCGTTTTGGTGAGCAGTCTCCAATGATGTCATGGACAAGATCCCCATTCGGATCAAAAACAATAACTGACCCCGCGTTGTTTTCGATTTCCCCAAGAATCATGGTTTTGAGAAGATTTGACTTTCCGGTTCCGGTGGCTCCTGTAATGAGGGAGTGGTATATTTTGTCTTTTTGGTGCTGAGCGAAGAGTTTGCCTCCGTGAGATTCGAGGGTTTTAGCAAAGTATATTTTGTTATTTGCATCGGTTCTCATAACGATGACATGTTTGCTCGTTATGAGGTAAATTGCAAGGAGACATTAATTATTCGATGGCAGTTTCCAACGTTATTGAAAATGAAATTTTGATACTTTTAGCAATTGTAAAAATCACTATTCGTAAAGTAAATGATAAGCGAAAAAGAGGCAATCGAAACCTTTCTTAATATGATTCCGAACTGGTTCGACTATGGAAGTGAGGTAACAACGAACTTTGTTACATGCGGGGAAACCACGACTTATATAAAAGCATATAGACCAACGCCAGAACTCGAGTCAATTAGAGACTTTGCATCCGCAGAACTAAAGGGATTAATTGAAACAACATCGAGTTTTTCAAACAGTACGGCAAAGAGGATTATCCAAGAAGCAGTGGCTATTCAATGGTTGACAAATATTGAGGAGAAAATTGACTGGAAAAAGCTTATTGAATTCAATGACGAAATGCATGGACGTACCTATGAGAATGATTCCATTGCGATTAACCTGTTGTTCAATTTGGAAGATGGAACACCAGCTTCTTTTGATGTGACTGACAGTTCATTTCACAAACTTATCGATCCACTAGGGAAGGATCAAAGCGTGTTTTTTGTAGTAAATGGTAAGGTTGAATTTATCGGTTATGAGTATGTGAGAGTAGATGACATAGGAGAATCATATCGTTACAAGTTTTATCCGGAATTCTTACATTCATACCAGCAGTATAAGCTAACTAAGGATTGGCACTGGTCTTTTCATAGAACGACCCGAGGAGACTTAATTATTTGTGATTCATCAGGTTTAAGAGCATCATATAGAAAAGGTAATTGGTATTTATATGATCCTTCTCACCTAAAGAACATGCTTACGGGACTGTTAGGGTCGTTCAGCCATAAAAGCTATCGGATCGGCTGTAATCTTTATGAAATACTTTTTGATTTGAGCTATAAACGACACGGTGCACTGCTGGTTTTTACCAATAATGCAAGTTTTACTGAAAATGTTTCGAATCAAGAGTCAATAATCGGTAGTGAACATGCAGATGAGATCAGGAAGGGGATAGGTGAGTCCTTTAATGATTTTAGATTCGACTTAGAAAACACTCAAAGAATTTATAAGCGAAAGTTCCTTGAGATGTCCAGTATGGACGGGGCAATCATATTTGGAGACAATCGGGTTTATGGGTTCGGCTCAATGATTAGGACGGCAGACGGTTTATCAGCCGCTGGTGCTAGGACGACAGCAGCATTATCGGCAAGAAGACATGATGCGTTTCCCGTTAAAGTAAGTAGCGATGGTGAGATTACAATGTTCCATCCGAGTACCGGTAAGAAAATTGAGTTTATGTAAAAGAAAACCGCATTAAGCGGAATTCTGAATAATAATATTTGCAAGAATGTAAAGTCAAGTTTGTAAAGTACTGAATAACTTAACGATGAAATTTAGGTCAATAGATGAAACAAGACTGAAATATTCGGTTCGAGATAGACGTTGGCTTGGACCCCTGTAGGAAACTAAGCTCGTAAAACAGCCTTAAACCCTTATGTATCAACAAGATTTTAGGTTCGAAACGCTTATTTCAGAGAGTAAGGTTTTCTGCATCAAAGAAAGTACTTCCGGTGCTTTTTTTGTTGAAAAATAAAGGGTTTTATCCAATAAGGTTAGGTTCGAAATGAAAAATGCGGTAATTGCTTTTTTTTCATGGTCGTCACCATTCTTGAATCTTTCAACACAGTTTTTAGCAAATTTCAAGTATATCTCAGCATTGCGTTTCTCAATTGACTGAGCTTTTTCTTTCTGAAATATCTCTTCTTCGACAGCTTTTATTTCTAGGTTATATTTTAGTTTTAGTGTTTCGGCTTCTTCCTTGTTTATTTCTCCCGAGACGCGAAGCTCGATTAGATTCTCCAATTTTTGTTTCTCCCTAGCCAGCTTTTTTTTCAAAGAGTTAATCAATAGACTCTGATCCGTTGTACGAGAGTTGTAATAAGCATCGGTGCGTTGCATAAGCCAATCATGCAGCTTCCTAGGAATTGAGATGTTCTCAAGTAGTGATTGTATAGTTTGATTGATGCTATTCGCGTTTATGGTTTTTTGAGTGCAATTCTGGTTGCGGTTCTTCATACAACGGTAATAGGTTATGTCTATGATACTCGGATTATTCATTGAAGATAATGAGGTGTTACATTTCGGACATACCTCATTTCGTCTAATGGAGTACTTATGTGAGCACTTCGTACAAATAGCCTGAATCTTTCTTTCGGCAGTAACATGCCCTCCGCACTCGCCACAGGAAATGAGTCCACGATATGGAAAAAAGTAGCTCTTTGCCCCCTTGTTTTGATTCCTGTCGCAAATCAGTTGTTGTACCTTGTGAAAGGTGACTTCATCAATCATCTTTTTATGTTTTCCCTCCCAAAGAACACTATTTCCATTTTCGTCTTTCCAGTAGAATTTACCATAATACATTGGGTTTCTGAACATCAAGTAGAAAGCATTAAGAGAGTATTCTTTCCCTTTTTTATTGACAAGGCCGAGAACCCTTGCCATTCGACGAATATCAAGAACTGAATAGGCGCCTGTTTCCATCCGCTTCCATAACTCCTTAATTATAGAATATCGTTCGGGATCGCAGATAATTTGTTCATCTGCAAGCTGCTTCTTAGGGTTGTGTAAATATCCCATTGGTAGTGAAGCCTTCGGATTCCACCCAAGCTTTGCTTTGTCTCTGAGCCCTCTTTTGGTATCACTTGATAGATCCTTGATAAATTGAGTTGCGATTCCGAAATCAATTTGCATCATCAGTACATTATCCGTAGGTAGATATGTTCTTTCTACACTGTGGATAGCTTGTATGATATTGGTTTGAAGAGCCCAAGATATTGCACCTCCATCAACAGGATTTCTGGCAAGTCTATTTAATTTCCAGCATATTATTCCGTTGGCTTCTCCGGCTCGAATTCGTTCCATCATTTCATTGAAAATTGGTCGACCCGGTTTTTTTGCACTTTTTTCTTCTTTGAATATCTGTGCAATCACAAAGCCATTTTTTCTAGCCAAGTTATTGATTGCGTCTAGCTGCCCGTTAATTGACATTACTTGTTCTTCAGCTTTGTCTCGACTTTTTCTTGCATAAACAAAGTATTTAATCATAGTTGTAAATCAAAAAGGAGGGGCGAAAGATAATGCATGATTACCGTTCGTCCCTCCTCTTTAACTTAGACTTCTAAATAATGATCATGCCTTTTTGTTATAACACGAATCAAAGGAGATTGAAAACTATTGCTTATACGTAATGAATGCCATAAAAGCTATAAGGTGCTGAGCAAGCATCTTAGCTTGAGAATTATTTAGCTCCACAGTGTAGTATTTCTCATAAAGAACCTTGAATTCCTCAATGTCCTTTTGATTTAATTCAAAAGATCGTTGTGCCATACGAATTTGAAGTTAACACAACCAAAAATTAAATCATGGCAACACTTCCGTGCTCAGGGGTCACGAAACTGTCGCCATGACCCCTCCATCGAACTTCGATACACTTCCTTTCGTTATGAATGATCAAGGATTTACCAAAGTGTCAGATATCCTCCTCGATACCTGGCTCCCGAAGCTCTCAGAAGCAGAACTTAAGCTATTACTCACCATTATTCGTCAAACCATAGGATGGAACAAACAACGCGATAGAATATCCCATAGCCAATTCCAGAAAAAAACCGGCCTCTCGCCGCGCTCAATAACCAAAGCGGTTGAGTCTCTTTCATCACGAGACTTTATTAAAATCACCGATCCAACTGGAAAAGAGTTATCACCCAAACACAGAAAATACCGCAGTGATATTCACTATGAACCAACCGACTTCACCAAGGCAAAAGCAGAGATTATATCAGCACAATTAGACAACACTCCAATGCATAATGTGCCGATAACTATATATAAAGATAGACAACAAGAGACACAGAAAATATCTTCCAAATTCAAAAAACAAACTGATACAGAACGTGTGGAGTGTATCCTCAAACGTAGGCAAGGTCTTTCTTGTTCCTGCTTTCGTTGCAGCTAGGAGTCTTTGGCGCACTGCGTGCAGGTTCGCCGCTTGGGCGTCGCGTTAGCGCGCACAAGGGCGGTTCTGTGCGTAGGGTGTCCAAAGCCCTAGCGCACGAAAGTAGGCGCCGTGCTCAGGAGGCACGAAGGTATCGCCATGCTTGAAACTGCGAAAGAGGTTAGGATAGAAATGTCCTGTCTAGGCAGGTACAGAATTATTCGAATTAAATAGAAAAGAACTTTATGCATGTATTGAAAAAGGCACGCAAACGATCTCCACTCACGCTGGATGACGTTCGCATGCTTTTGAAGCAAAAGTCCTGGGGAACACTCTCCCGTGTCGAGAATGGAAAGCGCTATCCAAGTCTTGAAATGGTTGTGTGTTATCACGTATTGTTCGCTGAACCACTCGAAGTACTTCTCAAACGCGAGATAGAAGAATTTCGATTGTTTTTGGAAGGATACGCCGAGGCCCGCATTGATGAAATAACGTATCAAAGCAATGGCGTAGACCTCGCAGAACGTATCCATTTCCTAAGTCAATTTACGGAAGATGGGAAAAACTAAAACAGCAAACCAAAGGTCCACTGTTTTAGCGATATATCCGCACTACCGAGCACTTGGCTATGCAGCGATGGATACCCCCACCCATGTAAAAAGTAGTAATTACCGTTACCTTTCTCCCAAGAATCCAGATGCATACCTAGAGTATGTGAAGAACTTGATTCAACGCTTTGATCCGAAGTTGGTTCTTTTAGAACCAGCCTTTAGTCGGAACCAGAGCAGGGGAGAGCGAATGAAGAAACTGTTTTTCCAGATTGAGGAATTGATTAATGAATTGGGATATCCCATTCAACATTACTCACGAAAAGTAATATCAGGTTCCTTCTTTGGGTTAAACAAGCCAGGGATTGCCGATGTTATCATCAAGCAATTTCCGTACTATGCATCACGACGACCACGGGAGCGATCCAGTTTCGATGGATCAGAAACTCCAGCTTGGTGCGAATTTGATGCACTCTCGATGGTAATAACCCACTTTTCACAATACGATTGATTAGGGACACCATATTTGGTGTCTTTTATCAAGTCTGGTGGGCATTCTTCATTATTCATAGAAGTTGATTGATGTCAAGTTATATGTTCAGATAAAATCAATCAAGTATTGTGAGATAGTTGTGCATTGTGTATTTTAGGTGATTGCAAATCACACCATTCACTGATATAAGATACGATCGACCATGGATTTATTTAATCGTAAAAAGCTTGCGGAACTACAGCAGCAAAATCAAGCTCTTGAAGAGAAGAATCAAGAACTAATAAACGAGTTAGACCGTTATACTCCGATCACTTCGATTGAGAAAGAGGTTGAAATGAAACAAGCTGTATTAGATGATTTGCTGAGCCAAATCGAAGAACTTCGTGTTAAGTATTCGCGAGGTCAAGAGAACTATGAACGTTTGGAACAGGAAATCAATTTGTTTCATAACGATCTTGAATCAATTTCCTTTGGAATCTATGAGCCTGTGTTTGACTATGAGGACTCTGAAACATTCAAAGATGCTATTCGAGAAGCCAAGGAGGATCAAAAGTATATGATCCATAATGAATCTGCTGTGCGCTGTGGAACCGAATGGGTTGTTGAGGGGAGTAAGAGTAAGGGCCAGCAAATGATGAAACGACAAACCAAACTGATGCTTCGAGCATTTAATGGTGAATGTGATGCCCTTATCGCCAAAGTGAACTGGAACAATGTGGTGCGCATTAAAGAGCGCATCTGGAAGGCGAGTGAGGCTATAAACAAGTTAGGAGCGAGTAATGATATGACGATTGTGAAGGAGTATGTCATCATGAAAGAAAAGGAATTGCAACTCACGTATGAATACCGCAAGAAGAAGCACGAAGAAAAGGAAGAGGAAAAAGAGATCAGAGCTGAACAACGAGAGGAAGAGCGCGCGCAAAAAGAACTAGAACGCGCGCGCAAAAAGGCTTTAGATGAAGAAGCAAAATTCCAAAAGGCTTTGGATAAAGCAGAGAAGGAACTAGGCTATGTTAGTGGTGATGAGCATGAGAAGTTGAATGCACAGATTGAAGCTTTAAGACAGAAACTACAAGAGGCGACGGAGAATAAAGAGCGTGCTATTTCAAGGGCGCAGGAAACGAGATCAGGACACGTCTATATTATTTCAAATCTTGGATCATTTGGAGAGAATGTGTACAAGATTGGAATGACAAGGAGACTTGAGCCTATGGATCGTGTAAAGGAACTCGGAGATGCATCCGTTCCATTTCAATTTGATGTTCACGCAATGATGTTCTCCAAAGATGCCCCTGGATTGGAAGCATCGCTGCATCAAGCGTTCAAGGATCGAAGAGTCAACAAAGTGAATATGCGAAAGGAGTATTTCCAGGCAAGTCTTGATGAGATCGAAAAGGTTGTTTCTACTGTAGTCGAAGATGATGCGGTTGAGTTCATAAAAGTTCCGGAAGCTCAAGAGTTTAGGGAAACGCGAATGCTCATTCGACAAATGGAAGAAGAAAAAGATGAACCTGTGATTCACAAGAAATTTTCAGATGACCCTTTTGCCTAGTATCAATAGAATATGACCACCTAATTCATCATGACGGGGTCGCAGAAATATCAATCTACATGTTATAATTGACTTTAACTATGGTATTATCTCAAATTGAAATTAAAAACTTTAGAGGCGTTAAGAAGTCACTAATAAAATTCCATAAGCATCAAGTAATACTGGGAAAGAACAATTCTGGAAAAAGTACGGTAATTGATGCAATTGGTATGTTGCTCGGTAGAGATAGACTTTCAAGGTCTCTCACTGATTACGATTTTTTTGGTGGGAATCCAAAACCAGAAGATAGATTAATTATAAAAGGTGTAATTACGGGTTTTATAGATGACGACCCAAGTAAATCCCCAGAATGGTTTAATAACAATAGTGGGGGTGTTCCAGTATGGTACAGTCATGAAACAGGTATATTAACGCATGGAAATAAACCAGAGGGAGCAGTGCTTGGTGTTGAGATTGCCTTTTGTGCAAGATTTGATGCTGACGAACTTGAGTTTGAAGCAATCCGTTATTTTTTTACAGGGGATACAGATCCATTTGAAGATACATCATTAAACCGACTGAGAGGGCATGTTCATCTCAAAGAACTTGGATTCTATCTTTTGCCTTCAAAGCGTACTTGGGACAGAACAATGACCTTCAATTCTGAATTATTCCGAAGAGTGTTAAAATTTCAAGAAGCAATTCCAGGTGAAACTGTTTTGAAGTTGAGAGATGAATTACGTGCCAATCCAAATAAAATTGAAGATAATGCACCTTTAAAGGATATTATTGAGCGACTGAACAATGAGCTGTCTGGATTCATAGTTGAGAGCGATTCGAAAATTACGTTTTCACCTACCTCAGGTGATGTAATAGGTGTTTTGGAGTCCTTAACTCCTTTTCTTGAAGGACAAGGTAATACTGTAATTCCAATTGGTAAACATGGTTCTGGTTTGGTTTCATTACAAACATTACTACTACTTCTTGAGTTCGGTCGGTTCAGAAATGAGACTGGTAAGAATTTCTTTTTATGTGCTGAGGAACCAGAGCTACATCTTCAACCTGGACTCCACAGAAGGTTAGTGGGGAGAATTAGAGGATTAGGAAACCAGACTATTACAACAACACATTCACCTGAAATAGCTTCTTACTATAAACCGGAGGAAATAATGGTCCTTACCAATAACGATGGAGAATTAAAGGCTACCCCTCTACTTGAAAAAGAACTGGATACACAAGTTGCGAATGCGATTACAAGACTGTATACAATACATAGAAAAGAGGTTTGTGAAGCATTGATGAATCAAAAAGTAATCATTCCAGAAGGCCTCACCGAATACAGGTGGATGAGCTTGCTAACTAACATCAGCATCACGGCTGAAGGGTGGGAAGCTTATCATTCCGATTCTAATCACACTAAGGTTTTTGGGATCATTCCAACACAAGATTCTCACGTAAAAAAGACTTATCAAACTTTTCAGCCTATGATATCTGAGGTGATACCATTGGTTGATGGAGATGGAGCTGGTGATAGTTATATTGATGACCTTAAGGGCGTTGAAGTTCCACCTAAAGTAATATTAAGGTTAGATGACGGAAAGGTGTTGGAGGACGTCATTGAGTGGATTGTTAATCCGACTAAGGAAGGAAGAACCACAGTTCTTGAGTCTATTGAAGCGTTTGAAGGAAGAACATTTAGGCAGGTATTAGATCAATTTAAAACCCACTATGGATATCACGAAGCACTTGCTCAATTTATGTTAATTAATAATGATTGTGTGATGCGTGCGAGAAGATTAATTAATTCTATTCATAACCTTTCAACAGAGGATGAAAATTTCAATATGTTATGGGAAAAGAATGAAGGTAAATCAAACGATCATACAACTGTTTACAATTTTAATTTCCCAGAAATAAATGAGTAATTCAGCATACATAGGACAAGCTGGCACTGGAAAAACGACTAAAATTATATCTAAACTAGAGTCTATTCTCGATGAAACTTTAATTCATGAGTCGTCGTGTATTTTAGCTATTACGTATATGCATGGATCGAGAAAAAGATTGGAGGCTAAATTGCACTCAATTCAAAAAAAAGGAGTAAAAGTAAAATGCGTAACTATTGATGCGTTCTGCTTCAATTTGGTTCAAATATACAAGCAATTCTTAGGAAAGAGTGGATCCTTTGTGGTGAGTGAAAACCCAGATACATTTACTGAAAATATTGATGAGAATAAAATAACAATAGGAGTTAATATAATTAGGAAACTTGCATTGGAATTATTGCAGATTGATGTTATTAGGGATGTCTTGAAGTTTTCTTATCCAATTATTGTAGTTGATGAGTTTCAAGACTGCATTACAGAACAATTGGACGTAATTATAAGTTTGTCTAAGAACGATTGCTTGTTACTTGCTGCGGATGATTTTCAAAGTTTAGATGATGATTTGAAATGTGATGCTGTAGATTGGTTAAAAGCCAAGGTCGAAAACGAAGAATTGGATAAGATTTGGAGGACTGATAAGCCCGATATTTTGGATACTGCAAGAGCACTCAGGCTAAATGAGAAATGTCAAAACCCGATAAAAATTGAATGCGTTTCTTCACCATCATTAGCCGCTTGGATCATATCTGCCCACATGCAATGGAGTTCTGATAAGTTTTTCGAAATGGGTCAGAATGGACGAACAGTTGCCATATTATCTCCAGTAGGCACTTCTAAAGATGCTTTTGTTCGAGCAACGGTTGAAAAATTAAAATCTCCATTTACGAAACACAATCTTTACCCCAAACCGTTTATAATTGATTCTGAAAAAAGGAGAACGACAAAAGATATACTTAAGCTTTTAATTGGTTTTCGAAAAAATGGAAAGGTGAATTTGAATCAGTTGGACGATTGGAACAAAGTTGAAGACGTAGTAGTTAAATTATCAATCTCTGTTGCTCGAAGAAGGATGTCACTGCGAAATGTAACCATGCTTTCATCTCAAGAATTTTCGGAGATCGTTTCCTCACGACTGCACTTTGCATCAAATTTTCTTGATAAGCAAAGAACTACTCGCATATTCTTGACAATTCACGGGGCGAAGAATAGAGAGTTTGATGATGTCTTCATACTGTGGCCGAGTTACACTATTGATAAAAGAAAGGATGTTTACTTGAGAAAACTTATGTACAATGCTGTAACAAGAGCGAAAAGAAAAGTGATATTAATTGTTCAAGACAAAGATTTTAACTCAAAGAAGGGTACAACCTCAAAGAGGTTTTCCGAACCACCATTAAATCTACTCATGTAAATATTATTTTGAGTATTAAACTACTTTGGGGAAATCGAAACACCAATTTTTATAGGCGTCCATCAACATAGTCTTTTGAATTCAAGACCTTTATCTAAAAATTAGTAATTAAGACCGAAGCGTGAAAAGAAATGTCAGAATATCAGAGAGGATGTTCGAATTCTTCGACCACATCATTGAGCATGATGAGGTCTGAGCATTAACATTTCTTATGTCACTCCTTCAAGCCTTTGACAGCTAGATTAACTATCTTCAGGAAAACGCACGTAGCAGTGTTATCGAACAATAAGAAATCATCATGCCTTATGAAAAATGGAAGTTATTGTTTTCGAGAAGGAAGCCTTCAACAAACTTATTGACGAATTAACGATTCGCATTATTCAAAATGTAGAGCGTCACTGTCAGGATCAAGAATGGATAGGGGAGGAGGAAGCAAAAGAATTATTAGGAATTCGAGGTAAGGGTAAATCAACCCTTCAGAAGCTAAGAGATAACCTTAGTATTGAATTCAGTCAATTTGGAAGGATTATTCGGTACAGCCGATCAAGTATTCTAAGATTCTTGGAAAAGAACAGAAAAAGTCTTGATAAACTCTAGAGCTGAGACTTTTCTTGGTGAAGTGTAGCCTGCTCGTGAGCGGGCTTTTTTCATTCCGGACATTCCTTGAAACTCGCAAAATACTCGCAAAAAAGAAAAAGGGCTTTCAACGTTTCCGCTAAAAGCCCCATCCTGTTTGGCGCTCCTTCCTGGGCTCGAACCAGGGACCCTCTGATTAACAGTCAGATGCTCTAACCAACTGAGCTAAAGAAGCGTTTCACAACCTTCTTGTTTTGGCGAGTTGCATTCGCCGTAGCCTTGCGCGAAGGCGAGTGCAAATATATATAAAGAATTTATTCTGCAAATAGTTTCCGAAGAAAAATATCGGCTTTTTTCGCAGTGCCAGTGCATCTCCCGGTGCACCGGCGCGCAAAATCAGTTAACGAATCACATTCACGTGACCCTGGAATTCATATTTATTATCGTTCGTTAAGTCTGCACAACGGATAAACCACGTGTAGGTACCGTCTTGAACAGGCTTACCTCCGTACGTTCCATCCCAGCCGACAGATACGTCGTACGACTCCCAAACAATCTCACCCCAACGGTTGTACAATACCAACTCGAAGTCGTAAACGTCGATGCCCGACATGTGGACGAACCACGATTGATTGAACTCATCTCCGTCTGGTGTGAAGGTGTTCGGAGCGAAAATCAACACATCGCTGATGATCTGAACAACGTAAGTAACAGAATCAATACATCCCGCTGCATTAGTAACAGTAAGTGTAATTGGGTAATTTCCTGGCTGATCAAACGGGAACGTTACCGGACTCACATCTTCATTGGTCGATGTCAGTGGCTCACCATTTGTAATTTGCCAATCCCAAGAAACAACGTCAGGAGAACTAGTGTTGATCAAGGCGGTAACTGGCTCCAACATTGAAATGTTATTTGGGTTGATTTGGAAATTCGCATTCGGATTTCCATACACCGTGATGTAATCAATATAGTCTACCGAGTATGAACAGTTATTCGCGTTGTACACCGTCACCGTAATGGAATATTGTCCAGGTGTTACGTACTCATGACTAAACGCTCCCGTTCCTTGAATAGTTTCCACGGTTCCGTCGCCATAGTCTATCTCCGTGGTCGTTACTGCTCCTTGTGTGGTATTTGTAAAGTTTACCGTATGAGGAAAACATCCATCCAATACATCTCCAACAATCGCAGGTTCTAATGGAGCCGGCTCATTAATCGTGTATGAAACAGAATCTGTACAGCCATTTGCGTCGGCAACACCTGTAATGTATTGTCCAGCGCAAAGGTCAATGCCCAATCCATTTTGGTTTCCATTAGTTCCCGGTAACCAAACGTATGTATACGGGGTTGTTCCTCCAACGGCACTTACTTGAACTTGTCCGTCGCAATCCCCAAAACACGACGCGTCTGTTGTTACCGCACTTGCTAGAAGCACTGCCGGCTCACCGATCACAACATCTACTGAATCTGTACATCCGTCTGCCGAGAAAACAGCAACCGTATAAGTTCCTGCAGCCAAGCCGTTAATCGTAAATGGACTAGTCGCTGCAACTGGAGCTCCTTGATCTACCGTATACTCAACCATATTTGTGGCGGTTATCGTGATAATTCCATCGGCACTGCCGTTACAAAGTGCATCGGTACTGCTTACGTTATCTATGGTCGTTGGCACAAAATTGATGGTCACCACCGCTTCGTCTGTACAACCCATGCTATCCGTTTGGTACGTATAGTTCCCCGCTGGAAGCACCTGCGGGTCGTAAGGCATAGTGATTGGGTTTCCTTGGTCGTCTAACCATGCACCCATGGTTGAAACGCCTGTACCAAGTAGTGGGAACAAATCAAAAGCTCCTGCCGTTGGACAAATAGCAATCGTGGTGTCTTCACCCGGATATGGAGCAGAGGAAACATTCACCTGCATGGTATCCGTAGTTGCACAAAGTGGATGTCCCACCGGATACGTTGTCAAAATCAATTGTTGTGATCCTGTGCCTGTGAATTGTGGATCGGGAATAGTTGGATCACTCACAGAGGCCTGAGGCGTCCATTCGTATGTATAAGAAGGCACACAGTTGGCAGTAAATGTTGTGGTTACTGGGCCGAACTGTCCGGTTCCCATATTGGCAACCGTATTTCCGTTTCCATCCACAATTTCCCAAGAACATTCGCCCACAAAGTTTCCGTTCGCATTAAAGGTTACGGTTACCGTGGCTCCAGCCGGAATGGTTAAGTTTTCCACTTGCACCGAAGGATTGGTACAGCTGTAATCGGTGGATACCCCATTAATGGTAATGGTCATCGTGTTTCCGTTCCAGGTATCGCCAAAGGAGTCCTCCATGGTAAGAACATAATCGCAAGAGCTTGTCAGGCCCGTAATTTGTCCGTTCAAATCAAGAATAGAGTTGTCACACAACGACGTATCGTTTCCAGCAAAAGTAGGAGCTAATGGATCTACATACAACACCACGGATGTATCATATTCACACCCGAAATCGTCCATAACATAGTACTCGTAAGTAAATGTACCCGATTGTGTTGGGGTAACGATTAACGAGTCAGCATCCGGAGACAAGAAGGTCTCGAATTGTGGATTGAACCAAAACGATGAGTCATCCGCCAAGCCAATCTGCGGCTCGAACGTTTGTGGTGGTGGATAGTAAGATGGATCCAAGGTCAAGCCAAATCCAAACAAAGTTCCATCATCCGCAGCCCAGTTATCAATTACTGTTAAGGTCCAAACGCCGTTAGTTGGACATCCTACAAGGTTGCTCAATGGTTGAACTGAAGCGTAATTTCCTGCGGGGATGGTCAATCCAAACCCTCCTTGTGCATTCACCCAATCCACCCAAGTTTGTGTTGCTTGTGGCGTAAAACAATAGGTAAATGGTGTTCCTTGCGTCGTCGGATCAGAACAATCCACGTTGTCCAGCGGGTTCGGAATACCAATTTGGGTTCCTCCACCACCTTGCTGGTGCAAAATGGAGCTTTGCCCGTTCGGACATTCTACCAAAATCACCAAATCTCCCATGAACGAGTGCTCAAGGTCCAAACATATACTTTGAATATCGTTGACGTTTTGAATCGTTGTTCCTGCGGCAAATCCGGTTTGAAGCAATTGTACATCTTGCGAAACGCCCAAAAGGGTGTCAGGCAAACAACCGTCATCAATTTGTTGACTGCCAGGGAATCCGTTCCAACTAACTTCATACGATTCTGGATCGGCAACAAAGGTCATAGACTCGCCCAAACAAATAGAAGTATCAGCAGGAAATCCGGTAAAGTCCGGAATGGTTCCAACGAGAACTTGAAGGTCAATGAGATTCGGATTTGAACAACCGTTATCGTCCGTCACAAAGAGCTGAACGTTGTAATAACCGGGAACATCATAAGAATGCTGAACGGTCGTTCCATTCGCCGTATCGCCATCCATGAAATCCCACATGTAATTCACCAAATTGAATCCTTGTTGTGCGAAAGATCCTTGATCCTGAAAAGTGATAGTGTCTCCCACGCAAACGCGAATGCTGTCGGGTGTAATTCCATTTACAATAACGCCTCCCGCTTGTGGATCGGCACAAGGGGTCTCACACGAAACAGAGGCCGTAAATTGACCCGTTCCTACACTGTTCGAGTAAAACTCCAAGGTAATACAACCGGAAGCATTCAATTGAGTAGCCTCAATTACAACACCTTGAAGTTGTGTTCCTGTGTAGGTTCCAAGCGTATTCGAAGCTGTAGATGGTCCATCGTAAACAGACATGAAATCCACGTTCGGGTTTTGTTGTGTACCCGTGTTCGTGGGGTCCAAATCAAAGAGGTTGAAGACGATGGAAATAATCTCGCCCGGCGTGTCGGGGCATATAGTAATTACAATGCTTTCGTTGTTGCCGTAGCCCGGTCCGCCTTGACCACCAGAGTCAATCAAAAAACCGTTACACGTATTAAATGTTTGATTGTTGTTGGCAGGCGTCATATTGATCGGCGCTTGCGCGAAAGTCAATCCGGAGAAAAGTAGCATAAACAATGCTACCAATAGGTTTGTACGTTGCATAAGGAGAGTTTAGCAAGTTTCCAATATAGTTAGTACCGTAAATTTAACGGGTTCGTGTACGTTTCCCTAACAATTCTACAGATGACCGTTGGATTGTTAAAGACTTAACACAGCTACTAAACGCATTTAGTCCTTGATTGGTTGCTTAAATGGGCAATTTTATTTGGAAACGATGATGGCATCGCGAAACCCGGATGACTTGACGCCCTCCAATGCTTGCTTGGCACCTTCCTTAGAGTCGAAAGAGCCGGCAAGGTAAATGTACTTGTATGCACTACTAGTATTCAATTCTTTACGTGAAACTTCCAGTTCCAACTTGCGCATTTGTGGATCTTTTTTCGGGTCAATGGGTGATTTCGAAGATGCAATCTGAATGGTGTATTGTGTCGAAGTAGTGGCGGTAGTTGTTGTCGTGGTTGAATCTGCCGATTTACGAAATTGTGTTCCGGGATATTGGGATTCTATGGTAGATCGGAAGGCACGAAAAATGGCCGATGCAATGATTTCTTGTCCGTAGGTAGTGTTCAAATAGGCTGCTTCGGCATCATTGGTAAGGAATCCGCACTCTACCAAAACGCTGGTCATATTTGTAAACTTCAACACCTGAAGCGAATGCTGCAAATCACGTTGGTCCTTTACTCCGCGCGACTTTCGTCCAGCACGTTTCGAAAATTGATACTCGATCGCTTTTGCCAAACTCACAGAGTTCTTCAGATCCATGGAATGAACGTGCGTCTCTGTGCCGCGAACCGAAGTGCGCTCGTTACCGTTGCAGTGTACACTAATAAAAAAGTCAGCGTTAAGGTTATTGGCTTTGTCCACGCGATCATCCAAACTCGGATACACATCCGTTGTACGTGTATAAACCACCTTGACGTTTTGCAAGTACTTTTCAATATATCCGCCGAGATACGTCGCAATTTTTAGGTTCAAATCCTTTTCCGGAAGCAAGTTGGTATTGTTCGGAAGGTGTCCCGGATCGTCGCCACCATGCCCAGGATCAATAACAAGCGTTACTGTTTTATTCTGAGCTACAACAGAGGAAGTTGCGCAGAGAACACTAAAAAGAAGTAGGCAAAGGAATTTCACGGGATAAAAATACGCTGGTTTGTTTTTTGTTTCTTTGTGTAGCAAAAAGCTTTCCAAGAACGAATTGTTGAAATCGGTATGAAGAAAAAGCGCATCGCTTTAGTGGAAATTGGCGGCTCACATGATGAGTGCTTGCTTTCGCAAATGCATGCCATTTGGTCCCAAGGGCACGAAGTGATCTTGATTACTTCTCCCGAAGTGATGGACAGAAATCCTGCGTTCGCTGAATATACCGAAGAAACATTCGTCGTAAATATTATAGAGCTTTCCCGCAAGGTACAAGTGCGAAAGGTATGGAAGATACTGAGCGCGACAAACGTTGACACCGTTGTTTTCAATACGGCACAAGGTAAAGTGATACGCGATCTGTGCTTCAGGGCCTACTTTTCCAGTATGGAATTTGTGGGCATCATCCACACTACGCGCATGTTCACCGAAAGTTTTACGCAGAAAATCATCCACCGAAAAATTAAGAAGTACCTGTTGCTAAGTGATTACCTGAAGGAGAAAGTCTCGCCGCAAAAAGGACTCGTAATCGACTATTTTTATCCTCTTCGCTTTCCAAAAGCGGAGCAAAAAGTGGAGCGCTCCAACAAGCAAATTGCCATTATTGGCGGAGTAGAAGAACGCAGAAAAGATCTCAAGGGTTTCCTTCAAATGGTACAGTCGCTTCAGGACACCAAAGTTCGATTCGTATTTCTTGGGAAAAGTGATCCTAGCAAACCCGAGGTGCAACCGTTTCTTGATGCTATTGCAGCGGCAGGAATGGAAGATCGTATCCAAACCTATGACCATTTCGTTTCGCAGGAGGAATTTGACAAAGTAGTACGATGCAGTGATCTCATTTTGCCGCTCGTACATCCAAATACGCCTAGCGCCGACCAATATTTCCGGAATCAAATTTCTGGTGCCATGACCGTTTCTTTCGGTTACAAAGTGCCATTGATGATTCACGAGGAGTACAAGCACATTGAAGAAATGCAAACCGCTTCCTTTTATTACACTCAAGAGACATTTGCTCAGAATCTTTCGGAAGCATTAGCGCAAGTTGAGCAAAAGTCGAAAACAATGAAAGAGCATTTGGCATATTCTGTGGAGGAACAAGAGCAAAAGTACCTGCAATTTCTTTTTACGGAGAGTTGATGTAGCTTCCGAAAAGTGAGACACTTACCCCAATTTCACTCAAACTAAAACCAAGGGATATCCCTTGAAATTCGCCAGTTTCTCGAATCCAACCCTACATTTTCAATACTTTTGCGCCTACAAAACTGAGTTATGAGAATACTAAAAATGACAACCCTACTACTGGGAATGTTGGTTTGTGCAACTGTGCACGGACAAGAAAATGAAGTGTTTGGAGCCGAATGCGAAATCTCCGACATGGGAAAATCGAAAAGAGGGGTGGGACAGACCTACATCGGAACAGACGACGAATATTCCTACACCCTTAGCACCAAAGGATTTTTATTGTACGGAATTCCGATGGGCGTAAAAATCACTATAAACAAGTGGGATAAGGACATGAATCTGATAACGTCGGGTGACATTCCGATGAAAACAGACGATTATAAATTGAGTATCTACGCTTTTGGTGAATTCCACATGGCTGGAGACCGTTTGGTACACCTCATTGAATACAAGAACAAAAAAGAGGACAAGTTCGAAGTGTTTTTGGCGGAGTACGATAAAAACTCGTTCGAGTTGATAGAATCAACACCAATAACGTCTTTCCCGGGTAAAAAGAGAAGAAACTCTTCAACAGGTTTGGCCGCGAACCCGGCTTATGAAGGTGGTTTCATCTTGTGGACGTGTTATGAGGTTGATGACAACTCCAGTAAAATGGAAGTTTTCGCCATCGACAACGAACTGTCGGTTGAACAAGAATGGAACTTTGACTTTGACGAATCCTACAGCCGCCTTTTCTTCCAAAACATGGATATTGATGAAGACCAAGTATCTTTTGTTTCACACATCCGTCCGGATGAAGACGACGAGGACTCAGAGTACGAAACCATTTTCCGTTTGATGTCAAGAAAAGACGAATCGGTTATGATTGAGCTACCCATTGACTTGAATGAGGTGGAGAACTCTGTGTCTGATTTTGAACTACGATTCAGTGAGGACGGAAAGTTGTTCGTTTCTGGTTTTTACCGCGGCGATGGAAACAAAGAAGGTGATACAGGAGGTGCATTTACCCAAGTATACGACCTTAAAAAGGAAGAACTTTTGGAACAAGACCTGTTCCCGTTTGACTTTCAGTTCTTGACAGAAAATATGTCGAAACGAGGTAAAAAACGCGCAGAACGTCGAGATAAAAAAGGAAAAGCATTCGATCCATACACCTTCTACGTTCGCGACGTAATTACGAACAAAGATGGAAGTTCACTCATGATTGGCGAGCGTTACCGCTTCTACACAACTACTTACACAGACTCGCAGGGAAGAACGCACACAGTGTACCATTACATCCACTCAGATATTATTTTGATGCGTACAGCGAAAGATGGAACCATTGAGTGGGTAGAGCGCTACGAACGATTCCACCATGCAACGAACTCTGATCTTACCGGGCAGTTTGTGGTTCACGATAACGAAAAGACAGTGGAAATTTTGTACAGTGCTGGCGATCTACGCATGGCTCAGATTTCAAAAGACGACGGCTCTTCAGAAACTGAAACTGTTTTCACAGCTGAAGAAATTGGCAAATTTGCTACGATGATGGGAACAGCAGAAAAAGTAGATGAGAATCGATTTGTAATTCAACTGGCGCGCGGTAAAAAGGCGAAGTTGATTACGATAAATTTCGATAACTAATAAAAACAAAGCTATTCATAAGAGAGTCGTTGTGAGATTACAACGGCTCTTTTTTTATGTTGCTACATCAACCTTTTACCTCCTGAAAATAGTCGAAAACGATGCGTGCTTTGGCCTTACCAATGACTTCAGCCAGCTCTTCGTGCGATGCATTCCTCACTCTATTAATCGACTTGAAGTTGCGGATCAGTTCCTCGAAAGTCTTTTCGCCAATTCCTTTGATTTGCGTGATTTCTGAAACCAGTGCTGCTTTACTCCTCTTGTTACGGTGGTGCGTAATTCCAAATCGGTGGGCCTCGTTACGAAGGTGCTGAATCACTTTCAAACTTTCGGATCGTTTATCAATGTAAATGGGGTACGAATCTCCGGGGAAGAAGATTTCTTCCAGCTTTTTCGCAATACCTACAATGGCAATTTGACCCCGAATTCCAAGATCGTCCAACGCTTTAACGGCGGATGACAGCTGTCCTTTTCCTCCATCAATAACAATGAGTTGCGGCAATGGCTGCTCTTCTTCCTTCAATCGTTTGTATCGGCGAAAAACAGCTTCTTCCATAGAAGCAAAATCATCAGGTCCATCGACTGTTTTTATGTTGAAGTGGCGATAATCCTTTTTGCTTGGCTTCCCGTTTTTAAATACCACACACGCTGAAACTGCATGCGTTCCATGAAAATTTGAGTTGTCGAAACACTCTATATGCACTGGCAAAGTATCTAGGCGAAAGTCCTTTTTGATCGTTTCCAAAATCCGTTCGGTATGTCGCTCCGGATTCACGATCTTCTCATGCTTGCGTTTCTCTAATTGATAAAACGTAGCATTGCGTGTGGAGAGTTCCACCAACGATTTTTTATCTCCGCGCATCGGTGTGAAGAAAGAATACTCCTCTGTGTCCAAATCCATCGGATTCGCGACGAGCACCTCTTTGGATTGACTGTTGAAGCGTTCACGCATCTGTGGCAGTACGTATTGAATAATTTCCGCTTCCGATTCATCGAGTTTTTTGGCTACCTCCACCGTTAAGCCGTGAATAATGGATCCGTTATGAATGACCAAGTAATTGACAAACGCCATTTTTGGATCTTGAACAACGGTAATCACATCCACCTCATGAATGGTTGGAGAAACTACTGTAGACTTCGCTTGATAACGCTGAATGGTATCAATTTTCTGCTTTAAGTTTTGCGCCTCTTCAAACTCAAGATTCTCGGCGTGTTGTTGCATCAGCTCTTTCAATGATCGAATTACCGCACCGAGATTTCCCTTCAAAATGTGCTGAATATCCTTGATGTATTGATCGTATTCTTCCGGCGTTTCTTTTCCCTCGCAAGGACCTTTGCAATTGCCTAGGTGGTACTCTAAGCAAACCTTATGTCTCCCTTCCCGAATTTTTTTCTCGGATAGGTCTAGGGCACAAGAGCGAAGCGGATACACATCTCGAATAAGCTCTAGAAGCGTATTTACCACCTTTACGCTTGGGTACGGACCAAAATATTTCGATCCATCTTTAATGACGCGGCGAGTGGTGAAAACTCTTGGGAAAGGCTCATTTTTGATGCAAATCCACGGGTAGGTTTTGTCGTCCTTTAGCTGGATGTTGTACTTAGGTTGGTACTTTTTGATCAGATTGTTCTCCAACAAAAGAGCATCCAGTTCGCTATCCACCACAATGTATTTGATGTCGACAATCCGTTTTACCAGTATTCGTGTTTTCCCAGAGTCTTGATTTTTATTGAAGTAGGAAGAAACGCGCTTCTTTAGATTTTTTGCTTTCCCAACATAAATGATGGTGCCCGCCCTATTATAATACTGATATACACCCGGTTTTTCCGGCAGAACCTTTAGTTTGTTCCTGATTTTTTCCGACACCTCCGCCATATCTTAAAAGTAAATTTATTTCTACATTAGAGGAAACGAATACTATGAAATATCTACTTATTACTGGAGGACTCTTCTCCATGTTTCTTTTTACTGGTTGTAGTTCACCAGAGTCAAAAGCAGAAGACAGAGCGGAAGAAATTTGTGATTGTGTAAAGGCGATCGGAATTAATGAAGACATGAATTTGTTTTCGTTGCAAGATCGATCTGTTATGCGCGATATAGAACGCAAAGCAGAACGTGAGTTGCCACGAGAGCTGCTGAAGGTGCTTAAAAAGATTGAAGAAGATATTGAAAAATTAAGCAAGGAAGAAAAGAAGGAATATACGCGCGCTTTGATGAAATCTATGATGGACACAGATTGTGCGGATATGGCCCTAGACAACATACCTTACGATATGCTCGGTTTGGGAATCGACATGATGGAAGAACAACTCGACCGTCAAGAACGTTTCCGAGAGGAGTATGATGGCTTCGAAGAATACTAGGTCTTCCTGGCAGTTATTTATCTTCCGATATTAATTCATATAACGCGTCGAGGTTAGGAGAAATAATAATCTCGATGCGTCTATTCTTCGCCTTGTTGTTTGGGTCCACCGGGTGAAACTCTGACCTACCCGCTGCCATAAGTTGTTGTGGATCCATATCGGAGTTCCCTAGCATAATTTCAATGACGGATGTAGCACGAAGAACGGATAGTTCCCAGTTGTTTTTCGGATGTCGCGAACTATTCATAGGGTCCGTATCCGTATGTCCTTCTACAATAATTTCCAGCTCTTTCTCGCTTTCTAAAACCTTTGCCAGTTCTATGAGTGCACTTTTCCCATTCGGTTCTACCGTAGTGCTTCCTGATGCGAATAGGAGCTTTGCCTCCAAACTCACGTAAATTTTTCCATTACGCTCTTCCACGGTCAACCCTTGAGACTCAAAGTTTTTAAGTGCTTTCGCCACCTTATCTTTTAGTAATCGTGTTGCTTCTTCTTGTTGTTTAATGATTTGCTGAAGATGTTTCAACTCCTCCTGCTGCTCAGTAATTAAGGCTTGCTGCTCTTTCAAGTCAGCTTCTTTTTTCAACAAAGCATCCTCTTTCTTTTGTAGCTCAATACGGCGCGCCTCCAATTCTGCGCTTAATTCTGCAACGTCTTTGGCTCCGCTCAGTCGAAGTTTGTTGTAGTTGACCTCAAGTGCCTCGATAGTCGCCACTTGCTTGTCGTATTTTGCGCGAAGCAAACGATAATCGGCTCCCATTTTGGCCGAATCAGCCTGTAATTGATCCAGTTGCTCAGCAGCCAACTCATATTTGGATTGGAAATCTTTCGAGCTAGCCTCGTAATTAAGGGCATCGTTCTTGTATTTTGCCAAAGATTCGCTGCACTCGCGTTCTTTTTCTAATAATTCATTGTACTTCTTCGCAGGAACACACGAGAACAGTAGTCCTCCGAAAATGCTAATGGCAACAAGATATTTCATAGCGACACTTTTTTACAAAGATCACTGATAGAGATGAGGGTAAACGCACCGCAGGTAAGAACTTTTAAACAGCACCGATTGAATAAGAGTCGTGAGGTCGACCCATGCGTTTTGTTTGTCATGGGCAAAGCTTGACTCTCACTATGTGCGACGCTAAATCAGTTTAGACAAACGTTAAACACTGAAAAATACAAGTATTTAATTTTTTTAACATTTCGTTGAAGCCCCCGAAAACAAAGGAACTCCGTTTGTTACCATGGTAAATACAGTGGTGGAATTATAAAAATGTTTAACTAAAAATTGGAATAGTTAAACAATCTGTTGTATGTTTGTTGAACTATTTCGGTAATCAATTAAACAAAACAGAAATGAAAAGAAGAATACTACCATTGAAAGCGATCTTCTCAGCGGCAGTGTTGAGCATGATGACTTTCGGTGTTTCGGCTCAGACCAACGTCTTTGATGACGTTATTGTACCCAGTCCGAATCATACGAGTTTAGAACAAGCAATCATAACGGCGAATCTACAAGGAGCGTTACAGGATCCAAATGCCAGCTTAACAGTTTGGGCTCCAGATGATCAAGCATTTGATGACTTGGCAACAGCCTTGGGAACAAACGTAGCAGGACTTCTTGCTTTGCCTAATTTGGATCAAATTCTGTTGTACCATGTTTTGGGAACAACGAATAACGCAGCGTCTTTGTCTAACGGTCAAATTGAAACACCGTTGAACAATGCCAATACTATTAAAATTACAGTCACCGGAACAGGAGACGTATTTGCGAACCACGCGCAAGTAAATGCAGCAGATCTTACGGCAGATAACGGGGTAGTTCACTCCATGGACGCTGTTATTCTACCGGGAGAAACAGTTGCTGATATCGCAATTGATAATGGTTTCTCCACTCTAGTTACAGCAGTAGCTACTGCAGAATTGTTACCAGCAGTAACAGATCCATTCGCAACACTAACAGTATTTGCGCCAGACAACGCGGCTTTCGATGATTTGGC
This sequence comes from bacterium, assembly GCA_024742305.1. Classification (GTDB taxonomy): domain Bacteria; phylum Bacteroidota; class Bacteroidia; order Flavobacteriales_D; family Crocinitomicaceae; genus UBA4466. The sequence goes on along the minus strand of JANSYQ010000002.1, from coordinate 269,077 downwards.
AACAACACTGGGAGTAACGGTAAATGACCTTTTAGCATTGCCAAACCTTCAAGACATTCTATTGTACCACGTACTTGGAACAGAAGTAGATGCAGCAAGCGTTCAAAATGGAGGTGTTGTAACAGCGTTGAGTCCAACGAACACATTGAAAACAACGGTTACTGGTGCAGGAGACGTATTCGTAAATCAAGCACAAGTTGTTTTAACTGATTTAACAGCAGATAATGGACTTGTTCACACGTTGGATGCAGTGGTATTGCCAGTAGAAACGGTAGCTGACATTGCTATCGACAATGGATTCTCCACTTTGGTAGAAGCAGTTGCTACAGCAGAATTGTTGCCAGCAGTAACGGATCCATTTGCAACATTGACAGTATTCGCCCCGGATAACACAGCATTCGATAATGCAGCGGCAGATCTAGGTATTACGACGAACGATTTGTTGGCATTGCCAAACTTGCAAGACATCCTTTTGTACCACGTATTAGGATCAGAAGTTGACGCTGCGAGCGTTCAAGATGGAGGCATTGTTACGGCATTGAGTCCAACAAACACCATCAAAACTACAGTAACCGGAGGAGGGGCTGTTTTCATCAACCAAGCAGAAGTACAATTGGCAGATTTGAACGCAGACAACGGAATCGTGCATACGTTGAACGAGGTAATTTTACCAAATGAAACAGTAGTAGATGCAGCTATCGATAATGGTTTTACAACTTTGACGGCAGCGGTAATCGAAGCAGAATTGCTTCCTGCATTGAGTGATCCATATACAGAGTACACAGTGTTTGCTCCAACTGATCAGGCATTCGACGATTACGTAGCAGCAGCTGGAATTACATTGAACGACCTTTTGGCAGCACCAAACTTGGCAGATGTACTCTTGTACCACACATTAGGTGCTGAGGTATTGTCAGGAGATTTGACAGCAGGAAACGTAACTACTTTGGAAGGAAATGACGTGTTGGTTAACCTTACAGGAGGCGTGTTCATCAACGATGCAGAGGTAACAATGGCAGACGTAGATGTAGATAACGGTGTTGTTCACGTAATCAACAAAGTATTGGATCCTGCAACGGCTTCATTGGACGAGAACACAATCGACGTGAACTTGTATCCAAACCCAGCAACGGAATTCATTACCGTAGCAGCGGACAAAGAAATTGAAACAATTCAGGTAGTATCCATGAATGGAGCAGTATTGAAAACGATCAATGCAACTGGAGAAAAAATGAACATTAACGTATCTGATTTAGCATCAGGACAGTACTTGCTAGTAGTAAATACGTCACTTGGAGCTAGCCAATCAGCATTCAACGTTAAGTAAAGAATATAGTGTAGGGTTAGGTTTGTAGCGTTTATAGGTTAGGGGGAACCCGATATGTTCCCCCTCTTTTAAAGCTCTAACAGGATCAAACGCAAAAGTCTTTCAAAACGAAAGCAACAATATTAGTGCAAGGTTGATTTGAGGCGAAGGATTTTTAAGGGAGGAGCACAACGGTTCTCCTCCCTTGAAAAAGAGAAGATGGAAAGAATCAATTTGTACAACGACTATAGTGTAGGGTTAGGTTTGTAGCGTTTATAGGTTAGGGGGAACCCTTTATGTTCCCCCTCTTTTAAAGCTAACCAAATCCAAAAGAAATTAGTGTAAGGTAGATTTGAGTGGAGGGAAACTTAGGGGGAGATTTGAACAACCTCCCCCTTTATTGAGCAGACGGAAAATCAAATTACACAAACGATTATAGTGTAGGGTTAGGTTTGTAGCGTTTATAGCTAAAGAGGAGCACAGCAGAGCTCCTCTTTTTTTATCATTACATTTGAATAGAAAGGAAATTATGTTTGGATTTGGAAAAAAGGGAACCAGTCAAGTTCCAAAAAGTATCTACGATATTAAAATCAATAAGCTGGACGGAACACCGCTTGATTTAAGTGCTCTGAAAGGGAAAAAAGTACTCTTTGTGAACGTTGCCTCGAAGTGCGGATTAACACCACAATACGAAGGTCTAGAAAAACTGCATCAAGAATATGGGGGTAAGTTGGAGATCATTGGTCTGCCGTGCAATCAATTTGCGTTTCAAGAACCTGGAGATGCAGAGCAGATTCAAAGTTTCTGCCAAAAGAACTACGGTGTTAGTTTCACCATTACTGAGAAAATTAAAGTTCGTGGGAAAGAACAGCACGATATTTATACGTGGTTGACAAACAAAGCTGTTAACGGAAAGTTCAGCTCTTCCGTAAAATGGAATTTTCAAAAGTACCTCGTCTCGGAAAACGGTGAATTGGAGCAGAAGTTTGCACCAACTGTTGAACCGATGAGTGAAGACATCAAAAAAGCGATCTAATGGAAGTAAAACACAAAGAGCTAGGAGCCAAAGGACAGTTCTACATCGAACAGGAAGGTAAGGTTTTGGCAGAAATGACCTACTCCATGGCAGGAGAAACTCGTATGATTATCGACCACACGCACGTAGAGGATGAGCTGCGAGGTCAAAGTGCAGGATTGAAACTGCTGAATGCCGCTGTTGCATTTGCCAGAAAAAACGCTTTGGAAGTGTTGCCCTTGTGTCCTTTTGCAGCGGCAATGTTCAAAAAGAAACCTGAGATTCAGGATGTACTAGGAAAGTAACATTTTACATTTCGCTAATTACGCAATTGTACATTACTACAAAAAGCTAATTAGAGAAATGTCTAATTACCAAATGTTAAATGCCTAGGAAAACTTCACCAAAAATCGTAACTTCTAGAGTCACCCAAATGTCAAAAACCGCCATCGTTCTGGGAGCCACAGGACTAACTGGAGGACTCTTGCTGCAAAAACTACTGAAAGATGAGCGCTATGCTTGCGTTAAAGTCTTTGGTAGATCGAAACTAGATGCAGAGCACGAAAAACTGCAACAGTTCATTGGTGACATATTGGACCTAGGAGCGTTTAGCGATGATTTTCTTGGTGATGAAGTATTCTGCTGCATCGGCACAACAAAGAAGAAAACTCCGGATACCGAGCTTTATCGAAAAATCGACTTCGGTATTCCGAAAGCGGCGGCTGAACTCTGTCGTCAAAATGAAATCAACACAATAGCCATTATTTCGTCGGTTGGTGCCAATTCAACATCCTCCAACTTTTATCTAAAAACAAAAGGTGAAATGGAGCAAGCGGTTTTGGAGCAAAATATCCCCAATACATTACTTATGCGCCCTTCGCTAATAGTCGGTGATAGAAACGAACAGAGAACAGGTGAACGCATCACGATCCTTCTCATGAAGGTATTCAATCCACTCCTTTTCGGTGGACTGAAAAAATACAGATCGATACAAGCAGATAAAATTGCCGAGGCAATGATCGTTTTGGCCAATTCAGAAAACGAAAAAACGATGTTTGAATACAATGATATCATGCAGGCGGTTTCCTCTTAAGCTTCGAAAATCACTTTTAGATATAGTACCTCCACCAACGAAAAAAGCGACCCTCCAAAAGAAAGTCGCTTTTTCTATTTTATGCGGTTAATCGCTAATTCAATAGGAGGAACTACTCGATGACAAAGCGTTTTTGAACACTGCCTTTAGTTGTCTGAATCGAAACGATATACGACCCAGGAGCCAGCGATTGAACATCCAAAATGGCAATGTTATTTCCTGCGGTACCATTCACAGCATACGCCTGAACCTCTTTTCCGGTGAGATCCAAAATGCGCAAATTTGTCTTCTCAGAAGCACTCAATCCAAACGCCACATTCAATTCATTGGACGTTGGAACCGGGTAAACGTTCATGTGATCAATCCCTGAGTTTTCACCTACGGAAGCAATCACCAAATCGTCCGAAGGCGAACCTTCGTACAAGTTGATGTTGTCTAAAAAGAAGTTGTTTCCCCCATCAGACTCAAACGTAAACTTCATGCGGAAATCTCCCGTAAAGAAGTTGTCCGTAATGTTGGTCATGTGAACTGTGGTCCAATCTGATGTGTCCGACGGGAACCAAGAAGTGGAAGCCGTTAAAGGGGACAGCAAGTCACCAAATAAGGTTTTGCGCACCACCCAATTATCTTCACACCCTTCTGTGACAGAAACACGCAAGAATTCATTGTCATTCGACTGCTTCTTACGGTATGCATATCGGAAACTCATGGTCATGACGTCTCCCGGATTCAACGAACTCAAGTCAATAGGTCCGGAAATCAGTTCATCTGTCAAGCCATCCGGCTGTGTATAGTTGAACAACAGGGCGCTCTTACTTCCTGATAGAGCCGCTTGAGTCGTAATCAAAAATGCTGTGGCGTTCCCCGGACTTTCAGCATCCCATTCGTCTATGCTGAAGAAGTTGGAATAATTCTCGAATCCTTCAAAATATGGAAGACCTGGAGATGGTAAAACCGTCACTGCTCCTACTGTGTAAATGGAGTCTGTCCCATAACCATTATCAACCACCATGGCAATATCATACGATCCCGGTGAAGAGTAGCATACTGTTGGCGTTGCGCTCGTAGAGGTGGATGGCGTTCCTCCAGGGAAGTACCAAGTATACGATGAACTTGCGGTAGTATTCACGGATTGATCAATAAGATCGAAACAGTGACCCACCCCCGCATCAGGGCAATCTAGTGCGAAACCAGAGATAGGTGGTGCCCACAAGCAACCAAATTCTACGTCGGGTTTCTGAATTGCTACGGCTCGTTCGCCGCGCGCATTGTTTGGTCCAAGGGCGCGAACGCTGAACCAACCATCGTTGTTGGAAGGAACAGAAACTACAAAACTATTGGTCGTACTTGTTCCAATGGAATCCATGTATTTGTTTCCAAGCATACTAATTTCGTATCCCGTAGCTCCTGAAACAGGGTTCCAAACGAATTTCGCGGAATCCGGACACACCCACTCAAAGTCGAGCCCATTTGGCTGTGGCATAATTGTAAACACCTCTTGACTTTCATCCGACTGACCATTTCGTGAGATACGCACTTTTGCCTGTCCCGTTACGGTATTTGGAGTGATCCAAGTAAAGTAGCGGCTATCTGCATTCGGCGTTCCAATCAAGGTCCAGTTGGCTCCGTTGTCGGTGGTATATTCCAAATCGAAAGAAGAAGTTCCTTCAGAAGCATCCCAGCGAACAGTGTTGGCTCCTGGTACTATGCCTTCTCCACCAATAGGATAGGTAAGAACGACATCGTCCATGACGAAAGAGTAGACCACGTAATACTCTTGTGGTCCTTGTGGGATGGCAAAACCGTCTACATTTACGGTGTACGTTCCGCTCGCAGGATTTACAATAGAAACCTGCTCCATATTGTTCAGGTTATCAACTCCTGTAGTAGCGGGTGTATTTAGCGCAGTTGCATTCGGAGATTCATCCAACAACCAAGGAAGATGTGTTGTCATTGTTGGATCTTCCACCGTCATATTGATATCATTGACCAAGGCAATGGCTGCTGTGGTAGAACCTTCAAAATCGGTCCAATAAGTCATAATGCGCAATTCACTCACTCCTGAAGGGACTGTAATTTGATGACTATTTGTAGCACCTTGAGAAATATTGTCACTTACGTATTGATTGTTTTTAATCACATCGAAAGCGGCACGTGCATTAATGCGCCCCCATCCATAACGAAAATCAGGCCCAGTATTTCCTAAATCTTCTCCAGTATTCAATACCGCACCTTTAATTAGTGCAGCATCTGGGTCGTTTCCACCATTCAAGTCGCGGTAAGCATGATACAATTGTGCAATTGTACCAGAAACACCTGGACATGACATCGAGGTACCAGAAATAGTAAAGTAGATATTATCAGGACCTGTGGAAGTTACTGACGATCCAACGGCACAAATGTCGGGCTTAATTCGACCATCCTCCGCAGGACCTCGGCTTGATGAACCGGCCAAAACATCCGTATGAGATAAGTTCCCAACGGCAATTACATTCTTTCCGGCTTTGTGTCCGCCTGTAATATTTCCCCAACCGCTTCCGGCACCGTAACCACAATCTTGCGATCCACTATTTCCAGCCGAGAAAACGTGCGTCAATTGCGGTCGATCATGCACCTGCTGATCCAATTGTCTCGCCAGTGAAGTATATCCGGAATTACATCCGTTACTGTAACTCTTTGAAGTAATCACGATTCCGTCGTTATCGAACAAGCCCGGGAACAAATTGTAGTTGTTATTGCTAGAATTGTACACATCCAAATCAACTCCGTTGGCCATGCCCCGGTTGTCTGGATCTAAATTTCCTGCACCCATAATCGTTCCTGATACGTGATCACCATGATCATTGGCTGGGTTGGTAGAACAGCCATTACAGTTGGTTTGATCAATGCGTCCTGTGTAATCAATGTGCGGGCCAATAGCTCCGTCGTCTTGCATCATAACGTTTACTCCTTCACCATTGTATTGCAATCCTCCTGCAAAATCTTGATAAAGCATGTTGCTTCGATGGTTCGTTCGTCCTACCAAATTTTCAGGCATTCCCTCATCAGGCAAGGTCTCAAAATAGTAGAACCCTGGAAGTGCATATAATGCCTCCAATTGATCCAGTGGCACCCGTACATTCATCGTTTGTTGCGCCTCGTTTTTGGAAACAAAGGTACCTCCGATTTGCGCCAATAGCGCTGCAGCATCCGCTTCGTCAAACGGAGGAAAGTACGCTCCAATCAACTCAATTTGATCTTCACCAAACAAGGTCCAATGAGGATAATTTTTGTCGCGCAAGATTTCTGTTAACTTAAACTCCGGTTGAATTTCCATCACAATGGCATCATTTAACACAGAGAAATCAGCGTTCACGGAAATCGACGCATAAAAAGCATTTCTTGGGAGATAATCATACAAAGCAATGCCCGATTTACGCAATTGTTCCTTCATGGCATTCGTTGGAATTTCGTCAAACACGATGATGCGTAAATATTGATTGTCAATGACTTCGTTGGTATTCCATTCCTTCACAGAAACATCCGGAACGACATAGTCCCCTGAACGCAGGAGCAGCTGTGATTCTTGAGCATTACTTGTGATAGGTAGAATAGCCGCAAGCAGCAGGGCTGCCACAGAGATTCGTTTCATAAGTACATGAGTATTAAGTTCAGCCTACAAGATACGAATAAATGAAACCAACGCCAAGACCTACTCGAACAGCGGACAGTTAGCAGCGCCAGTTCTTTCAGGCTTACAAGTGGTGAATCGAAGGGAAATTTCGTGCGTGTTGTTCGCAACCGATTGAATGCGTGTTACACTGTAATCGAAAGTGTAGGCAATGGCAAATTGTTCTTTGATTTTATACACGGCCGTGGCATTGATGGCATCGCCCACTCGAAACCCGAGTCCGAAGCCAAAAACGTTGTTGTAATCCGTGTACAAGTTGAGGTCCAACGAAGCGGGACTTCTTGGTGGAATTCGAAGGTGAAATCCAGGTAAAAGCGTCCAATTTTCCTTGAATGCCCAACGATATCCTCCGTTCAACGATGCATGAAAACGATGTCGTGAATCGGTACCAACATCCTCCCATCGAGAAGGAATCAAGTTTCGAAAAATCAAGCCAAAATAGTAGTTCGTTGAATTGTACCAAGCCCCAAAAGAGGCATCAGAAGATAAGTTGTTAGATTGTTGCAACACCGTTGGATCTGGGTCGTGTGTCGTCAATTCTGAAGGGTCATAACCGGTTTGAACAACTCCGCCATAAACGCCTAGTGAAAGACGATTGTCCTGCGTAAAATTGAAATGGGCTGCGTAGGCCAAATTCAGGCGAGACATTGAGAACGGTCCAAACTGATCGGTTTCGAACTTAAACCCCGTTCCATGTCGAGCACCAAAAATACGTCTTCTACGTGCCTGAAGCGGAATGCTCATGCTCAAAAATCCAGACTGTGGAGAACCTTCAAATCCCAACCACTGATTGCGATACAAAGTATGGACATCAATACATTGTTTGATTCCCGCGTGCGCAGGGTTGATGGCAAATTGATGAAGATACCATTGCGAATACTGCGGTAACTGCTGAGCAAACCCCTGATGAGAAAACACCAAAAAAGATATCATGAAAAGTACCTTTCTCATCGAATTAAAGTTAGAGTTCCTTTGTATTGGGTGCCGTTGTCGTCGTTCAGGTCAAGAACGAAATAGTACACGCCCTCCGCGTGATTGTCGCCATCCCACATCTTCGTTTTTGAGTAGGCAGTCGTTTGAAACACCCGTTGTCCCCACCGCGTAAAAATCGTCATTTGATTGTCAGGATAAAGCTCCAGCCCGTCAATTTCCCACGTGTCATTTACATTGTCCCCATTCGGAGAGAAGGTATTCGGAATCTCCAAAAGCTCATCTACAGAAATAGTAACGTATGCCGTATTACTGCACCCGTTTTCCGTTGCCGTAAGTGCAAATGTGGTGGTTTCCTCCACCGTCGCAAAGGGGTTTAATGCAGAAGTATCACTGACCAAGAACGGCGGCGACCATGTCCAAGAGGAAGCGTTTGTGGAACCATTCAACTGTACTGTAGCTCCAGCTGGAACGGTGATACTGTTTCCTGCATCCACTTGAACGGATTCAATGGAAATAGCAGCAGCGGTAGACTGCACTGGAATAGGACAAACAGAATAGCAGGCATTACTCACCGAAACGACATCCCCATCTACCAAGCCTGATGTTTGGAAAAAAGGAGTACTCGTCGTTGCGACCAAACTTCCATTCACAAACCATGAGAAGCTGCTTGTATCCGGACAGTCCGTTAGCGTAACTGTGTATGTCACAATATCATTTTCGCAGGCATTCGGCGTATTGGTGCTTACAGTTGAAGTCGGAGGAGTTCGATCTACCGCAGGACCAGAAATTTCCAAATCGAAAGTACATTCAGCAGGCGAAGTGATGCCCGCTCCGTTATTATCACCGTCGACAATAAGGTAATACGTGGTATTTGGAAGAAGTCCAGCAGCGGTCAGTGCGAAATTTGTGGTTTCATTGGAATGACATGTACCAATCTGCGTATACGTATTGGCAGCACAAGGAGTAGTCGCTTCTACCAATGCGGCCTGCAGTTCATTGTCCTGCCCGGGGTTGGCTTCAAAAACCAAATTTGTGAAGTCTATCTGAATATTTCCACCAATAGCATTCGTGGTAAATTGAAACCAAATGGTATTATCGGGAGCAAAACAATACGTAAAGTCATCCTCACAATTCACGCATCCTGTAATATTCGCGTCAATATTATTGACAGAAATAGGCGTGCCGGGACATAACTCAAGTGCATTCTGACACATGCTGTACGCCTCCTGTGCCGAGACATAAGCCCCGGAGAATAACGTCGTTAACAATAATATAACAACTGATCGCATATCCCCTTAAAACGCTTGATTTTTCTAGTTATTCTAACAAATTTAAGATATTTTTGGTCACCCTAAACTTAAAGTTACTACTTGAAATACCGCTGTTTCCGAGATTTGGCACAATTATGGAATAAGCGTGTATGCAAATCGAAAAATCGTTGCTTATGAAAAAGTTGATTACCCTAGCATTTTGTTTGTATGTTATGCCCGGGCTGTTCGCACAGAACGTTCAGCGTTATGACCACAATTCCCCGTGGTTCTTTGGATTAAACGTGGGGGCTGCATGGAACTCTACCGATATTGAGAATGAAACCAACGCAGGTTGGGGATTCACTTTTGGTAGAAGTTTTGCAACTCGTGCTGACGCTATTTTCGCATGGGATCTACGCATGCGTTACCTTCAAGGAAACTGGTATGGACAGGATTACGATACCACGAACCTGAATGGGTATACGGGATATACTCCAACGGAGTACCAAGCGTATGCAGATAATCCTGGTTATACAGTAAACAATTTCTCAGCGCGTAATCATCATCTTGGATTGGAATTGGTATTGCACGCCAACCGTTTGCGTCAACGCACGGGATGGGATCCTTACATTTTTGGAGGTGCCAATATCACATGGAACCAAACCTATTCAGACTTGGTAAACATAGATTCATCGTTCGGTTTTTCCGGTCAGTACGACTATGATCCAAACTTCATCTCGAATACACTTCCTGGTGGAGCTATTTTAGACGGAGTGTATGAAACAGCAATGAATCAAGGAAGTGAAGGCGGAGATTACAATTTGGACTTTATGCCAAGTTTGGGAGTCGGGATTGCTTACTATCCTGGACCTCGTTTCGCTTTAGGACTTGAGCATAAGTCAACGTTTACACGTAAAGATGATTGGGACGGTTATGTTGATCCAACGCCCGGTTTATGGGGTCGTTCCAATGACATTTACCATTACACGAACTTTTTCCTTCGTTTCCATTTGAGAGGAAGCGATGCAGTAAACAATACAACGAACAACAACATCGCGCCATGTCCGGATCCGATTATTCAGATTCAGCGACCTAGTACAGCTAGCGCGACAGTGGAAAGCCAAGTATTCGCGTTCCGAGCGCAAATTGAGAACATCAATAGCATTCAGAATGTACGCGTTCGTGTGAATGGACAGGAGTCAGGGAACTTCTTCTACAGCACAACAACACGCATGTTGGAAGGAAGTGTGGTACTGAACCAAGGAGCTAACCAAATTCAAGTGGTTGCTTCGAACTCATGTGGTTCAGATATGGAAACAGTGACCATTAACTACAACCCTTGTCGTGCACCAATTGTTCGTTTTACGGATCCATCTCAAAACAACATCAATGTTGACAACCCAGTGTACCGCGTTCGAGCAAGCATTGCAAACGGAGGGTCAATCAGCTACACAGTTAACGGAGTGACATCATCTAACTTCTTCTACCAGCAAGGGAACGGAAGTTTTGAAAGTACGGTTAACTTGCGTGAAGGATCTAACACGATTACAATTACTACAACAAACGATTGTGGATCAGATACAGAAACGATCACGATCATGTATACGGATTGTGAAGATCCACGAATTAACTTCGCTTCCGGAAACGGATCCGTAATCAATGTAACTTCACCATCAGCGCTTATTCGTGCAACGATTTTCGGAATTGATGATCGTAATGCAATTGGATTCCGCGTTAACGGTGCCAACAGAGCGTTCAACTACAACAGCGGTTCAAACCAGTTAGAGGCAAATATTGCCTTGACGCCAGGAGCCAACCGAATTCAAATAACGGTAGGAAACGACTGTGGAACGGATACAGAAACAATGACGGTGAACTATACACCGTGTTCGAACCCAATCGTGAACATCCTAACGCCAGTGCGCACAGGAACTACAAACTCGACAGGGACACAGTTGATCGAAGCTTCTGTAACCAACGCAACAAACGTAAACCAAATTCAAATGTTGGTGAACGGAGTGCAAGTAGCAGGAGGAAACTTCAACCCTGTGACGAGAATCTACACGAACACAGCAGCATTGAACGCAGGAACGAATATCATTCAAATTGTCGTGAACAATGAGTGTGGTAGCGATTCTGAAACAACAAATGTACTGTACGAAGTGAACTGTCCGGTTCCGATGATTTCATTGGCATCGACTATCTCAACGCAGCATCAGTCGGCAATGCCAATTCAGTATGTAGTGCAAAACGTGAACTCTGCAAGTCAGATCACACTTATGCTGAACGGAGTTCCGGTACAAGGTGGGTTCTTCAACAACCAAACAAACGTGTTCTCAGCAACACTAGCATTGATCGAAGGAGCCAACACGATTACAATTAACGCAACAAACAACTGTGGAGCGGATAGCGAAACGATTGTAGTATACTACACGCAGCCTTGTGATGATCCAATCATTGCGATGATCAACCCAATCGGAAATCAACTTTCTGTTACGGATGCGCAGTTTGATGTACAATCGATTTTACAAAATGTATCCAGCGCGAACCAAGTACAATTGTCTGTAAATGGGTCTATGGATGTATCAGGATCGTACAACCACATCACTCAAGTGTACCACAACACAATCAACTTGCAGCAAGGGCTGAATACAATTGTTATGACTGTGAACAACGGATGTAGCACGGTGAGCGAAATGTTTGTTATTGATTACTCTCCATGTTTACAACCGGTAGTTTCTATTGTTTCTCCAAACGGAGGAAGTACAGAAAATGCCAATACAGTGGTTACAGCTACAGTGTTGAATGTAGACGCAGCAAATATTGAAGTGATTGTGAATGGAGTAGTATACTCAGGTAACTACAACGCTATGACGGGAGCCTTCACTGCAAATGTGCCGCTAAACGCAGGTGCAAACAGCATACAAGTGGTGGCGACGAATGAGTGTGGAACTATTTCACAAACAACAAGCATTACGTACGCGCCTTGTACGCCTCCATCCGTTCAGTTCGTTACAACGCCAAGAGGACTGAGAAATACGCAATCGGTGAACATCGAGGCGCAGGTTACGGGAGTGAACAATGCAAGTGAGATTACAGCAACCCACAACGGAAACACCGTTACGGGATCGTACAACGCAAGCACGAATATGTACTCCTTCACAGTAACATTGGCAAATGGAGTGAATACCATCACGGTGACTGCGTCGAACGATTGTGGTTCTGATTCACAATCCACTACAATCAACTACGTTGAGCCATGTGATGCACCACAAGTAAGTATTACATCGCCTGCAAACGGAACGAATGCGGCAAACACAACTGTTCAACTTTCGGCATCTGTTCAAAACGCTGCAAATGCGAACCAAGTGCAGCTGATCGTAAATGGAAACGTACAATCAGGAAATCTGAACGTAACCACAGGAGCTTTCACTGCGACAATAAACTTGCAGCAAGGAGCCAACACGATTCAGGTAATTGTTACAAATGAGTGTGGATCGGCGTCGGAGAACATTACTGTATTGTACCGACCTTGTTTGGCACCAACAGTGCAACTGGTAGCACCTCAAGGAGGAACAACACAGAGTGGAACCACTTCGCTTCAGGCCGTGGTAAACAATGTAAACTCAGCGAATGACATCTCCTTAACGGTGAATGGATCGCCAGTTTCAGGTTCGTACAACGCCATGTCGAACATGTTTACAGCAAACATTACGCTGACAAGTGGAACTAACAACATCGTAGTTTCGGCAAGCAATAGCTGTGGAAACGATAGCAAGTCAGTTTCAGTAACATATAACGAGCCTTGTTTGGAACCACAGGTAAGTATTGCAACACCGTCGAACAATGCGCAAGTAGCTACGAACACGGTTCAGCTTGCAGCAACGATTGTCAATATTTCAACTGCTGGAGAAGTACAGTTGTTAGTGAATGGAGCAACACACCAAGGATCCTACAACAGTGCAACGCACACGTACACAGCAACGGTTCCGGTTCAGAGTGGAAACAATATCATTGAGGTCATTGCATCGAATGATTGTGGAACGGCAACAGAAACAGTAAATGTTACCTACAGTCCATGTGTAACACCAGGAATTCAGATTGTGTCTCCATTACAGACAACAACAACGAATGCCAATGTGAACTTGCAGGCAGTCATTTCAGGAGTAACTTCAGCGAACGATGTAACCGTAACCTTAAATGGCAATGCCGTTAGCGGAACGTTCAATACAACAACGAACACGTACAGTTCACCATTGACATTGACCAGTGGAAGCAATACTATTGAAATTACAGCAACGAACTCATGTGGAACAGATAGTCACGTTCGAACAATCACTTACAACGAACCATGTAATACACCACAATTGAGCTTTAGCTCACCGGTGAATGGTTCTACCGTGAACACGAACTCTGTACAAGTATCTGCTCAGGTAACAGGAGCAACTGGAGCAGGAAACGTTCAGTTGACAGTAAATGGAATTCAGCAGTATGTAGCAATGGACACAAGTGGTTCAGTGAGTGCGAGCATTAATCTGAATCAAGGAGTAAATGCGATTGTATTAGTGGCAACAAATGCTTGTGGAACAACCACGGAAACGTTGAATGTGACGTACACACCATGTGTACCACCATCAGTTCAAATCGTATCGCCTCAAGCAGGAGCAACTACCAACCAAACAGTTTCAGTTGTTGCTAACGTTACTGGCGTAGAAAGTGCGGCTGCGTTACAAGCTACGTTAAACGGAAGCGGAGTAACAGGAGTTTATGACGAAACCGCAGGAACGTATACTGTTCAAGTAACATTGCAAACAGGAACAAACACAATAGTAGTGCAAGGAACCAGCGAATGTGGAGTAGACGGATCTACATTGCAGCTTATTTACGATCAACCTTGTGACGAACCGACGGTTTCCATTACCTCTCCAGCAGGAGGAACTGACACGTCTGACGATCATATTGATGTTAGTGTAACATTGGCGCACATTACGAGTGCCTCAGAGGTGACAGTGACGGTGAATGGTAATGCAGTTTCAGGTGGATCGTTTAATAGTGCAACGAATGTTTACACGACATCGGTGCCACTGAACACTCCGACCAACACAATTTTGGTTACTGCAACGAACAACTGTGGTACGGCAAATAGTGAGGTAGTAGTGAATAAGATTTCAGAGGCTACGATGATTATTTGTTACACGCCGTCAGGAAGTTCTAGTCCGCAGCAAATGGAAATTCTAGTATCCGAATGGCCAACTTACAAAGCGGATGGCGCTACTCAAGGACCTTGTCCTACGGCTTGTGGACCTCGATTTAATCCAGGTAACGCAGATTGGGAGTTCTGTTTGGTAACACCTTCAGGAACGTACAGCCGCGATGATTTGGCTAACAACAGTTCATTCTCTTATTCAGGTCCGGCGAGCTCGATCTTCTTCAAGCCAATTGCTGGTGGAGGTGATGCCATGGTAAACGGTTCTCCTTATCCGGTACAAAATGGAAATTATTACTTGTTCCAAGGTGTGTTAACCGTAGATGTAAGTACAACGCACCCAGGCTCTATGGGTCACTGGACAGTTTGTATCGAAGCATCAAGTGTTCCTGCGTATGGAATTGGTATCAACAGACCAACAAGTCCTTGTGAGAATAGCGGTAACGGTACCATCAATAACAATGGTGGCGGAAATGGATCGTCTCAGCAGAACGGAAGCGGTAGTGGAACACAGTCAAATACCTACGGAGGTCAAACCGGTGGAGGATTGATCCCAGGGGGTGGCGGAACAACAGGTTCTGGAACAACAGGAGGCAACAACAATGGTGGAAACCAAGGCGGAGGTACCTCCGGTGGTAGCGGAGGTTCAGGAAACGGAGGCCGAGATGCCAATACCAGCGGTTCAGGAACCATAAAAGCACAGCAAGAAGCGAAAGAGGCAGCGGCTAAGAAAGCAGCCGAAGAAGCAGCTAAGAAAAAAGCGGCAGAGGAGGCAGCAAAGAAAGCGGCTCAAGAAGCTGCGGCTAAAAAAGCCGCACAACAGGCGGCAGCCAAGAAAGCAGCGGAAGAAGCAGCCAAGAAAAAGGCAGCTGAGGAAGCAGCAAAGAAAGCGGCTCAAGAAGCTGCGGCTAAAAAAGCCGCACAAGAGGCAGCAGCTAAGAAGGCAGCCGAAGAAGCAGCTAAGAAAAGAGCAGCTGAGGAAGCGGCAAAGAAGGCAGCTCAAGAAGCGGCAAAGAAGGCAGCTCAAGAAGCGGCAGCTAAAAAAGCCGCACAAGAGGCAGCAGCTAAGAAGGCAGCCGAAGAAGCAGCTAAGAAAAAAGCGGCTGAAGAAGCAGCTAAAAAAGCAGCAGCTAAAAAGGCAGCGGAAGAAGCGGCTAAAAAGAAAGCAGCGGAGGAAGCTGCGAAGAAAAAAGCCGAAGAAGAAAAGAAAAAAGAAGAGGAAGAAAACAAGACACCTACAGGTAGAACTCCAACTTCAACAAGAGGTGGAGGTGGAATCCGATAAGCTTCAAAATTAGAACCTAAGACCGCTCTTATTTCAATAGAAATGGGAGCGGTTTTTTTTGTCCCTTCATTTCTTCTACAATGCCTAAATCATAAGAGAAGCAGAAGTTTGCTTAAATGAATACATCTAACTATATTCGCAAACTCATTTAAGCAAAAATAATGGCACTAATTGGTAAAATTCGCGAGAAATCCTGGTTGCTACTCATCGTAGTAGGAGGCGCAATTGTTGTATTCATTTTCACTTCCGGTGGACCGAACTTCGGCGGTGGAGTTGAGGAAGAGTACGGCATTGGACTCATGTACGGTGAAAAACTAGATCGCGATGGATACAACTCAAAGTTGGACGAGGCGCGTGAAGTAGCCAAAACAAATGCTGCCCGCTCAGGTCAGCCAGTACAGGAAGTTAACGAAGACTTGGTATGGTCCCAATTCGTTGAGGAATCCCTTTTAGAAAAAGAGTACGAAGCACTCGGAATTCACGTAAGCGAAGATGAATTTGATGCCTTCCTTTACGCACGAAATGGTTTCGATCCACTTCCGGATTTGAAAAATAACTTTAAGGATGCGGCAGGAAACTTCGATCCAAAAGCGCTCGAGAATCAAATCAACCAACTGAAAAGCGACGATAGTAAAGACGCAAAGAAAGCTTGGGAGCAAACCAAAGATTACTACATGGACATGCGTCGTCGTCAAAAATATTTCGACATCGTTGCGCAGGGTATGTACGTTACCAACTTGGAAGCTAAGCAACAGTACATGGCGGAGAACGAAATGAAAGCCGTGAAGTATGTTGTGATGAACTACAATACGGTGAAAGAAGAGTCCATCGACATGAGTGAAAAAGCGCTACGTGCATTCTATAAAAAGCACAAGTCGAACTCGAAATACAAAAACCGTCGCTCTGAACGATTGATTCGTTGGGCAGACATCAAAGTATTGCCCTCTGCAAAAGATTCTGCGGAATTCGAAAGAAAACTTGAGAACCTCGTGAAAGGATTCAAGAACACCAAAAACGATTCCTTGTTTACGGTTCGAAACGCAGGTCCTAACCCATTGCCGTACGCAAGCCTAGCTGGTTTCCGTCCGGAAGGTTCAGAAAATCAAATGGCGACACAAGGATTTACGTATCCGGCTGACATGGACTCCGTTTTCAAAAATGCAGAGGTAGGTGACGTAATCGGACCTTACGAGCAAGCAGGTGGAAAACGAGTAGCAAAAGTGATTTCTAAAGGACCACTTTACTCTGTACGTCACATTTTGATCTCAGGTGCTCGCGAAGATAGTGTTGCGGTTGCGAAAGCGAAGAAAACAACAGACTCTTTGATGCCGCTAATTACTTCAGCAAACTTCGAAGAATATGTAACAGAGTTTAGTGATGATCAACCATCCGTTGCAAAAGGAGGTAAATACGAAAACTTCTTAAGCAAAGAAATGGTGCCTGAGTTCGAAGAGTTTGCAAAAGAAAAAGCGATTGGAACTATCGGTTATGTGCAAACGCAGTTTGGATACCACATCATTGAAGTGTTGGATCGTCAAGAAGATGTTGTTCCTTCTTTAGCAGTTGTGCAACGTACATTGACACCAAGCATGGAAACCATCAACAACGCTGAAACAAGCGCTTATGAGTTGTTGGACGATATGTACACGAAGATGAGCAGTGTCAAAGGGAAATACGCTAAAGTGGTGAAGTTTGATACGCTTGCGAAGCGTGAAGGTATGATAGTTCGTACCATGACAATTGCTGAAAACGAACCAAAAGTTTCCGGTGGATTCTCGAACGAGTTTGCAGAGAACGAATTGTTGCGCTTGGCTTTTGAAGAAGGAGCCGAAGTAGGAGACTTGGTACAATCACCAATCAAAGATGGAGATCGTTGGGTAGTTGCTGCGCTAGCAGATATCAAAGTGAAAGGAGAAACAACTTTCGAAAATGCTCGCTCTATGGTAGAGGCGGAGTACGTGAAAGAAATGAAGTACCGCCGATTGTATCAAAAGATGATCGGCAAAACACTCTCTGAATTGGAGCAGCAAGAAAACTTGTTCGCGCAAACAGGAGAAGTTGTTTTAGGTAAATCCAACTTAGGACCAGGAGCACGTGAGCCGCAAGTAGTTGGTGCTTTGTTCTCTGGTTTGAAACCAGGAAGTCTCTCACAACCATTGAAAGGAAATGCTGGAGTTTATGTAGTGAAAGTGGAAGAGTTGAAGAACGCTCCGGAAACTACAGACTTCTCAGTTCAAAAGAACCAAATGTTAGCAACGCGTCGTGGTCAAGTGCAGTCGGCTGCAATGAACGCATTGAAAGACATGGCGGAAATCATTGATAACCGTCGATTCTACGAAATCAATATCCGAAAGTAAACGTTCGGTAGAAGTAATAGAAACCCTGACAAATACTAATTGTCAGGGTTTTTTTGTGCTTGGTTACGTAGTAGAATGAATGCCATGAATCAATTGCAATCGCTTGCCCGGCAATTCCTCAACAATTCCGGCGAGTCGCAATTGAAGCAGCTCGACTTGCAAAGTGGAAATCGGAATGGCTAACTGCGCTGAAAGTACATCTAGCTGAATTTTTGGATACGATTGCACCTCTTGCACAATTTCTTGTTGCATCGTGGAAATTTCAGGGAAGCAAACAAACTGCGATTTCTGATTGGATTCAATGACTTCATCCCACTGCATAAATTCAACGAAAGATTCCGGAGTCTCTAACAAATGTGCCTTCGATGCGGCAATTAAATTGTTACAACCTTGCGAGGTAGCCTGATAAACTAAACCGGGAAAAGCAAAGACATCTCTGTTATAGCTATTGGCAATTTGCGCAGTGATCAGCGAACCACCGGAACTTTTACTTTCCACAACAATTGTCGCATCGCACATACCCGCAACAATTCTATTTCGTTTCGGAAAGTTCTCCCTGTCGGGTTCCGTGCCGGGAATGAACTCTGATAGTAATGCACCCGATTGCAACATTTGATTGGCTAACGTTCGATTGGAGGAAGGATAAACGCGATCCAAGCCGTGCCCTAACACTCCGATGGTAGGGACATCAAACTCCAAACAGTACCGATGTACATAAGCGTCTATTCCTAACGCTAAACCACTCACCACAACTATATTTCTTCCTTGAAAAGAGGCAATTAAATCCCGACACAATCGCTGCCCGTATTCTGTAGCGGAGCGAGTTCCAACCACTGCGACAAACCGTGCTTGGTTCAAATCAACTTCACCTTTCATAAAAAGTTGAGTAGGTGCATCGGCACATTGATTCAATCTTCTCGAAAAACGGGAATCCTTGTAGAAAAGCGATTGTACTTGATGCCTTTGATGAAAATCGAGCACGCGATCTGCCTTTTCAAGGGCTTTGTTTCGTTCCATCTTACTGAAAAAGCCGGGAGAAAGCCCTGTAATTTGGGCGAGGTCTTTAGAAGACGCTGTAAAAAGGATATCCAACGAAGGCAGATGCGCCATCAACGCTCTTGCTCTTCTTGGTCCAACACCGTGCAAAAATGCCAGTGCTGTTTGATAGTGGTGGTAGGTGTAGTTCAAAATAATTGGTATTTTAGACTACTTGAATATACGAATTATTGCTAATGAAAACCCTACTTTTCCTGCTACTTCTGTGCCCATTTATGGCCTTTTCTCAAATTAATGGGAAAGTAGTCGAGCGAGGAACAAACGAGCCCATCTTTGGTGCAAAGGTATACTCATCGCAAGGCGGTGGAGCGATATCCGATCTCGATGGTATGTTTACCATCAACCCAGTACAGTTTCCGGACACCTTAATTACGAAAGCTGCAACTTACGAGAATGATACCACCATTGTTTCCGGCCCGGGAACTATCGAAATTTCTATGGCAAAGCCACAGGAACTCAAAACAGTGGTAGTTACCTCAGGACGTCGCGGACAGGACATTGAGGACGTTCCCATTTCCATGGAAATACTTACGCCCGAACTCATAGACAACAAAGGACTGGTGAACCTAGAAGACGCTGTATCCCAAAGTCCCGGTGTTTTTACCATGGACGGACAAGTCAGCATACGCGGTGGAAGTGGCTTTGCTTACGGAGCAGGAAGTCGGGTTTTGTTACTGTGGAACGGAATCCCGATTCTTTCAGGAGATGCGGGAGATGCCAAATGGAACGCCATTCCCATGGAATGTGCCTCACAAACGGAAATATTGAAAGGCGCATCCTCGGTTTTATACGGAAGTGGTGCCCTTAACGGAATCATCTCT
This sequence comes from bacterium, assembly GCA_024742305.1. Classification (GTDB taxonomy): domain Bacteria; phylum Bacteroidota; class Bacteroidia; order Flavobacteriales_D; family Crocinitomicaceae; genus UBA4466. Next base: position 249,085 of record JANSYQ010000002.1, on the reverse strand, counting down.
TTACAAGAACGTTTGCCTTCGTTGAAAGGAGAAACCCGCGCGAAAGTGCAGAGCGGAGTTTATGGAAACCCTCGCAGATCCACCTTAAAATGGTGGGATACAAATCCAATGTTTCATCAGGCGGAGGTGTACCGTGGGAAAATGTATAAGAATGTCGGCTACACGATTTCTGCAAATGGATTTACCACACCGGGATATCGAGAAGGCGAGCAGGAAGATCGTGCACGACTAAGCGGGACCTTTTATTTCCGTCCGAAAAACAAACCCGATTTAAAAGCAGGATTGAGCACCAACTTCCAGTATCAGAAAACGGGAAATTTCATCATTTGGGAAAGCGATACGTTTGCTTACACACCGAGCGGTTCGGCAGATACATCATTGGAAGCTTCCACGTTAACCTACCAATCTGGTGTACGTTTCAGCATAGACCCTTACGTAAAGTATTTGGATAAGAACCGCAACTTGCATACGCTGAAGACACGCTATTACTTCGTAAACAATAACAACATCACCAACCCAGGGCAATCGTCGGCTTCAGGAGTCAGTTATGCGGATTACCAATTTCAACGAAAGTGGGGTAAAAAGTCGGTACTAACCAGCGGATTTACAGGAATTCGGACAGACGTTAGTTCGCAATTATTTGGTGATCACTTTTCGAATAACTTCGCACTCTACAGTCAGTACGAATACAAATTGGATCGTTTGGATTTAACCGGAGGTATACGCCTAGAATATTTCGAAATGGACGATATCCGTGGCGATTCAGACTTCAACTTTGGTGGCGACACCTCAGGAGCTTCGATTCCTGTGTATCCAATCATGCGATTTGGAGCGCATTATCAGGTGGCTGAGTACTCGCACATTCGCGCCTCCTTCGGTCAGGGAATTCGATATCCTTCCGTGGCAGAGCGCTATGTAGCAACAAACGTAGGTGCTTTGAATGTATTCGCCAACCCAAACTTGACGCGTGAAACCGGATGGGCAGCCGAAGTTGGTTTCAAACAAGCGGTAAAAATTGGCGAAAAATGGAAAGGACTGATTGATGTAGCCGGATTCGTGAACCAATACAACGATATGATGGAGTTCACCTTTGGAATATTCAATCCGGAAACGGGTCAGCGCTTGGACCCTTCAGCACCGGACTACAACCAACAAGTAGCGGAGATTTTAGATCCTTCAACGGGGTATACTATCAACGATATTTTTGGTTTTAGTGCTGAAAACTCAGAATCTGCCCGCATCATGGGAGCAGAAATCTCTTTCAACAGCCAGGGAACCATAGGTGATGTCAAACTGACAAGCCTCATTGGATACACCTACATGATTCCTGAAACGCAAAATACAGACTCTGCTTATGTCGAAACGTTTTCGACTTATGAGTATGATTCAGAGACACAAACAGCGACTTATGATAAAACGTTAAAATATCGGTTCAATCATCTTTTCAAAGCAGACGTAGAAGCTGAGTGGAAGGGAATCTCATTAGGACTTTCGTGTCGTTACAATAGTTTTATGAAGAATATTGACGCCATTTTTGAAGATGAGTTGATCAATGGATTGTACATTCTACCTGGATTGGAGCAGTACCGCGAGGAATTCGACCGAGGTAACTTGGTGTTTGATGCACGCGTTGGATACAGCTTTATGGAACATTACCGCGTTGGGTTTATTGTAAATAATTTCCTCAATGAAGAATATACTACCCGCCCGGGTGATGTTCAAGCGCCAAGAAACTTTATTTTGCAGCTTCAAATGAAATTCTAATAAATGAAGGTGATTGGCATCATTCCTGCACGCTATGCGTCTGTTCGTTTTCCGGGAAAACCCTTAGTCGATTTAAAAGGCAAACCCATGATTCAGCGCGTGTATGAAGGAGCGGCAGCATGCGAATGTTTGGATGAAGTCATTGTCGCAACTGACGATCAACGAATTTACGATGCCGTGAAAGCATTTGGCGGAAACGTGGAAATGACCTCAGATTCACACCCTTCTGGCACGGATCGTTGTGGTGAGGTTGCTGCTAAGTACGACGCTGAAATATTTGTCAATATTCAGGGTGATGAACCTCTGGTAAATCCAGAGCAAATTGATACGCTTTGTTCTGCTTTTGAAGACCCTACCGTATCAATAGCTACGCTAGGCTACACGGAAGTTTCCTCCGATGACATGAACGATTTCAACCGCGTAAAAGTGGTCTGTGATGTGAATGGCAATGCCTTGTACTTTTCTCGCAGTCCGATTCCTTCGTCTGAACGCGCTACCGAAGTAGTTCGGGACCTGTTTCCCTTTATGCGCCACATCGGTTTGTATGCCTACCGAAAAGAAACTTTGCAAGCACTCATTTTGCTCAGACCCTGTCCATTGGAACAAATGGAAGCGTTGGAACAATTGCGCTGGATGTACAACGGGTATGAAATCCGCGTAATCCCAACACAAATAGAAACGCCAAACATTGATACTCCCGAAGATGTGGAGAAGGTGCTTGGGGAGATGTAACATTTCCTTCTCTCCAACGTATATAGGCAAGAAGGACAAAATCTGTATCTTTGTAGTATGACTTCTGTCGAGCAACTTATTGGTAATTTATTACTGCGCCACAATTGCGTAATCATTCCGTCTTTTGGAGGGTTTGTAGCACAGCGTGTCTCTGCTCGTATTGATTATAAGAGCGGTACAATGTTACCACCTGGAAAGTCCATTTTATTCAATCGTCAGCTATTGAACAACGATGGTCTTTTGGTGAACGAGTTTGCGAATGAAAACAAGGTCTCATACGATGAAGCCGCTAAAGAGCTCAAATCGCTTGTCGAGAGTTGGCATGCTACGTTGAAAGACGGCGGCCGCATTGAAATTGAGCGCGTTGGAAATCTATTTTATGATGATGAACGCAACATTTGTTTTGAGCAGGATCGATTTGCCAATTTGTTGTTGGAGTCTTTCGGTTTGAGTTCGGTTCACTTCGTATCGGAAGAAGATGTACGCATTGTGGAACAGAAGATTTCCGTCAAGGAAACAGCTCCCATTGTTGAAGAGGAAGAAAAGCAGACAACGCCGATCGTTCCAATTGAAAAAGCCGCGAAGACTGAGGAATCAAAGCCTGAAGAAAAAGAGCAGATCACCCGAATTGTTCCAATTGCAAAACCGACTCCGGTGGCAAGTACAGAAGAGGTGGTTCCCGAACCAAAGGCTGAGGATCCGAAACCGAGAAATCGAGCTTGGCGCTATGTTGCGGCTGCTTGCATTTTACCGATTGCCTTTTATTCTATTTGGATTCCAGCAAAAACCGATGTTCTAGAGTCGGGAATGCTATCTTTTAGTGACTTTAACCCTTTTCACAAGCGCGAGGAAGGAACGTACAAACCTGTAAAGAAGTCCTCAACCGTTGAACAAGAGAAAACAGAAGGAAAAAGCCTAAGCGAGAGAATTGCCGATATCCCGGAGGATATTAAGTTTTATACCTACGAGTTCTCAGGAGATACCTACATCAAAGTGGCACTCCCGGAAAAAAAGGTGGCAGCAAGTGTTGAAACGAGCAATGAGTCGCAGACGGAAGTTGTCTCAAACGAAACAAAGCAAGACTTCAACGCGAATACCATGCACTACGTCGTGGGATGCTTTGGAGACAAATCCAATGCCGATAATTTGGTGGCAAAATTACGCGCGAACGGAATGGATGCTTCCATCGTAGATATGAAAGGAGGATTGCACCGTGTTTCTGCCGGAGGAGCGATCTCAGAGGAAGCGTACCAGACTATCAAGCTAAAAGCGGATGCGATGGGGCTAACGGGTTGGAGATTGCGTTAATCAACCAAGGACTTCCCCACTCATCACATTCTTATTTGCCCATTCTTGGTTCAGCCTTCAATTGCCTATATTTGGCAAAATTCTCATTATGAAATACCTAGGGCTTTTACTATCGGTGCTGACTTTCACAGCACTTGCACAAGAGAAAACAACAAACGCTGAAGAGAGCAATTACGCTTTTGAAAAGATTGTGCATTTGGACGCAACTCCAGTGTTAAGTCAAGGCAACTCAGGTACCTGTTGGAGCTTTTCCGGAATGTCATTTTTTGAGTCGGAACTACTTCGAATGGGTAAAGACGAAACCATCTTATCTGAAATGTATATTGTTCGTAAAGCGTATGAGAAAAAGGCAGAAATGTACGTTCGATTGGATGGAAAAACCAATTTCGGGCAAGGGGGCGAATTCCACGACATTCCTGCAGTAATTGAAGAATTTGGAGTGGTTCCGCAATCGGCGTATGATGGTTTGAACTACGGTTTAGAGAAGCACAACCACAGCGAAATGTACAATGTATTGAAAGGCGCTATGGACGGTGTAATTCAGCAAATGGGAAGTCGTGGGTTTAACGGTTTAACCTCCGCATGGAAACAAGCAATTTCGGGAATTTTGGATGCGTACCTCGGGCAAGACGTTACTAAGTTTGAGTATGGTGGAAAAGAATATACGCCGCAATCTTTCTCGAGTTACTTGGGACTGGACATGGACAATTACGTCTCCATAACTTCTTTTACGCATCAAGATATGTACGAACCCTTCGCGTTGGCAATTCCAGATAATTGGTCGCGACAGGAATCATACAATGTGCAAATGAATGAAATGTATGATGCTACCGTAACTGCACTCAAGAATGGATACACTGTGGGTTGGACTGCCGATGTATCTGAAAAAGGGTTCAGTCACTCGAATGGAATAGCGATTAATCCAGTGGATACCGATTTGTTGGGAGCTTCTAAAAATGACGGCTTTTTAAATCCAGTTGCGGAGGTAGAAGTAACGCCTGACTTGCGCCAAGAAGGGTACGAGAACAAAACCACGCAAGACGATCATTTGATGCACATCGTTGGGCTTTACAAAGACCAAAAAGGAACGAACTATTTCTTGGTGAAGAACTCGTGGGGAACCTCAAATCACCCAGAGGGATTCTTGTATGTTTCGGAGAGCTACTTCAAGATGAAAACAATTTACGTGTACATGCACCAAGAGGCACTTTCAAAAGGAATGAAGAAGAAGTTGGGAATGTAAGGTATCGATCGAGCGCTTTTTGTTGCTCCAATGATTAGTTCATGACCGATTAAATTTACCATCGGCGGATTGAAGAATCCTATAATTAAAGAAAATCAACGCTATAAGTGGATTTTTGACTCCGCTCAGAATACATTTTGGCAATTCGAGAAATGTCGAATTTGAGCAAAATACTTCTCAAAAAAAGCACACAATATTTTTTCTTCCAAGCCTTTCAAGAAGCTTTCTTCTCCTTTGACCAAGGCTGTGTCAAGTACTTCTCATGATGATACACATCCACAGGACCCGCGTTCAGTGCATTCATCAATCCTAACAACCCGAAAAGTGTGCGGTTCACATACAAAAAGTGTCTTGACCCGCGCTTGCCGGATAATTTGCGAAGCTCTTTTTGATCCTTCAGTTCATTGCCTAAGAGCATTAATTCATGGAAGTATTCCGGTGAGCTAAAATCAAAGGTTTCCGACTGAAATGGTTTGTTCACAATGGTTAGCAATCGCTCGAAAGTATCCGCCAACAATTGTTTTTCGCAATCAGAATCATTTTCCGTAATCACGTCCAGCTCTTGAAGAATTCCCATGAACACTTCTCGATTGGTGATGTTTTCTATGTGTGTCAATTTAAAGTACGAATGATAGAAATCATCGGGGAGCGCTTTCACACAACCAAAATCTAGGGCAATCAATTCATTGTCGGAATTTACCATGAAATTTCCCGGATGCGGATCAGCGTGAACCTTGCGCAATTCATGAATTTGGTACAAATAGAAATCCCACAAGGTTTGGGCAATTTGATTGCGTTGCTCTTGCGTTGGATTCAGTTGATCGTACTCCGAGAGGTGTTTTCCCTCTTTCCACTCCATGGTGAGAACGGTTTCCGTCGAGAGTGATTCATAAGGTTGCGGAAAAGTTAAGTTGGGGATAACACTGCACGAATCAATGGCTTCCTGTAGTTGTTGCAGTTCCAAAACGTAATTCGTTTCTTCCTTCAGCTTGTTTTCCACTTCCTCAAAATACTCTGCAACATCTTCGTTTTTCAAATTGAACATGCGCATAGCAACGGGTTTCACCAATTGAAGGTCGCTACTGATGCTCTTCGCTACACCCGGATATTGCAATTTCACTGCTAGTTTTTTACCATCTTTCCAGGCTTCGTGTACCTGTCCGATACTGGCCGCAAAACGACTATCGTAGTCAAAAGAATCGTAAACTTCTTCGGGAGATTTACCAAGTTCTTTGGTGAGGACCTTGCGCGCTAACGGAGCAGAAAGTGGTGGAACTTGAAACTGTGCGAGAGAGAACTTTTCGACAAAGGCTTTCGGGAGGATGCTTTGATCCATGCTCATCATTTGAGCTACCTTCAAAGCGCTTCCTTTCATCTCGCTCAAACCATCATAAATAACCGCAGCATTGGCCTCGTCCAATTCCTCTTTCGCAGCGTCTTTATTCGAAACAAGCTTCTTTCCCCAGTACTTCACGTAGTTGGCTCCAACACCTGTACCCACCTTCAGCATTTTGGCGGCACGCTGTGTTTTCGAAGTCGGAATTTTATCCAATTTTTTCATCTCTTCCTGCGCTTATTTGACGGTTTCACTTTGGGTGACAAACTTTCCAAGATCAACAATGCTTTGCAAGATGGTAGAGTCTGAAATGTCGAAACTAAGCTTGAGACTCTTTTCGATAAAGATGTCAGTGCGTTCAAAATCGGGCGATTCATCTTTGAGCCAAAAACTGAGAATGGTCACGAATTGACCCCATGCCGCTAGCTCCACACTCTTCTCCTTAACCTTATCGCTTGGAATGAACGACAATGCTTCAATTTTGATGTTGAGATTGCGAACGTAATCCAAGAAAATGGTTTTGGACGACTTCAAGTTTTTCCATCCCTGCAGCTGCTCCTTTCCTTTTGGAAGTAAGAGTAAGACGAGGCTTCGGTTGGCTTTCAGTACTTCTACAAGTGTGAGGTAGAAGGTGACCAATTGCGTTCGTTGATCGGTGAAGGCTTCGTCATTGGACGCCTGTTCTATGGTTAAGTCTCGAGCGTTTTCAACGAAATGCGCCATAATTCCCGACTCCATGGCTTCGAAGGAAGCAAAGTGGGCATAAATATCTTGCTCGCCAACCTCAAGATGTTTGGCAAAATGATGCATGGATTTCGGTCGCTCTTGATGATCCAAAAGATAATCGGAATAAGCACTGAGGATTTCTTCTTTCTCCATAACTGTTTAACAAATGATGTATAAAGTTAAACAAAATACTTCTTGGAGACACGTTTTTGTGCTTCTTTAACGTCTTAGCGCGTCATTTTCTCGATGATTCTCAAGTGGTATTTACGTCGTATAATTGCCTGTTGAGAACCCTCAAGATTGTCGTAAAAAGTTTTGAAACGAAGTTGCGCAATGCTGTCTCGATCTTCCAACAATAACTCGTCTAAAGTTCTATGTACGGCGGCAAACATTCCAAAGTCAGTATCACCTTTCACATGCAAAACAACAGTGGCTGTGTCTCCCTTTTGCCGTTTCGCCAAACGCAATTGGGATTTTAATTGAACGCTGTCTACAATCGTGCCCTCAATCATCACTTTGTTGGTATTGTTGAGGCGTATTTGTATGGCATTGGCATCGTTGCGCAATACCTCCGTTTGTTGAGAAGGAATGGAAGGAGCCGGTCGCTTCACAATTTTCTTTTCATCAGAATTACAAGAGAAAAGGATGAGCAATCCGAAGCAAGCAAGAGCAATATGCACGTACTTTTTATTCATCAATCATGTCGGAATACTTGTTCAAGTTCAGATCGAAGTATTGCTTACTCACCGTTTTCCCAAGTTGGTAATTGATGATGGTTACATCGAGCAAATTTTCTCGGTATTCCTTCTCTTTTTCCAAATTCGGCAAGTTCGGGTTCAAACAAATTTCACCGAGGTATTTTTTCTTTTCTAAATCACCTTGCAACCAACGCCCATTGCGTTTTCCTTGAACGAAGGATCCCATGAGGTTGAGTTTACCAAACGGATCGTAATATTTCCAAAGTCCTGTTGGGAGTCCGTCCTTCATTTGTCCTTCGTTTTGAAGCACTCCGTTGTCGTAATAGTTCCGGACGTAACCATTCATCCGATTGGTGCTGTCAGGAGTTTCCCAAACAGTATACAACTGACGAATTTCGTAATGATCGGTATGTGCACAGTCGTATTTCTCCATCTTTTCGATGATGTGCGCACGAAAAGTAGAGTCGCCTAGAGCGTTAAAGCGCGTTAAAATCCCCTTCGATTTGAAGCGTATGGAGTCGTTGACTTCAATGATCGAGTCGAAATAATCTACCTTATAAAGAAACTGTCCTTCGTAATCATAGAACTTCCACAGCCCGATTTTCTTTCCGTTATCGATACGTCCCATTCGTGCAATGGTGTCGTTCGGGTAGAACTTGGTCATGTGGTAGGCCAACCCATCCTTATTCACTAGGCGTTCGCGACCGAAGTAAGCCTGCTGCAACAAATTGTCGTTGTAGCCATAATCGGAAAGTAGTCGTTCGAGACTTTGTGATTCCATTAAGTCGGATGGGTCAAAAGGGATAGAGTCTTTCCAGTCGAACTGATAGCGCAAACTCAATTCGTTTTCTTCCCAAATTTTTTCTTCTACTGGGAATCCATATTGAAACTTCACGTAGTGATATTGAACTCCCAATGTATCGAAGGCTTCGTAGTCATCAATGGGCTCTCCATTCAAGAAAAAGCCGCGTTTTGCCAACTTCCCATTGATGTGGTAGGTGTTGGACTCTCCATTCAAAGTTCCGTCTTGGAAGTTCAAATCGTACAGAAGCACTGTGTCCATGCCGGGGAACGTGAGGTAGGTTTGAGCGTAACCATCGAGATAGCCGTTTTTGTACTGCGTAACAGAGTAGGCTCTGTCATAACGACGGATAAATTCTCCTTCTTCAAAATCATCTTTGAATGTACCTTTCCACTCCACGTCGCCATACCAGTTGTAATCGCGGAAGGCACCCTGTCGACGTCCTTTATCGAACTCCATGGTTACATCCAAGTAGTGTACTTTTTTCTTCGGCAATGAATCCTCTGATAGGAGACGCTCCCACTTGCTCGCGCCGTATTCAATGTCGTACGATTTGTACGTGCCGAATTCTTCTCCGCGGTCAAATTGAATTTCACTCGTCAACTTTCCGTAGCGCTTTCCGCACCAGTATCCTTGCGGTTTACCTTCGAAGTATTGTCCTTTCACTTTTCTTACGCGCTTTCCGCCGCCCCAACCGAAGTTCGACTTTGAACTGAAGCCGCCAAATAATCGACTGTTAGGCGTTTGGAACAAGTTATACGCAATGGAGTAGGGAACATACTCAAACTCTGAAGGACCGCTGATGATGTCGAGAGTTCGATGTTTTTTCCCTCGTTTTAAGAACTTGTACAAACGTTTTCCAGCTGTTTGGGAATCGGCGTATAAATTTTGACGAGTCACCAACTTGTTTTTACTCGTTCGATTGAACATGGAGCGGTTCTTCATCACCACTTTGCCGGTGTATGGTTCACCATCTTTGAGAATTTCGATATCTGTTGTGACGTAGAATCCATCGTAGGGGTACATAATGCGTCCCATGCGCGAGGTACTATCCTCTGCAGGATTTAAAGGGTCTTCGCGCCAAATTCCAGAGGCGGTTTCCAACACGGTGAACTTGCCGTATTTCCAAGTACTCTTGCCCGTCCAGCTATTATAATTGTCCGTGTAAGTACGCTCGGTAATTGTGTAGTCAACTCCAGTGTAGGAAGTGTTTTTGTGTGAGTACGTTCGTGTAGTTGGGTCGAAGGAAATGGATCGAAGAAGTGATTTTTTATCAAAACCGTTATACTCTCGATACATAATGAACGCCGTATCGGGAATCATACTATCAATGGAAACGATTGGGTTTCGATACGAGTAGTTTCCATCGAAGATTGTTCTCAACTTCTTGTGGTTGCTTCCGTTGTACCCGTAATAGTTCTCGCGCGTCGACAAGGGAAATTTTTCCGCAACAATACCGTCGATATGGAGTTCGTCTTTCTCCTCAATTTCTTCTTCAATGTCGTAGCGAACAAAATCGCCCAGTGAGTCATAGATGGCTACATTGGTTTGGTTTCCGACATAATCGTAGACGGTGCGCAAATAATGATTCGAGTCAGGAACAAACTCAATGACATCCCAAGGCTGTCCATTGTCCCAAAAAAGCGTGTCTTCTTTCACTAGAGTGCCGTCCTCAAACTGATAGCGCAGAAACAACTGTCCGTTGGGATAATACATTTCGTAAGCGCCATCATAGAGCATTGTAGCACCGAGACTGTCAATGAAATAGCCGCGCGTTTCTGTTGTATCACGGTTGGGGTCATAAATGAGGTCGAATAAAGCGGGAGAAATGCTGCGATATCCGGGCAGGTTAACCATTAATCGTTCTCGTACGCGCTCCGGTGCATTGTTCATAGGCATTCCGTACTCATCGTAATACAAACCTTCTTCTCCCATTTCGTATCGACCGTACTCTAAGGTATGCGATTGAAAACCTTCCTCTTCCAGTTCGAGGGCTTCTTCCACCTCGTTTCCAAAGTCGAACGTTATGATTTCCGGAATGGTTCGAACGTCGTACTTGGCAGCAAAGTTGTATTCAGGCTTTGGCTCGAAGTAACTTTCTATGGGAGCCGATGTACGCAGAATGGGCTTGTGAGAAACCGTGGTATCATTGGCGTCGGCATAGGTTTTATTCAGCACCATTACACCACCTTGGTATGATCGCCAATTTCCTGCGGGTTCACCATTTTCATAAAAACCAGTTAGTCGATGCTGTCTGTTCGGTGCATCATATTCGTATGCGCCCTCAAGTACACCATTTTGATAGTTGAGCGTTGTGTACACAGTATCCATGTAACGCTCGCCGTTTTTCGCAAAGTACTTGGCTTCCCAACTGTAGAAATAGTAACTCCTAGAACCAATGCGATTGAACTTCCAAGTTCCGCTGCGAAGCCCTTTTTCATACTGACCAAATCGTAGTGTATCGCCCTCGGTATTTACCCAAGTAGCTGGCCCATCCAACAGGTTGTTTTTCATACTGAAGTAAGCTGCAACACGTGGTTTTTGTTCTTCGCAGGTTCCATCTTCCTGCAGGTAGCAGAAATCGGTATACAATTGAACGTAATCGCCATCGGGTAAAGCGTTGAAGGCGGGTAATACGTCAACGTCATCGGCGATATATGGCTGCAATAAGCTGGAAGGTTTTTTTCGAACTGCTTTGATAAATTTCCCCCGAAAACCACGGCGTTTTTTTGTTAGTGATTTCCACCGTCCTTCTAGACCTTCGCGAAGCATTACTTCGTCAATTACATCTGCTGTATCGAACGCTTCACGCGAGAACCATTCTTCTTCACCGAATACGTTGAAATAATTTTCCTCATCTTGAAAATAGGCGTCATCGTCTACGGCGATCCAGTATTCTTCGGTGATATTCATTCGCTGCCGAATGGGGTAAACTTTGTAATATTTCCCATCAACTTGAATGGAATCTACTTGCGAAAAAATGGGGGATATGATGAAAAAACTAAGAACTAATAGGGTTAGGTGGATGTACTTCATAAAAAACATTGTAGTGCTAAATATACGCAATGAAAGAACGCATACTAAGTATACAACGCGCTACGGATGTTAATGTAACATAAATTGAAGGGGATTTATATTTGGAATAAGGAATAAGGCTCCTTCGCCGAAGCTACGGCGCAGGCGCGGAATAAGGAATATGGCTTCGAGTGTCTCAGCCTTTTAAAGTCGAGACGCCCTTGTCACTCTCCTTAAATCTCATCCCATCGTGATAGTGTCGGGAAGTCGCCATCTTCTTTTAGTTGAGCTAAGGAGGCAAATTCCACTTTTCGCGAATCGAAGTACTTCCAATCTACCCCAGGGTAAAAGTCGTCTGAGCCCTCTTGTGTAAAAGCATAAGTCTGTAGACCATCAGGATCCGTCATGTGAATGCAGTATTCCATCACGGCGTTAGAAGGCAGTTCATCCAAGTTCTTTTTCAACTTCCGCACTTTGCGTCTGAGTTCCCGTTTGAACTCTCCTTTTGATTTGATGTTGTCCATACCCAGTGGGCCGTAATGACTCCCATCAATCGCATCTGGCATGGCTGGTATCGGATGGTCGTACCCCTGCTTCCATTCGTCGATTTTGCGCATGAAGGTAAAGAGTTCAGCGGCGTTTCTTACGCCCAAATTATCCAATGAGCGAACGGCGAGTTGAGCAATGTAGAGGTTGTTTTTTCCTTCGGGGATGATAGACGTTGAACGCAGTTTAATGCCACGTTTTCGAGCGACTTCCACCTGTGCTTCAAAATATTCAGGAAAGAAAATGAGGGAGTTGTGATGGCTGCTCAAGTGCTTTACCACAATGCCGGCACTCTCCATTACATCAATTTGCGCATTGATTTCGTCTTTCAGTTCTTTCTTCGCACGCTCTTGACCAGCATGATCTTTCGGGCGATGTAGTTCCGTGAAAGTTCGAAAGTATTTTTTTCCGTTGATATCTCGAGAAAAAGTGGAAGTATCTGTTAAGGGCCTCCCCGAAGTGATGGTGATATGACAGCCAACATCTGCTTTGTCTTGGAGTTGTGCCAATCGTTTGAGACGCTCCGTTCCTTGATTTCCGTTGGCAAAAGCCGCAACAGAGTTGATCAATCCTTGGTTGATTGCCTTAACCACACCATCGTCTATTTGGTCGCAGAAGCCGTAGTCATCTGCATTGAAAATGATCTTTGCCATGCTTAATACTAGGGAAAAAAATTGATCCAGTAATGGCCGTTGGGGAAATTGGGTATATGTGCGTAATCCTGTGGTTAGTGAGAAGGGAAAGGTGAAAAGTAAGAAGTTCACTTTTCACTTCTGACATCTCACTGATCACTTCTGACTTCTTACTATCCACACTCACGGTCTTCTAGGTTTTCGAAAGCGTTCGTGGTATTCACCATCGTACAATTCGTACCATTCAGGATGCTTTTCTACGTAACCTGAAACGAAAGGACACATCACCGCGATTTGGTATTTTTTCTCTTTAGCGTAATTCAATGCCGTGGAGGCCAGCGCAGATGCAATTCCCTGTCGAGCTAGTTCATCTGGCACTTTCGTGTGCATGAAGAACATGGTTTTTTTGCGCATGCGATAGGTCAGATAAGCCAAGTGCTCATCCGTGCGGTATTCAAATTGACCGTTTTGTTTGTTATTGGTGATTTTTGAGACATCCATAGTTTTAGTGAGAAGTAAAAGGTAAAAAGTGAAAAGTAAGAAGTTTGCTTCTGACTAGTCACTTCTGACTTCTCACTACAATTCTACCAAAAAGGAAGAATCGCTTTCAGCACGAAAACAATTCCAAAGGCCGATCCTCCGGCGATGCTGGCAATGGTGTATAAAATCGTGTTGCGACGGAAAACATAAGAAGACATCAAGAATTCACCCATGAAGATAAATACTGCGTACATGGTGAATATAATCCATTCGAAATGTTCGATGCCTGAAGTGAGAAAAAGAGTGATTAAAGCGACGATTACTGCACAAATTAACAAAATGACAGAGTCGTCCTTCTCACTGACGTTTTTGGTCGTAAAACGCATAAGTAGTTTCGTTTGTTTTCAAATAAAGTAGCTCGATAGTAACAACGATAACGTACCAAATGTATTGTGCGTTGGGACAAAAAAAGGCGTCGGTCTAAAATGGATTAGAAGACCGACGCCGTGAGAGTTCTGTAAATCAGAAGGATACTAGAGCTTGAACATGATTGGAAGTGTCATTTCAGCAGCTACTTTCTTTCCATCTTTCATAGCTGGCTCCCAATTTTGCATGTTATTAATAACGCGAACAGCTTCTGCATCCAAGGCTTCGAAACCGGATGATTTGACCACGTTCACGTCTTTAACAACACCGTTTTCGGCAACTGTAAACTTTACGAAAACCTTACCTTCTGCCCCTTGTTTCTCCAATTCTTTTGGATACTTCAAGTTGGTCATCAGGTAGTTCATCAACCCTTCTTTTCCTCCTGGGTAAGTTGGCTGGGTTCCTTCTTCGTCTCCAACAACAGCCGGTGTGTGAATAGTCGAATTTGTGGCTTGTTTTGGAGCGTTTGTAGAAACCATTGAAGTGGTAGCAAATGCCATTGCGGCAACTGCTGGAATAAGCAATAGATGTTTCATGTTGAATTTATTTTGATGTTTAAAGTGAACGATTCTTTTGCGGAGCGATGACGGTTGATTGAACGCATGCACCAAGTTTCCTCCGCTGTGTGAAAAATTTAGAGCCAATAAAGTCGCTCCGTAAGTTTTCGGTGATACTCCCAACGAAAGTACATGCGCGTCGGCAAGATATTCGTGATTGAGCTGCATTTCCTTTCCCCATTTGTACACGGCTGGATTGTACCAAAAAAGTGCCTTGTAGAATGCCATAAGGACAAGGTCCCACGAGTGACGATTTTTGCAATGTGCGTACTCGTGCTCCAAGATAATCTCTCGGAAATCTGCATGCGATGGGTGCAAGTAAATACGGTTGAACAAAGAGTGCGTGGTGCCGTCTTCAGAAGAAAGCAAATACACATCTTTACCCTTATAATCTTCGATATATGTTGCACGCTTCACCCCCACAAGTTTCCACATGGAGTAAGCGAAAATGCCCAGTATGACCAAGGCTCCTGCAACAATTCCAACTTGGGACCAGTCGATTACCGCTGCGTTTGTCGCCTGAGCTTCATTTACTACTTCTACTGCCGGAAGTAAAACTGATAGGGTGATGTCCGATGATCTTTCGAACGCGAAAAAAGGGAGTGCAATGGCAATAATAGGTCCAAGGATCAAATACCAACGATTGAAGTTGAACTGACCGTTTTTTGCCGCAAGCCACTTGTAAAGTCCGAAAAGGATCACCAAGTTGACCTGAATCAATAGAAATTGTAATAATGTCATGACTTTTTGATTTCGTTTAGGATTTTTTCCAACTCGTCAACACTGATTTCTTTCTCCTTTACAAAGAAGGAAACTAAATTTTCAACCGAGCCAGAGAAGTAGTTGTCTACCAGTTGATTCGTAGTGCTTTTTGTGTACATCTCTTTTGAAATGAGTGGGTAGTACATAAACGATCTGCCATAAGCTTTGTGACCAACCACCTCTTTCTTTTCAAGAATACGAATGATAGTAGATACAGTATTATACGCAGGCTTAGGATCAGGAAACTTTTCCACGATGTCTTTTACAAATCCCTCCTTTAGTTCCCAAAGGTATTGCATGACCTGCGCTTCTGCTTTTGTTAATTCTTGCATAGTAATTAAGATTACATCACAAACATATAACTAATTTCTTAGTTAACAAACTAAAAACACAGTTAATTAACTAAATTGTTAGTTAAGTGTGGTTTTTATTGAGCGAAGTGTTGTAAAAATGAATCCTGGTATCGAGTGTAGGCGAGGTGCTTTATTTGATGAATTCGTTCATCGAGCGGAGCCGAGATGAACTTCCGGTACCAATGCACAGCCCATTCTACCTTAATTAAGGTGATTACGATTTGATCAGCGATGAGGCAAATCCTCTTGCTTCAGCGTCAACAGCAACAAAATCTTCCAATTGTGGAGTTCCCTTTGTTGCAGTAGCATGCATCGTTTTTTCATTAATCTCTGCAATTTGTAGGAAAGAGATTTTTTCCTCCAAGAATGCTTGCACAGCGATTTCGTTGGCGGCATTCAGAGCACAAGGCATAGTTCCTCCTGTATCCATAGCGTCGTACGCCAATTGTAAGTTTCGAAAGGTTTTTGGATCGGGTTTTTCGAAGGTTAATTCGGGGTAATCCATAAAATTGAAGCGTTCGAACTTGGTTGGGAAACGTTCCGGGTAGGTGAGCGCATATTGAATCGGGAGTTTCATGTCCGGCAATCCCCATTGCGCCTTCATGCTTCCGTCTTCAAACTGCACTAAGGAATGCACAATAGACTGCGGATGTACCACCACGTCCACTTGTTCTGGACGGAGATCAAACAACCATTTGGCTTCAATCACTTCCAACCCTTTGTTCATCATACTCGCAGAATCAATGGTGATTTTCGCTCCCATGCTCCAGTTTGGATGCTTCAAGGCCTGTGCCCGTGTAACACTCTCTAGCTGCTCTGTGGTAAATCCTCGAAACGGTCCGCCTGAGGCTGTCAGATAAATTTTCTCGATAGGATTTTGGTATTCACCAGTGAGACATTGAAATATCGCCGAGTGCTCCGAATCTACTGGGTAAATTGCCACACCTTTTTCCAGCGCCATTTTTTTGATCAGCTCTCCCGCAACTACCAAAGTTTCTTTGTTGGCAAGGGCGATGGTTTTCTTCGCTTCGATTGCCGATATGGTCGGTTTTAAACCAGAATATCCAACCATTGCTGTTAACACGGTATGCACATCGCTGCTAGCAACCACTTGGGAAAGTGCATCAGCCCCTGCGTAGACATGGATATCGTCTTCCCACAAAGCATCTTTCACCTTTTGGTACAGCGATTCATCGGCTATTACTACCGTATTCGGATGGTGCTTTTTGGCTTGCTCAATCAGCAGATCGGCATTACGATTCGCGGTAATAACTTGTAAGTCGAAATAGTCTGGGTATTGCTCTAACACCTCAAGTGCTTGTGTGCCAATGGAACCCGTCGAGCCCAAGATGGCGATGCCTTTTTTCTGCTGCATGAAGCAAAGGTAATTATTAGTGAAAAGTGAGAGGTGAAAAAGTGAGAAGTATTGTTGCCTATCACTTTTCCCATCATTCTTCTAACTAAATTTGCACCATGAAGTACCGAATGTTAACCGATGAAGAGTTGCCTTTGTTCGAGGAGGACTTGAAACAATTTCTAATCGTACATGGAGTTCATGGTGAAGAATGGGCGAAAATGAATCAGGAACATCCCGATGAGGCGAGAAAATTGGTCGGATTATTTTCTGACACTGTTCTCCAAAAAGTATACGAGAAAATCAAATTTATTGAGCACCGCTCTAAATCCTCATGTATGGTTTTCCAACTGAAGCCGGATAGCATTGAGATGATCTCCATCAATGCTAAGGACGACGCTGTTGATCTCTCAACACCTGAAGGTATTCATGAGGCTTTGGTGAGGAATGCCGCAGAATTGACTTTTTTCAAAAACACAAAACCATATTCGAAAGAGCGCGAAATGGAAATCCATGAGATGTTGGAACAAGGGTGTGTTAATTCCAGTGAAGCTTTTTGGATGCAATTAGAAAAGGCGTTGTTCTAGTTTCGAACGATTCGGTGTACCTCTTTTCGGTCAGGATACACAACCTGCAAAATATATACTCCCGAAGGCTGCATGCTAACATCGAGAATGCGCGATTTCCCATACGGAGTTATGGCATTAATAATGGGAGTACCCTGCAAGTCGATTAACGAAAGTTCAGCATTTTCTTCTAACTCGTTGATGTAAACAATTCCATTCGAAGGGTTTGGATGCACAGAAGCCTGTTTATGAGTGGTATTGAGGTTGCTTTTCACTTTCAAGAGCCAACCGTCGTTCTTACCCATGTTGGTGCCAATAACACCGTCGTCAGAGTTCGATTCCCCTCCCATAATTACGCTGCCGTCCTTTCCAAGACTGAAGGTAACGCCTTCATCAAAACCGGAGGCACCGAAGAGGTATTGATCGACAACTTCTTTCTCATTGTTGATTTCATACATCCAAAAATCTTGCTCTCCGTTGCCCACGGCAGCGTTAATGGAAGCAGAACTACTGGATCCAAAAATGACAAATCCATCGCCTTTTGGTTCCAATGCCGCAATTCGATCGTTTCCAAAAGCACCGTACGTTTGCGCAGAAATCAATTCTCCTGTTTGATCAATTTCCATAAGAAGTGCGTCTTGACCTCCATTGTTATTTGGAACGTCCCCTCCAGAGGAAAAAGTATTTGCACCAACTAAAAAGTGACCATTCGGTAAAAACTCGATGTCTGCGGGATAATCCGCCATGAACCCACCATACAAGCGCTTCCAATTTAGGTATCCTTCACCTGAAGTGTGGTAAAGTGCTACATCTGCATCACCATGATTTTCTGAATAATCGCCTTGATACGTAGATGAACTAGAAATGGTGATGAGTGAACCGTCTGCTATTAATTTGGTCATCACTGCCCATTCATCGTCGGAACCACCAAGCGTTTTCTCCCAAAGTAGAGTTCCATACTGATCAATTTCAAAGAGCCAAGCATCTGCCTGACCATTGTTCACACTTACGTTAAAGTCTTCAGAAAGAGTCGTACCTGTAACTATATAATTACCATTCGGTTTTTGAAGGATAGATGCTGCTTCTTCAAACTTGGAACCTCCGTAAATATCAGCGTCTAATACATCTCCAGTTACCGACATACGGATAACAACAATGTCTAGAGAACCATGAGAGGTTTGCCCTAAAATGTCTAGCGAATTGGAGGTGCCTAAAATCAATAAATCACCGTTCGCATCCAATAACAACTTTTGTCCGCGGTCATCGCGTTCGCCACCAATGGTTTTTGTCCAAAGGAAATCACCTCCTTCAGTTATTTTAGAAACTTGAATCTCGTGATTGTTGGCCACTTGTACAGTAGAAAGTACAAAAGCGTCTCCTGATTCATCGGTAAGAATGTCATTGATTCTATCGTAACCAACTCCCCCAATGGATTTTTGCCAAATGATGCGCGTATCCTGCCCAATAGCCGAAGGAACGGCAAGGAGAAACAAGAGTGATATGTATAAAAATCGACGCACTTTTAGAGCATTTGCTTAACATTGAGTTAACAATATAGTAATATTAGATTAAAAAAACCAAATATTTCTTTGAGAAAGTTCTAAAATCCTACTTGAAATAAGGGTTTTTACGTATTAACATTAACGTAACATTGGGGAAATGTTACAACACATGACATGATAAAAGTGAAAAGAAAGAAGAGAGAAGAGCTGTCACTTTTTACTTCTCTACTTTCCCTTATCACTATTAAGAACTACTTTTGAACCGTGAAAAACGAACTCATCCAACGATTTGGTGCAAGCAAGGTTACTGAGGTGCCCGTAAAGGACGGAGAAATGCCTTTGTTGATGATAGAATTGGACCTTGGTAGCAAAGTGCGTGTATTGGTCACCAACGGACTTCACCACTATAAAATGCCCGTTCCGGAAGCGGAAGTTGGAAAAGAGTACAATGAATTGTATTTCTGCTTGCCTTCCTATTGGGAGCCGGAAGAGTTGGACAACCCACGAATGAATTGGGTGTATTATTGGATTCAGCGCCTTACCAAGTACGTTCAAGAGAAAGAAACATGGTTTGGCCATGGTCACACAATGCCAACCGGGAAAGAAGCCTTACCGCTTTCCGATACGATGAAGCAAAATTATTTCATGCTCTCCAACCCGATTTTACTGGAACACGAATTGCGTCCTTTGAAAGTTGGGGAGAAGGAAGTCCACTTTTTAGCGATCATTCCATTATTCGAACGCGAGTTTATGTACAAGCAAGGGAAAACAACGCGAAAATTAATGAAGAAGTTCTTCAACCATAAAGTGGATGAGAAATTGGATGATTTTCGGGAAAGTGTGATGAAATCACGAATTTTTCATCGACGGAATTAGTCGTGGAGTAGTGACGACACAATTGGCTATATTTGATATGTGTCATCCAAAGTCCTTCTAATACTATTCATTTTTGTCTCGCTTCAAAGTAAAGCGCAACAATCATTCGATTCGTGGAAAAAAGAGGTATACAGTAATTTCGACAATCCCAAGGCGCTGTTGAAGAACCTCCGAAAATCAGGGTATTATATAAAGAAAAACGAAGCTAAGAGAAGAAAAGATTTTCTGATTCTGAATGATTCATTGGCTTCGCGAGAGATGCACTTCGAGAGGAGAACCCTGTTGGACAGTTTAATATACATCGGACAGAAATCAGATATTTCAAAGCCGGTTTTGGCGAAATACATGGTCCCGTTAGTGAGTGCCTGCTCTGCGACGAATCAAGGAGAACGAGCAGCTGGCTTACTCAACAAATTACTGGAGCCCCAATACAAACTTTCAAAGCATTCTCGCGTGGAGTGTTTGATCATGCTTGGCAACCTCGAACTCAACTTTCAATTACCGGAACGTGCCGTATCCAAATACCGAAGGGCGTTATCAGAGCTTGATCCAAAACTTGAAAAAAGCCATCCATTGCTTCGGTCCAGTATATACAACAATATGGGTTTATCTTTTTCTAAACTTCAGAAAATTGACTCTTCGTTGTTCTATCACCAAGCAGCATTGACAATCCGGAAGAGGCAAAAAGATAAATTCCAGATGGGACAAAGCCTGAATAATATTGGCTCGTTGTATTATGGCATTCAATTCTACGATTCAGCACTAGTATATTACCAACAAGGCTTGGAATATCGTTCTGCTTCTTCTCGAGCTACTGAGTCGAGTATCGCTGAGAGTTGGATCAATATCGGGAAGACATATTTTCGCCTGGGAAACATTTCAGAAGCCAAAGAACTTTTAGACAAGAGTTTGGCGTACGCTAAACACAGCAGCAATTTAGTTATAATGCAGCGTACGTATAAAATCTTACATGAATTGTACGCGGCAGAAGGCAATTTACAATCAGCGTATGAAGCCTTAGGTAATTACTATTTAATTCGAGACAGCTTATTTGGGCTGGCTGAAACAAAGGATGTTTTACATTCCAGTTATAAGCAAGAACTGCGTGAGCAAGCCCTTAGCGATAGTTTAAATCAAGCGGCAAATCGAAAAATTTTCGAGGAGAAAAGCCGTAAAGAACAAGTTATTAAATATGGACTCGCTTTGGCCTTGTTTGGTTTATTGGCGATACTCGGCTTGGTATTAAGGAACTACCGAAACAAAGTTCGATCGAATAAACAAATCAGTTCGCAGAAGAATTCACTCGAAGAGAAAAATGAGGAGATCATCGGTTCCATTACCTACGCCAAGCGACTACAAAATGCAATTTTACCATCAGAACAAAGCTTGACCAAACACCTGCCTGAACAATTTGTTTTATACGAGCCGAAAGATATAGTCGCAGGCGATTTCTACTGGATGCACACAGATGGAAATCAAATCTTCTTTGCTGTTTCTGACTGCACTGGACATGGAGTTCCCGGTGCACTCGTGAGCATCGTTTGCAGTAATGCTATGAACCGGGCAACAAAGGAATTTGGGCTGAAGAAAACCGGAGCAATTTTAGACAAAACAACGGAATTAGTTTTGGAGTCATTTAGCGAATCTGAGGAACATGTGAACGATGGGATGGATATTTCTCTGATCCGAATGACCGATAATAAAATTCAGTTTTCAGGAGCTTACAACGGATTATGGATCGTTTCAGAATATCCAACTCATTTATTGAGTCAACTCCAAGCGAAACAATTTCGGTTGACGGAAGAGGAAGGGAGGTCACTTATTGAGATTAAAGCCAACAGACAGCCCGTGGGATATTACGAAAATCGTGTACCGTTTGATACCGTCGAAATTCAACTTCAAAAGGGAGATCAAATATATCTTCTAACCGATGGTTTTGGAGATCAGTTCGGGGGCTCCGAGAATAAAAAGTACAAAACCTCGCAGCTGAAGCGATTCATTCTACAAATTGCTTCTCAACCTATTTCGGCTCAAAAAGCTGCGCTAGCACTTGAGTTTGATCAATGGAAAGGGGCAGCCGAGCAAGTTGATGATGTTTGTCTAGTGGGAATTAAGATGGGTGATATCAAGGAGTAAGCGAATACGATTCCACCACCAAATAACTCATTGTACCGGCAGGACAAGGACCATTGGAGTCTATCGTTCGGGTCGTCATCACTCCTTCTATATAAATGTAATCGGTACTAGAAATATTTTCACTGTTATCAAAACAAACGGCAAGCGTTTCACCGGCAGGACTTTCTACATAGCCACCATTGCTGCAATAACAACTTAAAGGGTCCATCACGCCTTTCACACTTCGAAATGCTCCAGTAACTTTTCTTGGCCCTTCTTCTGGTGCCGGAGTTGGTGCTTCTTCCTCCAAAATAACTTCTTCCACTGGCATTGCCTCCTCACTTTCGGTGACAATTTCTTCCGGATGAATCATCGAGCTAGAAGTTGCACAAGAAGAAAGCACAACGACAAAAAGGCTGCTCAGCAAAAATGCGGATACTATTTTATGATGTGACATAGATTCGGTGTTTGATTTCCAAGGTAGCACTTTTAACACAAGAAACGAGCCAAATGCCTTAAATTCTGTTGTTTCTAGAATGAATGAAGCGAACTGAATAAAGTCGCTGTTAACCGATCATTTTCAACTTTAACTGGATTTTAAGAGAATGCCTAATCGAAGAAATATTGGGTTTAAAAAAGGGGGAAGAAAAGTAATGTGATTTTATTTTTTGACTAATTCGATTTGAGTTTTTCGTGCGGAATTTTGTAGCGCAAAATAAAATGATTGAAAGCATGAAAAAACGCAACGCACATTATTCACTTCTTCTCGGAGCACTTTTGATTGGAAGCCAAGCAACGGCTCAAATCGGATTTGATCCGGAAATCGAACCCGATTTCATTTCAGACGAAGTAATCGTACCAACCTCTCCAATTGAGAGTCAGGTGATCTTTATCGGTGGAACGGATATGGTTCAAACCACAGCAACTTACGGAAACCCAGCAGGGGAATATCCGGCAAAACAATGGCACGATTTCATCGGGTTTACGCCGGATACTGATCCGCAATCACAAGATTTGGGTTGGATTTCTGTAAACCACGAGATGATTTCAGCAGATGCCAACATCGGTGACGGTGGAGGTATGACCGTATTTAAAATCCGTCGTGATGCCGCTACCGACTCTATTATTGTCGTAGAGCAAACATTGGCTGACGGACGTACTGGAAAATTCTTCAACGTAGACTTCGCCAACACAGTAGGAGAAACAGGCATGAACTGTGGAGGTATTACTTCTGAGGCAGACGGACGTATTTGGACGGCTGAGGAGTGGTTCCGTACCAGTAACTCTTCTATTTGGGCCGACGGTGCCGGAGTTCAAGATACTACTGATTTCACTATTACAGGTTCAGGAATCTCCCTAGCAGACGGAGAAACCGTAGCCAAGTTCGAAAACTTCAACTGGATGGTAGAAATCGACCCGAAAGAGGCGGTTGCTATTCGTAAACAATACAACTGGGGACGTCAGCCATTTGAAGGGGGTGTGATTATGCCAGACAACCAAACAGTGTACACAGGAGCAGATGACACTCCAGGTATCTTCTCAAAATTCGTTGCAGATGTACCGGGCGACTTCACATCAGGTCAATTGTACGCGTACCGCGCAGACGACAAACAAATGCGTCTTTCTCACCAAGTTTCTTACGAGAATGCCTTCTCTGAAATTTCTGCATACGACGTAGTGAATGGTCGTGTTTACGCTACAAATAGCAACGGACAGGGAATCCTAGTATTGGACTTCGTTGATGAAAATACTTTGGACAGTCTTGATTTCATTGATCTTTCTACAGTAGGAGGAGGTCAACCAACATCGGTTGCGGTAAACAACGGAATTGTTGCGGTATCTGTTCCAGCATTGGTAGAGCAAGATCCAGGACAAGTATTGTTCTACGATGCATCGCTTACTTTATTGAACACAGTAACTGTGGGTGCATTGCCAGACATGTTGACGTTTACTGCAAACGGTGATTATGTTGTAGTGGCTAACGAAGGGGAGCCAAACGATGATTATACGGTAGATCCTGACGGAACTATTTCTGTTATCGACCTTACTTCCGGAGTGGGTTCTGCATCTGTAGCAACTGCAAACTTCGATTCTTACACAATTGGATCGCTTCCAGCGGGTGTTCGCATCTTTGGAAACGGTACTACGGATGTATCTGCTGATATGGAGCCAGAATACGTTGCAATCAACGGAGCCGATACAAAGGCGTATGTAGTTTGTCAAGAAAACAACGCGATTGCTGTAGTAGACATCGCCACAGCTACAGTAGAAAACATCATCGGACTTGGGTACAAAGATTACTCTTTGGCGGAGAACGCTATTGATGCTTCTGATGACGACAACATGATCGGAAACTTCCAACAGTGGGACAACGTTTGGGGAATGTACCAGCCAGATGCAATTGCATTGACGACAATTAACGGAACAGAATACATCATTACAGCTAATGAAGGAGACGCTCGCGATTACACGGGTTACTCAGAGGAAGCACGAGTTGAAGATGTAGTTTTGGATCCAACGGCATTCCCGAACGCAGCGACTATTCAACAATTGGATCAGTTGGGACGTTTGAAAATTACCTTGTCTCAAGGAGATACGGATAACGACGGAGATTACGATGAGTTGTACTCTTATGGCGGTCGTTCATTCACTATTTGGGATTTGAACGGAAACATCGTTTTTGATAGCGGGAACGAGTTTGGACAAATTTTGGCGGAGAACTTCTCCGGAAACTACGCAGACAACCGCGACGATGACAAAGGTTCTGAGCCGGAGTCAATCGCCATTGGAGTTGTAGGTGGGCGAACTTTCGCTTACATCGGATTGGAGCGTGCAGCTGGAGTTATGGTGTACGACATCACAGATCCTGCGAACGCGACATACGTTAACTACTTTAACAAAAACGGAGTAGATGAAAGCCCAGAAGGATTGATTTTCATTGACGGTGCAGATAGCCCTTCAGGAAAACCTTTCCTAATGTCTACCAACGAGCCAGCGAACTTGAACGGATCTATCTCTATGTACAACGTAAACGGATTCGACGGGGAAAAGTGGGTGAAAATCGGAAACGGTACCATGGACAAAATGTTGAACTACTCTGAAAACGCAATCAACGCTGGAGCAACAATGTTCAACCGTTTGGAATGGGTAGCATACAACGCCGGAGACGGAAATGTTTACTTGACGGAAACAGGTCGTGACAATCCAGCATCACGTTGGAGAGACGAGCATGCGGAAGGTGGCGTATTGGCTGAGCACCACTACACACGTGCAACAGCACAAGGAACAGATCCTTTCGCATCAGATTATGTAGATTACTACGGACGTGTATTGTTGTTCGATGTAGCGAACGATTCTATGTCTTCTTTCCTGGAGGCAGGACCGGAGTTCCACAATGAGCCGAACGTTTCCATTTCACAGTATCCATCTATCC
This sequence comes from bacterium, assembly GCA_024742305.1. Classification (GTDB taxonomy): domain Bacteria; phylum Bacteroidota; class Bacteroidia; order Flavobacteriales_D; family Crocinitomicaceae; genus UBA4466. Next base: position 223,859 of record JANSYQ010000002.1, on the reverse strand, counting down.
ACCTTTCTAACCCTGATGGTTTGACATTCATGAATGTGAACAACCAGAGCTACATGGTGATTTGTGAGGATTTGAATGGAACATCACACGGACGTATGCCAGCTGGTATTTCTAACCGTGCTTGTGAAATGTACATCTTGGATATGTCGAACACCAACCCAACATTGGATGACTTGGTTCGTATCGCTCAAACTCCAGTTGGAGCGGAAATTACAGGAGCTCGCGCAACACCGGATGGAAAAACTTTGTTGTTCAACTCTCAGCACCCTAGCTCAAGCAATCCGTTCCCATACAACAATTCATTGACGATTGCCTTAACAGGATGGGATCGTTCGATTGTAGGATTGACTGAGTTGGAGCAAGAAGAAAGCTCATTCAATGTATATCCAAACCCAACATCTCGAATTGTATACTTCAGCGAGACAATGGATGTAGCACTTTACGATACCTTCGGAAAATTGATCCGTGTTGAGCGCAACGCAGACCACATGGACATCATCGACTTGTTGCCAGGTACTTACTACTTGAAAAACAACAACGGAGATACGAAGAAACTGATCGTTCAATAAGCGACTACTCTCCAAACATAGAAAAACAGACCCTCCGGTAATTTCGATTACCGGAGGTTTTGTGCTTAAAATGAAAAACAAAGATTGAGGCAATTTCCGAGCACTGAGTTTATCGAACCAAAGGAATTAGTACGCTGAGCCTGCCGAAGTGCACTAATTCTAGAACCAAAATTCTACCGGAAAGCCACAACGATAGATGGATTTCACATCATGAAACAGATAGTATTATTTTTCGCACTAATCGGGTTGATTTATATTCCCATAGCCGGATTTACATCGCTAGAGGGCAAAGATCTGAAACCAACACCGGTAGTTGAGGTGCAAAATTGGTTGTTGGAGAATAAAAAGACCTTGGATGCTAGTTTATCCGAATTAGAGGCGGCGCTGGAGTTGGGAGAACCTCAAGCAAATCTTTTAGAAAAGTACGTTGCTTCTCGAAACAATTTCAAGAAAATTGAATTCTTATATGCGTACCTAGATCCGCAGTTGTATCACTCGTATCTGAACGGCGCTCCCTTACCAAAATTGATGAAGAAAGTACCGGAGCAAATTGTTATTGAACCTGGCGGTTTTCAGCGACTGGATGAACTCATGTATGAGGAGGAAATCAACACGGAAGAAACCGCTACAATTGTCAAGAAGTTGCGGTATGATCTTGGGACGCTCAACGAACCAACCATTCGCTTCCAATTGACGGACCCTGTTTTTTTCGAGTCCATTCGATTCGGCATTCTTCGCGTAAATACCATGGGGGTAACTGGATTTGATCGCCCGGGAAATACCGACGACGCACTGACTGAATCCAACACATTCTTCAAAGGAATTGTTGAAGCGTTGGAATTTTATCAACCCTATATCGACCAAAAAGAGTGGAACCAAATCACACCTTTGTTTCAAAAAGCCTCGGATGCTTTTAGTGCGGACAATTTTGAGGATTTTGATCGCACGAAGTTTCAGCGAGAAATTTCCGATCCACTTTGGCGACAAATGCTTGCCTTGCAGAAATCGTTGAAAATTGAAATGCCGCACCAGCGTCACCGTGTAAAACAGCCTGTGAATTATGAGAGCGAAGGACTGTTCGAAGAGAATTTTTTGAGTGCGGAATACTACGCTATGTATGCAGGCCATGAAAAGGATGAGGAACGTATTTCTCTAGGGCGCACTTTGTTTTTCGATCCTATTTTGTCGAATAACAACCAACGGGCGTGTGCATCCTGTCATTCTCCTAAGAAAGCCTTTACGGATGGTTTAAAAACCTCCAAAACAATGAGCGGTGCAGAAGCTTTGAGAAACGCACCATCGATTATCAATAGCGTTTACGCTGAAAAATTCTTCCACGATTTGCGTGTAGATCACCTCGCGGCTCAAATGGATCACGTCGTATTAAATCCTGAGGAGTTCGATGCAGATTACATCTCTATTGTGCACAAAATCAAGGGATCGAAAGAATATCGCGACTTATTTGCTGAGGCGTATGGCAATGAAGGCATCACAAAGAACAGTGTTACGCATGCGGTTACTCGCTACGTAGCATCTTTGAGAAGTTATAACAGCAGGTTTGATCAATACATGCGCGGTGAGACGGAAAAGATTGATCCGGCTGTAGTTCGCGGCTACAATCTTTTTAGCGGAAAAGCGGCTTGTGCAACATGTCATTTCGCACCTACCTTCTCAGGGTTGGTTCCGCCAGCGTTTATCGAAAGTGAATCGGAGGTATTGGGCGTGCCTAAAATCTTTAAAGAACCTTATGAACTGGATGCCGACCAAGGCCGATTCATGAACAGAATCTTGAAGGAGCAAGCAGATTTTTATGAGTTTTCCTTCAAAACTCCAACTTTGAGAAACGTAGAATTGACAGGTCCTTACATGCACAACGGCGCTTTTGCCACGTTGGAGGAAGTGATGGAATTCTACAACAAAGGCGGCGGTTTGGGACTAGGATTGAATGTTCCGCACCAAACACTTCCTGGAGATGAACTGGAGTTGACCGACGCGGAAATTGATGATATTATTTCGTTCATGAAATCGTTAACGGACACCGCGGGGTTGACCTCCGAACCAACGCGTTTGCCACAATTTGAGGGGAATGCAGCGTTGAACAAACGACCCATCGGAGGAGCGTATTAGTGCTCTTATTTTCGTGTAAAGACAAAAGCCCCTGTTGTCAAACTAGCGGTTTTCGTGCATTGCTTTCGCCTAGCTCTTTCTACGCAATAATGCCAATAAATGAGCAGCTTTAGCGAAGCAAAGCGGAGTCGAGAAGCGCTTGACAATAGGGAGCTTTTACTATTCGATAACAGCCTTTCCTGAGACTACCGTATTATCCACCGCTTGCAATTCAGGCGAATTCTCCGAAGTACCATTGATAGTACTAACGCTCTCTTTACGTCTAAACGTTGCGCATGGAAAAATCACTTCTTTCACCTCACGTCGGAATTCAATCATCTCCTTGTAAACGCCTTTAACCTGGTAGTTTTTACGCTTCGTTCTGAGCCAGTCAAGCTCACCTTTGGTGTTAAACGACGGTAATCGATCAGCATTCATTTTATGGATTTTCGCCTCTAGCTCCGACGCATCAATCTTATTCAATTTCACCGTTCCCAAATTGCCCGCCTTGGCAAAGTTGCGCTCGAAGTACGAAAAACCATTTTTTGTTATGCCAATGATACCGATGGCATAGTCGATTTTCTCATTGAGGAGACACTTGAACACTCCGGCTGAATCGCGTTCAACTCGCTGATAACTGTTGATGTCATCCGCATACAAATACAAATAAACATCTTCATAGTTGTCCAAATTCTTTACAGAAACGGTCAACTCTTTGTAATCAATTTTTTCGCGAAGCACCTTTGTTTGACGTCTTGATTGCTGCGCTCCCGGGTCTGAAAGGGAGGTCATTCCGGCATAAGGTGTTAAATCATTGATGTTTCTCAATGCGGCGTATGGACGAAGTGCATCAATATTTTTCCGAGCTCTTCTCCGATCACCGGAACTACCAGTATTGATCGTAAAGCCTTGCGTATTGTTGAATTGACGCACCAAATTCTTACGGGTGAAATTCCCCATGTTATTTACAAACTGCTCGTTTCTGACAACCGTTCGTTCCTTATCTTTTTGCTCTTGAGCCTGAAGAATTTTCTGCCATTGTTTCATGCGACTTGCCTCCGACAAGGTCTTGCTTTTGGCATCTTCTCGAAGCAGCTTACTGGATTTCTCGTAAAACTCAGTCAGCAATTTCACGTGTGGTTTATCAATGTCCACCGCTCCAACATTTTCCGAGACGAAATCAGAAAATTCAGAATAGCCAAGTTGTACCGCTTTACGATCCAAATCAACCATGGGTTGGTTGAGGTTTCGGACATACAAATCCAGTAATTTATTGTCACAAAGCTTGTGAATGACTTGCATACGACGTTCAAATTCTCGTGTGGAGAGTAGGGTGTTGTTGAACGCAGGCTTCCAAAAACTGAGCACTTTTGATGGTAGGATATAATCTCCTAACATCTCAACATTTGCCAATGAATCCATGCGCATTTTGCGCTCCACAGTCGATTCACGAAGAGACAAATCCGTTCCTCGGAATACCTTGGAGTAGGCGAAATCCTTGTTGGAAAGCTTGAATACCGCACGAACAGGAACTCGCTTTCTGAAACTTGGTAGCACCTTCACTTTTGCTGTTATTTCAATGGAATCGGTATGCCCTTTGACAGTACCATTTTGGGTGCGGATTGTTCGAATCGGACTTTTTGTGCTAGGTTTTTCAACCACGCTCACGCCTTTGATGGTGGTAATTTTCAGCTCCGTACGAAGGTTGGAGTCCAAATCGTCAAGTGTAGGAATATAGTACCCTTCCGCGATCAAACCTTTCGCCTCTATTTCCCAAACGCCATTTCCCAAGAGCTTCTTGTTAATTGACCAAGAAATGCTTTCATCGATACCAGGTAAGTTTGCTGTCTTTTTCTCGCGTTTACGGAACACTTGGCCCATATCTTTTTGCAGCGTAACCATTTCTTGCTCCTTGTAGTTAACTACTTGTGAGGTCGAGGTCTTTTCAATTGAAACAAGTTCCACATCCAAGGTGTGCTCCAACGATAAATACAAACTATCGCGGCTAGCTTTATCTCGCTTCCATTTTTCTTTGTCCAAGTGCTTTTCATACCCTGCTGGGTAGAAGTCCAAATCAGACATTTTCACTATTACTGGAATTTTGCTCAATGGTTCGGGGTTTACCCAATCGATGCTTCCGTCGTCTTTCTTTTCCCCGTCATAGAGTTGCATGTCGCTAACGCAATCGTCAACAGGTGCCTGCAAATACACGCCCACTTCCGGATTGAAATGAAGGGCTTCGCCGTCTTCGGTATATCCAGTGACACTGAACATTCCTTGGGTCTCCAGTAATTCATCTCCGGTCATGGTACTTAATCCACTTTTGATAATGTCTACCCCGCGAATCGCCTCTTGATACTGTAGGATCACATTGCCCATGTACGGCGAACCATCTTTAAGGAAAGCGCCCTTCGGAACTGAAATTAGCACGCCCTGTTCGGAGAGGTGAACCATTCCTTGTGCCGGAATTTGAAAGTACTGAATGGGAACATTCTCAAAGTCTTGATATGTGTCCAGCTTATCTCTTGTTTCTGCTGAAATTGGTGGCAATTCATTCACTTCGTTTGCATCTTTTCCACTGTTTAAATTGGCAAGGAAGAAAACGGTAGAGGCGATAATAACGGTCACCAAGGCAGAGATTCCACCGGTACGAAGCAAGTTTTTTCTTCGGTATCTTTTCGCGGCTTCTTTCACCTCACGACGTTGAGAGGCGCGTTTTGCAGCTTGCATTACGGAGCGCTGTAATTCAACTTCTTGTTGAAGCTCAATACTCTCCACCAGCTCTCTTTCAAAGGCGATTTTGTCTTCACCTTCCAGCGTGCCGCTTAAATATTGATCTATGAGTTTGGTAATTTTCGGATTCATGTCAAAGTCTGTTAATGGTGAATGTCATAATCGTCCGGTGCCTTCATTACGATGTCTTTCACTTTTTGAATACATCGAAACTTTTGAACCTTTGCTGCATTACCATTACGAAGTCCTATTCGCTCGGCAATTTCAGACATGCTTAATCCGTGATCATAGAGTAGTTGAAGTAACTGCTGACACTTCGCTCCAATTTGAGAAAGCGCCTTTTCTATTTTAGAGAGCTTTAACTCCTTTACGATCCATTCTTCTTCCTCTTGCGAAACGTTCTCATGTAGTTCAGTGTAACGATGCTTCTTTTCCTTACGACTTTGATTGTACCATAGGAACTTACACGTGTTCATCACGTAGTTAAAAGGTTCGCTGGTCAGTTGGAATTCTTGCTCGTTTAATTTTCGCGTGTAGATAAGCAACGCTTCTTGGAAGATATCTTCGGCATCGGCGACTTTACAACCCTTCGATTTCAAAAACCGCTTTACCTCGGGCCATCGCTTATACATGGTGTCGAGATCGGCTCGAAGGTCAAGTGTTTGTTTAGTTGGATTGTTCATTCACGTTATTTTCCTGAGATGTCGAAAACTGCAAGAGGTTACCAATAAAACGAAACTTTTTTAATTGGGAACACACAAACCAGTCACGATTTCGCACAAGGAAGAATTGTACTCCGCACAAATACAGATAATTATGGAGTCACCACCCGACGTCAAATGCCTTCTGTCTTTTTTGAAAGAAAAATATATGCGCTTGGTTCTAGGTAATAATCCTCTAAATCGTATGCCTCTTAATCGTTAATTCGAAAGAAGATGAGTGAATCGGATTGAAGTGCAGTAAGCTGAAGGATATCGCCTGCTTTTACGTCTCGTTCTTCATCAAATAGTTGAATTGCCTGCCCCCAGTGTACCATTTCTCCATTTGGACCCGATGACATTTGAAGGGAATCGTCTAAATGCAGCGTAAACCAAAACATAACACCTTGCACTTTACCGCTTTCAGTAATCGTGACTTCTAGAGGATGCTCATTCGCATTATCCGGCGATGCCAGCGGCGGAAGGTTGTAAAAATCCACCGACAATACGGGAAATGATTCGCTCAGATTCCTTGACTTTACTTGTTCCACGTGATTCACCACGTAAGGCCGTTCCTCCTTAAATCGATTGAAGGCACTCAAATTAAACCCTTGTACCTCTTTGATATGAAGGGTTCTGTGAAAATCATCGCATTGAATCAAGGTTGCATACACGTCCGCCGCTTTTGGAATACAGATCGCGTCTTTTTTCAATAGGTTGGACCAAGCATGCCGCAAAGAAGGAATAACGCTTTCACCCAGCAATCCAGCGTCCAAAATTTCCGACACCACCATATCCGCTTTTTCCGGCATTTCTACTCCAACCGTCAAGGCTGTAGATCGCTTTTCATAGACGGTAATTTGCTCGTCGAACTTGTTATCTGAGATGATCATTTTTGCTACTTCTGCCAATTCAGGCACTAGTTCAACCGCAGTAATGTTAGTCGCTCCAGCGCGCGCCGCCATCATGGATAGTAATCCAGACCCAGCTCCGATGTCTAAAACATTCATACCGGGTTTTGTAGCTGCCGTTATTGCTTGATCATAAGCTACGTTGCGCTGTGTATCCGCGAGCATGTTAAAATGCCAAGAGGCTACCGTTCGGGTCGAAAGCTTGCTAAGATTACTCTTTGCTTGTACGTTGTTCGGGTCCAGTTCTAGTGCCTTGTTATAGTACGATTTCGCTTCTTCTGTATTATTTAGATCACGATGCACATTCCCCAAGAGAACAATGGATTCCAATTTTTCCATATCACTCTTGGCGTTTGCGAGAGCAATTTCGTAATGCTTCAGAGATTCATCGAACTCGCCCGAAACGTGAAGCGTCATTCCCAACTGTTTGTTTCCGAAGCTGCTATTCGGCTCATAAATCAACCCCGCCCTTAAATTTTCACGCGCTTCCTCATATTTGGATTGATCTATTTGAACCATTCCAAGGTAGAAATATGCCGCTGCTTGATTGGGCTGAAGCACAGTGATTTGCTCAAAGACACGAACCGCATCGTCCAGTCGTTTTTCATCGAAGTACATCGTTCCAAGCGTGAACAAAACATCAACATTATCAGGGTTTTGAGCGGCAAACTTTTCATAATTCACCAAGGCTTTTGATCGCTGGTTGGTCCCCCAGTAAATCTGACTGCTTAGATAAAGTAACTCGGGCTTTTCCGGTGTAAGTTCCAGTCCTTTCTCAACTATCTCCAAAGCATCCGTAACTTTTTGTTGTTGCAGCAAACACTCTACGAGATATTGATGAATGTTGGGGTCCTGGTGTCCGTCTGCCAAGAGCTGTTTGTATAATGCTTCCGCCTGAGGAAATAATTGTCGCTGGTGCAGGCCAATAGCCTCTGATAGTTGATCCATACCTTTTCAGTTCAGTGATTGAATGAAGGGTAAATATAGGAACAAACTACATTAAAGAAAGACTTAGAAAGTGAAAGTATTCATCAAACATTCACCAACTCCCGCTCCAAAATCAACTGTGCAATTTGAACAGCATTTGTTGCCGCGCCTTTACGCAGATTGTCCGCAACCACCCACATGTTTAGAGTATTCGGCTGCGATTCATCCCTGCGGATGCGTCCTACGAAAACATCGTCTTTATTGGCAGCGTACAATGGCATCGGATAGGTGTTTGTTGTTGGGTCATCCTTTACCGTAATTCCATCCTGTTCGTGCAACAAGCGTCTTACCTCATTCAAGTCAAAATCGTTCTCAAACTCAATGTTGACCGCCTCAGAATGTCCACCCATTACAGGGACACGAACTGCTGTAGCTGTAACGTTGATATTCGGATCCAAGATTTTCTTCGTCTCATTGGTGAGCTTCATTTCTTCTTTCGTGTAGCCATTTTCAAGGAAGACATCGCAATGCGGCAAACAGTTCTGGTCGATGGTGTAAGGATAGGCCATTTCTCCTTCAACTCCATTGCGTTCATTTTCCATTTGACGCTTCGCTGCAACGCCTGTTCCAGTAATGGATTGATAGGTAGAAACAACCGCTCGTTTGATACCATATTTTTCGTGCAAAGGCTTCATTGCTAAAACCAACTGAATGGTAGAACAATTGGGGTTCGCAATGATTTTGTCATCGGCTGTTAGCAAATGTCCGTTGATTTCAGGAACAATCAACTTATGATCTGGGTGCATGCGCCACGCCGAAGAGTTGTCAATAACAGTAGTTCCAACAGCTGCAAATTTCGGGGCCCACTCCAAAGAAGTCGATCCACCCGCTGAGAAAATAGCAATGTCTGGCTGCATTTCTACCGCAGAGGAAAGTCCAACAAGGGTGTATTCCTTATCGTTAAAAGTCAGCTTTTTACCAACAGATCGTTCTGATGCTACGGGGATAAATTCACTAATTGGGAAGGATCGCTCTTTCAAAACTTCCATCATAACGCCTCCCACCATTCCGGTGGCGCCAACTACAGCTACTTTCATTACTATTCTACTTTCGTTCAGTGCCAAAATTAGTATATTTAACAGCACTGATACGAGTACTATGAAGCACTTTTTCACGGCTGTTTTTATTTTAACACATTACGTTTTATTTTCACAAATAACCGACGATTTTAGTGATGGTGACTTCACCGCGAATCCAACTTGGTCGGGAACTGACGCGGATTATATTGTGAACGGTTCTTTCGAACTTCAATTGAACAATTCGGTAGCTGATACTTCGTATCTTTCAACACCGCATGCTTTAGCCAATTTGGACAACAAAGAATGGAGCTTTCACGTGCGTCAATCCTTTTCACCTTCTGGGAGCAACTACGGGCGCGTTTATCTCACAGCTTCTTCCGCTGATTTAACCACAGATCCGGATGGTTTTTATCTTCAGTTTGGTGAAGCTGGTTCTTTGGATGCTGTTCGTTTATTTCGAGTGGAGAGTGGAGTAGATGTCGAAATTTTGGCGGGCACTGCTGGTCAGATTGCCACTAGTTTTCAAATGGGCGTGCGAGTGGTACGAGACAATACCGGATTATGGGAGTTGTACTTAGACGATACCGGAGGGACGTCTTATGCATTGGCAGCCTCGGCTACGGATGCCACCAATCTACTCGGCACACACTTCGGATTCTTCAGTGAATATACTTTGAGCAACGCCGACAATTTCTTTTATGATGACGTGTACATTGGAGACGAGGTTATCGACGTGACTCCACCTTCCATTGCCTCTGTTACTGCGATTAGCGCTACTGAAATTGATGTCCTTTTCAACGAGGCTGTAGAGCAAACAACCGCCGAAACAACTTCTAATTATTCGTATGCTCCCAACGGATCAGCCATAACGTCTGCTGTTCGAGATGGAGTAAACCCGGCCTTGGTACACCTGACCATTGCAGGAACTTTGTTGAATGGAAGTACGTACACTTTAACGGTAAACAACGTGCAGGACCTAGAAGGAAATGCCATGTCCAACCAAGATGAAAACTTTGCTTACCTGATTGCTGAAACACCTGTTTGGGGAGATGTCATCATCAATGAATTTGTCTGCGATCCAACGCCTGTTGTGGGAATGCCTGATGCAGAGTTCGTTGAGATTTACAACCGCAGTTCGAAAATCTTTAATGTACAGTCGTGGCTACTAGGTGACGAAACTGACGATGGAACGATACAAGATGCTTGGTTGCTTCCAGGAGAATATCTCATTTTAACGGCAACCTCAGATGTCGACTCTTTTGCATTGGAAACGGTTGGAGTCACTAGCTGGGCAAGCTTGAACAATGCAGGCGATCACATTGTTCTGACGAGTGATCTCGGTGTTGCCATTGATTCGATAGTGTACACAGATGAATGGTACAAAGACGACAACAAGGATGGTGGAGGGTACTCTATCGAGCGCATCAACCCGGAGGACCCATGTACCGACATCAGCGATTGGGCAGCAAGTAACGATGTTTCGGGAGGAACACCTGGGGCGCAGAATTCTATTTACGACACAACACCGGATACGCAAGCACCAAGCATCGCACAAACAATCGCTTTGGCACCCAACTTCTTGGAAGTTCATTTTTCCGAGAGCATGGATTCCACCTCTTTATCCGATGCCATTATAACCATCAACCCTACATTGACGATTCAAAACAACTATGTATTGGAGGCGTATCCCTCCATGTTAACCTTGCAGTTTCAGGAAAACTTGGTACAATCTCAGATGTATGAAATCGAGTTGCAAAACGTTGCCGATTGCTGGTCGAATATGGCAAATGTGAATGCTACGTTTGCATTGCCAGCAACCGTTGAGCCGGGAGATATCATCATCAATGAAATTTTGTTCAATCCAGTAACGGGCGGTTACGATTACGTGGAGTTGTACAACAACTCTGACAAACTTCTCGATTTGAATTTGCTGGAAATGGCCAATTTGGACGATGATACCATCAGTAACAATGCCCTAATTGATCAAAACTTCCTGCTTTTCCCGGGAACGTATGTTGTGATTACAGAGGATACTACACAAGTGCAGCAACAATACCCTGCTTCCGTTATCGGTCGATTTGTGGAAAGCGATTTGCCGACCTACAGCAACGATGAAGGAACGGTGTATTTAATCAATGGCAACCAAATCATTGATGCCGTTTCCTACCTTGATGATTGGCACTTCCAATTGATGGATGATGACGATGGAAAGTCCTTGGAACGTATTGAACCGGACGCCCCTTCCAATGATCGTAACAATTGGCACACCGCCGCAGAATCCATTGGGTTTGGAACTCCAGGAGGCGAAAATTCACAGTTCTATCCTGCCCTTACCAACGGAACCTTCAATTACACGAGTGAAACAATTTCCCCCGACAATGATGGATTCGAAGATGTTTTGCAGATCAATTATGAAATGAATGCTCCGGGGTATGTCGGAACCTTCACCGTGTACGATGATCGCGGTCGCAAAGTTGCCACAGTAATAGATAACGAACTGCTTTCAACCACTGGAACGCTTTCTTGGCAAGGAGTATCCGATGAGGGAACCAAAGCATCCATCGGTCCGTACGTTGGAATTTTTGAAGCCTACGACGTTCAAGGCGGATTGATTTTTACGGGTAAGAAAGTATTTGTTGTAGCCGGAAATATATGAAAACACTAACACTACTCACGTTTTTAGTCGGGGCGATATGCGCTCACGCGCAGTTCGAGATTGACTCTTTTGTAAACGAAGATGATTACAACTTTCCAAGTTACTTCCCCATTATTCGATCTTCGGAAAACCCCGGTGCTGCAGAACGGATCAACCAAGCGCTACACTACGAAATGCTGGAAAAAGTGTATCAAGAAGACGATGAAAATCGCTTTGATAAGGTATTTCCGCCTGAGGGTGAGTTTCACGGTGCCTCGGAATTTGAATACGAAATATTTGCCAACAACGGACGCTATTTATCTTTAGCGATTTCATGCGCATACACCGGTGCGTACTCGGAGTATCACACCATGTACTTTACGTTTGATGCGAAGTCAGGGCAGCCCATTCGATTGACGGATTTGTTCAGCGAGGAATCCCTGTCGGAACTCTCGGAATGGGTAACGTCTTCCATTTTCGGTGAAATCACTGCTTTTATGAATACCATCGATACCGAGGACGAAGAAGGCTATGGAGCAGAACAGTACGAAATGTATCAAGAATGTGCCGACTGGTATGCCGAAACAAAGGAATTATCAGAGGAGTATTACTTCATGACAGACACTTCCATTGTATTTATCAAAGGACGATGCTCCAACCACATGATGGCAGCACTGGACGATTTGTGGGACTTTCACGAGGAGTACACTTTGGAAGAACTGGATCACATGCTATCGGACGATGGTGGAGCGCTGCTAGCAGGAGAGCCGCTTAGTTTTGAATATAATTCTGTATCCGACGGAAAAATATTGGAAGGAAAAATTGCTGGCAAATATCCCATCACGATGATTATCAAAAACTCGATGGGCGATCGCTACTACGGAGTCTATTGGTACAACAAAGTGAAAGAACCCATTGAACTTATTGGTTGGACCGACGTTGCAGGATTCCTTCAGCTCACTGAGAAAGTTAACGACAAGAAAACGGGCTCGTTCAATCTTCAAGTAATGCAAGGAGGCGTTCTAGACGGCGAATGGAGCAATGCGGATGAAACCAAAACCTTCGACATCAGGTTGAGCATTTCGAAGTAATTTGTCTTTATCATTCAACAGTTTCTTTCTAGTGTCTCCAAGTCTAGTGTCTAGCGTCTTTCTTAGATTACTTAAGTAATAAACCCACGTTTCTGCTCGTTTTAATAGAACAAACCAGCAAGAAAATGAAAAAAATTCTCCTTATCCTAGCGCTCTCCACGCTGGGAACTTCATCGTATGCGCAGCAATACAAAACAGCCATTGGAATTAAAGGTGATTGGTCGACTCTCAATGTGGACATGGCGCAATTTAGTGTAAAGCACTTTTTTCAGGAGCCGAATGCCTTCGAAATCAACTTTGGGGCCGGACGTCAATTTATTTGGTTGGAAGGGTTGTACTTGTACAATCATCCGTTGAAGAATGATTTTGATTGGTACGCCGGCGGTGGTGTGGATTTAGGCTATTGGGGTCAGCATTCAGCAGGCAGACTTGATACCCAAGCGACTAATGGCTTTTGGGGCGGTGCAACCGGAGTTTTCGGTGTTGAACACACTTTCGATTTTATTCCCATCAATGTGGCTTTAGATGCAGGTCCAACCTTGCGTATGATTCCCAACTTTGAAGTCGGATTGAAAATTGGTTTCGCCGTGCGCTATGCGTTCCGCTAAGTGCGGTGCGTCCAAGTCTAGTGTCTTTTGTCTTTCAGTCTTTCATCTTTCAGCGACTGCAAGGAGCGGTCTTTCCTCTAATTTACTAGTTTTGTTTAAGACAATTCCTTGATAAAGTTATGCTGTCACCAGGAGCGAAAGGTTGGATTCAAAAATACTTCGATCTCGTAGATCGGGGCGAGATTTCCCTTGAGCAAGAACGCCCGGATTCCACCAGAAAGTTACAGTTCATACATTTAACACTGGGACACAGCGGAATTATGTTCGGGTATCCTTTGCAACTCATCTTTGCCAAAAACATCGACGATTCCTCTTGGACACCCGAGGAGAAACTAAAGCTTCTGCTGTTTGAAGCGCACTTGTTCGTGTACCAGCAAATTCATATTGAGAAGGAGTTCAATAAAGACGATTTCCTGCAAGCACTCACCAATTTTTACCGTCATCATAACGCCAGCGCCATTTCGCGATTGTTCAAGATGTATCGGAAAGAGTCCAATGAAGAAGTGTTGGAAGGCGTATTGGGCAAGCGAATTGATATCAAGGCAAACTTTTTTGAGAACAAATGGTGGGTCAATACTCTCAGTAATGCCTTTGCGTATTTGGATGTCATTCTCTTCGATGATTTTGAGCACAAACGCGAAGATGAAGCACTGAAGAAGTACGATAATTATGCGGAAAACGCGTTGACTGCCATCACACTTTCTGTCTACTCCGACGGCGTGGTGGAATCAAAAGAAACCGATTTGTTCCACTTCTTTTTGGCGAGTGCCAATTTGGATGAAGAAGATCGCGACCTAGTTATTGAACGCTTTCGGCACGGGGCCACACTGAAGGACTTCTCTGCTTTTGTAGCACGCCACTTTTTATTGAAACGCTTCCTGTTCGATATTTCCATACTGACCATCATGGCAACACATGAAGCACAGCCCGAAGAAGTTGATTTTCTGACTGAATTAGGTGAACACCTAGAGATTGAAGAACTAGAAATGGAGGCTTCCATGCGTATGGTCGAGAACTTTGTACTGAAGAGTAAAGATCAAGTGGCGTACTTAAGTGATCGATCGAAATACGATAAGGTCTACAAGAGTTTCTCAAAACGATGGAGCAAAGTGATTTCTCGAAACAGCGACAAACTGAAAGTCGAACTGAGAGAAAGCAAAGAATTGGTACGACTCATTCGAAAATCGAGTACGCAGGAATTAACGCCCGAGGAAAAGGAAGCCGTGAAGGCGCAATTCAAGGATTTGGCAAAATCGATACCAGCTCTGACCGTTTTTATGCTTCCTGGAGGTGCGGTTCTTATGCCATTATTACTAAAGTTGATTCCCGATTTAATTCCTTCCGCTTTCAAGGAAAACACGATAGAGGAAGATCATGAAGAGGATGAAAGTCCTAATGAAGCTCCTGAATCCAATCCGACATAAAATGTAAAACGGTAGGTGAAATGGTTTCTTCCAAGGCACCGTACTCTTGAATGGTACAATCGTTGCAAGACTGCATCAAATGGTTCAATCCTTGAATAATTTCTAACTCGGCGTATTCGTAATCATCAAACCCAGCCGAGTTGGACTCCGGAGCCACTTGAATGTCTTTTTCGCCGTGAATTGCTAAGATTGGAAGTTCTCTTTTTTCCAACGCATCGAAATAGTCCGAGGTGGTAAAAGTTAAAAACTGGCGCATCCAAGGGTTGTTTACAAATTGAATATTGCCCATGATAAATTGTAAGCGCTGCGTAGTGGTTTTGTCAAAATCTGTCGGCGCCGAATCGTACATCGAGCTTAAAAATTGCGTCAATGAATCGGATGCCTCTGCCTGCTCTAATCGTAAAACAATATCCACCATTCCGGCATACACATCTCTGTTCCAAGTGCTCAGTTCCTCTGAACCTCCAGCTGCTTTTGGGATGTCGTACTGTTGCTGAATCAACACTTGTTTCCCACTGGTGCCTGTCGACGCTAATTGGATCAGAAAATCAATTTTTTTATAATTCGTCGCTGCGATTATGGTGTGCATGCCGCCTTCAGAATGTCCCATCAACCCCAATGCATTTTTCTTGTACTTCAATTTCTTGCGCACATGTCGTGCAATGGTCTCCACATCTGATGCCAAATCTTCTAGGCTTGCTTCGTTGTAATTGCCCGTACTTGTTCCAGTTCCTCTGTCATCAAAACGGATGGAGGCTATGTTGTTTCGGGCCAAATGATCGGCGATTACCCAAAAAGGTTTGTGACCGGCAATTTCACAATCGCGGTTTTGCGGACCTGACCCTGAAGTGAGTATGACAATAGGTGTTGATTTATTAAAGTTTTCGGGTAGTACCAATGTGGCTCCCAAGAGAATATACCCGTTCTCGATTTGTAGGGAATCTGTCGAATATGGGAATGGAGGCTTTGGTTCTTGCGGTCGATTGACAAGCGCCATTTCTTGTTCTTCTCGCTTGAAAGTAACATCCCAACGTAAACCACTTTGTTGCATTTCGCCTTCAATGCTGTCGCCCGAAAGTGTACCGTTGAACTCAAGTCCGATGGATTGCACTTCGAAATAAAATGCGTCATTGTCGAGGGTCGCCTTGTTGCAGTTTAGCTTCGCATCCTTCATGTCAGGGTTACTAATCTGCACCTCTAATTCCGGCGACATTGTTACTTTCAAGTTCATGCGCATGGATGTTCCCATAACGGTAAAACTTGAATACCATTTCCCTTCCAACTTTTGAGCATTCAAAGCAATCGGGAATAGGAGAACCAAAAACAAAAGAAATTTTTTCATAGTAAATCGGTGATCATTTGACAATTTCGAACAGGGTTGAGGTGTTCCTCCAAAAACGCATTGCGCAACTCTAGATGAATTTCACTCACTGGCGAAATTAAGTAGGAGTTAATACGATCCAAATATTCTTCGGGTGAATTTACTTCGTCACAAAGGTGTTCGAAATCGGTGCCGCGTAGCATTTTTCGATTGGCAAGAATGGCTCCAGGAGACCGGAGTGCATTGACCAATTTTAGCTTCACCCCAGTATCTTGATTCGAGTAAAAAACATGTACCCGAGCCTCTTGAATTAATTCGTTCATATGCGCATCGTCGGGGTTAGCAATCAACTCGATGTTGTGTTCAGCGCAATGGTGCACAACCGTATCAGAAGGTCGTTTTCCCGCAACTTTTAATTTATTTGTGAGGTTATTGGGTGCAAACACATGATCAATCAACCAAAGTAATCCCGTTTCATTTTCCGGAACAGACAAGTTTCCTTGGAACAAACAATACGGCAGCGTATCCGCGCTATCACCACTTTCTATTGATGCACAAGCGGGAAGTACGAAGGTGTTTTTGCAGTACTGTTTGAAGTAAAAAGCATCGTCTTCCTTGATGGCAAAAATGTGCGTAGCAAACTTTAGTCGAGGCTCGTAGGCTTTCAGTTTTTTTGCTTCAGATTGATAGAACTTTTTTCGAAACCCCGTCGCTTGTTTTGCAAGAGCATCGTAATACTCATGTTCGATATTGTGCGCTCGCACCATTCGAGTTCGATTCTTCAAGCGTTCATCGTTCAACATAAAAGTGGTGTGCAAACCTTCGAAAAGAATGGGGTGGTCATTGAAAAGCAAATTGCGCATCAGAGCACGGGAAGATCTCGTTTTCACGATAAACGGAAGCTTATCCAGTACATCCATAAGACGCTTTCGTCTTGGATAATAGATCACCATGTCGGCGTACTTTTCCAGTTCGGCCGATTCACCACGCCCATATTCATAACAATGAAGCGTGATTTTTACCCCCAATTCATGCAGTGCCTTGAGTCGGTAAAATACATCTATCGCACCTCCGTAGTCTGCCGGCAATGGGACGTCAAAACTGATAATATGCAATCGCTTTTCAGCCATGTTGAAGATAGATTTCGGAAAGCACAGCCGTTTCATTTTCCCAGTTTTCGGTTTGGGCGGCCTTCGCACAATTGGACTTCATCCTCTTCAAACGTTCAGGATCGTTGATTATTTCTGTTAGCGCTTGTGCCAAGGTTTTCGGAGTAATCGTTTCCAGCACCACGCCGATGTCATGTGTTTTGATCACGTTCGCAACTTCGATAATATTGGTCGCAACGACAGGCGTACCCGCGTGCATGTAATCAAAAACCTTGTTGGGAAGTGAGAATTTGTAATTCGGGTTCGTGTCCTTGTCGAGCGTTAATCCGAGGTCGGCATGATAGGTGAATTGCATCATTTCCAAGTACGGTCGGCGTCCGTAAAAACGAACTTTGGATTCCAGCTGCAGTTCTTTTACGCGTTCTTTCAATTGAGCCACCACATCACCGTCCCCAACGATCATAAGCACCGCATCTACTTCCTGCATGGCTTCAACCGCTTCTTCAGCACCGCGATCCACGTTAATTCCGGCACCTTGTAAAATAATCAGTGGAACGTTTTCGGGGATGTCCAATTCCTGCTTCGATTTCACATTTTCCGGCTGCCAGCGCTGCGAGATATTTCGGACGACTTTGATCTCTTTCCCATACAAATCCGAGTAAATTTTCGCGATGGATTCATTCACAGTATACACAGCCTCCAACTGCGGAAAAATCCACTTTTCGATACCCAGCCAAATTCGTTGCACTGAAGGACGATTTACCAATTCAGGAACCTCGGTAAAGTACTCATGTGAATCGTAAACCAGTCGACAATTGCGTTTGAATTTTTTAGCCATGTGGTTGGCGAGCAGGGTATCCAAATCGTTTGAAACGAGCAAGTCGCATTTTTTAGAAAGCAAGAAAAAGAACAAACGAAGATTGAAAAAGGCATAGAACGCCGCTCCTTTTTCGAAGAGCAAACGCATCCTTTTGGTTTGATAATCTCTAGGATTGAGCGCAACGCTTGACCGTCTTTTTCTACCCACAAGAAGCACTTCGTAGCCGTTTTCATGAAGAAAAGTACATACCTTATGAACCCGATTATCGGTGTACAAATCGTTCGTCACAGAGACAATAGCCTTCAAGGGTTTGGACATGCCTCGAAGGTAGCAAAAACGGTGGATTTATAGGAAAAATACGATGATTATGATGGTAATGGCAAGAAGCAATAACGCCAGCATAACTCCGTAGATCAATTGCATTATTCGCGCTGATCGAGCATCGCGTTCACCTGCTGGTGTAATGTAGTCGGACTTGTTCGATTGATTCAGTTTGATGGTTCCAATAATGAACGGAATCAACGAGAAAGGCGCTATTATCGCGAGAAAGGGAACGAGAATAGATAAGAACATAACTAGGGACCAAATAAAGGACTTTTTGGCCTTTCGCGCGTCGTTTTCTGCTTGAATGGCTAAGCGAACTTTCTGTCCTTTAGAAATATCGTCGTCATCTTCCTCTGAACTTGTTTCTATTGCTTTTTCCGTTTGGGTTTCGGCTGAGTCGAACGTTGAAATAGTTGTTGCAGCCTCTATTGTTTTCGGTGATGTTGAAGTCGACATTTCTGAGCCTTCCTCTTCCACATTTGGGTCAATTATCTGTTGATCTTGCTTGGCTACAAACGTGCGCTTTGAAGCTGTATTTTCTTCCTTCTTAGCTACCGCTTCTACGTGGTCTTTATTGTCCACCTTCCGTAAACGCAGTCTTCCATGAGCACATCCTGTGATAAAAACAAGAACAAGTAAGAAATATAGGTAGCGCATGAAAGTGAATTTTATTGTAAGACGCTGCGAAAAAGCGAATGGTTTGAAAATAAGAGGGAAAAAGTTGGAGAAAAGTGAATTGAGAAAGGCGAAAAGTGCTTTTGGTTTGTCGGAAGATGGAAAACGTTCTCCCTTTTAACTTTTCACTTCTTTCTTCTCACCACTCCTACGCCTTCATAATCTGCTCCAATCGATTGAAAGCATCTCCCAACGATTTCACATCATCAATAACAATTCGAAGTCGATCGTTTTTCTCGCTGAGTTTCGCCCTAGATGGATAGCGCTGCATGAAGTCGAGGATTTTAGTGAATACTGGCGACTCATAAAACGGCGATTGTGCATTGGAAATGAAATACCCGATCATTTTGTTTGATTTAAGCACCAACTTTTCCATACCTAACTCCTGCGCTTGCCAACGCAAACGGAACGAGCGCACCAACTCGTGAACTTCATCGGGAACGGGTCCAAATCGATCCGCCAACATCTCCACAAATTCATCCAATCCTTCTTGATCCTTAATGCTGTCCAAGTCTTGGTACAGACTCAGTCGCTCGGCTACATTATTTACATAAGTGCCAGGAATTCGAATTTCCAAATCAGTCTCAAAAACACAGTCTTTCACATACTGAGTTAAATTGTCGGAGTTGCGTTGTTCAAACAGTTCCTTAAACTCAGATTCGCGCAGTTCCTCAATGGCTTCATTCAGAATTTTCTGATACATATCGAACCCGATATCGGCAATGAACCCACTTTGTTCTCCGCCCAGCATGTTTCCGGCACCGCGTATGTCCAAATCTTTCATCGCGATGTTGAATCCGGAGCCTAAATCTGAGAATTGCACCAAGGCCTCCAAACGTTTTCTAGCCTCCGTTGTCATCGCTGAAGCTGTTGGAGCCACCAAATAACAGAATCCTTTTTTGTTGGATCGACCGACACGACCGCGCAACTGATGCAAATCGCTAATTCCGAAGTTGTGTGCGTTATTGATGATAATGGTGTTGGCATTGGAAATATCAATCCCCGATTCAATGATAGTGGTTGCCAAAAGCACATCGTACTCGTGATTAATGAAGCCCATCATGATTTTTTCCAACTCTTGTCCGTCCATTTGTCCATGACCAATACCTACGCGAACTCCCGGACATAAACGTTGAATCATCCCGGAAATTTCCATGATATTTTGCAGTCGATTGTGCACAAAAAACACTTGTCCACCACGACTGACTTCGTAAGCAATAGCGTCTCTTATCGTTTCTTCTTTGAATTGAATAACCTCGGTTAAAACAGGCTGGCGGTTGGGCGGAGGCGTGTTGATAATACTCAAATCACGGGCACCCATCAATGAAAACTGCAAGGTTCTCGGAATCGGTGTTGCGGTCAACGTTAGCGTATCTACTGTTGCACGAAGCGTCTTCAATTTGTCCTTTACCGAAACGCCGAACTTCTGCTCCTCATCAATGATCATCAATCCCAAATCTTTGAATTTCACACGATTTCCAACAATGGCGTGCGTTCCAATCAAAATGTCGATTTCTCCACTCGCTAATTTCTTCAAGGTTTCGGTAGTTTTCTTAGCGGATTTAAAGCGATTGATGAAGTCGATATTACAAGGGAAATCCTTTAGTCTTTCTTGAAAACTGCGGAAATGCTGCATGGAAAGGATGGTCGTTGGGACCAAAATTGCCACTTGTTTGTTGTCGGCAACCGCTTTGAAAGCCGCTCTGATGGCGATTTCCGTTTTTCCGAATCCAACGTCACCACAAACGAGGCGGTCCATGGGCGTGTCCGATTCCATGTCCTCTTTCACAGCGATGGTTGCTTTCAGCTGATCGGGCGTGTCTTCGTACATGAAGGATGCTTCCAACTCGTTTTGAAGATAAGTATCGGGACTGAAAGCAAAGCCTGCTTGTGCCTTTCGTTTTGCATATAATTTGATGAGATCGAAGGCGAGTTCCTTGATCTTCTTCTTCGTTTTTTGCTTGAGGTTCGACCATGCCGCTGTTCCAAGTTTGTTCATTTTCGGAACGGCTCCGTCCTTTCCGGTAAACTTCGAAATTCGGTGCAATGCGTGAATTCCAACGTACAGCACGTCATTGTCGCGATACAACAAACGGATGGCTTCTTGTTGTTTTCCGTTCACCTCAATGGTTTCCAATCCTGAGAATTTCCCAACGCCATGATCAATGTGCGTTACGTAATCGCCGCTCTGTAGGTTGTACAATTCTTTCAGGGTTAGCGCTTGTTTTGCCTGACGGAATCCTTCTTTCAACCGGAAACGGTGGTAGCGCTCAAAAATCTGATGATCGGTATAACAAACGAGTTTGTTCGCGGGGCTGATGAATCCTTCGTGCAATGCTGCCGGAACGGGGCGAAAGGAAACCTCGGCATTGGTGTCTGCAAAAATTTGTTCCAACCGCGTAATTTGCTTGGGTTGATTCGAAAAAATACAGACGGTAAACCCTTGCTTGGTTCGTTGTAAAATATCCTCCGCAAGGATGTCAAAATTCTTATTGAAGCTGGGTTGAGGCTTGAAATCAAAGTTTTCAGTAATCTGCGCGTTGAAGTGGTGCTCCATCCCAAACTCAATAACGGAATGTGTCTCTAACGCTTCCTGCAACTTAGAGGGGTGCAAGAACAATTGGTCGGGAATTGTTGGCGACGTTTGATGGTCCAAACTATCGTAAATCTTCAATGCTTTTCGATATTCTTTGTCGAGCTTATCTTGTGTTTTCGAAAAGGAATCCAACCAAATAGTGGCAGCTTCACCCAAGTAATCTAGGAAAGATTCGTTTCCATCGTTGACCATTTTGCCTTGAACATTGGGAACTACGGTGAAGAATTGATGTTGGTTGATAGACAATTGCGTGCTGGCATCAAAGGTTCGAATGCTCTCGACCTCATCTCCGAAAAACTCAATCCGAAACGGTTCATCGTTTGAGTAAGAGTATACATCCACAATACCTCCGCGGATGGAAAACTGCCCGGGTTCATAGACAAAATCTACGCGGTCAAAGCGCAGCTCCAAGAGCATTTCATTGATAAAGTCTATACTGTACGATTTGCCAACCTCTAACTTTAAAGTGTTCTTATCCAACACCTTCTTGCTTGGAATTTTCTCAAAAAGAGCTTTTGGGTAGGTAACGATCCACAAGTTGTTGCCACTGTTGATTTTTTCCAGTACCTCGGCGCGAGAAACTACGTTGGCATTGTCGGTTTTCTCTACTTCATACGGAACACGATACGAAGCCGGATAGAATAAAATATTTGTTTGATCGGGGTGCATCTCCTGAAGGTCGTTCAGAAAATAGGCGGCTTCTTCTTTATCGCCCAACAAGAAAAGATGATTTCCGGGAGCTTGCTGAGCCACAGCTGCCGCACAAATGGATCGAGACGAACCAATGAGTCCGTTCCACGCAATTTTAGAACCTACCAGTTGTAACTCGTTCGCAGTGCGATTGATTGGCTCTAATTGCGAAAAGGAAGTACGTAAATCCTTACGCTCCATACTTATTGAACAACTTTACTGCTTTCCTCAGTTAGAAAGCTCATGGCTTGTTCTACCATGGTTTTGGAACCGACGAAATATGGAATTCGCTGGTGCAGTTTTTCGGGAACTATATCCAAGACGCGCTCACGACCAGTGGTAGCAAGTCCGCCAGCTTGTTCAGCAATAAACGCCAAAGGATTGCACTCGTACAAAAGGCGCAGTTTACCTTCGGGATCTGTAGTTGTATCAGGGTAGATGTAGATGCCTCCCTTGATTAAGTTTCGGTGGAAATCGGCAACAAGTGAACCGATGTATCTGCCGGAGTATGGACGCTTGGCGCCCGGCAAGGTTTGTTGACAGTACGTTTCGATGTATTCTTTAATGCCGGACTCACAAATATTAATGTTTCCTTCGTTCATGGCATAAATACGACCGGTTTCCGGCATCTTCATGTTTGGATGTGAGAGACAAAATTCGCCAATGGAAGGATCAAGTGTAAATCCGTTAACGCCATTTCCAGTGGTGTACACCAACATGGTAGATGAACCGTACAGGACGTAACCAGCAGCAATTTGCTCATTTCCAGCTTGCATCATGTCTTCTAGCGTTGCCTTGGTTCCCACTTCGCTTTTTCTGCGATAGATGGAGAAGATGGTACCAATGGAAACATTCACATCAATATTCGAGGAACCATCCAAAGGATCAAAAAGAACCACGTATTTTCCCTTTTTTGAGAACTCGGTATCGAAGGCCATGAAATCATCGTTCTCTTCTGAGGCGATTCCGCAAACTTCTCCACCCGATTGAAACATCTGAATGAATTGATTGTCGGCAATGACATCCAACTTTTGCTGTTCTTCTCCTTGCACATTCGTTGAACCTTGTGCGCCTAAAAAGTTTTCTAGCAAGCCAGCACGACGAACATCTTTACTAACCACTTTTGAGGCTACCGCGATATCAGACAACAAGCGAGAGAGTTCACCCGTTGCAAAGGGAAAGTCTGCCTGACGATCCATGATAAATTCGTGAAGTGTGACAAGTGTTTTCATGCTAGAAAATTTTGGCAAATATCGTGAAAATAGGCGAAGGAGAGGGTGTGTTTGGGCGGAAAACCTGAACGGTATAAGGTACATCTAATCCAAGTAATATCTCACTCCATGTTTATCTGAATTAGATACCAGCACACGATTGGAAACAAAAAACCCTGACGATCCTTGCGGATGTCAGGGTTCTAGTATGCTTAATTAAGAATTACTTCTTAACGAATTTACGTTGGATAGATCCTTCGTTTGTAGTGATGTTGATCACGTAAACACCTGCAGCATAATCAGTAATGTTTACTGAGTTATTTTGCATTCCTGTTACGTTCGCAGCGTCAACTACAGTTTCGATAGCTTTTCCTGTGATATCCAAAACTTCCACTTTTACGTCAGAAGCGTCAGTTACGTTGAAGCTAACTTTTACTTCTTCAGAAGCTGGGTTAGGGAATACGTTCAACGCAGAAACGTTAGACAATTCCTCCAATCCGATGTTGAATGCTGGGTCGAAGCTCAAACGTACGATTGGCGTTTGTGGCTGCAAGTACCATGCATCATCATCAGCAGCATAGAAGTAAGAGAATCCAGTTGGAGAAACTCCTGAAGTTGCAATTTGCACGTCGTCAGAAGCACCACCGTCACCGTCAGAAACAACAACAACGAAGTACGTGTTGCTTGCTGCAGTAAGGTTGTGTGGAGCCAACAAAGGAAGTGTCAACAACCCTCCTGAAAGATCAGACTGAGTGATTTCGTAGAAATCTGTTTGCTGCTCGTAGAACAATGCGTCTGCGAAAGTAGTTGCGTTTGTTGGGTCCCAACGGTAGATTTTACCGTAAACGATAGATCCAACTTCCGCATTTGAAGCAATTTTTGTTTGGATTGCGTAAGCAGTTTGATCTGCCCAGATATCGTAGAAGTTTCCTTTTTCGAATCCAAAGCCACCGTTACCAGTTGATCCATCAATCACATCATCATCCATTGCATAATCGTATTGCGTAACGTCAAATGCATCACCTGTAATTGTGTTGTTTGAAGGAACGTCATCAACTTCGTTTTGTGTAATCTCCCAAGTGAAAGAGTGAGATCCTACAACAGCTGCTGGAGTGTACTGAGTTGAAGTTCCGATAGAGTCAACTGTCAATACTGGAATATCTACAGGAGTAGAAGTTCCTGTCCATCCACCACTGTTTACATCTACGTTCAAAGTAACGTCTGTCAATGTGTTTGATCCGTCGTTGCTAACGAAAGTAGCGAAGTCGATTGGAGCTACTTGCGTAGTTGGGATACGAGAGTAGTTCAATCCTGCAGTTCCCCAGTAAGGCTCAACTGCTGCTGCATCGTAATCAGGGTTTGTGTTGATACGAAGATCATCAATGTACCATCCGTAAGTAATCCAAACAGCACTGTTTGTAGAGAACTGCGGGAATGCAGTTGTCCACTGGAAACGGATACGAACATCTGTGTACGCACCTGTCAAGTATGGTCCTAATGGAATTGTGATCAAGTCAAAGTTCGGGTATGGATCTCCTCCACTTGCCGACAATACTTCGTAGTGATCGCGATTGTCACGCATAATCTCCCATGTGTTTCCACCGTCTGTTGAGATTTGAATTGTTTGCTCATCGTTGAACAAAGCTCCGTACTGCTCAAATTCCAATGTTACTAGGTTTGAAGCTGTACCCAATGCGTCTGCTGTCAATGAATCAATATTGATTGCATTACTTGTCATTGTATAAGTAACGTCTAATGCTTGAGTACTTGCAGAAGCGTCTCCGTTTGACAATTCAGCGAACCCTCCACCTGAAGTAGACTGAATTCCAGCTGTACTCCACCAACCGTCGTTTACCGCGTCGATGGTCCATCCGAAGGCACCACCTGGCTGACCGTCATTGTCGATTACCCAGTTGTTTCCGTTATCGAAAAGGTCTTCAAAAATTGTTACGCCCAATGCTTTTGATTGGTTCTGTGTTTGTGTTGGCTTGATTGAAGCCTCATTTGGTAATTCTCCAAAGGTAATCGGCTTTGTGTTGTGCTGCGCGTAAGACGCAGTCGCTGCAAAACCTGCAAGGAGAAAGCTTAAGTATACTTTTTTCATAGATCTAAAAATTAAAGTGTAACAAATATATGTGATTCATATTAGATTTCCAGTTTTGTCTTTGCCTCAGAAGCTTATGCATCCTTCAAAAAAGGCAACTTTTCACGAATTGAGTCCAATTCGCCTTTTTTCATAACAATTGTTTTTATCATTTCTTGTCTTTCATAGAGTAAATCCTCCTGTCCAAGCGCGTCCACCAATCTCGAATCTCCCGAATATTCAAATCCGTTTCCATCGGTTCCGACTCGGTTCACTCCAACTACATAGCATTGATTTTCAATGGCTCTTGCGCGAAGTAGTGATTTCCAATGCAATGATCTTTTTTGTGGCCAATTTGCCACGAAGAGTAGAACGTCGTAGGCGGGAGATTGGTTGGAAATTTTATTGCGTGCGATTTCAGGAAAGCGCAAGTCGTAGCAGATTTGCAAATTGAATTTCCAGTTTTTGTAGGTAACAATCGTTGATTTCTTGCCCGAGGCAAAATAGGCATCTTCATTCGCCAACCCGAATGTTTTCCGTTTGTCATAGGTTTCAACTTCTCCATCAGGGGTAACGAAAACACCCCGATTGAAGTGTTGGTCTCCATCTTTGACCATCAAAGAAGTATAGACTGCCGCATTCTTGGATTCGGATAGTGTTTTCAGCCACTCTACCGCCGGATTATTTTCAAACGGTACTGCCAGTGCCAAGTTCATGCTGAAACAGGTATGAAACATCTCGGGCAGTACAACAAGATCTGTAACAATATCCTCCAAGAGGAGCAAATAATTCTCGTAATTCGCTTGAGGGTTTTCCCAAACTTGATTGGCTTGCACCAAAGTAACCTTTAAATCTTGCATAATTTCTCTGTGGCTTTGATCAATGTTTCGTCGTCTTTGGCAAAGCAGAAACGAATATGTTTGCGGTCAATAGGTGGATCATTGAAGACAGAAACCGGAATAGCAGCGACACCAAATTCTGTGGTCAGTCTTTGACAAAAATCCACATCACTTTCATCACTGATGGCGCTGTAATCAGCTAATTGAAAATACGTTCCATCGCAGGGCAACAACTCAAATCGACTTTCTTTCATTAGTGACGCAAACAAATCTCTTTTTTGCTGATAAAATGCACCCAATTGTGTGACATCGACTTGTGGTAAATAATCAGTAAGAACCGATTGTGCTACGCTGTTCACGCAAAAAACGTTGAATTGATGCACTTTTTTAATTTCTATCATCAAGGCTTCGGGTGCGATCATGTATCCCATTTTCCAACCCGTAATATGGAAGGTTTTTCCAAAAGAAGAGGTAATGATGCTCCGGGCGTACAAATTGGGGTGATGATGTGCTGAAATATGCTCCGATTCGAAAGTGATGAATTCGTAGACTTCATCGGAAAGCCATAACAAGCGTTCATTTTTGGACATCAAACTTTCTAGCGCATCAAAGTCAGAAGCGTTCCACATTCGTCCTGATGGGTTGTGCGGATTGTTGGTGACAATCATCCTGGTCTTCTCGTTACACGCTGCATTGATTTTCTCCCAATCCGGTTGGTAAGAATCGTTCAGTGGAACATGAATCGGCGTTCCTCCGGAAAGTCGAATGGTTGGATCGTAGCAATCGTAGGCCGGATCCAGCACAATGACTTCATCGCCTTCCTTTACGAGCGCCATGATAGCAGTAAATATCGCCTGTGTTGCCCCAGCAGTAATTAGAAGTTCCGAATCCGGATGTACTACTCGTTTGTACACCTTATTAATCATAGAGGCGATTTCGATCCGTAACGCAGGAGAACCGGGCATGGGCATATATTGATGCACATCCTCGGTAGCTTTCTTTGCCAAGATGCTTGTGAGTTTGTCATCTACCGGAAAATTTGGAAATCCTTGAGAGAGATTGATCGCGTTGTGATCATTGGCCAATTTTGACATGACCGTGAAAATGGTGGTTCCTACTTGGGGAAGTTTGGACATTGCTTGCTTTTTGGTAAAAATAGTAAGAAGTAAAAAGGGAGAAGATAGAAGTAAAGGAAATACTTCTCACCGTTCGCAAATCACATCTTACTTAAATTTCTCTATTTTCGCTCAAAATCTTCCTTATGCAAGCATCATCTCAATCATCCCGGCGATTTAAAAAAGCAGGAATTTTGCTCCTTCCTCTAGTTCTTATTGGAATCTTGTGGGCGTGCTCGGGTGAAGAGGATGCAGGTGTACAAGACCCGCAGTTTTGCAAATGCATCAAGGTAACCGATGAACTCAATAAGTATTCTTCTGATCTACTGAAACGCGAAGCCACTGCTGAAGACGTCGTAAAAATGAAAGAGCTTAGAGATGCTCGTCAAAAGGAGTGCTCACGTTACTTCCAAATGTCGGGTGACGAGATGAAAAAACGCAAGAAGTCATGTAAATAGCCTTCTGTCTAGGCGAAGATTTCGTCCAACGCTACTTTGAAAATACCAGCAGCCTCCGCTAAGACTTCTGTAGTATGCGCCTGAGAAACAAATCCTACTTCGTACCCGCTTGGACCTAAGTATACTCCTCGATTTAACAACGCTGTGAAGAGATTCTTGAAGTGCGTCATGTCCGGGTCAATTTGATCGGCACGTTGGATGCGTTTTTTTCCGTCAAACGACAACCAAAAAATAGAGCCAATGGTGACCATTTCAAAAGGATATCCTTTGTCATGCGCATATTCGTTGATGCGACCCACAAAAACTTCTGTTTTCAATTGCTGCTCTTCGTAAAACCCTTCTTTTGCACATTCTGTCAGTTGGGCAATTCCCGCTGCCATGGCTACTGGATTTCCGGAAAGTGTTCCGGCTTGGTATACCGGACCGTCCGGCGCTACGTGACTCATAATTTCTTTCTTGGCGCCATAAGCTCCAACGGGCAAACCTCCACCGATAATTTTACCGTAAGTAACGATGTCTGGAGTAATGCCGAGGTATTCTGTCGCACCGCCAAAAGCAACGCGGAATCCGGAAATCACTTCGTCGAAAAAGAGCAGAATGCCATTTTCGGTACATACTTCGCGCAGCGCTGTCAGGAATTTTTTGTCTTGAAGCAGCAATCCGTTGTTGGCGGGAATCGGTTCAATGATTGCACAAGCAATGTCGTTCGGATGCTCTTCCACGCAGGTTTTCAGTGCATCAACATCGTTTAGCGGTAGCACCAATGTTTCGTTGGCGTACTCTTCCGGCACACCTGCACTTGAAGAGGTTCCAAGTGTCGCTAATCCGCTTCCGGCTTTTACCAGCATGGAATCCACGTGACCGTGGTAGCAGCCTTCGAACTTGATCACCTTTTTTCTTCCGGTATAACCTCTTGCTAAACGCAACGCAGACATCACAGCCTCCGTTCCTGAGCTCACAAATCGGAGTTTGTCGATGAAGGTATTTCGCGATAATATCAACTCGGCCAACTCATTTTCCTTCACTGTTGGTGTTCCAAAACCGGTTCCATTCTGCATGGTTTCCACCACGTTTTGATACACTTTTGGATGGTTATGTCCCAAAATGAGCGGTCCCCAACTACAATTGAAGTCAATAAACTTATTGTCGTCTTCATCCCACAGATAACAACCGTCACCCTTTTTCATAAAAAGCGGTCCACCTTCTACGGATTTGAACGCGCGAACAGGCGAGTTCACTCCGCCGGGAAAATAGGTTTTGGCTTTTTCGAATAAACGATCTGAATTGGGCGTTGAAATATTTCGCATACCTAGGAAAAATGTTTCCGCAAAAGTACGAATAATAGCCCTATTTACCGAGGATTTCGGCTATTTCCAAAACATCTTCTTTTGCCAGAGCAAGTTAAAATCCTTCAGGAAAATCTACCTCAATTATCAACCGCCTATTTTGAGAGCGAATTGCATTTAAGATTCGGCAAAACAGTCGGAGCAAAGACATCATAAGTGGTACTTTTGATCCAAAGCGATGTATCCATGTTATTGATCAATAGCGACTGGGTTGCTCCACCAGGAGTATTGTAAATAGGGTACAGCGGTTTGGTTGCGTATTGAACTGTTGGCGCAACGGTAGATTGGAAAAACAAATTGCTATCCTTTTTAGAAGTGATCGTGTAAATCCAATATTCACCGGAAACACTTGTTAATGGTAGTCCCAAATCTTGCTCAAGAGAAGCTGGGTGTGCCTTGAGTGAATCCAATTGTGCCTTTGTTACGTAATATGCCGATGGACTGTTGATGATACTGCCTCCTTTCGCCACTAGTTTGTACAATTTCATGGCACTATCAGCATAAGCGGCCACGGGATACGTACTACCTGATTCAATTACGCCTGGCAAGTATTTTTCACCGTCATTAACGGAGCTATACAAGCCAATCATTGCAGACCAAACAGCTGGGTCGTTTATTTTCAGAGAATCGTAAATAGCGCCAGCAGTGGTAAATGAGGTGTATTTCCAGCTAGAGGTAGGAACACCGCAAGCCACGCGCCACTCTGTCCAAAAAGAATCGCGTTGAGCTACACTATAAAGTACTTCTTGCTCTTCAGAGATCGGATCAATAGGGTCATCCTCTTTTGGACCGCATGAGGTATTGAAAAGAAAGGTTGATGTGATAAAAAGAGCCATCACCGTCTTCGAAAGAATAGGCATTGTTTTCATTTGAATAGTTTTAAGTCTTGAATAAAGGTATGGAATTAACTCAGGGATTGAGTAGTTAGGATAGATTTCAGGCATTTATACGCGATCTTTATATCAAGTTATGTCGAACGGCGAATATGGCCAATCCCGCCACGTTTTTAGCACCCGTTTTTTCTAGAAGTTGTTTGCGATAGCCTTCAATGGTTTTGGGACTCAGAAACATTTTTTCTGCGATTTCCGCCGTTGTTAGTTCGTTACAAATATGACGAAGGACTTCTAACTCTCTTTGATTTAGCGCATCACGGACATGGTCCTTAGATTCAATTTGAATTTTGCTACCTGGAAGTCCGGCAAGTAAAGCTCTGCTTACCTTCGCGTTGAAGTACAAACCGTCGTTCATAACACTATGGGTTGCTTTTACCACTTCTGAAGGCGGCATATCTTTCAATAAATACCCTGAAGCGCCCAACTCCATCATTTTGACAATGAATGCGTTGCTATCGTGCATACTGAGGATCAACACTTTTACATCGGGGTGGTTTGAAACAATTTGTGGCAATGCATCTCTTCCGTCCATTTGTGGCATTTCAAGATCGAGCAATACCACATCCACTTTGTGTTGTTCTAACTGCTCTAATAACTCAACGCCGTTGGATGCCTCGAAAAGTACCTTGATGCCACCTGATGCCTCGAGAATTTGCGCAAGTCCTGCCCGCATCAGTTCGTGATCGTCGGCCAATCCGACCTTAATTAGAGGAGTTTCCATGAGGTAAGATTATTGTTGTTTGGGTTCCGATTCCTTTGCTCGATTCAAATGCAATCGTTCCGTAGATAGCTTCAATTCTACTGCGCATGTTCATAATTCCTAATCCTGTTTTTAACTGACTTTCGTTCATGCCCGTTCCGTTGTCTGAATATTGAATGATTACCGATTCTTTTGAATTTTGAATGGTCAATTTCAATGTGTCTGCCTTGCTGTGTCGAAGAGAGTTCGTCACGAGTTCTTGCAACACGCGATAGACGGCTAGTTCTTGGACTATATCGAAACGAAAATCAGTAGGAATTCCGTGGATGGAAGTGTGTACCTTCTTGCTTTCTTCAATGTTAGCGAAGAGCTCCTTGATGGATGCCCACAAGCCGAGTTTTTGCAATTCTGGTGGATACATATCGTGACTAATGCGTCGCACTTGCTCAATTCCACTTTCCAGTTTGATTCGGGTTTTTGTCAAGAACTCTTTTTGTCGTTCGTTTTGTTCGGAGTCCTCCAAAAACTGAACGTTGAGCTTTAGTGCAGAAAGTAAGGAACCGATATCGTCGTGTAAATCTGAGGCGATGCGTTTGCGCTCCCGTTCTTGTACGGTAAGCGTAGCTTGAAGCAATTGTTTTTGGTGATCGCGCTCAATGGTATCGAGTTTAAGCCGCTGCGTTGCCACTCGTTTTTGATAGGCAACCACAAATAGGATAACGAGAATCAGGATCAGTAAAATGGTGAGTGAACTGACCACAAAAACTAGGACAAACTGTGATTCGTCTTGCATTGAATAGCGATTGTGTAGGCAATATACAAAAGGATGGTGAGAAAGGCGTGGACGGTATAAATCAGAATAAAGGAGTTTGCGCTCAAATCCGAAACAAATTTGTTGAATAGAAATAATAGACAGTTACTAGAGAAATAGACCAACGTTCCTGTGGAGATCCAAAATCCTGATTCTTTCAAAAGATTTATTGCTCTTCCTTCTTTAAATGTCTTCAAAAAATAACTGCCGGCGTAAAAGAGAACCAATAGACTTTCCACGAAGTGGGTATACGTAGGGTAGTGATTCATTCCTTCATTACGAAAGATCTGAGCCCAGTAAAACAGTATAAACCCTCCCAATAATATCCGAGAAACGCTATTGAAAACAACTGATTTCATTAATGCTGAAAAGACGAACGTTATGAAAATTGTTTCAACGAGTATGTAAATGTGAAAGAAGACAAGGTTAGAAGCAATCACATCAAACCAAATAAGGCCTTCCGAAGTCAACTGATTAACAGAGATTGCGCAAACCATCCAAAACAAGCGCTTTTGGGAAGTCTTTAAAAAGCGATAGCGCAACACTCCCACAATTATGACTAGGAGGGGAGTGTATACGCTTATTTCAATAATGATTTTATAAACCGTCACGGCTATTTGTTTGATCGACCTTTACCGCCCTTGTCTTTCGTAATATCCTTTCCTGACGATTTTCCTTTTCCAATATCTCCTCCGCACAACTGTGGGCATGGCTTGGAAAAATCGAGAAATAATCGATCGCCTGATATACCGGTCCCTTCGGTAAGGTACATGTGTACACAATTATAGTTCCCGTCCTCGTCAAGAGTGGACAAACCATAAGCAACAGCAAGATTATCATCCCCATAATGACATGCCTCCATTAAATGCAACCAAGAGAAGTTATAGGCGTACACTTGTGACAATTTTAGGCTATCGTTTAGTACTTCGGAGTAATCGTTCCAATTTTGGATACCTTGAATTATCGAATCGGAAAGCGGTCCTATTCCGCTAGCGTAGCCACCACCCTTCGCAACGATCACAGTTCCAGTTAAGTCCTCGTCACATTGTGATCTTCGGTTCGGAATTAAAACTGCACCAGGAATTTGAAGCTCTGCAGTAGGTAACATGAAGTAAATGCGAACATGCGTGGTATCCTTTAAACTGTCATTAAGCTGCTGGATATAACCTTTATCAAAACTTACATGAAATGCTCCATTTGTGTTGAATGTATCTTTGAAGTTTTGAATTTTATCGCGAACAATGTACTTACAGAAGACAGAGTCCGAGTAAAGCAAATCGCATGGATTAGAATTCTGAGCATTACTAGAAAAAGTTAATAGTAAGCATAACACCAAAATGACTTTGTGTAGTTTCATAGTGAATAGTTTTTAAGTTCAATCCAAATCTAGGAATAACTTCCGCTTGATTTACACCCTCCTTAGTCTGTTAGGAAAGCCCAAACGTCTTCGAATATATTGTTGTTTCAAGCTTTTAGCAGATTGATGAGACGCTCAAAATCCGAGTATTTACGGCGCAGTTTCAGGGTAAACCCTTATATCTATTTCAGGGAAACTGTGCAGTCATTTCCCCATTTTCAATCTTGAATCAGCTTCATTGAACCCCCAATTTTGTCATCAACAAACGAAATCGGGAGGAAGCCGAAAATCCCAAGTAAAGAGTAGGCACCACTATTCACTAAATTTTACATTATGTCTAATTTCACTAAACTAGGAACCTCTCCACAAGAGAGCGCATTAAAAATCAGACAACACTTTCAATCAGAATTCGGAATTGATCTGGATATAATTTTGAAAGGTGGTCCCTTTACGGCACGTCAGTTTCGACGCAAAGTAAATCCAATTCTTGAAGAAGCGGTAGCCAAAAAACACAATGTTTCAGTCGCTGAACTGAATGATGCTTACGACTCTTTGTTCGCCAATGAAGACGATGACTCAGGTGTAGAGTCGAACTTTAACTTCATCATCAACCAAGAGACTTATGATGACTTGAAAGCTGCCAGAGGTGGAGATGTTGAAGATTACGTGAGCGGATTTGCAAATCTTATGACCCAAGCCTCAGGTTTATCCGGAGGTGTTTTGGCTGGGACGCTGGTAGCAGGAGGAATCATTGCCATTGGCGGCGCAATGCTGAAATACGTGGTTTCGGAAATGGCGAAAGATGCCGCTCTTACATTGCTAAAAGCCGTTACAAACTTCTTGAGTTCCGGAACACTTGCAGTGGGCATAGTACTCTTCTTCTTGCAGGCACTTGTGCAACTATTCTTGTTCCTTGCCACATTAACACGAGAGTTTACAGGACTTGTGCTGAACGGAACGACACATAATTTCGTGGTCAACAACTGGAAAGAAGGAGCTTTGCAGGGTAAAAACGACGGAATTTACATGGATGCTGGCGAATTAGACTCGTTCATGAATAATCCAACTGTTGAAAATCAATTGATGGCAATGACAACACTAACGGTAGAAGGTACTTCGGAAAATTGCTATGCAATGGGACTTTTCTCTGGTGCCAAAAACTTCGGGTTCTTGGGTGTAGGCGGATACATTCAGTTCAACTCTGATGATTTGGAAGCCGACCAAAGTTATGTCGCAATGTTTGCTAATCCATACAGCCATACAAGCGGAACTTCAGCCTACATAACCACAAGCCCCATTGGGGACCAATCGGATTTCTACAACAAAATCTATGAAAATCGTTCACTATTTACAACAGTAAGTTCATACAGCAATGGATGGCAGGCGTATATGCAGTCCGCGTGTAACAGCGAACATGGTGATCAATCGTATGGAATTTTCGTGTTGGAATAAAATATCTACACATACGGCAAACTGCGAAACTCCGGTCTATATGACCGGAGTTTTTGCGTACTATTACTCAATCAATTGTTGATAAGTGAATCCTAAAAAAGTGGGGCATTTTCGTAAATTTGAGGCCTAAATCAAGGAATATTATGTCCCATCAAAATACTTTGGAATACGCACGTGAAATGGATGCCAAAGATCCATTGCGAAAATTCCGTGACGCCTTTCATTTTCCAAATTTTCACGAAAAGGAAGTGGTGTACTTTACTGGAAACTCTCTTGGGTTGCAGCCGAAATCAACGCAGTCTTACATTCAGGAAGAATTAGATGCCTGGGCGAAGTATGGGGTAGAAGGACATTTTATGGCAAAAAAGCCTTGGTTCTCTTACCATGAGTTCTTGACAGAAAAGGCAGCTAAAGTAGTGGGAGCGAAACCCGAGGAGGTCGTTATTACACATTCCTTGACCACCAACCTACACTTATTAATGGTCTCGTTTTACCGCCCAACAGGAAATCGAACGAAAATTTTATGTGAAGCGAAAGCGTTTCCCAGTGATGCTTATGCACTAGAGTCCCAAGTAAAGTTTCACGGCTTGGACATCGAAAAGGATTTGATTGAAGTGGCACCGCGAGAGGGTGAGCACTTGATTCGAGAGGAAGATATACTTTCAGCCATTGAAGAAGCCGGAGATACACTGGCGATGGTGATGATTGGCGGTGTAAATTACTACACGGGGCAGCTTTTCGATATGAAAAAAATCACAGAGGCAGGTCATGCCGTGGGTGCTACCGTCGGTTTCGATTTGGCTC
Organism: bacterium; assembly: GCA_024742305.1. GTDB lineage: Bacteria > Bacteroidota > Bacteroidia > Flavobacteriales_D > Crocinitomicaceae > UBA4466. Next base: position 188,474 of record JANSYQ010000002.1, on the reverse strand, counting down.
ATGCCGCAGGAAATATCAACCTGAAATTGCACGATTGGGGAATGGACTTCGCTGCTTGGTGCGGATACAAATACTTGAATTCATCTCCAGGAGGAGTATCTGGAATGTTCGTCCATGAACGACACGCCAACAGGCCCGATTTACCGCGTTTTGCCGGTTGGTGGGGATACGACAAAGAAACGCGTTTCCAAATGGAGCCGGGATTCAAACCCATGTACGGCGCCGAAGGATGGCAATTGAGCAATGCGCCCGTTTTGGGAATGGCAGCGCACTTAGCTTCCTTGGATATTTTCGATGAAGCCGGAATGGACCGTATCGGAGCGAAACGCGATGTATTGACCGCCTATTTGGAGCATGTAATTGACGATATTTCAGAGCGAAACGCTGATCGATGTACGTTTGAAATTGTCACTCCGCGAGACATTACGAAACGAGGAGCGCAACTATCCATTTTAGCGCATGGACAAGGAAAAGCACTCTTCGATGCATTAACCGAACAAGGAGTAATTGCCGATTGGCGCGAACCAAACGTCATTCGAATTGCGCCAGCACCGCTGTACAATTCTTTCGAAGACTGTTACCGATTTGGACAGTGTTTGGAAGCAGCAATTCAGTAGAATTCGGTAAATTAGAGACATGGGAGACGGCTATCAAAATATTATAAGAACGCACTTTTCAGGAGCGCAGACTGAAGTAGAAGCGTACTCCGGGTTGGCGATTCAAACCATTGCCATTTTGGTTGGAGGCCTTATTCTTTGGAGGGTTTCCAACTATTTGCACAAGCGCAAGCAAAAACAACGTAGAAAAAACGAATTTTTTGAAACTCCTTACGCCAAGGGGTGGAAACGAAAATAAACTCAAATGAACGAAGGGAAATCAGCAATTATTGTTGGAGCAGGGTTGGTAGGCTCATTATGGGCCGTGTATTTATCGAAAGCAGGTTATAAAGTAACCATCTATGAGCGTCGCTCGGATATACGTAAAGCGGAAATTTCTGCGGGTAAGTCGATTAACTTAGCACTATCGAACAGGGGATGGAAAGCATTGGATGCTGTTGGAGTAGGAGATGAGATTCGAAAAATTGCCATTCCTATGACTGGGCGCGTTATGCACGATTTAGAGGGGAATTTGACCTATCAACCCTACGGAAAAGAGGGAGAGGCAATCTACTCAATTTCGCGAGGAGGTGTAAATGCCAAAATGATGGACATCGCCGAAGAGTATGGAAACGCAACCATTCATTACCATCACGAATGTTTGAGCGCCGATACGAAAAAAGGGGAAATCCGCGTTAAGAATACAGAGACGGGTGAGGTGATTGATGCGAAGGCAGATGTTGTCTTTGCCGCAGATGGCGCCTTTTCTGCCATTCGATACAATGCATTTCAGAAGTTGGATCGTTTCAACTTTAGTCAGATGTACATTGAAGATGGCTACCGCGAAATTTTGCTGCCAGCAAACGAAGACGGAAGCTATAAACTGGAAGTAAATGCGCTTCATATTTGGCCCCGCGGTCGATTCATGTTGATTGCCTTGCCGAATGAAGATGGCTCGTTTACCTGCACGTTATTCATGCCACATTCTGGTGGGGAGAATTCGTTTGACGCGCTGAATTCGAAGCAGAAAGTGGAAGATTTCTTCAAAACAACCTTTCCTGACTTCTTTGAAATGATGCCCAACATTGCCGATGCTTGGGAAGATCACCCACTTTCATCCTTGGCAATTATGCGCTCTTACCCATGGCACGATGGAAAAATGGCACTCATGGGAGATGCTGCGCACGCAACAGTCCCTTTCTACGGACAAGGGATGAATGGAGGGTTTGAAGATTGCACAGTTTTGCATGAATTGATGCAAAAACATAATGAAGATTGGGACAACGTTTTTGAGGAATACAGCGTGGTGCGTAAACCAGACGGCGATGCACTTCAAGATTTATCTCTACACAATTATTACGTAATGCGTGATTACGTAGCCGATCCCGACTTTTTATTGCAGAAGAAAATTGAAGCGAAATTCTCGGAACTGTACCCGGACAAGTGGATGCCGTTATACTCTATGGTGACCTTTAGCGAAGTACGATATAGCGATGCGCACCGCTTGGGAATGGAGCAGGACAAAATCATGAAAGAAGTGATGGCGGCCACACCAAACATTAAGGAAAACTGGGACTCTCCGGAAGTGATGGAGCAGATCTTAGACAAAATGAATAAGTAGCACACGACTGCTAGACTAGTTGACACTTCAAAAAATCAAGATATCAAATAGTCAAGCAATCAAGCAGTCAAAAAGTCCTAAAGTCAAGCAGTCAAAAAGTCAAAAAAGAAAGCAGTCAAAAAAGATAAGGTATGAAATGGATACTCACAACAGCGTTAGTCGGAATGGCATTTGCCGGGATGGCGCAGCGCGACTTGAACCCTAGAAACGGCAACCCTTTTGGAGGAGCGCAATCGTTTAAAGATTACAACTTGTATGGAATTCAATTTCAGTTGGGTCCAACGTTTTTGATGAACTCGCCGCGCAACGAGCGTTATGATGTGAACGGCGTTTTTCGAGGAGACTACCTGCACAATCCAAAAACGCGCTTGGGAGCGTATGCAGAGATTGGGATGTTCCACTTTCCGAAGAAACGATCCAAACTGTCGCAACGATTGAAGTTCATTTTCGTAAGTTACTACGATTGGGGACTTGGATTTAAGTACTTCCGTGGAGCCGAACAAATCACTGCGAACTTTGAAGATGCCAGCGGAAACTACATTGGATCCGAAGATCGCACCTTTAATTTCTCCAACGGAAATGTCTACGGTCGATTCTCACTGCACAAAAACATCCATTTCCACCCGAAGAAGCGACGTGAAAAACTCAATTTCTTCCTAGACAATTCATTGGGAATCAACTTTGATTACCGCGTGATGCAAACTGCCGACACCTACACTGATTGGTACGGTGTGATGGAGCAAAACCAACAGTACTACCGACCTTTTCATGCACAATTGCACTACGGACTTGGTTTTGGATGGAGTCCAAGAAGAGGCATGTTCATTATTCCGGGGGTAAGTTTACCAATTGTGGGGTATCATTCCGCAACGACAGCAATGGACGGTTCCGGCGACAAACAAAATTACTGGGGAAAACCTTCCATGCACTTTTTCTCTTCTCGTTACTGGCCCATTTTATTTAATGTGAAATTCATGTTTGCACTTCCGAAAAAGCAAAAAGGCTGTGCCACAGGAATTACCAATGATCAAGATCAAGAGACGCAAAGAAACCGATAATGAAGAAGATTTATCACCTCAAAACATGTAGCACGAACCAGCGTATTCTCAAGGAAGTGAATCCTGGAAGCGATGTAGAGATGCAAAACATTAAAGAGCAAAATATCGAGCCCGAAGTGTTGGATTTCTTGAAAGAAAAAGTCGGTTCTTACGAGGCCTTATTCTCAAAGAAAGCAATGAAATACCGACAAATGGGTCTTCATGAAAAAGAGTTAACCGAAGACGATTACCGTCAGTTGATGTTGAAGGAATACACGTTTCTAAAACGTCCTTTCATGATCAATGGAGATGAGGTTTTTATTGGCAATGCAAAGAAAACCGTCGAAGCGGCAGTAGCGTCTTTCCAGTCGTAAAGTGAAAATCAGCAACATCTTGAAGGCGCATCTTGCGCTATTTCTGGTGAACGCCCTGTACGGTGCCAATCACGTTGTAGCAAAGGATGTCATGGCAGGCGAAATGGAGCCCAATGCCTTTATTTTCTTTCGAGCGACTGGAGCGGTACTCCTATTTTGGCTGGTGAAATCCATTTTTATTCGAGAAAAGGTAGCCCGAAAAGATATCTTTCTCATGGCGCTCTGCGGACTATTTGGCGTGGCGCTAAATCAACTCTTTTTCTTCAATGGGTTGAACATGACTTCCTCCATCAATACGGGAATCATCATGACGGTGAACCCAATTTTGGTAGTTATTCTCTCGTATTTAATTCTCAAAGAAAAAATTACTTGGCGCAAGTCCGTAGGAATTTTAATTGGGGCAACAGGAGCCGTTTTGCTCACCTTAACAGGAGCCGCAAGTGCCACAGATTCTGTTTTGGGAGATGTTTTTATTTTCATCAACGCCGCTAGTTACGCCATGTATTTGGTACTCGTAAAACCCTTGATGGCACGGTACAAACCACTAACAGTAATCACGTACGTGTTCACCTTTGGGCTTTGCTATGTCGCGCTTTATCCACCGTCGTTAATGGAAGTCAGTCAAATGGATTTCTCCGCGATTTCCGGAAGCGAATGGGGGGTCATTGTATACGTAATTGTCGGTGTTACCTTCCTAACTTACCTGTTAACCGTGTATGGATTAAAGTACGTGAGTCCGGCAGTTTCCAGTGCATACATTTACTTACAACCCGTTCTCGTGATGCTTTTTACAGTTGCCTTTAGTGCTTTAGGTTGGACAGAAGATTACACAGACAGCATCACCCTTGAAAAGATTGGCTACATGTTCATGATTTTCGTTGGAGTGTTTCTCACAGGGTCCGGAGCGTTCTTGAAGCGGAGGAAGGCGAAAGCCAAACCATAATGCTACTTATAATTCAACGCAACAATTTTCATTACGCCATCTTTTGAGTCCTGAAAAACAATTTCCTCGGTGATGCGTCCGTGGATTTTGTCATACAATCGGTAGTTCAAACGAACGGTAGCTACACCATTTTCAATCGAGGTATTGAATTGCGAGGACTTTTCAATTTTTGAAATGGTGGTTTCTGTAGCCATCTTGTGCATCAAGAATCGAAAATCTTCTTCGGCATTTTTCATCCCGTCCTCATGAACCATATCCAACATGGCATTCTCGTTGCCCGCCTTTAGAAACTTGTGGTACTTTGCCGCCTGTTTTTCGGCTTTTTCTTTAGCATCTCCTAAACCACAACTGGCAAGCAAGAAAGTAATGGAAATGAGAAGGATAGATAGTGAGTAGAATCGTTTCATAAGATAATTTTAGGTTTCAGGTTGATAGTGATTTAATCGTTCGTTCATAATTCGGAACCAAATGGGTTGCGCCAATGCCATTAGCATCATTCCAGGATATCCTGTTGGCATCTGCGGGCTGTTTTCATGCGACTTAAGAACCTGATATTTCTTGCTTCCACTAAAATGGTGATCCGAATGCCGGGATAAGTTGAAAAGAATCGTTCTACCCAATACATGATCCGAATTCCATGAATGACGGTGCCTCACGGGCTCGTAGGATCCATTTTCTCGTTGTTTTCGTAGAAGGCCGTAATGTTCAATGTAATTAACGGTTTCTAGGAGTAGAATACCAAAGACGGCGGCGAGCACAAAGGCAATGAAGACCTGCAAGCCGAAGAAGAATCCAATCGCACCTAGTGCAGCTAAGTTCGCAATGGAGTAGCCAATCATTCTATTTCTGAAAGAGAATAAAGAACGGTTTTCTCTTTTCATTCGCTCAAACTCTAGTTGCCAAGCTTCAACATAGCTTCCGAAATGCGAGCGAAGCCAGTACAAGAAGAGAATTTCATTTTTTCGGGCCGTCGCTGAGTCTGCTGGGGTGGCCACGTTTTTATGATGTCCCGCATTATGGTAAGGAAGGAAATGCGTGTTCAGCGAAGTTAGCAGCAGCACTTCCCCCACAAACTGCTCTCCACGGTTCAATCGGTGTCCGAGCTCGTGTCCCACATTAATACCAATGACTCCACACATGAGCCCCATGGATGTGATTCTTCCGAAAAATTCCAGCGAACCGAATACTGTCTCCTTCAAAACGAATAAGAAAAAGACCAAAAAACCCAATTGTACTGGCAATGTGGCGTAGAGGATGTAATCGTAGATGCGTTTGTTCTTCTCATCGTCTGCAATTTTCTTTTCGAGGTTGGTTCTGTCCGGCGGAAGCATGAGCTCCAGTAAAGGAACGACAACAAAGAAGATCAGCATGGGCAAGAAAGTCCACAGACCCTCAAGTGTAAGGGCTAACCAAACAGTTGCTGGCAAGGTAAAGACAAGAAGGTACTTTAAGCGATGCATTTGTTACTAATTTCAGAAATATCCGCCTGAAATACAAGTTTGCACCTCATCAGATAAAAGCGAAACCTTTCGTTCCGTTGTCACCCAATCACTCGTCGGGCGTGAACTTGTACCCGACACCTCGTACCGAGTGAAAATACTTGGGGTCTTTCGGGTTCTCCTCGAACAATTTTCTGAAGTTCAAAATGAAATTGTCTATGGTGCGTGTTGTGGGAAACTGATCTTTCCCCCATATTTTATCCAAGATTTCTGTTCGGGAAACCACTTCGCCTTTCTTGGTTTGAAACAGCTGCAATAGAGCTACTTCTTTCTTTGATAGCGTATTGGTTTCTCCCGTTTTGTGGTTGGAAACTTCGAAGGTTTTAAAGTCGACATGACAATGGCCAATTTCTACGGAAGTTATCTCTTGAGACTGGATATTTGCTTGTAAGAGAACCCCTACACGAAGGAGCATTTCTTCTAAATCGAAAGGTTTGGGGAGGTAGTCATTTCCTCCAGCCTTCAAGCCTTCAATACGATCTGTAGTAGTGCCTTTTGCCGATAAAAATAGAACGGGAACCTGCGAAGTTTTTCGAATCACACGACACAAATCAACGCCGCTTACGTTGGGAAGCATAACATCTAAAATGACCAAATCGTACTCAAACGGTCGCTTGAAAATTTCCAATGCTTCGGCACCATCCGATACTACCTCAACGGCATGTCCTTCCAATTCCAAATTCAATCGAACCATATCTGCCAATGCGGCCTCGTCTTCAACTACGCAAATAGAATACATGAGGGTAAATGTAAGAAATGCTTCGGATGATGAGAACATCGAGCTGAGTCGAGATGTGACATTGCATATTTTCAGAATTGCATCTCGACTCCACTTGATGCGCAAAAACGTTGGCAACAGCGTCATCTTTCCAACAAATAACATCAAAACAACTACGCATATTCCCCCCCTAAAAACCGTTAATAACTCTTCGCAAAATTTTATGCCTAAACCAATGATTTGGCGTACTTTTGCACTTTCAATTTTTTTAACCGTAAACGCAAGGAAATGAGCGAACGCAAAGCAATCAAATCCGCTTTGATCTCCGTTTTTGACAAGGGAGGACTAGAACCAATAATTAAGGAACTTCATAAAAATGGTGTCACCATCTATTCAACGGGTGGTACGCAGGCTTTCATTGAGTCGTTTGACATTCCTGTGGTGCGCGTTGAGGACTTGACTTCATATCCTTCTATTTTGGGAGGTCGTGTAAAAACCTTGCACCCAAAAGTTTTCGGTGGAATTTTGAACCGTCGTGATTTGGAGGATGATCAAACGCAAATTGCTGAGTACGATATCCCATCATTGGATTTGGTAATTGTCGATTTGTACCCTTTTGAGGATACCGTTGCTTCCGGAGGCGATCACGCAGCCATTATTGAGAAAATCGACATCGGTGGAATTTCATTAATCCGTGCCGCAGCAAAGAACTACAAAGATGTGGTGGTTATCCCATCGAAAAACCAATACGAACCTTTCTTGAATGTTTTGCAGGAAAATGGTGGGTCGACAAGCATGGAAGAGCGCAAGAATTTTGCACGTGATGCCTTCAATGTCTCATCACACTACGATACACATATCTTCAACTACTTCAACCAAGGAGAAGAGGAAGTGTTCAAGCAAAGTGTTCCAAATGCGCAAGTACTTCGCTACGGTGAAAATCCACACCAAAAAGGAATTTTCCACGGAAACATGGAGGACCTATTCGATAAGTTGCACGGAAAAGAACTTTCGTACAACAATTTGCTTGATGTCGATGCAGCAGTGAACTTGATGGCGGAGTTTAAAAATGACGATCCAACCTTTGCTATTTTGAAACACAACAACGCTTGTGGCTTGGCAACACGATCAACCATTAAGCAAGCCTACATGGATGCCTTGGCCGGAGACCCTGTAAGTGCCTTTGGTGGAATTTTGATCAGTAACAGCAACATTGATAAAGAAACTGCAACGGAAATCAACATGCTCTTCTGTGAGGTTGTGATTGCACCTTCTTACGATGCGGATGCATTGGAAGTATTGAAGGAAAAGAAAAACAGAATTATTTTGGTGCAGAAAGAAGTGGAGTTGCCAAAACGTCAATTCCGCAGCTTATTGAACGGTGTTCTTGAGCAAGACAAAGATTTGATCACCGAGAACGCAACACACTTGGAACCAAAAACTAACAAGCAGCCGACGGCCGCAGAAGTAGACGATTTGTTGTTTGCGAATAAATTGGTAAAACACACGAAATCGAATACAATTGTTTTGGCGAAAGACGGACAGCTATTGGCAAGTGGGACAGGACAAACTTCTCGCGTTGATGCCTTGCGTCAGGCCATTCAGAAGGCAAATGCATTCGAGTTTGATTTGAACGGAGCGGTAATGGCTTCCGATGCTTTCTTCCCTTTCCCAGATTGTGTTGAAATTGCAAAAGAAGCAGGGATTTCAGCAGTTATTCAACCGGGAGGGTCAATCAAAGATCAATTGTCCATTGACTTCTGCAACGACAACGATATGGCGATGGTTTTCACAGGAAATCGTCACTTCAAACACTAAACGAAACCTTTTAACAAAAATACCGTAAAGGAAGATCGAGAAAATAGGTATCTTACGAGTATAGGACGAACACATGGGAGTATTTAGCTTTTTAACGCAAGAAATTGCAATTGACCTTGGTACAGCGAACACGGTCATCATCATGAATGACAAAGTGGTGGTTGATGAGCCATCTATCGTAGCCAAGGATATCCAATCCGGGAAGGTAGTTGCGATTGGAAAACGTGCACAACAGATGCATGGTAAGACCCACAAGTTAATTGAAACCGTTCGCCCACTTCGCGATGGGGTAATTGCCGACTTCCAAGCTGCCGAACAAATGATTCGCGGATTGATAAAAATGATTGGTTCGGGAAGAAATGTGTTCAATCCTTCGTTGCGAATGGTGATCTGTATTCCTTCAGGAATTACAGAGGTTGAAAAGCGTGCGGTACGTGACTCAGCCGAACATGCCGGAGCCAAAGAAGTATACCTAATTCACGAACCGATGGCCGCTGCAATCGGTATTGGAATCGATGTGGAGGAACCCATGGGTAACATGATTATTGACATTGGTGGTGGTACTTCCGAGATTGCCGTAATTGCTTTAGGAGGTATCGTTTGTGATAAATCCATTCGTGTAGCTGGTGATGATTTCACCAAAGACATTGAAGAATACATGCGTCGTCAGCACAACATTTTGGTGGGAGAGCGCACAGCAGAAGAAATTAAAATCAACGTTGGTGCTGCTTTACCAGAGTTGGATAATGCTCCTGATAATTATCCAGTTCAAGGTCGTGACTTGATGACTGGAATTCCAAAAGAAATTGTGATTTCCTACACGGAAGTTGCGCATGCTTTGGATAAGACGATTTCCAAAATTGAAGAGGCGATTTTGAGTGCCTTGGAGATGACGCCGCCAGAGCTTTCTGCGGATATTTACAAAACAGGAATCTACTTGGCCGGTGGAGGATCAATGCTTCGCGGTCTAGACAAACGAATTTCCATGAAAACGAAACTTCCGGTACACATTGCCGAAGATCCGCTTCGTGCTGTAGTTCGTGGAACAAGCATTGCTTTGAAAAACATCGATAACTTCCAGTTCTTGATTCGGGATTAAGAGTTGCCTTTCGGCTTAGCTCAAGGCGCTATTTTTCAATTGGATTGTATCATGACAGAATCAACGGTTACTGAGTGCGTGGTAAATATAGTTGTTAACACAAATCCGAAAGCACATCGAGCATTGCTTTCGCCTAGCTTCAGCGAAGCAAAGCGGAGTCGAGATGCGCTTTAAATTCCATTTAACATTCTTAACAAACTTCTTTTAACAAAGAACGTTAAGGCAAGTACTGCCAGTAGTGCAATTTCGTACTTTTGTATATGCGCAATTTCCTTGCCTTCCTACGTCAATTTCGTGTCATCCTGTTTTTAGCTTTGCTACAGGGTATCGCGCTGACTTGGTATTTCACATTTTTGCAGTATCCTCGCTCTCAGTATCTAACTTCGGCAAATGCGTTTTCGGGGGCTTTTTATGAGATGCAACACGAGATAACGGAATTCATCCACCTCAAGCAGAATAACGATTGGCTGCAAAAGAAAGTAGCTCGACTGGAAGCAAGGCAAGTGGAGAATCTGCTGAAAATTGATCGTGAAAACATCACCGTGAACGATACGCTGTACATGGTGCAGTATGTGTATACCCCGGCAGAAGTGATTAAGTCGACGCACACCATGCGAAACAATTACTTCACCATCAATATTGGTTCTGTTCAAGGCGTGAAGGAAGGAATGGGCGTTTTTGGAATTAATGGTGTGGTAGGAACGATTCATAGCGTAGACCTGCACATGTCGACAGTAAAAACTTGTCTTACGGAAAACGTAAATATCGCTGCCATGATTGAAGACTCCGGTGAGCACGGCTTCATGAAGTGGGATGGTAAAAATCCTCGGAAAGGATCACTTACGGGAATCTCAAACGATAGAAAAGTCAAAAAGTGGTCGAATGTGATCACACGAGGAAGTGCCGGTACATTCCCTAGAGGATTACCTATTGGAAAAGTACAGAAGACAGCGCCTATTGAAGGAAAGCCACTTTGGGATGTCACAGTTCTGTTTGCTGAAGATTACCGAAGAATTCAACGCGTTTTTGTGATTAAAAACCTACTTCTAGAAGAGCAACAAAGGCTAGAAAACAATATTAATGCACCGAAATGAATACGACCATTTTAACACATATCGTTCGTTTCGTTTTGCTATTCATCCTACAGGTGTTCATTTTGAACTACTTGGAAATCGGTTACGGGATTCACATGATGATCTACCCGATTTTCATTTTGCTCTTACCTGTTGAACTCAACGTTTTTTACCTCATGCTCATCGCATTTGGTTTTGGTGGATTAATTGATATTTTCTCCGATACTTTCGGAATGCATGCCTCGGCAGCGGTAATGTTTGCGTACTTCCGTCCCATAATATTCAAATTGTTTGCACCGCGTGACGGTTACGATATTCTCATGGAAACCAACATGTTCCAAATGGGATTTGGGTGGTTCCTGCGGACCTTCGGAATTCTTTTGCTCATCCATCATCTGTGGTTTTTTATCCTAATGATTTTCCGCATTTCAGAGATTTTGTATATTCTACAAATGACGGGACTCAGCGCAGCTCTCTCTTTCATCCTTTGCATTCTTTACCAACAACTGTTCTTACGTAAACCGAAGAAAGAAGCATGAAATACGATAGTCGGAAATATGTGATCATTACGTTCATAACGTTGATTGGAATTATATACGTTCTGAAACTATTTTACATGCAAGTAGTGGATGATACGTGGAAGCTTCGTGCTCAAGAAATAGCTGAAAAACGTCGTGAAATAACGCCCCCGAGAGCGGTTGTTTTTGATAGAAACGGGAAGAAAGTCGTAGAAAACAAAACCTACTACAACCTCATGATGTGTGAGGACGAAATTCCTGAAGATTTCGACACATTGGCATTCGCCAAACTCATCGGGTGGACAAAAGAAGACGTAAAAAACCGCATCTACAACATTCGCATTGAGCAAGATTCTTCATGGAACCGACAAAAGAAAATACGCGAATCCAATTATCGATCCTACAGGACCTACCCGTTTCTCAAGGAACTCACCGCCGATGAAATGTCGACCATTCTTCCGCATTTAGAAAACTTCCCCGGATTTCGGGAAGAGGTGTCTAGCATGCGGAATTACCCATACAAAAGTGCTGCGAACATACTTGGATATGTTGCTGAAGCAGGACCCGAAGATGTGGGACCAAGAAAGTTTTACAAAAATGGTGACTTAAAAGGTCGAACGGGATTGGAGAGTTACTACGAAGACTACATACGCGGACAAAGAGGCATTCAGTACATCGTTCAGGATGCTGTGAACAATAAGGTTTCTTCGTTCGAAGATGGGCAATACGACACCACCGCCCGCCAAGCAGACCCCATTCATCTTGGGTTGGACATTGAGCTACAGCAGTATGGCGAAAAGCTCATGCAGAATAAAAAAGGTGCCATTGTAGCGATTGAACCAAAAACGGGCGAGATTTTAACCCTTGTGTCGGCGCCATCGTACGATCCGAATTACTTCGTTGGTAAAAAGAACATCAACAAATATTATAACGAACTGGTCAACGATCCAAACAAACCTTTGTATCCACGACCCTTGGCTTCAGCTTACATGCCAGGTTCTACCTTTAAAACCTTGCAGTCCTTAATCGGAATGCAGGAAGGCGTAATTACAGAAAATACGGGTTTTCCTTGTAACAAGAGTGTAGTTGGATGTCACAATCACCCATCGGCACAAAGCGTTACGCAAGCCGTTCAGATGTCGTGCAACCCTTATTTTTATGCCGTTACGCGTCGAATCATTCATCAGAAAAAGTCGAAAAACATCAATGAAGATGCCGCCATTGGACTCGCGAAATGGGCGGAGTATATGCACAGTTTTGGTCTTGGTGTTCGACTTCCTTCCGACTTAACGGGTATTACGCCCGGACTAATTCCCGATCCTGCGTATTATGACAAATGGTACGGACATAACAACTGGCGTTTTTCAACAATTCGATCCATTTCCATCGGTCAGGGAGAGGTGCAGTTGACCCCGCTACAATTGGCGAATGTCGCAGCAATCATGGCGAACCGTGGTTGGTACATCACGCCACATGTGGTGAAATCTATTGGTGATGACGGTCCACTTCCGCGCTTCCGAAAAAAGAACTATACCATGGTAGATCGCAAATACTTCGACCCAGTGGTGGAAGGAATGCGACGCTGTGTGCACGAGGCAGGCGGTACCGCAAGATTGGCGCGAATTCCGGGAATTACCATGTGTGGTAAAACAGGGACGGTAGAGGATCAACGAAATTTGAAGAGTGGAAACCTACTCAAGCGACCGAACCACTCCGTGTTTATCTGTTTCGCCCCAATGGACGATCCGAAAATTGCCGTAGCTGTCTTCATTGAAAACGCAGGCGGTGGTGGTGGAACTTGGGCGGCGCCAACAGCCAGTCTAATCGTTGAAAAATACCTCAACGGCGAGGTAAAAGACGAAGCCAAGGAGAAACGCATTCTCGACGCCAAACTATCGCTCTGGGAATGAGACAGAATCAATCGTTAACAGGTAGTATCGATTGGCCACTGTTATTTGTGGTGCTTCTTTTCATGACAATGGGAATCGCCACGGTGTACTCCACGGCTTACAACGAAGAGCATCCGAGTCTTTTTGATTTTTCCATGGTGTATGGAAAACAAGTGATGTGGGTCGGAGTTTCGCTCTTCCTAGGGCTATTGGTTTTCCTAATTGATTCTGATATCTACCGGAAATTTGCCTTGCCCATATACGGATTCAGCATCACGCTATTAGTTGTCGTTCTTTTTATGCCCGCCAAGAACGGAGCACATTCATGGTTGGGAATTGGAGACATGGGGATTCAACCCGCTGAGTTTGCCAAAATAGCTGTTGCCATACTACTAGCAAGAGTACTTAGCGACCTGAATGTCAATCAACAAAATATTCGAACGGTTTTCGTTACCAATGTCATTTTGTTATTTCCCATGGCACTCATTCTGTTGCAGAACGATGCCGGAACGTTCGTCGTGTTTACCTCTTTTCTTTTCGTTATGTATCGCGAGGGGATTACCTACGATCCACTCATTTTAGGAGTGGTCAATCGGATTCCTGGTATACGCTTCAAGCAAACGTGGCTAGGAACGCACTTTATCCCTATCCTTTTCGTTGTCATATTCCTTTCGATCACCACGTTATTACTTTCCAAAGAAACAATCACATTGGACATTTTTCCAGGTGAGGAAATTCCGGGTTTCTACGGAATGGTATTTTTCCTTTTTATATTTTGCCTGTTAGGATATGGACTATTGCGGCTTATTCTTAGCAAGCGAGATCGTGGCCGTGCGCTGATTATCGCAGTGCTTGCTTTTGTATTGTCAACAACGATTTCAGGTGCCGTAAACTTTGGTTTTGAAAGCTTACAGCCGCACCAGAAAGTTCGTATCGAATTGTTCCTTGGAATTATTGACGAAGAATTGGCAGATGAGGCAAAAGATGGCGAAGACTACAACCGAAATCGTGCTTTAGCGGCTGTGGGTTCTGGCGGATTGACGGGACGCGGATACAAAAACAGTATGCTCGCCAATACCCGCACTGGACACGTTCCAGAAAGCGAAACCGATTTCATTTTTTGCGCATTTGCAGAAGAGTGGGGGTTCATGGGATCGATGGTTTTGGTCGTCATGTACATCTTTATGATGTTAAGAATTGTCAAAATAGCTGAACGTCAGCGATCAAGATTCAATAGAGTGTACGCCTATTCCGTTGCTATGATACTGTTCTATCATTGCGCGGTGAATATTGGAATGAACATCGAATTAGCCCCAGTCATAGGGATTCCGCTGCCATTGTTCAGTTATGGAGGTTCGTCGATGATGTCCTTTTCAATGATGCTTTTCATCTTGCTCAAACTCGATAGTCAACGAAAGGATGTACTCAATTGATTTTTCCATGCGTCAGATAATTAGCGATAATCCTTATTTTTAACCCTCTACTCATTGTCCATGAAAAAAGAGCCGAAATCTGAGAAGTTACAAGCCGTGTGGTACTGGGTTACCGGGCGAAACAGTGATGGTACCAAAAAACAGAAAACGCGTTTCACGAAACGAACCACGTGGATTCTAATGGTGTCGTGCTGGATACTTGCATTATCTCCCATTTTCATCGTTTGGTACATGTTTGCCAGTCAGCCGGAAGAAGAATTGCCTTCGGTTGCATCTTTGGAAAATCCGCCGGAGCTTCTGGCGTCTATTGTTTTTGCTGATGACGGTAAAACAGAATTGGGGCGCTATTGGAGCGTGAACCGAACCACTGTAGATTACAACGAGATTTCACCCTACGTTATTGATGCGCTAATCGCCACTGAGGACGAACGCTACTTGGATCATGCCGGCATCGACTTTAGAGCCTTGATGCGTGCGGTATCTAATTTTGGAGAAGCGGGCGGGGCCTCTACCATTACGCAGCAGTTGGCGAAACTCCTATTTACGTTGCAAAAACGCGATGAGGAAAGAGCGCTGCGTGCCGCTGGAAAACCCATTCCAAATGAGACTTCGGGAATAAGAAAGCGAATCAACGAGAAGATTCAGGAAAACATTATCGCGGTACGTTTGGAAGAACGCTACACCAAGAAAGAAATCATTACGATGTACTTGAATCAATTTGATTTCTTGTACAATGCCGTTGGAATTGAGAACGCAGCAAAGGTGTATTTCAACAAAGAACCTATCGACTTGACAAAATCGGAGGCTGCCATGCTGGTAGGAATGTGTAAAAACCCGTCATTGTACAATCCGTATTCGTATCAAATCAAGAATTATCGACCACTTGTGGCGAATAGCAAGGGTATTGGTATGGAGGCCGTTACGGATGCTCAAATGCAGGAGTTGAGAGCAGCGGATAGTCTTCGCGCACATTTGCGCCGAGATCAAGTATTGAAACAATGGTTGAAGAATAGTAAGTCGAAGAACAAGGCGCTTCAGAACTATATCACGCAGGAGGAGTACGATACGCTTCGTTTGAAGACCATTGAAATTGACTACCAAGTAGTGGACCACAAACAAGGGGTAGCGCCGTACTTCCGTGAATCCCTTCGTGCCGATTTAACAGAATTGTTCGAGCAAAAGAATCCCGATGGTTCCTACAAATACGCCAAAAAAGACGGCTCTCCTTACAACATTTACAACGATGGCTTGCGCATTTACACCACCATCAACGTTGAAATGCAAGGTTATGCCGAGGAGGCAATGAAAAAGCATTTGAAAGGAAGGCTTCAAAAGGAATTTGATAAAAACAACGAAAAACTGAAGAACTTTCCATTCGCCAATGGTACGGATGAAAAAACCATTAAAACGGTTATGAAAATGGGGCGCGGACAAACAGAGCGCTATCAAATTTTAAAGCGAAGAGGTGCTTCAGAAAAAGAAATTCTAGAGGAGTTCAGCTTTCCAGTACCAATGCGTGTCTTTACCTGGGAAGGTGAAGTGGACACTGTGATGAGTCCAGACGACTCTATTCGTTACTACAAAAGCATCTTACGCTCTAGCCTGATGTCCATGGAGCCTGCCACTGGTTTTGTAAAAGCGTGGGTCGGTGGAATTGACTTCAATCACTTCGCATTCGATCAGGTGAAAATGGGAAAGCGTCAGGTAGGATCAACTATTAAGCCTTTTGTTTACGCAACAGCACTCCAAATGGAGACATGTAAACCATGTACTAAATTCGAAGAAGGATCTTCATTCTGTGTGGATATTTACGGCCCAAATGGAAAAGTTAACAAAGCTTGGTGTCCCGCTGGTAAAATTCCAGCCAATGCAACGATGGAGAGAGGTTTAGCACTTTCAAATAACCCAATTACGGTCGCAGTAATGTCAACCATGGGTGGTTATGCGGGACCTAATAACATTGCGAAATTATGTAAGGATGCAGGTCTGCACATTCCTCAGGAGCAAATAGTGCCCTCCATGTGTTTGGGAATTATGGATCTTTCCGTCCATGACATGGTTGCTGCTCAAGCCATGTTTGTAAATCAAGGAATTTATGTTGAGCCAACAACAGTGTTGCGAATCGAAGATAGAAATGGAAATGTTATTTACAGTGCGAATCCACATAGTAAAGAAGTATTGAATCCCCATGTAGCCCATAGAACATTGCAGATGATGAAAGGCGTGGTGCAATACGGGACCAGTACTTCCTTACGAGGGACGTATCACCCTTGGGGGGGAATCAAACATCCAATGGCAGGTAAAACGGGTACCACACAAAGCAACTCGGATGGTTGGTTTATTGGGCTAACACCTGACCTTGTTACGGGTGTTTGGACAGGTGGTGAAGATCGTTTTGAGCGCTTCCGTAGCATGACCTGGGGACAAGGGGCTCGAATGGCGCTACCAATCTATGGTTATTATATGCAGTCCGTTTACAAGGATAAAGATTTGAAAATATCAACCGAAGATTTTGAAGAACCGATAGGGTATGATCCTACGCGCTTCGAATGTGAAAACGATGGTGGTGACGTCCCGGATTTTGGTCTAAACTGATTAGAAAAGAACATGAATAAAGTGGTTAAAAACGCGGAAGAAGCGTTACAAGGAATTGAAAGTAATATGACCCTTATGTTGGGTGGATTTGGACTATGTGGAATTCCCGAAAACTCCATTAAAGAAATGGTGCGTTTGGGCATCGACAACCTGACGTGTATTTCTAACAATGCTGGAGTGGATGACTTCGGCTTGGGATTATTGCTACAAGGAAAACAGATTAAAAAGATGATTTCATCGTATGTCGGTGAGAACGATGAGTTTGAGCGACAAATGCTTTCAGGTGAGCTGGAAGTAGATTTGATTCCTCAAGGTTCCTTGGCGGAGAGATGTCGTGCTGGAGGTGCTGGAATTCCTGCTTTCTTCACGCCTGCTGGATACGGTACAGAAGTAGCGGAAGGAAAAGAAGTACGCGAATTCAATGGAAAACCACACATTTTGGAATCGGCACTAACCGCTGACTTTGCTATTGTGAAGGCATGGAAAGGGGATACGGAAGGGAACTTGGTTTATAAAGCGACTGCGCGAAACTTTAACCCAGTAATGGCCATGGCAGGTAAAATTACCGTTGCAGAAGTAGAAGAATTGGTTCCTGCTGGTGAGTTGGATCCCAACGAAATACATACGCCAAGCATTTTTGTGCAACGTATTTTCCAAGGAGAAAGCTTCGAAAAACGTATCGAGCAACGCACCGTTCGCCCGAAAGCGTAATTTCAAAAGACTAATACTTAAAAAAGCACCCATCTCGACTACGCTTTGCTTCGCTGAAACTAGGCGAAAGCAATGCTCGATGACCGGGTGCTTTTTTTGTGCCGTTGTTTGTCCTCCCCCCAGCCCCTCTGAAGGGGGAGCGAGTATTTTCGTCAAAAAATGGTCAACGGTTAAAAAATAAGATTCCGAATTCAAATGAATTCATTAAAATAAGTAGATGAACCAACTCCCCCTTCAGAGGGGCTGGGGGGAGGATTATGACTTACAAAGTCTTTAAGTTTGATTTACAAAACCTCGAATTGTTGTAATTTGTAGCAGTTATGAGAGCACTCTTCATATCGCTCGTTTTCCTTTGTAGTCTTGGCAATTACGTGTTGGGGCAGCAAAATGCCTGTGTATCGGGTCAATCTTTTAAAATAGTGGTGCTCGGTTCATCAACGTCTGCAGGAGCTGGAGCCTCTGTTCCCGACAGCGCTTGGGTCAATCGTTACGCGAGTTACTTGCAGGAAATCAACCCGAATAACGAGGTGGTCAACCTTGGAGTTGGGGGCTATAACACCTACCGCATTATGCCCACGGGATACGTTCCCCCAGCCGGACGACCAGCACCAGACGCCACAAAAAATATTACTGCCGCTCTAACCGAGAATCCCGATGCCATCATCATCAATATGCCTTCCAACGATGTTGCACTAGGTTTTTCGTATTCTGAGCAAATGTTCAATTTAGACACTATAGTCTCTATCGCACAGCAAAGTAACGTTCCTATTTGGGTGTGTACCACACAACCACGGAATTTCAGCAATCAAACCCAACTGGATTTACAATGGGAAATTAAAGATTCCATTTATGCTTATTTCAATCCTTACACCATTGATTTTTGGTCGACCATTGCTACTCCGGGATACACCATCGACCCTGCCTACGATTCGGGAGACGGTGTTCATTTGAACGATGTGGGGCACGGAATTTTGGCAGATCGTGTTATTCAGACATCCATTTTAGACAGTATCGTTTTACCTCCTGATACCGTTGATTACGCCATTTTAGATATGTTAGTAAGCTCTAGTGTTTGCGGAGACTCCATCACAGCAGTACAATTAGTAGTGGCGAATGTGGGACTAGAAGACACAACTCAAACTACCGTAGATTTTCAGTCGGTAAATACCTTGTTTTCAACTTCTGAATTAAATTCATATCAATATTCCAACGGACTTCCCGCCTGTTCTTTTGATACGTTACTGTTCACTTTTAACACCCATCAAGTTGGCAATTATCAATTTAATGCCACCATCTCCAACTCGCTAGATTCCATTGCCTCAAACAATGTTTTGGAAACACAAATCGTCACATCAGGACATCCTGATCCGTATATTTTAAACGACACTTTGTGCGTTCCCGGAATGGCTCAATTGTTCGCTTTGGCGACCATTGGAGATGAAACGTTTTGGTACGATGACACAAGCGGAACCCCATTGATCAATGATGATTTATTGACATTACCGTTCGTGGATACAACTTCCTTGTACTATGTTCAGGTAGTTCGAGGCGATCTATTTTACAAAGAATCGCTGGCTACGTCGCTCAATTCTAACATCAACTTCAACGGCACCATGTTCGACTTGGTTGCTACAGACAGTATTGTCGTTGATAGTTTTGATGTTAAAATCAACTCTCCAGGAATGCAAGGCGTTGAGGTATTTTATAAGCAGGGAACACATCTTGGCTTTGAGACAAATGCAGCCGCATGGACATTGTTAGACGATGCCATGGTCAACGTGAGTACTTCCAATCAATGGACGACGGTTCCTATCGGCGGATTATCAATAGCACAAGGCGATACCGTAGCGATCCACCTCCGAATGCAGAATGCCGGTTCGAATCTGTCGTATCAAAGTGTCTCAGCACCACAAACGCGGTCTACTTCAGAACTCATCATGATTACGGGAAGCGGGGTAAGTGCCAATTTTGCAAACAATTATTTCCCAAGAGACTGGAGTGGTGGCGTGTACTATCATCATGGATATCGACCTTTGGGTGATTGCGCAACGGATATGTTGGAGGCTGTGGTAGTCTTGAGTGAATTCGAATTATTCGCTGGGAATGATACCATTATTGATATTGAGGATACGCTTATCGCCCAAGCTACTGCAGGGTTTGAAACCTATGATTGGTCGAATGGAAGTGATTCATCGCAGGCAGTTATAATCGCATCGGACTTAGGCGCAGGTGTTCATTTCATTGATCTGTATGCCATGGACTCCCTTGGTTGTGAGCACTATGACGAATTTGTTGTTGCCGTTGCTGACCTCGTTGGGATGGACGAAGAAAACTCTTCCTTTTCCATTGTTCCCAATCCTGTAAGAGATGAAGTAACCATACAAACGACTCATCCAGCGGAAATCTATTTCACGGACTTCAAGGGCAATAAGATCTCCGTGAGACGAAAGAATGGACAAAGCCACCAATTTTCCTTGAAGCATCTTCCGGCGGGTGTTTATTTGGTTCATGTAATTGAAAACGGACGGCATCAAGTTCAAAAACTGGTCAAGGTAGAATGATGAAGATGAGCGCAAATAGAACCTGCTTACTCAGCTGCTTCGGTATTGCCATTTTCTTTTTATGTATACAATGTACCGAAGATCCTCCCAAAGCGACGAGCTTGCCTCAAATTCACCTCACTTGTGACGAAGAAAATTTAAATACAGGCGATTATCAAGTCGAAGATTTGATTTGGTACGATACGCTGGGAAATCGTATTTGGGGTGAGAAAATTCGCTTGCGTGCAAGAGGAAATCGCAGTGCAACCTTTGAAAAACATTCGTTTTCACTCAAGGCGAGTGCAGACATGGAGATGCTGGGTATGCCTAAGAACAAAAAGTGGAAACTAAACGCCGAGTATATCGACAAAACATTCATGCGGAACAAACTAAGTTACGACTTGTTTCGATCTTTCTCTCCGGGAAACTGGGCGGCTCGAGTGAAATACTGTGTTGTATATATGAATGATGAGTACCAAGGAGTTTACGCCATGACCCAAAGCGTAGACGCTTCTAATTTGGAGTTAGATGGCGAAGGTGCTGTGCTTTTCAAAGAACCGCCTGTGTCCCACCCTCCAGTTGAGCATGAAGAGCGATTTGAGAAGTTCAAAACCTACGTGCAACGAAGCAGTCGCTACAAAGATTATTCGATCAAGGCACGATACAAACTGGAAGACGAGTGTTATTTCAATCAGCGGCACCCTGATATAAAAAAGGAAAACTATTCAGATGAAATTTACCGTTTAACGGAGTTCATATTCAATAGTTCTGATGCCGATTTCAGTGATCCTAATCAATTCAATCAATACTTCGATTTGGATAATTTGATTGATTGGCACTTGCTAATTTTAGTAACGGCAAACGGTGATGGGACCTACAAAAACTTCTACATGAGTCGAAAAGAGAAAGGCGAACCTTATATTTTCACCCCGTGGGATTACGATCACTCATTCGGGCGTGATGGAGACGGGGAGCCATCAAAAATCTCTATCATTCCCGTGAAGAAAAACATGGCACTGCTTCATCGTTTGGTGGAAACAAATGCATTTGACTATCGAACGAAGCTGTATGAAAAGTTCCTAAACCTTAAAAAGAGTGGGGTGCTTACAGATAAGAACATCCACAAAATGATAGACGCGAATGTCGCCGTACTGAAACCAGAGATTAAAGACAACGAAAAACGCTGGCCCCTAGATGAGATCGACTATTTCCAAAATGCAAGTTTTGAAACAGAGGTACAACGCATGAAAAACTGGATTACCAATCATTTGCCTAAGCTGGAAGAATATTTACGGGAGCAAAGTGCTTTGGACATCAGAAATCAGACACGAGACAACTAGACGTCAGACACTAGACTTGCTTTACCTTATTCGAATTCATGCTTTGGAGAATCCACCGGATTCTTCTAGTGCTCTTGAGAGTAATTGTCACCGTGTGCCTTGTGCCGTTGTGGTTTTTTCACTAACAGTAGATATCAGACACTAGACTTGCTTTACCTTAATAATCAGTCGGTAGTACCAGCGTCAAACTTGAAGGTGCGACTCGGTGAAATCACGCAGTCAATAGCCCCAGCAATTTGCGAGAACATTTGTTTCAAATCGTCCGGTGATACTTCGTTCAAATGAAAAACACGCATGATAGTACCATCGTCTGTTACGATAAACTTCACATCGAAAATGATGTCCTTATTAAAGAACATTTCTCTACTTTCCTCCTGAAGATCCTTACTCATGTCTTCCTTGGAGAACATGAAATCTGTGGTTGAAGCACCTGCGCTAAATCCTTTACTCACACGGAAATAACAGTGCTCATATCGCTTGTTGTTTTCCTGTCCGTACGATACTACTACGAACAACATACAAATGGTGGTGATAATTAATTTTTTCATTACTCTACGATTAAACGTGTCATTTCAAATTCATTCGCCTGACGTACTACAACCGTGTACACTCCTTTGGCCAATGAAGCGATGTTAATATTCTTTTTTACCAATCCGTTGATGACCACTTCTTCCATGTAAACGGTCTGTCCTGACATAGATGATATCTCTATAGTGGCATCGGTAAAGCTTTCATTGTACAACTCCAATGTAACAGAACCGTTCGCTGGATTTGGATACATGTTCAAGAACCCTTCACGAAGTGGCTTTCGGTTCAATGAAATTACATTACTCAAGGTCGTTGTTCCATCAAAATCCACTTGATCCAATCGGTAGTACGTTTCACCGTTTCGAATATCGGTATCCAAGAACTGATAATTGGATACATTACTGGAATTACCTTTCCCATTTACCGTTCCAATTTCCTCGAAGTTCTCTGCATCGAAAGAGCGCATTACGCGGAAGTAATCGTTGTTGAATTCTGTTTCCGTTTGCCAAGAGATGATGTTGTGGTGCGATGATGCAATAGCATTAAAGTGTACCAACTCTACAGGCAGAATTCCCGTAGCTGTCCAGTTAGAGATAGTGAAGTCACAGTTATCTCCACCAAATCCGTCAATCATCAAGATGTACGTATTTCCAACAGTCAATCCGGTTGCTGTCACTGTTCCTGTTGTTGCCGTTGCTGGGTTCCAACAGTTCGACATTGAGGTAAAGTTGGTACAACATCCGTTCACATCGGTGGTTACTTCATATACTTCTGCTTGAATTCCACTTGTACAGTTGATTACCGAGGTTATATCAAATACTTCTGTTGTGCTTTGAGCCGTAAATTCGTACCACGAATTGTTTTCAATACTTCCGCAGAAAACCGTGTTTACGTTCGCTGGAGTATCGCTTGAATAGGTACTTGCCGTGCTGGATGAAAAGCTTCCAGGTCCTTGGGTTAAGATAGCCGGTGCCTGACAGTAATCGTTGTTTGCGGCACCTCCACAAGCATCTGCCTCTATCAAACACAAGTCAAACGAAGACGTCTGTCCTGTAGTTGATGTCCAACTGTACACACGGATGTAGTACGTATTCCCCGGTGTTAATCCTGTGATTGTTGAGTTGTTTGGGTCACTACATGTACCTGCTACCAGCGTTAATGAAGGACAAGTTCCTTCCCATACCGAGTGGTACAAGTCTGTTGTTCCGCCTGTGATATTGATCAGACTAGCATTTACAGATCCGGATGCAGGAGCTACGAACGAGAACCAAACATCGTCATCCTCTGTTCCTCCACAAGAAGTGGCATCCTGAGAAGATGCGGTGGCTCCTCCAATGGTTCCTGCAGTCACTGTTGAACATGTCGACGCATTGACAGTTGCTGGATATGCTCCCGAACAATCGTCGTTCGCTGGCGCTGGTGGCGGTGTATACTCTGTCAAACAGACATCAAAAACAGAAGTTTGTCCCGTAGTTGATGTCCAACTGTAAACACGAATGTAATAGGTGTTCCCTGGAGTAAGTCCTGTGATTAATTGGCTATTTGGGTCACTACATGTGTTCGCTACAAGGTTGAGGGCCGGACAAGTTCCTTCCCAAATAGAGTGATACAAATCTGTAGTACCTCCTGTGATGTTCAGTAGATCTAAAGAAACAGCTCCGGTTGCTGGTGCAACAAACGAGAACCAAACATCATCGTCTTCCGTTCCTCCACATGCCGTTGTACTTTGAGAAGAAGAAGTTGCTCCACCAACAGTTCCTGCTGTAACGGATGCACAGCCCGCGGTTGCATTCACCGTTACTGGATATGCTCCCGAACAATCATCATTTGCTGGTGCTGGTGGCGGCGTATATTCCGTTAAACAAACATCAAAATTAGACGTTTGCCCTGTGGTTCCTGTCCAGGTATAGACACGAATATAATACGTGTTCCCCGGTGTTAGCCCCGTAACTGTTTGACTATTCGGATCGCTGCATGTGTTATTAACTAACGTAAGTGATGGACATGTTCCTTCCCAAACAGAGTGATACATATCTGTAGTTCCTCCGGTGATGTTCAATATATCAATATCTAATGCTCCAGTTGCCGGCGCAACAAACGAGAACCAAACGTCATCATCTTCCGTCCCTCCACACGAAGTAGTGCTTTGCGAAGAAGCCGTTGCTGAATTCACCGTTCCTGATGTCACGGAAGCACAGCCCGCAGAGGCATTAACGGTTACTGGATATGCACCTGAGCAATCATCATTTGCTGGTGGTGGTAATACAACCGGCTCGTAAGCACAGATATCAAAGGTTCCGTTGTTATTGTTCCCATATTCCCAAACACGTACCCAAAGAGTTGCTCCGGGCGTTTGTCCTGTTAAGGCAATCATTGACATTAAACCATTCGGACTGTCGTCGTCGTCACATTCAATCAAACTCAAAGAACTACATGTTCCGGAGTAAATCGCCATTCCAGCGTCAGTAATTACTCCAGTGTTCATATCAAGAGTAACGTTTCCACTTGCAGGCACTGTAACGGTGAACCAAACGTCTCCACCTGAATAACTAGCACACCCCGGTGCTGGCACTCCCGCTGAAGCAGTAGCTGTGGCATTCGAATAAGTCGAAAATGAACAAGAAGCTCCAACCGTAAGAGCTGTCGCTCCACAAGGATCGTCGAAAGTTCCTCCAGGTGCAGATACAGCACAAATATCACCGCTCATGTTCGCATTGTTATTTCCAGAGCGACGTTGAATTTGAATATAGTACGTTGTTCCGTTTGTTGTGGCAAAGTTGATAGAACCCGTGGCACCCGCGTTGACTGTATTACAAGCTAACTCTCCTGTTCCACAACCAGTAAAAGCTGCAATAACGCCATCTTGGTTAGCACCACTCAAGGTAATGGTCATGGTGTTTCCCGTGCCAGTCACGGTATACTAAACATCTTCAAAAGCAGTTCCGTAACCTCCTGCACAAGAAGCGTTTACGGTTTGCGTAGTTCCATTATCGTTATTGCTAAAACCTGTCGTTGTACAAGTGGCATTGACAGCTAATGCCGCCGGGGTTCCTGTACAATCCGCACTCTGTGAGTAAACGGTGTTACAATGTAGTAGAGTACTTAGCACTGAAAGTGCTAAAAAGTAGTTTTTCATAATTGAGAATGATGCCCAAAATCTAGCTGGACGTTAGTTAGTTCGTGAGCTAAGATAAGGCAACAACGAAGTGAGTTCTGTTGACTCTCGTTCTCAATGAAGAAAATGGCACTTTGAACGACTGTTTCGGCTATGTCGTCGAATATTTACCCTTTCAGCTAATTCACATGTCGTTAAATTTATAACTGAATAAAATATTACCTTTGAATTAGAAATAATTGACACTTAAAAAAAACAAAATGGCCCTTGATAAAAACGGTATAGCTCAACGAATCGCACAGGAACTTCAAGACGGTTGGTATGTGAATCTTGGGATCGGAATCCCGACGCTAGTTGCCAATTACATTCCTGATGGAATTGAAGTGGAATTTCAGTCTGAAAATGGAATTTTGGGCATGGGACCGTTTCCTTTTGAGGGTGAGGAAGATGCCGATTTGATCAACGCTGGAAAACAAACAATTACAGCTCGAAAAGGAGCGGTTTTCTTTGATTCTGCTACTTCGTTTGCGATGATTCGTGGTCAACACGTTCAATTGACAGTTCTTGGTGCTATGGAAGTTGCACAAAACGGTGATATCGCGAATTGGAAAATTCCGGGTAAAATGGTGAAAGGAATGGGAGGTGCCATGGATCTTGTTGCCTCTGCGGATAATATCATCGTGGCGATGATGCACACCAACAAAGCGGGAGTTTCCAAATTGTTGAAGTCGTGTACCTTGCCGTTAACGG
The DNA here is from genome assembly GCA_024742305.1 of bacterium. GTDB lineage: Bacteria > Bacteroidota > Bacteroidia > Flavobacteriales_D > Crocinitomicaceae > UBA4466. Next base: position 162,277 of record JANSYQ010000002.1, on the reverse strand, counting down.
GTGTGGGTTGTGTAAAGAAAGTGGTGACCAATCTAGCCGTTTTGGAAATTAAAGAAGGCAAGTTTCATTTGTTAGAGCGCGCACCGGGAGTGTCGGTACAAGAAATCATCGATGCTACCGAAGGGGATATGGTTGTTCCTGACGAAGTTCCTGAAATGAAACTATAATCATTTTGTTCTTCTAAAAGGATATTTGCTTTGTCCCATAAAATCAACCGGGACGTCATTTTCAACGGTGCCCACATCGCCTACATGCTTGTTTTTGGGTAGGTAGTACGTTCCGAAAAGTAGATCCCAAACCACTAAGATCTTTCCATAGTTGGTATTTGACTCTTTGATGATTCTCGAATGATGCCATCGGTGCAATTGTGCGGAATTGAAGATATAATTCAACCAGCCTGCTTCAAAATCCACATTGATGTGTTCTAAAAAGCCAGTAATGGAAGAGAGCGATACCACCATAATGGCAACCTCAGGCTCTGGTGCTAGGAACAAAACTGGCAGGAAGTAAAAGAGACCGCTGAAAAACGCTTCAATCAAATGAAATCGTCCGGCATTCATCCAATAGACGCGATGCGCTCCATGATGTACAGCATGAAATCGCCACAGAAAGTTTATCTCATGGGTTGCACGATGAAACCAGTAGTAGAAGAACTCGCTCAACAAAAGCAGAAGCACTACTTGTAGCGTAAATCCAAAATTGAAGAATTGGTGCAGCGATCCATAAGATTCATGAAACCACAAAACGGGATAATAAAAAACCAAAGGCATAAGAAACTCGGCAGACTTCAGTCCAATGGGCAGCACAACAATAGTTCGCAGAAAATCTGATTTAGTATCTTCATGAATACCGTTCCACTCAGGCCTGTAAGGCATATATCTTTCTCCATAAATAAAGATGGGCAAACAAATGAGAATTAGAGCAAAAGGAATTAAGGGGTACCAAATTGGTTCAAGAAATTGAGACATCAACCAAGTTACAATCACTGTTAGCGCAAGAAGCGCAGGGTAGTATATGAAACGAATGGATTTCACGAGCTACTAAGGTACAGCTTATTGCATTTCTGTAAACTGAAAATGAACAAATAGCGAAACCTGCTTAATTTCAATCGCTTATGTTAGGAATTGATAGATTTTGTATTATTTTTAATGGGACCACTCCAACTATCTACTCATGCAAGAAATTGATCTACTACAGGAATTAAACACCATTTCCAAAACACATTTATTGCAGCGGAGCGAAATCGATCAAATTATGATTGAGTTCGCAGGAAGAATTACGCGCTCTTTAAAAATAGAACGAATGAGTGTTTGGCTCTTTAATTATGAAAAGAGAGAGATGACTTCTTTAGGTGAGTATGACTTGCGCGATGACTCTTTTAGCAAAGACACGGTGATTTCCTTTTCTTCTTGTCCTGAATATTTTTCGGCGCTAGAGAAAGACGAATTGTTGTATGTTGAAAACGTTTTGGAGTCACCTATAACCGCGGGTTTGAAAGAATCTTACAGCATTCCAGCCAATATCATTACACTCTTAGACATTCCTTTGCGCTTTGAAGGTCAAATGATTGGCGTTATGTGCTTTGAAAAAACTGGAGATGAGGTAAAGGTTTTTGATTCTAAGGAGCGATTCTTTGCCCATGCCATTTCTATGGTTTTTTCTTCCAATTTGGAGGCACGAAAGCGTAGGGCACTTCAGGCACATCTGGATAGAGAGCTCCAAGAAAAGGAAACACTTCTGAAAGAGATTCACCATCGTGTCAAGAACAATCTTTCCGTTGTTTCAAGCCTTGTGAACATGCAAAGTAGCAAAGCAAAAGATGCTTATCATAAAGAATTATTAGACGATTGTCGTGGCAAAATTCAATCCATTGCGGATATCCACGACATTGTCTATCAAACCAGTTCTTTCTCGGATATCAGCGTCCGAAAGTACTTTTCTCAACTGCTGCAAGAAATTCTTCAGTTTTACGATGGCGACGAAAAATCCATCTCGATTGTGATGAACATTGAAGATTTTGAGTTGTCGACACAGGTGCTCATTCCTTTGGGACTAATCGTAAACGAGGTGGTCACGAATTCATTCAAACATGCCTTCCCTAGTTCTGAGGGTGGTGAGGTTTCCTTCACTTTGATTCGAGAAGATGGACAGCTTCAATTGAACATTATTGATAACGGAAAAGGGTTCGATGAAGACGATGAGAACAACGCCCGACTTGGAATGGAAATCATTCATGATTTGGCTGACCAAATTGATGCGACCTTCTCTTTCTACAGTGATGAAGACGGGGTGACTTTTCTCCTAAAGGCTCCGTTGGAATAATTTATTCGGAAGCTTCAAGCTCTTTCAACTTTTCAAGAACTGCTACGCTTAATCAAGTAAACTGCGCGACTAATCTAAACGCGCCCTAGATCCAAACAATCTATGCGATACTTGGAGAAAAGCGTAGAAATGTTCGAAATTAAGAAACCGCATAATCGAAAGGCAATTCGGCAGTTTTCCGGTATAGTATATTACCGCACGAAAAGACGGTTGGATTGGATATTAAGCGATAAAAAGTGGGCTCAAAAATTGGGCGAACTGAGTTCGCAGCATGTTGTTTTTGAACATCGCTCCCTAATTCTCCGTCCTCTGAAAGATGTCGATATGCACCTTCAAGAAAATAAGCGCGTCAACCTCGAATTGGCTGTTGCCCACCTCAACAATAGACTGATTCAGCCCGGAGAAACTTTTTCAATTTGGAAACTAGTGGGTCGTCCTTCTAAGAGGAAAGGGTATTTGGAAGGGCTTGTGCTGAGAGAGGGCCAAATTAGTACGGGAACGGGGGGCGGTTTGTGTCAATTGGGAAACCTGCTATTTTGGATTTTTGCTCACAGCCCTTTATCTATAAAAGAACGATTTAGACACGGTTTTGACGTTTTTCCTGATGTCAATAGAAAAGTTCCTTTCGGTGCTGGAGCCACCTTGGCGTATAATCATATTGATCTGCAAGTAAAAAATGAAACGCGCACACATTTTCAGCTAAAGGTATGGCTCGATGAAACACATTTAAGAGGCGCGTTACTCGCCAGTCATGAAATTGAGGAAGAATACTCAGTTGAAGAGCGTAACCACATTATCAAGCAACAAATTTGGGGTGGTTATTCTCGGCACAATCAAATTGTTCAGATCAAAAAATCAGCGGATGGAACAAAAGAAGAGCGGCTTCTAGTAGAAAACCATGCGATTATGATGTACAATCCGTTTTTAGAAAATACGTAGTCGGACTAATCAAAGGAACCCCTCACACGCTCAACATTAATTTGTGTCACTTATAAAAATTCATTTCATCCAAGTACTTAAACACCGGTTCTGTCAGTAAGTATTGAACGTCTTTCTTTTCGGAGATTAACTTTCGGATAAACGAAGAGGAGATTTTCATCACGGGAACCTCGTCGCAAAGATGCACATTCGGGTGATCGGCGAAGGCATTGTCGCTACCTGCCAATGAAAGGGTCATTTCTTCTTTCTCTTGAATGGTCAATGCTCTTGGGTACACGTAAATTTCGTGATTTTCAATTATGTGATCGTGGTTGTGCCACTTATGAAAAGTGCGTAGGTTATCTTCTCCCATAATTAAGGCGAATTCCTTATCGGCATATTCCTCCTTTAAGTAAGCCAAGGTTTTAGAGGTGTAGCTTGGAATCGGTAACTTGAATTCAATATCGCTTGCCTTCAATTTCGGATTGTTTTCAATTCCTACTCGAACCAACGCTAAACGGTGATAATCCGCCAAAAGCGAGCTTTTCTGTTTCATCGGATTCTGAGGCGTAACAACCAGCCACACCTCATCCAAATCGGTATTATCAGCCATGTAATTGGCAATGATAAGATGTCCTACATGCACCGGGTTGAAGGTGCCAAAATACAATCCAATTTTCGTCATTTATCCAAAAATTCCCTCACCAACGACGCTGCTTGATCGCACGCTACGTCCAAGTCGTCGTTCACCAACACATTATCAAATTCTTTGGAAAAAGCCAACTCCTTCGTTGCTTTCTCCATTCGCTGATTGATCTTTTCCTCGGTTTCGGTACTTCTCCCTCGAAGTCGTTTTTCCAATTCCTCGTAACTCGGTGGTTTCACAAAAATAGCCAGCGCGCTCTCCTGAAACTGCTTTTTCAGGTTCAATCCGCCAATCACATCTACGTCAAAAATTACCGTTTTACCTTGCGACCAAATTCGCTCCATCTCCGATTTCAAGGTGCCGTAGAAGTTGTTGGAATACACTTCTTCCCACTCGACAAATGCATCGGATTCAATTTTCTCTTTAAAGCCTTCAACTCCCAAAAAGTAATAGTCTTTCCCATCAACCTCATTGGGTCTTGGGTCGCGACTACAGGCTGAAACAGAAAATTCCAATCCGAGATCCCTGCTCAATAAATTATGAACGATGGTGGTTTTTCCTGCCCCAGAAGGAGCAGAAAAGATGATGCATTTTCCTTGTAACGGTGATGACATACCCTCTTCTACGGAAAGATTTACAAAGTGTTCAGTATTTGTTCTTTTATTTTTTCAAGTGCATCTTTCATGCCGATGACCAGCTTCTGCATTTGTGCATGATTGCTCTTACTTCCAAGGGTATTTATTTCACGACCAATTTCTTGACCAATAAAGCCCAATTTCTTTCCAGAGCCTTCTTTTCGCATGGTTTCTTCGAAGTAATTCAAGTGGTTGGCAAGGCGCATTTTCTCCTCCGAAATGTCAAGTTTTTCTAGATAGAATATCATTTCTTGCTCAAAACGATTTTCGTCGTAGCCGCCTTCGATTTCTTCCAGCCCTTTACGCATGCGCTCTCGGATAACAGAAATTCGCTCGTCTTCGTAATTTGGAACTTCTTCCAAGGCCACTCTGATGTCGTTAATCCGTCCCAAGAATTCCTCCTCCAATTCTTTCCCTTCCTTTCGGCGGAAATCACACAAATTTTTGGTGGCTTCCTCAATGAGTTCCATTAACCAAACAACTTCCTGATCCTCTAATGCTTCGGACTTGCTCTCCATTACTTCCGGCATTCGTAGCACCAAGGATAAATAATCTTCCGACTCTTCATTCAGCACCGCCCCTAAGGACTTTAACTCCTCGTAGTATTTCTTTGCTAAGCCTTGATTTATGGACACGGAGCTTTCCTCGCCCATGCTGTCCATGTTGATTGTTACGTCTACCTTTCCTCTTCCAAGTGCATTTGAAACGTACTTGCGAACATCGGCGTCAAGCTCTTTGTAACGTTGTGGCATTCGGACATTTAAGTCAATAGATTTGCTATTTAATGAACGAATTTCGACAGTAACTTTTTTTGATTGGTGGCTTCCGGATGCTTTCCCGAAACCTGTCATGGACATGAGCATATATCAAATTTTAGGCGAAGGTACGAAAATAGAGCCGATGACGAGGGCAGCGTTGACCATCGAAGAGATAAGAGATACTAATTTAAGGCTCGGCAACAATTCCCAGTGCTCTCAATACGCGGTTCGTTTTCAAACATCATCTTGAGCGCCAATGGAAAGGCAGTAGTTAAAAAAGGTTGTAATCCATTCGAAATCGTAGTTTGCCGTCTTTTCGGGCGAAACAATTTGCTACTTTTGATCTTATGCAAGGAACAAAAAGTTCAATCAAACAATTGCGTTACGACAAGGCCTATTTGCGCATGGCGGCAACTTGGTCAGAATTGTCTCATTGTACTAGAAAGCAGGTCGGGGCGTTAATTGTAAAGGATGGAATGATCATCTCCGATGGTTACAATGGAACCCCTAGCGGATTCGATAACTGCTGTGAAAATGATCAAGGAGAAACGCATTGGTATGTGCTTCATGCAGAGGCCAACGCCATCCTAAAAGTGGCGAAGTCAACGCATAACTGTGATGATGCTACCTTATATATAACCTTATCGCCCTGTAAAGATTGTAGTAAGTTGATCGTCCAATCCGGTATCAACCGTGTGGTATTTGTGCATGCTTACAAAGATCAAAGCGGAGTTGAGTTTTTACGTCAAGCCGGCGTAAATGTTGAACAAATTGAAAACCCATTTGATGGAGAATAATAGTAAAGCGTATTTGATTCCACTGATTGTTTCGGTGTCACTAGCTGTGGGACTTTTAATTGGTGGTCGATTGAATCCAGCGCCCAGTGAGGAGCAGTTTTCATATCAAGGTTCGCACACACGGAAGTTGCAAGACATCATGCACCTTATCGACAAGAAATATGTGGATTCGGTAGATGTAGAGGATCTTTTTGAGCAAACAGTTTCGGATATGTTGCACCGTTTGGACCCACATAGCAATTATATTTCAGCGGAGGATTTAAAAGCCGTAAATGAAGGAATTCAGGGAGAGTTTGGAGGTGTAGGCATCCGCTTTTTCATTATCCGTGATACCGTATGCGTGACAAATGTTGTAGAAGGATCGCCATCAGAGGCATCCGGGTTGAAAGCCGGAGATAAGATTGTCAAAGTAGACGGGAAAAGTATTGCCAGCAATGGAATTACGAACGAAAAGGTGCAAAAACTGCTAAAAGGAACCCGAGGAACAGAGGTGAAGGTGCAGTTGTGGCGCGATGGAAGACGTTTGAATAAAACGATTACCCGTGGGTCCATCCCTTTGAACTCAGTTACGGCAAGCTACATGATGAACCGTGAAACAGGATTCATTCGAATTGCCTCCTTTTCAAAAAATACCGCCTTGGAATTCCGAAGTGCGGCTTCAAGTTTGAAGAGCCAGGGAATGAAAAAGTTAGTGCTCGACCTGAGAGGAAATCCAGGTGGCGTGTTGTCGGCAGCGGTTAAAATAGCCGACGAATTCTTGCCGGGCGGATTGAAGATTGTAGAAACGAAAGGAAAGAATGTAAAAGATGAAGTGTATCGCTCTTCATCCGATGGTATTTTGAAAGATGTTGAGGTGGCCGTTTTGATCAATTCAAGCAGCGCTTCCGCTTCGGAAATTTTGGCTGGAGCTATTCAGGATAACGATCGCGGAACCATTGTTGGTCGACGTTCATTCGGAAAAGGCTTGGTGCAACAGGATACGGAACTGCGCGATGGTAGTAATATCCGCTTAACCATTGCCCGTTACTACACGCCTTTGGGTCGATGTGTGCAACGCCCTTATACCGAAGGCAACGAGGCCTACTTGAATGACTTAACGGAGCGCATGGACAACGGTGAATTGTATGAGGTGGACTCCAGTATTTTCGTAGACTCCTTGAAATTCGTAACGAAAAAAGGAAAGGTTGTGTACGGCGGCGGAGGAATTATGCCAGACGTATTTGTTCCATTCGACTCCACCGGGGGCAGTTGGTACTTGACACGCATAAATGTGAGCCCTGTAGTAAATGCATTCGCTTTTGACTACGTCCAAAACAAACGGAACAAATGGAAGAGTGCGCACCACTTTGCTTCTTCGTTCCAAGTAACAGACTATATCCTGGAACAGTTTGTGAAATTCGCTGAAGAAGAGTACCAAATTCCGCGAGATAGAAACGGGATCAAAAGAAGTAAAATTCGCATCAAACAATTGCTTAAGACAGAAATTGCCCGCCAGTTGTGGTTGGAAGAAGGAGTTTTCATTGTTCGTGATGAATTCGATACAGAAGTTATTCAAGCCTTGAAAGAACTCTAGAGTGTCGGCGGTCGTGTTGAAAATTGCTTATTTTTAAATCAAATTGAAGCATGGCGCGCTGGATTTCACTTTCCGTTTTCAAAGAGTTATATACGAAGGAGACAGACTTGCTTTCTCCGGAAGCACACGCTTCTTTTTTGAACCGATTGCAATCTTCGGAAGGTGATGCCATTCGCGAAAAGGAAGGAATTGATCGTAATGATTTTCTTCAGTTTGTTGCTTCCATTCAATCACCGGAATCCATTGTATTTCACGGTTGGGTGAACCAGTCAACCTCTTTGTCAAAAACATTGGCAGAGGAGAAAGTGGCAGGAAAGTTTCGCGACGATCAAAATGTACTGAGTCATACCTTTGCCCCAAAGTTTAAACAGTTTCTTTCCCCCTTTTTAGGTCCTATTTTATTGCGTGGAATTCCATCGGAAATGGAGGCGCTAACGAATCACTACTCGTTCTGTCCGCTATTGGAAGATGATACACGAGCAACCGTGGAAATGCAGCTCTTCAAACCCGTTCGAGCGCAATTGGAAGAACTTTCTACCGCACATACGCTCAACAACGAGCAAGCTTTGATCAATACCGTGACGCCTTTGTGTTCAGATGCGTTCATGGAGTCCATGAACTACCTATCGAAGCGTTCCTATGCGTTAAAGATGGAGTACGTCGATCGGATTATGGAAGCTATTCATGCGCCATCTTGTACGGTTCGGTTTGCCAACTGGATCTTAAAGCAAATGGAACGGCTAGAGTTAAACAAGGAACACAAAGTCAAACTGTACAATTTACGCAAGGACCTAGCTGCTGGGAAGCTTCAAGTAAAGAAACTGGAAATGGCCAAAACCGGTATTCGCATTCGACCGATACTGGTGGGATTGATCATTTTAGGGGTGCTAGGTACTGGAATATACCTGTTGATAGCCAAACCTTTTAGCGAGGCCGATGTGTATCACGCGTATGATAGTGCCAATGCTGATTTCACAGAGGAAGAGTTGAAGAAAATTGATTCTTTGGCAAGTGTAATTGATGACGAGTCGTTCATGGAAGGCCGCATGGTGGACCCGAATATCGTTATTCAAAGCGGTACACAAATCGCACTTAGAGAGCCCTTCAAAACGCCTTTGATGGAGCAAATTTTTTCCGATGTCAACAAAGACGTAACGCTCAAGGAAAACTACTACGAGGATTCGTGCGCAAAAGATGTTGATTTCGTGCGCTATCCGGGTGTAAAGGATTTATCAAAAAAATCAGGAAAGAAATCCGTAGAGTTTCGCAATAGTAGCGATTACGATATCATTGTGTACGTGAGTGATAATAAGACATCCGGCTCGGTGTACTCCTTGATCGTTCGATACGGAATGACTGCAACCTTTAAAATGAACGCAGGAGATGTACTCACAACAGTCGCAGGTCAAGAGTTTGTTCCATTTGTACCACCTGTGGGTAGCTTCCAAGAAGAAAAGCCGTCTCAAAAATTCCGTTATCACTTTTGTAGTACCGATGAAAACTACTTCGAATCGATCAACACCTCATTAAAACTGGGTTCCACTTACCGCACAGATGTCCGATTTATGGTTACTGGCAGCTCTGTAGCGCCTTACCAATTAATTGACGTGCATAGCGTGGCAGAGGCTTATTAGACGATCCAATTCATTCAATCTCTCCATCTTTTATCTTTCCGTACCTTCGCAACATGATTCTATACAATGTAACCGTTAGTATTGACGAAAGTGCCGAGCAGGAATGGTTGGAATGGATGCGCTCCAAACACATTCCCGACGTAATTGCTACAGGATGCTTTATCGAAGGTCGACTTTCTAGAATTCATGCTGAAGAGCAGGGCGGAATGGCGTATGCGGTATCGTATGTAGCGGTAAGTCAAGAAAAGTTTGAGGAATATCAAGCCAATCATGCACCTACGCTTCAAAGAGAACATACGGAACGTTACAGTGGCAGATTTGCGGCATTCAGAACCATGATGACCATTGTAGAAGAATTCAAACCATGAGTGTTCGAGCGAAAAAACATCTTGGGCAACACTTTCTCACGGATAAAAATATCTGTCGAAAAATCGCCGACCAATACAGTGTAAAAAATGGGTGTCAGCGGGTGCTAGAAATTGGTCCCGGAATGGGGGCATTGACTGAGTTCCTCGTGGCACGGGATCTCGAAACGTGGGTCATGGATATAGATTCGGAGAGTATTGAGTACTTGCGAGTGAATGGCATTGTCCCATCGAATAAAATTCTCGAAGCGGACTTCTTGAAAACAGATTTGCAGAAACACTTAGGAACGGAACCTTTCGGCGTAGTGGGCAATTTCCCCTACAATATTTCATCGCAAATTCTTTTCAAATGTTTGGAATATCGGAATCAGGTTCCTGAGATTATGGGCATGTTCCAAAAGGAAGTTGCGGAACGCGTCGCGGAAAAACCAGGCAGCAAACAGTACGGAATTCTCAGTGTTTTACTGCAAGCGTATTATGATATTGAGTATTGTTTCACGGTAGATGAACACGTTTTTAACCCACCACCAAAAGTGAAGTCGGGTGTAATTCGCTGCACACGAAATGACCGTGACACTTTGCCATGCGATGAGAAATTGTTCAAGCAAATTGTGAAAATGTGTTTCAACCAACGGCGCAAAACTATTCGTAACGGACTCAAGCCACTTATCAAAGGGAAGGAGTTTGATCACGAATACTTAACGCTTCGCCCAGAGGTGTTGAGCGTAGAGCAGTTCATTGAGTTAACGCAGGCAGTGGAGAAAATCGTTTCTTGATAAAGAATAATGCTCCTTCGCCGAAGCTACGGCGCAGACGCGGAATAAGGAATAAGCTATAGTCTAGTGTCTCCAATTAAAAATCTTACCATTTCTCATACTTGATTCGTAGGCGTTTGTCTCTCAGATCCGACTTTCGGAGTGTGTTCCACCCCCATATTGCGCTAGCCGTACTGAAGGCAACAGCACCATAAAAAACGAAATTAACTCCACCGAAAGTAATTACATTCAGTGCGGATAGAATACTTAAAACGGCAAAGGCGACGGCAAGAAAACCTCCACCGTAAAGGTTGAAATTAGCCTTCTTTAATTCGTGCTGAAATAATTGTTCCCGATCCCACTCATCGTCAAACTCCACCATAATCTCGTGAATTTGATCCTCATTCTTTCCTATCTTACTTAATCGTCGTTCAATCGACTTTGAATCAAGGTTGAAACTTTTTCGCTGTTCCAAATAATCAAGCAGTATGTCGTAAACCGTTTCGTTTTTCATCGCAGGAAAGTAAATATAGAAAATCATAACCTACTCGATCTTAATGAAATCTTTCCGTTTCTTATCATAGTCGGCATTCCTAACCCTTTAGGAAGCGACTTCATAGATGAGGGCAATCTGCATTTTTTTACCACGGAGGCACAAGGCACACTAATTAACATGTGTATAAGTTACTTGTTAGAGGAACACTGAGGATTATGACTTCGTCATAATCCTCAGTGTTCTTAACTAGTCTAATGTTTTAAACTATGCTCCGTGCGCTTCGTGCCTCCGTGGTAAACTCACAATTGTGAACTTCTTGCCAAACCTTTGAAAATCGCACACACTTAGGATGAATATTTCACTCAAAAGCTATCACAGAAAGGAAAAAATTGATTTAATTTGTAACAGATAAAACAAAGACATGACACTTTACGATCTTTTTTGGGGAATTGGCGACTTTTTGCAATGGACATTCATCTTGTTACAAGGTGACATGATTGGAAACATGTTCAACTATGCATGTATCGTTCTAGGATTTATTGGATTGTTCTACTGGTTGAACTGGCAGAAAAAATTCAATGCTCAAGCGGAAAACGATCCAAACCAATTGAAGTAATCGTATTTCAACCGATATTGAACCCTGACATCATTATGATTGTCAGGGTTTTTTTGTGACCTATAGCTCAGCAAGAAGGAGTAAAGTAGGAAACAAATATGTTACACTGAGATAATCATTGTATCGCGTTTAGACGGGAGGATCGACAGTAATAATAAAAATCTAGTAACATTCCACATCAAAAAGAAACCCTAATTTTGAAGCATGGATATTTCAGTAATCATCACCGCTGGTGGAACCGGAAAGCGCATGCGAGGCGACATCCCGAAGCAGTTTATGGAGGTGGCTGGAAAACCCATTCTTTTTCACACGATAGCACTCTTTCATTCATTCAATAATTCCGCTCAGATTATTGTTACACTGCCGGAAAGCTGGTTGAGCTATTGGGAGGAACTCATCAATACTTATCAATTTGATGTTCCACATGAGGTAATTGCTGGCGGACAGGAACGATTTCATTCCATTAAAAACGCCTTGCAGTCGTGCAACGAGCCGATTGTTATGGTGCACGACGGCGTACGACCGCTTGTTTCATCAGAAACGTTGCAGCGATGTGTTGACGCGTTAGAAAATTACAATGCAGTGATTCCTGTTGTTCCCGTCAAAGAATCCTTGCGGAAAGTTTTTGGGAAGAAGTCCGAGGCGCTCATTCGCTCCGAATATCGAATCGTACAAACACCACAGTGCTTTGAGAAGTCTGTTTTGGAACAAGCGTATGCGCAAGATTACCATGATGGTATAACGGATGACGCGAGTTTGGTAGAGCAAAACGGTGAGTACATACATCTTGTGGAAGGAAACGATGAGAACATCAAAATAACCACTCCCATGGACTTACTTCTAGCAGAGTCTCTGTTAAAATAAGTTCAGAAAGCCTTGAAATGCTGCACGATATTCGAGGTTAAAGAATCAATAAGATTATCTTTGCCCCCTATTCTTGGAACGCATGAAAGTAACCGATCATTTAAAAGCATCCGACGACACCCTTTTCTCATTTGAGATTTTACCTCCGTTGAAAGGGAAAAGTATTCAATCCATTTATGATGGAATTGATCCCTTGATGGAGTTCAAACCACGATTTGTGAACGTTACCTACCACCGTGAGGAGTTCATCTACAAGGAGCGAGAGAACGGTTTGCTCGAAAAAATTGCCATCCGCAAACGCCCCGGAACCGTTGGGATTTGTGCGGCAATTATGAACAAGTATCAAGTGGATGCCGTTCCTCACCTGATTTGCGGAGGATTTAGTCGTGAGGAAACCGAAAACGCCTTGATCGATCTTCAGTTCCTTGGAATAGACAACGTTTTAGCACTGCGAGGTGATTCCATCAAAACCGAGAGTTCGTTCCGTCCGCACAATGATGGACATGCGTATGCCGTTGAACTAATTGAGCAAATCGATGAAATGAACAACGGAAACTACCTCATGGACGACGTTAATTTGGAACCGACCAATTTCTGTATTGGTGCAGCAGGCTATCCAGAGAAACACTTCGAAGCGATGAATCTAAGCACAGACTTGCACTATTTGAAAAAGAAGGTGGAGGCCGGCGCCGAGTACATTGTCACTCAAATGTTCTTCGATAACGAGAAATACTTCGCCTTTGTAGATGCGTGTCGCAAAGAAGGAATCAACGTCCCAATTATCCCGGGATTGAAGCCGATTAAAACCATGCGCCACATCTCATTCCTGCCTAAATTCTTCCATATTGATTATCCTGAAGCACTTTCGGCAGAGTTATTGAAGTGTAAAACGAATAAAGATGCGGAGCAAGTAGGAATCGAGTGGGGGATTCAACAATCGAAAGAGTTGAAAGCAGCTAACGTACCGTGCATTCACTATTATACGATGTCGAATTCCGATTCCGTGAAAGCAATCGCCAAAGAAATTTTCTAAGCTATGAAGATCATTATCGCACTAAGTGCCGTACTACTCGTTTTTGGAGCGCAAGCACAAAAGAAAAAGAAAGATCAAGAACCACTGAATCTCAATAATGTGGTGATAATCGGTCAAATGGATGATCCAGCAGATCGTTATTCCGTAGAAATTTCCATGACGGAGCTTTTTGCAAATGCCGGTATCAAGTCGAAGGCATCCTTGAACATTATCAAGCAAGGAGGAGACTCTCAGGCGTTGGCATCCGACTCTGTTGGAACGACTTTGAAGAGCGAAGGATTTGATACCTACATGATTATTTCTGTTCGTGGTTACGACAAACGATTCAAAACTTCCAATACAGAGGAGTCTTTTTCTGATGCCTTATCGCGTGGAAACCTTTTTTCTATTTACCAAGAAGGAGTGGTGTCCGTTTCATTTGAATACAAATTCTTCCGAAATGGAAAGTTGGTTCGAAGCGAAATCATTAAGTGCGGAAATGCCAGCAGTCGTCAAAAAGTGATGCGCAAACTCAGAAAAAAAGTCACCAAGCGCATCGAGAAAGACTGGTAGTAAGCAGTTGAAAATCAAGATTTACCCTGCCCCATTTTTCGAAGGGAAGGAAAATTAATGCGTTCGGAAAGCCTAAAGTTTTTCAACAAACGTAATCGGCTACTTTGGAGTTCACACTTCAATTTAGCACAATGAAAACAACTTTTATCACTTCGACTTTAAAGGCGGCGCTTTTACTGGTACTGCCAATGAACGTAGCGTATTCTGCAACTGTTTCAGCAAACGCATCTACTGGCTCTGATATTTCGGGAGACGGAACAAGTGGAAATCCTTACCAAACATTTCACACTGCTTATACAAACGCTTCGGAAGGAGATACGATTTTACTTTACGGTACCTTCGATTGGACAAACACTGATGAAACTGGCGATGCTGCAGCCACGGGCTATTCTTTATTGAAAAGTCTAACTATTATTGGTGAAGGCGCAGGACTTACGTTCATTCAATCTGCAGCTACGTCGGGCACAGCCGATAGATGTGTTTTTACCATCAACGACGACATCACCTTCGAGAACCTAACGATTCGAAATGGGTACAACACCAATCAAGGTCATAATGCCGGAGCAATTACGGTCATGGATGACATCCGAGATAATATTGTGACGCTCAATAGTTGTATCATCGAGGACAATGGAATAGACAATGGATCTTCAGGTGGATACTACTACTTCGCGGGCGGCATTTACTTGCGTGGAAATACGTCTTTTCACCCAGATTTGCGACTAAACGATTGTACGTTTCGAAATAATACAGCTAATGGACAGGCGTATGGAGCTGGAGCGCTGTATTCCATGCAGTCGAATACGGTAACAATTAACCGATGTACATTTAACGGAAACTCGGGAACAGATGGAAGCAGTTTCGGGATTGGTTATCACAATGTGGCTGGAGCCATTGGCTTTTTCCGTTTCAATACGGTGGAAGTGACCAACTCAACCTTTACCGCAAATTCGGCTGAATCATCAGGTGGAGCCATTCTTTCTTGGTACAATCGTACGTATTTGACAAACAACACCATTGCATACAACTCTGTGACATCTGCATCTGGAAAAGGCGGAGGCGTTTATGTCGTATTCATGCAGCAAAGTCCTGGAAACTTGTACTTGAGAAACAATATTATTGCTCAAAATACGGTGAATGGTGCCGCAGAGGATCTCAACTTCAACACAGATTCTTGGGCATCGAACATTCATGACAACGGTACGAATATTATTGAAACGTTCGATGGGTCGTCTATCACGCCTTCAGGAACCGGAACTATCACGGGAATTCAAGCAAATTTGCATTTATCGAGTACTCTTGCAACGAACAGTGCCACGAATGGTGTAATGACCTTAGCACTTTCTACGGGAAGTGTAGCGATTGACGCAGGATCAGACGGAACCAATGGAACGGTCACAGTTCCTACCTATGATCAGCGAAACTTTGTTCGGTCAAGTACGTTGGATATCGGTGCTTATGAGTTCAACGGATCCGGATTGCCTGTTGAGCTGGTGTCTTTTGGTGCAGCTCTAACAACGGAAAATACCGTGGATTTGAATTGGCAGACTGCTTCCGAAAAAGATAACGACAGATTTGAGATTTACCGCTCTATCGATGGAGTAGAATGGTCACTAATTCATACGGAAAAAGGAACAGGAACCACGAGCAATGCACAATTTTATACGGCTGAAGATCGAAATCCGTACAAGGGAGTTAATTACTACCAACTGAAGCAAATTGACTTTAATGGAGCTTCCGAAACTTTTGATATTGTTCGCGTGGAGGTAGAGGCATTAAACGAAGTCAGACTGTACCCAAATCCTGCTAAAGACCATATTTCACTGAGTGATGTTGGTTCAGGTTATTGGGCCATTACAGACTTTTCAGGAAGAGTTTTTCTTGAGGGAACTGCCAATATTTCAGAAAGCATGAATGTTTCATCACTAGAGCCCGGATCTTATCTTTTTCGAGTGAATGGAGCGGTCTATCCTTTCGTAAAACAATAGTACAATGCTAAATTGTGGATGTAGTCTGCATGACGCAACTACTAGAATTCCGGTTTCTCTTGGAGCCGGAATTTTCTATTCTTTGGTAAAAAGTCCTTTTATGCTGATCAAATTCAAAGGAAACTCCAAGATCACATGCACAGTGCTGAAGAAAATAGCGATAATCAATCCTAGTTTGAAGTGGAAGTAAAGCGTTGTGAGCAAAACGATCCATGTAGCCGCGATGAGGAGACTTCTCTGCCAGGTTAGAGATTTGTGCCATTGAATTAAGGAGGTTTTCGAGAACCAATTCAAATAATGGTACAGATAGATAAACGAGATAAAGGTCATGAGCTTTAGCTCCAAACTACCATTCACATTAAATACGGGCGTATTGCTCCAACCAAAAAACTCAGCTGTTCTGACAGGGAGCAGGTGCAAGCCGGTTTCCTCGTAGGTCTGTAATAAAGACGGGCTGAATTGAAAGGCATTTCCCGGAATATCTATTCCTGCGATAATCAATGGGATGAAAATGGCAACTCCCACTGCAATAAAACCCGGTGTACTTTTGGATTTTTTGGCTCCATACGCCATGAAGATAAGCGTGAAAACATACACATGGATAATGGTGGGCAAAAACAGTCCAATCATGCTTTTGTAGGTATAGTCACCGTTCAGCAAAAGTGCAATGGCAAGAGCTGGAATCAAAAGCGCTACCCAATATTTTGGCTTCTTAATCAAAACAAATCCGGCTGCAGCAATCAAACTTAGAAAGTAAAAGGCGTTGGTCCATCCGTCGAAGGTGATCATGCCGTTGTAAAATGCACCGCTATTCGTCGTGGTCAGGAAAAAATAGAACTTCGGAACCATAACGAGCACAGATGTACCCAATCCCAACCAGAGCCACAATCGTTTCGGACCGTTCACGAAATAGTTCTTTTTATCCAACCAATTGATTTCGGTGAAATAGTGGAGCGGACCTATGAAGATGAAAGCGACAAGAAACAACTCTAAGGGAAACTGAAAAGCGAGAATAGCGGAGAGAATGATCAATCCAATATTCAGCAAATCAACTCGTTTCGCATTCATAGACGCAGGGCTTCGGATGCGTTAAAGATAAGGAGAAAAAGCAGAGTGCTCAGCTGTCTTTTCGAAACAACTTGGCGACGTACTTACCAATTATATCGAATTCCAAGTTTACGGCATCGCCCACTTTAAGCTGATGAAAGTTGGTGTATTCGAAGGTATACGGAATAATGCAAACAGAGAATTCTTGGTCCTTTGAATCGACAACCGTAAGACTGGTTCCATTCACTGTTACAGAACCTTTTTCCACGGTAACGTCAGGCGAGTTATATCGAAAGGTAAATTTCCAGCTTCCATCTTGATCTTCAATCGCAATGCATTCTGCCGTTGTATCCACATGTCCCTGCACGATGTGTCCATCCAAACGACCATTCATTTGCATGCAACGTTCCAAGTTCACCTTGGTACCCACGCTCCAATTCCCGAGGTTGGTTTTGGTCATAGTTTCATGAATAGCAGTAACCACGTACTCATCACCTTCGGTTTTCACAACAGTCAAACAACAACCATTATGCGCAAGGCTTTGGTCGATTTTCAACTCACGGGTGAAATCACAAGTGAGGGTAAAGTGTACATTTTCCCCTTCTTTTTCAATGGCTTTAACAACGCCAAGACCTTCTACAATTCCTGTAAACATGTTACAAAATTACGGTTTCTCTGTGAAGTAGGGCGTTAGACGAATGATATCGCTATGTAACGAGAAGTTTGCTATTTAATCAGACGAGTTTCTACTATCTAATAAATCTGAAATTTGCTTTTTGAGCAAAGGCAGGTCCTTGTTGATTATTCCCCAAATAATTATGTTATCTACATTATCGTAGGAATGAATAACCCAGTTTCTTAGATTAACAATTCTTCTAGCATTCGAAATATTGATGTTAGGATCAACTTTTAAAATCCTATTTACGGCTTCACCAATTATTTCTAATTCTCGTTCAACAGCTCTACGAAGTAACTTATTAGACTCGTAGTTCTCGAATTTTTTTTCAACGCCAAGGTATTCGTTGATAGATTCAATGGAGTTCGAAATATCCAACAGGTACATTTCAATACTATGCTGCATACAAAAGTTGTTTGGATGCTTCGATGCTCTTAATAAAGTAAGGATTGGTGAGCGACCTTTCCGTAAGCAAATCTACCTTACGACTAAATAGCTTTTCCAAGGCTTCGTGCAATTCAAAGTAATTGTCTGTATATTTTTCGAAAGGAATTTCTTTGAAAGAAATCAGAATATCGATATCGCTTGACTCATTGAAATTGCCGGTTGCAGCAGAGCCAAATACATACATCGTCTTGATATCGTACTTTTCGCAAAGCTGCTGCAATTCCTGTTTATTATGTTCAATGAGGTTCATCATAACTTCCAACCTAACTCAAATATACGAATTTCGGTTTTGCATGTTTCATAGAATGGGCGTAATGACACTGCACTGAGAAGATGTCATATTGGAAGAACGATTATCCCTTTCTTTTCATCCAAACATACCCTATCGAGGTCAAAATCATTAACGGTAGATACGTCAATGCATACCAGCCTGGATGTGGCAATACGAACGAGTCCAATACTGCTAACAGTAAAAAGAATGCGGCAATGACAATAGGTGTCATCAAGTTTTCTTTGTCGATGAATGATCCGGTGAACATGCCTACAATCAAGCGAAGAAGTCCACCAAGAATCCCCATTAAGTGGAATCCGGCAGGCATGTCGCGTAAATAATCAGCAATTTTTTTTGGGTCACCCTTCAATGCTCGTATGGCATCCCAATCTGGCGGGTATACTTTGTCAACAACCAAGTTGAACAAATACATGATAAAGACTCCGGCAACAATACCTCCGATTACTGCCGCAATAGATCTACCTTTCATTTACGCTTGCTTTTTAATATTTACTTTCACCGATTTCGATGCTGGTGTGTGACTGGACCTTGCCTGAAGTGTGTTTGGCACCAATGGATTCGCCTCTGGGAAATAAGTTCCCAAACATCCTTTCGGTATATTGTACGGAACTGCGGCAAAGTTAGCAACACTGCGCTCTACATCATCGTAATTGTTGTGCAAAGTAAGTAGATTTCCTTGCTTAATTCCTAGTTGTTCCATGTCGGACGGGTTCATAAAAACGACCATTCTGCCGTTATAAACGCCGCGATATCTGTCATCCAACCCATAGATGGTGGTGTTAAACTGATCGTGGCTGCGTGTAGTCATCATTAGGAACTCACCTTCTCCAACTTCATTCTCGGACAGTTGATTGACGGTGAAATTTGCTTTTTTATTCGGTGTGTTGAAGACTCCTACGCGAGCGCCATTTGGTAGTTCGAAGCCGGTAGGTTTGGCTACGCGCTCATTATAGTTTTCAAAACCGGCGATCGTTTTCTCTATCAAATCTCGAATGTTGGCATAATCGTCCACCAAGAAATCCCAATCGACCTTGTCTTGATCCAGTGTTGCTTTGGCAATGTTTGCTACAATTACTGGTTCACTTTCAACAAATTCTGAAGGAGGCTGCAAAACGCCCTGCGAGGTATGAATCACGCCCATGGAGTTTTCTACCGTAACGAATTGGGATTTTCCATTTTTCATGTACTTATCCGTACGACCCATCGAAGGAAGAATAAGTGCTGTTTTTCCGTGGGTCAAATGAGAGCGATTCAACTTGGTAGAGATATGAACCGTGAGGTCGCATTTGTGAAAGGCTTCGGATGTGAAATTGGTATCGGGTGCGGCTGACAGAAAGTTTCCTCCCATGCCAATAAACACCTTTACTTTTTCTTCATGCATTGCGCGAATGGTGGCAACAACATCAAGTCCGGGCTCTGTAGGCGGTTTGAACCCAAAGTTCTCACTGATTTTATCCAAAAGTGCTTTGGGCGGACGCTCCGCAATTCCAACAGTTCTATCGCCCTGAACATTGCTGTGTCCACGAACCGGACACGTTCCTGCACCGGGTTTTCCAATGCTTCCTTTCATCAAAAGTAAGTTCACCACCTCACGAATGTTATCAACGCCATTAACGTGTTGGGTCAATCCCATTCCCCAGCAAGTGATTATTTTTGATTTTTCCGCGAGTAGATTTACTACGGCATCAATTTCACTTTCGTCGATTCCAGTACGACGTACCAATTCAGCAAGATCGTTTTGTAGAAGATTTTCTTTGAAGTCCTCAAATCCTGCAGTTTTATCGGCAATAAATTCGTTGTCCAAAATTTCAGGACGCGACTCGGCGATTTGGAACAACTTGATCATGATCGCTTTTAACAGTGCAACATCTTCATTGATGCGTACTTGCAAAAAATGATCGGAAATAATGGTTCCACCACCCAAAACACCTTTTACGGTTTGAGGGTTTTTGAAGCGAACCAAGCCCGATTCTTTCAGTGGGTTAACCGATATTATTTTTGCACCGTTTGCTTTGGCTTTTTCCAGTGCCGAGAGCATTCTTGGATGGTTCGTTGCTGGGTTTTGACCAAAAATCATGATGACTTCTGCTTTGTACAAATCATCCAAAGTCGTAGATCCTTTCCCAATTCCAACGGTGCTAGAAAGTGCCACACCACTCGATTCATGACACATGTTTGAACAGTCTGGGAGGTTGTTGGTGCCGTACATGCGAACGAACAATTGGTATAAAAATGCCGCTTCGTTGCTCGTTCTTCCTGAGGTATAAAACGCTGCTTTGTTGGGGTCGTCCAGAGCTTTTAAATGACTTCCTATGAGCTGATTGGCTTCCTCCCACGAAATAGTTTCATAGTGCGTTGCACCTGGGCGAATTACCATGGGGTGTGTCAATCGACCTTGCTGCCCCAGCCAGTAATCGCTTTTTTCCAACAGTTCGGCTACAGAATATCGAGAGAAAAATTCGGGATTGGCGCGTGCCGTCATCGCTTCTTCTGCAATAGCTTTTACGCCGTTTTCACAGTATTCACCTAGTTTTGAACGCTTTTCGGGGTCGGGCCAAGCACACCCTGGACAATCTACGCCATCTTTTTGATTCAACCTGTTGAGAACCTTAAAACTTTTTCCAACCGGCATGCGCTTGAAAATGTTTTTCATGGAGATGATGACAGCGTTCATTCCTGCTGCGTGCTCGTACTGTTTCTCTATCCGTAATTTTTCTTTGGGTGTATCTGCCAAAACCTTCAAATTTGGTTACCTAAAGGTAGCGGAAAAAATTATGAATGTGGAATTACGGATGATGAATTGCCGTCATGGATTCGCCTGTTGAGTTCTTGCCGTTATCGAGGCAATTACCTCTGGAGGGGGCAATTAAGCGAGTTCAACGGTAACTTAATCCTCAATACCGGCTTTGTAAGCGGTCAATGCGCGTTCGCGGGCCATTTTGTGATCTACCATGGGCTCAGGATAACCAAACCCCTCATATTCTGGCACCCATTTCAACGTGTACTTGAGATCGGAATCAAATTTTTTCAACTGTGAGGAAGGATTGAAAATACGGAAGTAGGGCGCTGCATCACATCCGGTTCCGGCTGCCCATTGCCAATTACCATTATTAGCAGATAAATCATAATCCAGTAATTTCTCTGCAAAATAGGCTTCTCCCCAGCGCCAATCAATCAATAAATGTTTACAAAGAAAACTTGCTGTTACCATACGCACCCGATTATGCATGAAGCCAGTTTCGTTCAGCTCGCGCATTCCTGCATCCACCAACGGGTAGCCAGTATTCCCTTCGCACCATCGCTGAAAATCGTCCTTGTCATTGCGCCATTCAATTCCATCGTACTTCGATCTAAAATTGTTGTTTACAACTTTTGGGAAGTGATATAAGATTTGCATGAAGAACTCGCGCCATATCAATTCGCTAAGGAAAGTCTCATTGATTTTCTGTGCTCTTCGAACCATGTCGCGTATGCCCACTGTTCCAAATCGTAGGTGTACACTTAGATGGCTTGTGCCTTCCTGCGCTGGATAGTCGCGTGTATTTTCGTAATCTGTAACGCGATCCAAATCGTAGTTTGGTACTTGGATATCGTTCGGTTTAAATCCAATATCAGAGAGCGTTGGGAACTCGAATTCCTGTTGTTGGAGCTGATCAAAGTTGGGAGCTTCTACCTCCGGCAGTCCCACTTCTTCTAAATGCTGTAACCACTTCCGCTTGTAAGGCGTGTAAACGGTATAAGGGTCGCCATCATCTTTGACTACTTCATCCTTTTCAAAAATTACTTGGTCTTTGAAAATCTCCATACCAATCTCGTGCTCCTTACAAAGTTCTTTCACCGCCCCATCTCTTTCTAAAGCATAAGGTTCATAATCACCATTCGTATAGATTGTATCCACCTCAAACTCCGCAAGTAGCGACTTCCATATTTCCAAAGGCTCTCCTTTTCGAATCATCATGCTGCCACCTTTCTTTTTCAGTTCACCATGTATATCCTCTAGCTGTTGATGAATGAATTGAACGCGCGCGTCATCTTCGGGGAGTTCTTTCAGAATATCATCATCAAAAATGAACAAAGGAATTACCGGTGAATTGCCCTGCAATGCAGCCGTTAAGCCCGTATTATCGTGTAAACGTAAGTCGCGACGAAACCAAAAAAAGGAAACTTTCATATCAATTATATAATAGGAAATACCAGTTAAGAGAAGTGGCAATTACTAGCCAAACAGCATAGGGAAGAACCAACAAGCTCCACCCTTTCATCACCTTTTGGAAGATAAAAAGTTGTGTCCAAATAAGCAGAGTTAAAAAGCCGATGATGAGCAAGGCCATTTCAACATCGTGCAAATAGAAAAAAACAGGGTTCCAGGCGATATTGAAGATCAGCTGAACGCTGTAAACACCGATTAGCTTGGTTTTGGAAATTCGATGCCAAGCGACGCCCATGTACACCGAATAGCAAATCATTATGAATGTCCACGCCGCTCCAAAAACCCATCCGGGTGGTGTCCAAGGTGCTTTGTTGGCATTTTGATACCATTCCGACATCGGGCCTTCGCCCATAAGAAACGCTCCGATGGCAAGAGCACCAAAGTTGAGCAAGAAAAAAACGACAAAGGGCAATATCCGCATTAAGTCAAGGCGTTTTTCGAAATCAATTCATCAAGAACTTCATGACGGAAGGTAAAGATTTCATTTAACTTCTTCTTCACGTAGAGCTTGTATGCCAAAGGAGCCAGCAATGGAAATGGCAATTTGAAGTGAACAATGTCGGTCATCAAAACGCCTCCCTCAACCTCTTTGAAATGGTGCTGGTGGTGCCATAGTTTGTATGGACCGAAGCGCTGCTCGTCGATAAAATACCTTTGATCTTCAACAGAAGTAATTTCTGTCACCCACTTGGAAGGGAAAATCGGAAAGATTTTAATGTTGTACGTAATCATCTGTCCCTGATAAATTCCGTCCAGTTTGGGCGAGGTGATTTTGAAATCCAAGCTTGAGGGCGTCAACTTTTGTAAATTCTGAGGAGTGGAGAAGAAATGCCAGGCCTCCTCCAACGTAATTGGAAGAAACTGTTCCGTGTGTAAACTGTATAATCCTGAATGCTCGAAAAATTCCACTCCTCAATAATTTGTTTAACAAAATATAGCTAAAGTTAAACAAAATATTGAAATGCTTCAACTCCTGCCGTACGATTTTTACAATAACCTAAGTAATGGCAAGGGATTGGGGCAGTTGGCTTGAAATTTTGGGACTTCCTCCTCAGTACAAACACCGGGATAATCTCCTTTTTTACCCTCTAAATCTCGAATCAGCTGAAAATGGAGGTGTGGAGCATAGTCTCCGTTGACGTTTGCATCGCCCAATTCAGCAATTTTTTCTCCACGCTTGACTTCTTGACCAATGGCGATATTCTTCAAAGATTCACGGCTCAAGTGTCCGTACAAACTATATAACGATTTACCATTTATACTGTGCTGAAGGACAATTGTTGGGCCGTAATCGCCATAATTTTGATTGTCTTGAAAGCTATGAATCACGCCATCTAAAAAAGCATGAACGCTACTTCCGGCATCCATCCAAAAATCAACTCCTAGATGAATATTCCGATTGTTGGCGGCATCTTTAAAATAAGTACTTCGCTGGTAGATATTTCGCTTTTCGAGATAACCGCCATAGGCAATTTTCTTATCGTTTTTTTGCAACAATTGATTGATGTAGCGTTCCCAGTCTTCACTAGAACTGGCATTAATATTGGCAATTTCGGGATTGTTTACAGAGAGATCCAAGGGTAGGTAATCATCCAGTGTAACGGATGGATCAACGACCAAGGAAGTTTCGTTTTTAGGAATTGATATCATTGCGATTAATATAAGGAATCTATCTGCCTTATGACTCTTTTCACCAGGTCAAAATCGTTGTTTCTGTGCGAATAGCGAAATGTCAGAATCTCTCCATCGAACTTCACAAAGTCGAAGCGCTTTCCTGAAAAGAGAGAAACGGCTTCTGTGTAAAGTGGGTGTTTCGCCCGGCGGTTTTTGAAAATGGATCGGGAAATGTAAAACGTTCGGCAGTTGGTATTTTTAATCCGCGTCTGCAACTCCATGATCTCAAGAAGGTTTTGCGACTTCGCTGAAAATAAAAGCGAGCCGTTTGAGTAAGTTCCTTTCCTAATTGAAACCAACCACATATTTGGCGTGGTAAACTTGGTTTTTATATCTAGCGACCAAGCATTATAAATCGCATTGATTTTTCCATTTCTCTCCTTAATGAAGTGTTCCCACTGTTCGCACAACTCCTTGTTCTGTTGATAGAAAGGAGAGGATAATTCACTTGGTGCAGCGTTGGATTTTATGGGCATACACCAAAAATACAACTCTTTCAATACGCATTAACTAACGTTTTTCAGCTTTCTCCTTCAGCGTCTTGTTCCAATGTTTGAAGCCATCAACTGCCTTTGTACGCAGGTATTTCTTCATGAAAGGGACCAATATCCCACGAAAATGTTCCTCATGGAGTAAGGTTGTTGTACCGTCGGGATTTTCCTCAAATCGAAATGCGTGTTCCCCCTCAAAAATTCCGGGCATTAGTGGTTTTCCGACCCAAATCAGTTCTTTTTCTTTCTTAAATGACAGTACTTTTGGAGAGAACTTTGAGCCGTCAATTTCAATCTTGATTTTCTCACCTTCTTGAATGTTTCCTTGTACGGATTTGATAAATGAGTTCCAGTTCGGATAATCGTCAAACTGAGTGAAGGTATTCCAAACAGTATTAATGTTTGCGTTGATGTTGATCGAAGTGTTGATGTGATATTTCATGTTTCTTTTTTACAAAGATCAGCACATCAAAGGGGCTGACTCTTGACAAATGTCAAGAAACGATTTTCTTTCTCACACGACTGAAGGTTTCGGGAGTCATTCCAAGCATAGAAGCCAAATATTGATGGGGTACTTGAAGAAACAAATCAGGTTTGAACTCTAGTAAGAAGTGGTAACGCTCCTCTGCGGTCATCGAGATGAAACTGAAAATACGATCCTCAATGGTCATGAAGCATTTCGCTAGAAATAATTTTTCAATTTGTGGCCACTCAGGAAGTTCCTGCTGAACCTTCCGGTACTCGGAAAAGGGAAGCGTATAGAGTTCACAATCGGTTAGTGCCTGAATGTTCCAGCGGGCGGTTTGATTGAACATAAGCGGTCCTAAGTCAGTAGTGAATTCGCCAGGAGATGAAATCCATTGAGTAACTTCCTTCTTTTCTGTAGAACGATAAACGCGCA
The DNA here is from genome assembly GCA_024742305.1 of bacterium. Taxonomy (GTDB): domain Bacteria; phylum Bacteroidota; class Bacteroidia; order Flavobacteriales_D; family Crocinitomicaceae; genus UBA4466. Next base: position 136,587 of record JANSYQ010000002.1, on the reverse strand, counting down.
AGTAGCCCGACTTCACAAAACTCAAATCTCCATGTCTACTTCCAAGGGATGTATGAAAATCGTTTCGAGAAAGGTTCTGTACCTGAAAGCGATTCGCCAACACTTCCGCAATGTCGTTGCGCGTATCAAAGTACGATTGGATATGTTTACTTAGTTCCTCCATCTTTCAGTTTTGGTACAAATCCAATGGAAAAGCTCGGAATCAGTCCTGTTTGGCGGAATTCACTCAAAGCGAAAGACGTTTGGTCGGCGTTGACATTCACAGAGCGCCATGTAGGACGTGAGATATCGAATTGATATTCTGCGCGTAACCCAATGACAAATCTCCCAAGGAAAAATCTTGGGTTGAAAAACAATGCCGGTGCGAAATAAGGATTTTTTTGAGAGCGTCGGTTCTGCGCGGTCATTCGAAGTCGACCGGTATTGAATCCAATACCAAAAGCGATGTTGGTGTGTTTTGACTTTGGAGTCACATTTATAGAGGCAAGGCTCAGGGAGAAATTGAAGCCGTTAATGCGCCCGGTTAACGTGTCGTTAAGGTTGATATCGTGCGGTAGAATTTGTGCATACGAATAATGAAACCCAGCCTGAAACTTTTTATTGGCGAGGTAGTAGCTACTCACAGATAATCCAACAGAATTCACGGGCCGAAGCGCCTCATAGTTATTGAAGGTATTGAACTCGCTGATAAAATCGTTGTTGTAAATATGCGAGCAGAAAATGAAATCAATGCTCGTTTGATTGGGGTTGGGATTTTGTCCGATTAGCGCGTCCTCTTCCTGACCAAGTGCGAGGCAGTTGAATAGGGCCAATGAAACGAAGAGAATGAGGTGGCGCATGGGAAGAATTTATCGGTCGATCAAAATAGTAAAATTTAATTGATCGAATGGTGGCAGTTATAATCGGGTCAAAAGAACGTGGGGTCAAAAATTGAGTACCACAATTGTGGTATTATCGAATTGAGTAGATCGTCTTCATAGCGCATCCATTATATTTACAGCTATCAAAACAAGAAACGTAAAAAAACATTCAATATGAAAAAGAACGCATTTTTCGCAATTATTGCTGCCGGAGCCTTGTTGGCGTCTTGTGGAGCTGAAGAAACTACGGAAACAACAGACGAAACAGGAGATCAAAAACAAGAAATGGCAGCCGAGTCAGTAACCTACTCACTAAATACAGAGGAATCTACCTTGTATTGGGAAGGATTTGAGGGAGAGCATGAATCTCACGTAGGAACCTTGAAATTTTCGGAAGGAAGCATGACTATGAAAGGAGATGCCGTTGAAAGTGGATCGTTTGTAGTGGATATGACAACCATCAATGTCACAGACGAAGGTATGCCTGAGAAATCGAAAAACAAATTGGAAGGACACCTTGGTGCTGAGGATGTTTGGAATATTGCACAGTACGCGACAACTACGGTTACTTTAGGAGATTACAGTGATGGAAAATTGTCTGTAAAAATCAATGTGCTTGGAAAGGCTGTTGAAACGACAGTTCCTGTAACGATTTCTACGGACGATAAAGGAGCAAAACTATCCGGCAAATTCGAAGTAGACTTCTCGAGTTTGAATGTGCCTTTGTTTGAGCCACAAGAGGAGGAAGATGAATCCATTTCTCCGGTAATTGCCTTTGAAATAGACGCCGTACTTACGAAGTAAGAATCGTTTAAAAAATAGGGAAGGGTCGCTGTCATTGAGATGACGTGGCCCTTTTTATTTAGCATTAAAAAATGCTTTCATCGGTTCAAAATAGTGCTCTTTCCAGCCGTTAATGTACTGCTCACCATCTTCTGAAAGTTGTGTGTGAATCAACGTAAGTTCTGTTTTTCCGTCAACCTCGTTCAATAAGATCTCGATGGTAGAATCTTCATCATTCTCCTCAAACTCTGAGGTTCGCCACGACTGCACAATTCTCTTGTTTGGTTCAAGTTCTAAGTTTGTTCCTTCAATGTAACCATCCCAAGCAGTAAAACGTGCTCCAACGTCATCGGTAACTTCTGCCTCACCACCTGTCATTTTAGAATGCGACTCGCTATTGAGCCAAGCATCGTAGACTTCTTTTGGGGTGGTATTGATGATGGTTTTTAGGGTGAATTCCATGGTTTTACTTTTTTAGTTTTTGTTTAGTAAAATTATAACTGCGATTATTATTGCAATTGGGATTATCGCTTGCATAGAACTAAAAAGAAAATCAGCCCAAACTATTTCTCTGTTTCTATGATATTTTGTTCAAAACCCACCAATGGGCTTACGTTTCTCAACTAGGATATGCGGGCTTCTCCGCAGTGGTTTTTCAGCCCGTGGCTTTTAGTTGATGTTAGCAACTCATTTTACTTACATTTTGAATTATCGATCTGCTGTACTGAACCATACCAAACTTTTAATGACGCTGAACTTAAGTGATCTACATAACGCGTGTACTGACTTGCTTCGAGAAAGTCACTATAAATATAGCCACGCTTGGGTGCAATGCGAACGTCAAATGCCACATAATTTTCTGAATAGCACTCGTCAATATTCATCTTGTATGTAGAGTCATTAATTTTCACCAAATCTAATTTGTTTAGATCATTAGCCGATCGATTAACAGAGAAGTCGAATTCTACAAATTTCAAGAAGTTCTTATCAAATGCAGTTTGTTTCACGGTCACAATGATATCTGTATTTCTCGGAAAAGGAATTGCATTTTCTCGTTCTTCAAATGTTATCTCAAAATCAGAATCATTATATTTTGGGGCTATTAGTGTATCAATAATTTTAGTTGGTTCAAAAGATGAGTCAGGTGGTTCGTAGGACACTAATAAGTCTTCTCGATTTACAATTTGCCAATTATTTTCATGTTTATTTACAGTTACGAGTTGAGTTATATCCATTCCATGATTGAGCCGGTATTTAAATATAAATTCCGCTTTCGTATTATTATCAGAGAACTTCATTCTTGAATATTCAATATATCCATAACATCCGGGTTTATTGATCTCGTTGTGATTCACAGTGTTTATATTCTCCTTTCTGACATTTAGTTCATGTAGCCTATCAATGTCAGAATTAGCAACCGATCTCTTTTTTGCAGTATAAAATAAAAAGTGAAGTAAGGAGTTTGAAAAGCCTTGTTCGGAAATATACCTTTCCCCTGGAATAGGAACAGTCAATTTGTTAGACAAAATAAAATATGCCTCTCCGTTTTGTTCTATTTGTTCGTGCTCAATAAAAAACGCCTCCTCTCGAGCTTCTAACTTACTGGACTCCTCTCCACCTTTAGCAGGAACTATCAATCGGATCTCAGAAGTGTAGGGTACTAATTCGGTGATAGTACTCCTTATTATTTCAGATTCGATTTGATCTGTATTATTATCTACATCGTCTTTGCCTCCCGTGCAGGACGTGAATGCTAAAACGAGGCATAAATATATCCAATTCTTCATTCGCGCTAACGGTTTTCAGCTATAGAAAGTAGGGCTTTTCTTGGACATAATTGTTGCCCTATTTTTTATAGTTGATGTTATAGTTACAGGTCATGAATGAGGTTGGCGTCCAAATTGCCAAAGAGAGAATATTTGGAATTATCGACTCCAAAGCTTTCTACAGCAAATTCAAGTACTTCGTTTAAATCAGTACTTATGAAAAGTTGTCTGCCAAATTGATCGTCAGGAGTAAAATATGAGAAGTCGTAAATGCTTTCAATTCCCTCGTCGCGGTCATCAAAAACTTCATGCACTAATAATTTGTAATTGTCTTTGTTGTATACAATAGAAATCCAGCGTAAAACTTCGTAATCGCCAATTACAGTCTTCCCCAGGAACTGTTCTATTTCCTTACTATGATGAAGATGAGGTTTAATTTGACTTTCTAGTAAATGATTCATCGTGGTTTCGTTCTGGTCTATTAACTATAACTATATTATATATTTCATTCCTCAAATCGCAAATTATGAAATAGCGGCGACATGCGATCACCAATAATTGATTGGTCATCGGCTAAGTAGAACATGTACGCGTCTCCAATGCCCGTTTTGTGTATATAAACAAGTAAGCAATATTGGTACTCCTGACCAAACTCGGTGCCTACGGGAACACCAACTGTTGCGCCTCCATCAGCTCCAAATTCGTTTTTTACGGCCTCACTGCCGAAGATGGAGTATTCCGGAAGATGTCCTCCGGAAATGTTTAAGGTAGTTGCTTCGAAAATCTGCGGAATAAATCCCATGTTATGTCTACGCAAGGCGTAACGTACTTCAAATCGTGCCGCTGTATCTCGGTAAGCCTTTTCGTAATTCATTTGTCGATTTTCTATTGGCGCCGTCTCTTCCATGTTTTTGGGAGCAATAAAGGTCATATTCATTGAATCCAAAATGTCTTCGAAACCAGGGTAGTCCGTTTTTAGTGTGTCGCTTTGTCCAAAACAGAAGAAACCAGAGAATAAAATGAGGAGCAGAAGTAATTTTTTGGTCATGGCACGATTGAATTTTGAGAAAACAATATACCAAAATGAACAATCATTGAAAAAAAGTAGATTTTTTTTCGCAAAAACGCATTTTGGTGTCAGATACATAAGTAAATGAAACAAAATCAGGGCGTTTAGGCTACTTTGATAACAGAAGAAGGTGAAACAAATCACAAGAGTTGGAGAAATATTGTTGCAAGGCAACAAGAGTGAATGAGACGAGATTTTTAATAGCTAAAAAATAATCCAGCGTTTTCTAAACTTCCGTCGCTTAGTTTTCTTGTCTTTTTTCCTTCCGGCGTCTACTTTGCTATTATCCCATTTACGGCAGTGTGTTACCTGTCCCTTCTTAATCCAGTAGTGCGATTGACAATCAAAACTCCAGTTACCAATTGAAGGGTGTAGACTAACGCTATCACCATGAAAGGTTAAACTCCAATCAGTTGGCGCTATTGGTGTTACAACTTCATTACCACAACCGCACACGCAAGCGTGTACAGCTGTGGAATATTTAATTGAAATGTATAGAACTCCTGGTTCAAGTATTTCCGGTATGAACTCAACGAACTTATGCTTCATCACGATCTTCATTTAGTAATTGTGATACATTGATTGAATAAGTTGTATGGCATTCCTTTTCAAGATCCTGATAGAAACCCGACAACTTCTTCCATTTCAAAACTGCTAACGTAGCGTTAAGCGAGTTGAGCTCAGCAATTTGAACATTTGTGGCATATTCGTTATCACCATCTTCTCCTTTAGGAATTCTACCAGCAATGTGATCCTTTTTAGTTTCAAGACCACTGGTCACTCTAACTGTTCCTATTAACTCGTTATCGACTATGTTAACTCCCAATCCTACATCAATGAAAGACACTGCATTCAACAATAGAAATTCGATACACTCGTAACGAATCAAGTTATTGTCAATACAAAGAAAAACGTAATCCATGCCCAATAGTTCGTGCATATTTTCCTTTGTTACGTAATAATCATGTGGTATAATCTTACGTCTCATTGCACCATAAACTTGGGTGTAATACTCAACTTTCCGAGTTTGGGTATTTAAAACGTCCAATGATGCCGCTCCTGGAGATCGAAAAGCATTATGGTTGAGAAAAACATCACCGTCAAAAAGGTGTATTTCTGAAACACACGTTTTCGCCACTAGGTCCAACACATACGCTCCCGTACCTCCTAAACCAACGATGGCAATTTTCTGATCCGACAACTTTTGGTTGATGAACTCAATATTAGCACGACTTGAGTTTGTATCGAGATACTTAAAGACAGAATCATCCGGAGTTAAAATGGGTTTGAATGGTCTATCAGTCAGAGTTTCATCCAAAGCGATTGCCGGTGCAGAAATTATCTCTGCGTAACGCTTGACCTTCTCGTAATAATTAGAATAACCACTGGGAGGTTTATTGGAAAAGGACCTATTGATTGTGATACCGTTCCCCAGTGGACGGTTTTGAGCACCGTGCTGAAGTCCTGTTATTATGGAACCATCCATGTTACATGGTTGTTCGCCTGAAAACAGCATTACGTGGGTTGATGGTTTCACAGTGTTATTACCACTCAGGGATAACTCGCTAACGAGTACCCCCATAGCAGGCTTTCTTTCAGGTGTGACGTAAGGAATATGGTGGACAACTAAATGTCCACCATATACTTCCACTTGATACCCTTCGTTACGAAGCTGCTTTAAATCCGAATTATGATTTATCAGTTGCTGTGACATTGAACACCATTTTAGATTTAACCTTTACTTCTTGTCCTTTCACCATGGAACCTTCTGGTTTTTGCCCACTTCCTCTGCTGTACGTTACTGTATAACAGGTATTCGGGTTGGAAGAGATGCTTCCAAACGCAAGAACTACAACCTCTTCAAACGAAATGGTCTTTTTCGTCCAGGTTTTCTCTCTCCCGTTCACGATAATAATAACCTCCTTGTCGTCAGGGTCAGATGTACTCGTTTCGTCTTGAACATCAGTTGCAGACCCGTACTTCATCACAACCTCGATTCCGTGGTCTCTCATTTGTTCAGAAGAATACATCTCACTTGTACCAATTGGCTCGTGATTGCGCGCTTTAAGAATGAAATACGGTTCATTCTTCTTGGACGTTCTCTTTTCAAAATTCACAATGTCTTGACTGTGAACCTGAACTGATTTCAAACCCTTAAGGCAATTCGCCTTTTCCGGGTAATGTTCACTCGTTAAGATTACTTCGTGATTCGGAGCGACCAAATTAAAATGGTATTGCCCACTCTTTCCTTTCTTTACTTCAAAATAAGCTTTCATGTGCTTGTGTTTTTTGTTTGTGTTATTGCGGTTCTGACCGCTTTCCTTTTTCTCTGACATGATTTCAATTTTTTATGTCATGAATAAATATGCTCCGCCAGAGTCCTCAGAACTGGCAATGATTTATCGAGAAAAAAAGCGCTAATGCTTACCGATGAGCAAACGGTGGTAAGCTTTACAGATCACAAACACATCTTATGTCACTGAAATGTCTTATATTTGATGTACCATTATAAAATATTGCAGACAATTTCTGTAGTATGAAGAGCTCGGATTAAGATCTGGGCTTTTTTTATTTCCTATTAACTTTATTTCACTGGCATCAATTTTAATAACCTCATTACAGGTGGTTTCATTTGTTCTTAAGTAGTTTTTGAAATGGAATGACATCAGAGCCGACCAATTCAAAAAAGATCGTTTGATGGCAAATATATATAGGAAGTCTGACTTAGCAAAACTTTTTCTTGATATTTTTAGAATTCAGTAAGATTTTATTTGAAATCTCAAATATTGCCTTACCTTTGTAAAAAAGACGAGCACATGGAAACATTAGGAAACACGCTAAAAACAGCGAGAAAAAAACTCGGTCTCACGCTAGTTCAAGTGGAAGAGTCCTTACAAATATCCAATGCGTATTTAAGTCAATTGGAAAATGATAAGATCAAAAATCCCTCTGCCAACATTTTGTACAAGCTTTCAAAGCTCTATAAAATTCCATTGAACGATCTTTTAGCCAGCGCAGGAATTATTGACAAAAAGGAAGAAGAAGAAGTTAATAAACACAACGAATTTGTTGAACGCATTGCATTTTCGTCAGAAGATTTTACAGCGGAAGAACGCCAAGAAGTTTTAAGGTTCTTAGAGTACCTGAAATTTAAACAATAAACCAAAATGCTTGACGATTCTTCAAAGTATGACATCGAGAAAATTTCTCACGAAATACTGAAACAGAGCAAAGCCTTTGACGTATTTCCAACTCCTGTTGACAAAATACTTCAACACACCGAATTGGTTGTGGATAAAGGTATCGACTTAAGTAAAGTTGAAAAAGGGTTTTTCGACAGGCTTCGTGAAGAATCAGTCGAGAAGTTCAAAATTCTTCAATCTGGGCTTTCAAAAGTCAAAGGTTTTTTTGATCGAAGAGAGAAAACAATTTACATTGACTTAAACCAAACAGAGGGACGAAAGAACTTCGTCAAACTTCATGAAACTGGTCATGGGGTACTACCATGGCAGAATGAGGTAATGTTAGCTTCGGATAATAATGAAACTTTATTGTTGACATTTGAAGATGAATTCGAAGCTGAGGCTAATTATTTTGCATCTGTGACACTCTTTCAGCTTGACCGATTCTTGGCTGAAGCCGATAAATTGTCATTAAGTATTAAATCATCAATGGCTCTTGCCAAGCAGTTTGGCTCTTCAATACATTCAGCGTTGAGAAATTATGTGCTTAAGTCGAAAAAAAGATGTGCTCTTCTTGTACTTAATCCAATTAAAGATGCAATGTGGAATGAGCCATCGTGTACTAAACGTAACGTGTTTCATTCGGTATCGTTTTTATCTGAAATCGGAGAGTTAGATTTTCCCAATGAATTCGATTTTACTTGGAGTTTCATTAAGGATTTTAAGTTTAATAAACGTTACAATGACAAGGGGGAGATCACACTTACAACTAAAATTGGAGATGAAGTAAAAGCTACATACCACTTCTTTAATAACACTTACAATCAATTTGTGTTTTTGTTTCCGAAGGGTGAAGTAAATAGATCAAAGACAAAAATTATCATCTCTTCTGTTAATTAGTTCTTTATTACTTCCAATATTCTTCGCTACTTGAACGATTCCGTTGGCAAGTGCCAAAGGTTTACTGCCGCACATAGGTTGGTGAGTCAATTCATTCAAAGTTATCTCGTGCAATTCTATCTAAAACCGCCAAGTCCTTATCTTCATTTGCCTTTGACGCAATAGGACGAACCTGGCATATATACTTTCTAGGTCCATTAAAATACTCGGTCTCACCTTCTAGTCGATAGAACCGCGCCTGAACTAGTCGTGCTCCAGTAACAACTTTGATAGGAGTATTTCCAGAATAGTTCACTTCGACCGAAATACACCCACAATAGCCAGGTTGAATAATGGTTGAAGTTGACAACCCCAGTCGGCTATACGAACTTCTCGTTGATAAAATGGCTATAACATTCTTTGGTAACTTGATATATTCCAACGTGGAGAAAAGTACAACCTGAGAAGGGTGAAATAAAAATGATTCTCCGATATTTCTGCGGGTTTCATTAAAAAAGCTCTTGAGTGGTGGTTTTTGCTCACCATCCATGGAAGTGTCCAAGTACGGATCTCTACCTAGTTGGCTAGTAAGAAAATCTGTCCCTATTCTGAGGTCAATTGAGATTTCTCCAATTTGAGAGTCTTGTAATAATGGTTCAATTACTAAGTCACCTGATTCAATTAATGTTTTTAAATCACCCTTAGTTAGTAGTCCTTTATGATCCATTTAAATGTTTTTCGCCCAAATCTCCTGAACATTAAAATTTGAAATGCTCTTTTCGATAAGATTATTAACAATATGATACCTTTCTCTGCGTTCAAATCGGGACAAAAAATTGTCATCCGATTTCATCCAAGTTTCCCATCCGAGTTTGTAGACCGCATGGAGTTGATTTACATTCTCAACCTTATGCGGAATTAAATTGGTAAATCCAGATGTTTCTGGATCAATCGTTTCATATCTAAGGGCTAACTGTGAAACTCCCGACTGTTGAAGCACATGCTGAATTTCCTCAATTAGCGGATCAGAATCCTGATTTATAAACTGCAGAACCTTTTGTATTCGATCAAATGTCGCGGGATGTGTATTTGACGCACTATGATTATGAGCTACGTAATTTAAATAAATCGACGACGAATCCTCAATATACTGTGCAGCAAATAGATCCGCAAAATATTCACCGGCATGAGCATAGTAGCGAAACTCCTCTTTTGTGAACATCAAAATATGCGGCTTTCCAAATTTATTCTGAAAGAGTTTAGCACTAACATTCAACTCCAAATCGATAAAATGGCCTAATTCATGATAGAGAACAACACAAGTTAAATAATCTCTTACCAACACTTTTGGAAGATTGATTTTTATCAAACGGTGCTCAATTTCATAATCGTATCTGTCCTTAATTATTTTTCGAAGCTGATTATTCTTTTCGGCATTATTACCTTCAAAACTAAAATGATTGATCTTATTGGATAGTGATGTTACTATAATAAATGTTTCCTGTGGAATCCAATCAGACAAGGCTCTCTCAAGGCCAGTAACTATTTCATATGGTGTAGCGTTCAAAGTACTATCATCCAAGAATTCTAATCCATTGAATAAAAACTGGAAGATTTGAAAATGGTCCTCTAAATCCTCTTTTGTGAATTCAGAGTGATTTTCGACTTTAATCTTTTCGAATAATTCTCTTAACTGATCAAAGTGCTTTTTCTTTCTCGGATTAGAGTATTTGTTGCTCTTACTCTTGGAAAAAGACTCTTCTAGCTGCGTTAAGTTTAACTCAAACGTCTTATGATTCATCAGAAACCGTAGTTTGGCTATCAGCCAATACGTTCAATACTCCTTGATAATCTGAAGATTTGATTTCAGACTCATTAAAATCTGCAAACAAAGATTCTCCTTTACTCACCAAGAGAGAAACGAGATTAAAGTAATCGTTACTAATTGAGTAAATTTCTTTCTCGCCATTGTACACTTTTTTGGCTTCTACAAGAACTGAATCAATTTCACTTCTATACGAATCACCTCTTCCTTCCATAAGTGAATTAAACATGGAAATGTACAGCGGTGCGTTAAAATCTACTCTAGTTTGTGCGAAATACATGTTTGATTTTTTAGCAAGAACGAGAATTATTGAATTAATCGTATGAGCAGTAATACTTTTTCTTCACAATATTCTGTTCAAGTTGGTTAATAACTTGTTTTCAGCTTGAAGATATCATACGCAAGTTGCATCATTATTCTGAAAAAAAAAAGTGACACCAATAAAATCAGCATTTATACCTGAATCCCACTACGTATTAGTACTTAGTTGAAATATGGAGTAGTAATCAGAGGGATATAGATTTAGTATAGTTTGGATCCAACTGACTTCACCCAGCCTTTCTCAGTCTCAACGTAAGTTATCTTATCCTTGAACTCAACTTCCTCTCCCTTTTCCACAGAAAAAAGAACTTTACCTATACTGGGGTTGAAGCTGGGTTGCTTTTGTAGGTCTTGGAACTTTCAAAAAGAGGACCGAATCCAGATTTGTTAGCATAGATATAACAATCTTCCTCAAAGCGAATCTTACCAGTAAACTAGATTTTGTAGGATTCTTGTCCGAATGCTTCGCATTCAACTGAATTGGTTTTCTAGAAATCTATGAGTGTGATTCTTCCCTCCGATTCGGTTTCAATTCTTTCTGCTAGATCATCTTCGACATCGCCGGCATCCGGACGACCAGAGCAAGATCCAAAAATTAGGAATAACAACATGATTCCCACTGTAACCGGGTAAATTGGTTTAATCTTACTTATTGATTCAAGAATTGAGCTAGTTGATAGTTGTGCTCTGAGAGGTCTATGTACAATCTCCTAAGCGTATGGATCTCATTTCGTAAATCCTGGACGTTAGATCCTTCACTTTTCATTTCGGATCTAAATGCAAGTTCTCGTTTCCACGAATAAAACGTAGGGAGACTTATTCCGTATTTCACGCAAATTTCCTCAATTGACATCTCTTCTGCCTCCTGTTCCGTAAGGATTCTGAGCTTATCGTCTGTGCTAAATTTTGATTTTCTCATTACGGGTATTTCATTCAAATATACGAAAAAGCCTATTAAATACGGGGTATAAATAAACGGTAACATTTAAGTGTACCATTCTCTTTTTTTGACTTATGGGAAAAGAAGAGAATCTTTTAGATCTTCAGCAAGAACAACTGGAAAAAATAGGAAATGGACTTCGGTCACTTAGAATTGAGAAAGGTCATACAAATTATGAATACCTCGCTTACGAGATGGGAATGTCCCGTTCTCAATACGGGGCATACGAAAAGGGTAAGAACATGACCTTGGGAACGCTGATGAGAATTTTGAATCATTTCGATATGACTGTATTTGATTTCTTTGAATATTTAAGGAAGATTCAATTGACTAATGAAACCAAGTGATTTATTAAACTTACCTGATGAACATGCCTACAGGCTTGTCGATGTTAAACGAATTTTTCGTTATCGGGATGGCTTCCATGATCTATCCTTATACTTTCAGAGAATAGAAAATGCTTATGAATTAATTCATAATTACGAGAACGAAGTTCCTGACAAACCTAATATCAAATCTTTTTCAAGGCGAGTTTCTATTGAGTTCACGGCCAATGTAGAGTTTACTCGGTGCTTTGTAATTGGTAGCATTTGGTGGAGAGACCGTTTTCCGATGTTACCCAATTATTTTGGGGAATTCGATATTTACACTAATTTTTTAGAGTTCTCCAAGCCGCCGCAGCATTTTCGTGCTCATGAGTACATTGATTTATCATTTTTACCTAAGCACGATAGTAACTCCGTCAATTACCTCCCACGTCCAGATATTTCTGTTTACGAGCTTGATACTCCCCTAATGTTGTATTCACTGGACGAAAGAAACCACCGATTTTCTACAATATTCGATGAATCACCCCCAAAGTATGCCAATTTTATTGCGTTTCATAATTATGAGATTTACCGATACTTCCTTACTGCTAAGGGGGAAGGAACTTTGAATCAACGGTTTTTAACTTCTGAGATATTAATAAATCAAAAGTCCAAAAATCATGTATTTGATCCTATTAGCTCTAGAACTGAAATTGTAGATGGCGAAGAACATAACCTGGTTTACTTGAAGAATTACGCCGACAAAAGAAATACTGAGTTAATTGGCAATGTTGTTTTTAACCATGAATTCAAGTCAAAAATGAATCATGTTAGACGTATGGTTCAGGTGAAAGCAAGTAGAACTTTTGGTGAGAATATTTATTTACCTATTTCTCAGTTTGAGAAAATGAAATTCGTCGCAAAGTGGGTAAAGAAAAGGTCAGAAAATCCCTTTGAAGATGATGTATGGGGTCTGCTCGTATTTCAAATTCAAGAATGTAAGGGGTACAGCGTTTTGGATTACACCCCTGTTTTAAAGGAAAAAGAAGTAAATCCAGGAGGAGAGCAGGTCGTGAAGATCAAAATCAAGAAAAAGAGAAAGAAAAGCGGTGGCTCAGGTAGTGATTATTTCGATCATCACGAAGGTGGAAATCCTGAGGGAGAAACTGTTGAAATGGAATCAGATGAGCTCTTTAGTCTTGTTAACCCTCCAAATGAAACAAAAATTAGGAGAACTAAGGTTGAGCTTAGTGAAGGGGATGGAAAACTAAGGTTGATAACTGAAAAAGAGTTAAAAGATAAACAGCGCGTAGCGGGACCAAGAATATTTGACGGTGACGATGATCAACTGGTGAATGAGATAAAGAAGGAAGTCGACCCGATTGACTACTTTGTTTTTTTCAATATTATTCTTCACAAATTAAAAGTTTCATTGGAAATCAATGGTTTCAGCCCTGAGGTTGCATGTCTTAATTCTGATTTCCAATTTGTTGATCACATCCTGCCAGTTCACTATTCTGAAGTAAAGACAAGAATTGGTGCAAAAGATGATGCTACTGTGCGAGTCTTCTTCGCTCAAATAAATATATCTGGAAATTACTTTTATCTTTTGGAAAAGGAAAGGGAAAGAACATCTGGAATTGACCGAACTTGGTTGTTTGCTCTACCAGAACTTCGAGCGATCACTATAGAAGAAATTCCTGGAATAATTATGGGATATTTGTTCATTTCCAGAAAAAGTGAGAGAGCTGCTGTTACTTTTCCAGATGGAGAATTTAAGCTTGATGCTGGTCTAAATCACAAGCATGTACGTAGTGATCAAGAGCTGGAACGAATAAAATCTGAATATCCGAATAAAGAGATCAATGAGAAACTGACAAAAGAAGAAGCGATCGAAAAACATGTTGGCAGAGCGTTGAAGAAGATAAAATCTATTTTATCCATTTCTCGTTGATCTTCTTCATATATATGAAATATAAATATTCCCAATTTGACGGTTCTTCTAAGTATGCTTTGTTCACCTTTCGCTGCTGATTCAGTTCATTTTCATCAATTTTCTCAGATTTAACCTCTGAAATTCTATATCCACATCTTGAGCATTGGAGATAATACTTGCTCGTAAAAATTGGCTCCCAAAGCTTGAAATGTCCGTGTAATGAGATTCGTTTTTTGCATTTTGGACATTGTTGAATCAATAGGCATTCACATTCTGTACAGCAACTGAAAATTGAAACCTTCCATTTGAGTTGATAATATTGCTTTTTGTTCAGGCAATGCGGACAAACAGCAGTAATCGAATTTAATGCTGCTGAAGCTTTACGATTGTCTGGATCTAGCCATTGTGACCTTCCTTTTGTCCACTGAAAATGAATGATTCTGTCTGAAATTACTTTTGGCAAATTATACCCAGATGGGAGAAACTTATTTAACCGAGATAAATCAGCATCAATATCAAGAGCACTTTTCAAAAGATCCGAACATTCATAGTATTCCAGGAACGTAAGTACGTCACAATGATATTTTCTTGCTAACCTCAGAATCCAGGAGGTGGGACTTTCATCTTCAAGGGGAGGAAGTTTATATGGAATAATCTTCAATTTACGGTTGATGGAGTATTATCGAACGGAGAAATGTAACTCACGGAATCCAATACCTTAAGAGTGATTCTTTCTGTTCCAGATTCTATTGCCTTGATCGAAGCAAGCTTGATAATCTTGATCACTTCGCCTATGACACCATTACTCATCACAAAGATCTTCTTAGAAAGTTCTGGAGAAGTCAACCTAGTTTCCTCATTTAATAGTAGAAACTTATTCAGGGTGGCCAGAAGTCTTAAATAATCCTCATCATATTTCCATCGCGGAATTACAAGTTTATCGAACCTGGTGTCGAGTTGTCGATCACTTTTTAAAGCGAATGTTGCTTCGTTAGTTCCTAGAGCCACTATTGAGATTTGTGCTTCGTTGGATAAATATTTAATGAGATTTAGAAATTCACGTTGCTTGGCTGGACTTCCTGAAAGTATATGATGGATTTCGTCGAGAATCAAAACTCTTATTTGCATGTCAATAAGGGCAGCTACGACTTGTTGCTGCAGATATTCAGCCTTTGTAGTTTTGCGATAAGGCAGATTCAATTCATCAAGAACATTGTAATACAAACGCTTCTCATGTGGGATATGAGGACACTGAAGCATTACGACAGGTCGTACTAAAACTTCGTAAGGATGGCCGGTACCTTCTTCTTGAATAGTTGATAAATATGGTTGATGATTATTGAGAAATCTACGTGCAATGGTAGTTTTTCCACTATTGGGTTCGCCAACGACCAAAATGTTTTGCATCCTTCCGGACTTTGGAAATTTCAAAAGCATTTCCATAGCTCGTAGAATCTCTTTTGACCTAGTGTGTCCGATCCATCGGTCCTTTAGAATCTGTTCGATTCGTTCATCAATTAAGTTATTCATATCTCATCATCGTAATCAAATGGTTCAATGGAATTGAAATCAATTTCCGGTATTGTTTCTTCTTCTCGAATATCTTCTTTCTTTGATGACGAAACTGATAAATTGAATTCTTTTACTTTCTTTTTTCTCGATTGTCGTTTGGCTTTTTTCTTGGAATCTTTCGAGGATTCTTCAATATCTCGTAGACGGTTGTACGCATCGAAAATAATATCCTCAGTTATTTGAGAATGTGGAAAATATTCTTTCGCTTTCTTGAGAGATGCACGATATTCCCAAATGCTCATCGGTGGTCTTCTTACATCTGCGTAAGGGATTTCTGCGTATCTCGCTTCTTTCTCATCGAAGAAGTAAATTTTGCTGATATCCCTTGGATCACGTTTGAAAATAAACTTCTTTGAACGAAGGTTTTTTACAAATCGATCATTTTCATTCCATGCCTTTTCAAATAAGTAGTTACGAAAAATATCAGAATAATAACGAACGTGATCTATAACAACACCCGTGCGCTGAATTGTTCGCTCAATGTGTGGTAAAAAATCAAGACGAACTTTGTCTGGATTTAACTTCATTAGAGGCAATCCAATTCCTTCTTTCCGATCTGAGCCGAAGATTCCCTCATTGTAGTATTGAAGAGGAGTAGCACCAATGCCAGTATGAAATTGATTGTGATAAACATCAACAATCTGGATATGAATCCATTTTTCAAACTCTTCGAGTGACATGGTCGCCTTTGCTTCTGAGTTATAGTTCGCACGATATTTTACATCGCTGAAGGTGGTTCCTGGTAATACGTGAATTCTTTTACTTAGCGTCCCAAGTAGTCGTTCTATGTGAGCTCCATATCTGGATTTCCCTTTAGGTCTCCAGTTAATGTTGAATCCGTATTCTTCAGAAGCCCTTTTAATCATTGTTCCCTTAAATTCTTTGGCATTATCAAAGTGTAGATTACGCATGATCCCCCAAATAGGCCATTCTGTTTTTAGATCATATTTGGAACATATTTGGTCCTTTGGAAGAATAGAATTTGAAAGACAAATACCTGTGCCTAATGCCCCTGGAGAATCAAAGGAAATATATAGTCCGGCGACCATACGGCTATAAACATCAATTGCGAGTGTAATATGAGGTCTGCCTATTGGTTCACGGTTATCTTCATTTACGATTATGATATCTAAAACAGTATGATCAATTTGAATTACATCTAAAGGGTTTTGTGCTTCTTCGTAACTACCTGGTGTTGCATCAACTTTCTGACTTACCTCCAAATACCCGACTCGTTTGGTAAGTGCTAGTTTCTTAGGAAGGTGTTTGATTCTATTGTAAATGGTATTAATGTGAGGAGGCTCTATTCCTGCATTTTTACATCTACGAATAACCTCCAGTGCTGTTTCCTTTTTGGTAGGGCGCTGTGGAACGCAGTAAAAATTTTCAATTGTTTCATCTATGATTTGATCGACATTTTGTGTAAGTCTACTTTTACCCCGACCACCTGATCTTTTTGCTGGAGCCAGAGAAGACACTAATCCAGTTGTATTGTATTGATTGAGCCATCTATAAATTGTCGTGTATGCAACTTCGTGCTCTTCGCACAATTCTCTAATCAATACTGTCTTGTTGACTTCAATATTAGAATTGATTTCTCTATCAAGAATAGGTTTAATAATGGAGTATCGACGATTTGCAATTTTCCAATCTTCATCTGAAATTGAATCGATGTACTTCTCATCTATTCCTGATTTCTCGGTGAATTCTAGATCATCTAGTTTGACCAGATCCAATTCTCTTGAGTTATGCTCGAGAATTATTACAGACTTGAAGTCTACGATTTTCTGTACGGTACACTTCGTACCTCCTCTTTTGCATATAGTTCCAGGAACAATATTTTTCATCAATCAATTGGTTTGAAGTTTAATTTTTCAGATAGCCATATTTCAGAATTCATATTGAGTTTTTCAGTTACTATGTCACAACCGATATCTCCGTTCTTTATGCCATACCAAAGTGCGTAAAGACATCTGCCCTTTAAATTGAAATGAGCGTCTTGAACGGTTAGCATGAATTCTTTAGGGCTTGAATGCCCAAGGTCGCTTAAAGTGCGGATCACCAGTTCGTAGCAAGCACCATCCAATTCATTATAGTTGTATCTACTTAGAAAATTAATATTGTGTAGATATGCCGTTCTAATATAATGCTCAGTGAATATCTTGAACTCCCATTTTTCTTTATCTGCAGTTATTTTGGCAGCATGGAAGCGAGGCTTCAGTTTTGAAAACTTTTCCCGAAGTTCTGATCGGTATTTGATTTCACAGAGCCATGGTTTAAGGTTTGAGCCTTCATTAAAGAAGACAAGAAAGTCGGGAGTATAAATTCGGTTTTTTCCGTTGTAATAATACTCGATAGAAATAGGTTGTTCCTGATAGTGCGATACATCAGGATGACTTTCTAGAATTAAGGCAAAGTCACGTTCTAAAGCAGATTCAAACCAAACCTCTTCTTCGTTTTTAGCAGAGGGAATAATGCCAGAAAGTGATCTGGTGGTATTTTGAATTCTACGTTTTCTCACTGGATCCAGTTCTTCAATGAATTTAACGTTTTGTCGTCTCATATCCTATCGATTATATGTTTTGTTTCGACTTCTTTTGTGATTTTGGGCTGTTTGTTTCATTATCTTCTGGATCGGACATTTGGCGTTTATCCCATTCTGTCTATGCGTAAACGAATTTAAACGGTTACAAACGAAAAACATTCGACAGAAAATGACAAATTACCGAATAAGGTTTGTTTGTCGCTGCAACTTTGCCCTGTCGATGTCAACGAATGGGTTGATGAAGGACACAGAAATCAAGTTTAGTTCTAAAAATTGTACAGATGAACGCATTAAGAAACAAAGTGAGTTTGATTGGCCGCCTCGGAGCGCAGCCCGAGTTGGTAACATTTGAGAGTGGGAGAACGTTGGCGCGTTTTAGTATCGCTACGAACGAGAGTTACAAGGATAAGTCCGGTAAATGGCAGGAGCAGACCCAGTGGCACAACATTATTGCCTGGGGAAAGACAGCGGACCTTGTAGGGAAGATTTTGGACAAAGGTCAGGAAGTGATCGTTCAAGGAAGAATCGTGAATAAGAGTTACGAAACGAAGTCTGGCGAGAAGCGATTCGGGACGGAAATCGAGATGAATGAGTTTCTAGCGCTTGGAACTAGAAAAGATGGCTAGTCCTAAAATCAATGCTTCGAAAGAAGTACGCATTCGAAGAGCCGGAACGGAAGTTCCTGATTCCGGCTCTATTTTTTTCACCACTAAACACTATCGTATGAACCACGTAAACCTGATCGGAAAAATTACCTCACAACCTCGATTTTATGTGTTGCCAACGGGGCGCAAAGTTGCTCAATTTACCATCACCACAAGCGATACCTACTTGGACGAGGATGGGAACCCGAAAGAGAAAAGTCACTGGCACCGAATCTGTGCTTGGGGACGCTGGACGCAAATCTTGGAAGAGTTGGGCGACATCGGACTTGAGTTGGCCGTTGAAGGCAAGTTGACCACTCGATTTTATCATCGCAACGGGCAGCGCCACTTCGTATCTGAAGTTGAAGTAAATGATCTTGTGATCTTATAAATAACCTAATCTAACCACTTTATGCAAACACTTAAAAACCACGTAACGTTGATTGGAAGTCTACGCACAAAACCGGAAATCACCAATTTTGAAAACGGACGCAAGGTGGCGCGTTTCCGAGTTGCGACGAACCGTTACACGAAAAAAGACAAGAAAGCCCGAATCGAGTGGCATCGCGTTTTTGCTTGGGGAAACATGGCGCAATTCATGGAGAACCACGCTAAGATTGGCAATGAACTCGCTATTCACGGTAGACTTGTGCACCGAACCTACCTTAACAAGAACGGGGAAGAACGGAAAATCACCGAAGTGGAAGTAAAGCACGTGATCGGTTTGTAACTGAGTCACATGGATACCTAACCTAAGAACCATCACGTGACGCCCCCTGATTTCAACCTCATCAGGGGGCTTTTTATTGAATACGAACCTTTTATGTAGTTTCGTGCCGAACGGATGTAACATTTCGTACCTTCAGAAGTCCTACTTGTAAACAATGTATACTCATGAAAACGGTTTTTACGCTTCTCCTACTTCTTTTCGGGTTAAATGCAAATGCTCAGATCGTAGTTGGGACAATTAACGACGAGCTTGGCGAGCCAATTCCTTTCTCGAAAGTATGGGTGAAAAGTACCAGCTATGGAACGGTGGCAAACGGAAAGGGAGAATTTAAACTCGAATTGGAAAAAGTAGGAGAGTATGAACTGCGCTTTTCTGCCGCAACTTATGAGCCTTTCGATACCACATTACTTATTAACTCAGAAACCGTTTACTTTTCGCCGCAATTACAACCAATTGTCTTGGAAGTTGGTGAAGTTACCGTTGAGGCGACTAACAAAAGACAACGAGGCAAAGAGTTAATGAAAAAGGTGATAGACAAACGAGGTGACTTTTTCGACGCAACAAGTAATTATTCTTGTAAAACGTATTGCTTCACCTCGCTGGACAAGCGAACGGAGAATACTTCTGACACCATTCCTGATGAATCACCGTTAAACATGAAGACAATGAACATCACAGAGTGGTACGGGCAATCGTATTACAAATCTTTGAATCGATACAAGGATGTGATTGAAGGCTACCGCGATTACTCAGAAAAAGCAAACAGTTCGGTTACCGTTTCAATGTCGTTTGGAGATGAAGAGTTGGGAGAGCAAGGCTCCTTACCAACGAACCCATACGTTTTAATCAATGGGTTGGAGGATGCCGATATCAATATTTTCAGGAATTACATCAGCGCTCCGTTAATTTCGCAGCGACCGCTCATTTCACCGTTGGCTTACAACGCTTTGCTGAATTACAACTTCTTTCTCGAAGGATCTTTTTATGAAGATGGATTCGAAATTGCTGAAGTACGCGTGGAGCCTATATTCGCAGAGGAAGGGTTGTTCTACGGAACGCTGTATATCAACTTGACCACGCTTGCTCCAGTGTCTTACGAATTGGGGATTAATGCCGGGGTGATGCACTATTTCAAAGACATGCGAATCATCACTCAATACGATATGATCAATGACCGTCCGACGGTGAAAAAACGCGAGTTTATCTATCGAATTAAGGAAGGAAAAAATTTCATCCACGGAAATATTGAAGTTTCTCATTCTGATTACGCTTTTGAATACAACTCAGATGAGCGTGGATTTTGGACGGAGACAAGACGATATGTTCCGGATGCATTTGATAAGGACACCACTTACTGGACGAACCTACGACCTTTCCAGCTTTCAGATGGAGCTCGTGAGTTTATCCGAAAGCAAGATAGCATTTACCAATACGAACAGAGTGAAGAATTCCTGATGATGCAGGACAGCGTATACAATACCTTGACTGTTTGGGACTTCCTATTCAACGGCGTTGGATTTCGAAATACTTTTAAGAAACAAACCATTCGTTTCACACCGCTTACCGAGCAAGTTATTCCTTTCGGAGTAGGTGGCTGGCGTCATGCTTTGGGCGTTTATTACCGAAAGGGATTCGACAATAACAAGGAGATTGAATTGCGTCCACGAATTGACTACGGCTTTCGAAATCAAGATGTGAAAGGTAGTTTGGGCGTTGGATTTACTTACGATCCGCTGCGTTTTTCGAGATTGTACATCGAGGGAGGGGATGTTTATGATTTCGTCAATACCTACGAAAGCATCCAAGGAACGTTGGGACCTGCCAACCGAGTACGGAATCAGAAGCTCGTTATTGAACACGAACTGGAAGTCTTGAACGGTCTTTACTTAGCCACAAATATTTTATACTCTAGAAGAAGATCAATTGATAGTTTGTCTTTTCCAGAGTGGACAGACATTTTCGGAAATTTCCAACAACCTCAAGAGTTTCAGGACTACAACACTTTCATGACGGAAATTGAGTTCGCCTACTATTTCCAGCAGCGATACATTATCAAGAACGGGAAGAAATATATCACGAGCAACAAATGGCCAAGAATGTCTTTCCTGTATCGAAAAGGGTACCCAAATATCTTTGAAGCTCAGTCAGATTTTGACTATCTCGAATTAGGAATTCATGATCGAATCGACCTGAAAGGACTAGGGCAGTCGGAAGTAAAATTAGTAGCGGGTTCTTTTGTTCAAAAGAAGGATTTACGTTTAATTGAGAATCGATTTTTCCGTACATCGGACCGTTGGTTTTTTTCGAACCCAGTGACTTCTTTGCAAATGTTAGATACTGCTTTGAACACGTCTAACAGCTTTTTGCAAGCGAATTTTATCCATCACTTTAACGGATTTTTCCTAAACAAGATATGGGGAATCAACAAACTAGGATTGGAAGAGACTATTGGCGGCGCATTGCTTATGGTGCCGGAATCCAATTTTAATCAAATTGAATTTTACGTAGGTTTGGAACGCATGTTCCGAATTCGAAAGCAATTGTTCAAAATTGGATTCTATGCGGTTGCGTCTGATAACAACTTCGAGTCAGCCGCGATTCGATACAAGTTTGGCGTCAACTTCTACGACTCTTTCCGCAAGAAGTGGGATTATTAATCAAAAAAACCTGCAATCCGAAGACTACAGGTTTCTGAATTAACCTCGATTTTGATTAAATGTCTAATCTCTACTCACATAACGTGGGAAGTCTACAAAAGGATGGGTTAGTAGTTACGATAGTCGTTCCATAAATTGGATCGAAGCCCGATAGAAAACAGGTTTTGTACTTCATTGGTCTGAACTGTGTATCTCAAATTGTACTCGGCAAATATGGAAGCCCAATAGAATTTCTCCAATTTGAAGGCAATTCGCCAGCGGAAAAGCCAAGAATTTCTAGCATTGCCTTGACCGATGAAATGACCGAAATCATCTTCAGGACGATTGATATAAGGAAGGTAAATGTCCGCACCGTAATTGATGCTATCCGTGTCTCCGCCGCGCTGCGAGTAATTCATAAAAAACTGCCCACGCCAATTGTTTCGTGCCCATCGAACTTCTCCTAGAACCTCTGCAAAATTGGCTCCGTACGGATGCGCAAGCGGTCTTCCTTGGTTACCATGGTTCAACTTATCATTTAAGTGAGCGTATGTATAAGGTCGCACAAAATTCATTTCGGTTCGAGCAAAAAACACATGGTTTCCTTTTTTGAAATTCGCCTTCAGACCAAATTGACCGCCGTACTTGTTTGCCCACCATTGAGAGCGCGCTCGAATTTCTGATAGCACAAATTCGTCAATGATGAACTGACTGTAGAACGTGTAGTTTTTGTGTCGAGCTGTTAAATCGAGTCCAAGAAGAACATTGTCTGATGACCCGATAGAATATTCTTGCGGTCTGTAGAAGACAACGGGGTTCAGATATTCAACATCAAACCCACGGTTGAGTAGGGTGTCTCCCGGATTGAAAATGACAGTTTCAAATACGCCAATATTCAACCATTTTGCTGCATTGAAAGAAATGTGATGTGACGACGCAAATTTCCCTTTCCAATTGCCCGGCATCCCCTCACGCATGAATTGATATAAAATGGAATATTCCACACGCCAAAAGTTCGCCTTAATCATTCCAAACGGATACGGGTTTCCATAATCGCTGATAAACAATGATCGTAACCCCTCGCCGATATGATTGTGGTCGATTCCCGTTTGAAAATTGAAGATTTTATTGGGCGAAAAAGAGATGCGGCTTCTGATATCCGTGTACAATCGTCTGTTGCCTTCTTGCCAATTGAAATAGGAACGAGGCATGTAGGAGGAATCTCCATCGTAAGTTCCCGCAACACCCGCTAAGTGAAAATTCCATTTGTCTTTGAAGTGTCCTCTCCAATA
Source organism: bacterium (assembly GCA_024742305.1). Lineage (GTDB taxonomy): Bacteria > Bacteroidota > Bacteroidia > Flavobacteriales_D > Crocinitomicaceae > UBA4466. Next base: position 113,299 of record JANSYQ010000002.1, on the reverse strand, counting down.
CACACCAGCCCCTGCACGATATCCCGCTTCAAAATCTGTACTATTTGGATTACCACCAAACCCGTTGAAATCGGCGAGTGGTCTCCATTTTGTTTCTTTCGAGCTTAATGCTTGAAACCTCCGGTGCCCACCCAAGGTAATAGGTTTTAAGGTATGATGCGTCAATATTCCGTGCCGCGTTGGAGGAAATAAATCGAAATCGAAATTATAATAACCAATTCTTCCCTTGTACGTGATGTACTCGTATGTGTCACGGATATCGCTGATGTCCCTGATCGGAGTAGGAATAGCTATGGAATCAGTTATTACTTGCGTCCTACCTGATAAGGCAACAGCAATAAAGAGATATGTCAACAGCGATTTACCCATTAGAAATCATCGTATTGGTTGATAATGGCTGTTCGCATTCCCATTTGGAAAATTGTACCATTTATTGGGTTCTCAGCGGTTGACTGTCGAATTACGCTTCGAGCGAAAACGCTAAAATTCATTTTACGATTGAAACGATAACCAATTTCCAATTGTACGTTGGTAGTATTGAAAGACTCCTCTGTTCCTGGATCAATAAGCGCATTCGTTGGTAGCAGCCCGCGTGGATTGTAGTTTTGCAGCATCATGAAGGATACGAGAAGATCCACGTACGCTCGCTTATATTCGTAATTGGAACGCACCAAGATTTCTTGAATTCCATCCCCGCGAATATGTCCTAACGGAAGATTGTAATGAACGTAGTTCAGCCTTGGGTTTTGAGATCCGTACATTTCCTCTGGGATGTAGTTATACTCCAACTGAAACATGAAGTCGTTCCACCCAAAGAAATTGTATCCGCGATAACCGGCTTGAAATCCAGTACGTTCAAACTTCCAGTTCGGAACCGCCACTTGTCCGTAAAATCGATGTTTTTCTTTTACCTGCCAAGACGCGTTAATACCGATCATACTATTTACTTCATTTGACCCGAGTAGCCCAGCAATTCCCGGAACCGGATTGTAAAAAAGTGGATGCGCCGATTGGTACGAAACAGAATCTCCACGATTCCAAATAACACCTTCAAACAAGCTGACATTCAACTTTTCCGTCGGCATCCATGTCAAATAATTAACCGAATAACCCTTTGCTTCATAATAAGATTCTGCCGAGCTGGTAAATGGCCTACGAAGCAAATTCAGCAATTTGGCTCGTAATACACGTACTTGAAATTTCTCGAGCACATTCCAGTCAATGCGAAAGTATGGGGCAGCGTAAGAGTTGTCCGAAAGAAGCAAGGAACGATGTCCGGAACCGATAAAATGGCTGTTATTTCCAACAGCGATGGTCAACCTTCTCCAAGGTTTATAAACGACATTTCCAATAGCGTATCCGAAATCGTACCCACTTTCCTTGAAGTCCTTGGTTCTACCTTCCCCGGGAATAACAGCGTTCTGAGTAAAGTATCCGTTTTGATTTAGATACAATTCGCCTGCATCGGCAAAGTAATTACTAGCGTATCGCGCGAATGTTGCTTGATTTTCGTAGAAAGAAGTTGAAAATGAGACTTTGTCAAGTAGGTCCCCTTCGATTAAGAATCCTCGTGTGTTGCGCGTCAAACGTGTATTGGAAGTGTCCTTTAAATCAGTACCAACGGAAAAATTGAAGGCTGGGGAAATGGTCAGGTAGTATCCGTCGCCTTTTAACTCGAAGAGGTGTTTTTTGAAAAGAGTTTCTGTGACGTCGTAATACTGCTTGGATGAATCATTAATCACCGCCAATAAATCATAGGATGCTTCCGAGTACGGAAAGAAATCTCCTGAATTAAAAGGTTGCGATTGCTTGTTAGCAAAGGTTTGGTCCTTGTAGAAAGAATGTGGCGACACCAAATTGGTCTGAGCCTTGATAGAACTCAAGAAAATCAAGTTGAGGAGTATCAGCCACGTCTTCATGCTTTAAGTAATGCCTTGGTTTTCGCGATGAAATGCGGATTGAACAACGACTCTTTGTTATAGCGCAAAGGCTGATTGTCTTTTACGGTAACAACCGTTCCACCTAGAGCTTCTAGAATAGCTTGCCCGGCAGCAATGTCCCATTCCATGGTGGGCGCAAATCTTGGATACACTTCAGCACGTCCTTCGGTCAAGTCGAAAAATTTTAAGGCACTTCCTTTATAGATGTACACGAGTTCTCCGAATTGACGCTCTAACTGTTGCATGTACTTAAAGCCGCTTCCATGGGTATAGCTTCGTGAACAGGTCACTGTCACCGGATTTTTCAATCGGTCTCGAGATGAAATTGCCTGCCATTTTTCCGAGTCGTTGATATTGTCAAAAGTAGTAACGAAAACCCCGGTGCTGGGACCGCCCAATAGAACACGTTTCTGTACAGGACTAGCAATTATACCAAATACTGATTTCCCTTCAATGATATGTGCTATGTTAACTGCAAACTCATCATTTCGACGTAAAAACATGCGTGTACCGTCTAGTGGGTCAACACACCAATTTTCTTTCCAATATTGGCGCTCTTCGTACGGAGCAATTTCCTCTTCTTCTCCAATGAGTGGAATTCCAGTTGCCGAAAGCATTTCAGCGATGATTTTTGATGAGGTAATGTCCGCGACTGTTACTGGCGACCCATCCTCTTTTTGCACCGCCACGACTTCATTCTGGTAGATCTCCAAAATGGCTTCCGAAGCTTTAACAGCAGCTTGAAGAGCAGTCATATAGTAGGTGGGGAATTCCAATACGTTCTTTACTGTAAAAATAGGGAAAAACCACCCAAAGTAAAAACAAAACTCCGGTCATCGAGCATTGCTTTCGAGAAGGTTCTCCTTCATAGCTAATGTAGCGGCAAAGGGGCTACAGCAAAGCAAAGCGGAGTCGAAATACGGGGTTTGATAAAAACTTATGGATAGTACTAGTGTCGTACTACCACTTTCCGGCTGATTCGCGATCCTTCTGTCGCAACGGTTACAAAGTAAATTCCGTTACGAAATTCCGATACATCAATTTTCGTCGATCCATAAAGCGTCTTATTCAATACGGTGTTTCCAAGAAGATCTATCACTTTGAGGGTAGCAGATTCAAACCCTTCTGCTTGTATATTAATGTGATCAGATGCCGGGTTCGGATGAATACCTACAGTTAAAGTCGCTTCAGGAACAGAAAGTGGCGTCAAAAGCATTTCGATATCTACGGAGTCCATTTTCGGGTTGCTTGGAGTTCCAACGTAATACCTGTAAGTATACGTTCCCGGATCGTTGATGTGGGGCCAAATTTGTGCCTTTAGTTCAACGCTATCATTTGGTGCTACGAAGGCTCCATTCCCAGCTGATAACTGATAAAAATCCCCGGTCATGTTACTTGGATCTATACAAATTCCAAATCCGGAATTGCCTTCCCAGCATAATCCGTCCTCCCATGAACTGGCCACTGGATTCAATCTTTGGCGCGTTACAATGAACAGGCTGTCAAAACCACTTCTATTTACAAAGTCTACATAGATACTTTGTTCGTTGGTATCCAAGGCCTGATAGAAATAGGTAGATCCGGCATAATCTGTGTTGGTCAAGTCTCCCTGAACGTAGGCTTCAAACTGACCAAAGGAATGGAATGTAAATCCTACCGCGATAAAAAATAAGGTGTATAAATTTCTCATAGTTCTAGTTTCTATTGCTAGTATACGGAAAACCTGTACCTGTGCGAAAATGGAATCTGATTATTCCATGAATCCTATCAGGAGCGGTAAGATTCCTAGAATGATACAACGAAGATTTTGAGCAAAAAAAAAGCCCGCTCAACAAAGCAGGCTTTCTAAATAAGTTGAATTGTTCTAATGTCTGACAATCACTTTGCGACTCACACGAGTACCCTGAGCGGATACATTCACAAAGTAGATTCCGTTTCTGTATTCAGCAACGTTGATAGATTTTGTTCCTGAAACAGTTGTGTTTAAGATAATGTTTCCAAGAACGTCTACAATTTGTACGGAAGCGCTATTCACTCCACCTGCTGTAATAGTGATGTTATCCGTAGCCGGGTTTGGCTGAACACCTACTGTCAACTCAGGTTGTTGCTCAATTACTGATGCAGGAGTAATAATTGCTACAACATCAATTGAATCTTGGAAAGGATCCTGATCTGTCCCTACATAGTATCTGTAAGTCGCAGTTCCAGCATCTGAACTTGTTTCGCAATGTGCTGCAAGCACTCCATGCTCACCGTCAGCTACAGTCACTGCATTTGAGTTCATTTGGTACAATTCCATATCCATTCCTTGTGCACCAATACAAATTCCACCGAATTGATCTGACTCATGTCCCCAACACAAGTAGTCTTGCCAGTTAGCTGGCTGAGCAATACGTCGACGACTAATCAACCACATTTCAGTCGTTCCTGACTGATTGTAGATTCTGATTTTCTTTTCGTTATCCGCAGCAGCGTTCGCATAGTACGTGTAAGTACCACCTCCCGCGTAATCGGTACTCGTTGCATCTCCATCAACATAAATCTCAATCTGAGACGATGCCGAGAGCGACAAACCAACGATTGCAACAACTGATAGTATTAGTTTTTTCATACGTTTTCAAATTCGTGTGTCTAACAAATATATGCATAAAGCCTTTACAGATCAAGTGATCAGCAAGTATTGAGCCAAAAAACGTCAAAAAAGATTGGAAAGAATTGTAATCCTACAAAGCCCCATAATTAAAGGGATTCCGAATGACCACTGGTTAGATCTGTATATTTTTCTCGAACCATGTGTAACTCAATTCCACTGTTTCCGTAGTAAACAGCTTATTCCGTTGTGCGAGAAATGAACGATTCTGCAGCTTCAAAAAGACGTGTTTTTTTCTTGGAATCCATCTTTTTTAACGTGGAAACCATCATTGACATTCGCTGATTTTTTGCGAAAGTTTCCTGATTACGATCAATAAATCGCCAATACAACCCATTTACCACTTCTTCCCAATCACCTTTCGGATAATGACTCATCTTTCGAATATAGTTCGCACCACCTATGTAAGGCTTTGTGGCGAAAATACCACCATCGGCGAATTGACTCATGCCGAAAACGTTAGGTGCCATTACCCAGTCGGCAGAATCTACGTACATTTCCATGAACCATTTGTAGACCTCTTTTGGGTCGATTTCACTCAAAAGCATGATGTTGCCTAGAATCATCAATCGTTCAATATGGTGCGTATAGCCAAATGTATTTGCTTTGTTAATGGAGTCGTCAAGCGGTGGAATTCCGGTTGAGCCATCGTACCAACAAGACTTCATTTTGCGCGAATGATCAAAATAGTTGCTGTTTAGTTGCTCATCACATTCATGGTAAATTCCTCGGATGAATTCCCGCCAGCCAATAATTTGCCGAACGAAACCTTCGACGCTCGGGAAGTGAACATTGTTCTCATGTGCATATTTCAGTGCTTGATCAATGAGTTCTTGTGGTGTGATCAAACCCATGTTTATGTATGGCGAAAGCACGGAGTGATAAATAAACACTTCATTGGGTTCAATGGCATCTTCGTAGGGGCCAAACTCTTCAAATCGCTCGGCAAAAAATTGCTCGACCAAAACGAGCACTTGTTCTCGTGTAGTTGCCCAACAAAAATTGTCTGTTTTTCCTGGATGGTTTGAGAATTCAGCGTCAACTAGTTGACTTACTTCTTTCGTATGATCTGTGGGTTCAGGAAATACTATCGGAGGAATAGAAATTTTCTTTGGCAGCTTTTTTCTGTTGTCAGCATCAAACGACCACTGCCCATGGTTCGGCTTACCATCGGCATCCACCAAAATATCCAATCGTTTTCTTTGCTGTTGGTAGAAAGTATGCATGAAAGGGCGCTTCGTTTCGTTGAAGTAATCGGCAAATTGCTTCTTGGTTGTAAGGAATCCTGGAGAGTCCACTTGTTCTAGTTGTACTCCTTCTTTTGAACAGAATTCTATCAAGCGTTTTTCGAAAAAGTGATCCTCAATGTCGTACGTAACAATCTCTTCAACCTCCGGGAATTGGCTAAGAATCCAACGTAATCGAACTTCGTAACTCTCGTTTGCTTGAAAGTCTTTCAGTGGGGCGTAAGCGACATGGTAATCTTCCTTAAGAAGCTCTGCATGAGAACGCATGGCTGATAGAAAAAGAATCAGTTTGTGTTTGTGATACCTGTAATGGGTACAAAGACCGTGGTCCTCAATGAGCACGAAAACCGTGTGGTCGTCGGGTTCTAATAATTTATGATCGGGGAACAGACAATTTCCCAATATGAGAGCAATTCGCTTCACCTTCATTCCTTCTCCTGTTTAAATTGCAAGATAAAAATAGTAAGAATAGCTGTAATCTATACTGAATCACTAGGGTAATTTAATATAGGATTCCAAGAGTTTTTACGAAGTTCCCGGCGTTGTGAGGGGAAAAAAGCCCTATTTTTGAATTTGCGGCAGGGTATTTGAATTCTGTGCTGCAAACACTTAAATAAACGTAACATGAAAAAACTAGCATTACTCCTTATTGGTTTCACTTTTACACTAGCTGCAACAGCACAGGAAGAACACTCAGGAGAGAGTCACTCAAACGGCGATGGAAAGCAAGTCGCAGCATTGAAATTGATGGACATGGAAGGGAATGAGGTAAACACTGGAGACCTTGGTTTCGATGGACCTGTGATCATCAGTTTTTGGGCAACATGGTGTTCACCTTGCAAGCGTGAGTTGAATACGATTCACGATATGTACATAGATTGGCAGGACGAAACCGGAGTAAATCTTGTTGCTGTGTCAGTTGACGATGAGCGTACCAAGAATTCCGTACCCATGTACGTGAACGGAAAAGGATGGGAATATCTAGTACTAATGGATCCAAACGGAGATTTTAAACGTGCCATGGGGGTGAACAACGTACCTCACACGTTCTTGTTGGATGCCGACGGAAACATTGTTTATTCTCATAACAACTACGCTCCGGGAGACGAAGATTTGTTGTACGAGGAACTACTGAAATTGACCGACAATTAAACCAACATCCCGAGAGGGACGACACTGCTACACGAAACTTATAAAACTGCTTAATTGATGAAAAAACTGACGCTCGTCGGACTGTCCCTGCTGTTGACCACTGCTATATGGTCGCAACAAGACAACAGTGGTACGATAACGGGAAACATGGAAAGTACATTTCAGTACTTAAATGAAGACACCGTTATTAACGCAAACCAGCCACCCGAAAAAGGGTTATTGAACTCCTACATGAATGTTTTCTACACCAACGGAAAGTTCAAAGCTGGGATGCGAATTGAATCGTATTTACCTAGAATTCAAGGGTATCCGAACCGCTTTAGCGGTACTGGACTAGGAATGCGTTATATCGGTTACGAGAACGATTTTATCGACATTACCTTAGGATCCATTTACGAGCAGTTTGGCTCAGGAATGATCTTGCGCGTGTACGAAGATCGCGCCTTGGGATACGATAGTTACCTAGATGGTGCACGTGTGATTTTCCGTCCGAGAGATGGGGTTAAAATCAAGGGGGTTTATGGATTGCAGCGCTTCTCATTTCAAGACGGTCGCGTGGAATATTCTCCTGCTATCGTTCGTGGGTTCGACGGTGAAGTCAACTTGAATAGAGCGATCCCAGCCATGAAAGATATGAAGTTGGATGTGACGCTGGGAGGCTCGTTTGTGAGCAAATACGAAAGAGATAACCGTGACGACTTGATTCTTCCAGAAAACGTCGGTTCATACGGTGGACGCGCAAAACTTCGCTACAAGAAGTTTACTTTGGATGGTGAGTATATCATCAAAGAGCAAGATCCATCTTTCGATAATGGATACAACTACAATTACGGTCATGCCGCCCTGATTAACTTCGGTTACTCTACTAAAGGACTGGGAATAGCAGCCTCTGCGAAGTCTGTGGATAACATGAGTTTTCGCTCCGATCGTGATGCCACCTTGCAGGATGCTTTGATCAACTTCTTACCGCCAATGAACAAGATACACACCTACAACCTAGTTGCATCGTTGTATCCTTACGCAACGCAACCCGTGGGTGAAATGGCATATCAAGCAGAAATTTTGTATACTATACCAAGAGGATCGAAACTGGGAGGTAAATACGGTACATCTGTTAACTTGAACTTCTCAACGGCTTATGGACCAAATAGAAACGAGGTTTCGCAAGACATGATTGATTCCAACCGGGTATTCTATCAAACAGGAGTCTTCGATATGGACGATAGTTTGTACTGGCAGGATATCAATTTCAATATTGAACGCAAATTCAATAAAAAGTTCAAGTTGAAACTAAGCTACTTCAATATTATGTTGAACAATGATGTAGCCAAAGTAGCTGAGAATGCGAAAGGTCTCGTTAAGACAAACATTGGAGTGATAGAAGCCGGATATAAGATTAACAGAAAGAACTCCATTCGTGCCGAGTTGCAAGCCTTGTTTATTGCCGACACTAAGGACGGTAAGATCAACGATCAAGGTAACTGGGTAACTGCCGTTGTTGAATACAATGTTTCGCCGCACTGGTTTTTTAGTGTGATGGATCAATACAATTATGGCAATCCAATTGAGTCTCGTCAGGTGCACTACATCTATGCTTCGGCGGGGTACATTTATGGGGCAACTCGTGTAACCGCAGGGTACGGTCGCCAACGTGCTGGATTATTTTGCGTTGGAGGAGTATGTCGCTTCGTTCCGGCATCAAATGGTTTAACATTATCAATTACGCACAGTTTTTAATTGAAAATTATGAAGAAGATATTTTTATTCGTAGCAGTTGCAGCATTCTTAATCGCTTCGTGTGATAAGGTGGAGAACCCTTATGGACCTGGTATTTCGCAAGGAAGCTATGATTTATATCCTGATGGTGACTCAGCTCATTATGCACAGAATGCATGGCCCACTTTTGCTCCGAACACGAGCGATGAGCGAAATGTATTGCTGGAAGATTACACGGGACACAAGTGTACTTTTTGTCCTGCTGCGGCAACAGAAGCTGAGAACATCAAAGCAGCGAACGCCGGACGTGTTGTTGTGATGGGAATTCACGCAGGACCCAACGGAACCGAAAATCTGCAAATGGAGGATGCGTTTTACTTTGGCGTGTTCTACAACTACATTTCTGATGCGTTAGGGCAATATTTCGGTGTGAATTGGCCGGGAAGTAATTTTGCAGGAAATCCTTACGGAGCTATAAGCCGAAAGGATAATGGTAATGGAACTCCAATGGAGGGACCACAAACTTGGGCAAACTCCGTATCTGATATTATTAGTACCAACGACAACAAAGTTCGTTTGCAAGCAATGTCCAATTACTACCCAAGCACAAAAGGACTTTTCCTTCATACAGAAGTAGAGGTGGTAGATCAAACACTAACCAACGAGTTGCGTATTGTTGCGTATTTGATAGAAGACGAGTTTGTTGCACCTCAGTTGAATAATGGTATCGTAGATACATTCTACACGCACCATGACATCCTCCGTGAATCATTGGATGGAACCGTTTGGGGACAACCATTAGATGCGGAACATTTGGATGCCAATGGAAAGTACTACTTCAATTATATCTACGAAGTACCAGCGGATTACGATAACACAAGCTCACATCTTGTAATTTTCGTGCGCGATGCCGTTACAGAAGAGGTATATCAGGTGATCAAACATGAATTCTAAGAAGCGTTATACTTTTTGTATCGTTCACAATATCAATCAGTTGTGAATAAAAAACTCAAGCCCTGTTGATAATCTCTACGGGGCTTGCCATTGGTGGGCTACCACAACCATTCATCGGTTTTAACAGATTTTGAGACAATAAATTCCCACATTTTTTGTTATATTCATTATCCATTCTAAAAACCACATGTTATGCTTGAACTCACAAAGAAAATTCTGCGCAACGTAAGTTTTGACGCAGCGTTATTTCAAAAAGAGCTCCACAAAGCTTTAAAGTGGATTACAGATGCTGAGGAGGTACAGCGTTTCCAAGAATGGTGCATCACCGAATTCGGAGCGAAGTACCCGAAAATTATTAAAAGGGCGTTTGCCCAATCAACAACAAATTAAATGTAAGGTCGTCTCGAAAGGGGCGACTTTTTATAACAGAATCTTAAATGAAGGTGGAAGGTAGCCTTCAACCTTCAGCTTTCCACCTTCTACCAACATAACCTGTTTCTCAACCTTTTCAAACTGCATATTTCCTCCATCCATTCTTTTATCTTTGTTTCGCAACAGAAACGCTATGAATGATAACAAGAAGGGAATCCATTTCCTATTCAAGTACAGAAGATTGTGGCTCTTGTCCTTAATTGTTGGGGGCGGATTGGGCGCAGGAGTCAGCTTTTTCATCGCTCCACGATACTTATCTACAGCCATTGTATATCCGTACAATTCTCAAGCAAGAAAAGACCTCGTGAGTAATCCCCAATTTGGGTTTGAATTTGAATCGGAACAATTAATGCAATTGTTGAGCTCCAAGTCCATGCGAGACAAAACCATTGAGAAGTTCAAATTGTACGATTATTATAATCTAGATACCAATGAAAAATCTTGGAATGCCGATTTAACCAAACGCTACGTAAAGGATGTCGTGTTCCAACGCTCGAAATATCTTTCTGTGGTGGTGAACGTGACAATGAAAGATCCGCAATTGGCTGCCGACATCGCCAACTTTCAAATTGATGAGGTGGATCAATTCCGTGCATCTATTTTCGAAGAAAACCGAACGGCGGATTTAGAAAAATCTAAGGAGAAAATGGAGATCCTTGAGCAAGAGGTGCAAACATTGGCCGATTCCATTTATGCCGTAAAAGGGGGAACCAATGACCTTCTCTTTAACTTCATTGAGAACTTGAACAACGAAAATTATGATCCGTCTCAATTCGTCGATTCTCCGGAGCTCGAACAGTTGATCATTGATTATCGCTTTAGTTACAACCAATTTATTGCTGCGCGTAACGAATATGACACCAAAAGGCAAGCAATGGAGGATCCAATTCCTTCCGTTTATAAGGTCGATCGGGCGCAACCAAGTTACAGAGCGGTTTCGCCCTCATTAACTGTAAATACAATGCTGGGAGCCCTTGCTTTTTTCGCATTGGTTTTCGTAATGCGCTACTTGCTCGAGAAATGGCAACAAGTTAAGCAAGAAGAAGTTAAAGCATAATGCGTGCGGCGGGCATAGGCAAAAAGGAATGGATCGTGCTTGGTGCGGCATTGCTGATGCTCTTTGGCTTGTACAAACATTACGGAAACATTCAAGATACGGCTGTAAGTGCAATGGTACTTTCAGGTGCGGCAATTTCTGTGTATTTCATTCTTGACAAAACCTATTGGTTCTACCTTTCGTTAGTGGCACTTATTCCACTTTCCATGGACCTTGATATTGGCCGCGGTGCTCAAGTCAATAGCCCTTCGGAACTTATGATTTTGCCTCTGTTGGCAGTCTTACTCTTGTTCCACAAAGATTATTCTACTGCTCTTGGTAAAACGCTTCGACATCCAATTGCCATTCTTCTTGCGGTAGACATATTCTGGCAACTTATTGTGACCCTTACGAGTTCCCATCAGGATGTTTCCGTCAAAAGATGGATCATTCATACCGTTTTTATTCTTGGTTTTTTTACGACCGTCACTATGCTGAAAAATCCGAGAAAACTGCTAAAAGTTTGGATGGCTTATGTAATTGGTTTGGTGCCGGTCATGTGGTACTCCTTTGACAACTTTCGCATAAACGAGTTCAATCCGAGGTCGGCATTCGTCATATCGAAGCCCTTTTTCCCGGATCACACCGTTTATGGAGCTTGCATTGCATTTATTATTCCGCTATTGATTCTTCTATGTCTAAATCGAAAAAGGCTCAATTGGAAAAAGTGGCAAATTACTGGACTGTTTCTTATCACACTAATTGCCGTTGTTTCCGAGTTTATTGCCTTGTCACGAGCAGCCATTTTAAGTTTAGTCGTCGCCTTAATATTTGCCTTATTGCTTCATTGGAAAATGCGCTTTAAAATGTTGTTGCTCGGTCTCGCTGGAATTGGTTTGATTGTGTTTTCGATGCAGCGTGAAATCTATGAGTACTTCGAAGAAACAGATGCTGTTAGTAACGACGGACAAGTCACCAACCACCTGAGTTCAGTAACAAACATCCAAACAGATGCCTCCAATTTGGAGCGTGTGAACCGCTGGGTTTGCGCCGTGCGAATGTTTGAGGACCGCCCAATTTTTGGGTATGGTCCCGGAACCTATCAATTTGAATACAACAAGTTTCAAACCACCGAGTACAAAACGTACATTTCGTCCAATAAAGGCGACAAAGGAAATGCACACTCAGAGTACCTGACCTATTTGAGTGAGAAAGGGATTTTAGGCGGGGCGATATTTTTACTTATTGTTTTCTCTGCCATTTATTTTGGAATGAAGAACCACTTGTCCTTGGAGGATCCGCTGCTTCGCTTGATCAACTTGGGCATCTTATTGGGACTTGTTACGTACTTTTTCCATGGCATATTCAACTCGTTCATGGATCAAAGTAAAATGGCGTTTTTGTACTTTACTGGCTTAGGTACACTCGTTTGGTTGTCACAACGAGGAAACCGAGATTACAAGAATGATCAGACGTAGAATTCAATTAAAAGCGAAATGGTTAGTGCAAGATATATTGCATTCGCTCGGACGTAAAGTTTCTTTTGAGGAACTCACAGGTCAAGTTCGCGTGTTATGTCTTCACGGCATTTGTGACGATGATCAAGCCTTTATTAATGGTCGGTTTATGCGGAAGTCGCAGTTCTCAAAATTGATTTCTACTCTTCATGGAAAAGTGAATTTTATCAATCTAGAGCAATATCGAATAGGCGATTTACATGCCGACAAACTCAACATTTTACTGACCTTCGACGACGGCTATCGAAATACTAAAACGCACGCCCTTCCTGTTCTAGAACAACATGAAGTTCCTGCAGTTCTTTTTTGTACTGCAAAAGATTTCTTGTGGATGGACCTTATGGATATCGCTATTGCCGAGAATTTATCACCGAATTCATTACAAGAGATTCGTCCTGAGCTTACTGGAAAGTCGCTTCAATTGATAAAGATTTGGGGAATAAAGCAGACGAGCGACCAAACCAAAGAACTTACAGAAAAACTGCTCGACCTCACCAAAGAAAGTCGTGTTCGTTATCCGAATTTTTTTGAGCTCTTAAACGACTCTGAGTTGGAAGAGCTGCAACGGCATCCATTAATCGATTTGGCAAATCATGGTGGAGAACATGTAAGTTTTGTACATTGCTCCAAAGAGGAAATGTTGAGCGATCTCGACAAAGGAGCGGAGCGTTTGAACAAACTTCAGTCTTCTTATGGAAACGTTGTTGCATACCCATTTGGACATTACTCCAAAGAAACGAAAAAAGTACTTGCCTACGCTGGATATACGCTGCAGTTTATTGCGGATGGAAATCCAAATGGTGACTCGGGTTGCCACGACCGATTGGTCGTAAATCCCTTCATTTCTCTTCACAACCAATTACTAGCAATTCGCGATGGAAAGTATTGATTTGGCCTTGTTGGAAGAGAAACACGTCGACGATTTGGTTCGATTGTACGCTGAAATATTCGGAAAAAAGGTGACTCGATCGTTCTTCATTCAAAAGTATGGGTTGCACTTACCATCGGATAAGCAGATGTCTGTTGTAGGTTTGTACGAGGGGAAAGTTGTCGGTTTCTTTGGCGCTATTCGACAGCATTATCAGCATGAAAACACACGCTATTCGTTGATCCATATTTGCGATTACTACCTTGAAAAACGATTTCGCGGGAAGGGAGTTTTCGATGAATTGTACTTGGAGGTTGTGCGCCGAGCAAAGGAAGAAAAGGTGGCGTATTTATATGCGTACACGAGTGAACAAACGGCAAAATTTTCATTGAAGCATAGACTAGACGAGGCTCCAGCGTTTCTCCGTTTCGAAGTACAGCTTTTCCCGAAGTGGATCAAGAGTGGATTAGTGCGAACTATGGGGGAGGAATGGAGCTTACGCAGACTTGAAAAACGTTTGAAAAAATATGAAGTTCCAATAACTCCTGAAATACTAATGAGTCATGGAAGTAGTAACATGATTTACGATGACGACTTCTTGGAAATGAAGAAAAATGCACCGCGTTTCTTCGTAAAAATTGCGGGTTGTCTGCTTTGGCTAAAGTTGGATTATCGCCTCACGATTGGGTGGATCAAAAAAGAGGAGGGAGCCGATTTTCAGCAGGCTTTAAATACTTTGAAAAGTGCCGCGCGTAGCAGTGGGGTTCACCATCTTGTTATTCATGCTACCCCAAAATCAGCAAACGATCTTGAATTACACTCTTATTTAGAAGCGAAACCATCTTTCCGTGTGTTTTATCAGAAAATTGACACGAACGCACCGGCATTTGATGCTTTTCCCATTCACTACATTAACGGAGATTTGTTCTAAACCGCGGAACAGCAACGGTTACACGCAGGTAGCAATCCTTTTTCTTTGATCAGCAATTTTCTCAAGCGTTGAATCTCGGTAGAGTTCCAAATTTCTTTCAACGATTTCTGGTACAAATTTCCAACAGGTACGTTGAAACATCTGCCGTGTGCTGGAATAACAGAACCATCCGATTTGATCATGATATTGTTGAAGACATCATAACAACCTTGCCCGACACGCTTCTGCGGCTCGAAATAGTAGCGATGCAATTCTTCTTTGCTGGCAACATTTGGGTGTAGAGAAGTTGAAAAAGAAAACTTTTTAGAAGCAATGGACCGCAACTCTTCACCAAGTAACTCGAGGTTAAACGCTTCGAAATTCACTTCCTCAACGTTTGAAAAGGTCGCGTGATACTCATCTCCGAAACGTGCGTTGTGCTGCTCGGCCACTTCTTTCGTGATGAAATTAGAGTGCATCAAGCCAACGTGTTTCAGTGGCAGTTCCGACAACTCATTTAAGAATTGTTCCAAATATCCAATGTTCCACTCGGTTATTACGCAGTATACTGAAATCGGAATATCCGACTTTGATTTCAAGGCTTCAATTCCCTCTAAAGCGCGCTGAAAACTGGATTTGTGTCCACGGATGTCGTTGTGGATGTCTTGCGGCCCGTCAAGAGAAATGTAGAGTTCGCCCAAGCCATTTTTTGCAAGAATGTCGCTTTTCTGCCGAAGATTTAAAGCGTTTGTAGTGATACTCGTGAACAGCTCTGCACGCTTTGCATACGCCAAGGTTTCTTCGAGGTGTTTGTATACGAGCGGTTCTGTGAAAGCGTACCCCAATTTGGTCGTTGGATAATACTTTTTCGTTTGATCGACGATACGTTCGAACAATTCCACAGGCATGTGAAGGGGATGTGTTCCCACAAGGTTCGTTGCGAAATTCGTCTCGAGGTTTTGTGTTCCTACATCGCACATTTTACAGTGCAGGTTGCAAATATTGTTCACGCCAAGAACCAACCATTGCGGTGCGTAGAACAGCCGCGATGGATATAATTTTCGGTTGACGTTTCTTAATTTGCCCATGCTTCTTTTTCAAAGATACCGTAATAATAAGCGGGACGCGAAGAAAATATACTAGCGGCGTAGGATCTTAAGCGCAGTTTCGGATATAGCTGCAACTGTAGTCCCTTAGAATTCATGAGTTCAAGGTCTTCTTGCGCGAAAAACCCTTTGAACTCGTGCAACATGAACGGTGTTTCGTATACTGTCTCAAAGGCGCGAGAAGCTGCATCCAGTTGTTTTTGAATACGTTGTGTATTTTTTTGATAGGTGATTCCGGTAACAATGAGCGTTCCACCTTCCTTCAGTAGAAACTTCAAAATGTCGAGTGTGCGGGATAAGTCTCGGAAATAAGGCATGGCTCTGTTCACCACAATAAGATCGAATTGATCGTCAATTATCTCCAGCGCTTGTAAATCCATTTGTATCGCCAACCAATCTTCAGAATAATGTTGTTTTGCTCCCAATCCGTCCAATTCATGGATAAAAAGATCAACTACAGTTGCCAACATGCCACCTTTTACGAGGTGTTGCGTCAACCAAGAGTTCCACGCACCCAATTCCAAAACGGTACGATTAGTTTGAATGTATTTTTCAATGAGCTCCAAATCCATTTGCCGCAAGGACCACATGGCTTTATCGAAGTCAACGAAGGGAAGTTTGCGAAGAATTTCAGGAGAGTACTTGGCGATTTCCTCCTTTCTGAAATCTTCAAACCCTTCTAAAAAAGGCATAAGTTTCGATTGGAATTCAGTCTTAATAATTTGATGAACGCCATTCTTCATACCAAAAGTATGTCCGTTCTCACAGCGCGATCCACTGTCGCTTATCTCCAAGCGTTGCAAGCATTCAGGACATTTCATGTTTCGGGGTATTTCCAAGTAAATTCTGAACCAAGGAGTTCGGAAAGTTGTTGTTCATCGGCTACAAATCGCTTTTTGTACAACGCGTATTTTTCTTTCGATATGGGCGTGTACTCACGTTGATTTACTGCTTTTAGATCTTGGGATTGATAGGGCTTCAAACCAAGGAAATTGTACACATCCGTCACTACTTTACTTGGATTCACGAACAAATTTTCGCTCTTCAAAACAAGCAGTTGCTCTTTTGGAAAGTATTGCAACCAGCGCTCTAACTGCTCAAAATACATTCCGCGCCCGAAGTAGCTATAGGCTTGATGGTCAGTACTCCGATAGTCTTTTCCCGCAACAAAATCAGCATGAGGTTTGGCAACGCGCTTTTCCTCCAAAGCAATGGCCTCGTCAAAGTCAGAAGCCATGTCAATTCCTTGGTGCATTTGATAGTGCGAATACGCCCTGAAAACAGGATCACGAAGCAAAACAATGATCTTACAATTCGGCAAATCTTTTTTCACTCTAGCCGGCACCAATGGATGGTAGAAGTAGTAAGGTGAAGATTCCCCAGTGAGCTTGTCTTCCGAAGCTTTCGGGAAATAACTCCGATAATACTTCAGCCCTTTACGATATGAAGTGGCGAAAAAATGGACTTCTTGTTCCCTTGATAAATGCGCGTCCGGATGCTGGTCAATCCAATGATATAGGGAAGATGTTCCGCCTTTCATGGCACCGATGATTAAAAAGTCGGGCAGTTTACGTTGACGAGCTGTAAAGCGATACGGCAGGGAAACAATAAATCGCTTGATGAAATATTTCATCAGTCCGAGGTATTGCCGTAGCGTTCGTTTTTTGTTGAAGTAGACTCCCACGCAGCCAATTTACGTGTAAAAATGCGATTTTGACCTACTTTTTAGTGTTGACCAACGCAAAGAACCAACCTTCCATTAGCGGCGTCCCTTTTGGAACAATTTCATTCATACTTTGTTTGTAAGTGGTCCACTCCTTACGTTTGTTTACATTCAATCCTGAACGTAATTTTCCCTTTCGTGTAAAGTTTTTAGACTTTGGATTTTGTTTGAATGGAGCGGGGACACTGATCTCGCTAAATGCCTTCGATTGAATCGTTGTGAGTTCGAATGATTCAAATAAATCAATCCAATTTTGCGCGTAGGGGAACTCTTCACTCGCCTGAATGATGCCAAATCGTTGTTTGCACTTTTCGTTGATCTGATGGATTTGATCACGGGTGACATGGGGAAGCCAAACAGTTTCATTGCAGACCAGTTTACCACCTGGTTTTAGCCAAAACTGGATGTTTCCGAGAAGATTTTTCAGTTCTTCTTCACTTTGAATCGCCAAAACACTTTCCAAATAAATCGTATCAAATTGATTCTCAGAAAAAGGCGTGGTATCCTCATACATAAGGTGTAAAGAAACGTATTCGGTTAATTCGCAGGCGATCAATCGTTGTTTTGCCGTTTCAAACATGACAGGTGATTGTTCCAGGCCAAAAAGGCGCGATTGCGGAAACCTCGAAGCTAATTCAACCAGTGTAGAACCGGTTCCGAAGCCAATTTCTAAAACAACATGATTCGGTTTGCACTCTATTTGCTCGATCAGAAAAGCCGTGGATTTTGCTCCATACGCATGAAGGAAGTCGGAGTGACTTGAACCAAAGTAGCTCAGGATGTCTTGCGCCATTGTTCTTATTGAGAATCGTTTTCGAATATAAGTATTTCCGTAATTTGGCAATTAGAACAAACGATTTCATTTGGATTGGAAAAAAACGGGTAAGAAGATTTGGAAGCGGACATGGCAGATTTCGCTGATACTATTCTGCACTTTACTCGTTTTGGAAGTGGCGTATCGTTATCAATGGATTGATTTTTTCAAGACTGAGTACAAAGCACTGAATAAAAATATTCACTCCAATCAACCCAATGTACTGGTCTTTGGTGACTCTTTTACAGCATATCCAAACGGCTACGTAGCACATTTTCGTGAGGCACATCCAAAAATCAATGTGATCAATTGCTCTATGCCCGGCAGCGGACCGTATGAAATGGAACTGATAGCATCGAGGCGCATTTCCGACCATCCTCCCAAAGGAATCATCTACCAAATGTATGTGGGGAATGACCTTACAGATATCAATCCGCCCGTCAACTGGAGCGAACTTTCTTTTGCGCGAAATTGTTATTGGTCCGTGAAACCGTATTTCGAGATTTTCGGATTGTTCTCTAGGAGAATGAAAGGAATGCAATCGGATTTCGATCGTAAAAAACTAAAACAAGATGAAGCTCCATTTTCTACACGTTTATATTCGCCAAGAACGAAAATGATGATTCAAGCCGAGCCCGATTATGTCAATCAATCCATTGGTTTGAAGGGAGACATGAAAGAGGCGATGACAGAAGCCAAAGAATCCATCGCTTACTTACGGGAGTTGGTGCCGAAAAGTGTGCCAATTTACATTGTTGTCATTCCGCATTTTAGCCAAGTAACAAAAGAATACAACAAGAACTATGAGCAGTTATCGGGACACAAATCATCCATGAAAGTCAATCATAATTTCATTCGCACGATATCCAAGATAAAAGGTGTAGAGGTTTTGAATCCAATGCGGTATTTTCGTGCCATGGAATCGGAAGGAAAACAATTGTATTTCAACAATGATCCTCATTTGAATGAAACCGGACAAGAGGTATTGTTTGATTTTTTGAGCGAACATACCAAGGAGCTATGGCAGTAGATGCGTCAACATACATTTTGGGAATCTCCGCGTATTTTCACGATTCTGCTGCGGCACTCGTGAAGGATGGAAAGGTCATAGTTGCCATTCAAGAGGAGCGTTTGTCGCGTAAAAAGCAAGACAGAGGTCTACCTGTTCAGGCGGCAAGGTTTTGCTTGGAGCAGGCAGGAATTTCCATTAAAGAAGTACAACACGTTGCTTATTACGAGAAGCCATTTCAGAAGTTTGAACGATTGTTGGAGACGCAGATTGCCTATTATCCACAATCATTTTTGCCCTTCAGAAAAACCGTAAAGTCATGGCTTCGGGAGAAGTTATGGGTACCACATAACATTCGCAAGGAATTGGGATTCAAGGGAGATTTTTTCTACGCTGAACATCATGAATCACATGCGGCAGCTGCTTGTTATGCTTCTCCATTTGAAGAGGCTGCCTATTTAACATTGGATGGCGTGGGCGAATGGGCGTGCGCATCCTTGGGGACTTTTACGAATAATGAAATCAGGCAACTCGCGCAACAAAACTACCCACATTCGGTAGGGATGTTGTATTCTGCTTTTACCCAATATTGCGGCTTCCGAGTAAATAGCGGAGAGTATAAATTGATGGGGTTGGCACCCTACGGAACGCCCAAATATGTCGATCTAATCAAGGAGAATTTTGTTTCCATACAAGACGACGGCTCTATTGAATTGAATTTGAAGTATTTCAAGTTTCATCGTGGCATGCGGATGATTAATTCGAAGTTTGAAGCGGTAATGGGAAAACCAGCACTGAAACCCGAAAAACATATCAGCACATTTTACAAAGACATGGCCGCATCTATTCAAGCCGTTTTGGAAGAAATTGTGTTGAAGTCTGCGCAGCATGTAAAAGATAAAACAGGGCAAAAGTATCTGTGCTTCGGTGGAGGAGTTGCGTTGAACTGCAAAGCGAATCAGCGATTGCTGGAGAGCGGAATTTTCGAAGATGTTTTCATTTACAGTGCCAGCGGAGATGCTGGAGGTGCCGTTGGAGCAGCATTACTTTGTGCCAATCAAGAACATCCAAGAAGAGTTGCTGAGGTTCCATCGTATTTGGGTAGAGCTTTTGACTCCAACAGCATACAGAAAACCCTGGAGGCACACCAAGTACATTTTGTACAAATGGAAGATGAAGATTTATTCCTTGAAACTTCTGAATTGCTGAACGAAGGAAAAGTGGTGGCTTGGTTTCAGGGGCGTGATGAAATGGGACCTAGAGCGCTTGGTAACAGAAGCATACTCGCCAATCCAAAAGGTGAGGAAATGCGTGATAAGATCAATGAAATGATCAAGTTCCGGGAGCAATTTCGTCCTTTTGCACCAGTAGTGATGGAAGAACATGCATCCAACTATTTTGAGAACATACGTAACGCGCACGAAATGCTTTTCACCTTTACCACGAAGGAATCAAAGCAGATTGAAGCGTGTGTTCACAAAGACGGAAGTGCACGGGTGCAAACAGTGAACACACATCAAAACAAGCGACTTCACCAATTGCTTACAAAGTTTCATGAGAAATCAGGCGTTCCTGTTTTGATCAACACCAGTTTCAACCGACGAGGCGAGCCCATGGTGCACAGTCCTGAAGATGCACTTCGAACCTTTTTCGGAAGCGGATTGGACGTTTTGGTGATAGGCAATTTCATCATTCGAAAAGAAGAAAATACGAACGTAAAAATCAAAGACATACGACTTGAGTTGGATTAGCAGCATATATCAGGAAAGTGTCGCATTAGCGTCGAAACGGAACAAGCAATTACAGTTCGTAGGGCTGGTATTTTTAGTTGTTTGCATCTTTTTTTATCGTTGGTACGGATTCACTACGCCATTTTTCAGTCGTATAATTCCTTTATCTGTAATGGTTTTGGGGTGGTTGTTACTTCCGCAACTGTTGTATCCGGTCTTGTTTGTTTGGTTCTTCATCGGAAAGTTTGTTGGAGAAATTGTGAGTTCGATTTTACTTTCCATTCTCTATTTTCTGTTTATTTGGATCGGAAAACTCTTCGTGAAAGTGGATTTCAGTCCGGGTTGGAAGGAAAAAGCGAACGCGAAGGAGTACGAAAACATGGGATAAATGAGTCGCTGGGAAGTAGCACGGTCTTTAGGGAAATTCTTTTGGAAGAAGCGCAAGTTTTGGTTGTTTCCGTTGCTGCTGGCATTTCTCATTTTAGCGGTTTTAATCATTCTCGGTGAGTCTTCGGTATTGGCGCCATTGGTGTATCCTTTTTAGTGGTGAGAAGTAAGAAGGGAGAGGTGAAAAGAGAAAATTCAGAAGTATTTCAGGAGTTAAGGTCGGACGAGTCTTTTGTCCTTTATCTAGGCGCGATTTTATGATTGGTCTAGAGTCTAACCCTCGATTTCAAACAAAAAATTCTTCTCGAAAAAGCCCTTTTTGGTCTGGCGCAAATGAAATGTAAACCCGTGTTCCGAAGCGATAGATTGAATACGATTCAAGTCGCAATCGTCCGAGAGGGTCATGAAAATACCGTAAGTTTGATTTCGATCTTGAAGCTGTTCGAATAAAGAATGAAAGTATTCAAATCCGGCACCGCAAAACCAAGCTTTTTCGGCATCAGATCTAGGGTTTTTAGGGTAAAAAGGAGGATTAATCAAAACGTAATCAAAAGACATTTTGGGAACTGCAACGAACAAATCAGATTGTTTAATCTCTAACTGTGTGCCGTTGGATTCAGCGTTTTTCTTCAATAACTCGGTAGCTTTCGGATGGATATCGACGGCCCAAACATGCGCTCCTTTTTGCGCTGCTCTTAGTGAGGCAATTCCACTTCCACAGCCGACTTCGATGATTCGTTTTTCGCTCAATTCATTCGCTTCCACCCATTGCAGAAGTAGTTGACTGCTATCGAAATATTTTGGATGGAAAACACCCGGTTCTAGAGTCAATTGAATCGACTTATACTGGTACGAGTTGTCCTTTTCAATCTTCCGAACAATGCGATCGGAGAAAAGACGAAACCAAATATTCTTCAACTTTTTACGCATCACTCGCTGTAGAATCCTTGCTCTTCTGGTTGGCGGTATTTCCAAATTTTTAGCAATAACTTGATTTCATAGGGATACGCAAAAAATCCGGTTTTGTAGCGCCAAGATGACACCCATCTGAGCAATCGACGTTTTCCTTTCGTAATTCGGAAATCGCTACTTGTCGGATACATGCCGTTTAATACGGTTTCAAAATCTTTGATGCGTTTGATGTGCTTGGCATTCAGCCATGGTGTCAAGGGATTTTTGCGTAAATCAAATCGTTCCCAATCCGGCGAGAGCCAATCTTCCAATGTTCGAGGGAATGAAAAGCCTTGTTCTTGAATGGTTTCGTACAATTCACTTCCTTCCGTAGGAACGGGAGAATACACGTAAATAATGATTTCTGTTTCCGGATTAATGCGTTTGATTTCTTGAATGAATCGAATGTCTTCATTGATTTGACGCATGACCTTTTCGG
This sequence comes from bacterium, assembly GCA_024742305.1. Classification (GTDB taxonomy): domain Bacteria; phylum Bacteroidota; class Bacteroidia; order Flavobacteriales_D; family Crocinitomicaceae; genus UBA4466. The sequence continues at coordinate 90,718 of JANSYQ010000002.1, read as the reverse complement.
GACTTTCGCCGGGCATTCCCAAAACAAAACTGTACTCAGGAACGATCCCAAACCTCTTCAATCGCCCAGCGAATTCTTTGATTTGAGCGCCCGTTTGAGTTCCACCTTTATCCATCTGCTTCAAGACTTCATCGTTTCCCGTTTCAGCTCCAAGGAAAATCATTCGGAGTCCAGCCTCTTGCATCAATTGTAGGTCCTCATCAGAATATTTGTTGATAGTATCAATGCGTCCTTCGCCCCACCAAGCAATGCTTTCACCTTTTATTTTTTCGGCGAATTCGACCACACGCTTTCGGGAGGTGAAGAAGTTATTGTCGTGAAACTCTACCGCATCAATACCATACTTTTTCTTAAATCCGAGTACGTCGTCAGCCATTCGCTGAGCGCTCAGCCCCTTCCAGCGAGCATTGTAAATGGGAACAACAGCACAGAAAGAACATGTAAACGGGCACCCGAAACTGGAATGATATGCGAGGGTTTTTCCTCCCATGAAGGTCTTGGCTAGATAGTTTTCCAGTGGATAAGATGCATTCAACTTTTCGTAAGCGAAACTCGGCAAATTGTCCATGTCGGGAAGCGCTTCCTTCCTCGTAGTAATTATTTTTCCTTCTGCATTTTTAAAAATCAAATTGGGAATAGTTGGAACATCATCCTTCCGATCATTTTCCAATGCCTCCAGTAGTGCCGGAAATGCTGAGTCGCCAGGTCCATTAATGACATAATCCACCCAACCTGATTCCAAAACAACCTTGTGTTGATTCGCAGCAAAATAACCGCCCCAAATCATGGTGATTTCCGGATACCGTTTATGAATCTCCTTTGCAAATGGAATGGCTTGAGAGAGTTGAGGCCCAGGCATCACGGTCATTCCTACGTACCCCATATCATGTTTATCGATGAGGCTTAAGATGGTTTGCAGGGGATCAACTTCGAGGTTTCCATCCACAAAATGATAGGGAAACGTGCCGTCGATCGACGATCCGACTTGTAGAATAGAATTGGGAATGCGGTGTTTGGCATCCGCGCTTCTCGGGTTGAAAAGAACTACGTGTTTTGACATATTATTTTTCGAAAATTACTTTTTCGGTAGTTCCCGAATCGTAGACTTTTAAATACAACCGTCCCTTCTCCAAATGCTGAACTTCTTGACCAAGTAGATTGAACCACCTGAAGTTGTCTGAGTCCAATGTGTGTTCTGAAATTCCTGCTGTACAAGGTATATTTGGATCGATCACTTCAAAGGGTAGTGAGCCGATGAAGCCTTCACCGTAAGGAAGCCATACTTGATACACTCCGGCATTTGTAATTTGTATGGTTTGCGTGGTTTCTCCCGTTGACCATTGAAAAGGTCCGGCGGCATTGACCGTTAGCTCATAGCCATTTCCGTTGTTTTGACAGGTAATTTCAGGTCGAGGTAAGGCGAGATCCATATCGAAGAACATACGATAGGACATTACTGAATCCTCACAGTAAAACTCCGAAAGGATTTGATCTTGATCGTCTACTAATGTCGCTGTTGGTTCAGGACGAAACGAGCTTCCCCAACCCATTATTTTGTAGTCGTTAGAGAGGTGACGATAACTCCCCATGGACGGATGAAAATTGATGTCGGGATGCCCGTATTCATACACTTTTGTTGCCGTCCAATTGATCGTGTCTAGTACGTATTCCTCTCCTCGGGACCAAGTTGGCGTAGTTCCCATATTGTCGTTGTTATACAAACTGTAATTGCCGTTGGGTAATCTTCGGATGTCATGTTGCGCACTAAATGGGGAAGTTGAATTGAAAGTAAAGTCAGAGAGTTCTCCACCCAATCGCCAAATAATGTTTCCGGTAGTTCGGTGTACTTTAATGATGCTATTTGTATGTCGCATGGAAAAAAGTAGATGCCCGTCATCATCTTCAGCAACGGCATTTCCATGGCAATAATCAAAGTCGTTTACGTTATAGCCATAGAAATCGTAGGTTTCAGAAGGATGCATATGATCGTTGCTGTTCCACTCAAATACAAGGTTGCCATTTGGGTCCAATTCCTGAACTCCGTACCCTCGAATAATTGTTTGTGTACTACCTTGGTTACCGTCAAAAGTATATGCCGAGAGATTCATTGTATCCATAAACCGCACGCATAACAGCCAGTTTCCATTTGCAGCTCTTTGAATATCGTGCAAATCTTCCATGTGCATCAAGGTGTTCAGTGTGTCAATTCGGTTTAAATTTCCATCCAGTATAATGAACTTCCGATCTTGTCCTTGCTCCACCGCTCCGTAGGAAAACAGATCGGCACTTGGGTAATATTTGAAATCTATAACGTTGCGAATGCCGGGTGTGGAATACCAAGCAACGTAGCCATCATTATCGTAGATTACAGGGTATGGTGCCAAGTAAAAAGGGCTTGATGGGAACACGTTAGATTTGAAATGCGTAGTTATAAAATATCCAGAGTCAGAGTTTCCGGCGGTCTCAAATTGATACGGGAACGTACCTTCAGGGTTAGGACGATTAAAATTCTGTGATAATGCAACCTGAGTTGTCAAAATCAAAAATAGGGTAGCTCGTAATTTCATCATGATGAATCAAAGATACAAACATTGTTTCCGCTAAGAAAGAGTATCTTGGCATCGAAGGATTTCTATACGATGAGTCAATCAAGAACTATTTCATGGATTCCTTACGGAATAGTCATTGGAACGTTTTTCGCTCTGTTTTTTGGGTTCGATTTTAACGGACTTTATGGGCAAGATGCGCATGAATATTATAGGCATTCACGTGCACTCAAGGATTTTTTTGATTCAGGAACCGACCTTCCCATGTTTCATTGGCCACATGCCTTTTCTGCTTTGGGCGCATTGATAGGCTACACGGGTATCCCCATTCTTTTGGCACTTCAGCTCATCTCGCTGATTGCCGTGCTGGTAACGATTGCCTCTACGAGAAAAATCATTCAATTATTCTACAATTCCGATGGAACATGGCTTTTGGTTTTGGGTGCTGCTACGCAAGTCTATTTTATTCGTTCGGGGTATTTGGTGATGTCTGACGCGCTTTGCTGTATGCTCCTCGTTTTGAGTCTATTTCACCTAGTAAAACTATCGAGGTATCATACTCATATTTCGTTTGTATTAACCGTGCTCTTTGCCATTGCGGCAGTTTTTGTTCGTTATGCAAGCCTGCCCATTTCGTTTTCATTCATCTTGTTCGGCGTCCTTTACTGGACCTCTATTTGGAAGAGCTCTGTGCGCATTTTTGTTCTGTTAGGAGCGGCAATCACGGTTGTGGTAGTCGTGCTCATGAATAACATCTTGTTTGATAGAATCACCGCGATTGGTGCTGAATGGAGCATTTCGAACTTCTTCACGATGGAACGATCTAATGGTGTTCGAATGGATGTGAATACAGTGCCCAACTTCTTGTATATCTTCAGCAACTTTGGACATTTGGGATACTTGAGTTTTGGTGTCTTCTTGCTTCCGTGGCTAAAAAAGTGGAACTGGAAGGAACGTTATTTGTGGATGTCTATCGGCTGTTACTTACTCTTTCTCGGTGGTTTGGCAACACAAAATCAGCGTTTCTTACTATTGGTTCACCCATTGGTGTTGCTCCTCGTTTTTCCTGGATTTCAAAGTTTATTGGTATGGCTGCATCAACGCAGATTGAAGTACATATTTTTGTGCGGAGCCGTACTTTTGAATGGTGCATTTTTCTACTATTCTTTTTCCAAATTATATGGAATGCACGCCATGGAAAAGGAGTTGGTAACATCCTTGGAGCCGCTAAAGGACGATAAAATTATTTATTCGTTCTACGTTGATTTGGCTTTTGGTTCTTATGATTTACCCAACCCAACCGAGAATTTGTGGGATGAGGACATTACCTTCGTTCGTGGAAATTATGCGGTGTTCAACCCGGTGATTTTTTCGGATGGTTGGGAAGAAACGCCCGTTTGGAAGAACTGGAGACGATTAAAGGCTGAACACGAACTAAAGGAGGTGAAGGAGCTTCCTGAAAATTGGAAATTGTATCGCATTGAATAAGCACATATTATTTATCACGCCAGGTTTTCCGGCTAATGAGCGGGACAGCCAGTGCATACCAGCCCTTTGGATATATGCCAAAGCTCTCAGCGAGTCAGGGACGAAGGTTTCCATTATCACCTTACAATATCCGTTTTCGTCAAAGAAATATGATTGGAACGGAATCTCCGTATACCCTCTTAACGGTGCCAATAAGAAATGGAAGCAACTGTTACTGACGACGAAAGTGATTCGTTGTGCTGAAAAAATTCACCAGGACCAACAATTGGATGTTGTGCACTCCTTTTGGCTGCATCGCGCTACGAAAGTTGCTATGAAAGTTTCGAAATCTTTATCTGTACCTATGCTAGCCACGGCGATGGGACAGGAAATGCGGGTTCCAAAATCAGGTTTTGCTGAATGGAACAGTGTTGATTTTCCTATAGTTGCGATTTCCGAATTCCAATCGGATGCGTTGATAAATGAAGGTGTAATTCCAAGTGCCGTTATTCCTTGGGGGCTTGAACCGTTCATGGTTAAAGAAAAAAAGGTTGATTTGATTTGTGTGGGTTCGTTGATTCCATTGAAAAACATTGGATATTTCGTGGAGCTTTGCGCTGAGCTGAAAGATAAAGACGACAATTTTCAGGCGGTGATTGTTGGTGACGGTCCGAAGAGAGGAGATCTTCAAAATCACATTAATCATGCCGGATTATCCTCGAATGTGAACATGGTAGGCGACCTTTCTCATGAGGGAACCTTGTGGTGGATTGGGCAATCAAAAGTATTGGTATCTGCATCGGAATTTGAAGGATTTGGCATGACAATTATTGAAGCTCTAGCCAGTGAGACACATGTTTTAGCCACTCCAGTCGGTGTCGCAAAAGACCTTGAAATTCCACATTTGATTGGTGATCCAAAACTAGACGTAGCGATGTTACAAATGCTATTGCAATCGGATCGGCCTAAACCGCAACTATTCTCCATTTCAGAAACGGTGCGTGCGTACAACACTATTTACGAATCCGTATCCAAGGGAAAGGCGAACGATTTTTAAAAAGTTTGTTTCGAAAATCCGATCGATACAAAACTTCGTGATTGTCCGGAAGCACATCCCACGTCAAGTGCTTGTAGTAATCAATGGAAGCATCCATTGTTTGAAAGTACTCGGACGATCTTAGCTTGGCCGCGTCAACTTCGTTGTTGTTGTAGAACTGAGTCTCCAAAATGTGAATTTCTCCATTAGGAGCTAGCAATCCAAACAGCGATTCCCAAAACGCTTCGTTTGGTTCGAAATAGTGAAAACTTCCGGCAAAGTAGATCAAATTATAGGATGACTGGGGCAGTTGCGACCAATCGGTACAACAGACAAACTGAGTTGTTTCACTACCAAAACATCTAGCGGCTTGTTCTAACTCTTCTTTTCCGACATCCAATCCCGTTATGGTTTCGCAATGTTGGGAGATGCGATTTGTCATCCACCCGTTTCCGCAACCAATATCCAATACACTTTCGGTAGCAGCTAAACTCATGTACGTTTCAAACTTGTTCAGCATCCAAGCGCGTTTCTTCCACTCGTCGAACTTCGGATCGCTACGTTTTACAGTGGGTAGAAGCTTGACCATTTCATCCGAAAGCCAGCGCCCCTCCTTATTGCGAATGGACTTGTATTGCGCTTCGAAATTTTCGTTCGCCGGTGTTAAATAGTGTACATTATTGAATCTTGTCATTGTTGTGTTTTGGTGAGAATATGAACAGTGCATTTCGACTCCGCTCAATGTACTGTTAACGCCTTACGAATTACTCATTTCCCCACGCGCATCATCTGATATGCGGCCTTGCTTTTAACTTTGTTTTTCAATGATTTGTTTTTGTGAGCCTGCCATCCATTTACCAAGTAGCGAATGGCGTTTTCGTAATAGGCATCTGAATAGGGCAGTTTAAAGCGGATATCACGGTCGGTACTTGTTTGCCAATCAGGATTAATAGTGATTTCCGCTTCAATTTCTGCGTACAGGGCTGTCCCTTTGATGGGATATGCTCGAGTGATGGTCAAATGATCAGGATTGCACTTTTCGATGTGATTCATGGTGGCCCTGATATCCTCGTGTGTTTCTCCCGGATATCCCACCATAATGAAAGTGCCAGCTTCAATACCCATTTTTTGAGTGCGCTGCATCATTTCCTGCACCGTCCCTAGTGTCACCCGACGATCCATTTTATCAATAATTCTTTGCGATCCACTTTCTGCCCCGATCCATATTCGGAAGCATCCCATTTCTTTTAATTGTCGCAAAACGGTTTCGTTGAGTCGCTCTGCTCGGGTAATAATCTCAAATGGAATTTCCAGTTGGAACTTGGCAAATTCGGCATGCAGATTAGACAACCATTTGTGACTTACGGTGAACACATCATCCACAAACCACAATGCCTCGACGCCGAAATCTTCCTTCAAGTGCAATATCTCCTGAACCACCCTAGCCGGATCGTTTCTGCGATAACTTTGACCGTAAACGGCTGTGCTGCACCACTTACACGTATATGGGCAACCCCGTTGAGTGCTAATATTGGCGGTTCTTTTTCCGTGATATTCTTGCCAAACCTTCAAGTATTTCTCAAAGGGAATAGCTTCTCTATCGGGAAAGGGAAGTGAGGGCAAGTCTTTGATTTTTGTCCGTGATTCGTTTTCTCTTAACACTCCATTTTCTAAGTAGGAAATCCCAGCAACTTCGGACAAGTCACCGCCAGTTATTAAAACTTCTGTAAGTTCTAACATGGTTTGCTCGCCTTCTCCAATAACAGCAATGTCGAACCCCGCTCTCAGATAGTTTTCTTGATTGTATGTGATATCGGGTCCTCCAGCGACAAAAGTGGTGTTCGGAAGTGCTTTTTTAAGATAGTCCAATTGCCTCAGTACCTCGACTTTGGTCATAAGGTTGGTATAAAACGCCACGATGTTGGGTTGTTCATCTACAACTTCCTTTCTCCAGTCCGCAATGGACGAAAAAGTACTGTCGATTAGCGAAACGTTTTTGTCGTTTTCCTTCAGAAAAGCACTAATGTACAATAACCCAAGCGTTGGGTAAGGGCGCATTATTTTTTGCTCCTTGATATCTTCATGAATGAAATACGCGTGGGTTAATACAATTTTCATGAAAGCTGACGGCTTTTGCGTGCAAGACTAAAGGTACGGAAATGCTAAAAACTATCGGGCATAGGTTGCTGGTTAAAGATGACGTCTCGGAAATTGATGTCGTTAGTTTCTGCTTTTTGAGATACGTTTCGGAGCGCTTCATTTGCCATTTGAACAAGCAATGGGTTTACAACATAGAAAGATATGTTCGCATTTTTTTGGTAGCCGATAAGTCCTGAGTCCATGAGCATTTTCAAATGATGTGAAACAGTAGGGGACCCGAATCCTATTTCAGTTGCAAGTTGTTTGCAGCTTATTCGTTGTTTGTCTAGAAGTAAATCGATAATTGCAATTCTTGCAGGGTGACCAAGAGCTTTGAAAATTTTTGACAGGTCGTTTTGATATCGGGTAAAACCGATTCTTTGGATTGAAGCCATGATAAATTAGTGTTTAGGTTATTTACTAATTAAGTTAGGCAAAAAATTTTTACAATTCTAGAAATATACAATTTGGCAATTCGAGAAATGTCGAATTTGAGCAAATTATATTACATTATTTTCTCAAATCAAAAGCTACTCTCCACTCCCACATACTACCTATAATTCGCAATTTTCTTATATCCTATTTTATCGTAGAGCATAATGGCCTCCTGCTGATTGATTCCAGTCTCCAAAACACATACATCACAACCTAGCTCTTTAGCCCAGTCTTCCAGTTCTTTTAAAACTGCCTTGGCAACTCCTCGACCTCGAAATTCTGGCGAAGTGTACATTCTTTTCACCTCTACACGACGTTCATCAAATGGCTTAATTGCTCGACAAGCAATGGCTAACCCATTAGACAATGCCACCACTACAAACTTTAGAGAATTAATACCATTGAATTGGTGATATAAGTCGTGATCATCACCATCTACTTTTGCCAAATAAACATCGAGTTCTTAAACAAGAGCGATAAAATTTGGATTTTTTGAGTTGGTGCGCGTCAAATTCATTATCCACGACGTTTCAAAATCATCAAATAATGATCCGCGTTATTACTAAGCGAAGAATGTGTAATAACACCATCAAGCCACTTTAAAAAAGCAAAAGTACGCTTCCGCTTCTCAAATTTTGGTGCCATATAAGACGGAGGGATAAACAAACCGATGGGCTTTATCTTAACCACTTCAAAGTTGTCGTTCGCTAAATTTTTAATTTCATTCGGAGAGAAATACCACGTTTGTACTGATTCTCCGTCAACGTGAACATCTACACATTGTTTTGTGTTTCTTCGTCCTGCCTTTTTGAATTTAGCACGACAGGTAAAATAAAATCGCTCCCAAAGGCACTTTTTCCCCATTAAAACAATGATGAGGTGACCATTTTTGTCCAATTCATCATAAGCATTTCGAAAGAACTTTTGAAGCTGCTCAGGAGACAGGCAATTAAGCCCTCCAAAGTTGGAGAAAAGCGTATCGAAGTTGTGTTCATAGCTGCACAGGTCATTGACGTCTAATACGCGAAAATGAAGCTCAGGAAATTTTGATTCAGCCACACGAATCATTTCTGGCGATATATCAGTAGCAACGACGCCTTTGCCACGAAAATCCCAGCGATGTGCGTCTTCACCTGTACCACAGTTGACCTCCAAAACATTGTTGAATTTATTCAAATGGCGATCAACATATTTCCAAACTTGTTCTCGTTGAACTTCACCAACACAACTGTTCGTGAAGGTGGCGTCGTACGTATTTGCAGCGTGATCAAACTCTCCCATTAGCTTAATTTACTTTTGAGTGTTGTCATTTTAAACCAGTTGTAGGGAATAAGCACGACGTAGCGCCATGAAACGTACGGTCGCTTCCCAAGTAACTTGCGCCACCCTTGATTCAGTCGGAACCTGTGATGAACAAACCGTTGCAGGGCACGGTAATAATCCGGTGAAAACGTTCCTTCAAACATAAGATCCAAGTCATCAGAGTCCTCCCAGTTCGATTTTTCTCCCATCTGAGCCTTCACCGTTTCATAAAATTTGGTGCCCGGTAATGGGTAAGAAACGGAAATTCCAATGTCATCTGGATGGTAATTTCTTACCATATCGAGGGTCAGTTGGACATCCTCCTTCGTTTCCCCCAAATAACCAAACTGCAGAAAGTAAGCTACGCGAACACCCTTCTGTTGAAGCAGTTCCGTGCTTTTTTTGATTTGATCCAAGGTGATTCCTTTGTCCATGGCATCGAGGATTTTCTGCGATCCACTTTCTGCGCCAATCCAAACTTCTTCCAAACCAGACTGCGCCAATTCATCAATAGTTTGATCTTGCATCAATAAATCGGCGCGACTTTGGATTTTATAATGCATTTTAAGTCTCGCCGCTTGAACAGCATCATTGAATTTGGTGACCCAACCGGGTTTCAAGCCGAAAATATCATCGGTGATCCAAAAGTGTTTCACACCGCAATGATCTTGTAGCATTTTCATTTCCGCAACCACACGTTCAGGCGATCGTGAATTGTACCTGTTTCCATAGATAGGTTTTGCGCACCAATTGCACTTAAACGGACAGCCGCGTGTAGTGCTAATATTAAGTGTAAAGGGAAATTTTCCTTGGTTCCAAATGCTTTTGTATGCCTCAAGATCAATTACTTCCCACTTTGCTTGCGGAAAGACATCCAATTCTCTTTCGTTGGTTCTTGGAGCGTGTTTGGTTGCCTTTCCATCAATAATCGTGCTTATGCCTTGAATGCCGTTTAGTCCCTCCGTCGTGCGTAATTTTTGCATCACCTCCAAGAGGGAATGTTCTCCTTCACCATGTATGATGATGTCAGCCCCTTTTTCATGATACAACTCCCAATGATCCGTCGAGTCTGAACTGGAAACAATCACTTTGGCCCCCTTCGATTTTGCAGTAGCAATGATGTCAAAACATGCGTACCGCATATTCGTGAGGCACATTTTTGTCAAATAGTTGAAACCGTCTTCGTAGATCACTACTACATCAGGAGCTGCTTCTGAAATCTTGTTCTGACAACGTTCGGATGAAGGGTCCAACGCAACATCATAAAACTGGGCTGGAAATCCATTTGCCTCTAAATGCGCCAATGCCGTAATCGTCGCCAATGGTGGATATGGCGTTTTGTTGATCCACTGTTTGGAATCTAACTGATAGAAATAGCTATGTGTGACGAATATATTCACAGTTCAATGCCTTGTTTTTTTAATGCGGATGCGTGGGTTTCCGAATAGGTTCGACATAATTCTTCGTACCGACTTAACACCTTGTTTTGGAAGTCGTTTGGGTGATGTTTTGAAACATAACGTCTTGATTTCATGGTTAAATTGAATTTCTCGTCATCAAAATCACCGAATTTCTTCTTCCATCGCTTGAGCGTGATTCGCATCGCACGTTTATCGGACCAATTGCCAAATCTCCCTGAAAAGATTCCCTGCAAAATCCTACTCCAAACGGGTTTTTTGTGAGTTGAAGTATTGAATGATGTTCGTGCCTTACCTGGAAAATACTCATTTGCCCAAGTATTGGCATTGTAGAAAGTATCGAAGATTTCACCGCAAGTAGGAATCAACGTAGCGACTTCCACAGCAGTAAAACGATTCTTTTCTTCAATTTCCAAATGGTCGCTATCAATAAAGTAATTGACGCAAAAGTATTTTCGAGAGTTAAGCAGAAAGACTTTCTTGTAAAGAATCAAAAGGGTTCTAGCTACCCAAACACGGTGCGGTTTAACGATGATGAAGAAGTCAAAATCACCATCGTCATGCAGAATGCCTTTTGACAGCGAACCGGAAATACCCACCCCTTCAACAAATGGAAACTTATGAATGAATGAAGCGACATGAACAGCCTTATCAAAGAGATTATCGGCGCGTTCCGCAGCGGCCGCTCTTCGATGTATCTTATCCTTTGCTTCGAAAAGACAAGCGTGGTTATCATGAAGAACGATCAAACCATCCGATTTCAAATCGCTCAGTACTGCGTGTAGCTCATCGTAGGAAACGGTTTCTTGAGAACCTGAAAACCGAAGCAATTCCTCTTGATTTAAAGGATGCGCGAAGACCTCGGAATAGAGCAAGTGCTTCAATATTCCCGTCTTTAATGCTATGGTTTGATTGTTTGTCAAGGCTCGTGTAACGCGAACCCGAAGTTAAGGAATTTGTAGTAGGTTGAAAATGGAACTTATTCAAATTCGATGAGCACGGCACCTTTGTCTACCACATCATCTTTCCCAATGTTGATGGATTTCACTACTCCAATTCCCTCAGCTTTCAACACGTTCTCCATTTTCATGGCCTCCAACGATAAGATTTCGTCGCCTACGTTTAACTCATCACCAACCGAAACGGCGACATTGACAATTCGACCGGGCATTGGCGCTTGCAACTCTTTCAGCTTTTTCACTTTTGGAGCGTCAAGTCCCATGGCTTTGATCAACTCGTCCAAAGCTCCCTTCTTGGTGACTTCAAAAACTCGGTGGTTGATCTTTAACTTCAAACGATTGCTCTCGGTTGCCTCTTCCATGATCTCCCCGAAAAACGTCTTCCCGTTAAATTCTAATGAAAAGTACTTTTCCGTGTCCCATCGAACTACAGCACCTTCAGAAAAGCTTACTTCCTTATTGTCAATCGTCCAAGTTCGGTTTGCCATTTATCCAGTATTTCGTACAAAAATAATAGAATACACCTCCGATGCTGTAGAATTTGACCGAGAATCAGAATTAAATGCAGAGATTTGTGTGAATCCAAATTCGAAAAGATGAAGAAATTATTGTGGTTATTTATTCTCACGCTATTGTTTGCGTGTAAATCACCAAAAGAGGTAGACGCACCTGAACAACCGGAAGTTGCTGTTGTTCCTGATACACCTGAAGAACCAGATGTAATTATCGATGATACTTGGGAAGATCCTGAGCGTCCAGTTTACCGAGCTACAGAAACGCTACTTACAGACTTGATCCATACCAAATTGGAAGTAGATTTTGTTTGGGAGAAATCTCAGATGAACGGAGTAGCAACTATTACCGCAAAACCACACTTTTATCCTTCTTCTAATTTGATATTGGATGCAAAAGGAATGGACATTCACAGTGTTAAGATGAACGGGAAGGAGTTGAAGTTTACTTATGAAGATGACATCCTGAACATTTCATTGGACAAAACATACACGCGCGACGATAAGTACACCGTAGTGATTGATTACCTCGCAAAACCAGAGGAACGCGAAGAGGGAGGTAGTGCAGCAATCACCTCGGACAAAGGATTGTACTTCATTAATCCAACGGGAGAGGAAGAGAACAAAATGCCTCAAATTTGGACGCAGGGTGAAACGGAAGCTAGTTCTGTTTGGTTCCCAACGGTAGACCAACCGAACGCGAAAACAACGCAAGAGATTTTCATCAAAGTAGACGATAAGTACACGACATTGTCCAATGGTAAGTTGGTGTCCAGCAAGAAAGTGGCAAATGGAATGCGCATCGATCACTGGAAGCAAGATTTGCCACACGCTCCTTACCTCTTCATGATGGGAATTGGAGAATTTAAAGTAGTGGAGGACAGCTATACGCGTCCCGATGGATCGAAAATGGCCGTGAACTACTACGTTGAACCGGAATGGGAACCGTATGCGAAGGATATCTTTGGAGAAACACCAGAAATGATTCGTTTCTTCTCAGAATTACTTGGTGTTGAGTATCCTTGGGACAAATACCACCAAATTGTAACGCGCGACTACGTTTCAGGAGCCATGGAAAATACCGGAGCGGTGATCTTTGGAGACTTTGTATATAGAAACGATCGCGAGCTGTTGGACGGAAACGATCAATCAACTATTGCACACGAGTTGTTCCACCACTGGTTCGGTGACTTGGTTACGTGTGAATCATGGTCGAACCTACCATTGAACGAATCTTTTGCCAACTACTCACAGTACTTATGGGATGAGCATCGTTACGGAATTGACGAAGCTGATTACTACGCTGAGCAAGAAGCAAACGGTTATTACCAATCTGCCGGAATTCAAGGGTACCACGACTTAATTTGGTTCGATTATGAAGACAAAGAGCAGATGTTCGACGGTCACTCGTACAACAAAGGAGGTCGCATCCTGCACATGTTGCGCAACTATTTGGGAGATGATGCCTTCTTCGCAGGATTGAATCATTACCTGGAGTCGCGCAAATTTCAGGCGGCAGAGTTCCACCATTTACGTCAGTCTTTTGAGGAAATTTCCGGTGAGGATTTGAACTGGTTCTTCGATCAGTGGTTCCTAGGGTCAGGACATCCGAATTTGATGTTCATTCCGTTTGCGGACCAACAAAATCAAGAATTGGTGATTCAGGCGTACCAAAAACAAGATTTGGATCTGTGTCCTATCTACCGTTTGCCAATGGAAATTGCTGTATTCGACGACAGTGGAAAGCACATCCATGAGGTGGAAATGGACGAGTTGGAGGAAGAATTCAAAATTCCATTCAAAGGAACCTTGAAAGGATACATTATCGACCACCAGCAAATGTTGTTGGGAGAGAAGAGCGTAATGGACAAGCCCGCTGCGATGTACCGTTTCCAATACTACAACGGAGAGCGTTACCATGCACGCAAAGCCGGATTAAAACTTGGGTTTGATGGGTCACCGGATGCACAAAAAATGGTCCTAGATGCCTTGAAAGATAAGTTTTGGCACATTCGTGAGTTGGCTTTGGACAAGGTGAATTCGTTGACAGGAGAAAGTGCAACGGCAGCCATTGATATTGTTAAGAGTATGGTAGAGAACGATCCGAAGTCACGTGTTCGCGCTCGTGCGATTACTGTTTTGGAGACCATCGAAGAAAGCGAGGAAACACGCAAGAATATCTACGCGAATGCTGTAATGAACGACCGATCTTATGATGTTGTTTCAGAAGCGCTAGCCGGTTTGGCTTCTATCGATCCTGAGTTGGCCATGGCGGAAGCGAAGAAAATGGAGTCGGAGAAGTCTTCAAAAATGATTTTTGGAATTCTTCAGTTGTATGCTGCACATGGTGGAGAAGAAAAAGTAGACTACTTCGTGGAGGCACTTTCAGGAACCACTTTGCAAGGTTGGGATCGATTAGGAGCCATTAACGCAACCACTTTGTACATTACCAATCATGGTCCTGAAGTAGCGGAAAAAGCCTTGAAAATTTACGAAGGTGAAAAAGAAGGCGGAGGCTACTATATGCAGATGTTCCTTCCACAAAACATCAACTACTTGAACGAGTACTTCACGAAAACTATCGTTGAGTTGAAAGAGGAATTGAAGGCATACGAAGAGAACAATGATGCCGCTTATGCGGATAAAACTCGTAAGAAGATCACAGCATTTGAAGCCGTACAAAAGAAGTACCAAGGGCTGCTGTAAGAGAGTAACACAAGTATAGATTCAATTTAGCCGGTCTAAGTTCGTCGAGCGGAGTCGAGATGAACTTAGACCGGTTTTTTTATTTCTCTCAACCGCCCCCTACATTTTTTTCTTGCATCCTAACCTTCCCGTAACTACATTTATTCCATGCTTGGAACAGTACTTCTTCTAATTGTCACGGTGGTCGTTGTACCATTGGTCAGTTTCTTTTATGGCGAGCCGCTAAACAGCACTCAAGAAATCATCATGCACGATATGATTTACATCGTTGGAGGTGTAATTGCTTATTGTTTTATTGTAGGTGAAATCTCCGGTAATACCTCTCAAACGGACAAACTTTGGAGCATTGTGCCCATTGGATACGCGTGGTATGCAACGTGGTTGGATGGCATGCCGGATAAAATGGTACTGATGTCTGTGCTAGTCACTATTTGGGGTGCTCGTTTGACGTATAATTTCGGTCGAAGAGGTGGCTACTCCTGGAAATTTTGGGATGGCGAAGAAGATTATCGCTGGGATGTTCTTCGGCAAAAACCGGGATTCAACAACCGTTTTGTATGGGCTCTGTTCAATTTGTTCTTCATTTCCGGATATCAGCATGTACTCATTTTCTTGTTCACAGTGCCAATTATCGCAGTAGCAGGAACAGAAGGTGCTCACGAAATTTTGTGGTTCGATTGGATTTTAGCAATTGCCATGTTTGGTGCGGTGGTACTCGAGTTCATCGCTGATCAGCAGCAATATGATTTCCAAACAGAGAAGTACAGACGTAAAAACGCGGGTGAAGATATGGGAGAATACGCCCATGGATTTGTTCGTACTGGATTGTGGGGCATGATGCGACACCCAAATTACGCCATGGAACAACTGGTTTGGATTATCTTCTACCTTTTCAGCATTTCTGCCACTGGTGCTTGGTTGCATTGGTCGATTACAGGAGTTCTTTTGCTGGTTATTCTCTTCAAAACTAGTTCCGACTTTTCAGAAGGTATTTCCGCAGAGAAATATCCCGAGTACAAGGAGTATCAGCGCACCGTTCCGCGTTTTGTTCCTTGGACGAAGTTTGGGAAGTGAGGACGCTTGAACGTTGTTATCCTAACCATTTGGAGGCGTCTTTCTTGAGAATGGCTCGAAATCCGCATTTATTCCCTTTGCAAAAGTGTTTCTTGTGCGAATACATTTATTTCCCCCTTAGGATGCAACTTCCTAGATAACGGCAAGGCTACATTTTTTCACTAAGCCGTGCCTGTCGGCAGACAGTGAGGCACAAGGAACACAACGAAAAGTAAGAAAAAGCTGGTTCAGAAGGGGTATTATATTATGACGGAGTCATAATCCTCCGTGTTCTTTACTAGTCCTAGGTTTTGAGCTATACTCCGTGCGCTTCGTGCCTTTGTTCCTTCGCCAAAGCTACGGCAAAGGCGCTGTGGTACACTCTCAATTGTGGGCATCTTGCCAATATCTAGGCAATTACCCCTTAGCAGGGTGGGTCGAGGGGGAGGACTCTTGAACGAATTCCATAACAAAACCAATAAATTTTTCGTTAAAGAAAAAAACTTACGATTCCCCTCCTTGACTTCCCTTCACTTTCTTCAATTGCTCTGCGGCCATTTCAGCAGCCATCATTTGACTGGTAAATCCTTGTCCGTCTGGTGAGTGTGGCATGAAAATCACATTCGGATTGTCTTTTGCCATTTCGCGCATGGTATCGTAGTACTGCGTCAAAATCACGAAGTTCATAATCTCTCGTTGATCGATATCCGTATTCTTTCCAAAAGCACTAATAGACTCTTCAAATCCTCGAATAATCGCGTTACGCTGGTCTGCGATACCTTGTCCTTGCAGTCGTTTGGATTCTGCCTCTGCTTCCGCTGCTTTTACTTTACGGATTTTAGCCGCTTCACCTTCCTCAGCAGCTGCAATCTTATCTCGTGTAGCAGCATTGATTCGGTTCATGGCATCTTTCACATTCGGATCGGGATCAATATCTACCACCAATGCATTCTGAATGATGAAACCATATTTCTCAATAGCTCCGGAAAGTCCAGTTTTCACCGCCATCTCAATATCTTCCTTATTCTCGAATACTTGATCCAACTCCTTTTTCGGAACTTCCGCACGAATCTCATCAAATACATACGATCGAATCTGCTGACGGAAATTCGACAACTCATACGCCGAGTTCATAATGCTCTCCGACGTGTCTTTGATGTAATACTGAACAGCAACAGATATATGCACGGAAACTTTGTCCTTGGTTATCGTTTCAATATCAACTGTTAGCTCGTTAATACGCAAATCTTGCTTATACGCCACCTTGTCGATAAAGGGAATAATCAACGAGAAACCAGCTCTTCGAATGGATTGAAATTTTCCCAATCGCTCGATCAAATTGGCTTCTTTTTGCTTGGTAATTACCACAGCCTTGTACAGAAGAATAAGTAAAAACAGCCCTCCTATGGCTAATGGAATTAATTCTTTCGGATTCATATAATGGTATTTTCTTAAAAGTAAGAATTTAATCCGCTCACAGCCTGAAAAAATGAGCCCGTTCCAAGCCAAAAGGACAGAAGATCAACTAAAAGTAAAAAACCTGCCACGATGCTTCGAAATTCTCAGCGCCAGCGGCAGGCTCAACTTACATTTAATTCAGCAGCGTAGGTTATTGAACCACGAATCGGATACGTTGCGTATCTCTTCCGTCTTGCTCAATTTCTACAAAGTAAACACCCCCTGAAAAGTGTCCTACTTCAAAAGCTTTTTCGTTCGAACTTAGGTCGTTTGAGTTGACAATGATTGGTTGACCTATCGCGCTTAAAATGCGGATATTGGCCTTTTCAATTTCGTCCATCGATACGATCAATGTTCCATCGTGAACTGGATTTGGGAACACTCTTGCGATGGCCGCCATACCCATATTTACAGATCGAACTGTTGAATATTCATAGGATCCGTCCGTATCTACGGCTTTCAAACGATAATAAGAAAGTCCTACATAAGGCTCCTTATCCACAGTTTCGTATTTCGTAGTTTCCGTTGTATTTCCAACAGCGTCAACCTCTGCAACATCTTCCCAAACGCTTAAATCTTTAGCGCGTTGTACAATGTAATGATCGGCATTTTGCTCTGTGGATGTTGTCCAATCCAAAGCGACCTGACGGTCATCAATATTCTCAGCGTTGAACTCTACCAACTCCACAGGCAATCCTGAGGTAGGATTAAATTCAATGGCATCAATAGCAATATCGGATTCAAACCCTCCTCCGGTAACGCCACGAATGCGCATACTTACCGATGTTCCGGTCCATGCTGACAAATCTAAACTCATGGTTTGCCACGCATTTCCTTGGTCACCGGAAATTGTCGTTAAGGTAGTCCAATTGATTCCGTCGAATAGTTCAACGCTCAACGTTCCCATGTTTCCACCGAACATGTGATAGCCCATGTCAAAAGTGTAATCTACATCCAATAAAATACACGTAGCTTCAAGGATTGCTGTATTACCAGAACAAGAAGAAGCTTCGGTGTATGCGTAATTGCCCGTTGCTGTTCCCGGACTAAAATCTACCGTTGGTCCTGTGTTTGCCGATGGTGTACCTCCTTCATCAGGTCGCCAATCAATATTGTCATCGGTGCCATTTGTGAGGTTCTTCCAAAGGCTAGGAGACATTCCACAAATGGTAGCACCACAGTTGCTTGTTGTGGCACAATTTGTTACTGATTCAAAATCTTCATTAAAGGAAGGCGCCACGGTAGATGGTAAAACATTGATGTAGGATACTTTTGATTCTACGTCGGACCCGTGGGCATTGGTAGCGGTAAGCTGCACTGTGTAAAAACCAGTTCCTGTAAATGAAACCTGCGGATTCTGAGAATTTGCATTCGTACCACCAACAAAGTTGAACGAAGTAGGTGAAATGCTCCACGTCCATCCTGTAGGGGTGAAATCAGACAAATCGGTGAATTGAACCGTTGTTGTTCCACATACTTCTTCTGTTGATGCTTCGAAACAAGCTGCCGGTGCCGTATTTCCTGGGTCTTTTAAATCACTTACCCACAAACCTTGACCGTAAGAAGATGCGTACAACTTGCTCTTACATTCAGTTGGATTCTGATAAATCTCCAATTCGGTGATTTCAACATTCGGTAACCCCGACGAGTACAATGTCCAATCTGCCATCGTATTGTCACGATAATACACGCCTACATCATGCCCAACATACATCGCATCTAAACTGCTGTTTTCGTCAATAACAATGGTATTCAAAGAGATGTTGGGAAGTGTACCGGAGTAATTTGTCCAGTTCAATCCTCCATCAGTACTCTCGTAAATGTCGTTTCCGATGGCAATAAATAAGTGATTTTCATCCGTGTAGTCAATAGCAATAGCTTTCACATTGCTATTTACAGGTAAATTTCCTGTCAAGTTGGTCCAAGTTGGTGTTCCAGCGCTCGCATTCGTTGTTTTCAGGAATCGTTCGGAAGAATTACTACGACCGACATACAAAACATTACTATTGGATGGAGCCATCGCCAACGTTCTGATGGTACTTGTTCCAGTGAAAGTAGAGATTTGGGTCCATGTCGGTGTTCCCGCCTTTACATCCGTAGATCGCCATACATTTCTATATCCGGCGAACATATTATTGGCATTATTTGGATCGAGGATGTAGGGAGTCACCCAAGCTCCGGTTTCGGTGATAGAACCGGTAATTCCGCTAAAGTTAGTGCCGTTGTTGGTAGATCTACGAATATCTCCGTAGTACAAAGCACCGTACATATAGTTCGCGTCTGTCGGGTCGATGATGCACTCCATTCCATCTCCACCAATTTCTGTGGACCACGTTCCGTTATAGTAAATTCCTGTTCCGTTATCTTGATATCCGTTAATTACAGTTCCTTCGGCAGATTGAGATACACCGAGTTTATACACCTGCGCAATGCCCAAACCGCTGGAAATTTCTGTCCACGTGGTTCCACCATCAGCCGTGATGTGAATTCCACCATCGTGACCGTTATATAAAGCACCGTTGTGAGGAGAAAACTCTAAAACGTGTTGATCGGCATGCACAGCAGGAATTCCTCCAGAGCCAACCCAGTGCGAAATAATCGTCCAATTGACACCTCCATCGGTAGACTTCCAGTTGTTGATTCCTCCGATATAGACGGTGTTTGCGTCACTGGGGTCTGCGGCCATCACCAAATCGTACCAGGCCTGACTTCCGGTACCTCCTGTGGTTGCGTACCCCAAAAGATTTGGCGTAGTTGCTTGCGTAGTGAAAGAAACGCCGCTGTTGGTAGAGCGATGAATCCCCGTCAATCCGCTTCCATTTCCTCCAATCAAGTATACGTAGTTGGCATTGGCAGCGGTTACCCCAATGGCGTATCGAGAAACGCTCGGTATTCCTCCGTTCAAGGTGAAGGAAAGACCTCCGTCGGTAGAATAGGAGAATTGCGTTCCGGCTGCGTAAATGGTATTGGGATCGCCAGGTTTGAAGGCGATGTCTTTTGCATTGGTCAAACCGCTAGAAAAATTCCAAGTCGCGCCACCGTCCAATGATCGATAAATACGACTTCCATTTGTAGAGGCAATCAATCGGTTGGAATTGGTTGGGTCCATCAAAATCTCGTACACGGTTCTGTTGCCCATGCCTGTATTGTAAGCTGCCCATGTTGCACCACCGTCTGTACTTCTCCAAACGCCGTATCCGGGCGCATCTCCACCATCACGATCACCCGTTCCAATGTAGATAATGTTTGGAGATGTAGGGTGAACAACAATGCTAGAAACGCCCAAACGCGTCAGTCCGGTAATTGATTTGGACCACGTAGCACCGTTATCGGTAGAAATCCAAAATCCGCCGGAAGCAGCTCCAGCATACAAGGTGTTGGCATCGGTTGGGTGAAAGGCAATGCAGTTGATTCGTCCCATTCCGTTGGGCTGTCCCGTTCCGTTATTGGGTAGTGAAACCGGACCTAGCTCAGACCAGTTTCCTGTTCCGGCGGCATATTTCCCTTGGGCATTTTGCAGCTCTTCATACGCTTGAAAAATCTGATAGCGCTCTGCGGGATCGGGAATATTTCCGTTTTCATCCAAACGACTTTCCCAGTAGTATTCCCAGCGTTTGAATTGCTTCCAGCCCGATCCTTTCGGACCAATGCTATCGCCAAATTCCGCGTAGAAACTAGCTTGAATTTCTGCAAAGTTCGGGTGTTCGTTCTGAATCATTTCACGCCAATCTTGGGCATAGGAGGAGAGAGCCCAGAAAGCCATGAAAGCACACAAAGTTCCTTTCAAAGACTTCATAAATAAGGAGTTTAATTGTTTTAGCAGATATAAAGATATGTAATGATTCCGCGAAAACAGGGCGATTCCGACGAGTTTTTATCCACGAAGGACGCAGAAACGGTGTTGGTAAATTGTACCTCGAAAATGAGGGTTTTGGCATGCGGGTCATTTTCAAAATGAAAATAAAGACGCTAGATGTTTAGACTCTTGACACTAGACTTTTGCCCATTCCTGAATAGAGTTGACCGGCTCTTGATGGTTATATTCCTGTATTTATTAAAGATCCAAATAATTCATAGGTGCAGCAATCTATTGTCAAGCAGTCAAGTAGTCAAGCGATCCTATGTCAAGCATTCAAGCTATCAAATAGTCAAGTAATCCTATGTCCAGCGTCTTTAAGCGACTACAAGGAGCGGTCTAGTGTCTTTTGTCTTTCATCTTTTTGTCTAATTTCTAATCACAATTCATTGCCATTTTCAAAATACCCATTATATTTGATTAATAATTCGTCAAATGAATGACTAAAAACTGATCAATGAAACATCTTAAAGTAGGAGACAAGGCACCCGCATTTACTTCGGTAGATCAAAACGGTGCAGAAGTGAAGTTGGAAGATTTCAAAGGAAAACGCGTGGTAATCTATTTTTACCCCAAGGACAATACACCCGGATGTACGGCGCAGGCGTGTAACATTCGCGATAACTATGCTGCTATTCAGGAGGCAGGAATTTCGATTTTGGGCGTAAGTATGGATTCCGAGAAAAAACACCAAAACTTCATCGAGAAGTTCGATTTACCCTTCCCATTGTTGGCAGATACAGAGAAAGAACTCATCGAGCTGTACGGCGTATGGGGCGAGAAAAAGTTCATGGGAAAAGTGTACGACGGAATTCACCGAACTACCTTTTTGCTGGATGAATCACACACCATCGTGGGAATCATAGAAAAACCGAAAACAAAGGATCACGCGCGCGAGATTCTAGAAGTTTACAACGGAGAATAGTAGAACGTAAATAGATTACGATCTGCGATTGCACCTTTGCATCAACAATAACGAAAGCGCAGGCTTAGATAGTAACGGCAACAGTGCCTCAACCTCACAGACAAGTATCGATGTCAGCGCAAATAAAAATTAATTACGATATGGCAGGAAAAGAAATTAACCCGGACAAATTGAAAGCGTTGAAGCTAACAATGGACAAGTTGGACAAAACGTATGGAAAGGGTACAGTAATGAAATTGGGAGATGAGGCAGTTGTGCCAGTAGAAGTTATCCCAACAGGATCTTTGACATTGGACCTCGCGTTAGGTGTAGGCGGATTACCCAAAGGACGTGTGGTAGAAATCTACGGACCGGAATCTTCAGGTAAAACAACCTTGGCGATTCACGCGATTGCAGAAGTGCAAAAGCAAGGAGGAATTGCAGCGATTGTCGATGCAGAGCACGCATTCGATCAGTTTTACGCAGAGAAATTGGGCGTGGATATCGAAAACCTATTGATTTCACAGCCCGACAATGGGGAGCAAGCCTTGGAAATTGCCGACAACTTGATTCGCTCGGGAGCCATTGATTTGCTCGTAGTGGATTCCGTGGCAGCCTTGACGCCAAAAGCGGAAATCGAAGGCGAAATGGGCGATTCCCAAATGGGATTGCAGGCGCGATTGATGTCGAAAGCCTTGCGTAAACTCACAGGCTCCATCAACAAAGCGAACTGTTGCTGCATCTTCATCAACCAGTTGCGTGAGAAAATCGGTGTGATGTTCGGAAACCCGGAAACAACCACGGGAGGTAACGCCTTGAAATTCTACTCGTCGGTACGTATTGACATTCGTCGTGCGAACCAAATCAAAGACGGAGAAGACGTGATTGGTAACCGCACCCGTGTGAAAATTGTGAAGAACAAAGTAGCGCCACCATTCAAGCGTGCAGAGTTTGATATCATGTACGGAGAAGGAATCTCCAAAGTGGGAGAAATCCTCGATTTGGGAGTAGAAATGGGAATTATCAATAAAAGCGGTTCTTGGTTCTCTTACGGAGAAACTCGTTTGGGACAGGGACGTGATGCAGTAAAAGCAATCATCAAAGACAACCCAGAGTTGATGGAAGAGCTAGAAGCACGAATTAAAGATGCTCTTACGCCGTCAGGTGAGGTTGAACTGGCGGAGTAAGACTTACTGCATAGCGTTGTGCAATCACCGAAATACATCGTGCCCCAACAGGTAGGAAGTCTGAAGTGAAAACGCAGCGTAAGCATATCGTAAAAGACGGTGCCTTGATCCGATGAAAATCGGAAGTTGAGGTGCCGTTTTTTATTTTGGCTTTGAGAGTATCGTTGTGCGTTCATGATGCACGCAAAACATTGGAAAATCGCGTCTAGCATCTAGTGTCTCCAAGTCTAGTGTCTTTTGTCTTTTCATCTTTCATCTTAAAGCGAAGCAGTCTAATATCTAACCTACCCGTATTTATACCCGCCCACTTCTTGCAACATGTACCTGAAATGCATCCAATTGTAACATAGCTGCCCAAGTATTGGTATCTTGAATGCATTAAGTATTAAAAACTTTCATTAAACCACATTCACAATGAAAAAGAAAACCAACTTCAACGGTGCCGTTGGCGCCTGGATGACATCCGAATTGCATCCGTCCGGAGCAAGCTTCGATTCACCGAACAGTAATTTCAGCTCGGTAAAATTCAACCAAATTTACGCCTCTGTTGATTACATGAGTATAGGATGGTTTGGCGTGAATACCGACGATCACAATTCACCAACACTACAAACCAGTAACCATTATTTAGCAAGTCAAGTGGCTGATGCTCGTTCTCAGAATCCAAACATTATTTTATTTGGATTGCTGTCTTATTCCGAAGAGCAAACTGAAAAGCTGAGCGCCATCATTAACAATCCTACCGTGCTAGCTACTTTTTGCTCCAATATTGCCACTTATTTGTCAGCAAACGGATTGAACGGATTCGACATTGACTGGGAAAATCCAACGTGGAACCTTTCACAAACAGAATGCGCACTTTGGTTGAACGCACTCGGAGAAGCATTTGGAGACAACGTGTACCTTGCTCTTTCTCCAAGTGCAACCATCAATCTTGATCCTGACGCGGTAAATAATAACGTCGATTTGATCAACTTACAAAGCTTTTGGGTTGGTGATCCGGGAGAATTCATCTCGTACGGAATCAATCCTTCGCTTTTGGGCTACGGAGCGTATTTTGAAAGCCAAGTAACAGCGCGCCAAGCGGCTGATAGTTATAGAGCAGGAATTTCGCACAACGGTCAAACGTATCCCTATAATTCCATGATTAGCTGGCGATTGGATTCATCGGATTGGACGTTTGAGCAAAGTCAGCAATTGTTGTTGCGCCCGTACATGACCGGAGAGCCGTATTTAATGCCGTTTGATGATGGCGCAATTTTTCACCAGCAAACGACCGCTACCAAAATATCCAACATCGTCATTCGTAGCGGCGAGGTGGTAGATGCCATTCAAGTAACCAACAGCAATGCCGATGGTTCATACATGGTACAACTGCTCCAGCATGGTGGAGATGGTGGCACTCAGAACGATCCAATTACCATCAATCCGAGCCAAGGATTGACACACTTCAGTTATGTTACTGGCATGTGGTACGGTCAACAAGTAGTTGCTCAAATCATGATCAACGGCACGAGTTACCCGGCAACCATAAGCTCTTCGGTGTCCTCTACAGCATCACATGAGGTAAGCGCACCTGAAGGACAAACAATTGTCGCATTCCGAGGACAAACAAAGCACGTACTACTTGCAGGTGGTGGCTTCACTTGGGTGTTGTCTGCGATTGATGCTGAATTTGCGTAGGAATAGTAGTATTTGACAAGAACGGTGCCTTAACCCGATGAAAATCGGAAGTTGGGGGTGCCGTTTTTTAGTTTAAGATCATTGCAACATTTACGCGAAAATACAACAGATACGTACAGTATAAGTTGATATAATTATATTGAGGGATGTACTACCTGAAATGAATTATTTGCAAACGATTGTTATCGGCTAGTCAATTTGTTGACGGCTGATTCAAGAGAAGGCGTACATATAAACTAGTTAACAGCAATAAATAACCACTATGAATTTAGTTTCCTTTTCAGTAACCAATTTCCGAAGCATAACAAAAGCTCATAAGGTTCCAATTAAACAGATGGCTGTTCTAATTGGAAAAAACAATGAAGGTAAATCAAACTTATTGAAAGCGCTGAATATAGCTATGACATATTTAGAGAGTTTTGGAGAAGACTCTAGAAGGCCTACGAGATTGTATCATTCTCGCTATGATAATTACGATCGCTATAGATGGGATAGAGATTTCCCAATATCATTACAATCAAGAACAAAAAATACCGATTCTATTTTTCGCTTAGAGTTTGAATTGAATGAATCAGAAATTGCAGATTTTAAAGACGAAATAAAAAGCAATCTGAATGGTACACTTCCGATTGAATTAAAAATTGGTAAAAATAGAGTTCCTAAAGTAACTGTAATAAAGAAAGGAAAGGGTTCGGCAACATTGAATAGTAAATCAAAGAAGATTGCCAGTTATATTTCCCAAAGAATAAATTTCAATTATATACCTGCTATACGAACTGATAAAGAGGCCATGCGAGTTGTAGATGAATTATTATCGAAGGAGCTTGGAACCTTAGAGTCTATGGATGAATATAATAATGCCTTAAAAACCATTTCTGATCTCCAAAAACCAATTCTAGAAGAACTATCTGAAAATATAAAAACATCATTATGTGAGCTTTTACCTCAAGTTAAAAATGTCGAAATAGAAACTCAAGAAAGCCGAAGAAGAATGGCACTTAGGCAGGAATTCGAAATAATGATTGATGATGGAAACAGAACCAGCTTGGAGTTTAAAGGAGATGGGGTTAAAAGTCTTGCTGCTCTCGGATTATTAAAGGATATGAAAAATAAGGACGGAGTTGTTTCAGTCATTGCGATTGAAGAGCCTGAGTCACACCTTCATCCAGGCGCAATTCATATTTTGAAGGATACAATTTATGCACTAGCTGATGAAAACCAGGTTATTTTATCAACGCATAATCCGCTGTTCATCGATCGAAAAAACTTGAGTTCAAACATCATTATCAATTCTGGAAAAGTAAATACTGCTAAAAACATTAAAGAGATAAGAGAATTAATTGGTGTTAAGGCTTCTGATAATTTACAACACGCTAATTATGTTTTAGTTGTTGAGGGTGAGGAAGATGTTAGAGCGCTTAACGCATTACTTCCGGTATTAAGTGATAAAATTAAAAAAGCACTTTCAAACGACACTTTTATAATTGAGAAAATTGGTGGAGCTGGCAACTTATCATACAGATTAAACCGTTTAAAAAACACACTTTGTCTATATCATGTATTACTCGATAATGATGACGCTGGTCGCAAGGCTGAGCAAAAAGCTACCAGCCAAAAAGAGTTAGAAATTGCAAATCTTACATATGTTAATTGTCCTGGAATGAATGATTCAGAATTCGAAGATTGTTTGAATCTTGAAACCTATAAGGAGCATATTGAATCAAGTTATGGGATAATCTTTTCAGTTCCTCAATTTAGAAATAACACTAAAAAATGGTCGGATAGAATGAAAGACGTTTTCCAAACACAAGGAAAACCGTGGAATGACAATATTGAAGCCGAACTAAAGGAACAAGTGGCGATTTGCGTTGAAAAGAACCCCAATAATTGCATCAATGAACACAAAAAAGGATCAATCGATTCATTAGTCAGGAATTTAGAAAAAATGATAAAATAATGCTGTTAACAAGCTCTAAGCAAAATGGCGCAACAATTACGCTCGAGAAAATGCGCCACTTTGCCTAGCGCCGAACCGTTATGGTTAATTAATATTCACTGAATGTATGTAGGAATAAATCAAAGGGTAGCCCCGATTAAATTTTGTTTTCTAACTCGTCCAAATTCAAAAAAGAGTTTTGATAGTGCGGTAGGTTTAAGCTGTGCTTTATGGGGCGGTTTTTATTCTCCTATTATACCGTTGTATAAGAACCTGTCAGAGTCATTCATTAATGGACTGGGTATTTCAGTTCCAACGGAAACTTATTATTACAATACTTTAGACAACTACAATGTTGATGTTATTGTCTACGACGACACATTAAGTGAGGAGCTTGTTAAAGAAATATCCGACGACAGAAATATTATTTCCTTCACACAGTTCAAAGACAAATTAATTCGTGGTCATTCATCTAATGGTATCGACATTTTTCAATTACTCGAGTGTCTAAATGAAAATGAATTTAAATATGTTCGGAACGACTCCCTCAAAATTTCATTACCGACATTTAACAAAAATGCATTATTAATAAGGACAACAATTGGTGCGCTAAACGAAGATATTCACAAGAAAATCAATGAAAGATTTAAAGATTCGAAATTTTACGAGAATCCTAGAATCAAGCAAAACTATAAGCCATCAGAAACACGCTTAAATGCTTACGGTCCGTATGAAATAAGCATGTATAAACTCTCCATTGGCAGGGAGCAAGGATGGTATCGCGCTTCTGCAATATATGTTATCAAGAATAATGACCTGATTGACATTCAAAATTTCTGGAATTTACGTGCCCTTGGTTGGAATTTAATCCCTCTACCAATAGAAGAATTGAGTCAAGAATACATAATTAAACTTACATGTGATTTTATTGAATGGTACGTTAGAAATGAAGGTAGTACGGTAATGAACATTTTAAATGTCATTCCTGGTATTGGGATAAACTCTAAAGATGCTAAGAAACTCAATGCGTTTCTAAATACTTGTGCAGATAAATCTAAGCTTAAAGTTCAGTTTGCAAATTATAACTGGAAACCAAGATATTGGGAAGACTACCAAACTTTAGATGCTGACAAAGCAGTTAGTTGCTTTCAATATTCTTCGAATGAATATGATCAACATGAAGTAGACCACGATTATATTCGATTTGAGGCAAACGATCTCCCTTTTAAAATAGAAAATCACGGATTTCGTGACACCTTCTACAAGGTTGAAATAGAAATGTCATTTAATGATGATTCATTTTTGAAAGCCGGAGCAATCTCAGATATAACAACAGCTGATTGGAATAGCATAGTAGGAACCTATGATAGAAAAAAATGGCGCCTAACTAGTAAAAAGGTTTTCCATTATGTTCGATCAGGCGACAGAAGAATACAATTTCAAATACCAAGCGCCAAAGATTTCTATACCGAATTCTTCAAGCATAAAGGAAAAACTTTGGAAATACATTCTAATGGAAAGCTTGCCGAAGAAGTCATTAAAAATCTTGGAGGATTACGTGGAGCTTATTTTCTTGGAAAAATTGAAACATTTGAAATTATTTCTCTCTTTGAGAATGGGAAGGTTATTGAACATCAGCCTCTTATTGGGACAATAAAAAGAACATTTAAAAACAACAATAATGGACATGTTGAAAGCTTGATTTACACACTTTTAGATGATAAAATAATTGAATTAGGAGCTCAACTAAAATGTACCGTATGTCATCAAAAATCATTCTTCTTACCGAATCAACTACAAAATACAATGACCTGTAACGTCTGTAGAAGGTCATTTGAACTTCCGAGTTATAATCCAAATGAAATAAAATGGGCTTATCGAGGTATCGGTCCATTTAGCAGAAACAATAAGGTTGGTGGTTTGATGACAGTATTTCTTTGTTTGAACCTATTTAAGCGAGAGCTGGCTGATATGTTTGGGGCATTAACACCTCTAGCTGGATTTGAATTGAAACAGGAAGGAAAGGAAAAACTAGAAGTAGATTTGGCTACATTGATTAAAAGAAGTGTTGGGAATGACCAAGGCGCAGAATTGCTATTATGTGAGTGTAAAACATTTAATGATTTTGAACAAGAGGACTTTAATAGAATGAAAATGCTTGGAGATGATATTCCGGGTTCCACCTTAGTTTTTGCCACACTTAAAGATAAACTAACAAAATTTGAAAAGGATCAATTAAAATTACTTGTGGATCACTATAGAAAAGGAAATGATCATAGGCCAATTAATTCGATCATGATATTAACAAGAAAAGAACTTATGCCTTCAGAAGTGTATGATGCACTTAACGAGTATGAATCACAAATGCATGCGTATCATAGAAATGAAGGGTTCATTTCTAACCTGAGTGAA
Source organism: bacterium (assembly GCA_024742305.1). GTDB lineage: Bacteria > Bacteroidota > Bacteroidia > Flavobacteriales_D > Crocinitomicaceae > UBA4466. The sequence continues at coordinate 61,709 of JANSYQ010000002.1, read as the reverse complement.
TTAACGCTAAAAAAACATCTCAAAATTAAAACGTGGGGCGAAGTATTGAGTGATAAATGGGAGGAACATATAAAAAAATCAAAATAACCATAACAACACCTAAGCCACATTAATACGTTGGCTTAGCCGCAAAACGTTATGCCTAATTAACACAGCATGAAGAAATTTCAAGGAATAATACCACAAGAACTGACTAATTCAATCGAAGAACGTAAATGTGTTCTATTTATAGGATCAGGGCTTTCTTCAAAAGTTAAGAGGAGTAACGGAAAGAACTTGCCAAGCTGGTCAGTTTTTCTCGAAGAACTCTTGGATTGGGCAATTGACAAAAATGTAACCTTTTGGAGCGATCCAGAAGAAATTAGAGACATGATTAGTAGAAACAATCTGTTGATGGCTGCCCAAGAGCTTCAAGAATGTATCGGAGTTGGAGAATTTTCAGATTTTCTAAACTTAACATTCCGAGATGAAGAAGTTAAGCCCACCGAAACACATAGGCTTATAAATAAGATTAATTTTCGTGCAATTTTAACAAGTAACTATGACGCATTGGTTGAGGGCGGATATTCGTTGGAAAATTCTGGGAAAATGCCTGTTAAGTTTACTCAAGAAGATTTAAAATCAATTTCTTCGCCTTTAAGGAAAAATAAGTTTTTTCTTTTCAAAATACACGGAGATATAGATAGACCTGAAACCATCATTCTTGGAAGTAGAAGCTATTCCAATTTACTTTTTAGAACTCCTGAATATTTGAATTTTCTAGAAACATTGTTTACTACTCACACCGTTCTTTTCGTTGGCTTCGGCGGTTCAGATCCAGATTTAGATTACATATTGGACAGATTATCATCAGTTTTTTCTCGTACTTTGGATAGACACTTTGTTTTACTTCCAGAAACTAAATTCAATCTAACAGAAAAACGGAGATTGCTTCTAGATAAGAGGTTAGAAATCATTGAGTACAAGACTGATAAAACTCATTCACAAGTTGATAGTTTCTTAAATGAATTATATCAAAAAACTGAAAACAAAGTAGTTTCAGAAAAACAAGCCGATCAAAGTGAATTAAAGAACATACTAATAATATCATCTCAAAAAGATGAGAAAATTCAAAATCAAATTGCTAATAGAATTAGAAAATCGTCGAATAATTATCAAGGATGGTTGTTCAGTGAAACCTTTGATCAAACCTTAATTAAAAAACACTTTAAAAATACTCAAATTGGTTTAGTAATAATTACAAAGAATTCTTCAACGTCTGAACAATTTGGAAGGGAGTTGGAATATATTTTATTAAAGGAATCTGAGAATAGAATTAAACTGTTGTTTTTAGTTATTGGAGAAATTGACCCTCCAAAAATTCTGATGAACAAACTTTACACAAGGATACCTGAACTCAATGAAAATACTATTGCTGAAATTGATAAAATGTTAAAAGGAAAATAGGCATAACAATGAATGATGAACAATTAATTCGACATGAGGCCTCAGAGTTTATGGAGTACTTCATCCATCTAGACGCGCAACAAACTGCAGCATCACAATTCGAAAAGATTAAAGACAAATTAACAGACTTCTACTCTCAAGAGTCAAAGGCTATTTTTCTTGATCAAGTCGAGTTATATGCAAAATCTGAGTTACAAAATCATAGAAATGAAAGACATGATGGCCAAGCCTCACCGAGTTGTGATTATGAAATAAGGACAGAAAAATTCCTATTTTATCTAAAACAAGAGTTAGGCACTCTTCCCGCAGTTGCCCACAAGAAGTCAACTACATCGAATAAATCTAGGAGTAAAGTTTTTGTAAGCTATTCACATGCTGACAAGGAATATATGAAAGAAATTCAAAGGCACTTTAAGCCTTTCCTAGATAAAATTGAATTTTGGGATGATAGCAAAATTAATCCAGGTGCTAAATGGAAAGATGAAATTAAGAAAGCAATTGAAGAAACGAAGGTGGCAATTCTTTTAGTAAGTACTGATTTTATGGGTTCTGACTTTATTTCTTCCCATGAGCTGCCACCATTACTTGAAGCCGCGGAAATTAATGGGGCGACAATTCTAACTGTAATTCTAAAACCTTGTCTGTTTGAATCCCTTGAGGAGTTGAATCAATTTCAGGCAATGAATCCTCCTGATCGCCCGTTGATCAAAATGGATGAAATTGAGAGAGAAGAATTATTTGTGAATATAGTAAGGCAAACAATTAGATTATTAAATGAATAAATAGGCATAGCATGCACTAAGCAAAATGGCGCAACAATTACACTCGAGAGAAAACGCCACATTACCTAGTGCAAAACGGTTATTCCCCGCCCATGAGTAGAGCCTCGGAAGTATACAGTCTAAGCAAAGGGTACAGCCCTTTTATCTACAAAAGTGAGATGGGCTATATGTATTGTTTCCCGGTTTCATCCGGACATGCAGAGCTGTCCGTTGAGTTTCCAATTTCAGAGCAAGATTTGGAGATTTTAAAGTCGGATGCGTTTCGGTTTAAGGCGTTCTATTTTATCCTCTTTAGAGAAACGCAAGCCACTTTTGGAACAGGGCATCCCAACCCAAGAAGATATACCTTTGAAGAGTTCGAAGCCGTTAAAAAGAGGGTGTTGTATCTTCCTGAAATTGAATTGAAGAATTACATTAAGCTGTTTTCTAAACAAATGAATTTGGCAGACGATTACTTTAAAACTTTTTCAAAGAATGTATTTGGCAAACGGTCATAAAGAAAACCAGAATCATTTGAGAACGATTAAATTTTTGAAACTTGGAGAATAATATTGAACCACAAGTTTTCCAACTATCCGGCAACACAAGGAGTATCAATCTTACATAACAGCATGACACGACTCCTTTATTTCTCTTTAATCGTCAGTTCTTCTGCTTTCGGGCAGTACCAAAGCGATACCAGCACCTTCCGCATTTTTCTCAGTCCTGAAAGTTGCCAAACGGAACCCAAGCACGAACACGTGTACGAGGAAGAAATTGATGAGCAGAGAGGTGTGCGCATCATCACCGCGAATGGCATTCCGCAACACAAAACCGGAGCGTTTCCCAATCAAGGGAATCCAAATACCATTCAACCGCACAAAGTGACCTACGAAATTCCCTTGCACCCAACACCAGCAGACGATTTCATTTCGGCGCAAGGCATTCGCATGGGCGTTTTGTTCTCAGGTGTGGAGCTCGATCCGTTCACCGGAGAGTTTTTCCGAGGTTCGGGCGGCACCAATTATAAGTGGAATATTACCACCTTAACGAGTACTGTCGATCTCGGTCTTGACTGCAACAACGGACACGTGCAACCCAACGGAAAATATCACTACCACGGAACGCCGAGTGCTTATTTGGATGAAATTCAGGCGGACGGATCAGAGATGATCAAAGTGGGTTACGCCGCTGACGGATACCCAATTTATTACAAGTGGGGCTACAACGAATCGGGTGAAATTACAGCATACGAAAGCGGCTACCGTTTGAAAGAAGGTGAACGTCCAGGGGATGGGAAAGCGGCTCCAGATGGTGAATACGACGGCACCTACTTTCAAGATTACGAATACGTGGAAGGAACGTCTGAGCTTGATCCCTGTAATGGAAGATTTGGAAAAACACTAGAAAGCGACAACGAATATTACTACGTAATCACGGATAACTTTCCGTCTACGCCCATCTGTTTTAAAGGCGGTCCCAGTGAAGATTTCAAAAATGGACCGTTGACTGTTGTTGGAATGAATGGCAGACAAAACACCAGCGGACCACCACCGAGAATGCCGCGCGGTGGAGATAGACCTGACCCAAAGGAGCTAATGAAAATGATGGACACCAACGGCGATGGAAAAATTGAGCGCTCCGAAGCACGTGGTCCGTTGCAAAACGACTTTGACCGGGTAGATCAGAACAAGGACGGATTCTTGACTTTGGAAGAGTTGAAACCGCCGGGTAGATGAGTTCGTCAGTCAAGGATAAATTCCCTCCTCCCTAGAGGGAGGTCTCGGGAGGGTGACAAAATATAGCGACTTGGCTTGGCAATGTCTTCACCCTTATAATTCCCTAATTTTCCGTCAAAGCCTTGCGAAGGTATGGCTCCGGTGCAGGAGCTGTAGTGAATACTAAGAATAACCCCCTTCGAAATCTCACTCACCGAAATTAAGTACCTTGTACTGCAATGATTCGCGTCGGGTTTATAGTCAATGGTTCAAGGAAGCAAAGTGAAAAAGCTCTGCAAACTATCCAATTGGCGCAAAACTCCCCGCGATTGGAAACCGAGGTAAGTACCACGCAATATTCCAAACACGCCATCGAAATAGCGCGAGCGTGGTCACAATCCAAACAAGTGATTATTGCGGTGGGTGGCGATGGTACGTGCAATGAAGTTTTGAATGGATGGCATCAATCACAACCAGAATGTTGCGCTATTGGTATTCTTCCTGACGGCACCGGAAATGATTTCCAACGGATGTTGCAGCCCTTCGACCCAAGAGTTTTTGTGTACAACCTAGAGGCGCTGAACGTGAAGCACGTCGATTACGGATTGGTGGAAATGGATGCTGGCGAGCGTGCTTTTTTGAACATTGCCGACCTAGGTTTCGGAGCAAAAGTGGTGCAGCTTTTAGAGCGACAACGAAAAAAGGGCATACGCGGCAAACTGGCGTATTCATTGGCGATTATTCGTGCTTTTTTGAGTTATCGGAAGCGCAAAGTGCAACTGCTTTTGAATGGAGAAAGCTGGGAAGGAAAAGCGTTGTTAATCGCCTTTTGCAACGGGCGCGATTTCGGCTACGGATTGACAATTCATCCGGAAGCATCGCTAAACAGCGGCGATTTGGGAATTACCATCGTTGGGGACGTTTCACTTTTGACCTACGCATCAAAGTTGGGTGATCTAAAAAAAGGACGTCACATTCAACATCGTCAATTGACCTATTCCGCTGCATCACAAGTCGAATTTCAACAGTTGCACCCTACGATTCAAATGGAGGTGGATGGAGAGCTGATTGTTGATCGCGTGAAAAGTCTTCGGGTAATCTCCGACAAACTTCCGCTTATTTACTGATTTTGAATTGAACGGTGACATACGCCGTGATGCCATCCGATGGTAAAATTCCCGGCCCAGGGTAGCCCGTCGCTCTTCGGGTAAAGTAGGATTGGTTGGTGAAGTTGTTCACGCCAAATTCCACTTGGAAATACTTTGGAAACGTGTAGCGACCGGACATGTCGAACACGTAATACGCAGGCACTTCGCCTATGACGGCATCGCCTGAAGGCACTACCGAATTCGAAGCATCAGCAAATTGCGCTGCGTTATAGCTTCCCTGCACTTGGAAACTCCACGTTTTGTAGCGATACCGCAATCCAGATTTTAAAATGACTGGACTCACGTATTCCACTTGCTTATCGACAAAGTTGGGTTCTTTCGAACGAATGTACTTGGCATTGATGTACGCCGCATTAACGAACAAAGAAAGAGAATGATTCGATGAATCCGTTAAGGCTTTCACGAAGTCGAACTCACTAAAAATTTCCACGCCAAAATTACGGGCATCGCCAATATTTGTGCGCTCTTTCAACACCGTTCCCGGCTTTGGAGCCAACCCGATTTTATCGCCGTAAAAGACATAGAATCCTGCAATATCGTAGATCCAGTAATCCTTTTTCATTCCTCGGAAACCAAGTTCGGCAGTGTAGCCATATTCATCACGCATGGTGCTGTCTACCACCACGTTGGGGTTATTCACGCGGATGTCGGTAAAGTTGATGGCGCGGTAATTCTGCGTAAAATTGGTGTACAATTTAGCACGTTTCGACACCTTGTAAGAAAGTCCTCCACCGAATAATGGCACTTGACGAGAGACGACGTTGGAATCCGTGCGCGTGTAAATATTCAGCGTATCGTTGTTCACCGGATGAATCAAATACTGTTTGTAATAACCGCCCGAACCGCTGTTGATGTGCTCCAAACGAACTCCGGCATTGAGCGTTAATTTTTTGCCAATGAACAAGATATTTTCTGCAAAGAGCGAGGCATTTTGAGAGGGATAAGTGAACGAGGAACCTTCCAAGTCATTGGGGTTTTGATACGTGAAATCGGCATCGTTTCCATCGGTTGCAATTCCTTGATTGGCAATCGTTTGTCCTTGATAGTAGCGTCCACCGAGCAACACCGCACCACGAATATCTTTCCCTTGATTCGGAATGTAGCGACGCAAGAAACGGGCTTCAACACCAGCATTTTGAAAGTCACCTGACAGCATTTCACGTGCACCTCCCGGATCTTGTTGCGTGATTTTCCCGAGGAAACCAAGAGTCTTACGGCTGGAATGCATTCCAAAAGCGCGAACGTTTAAGTAAGCCTGGTCCGAGAACTCGTGATCGAAATGGAAGGCAAGCGTATTCCAGTTCACGTTGAACCAGTTGCGATCGCGCAAACTTTGGCGCGGGTTCTGTTCGAATTGTAAATCGGAAAGTCCACCGGCTTGACGCGCCAAGTAATTCATGTGCGTGTACTCCAAACGGACTTTAGTTCTTTCGGTGATATGATAGCCAATCTGACCAAACAATTGGTGCTGATTGAACTCGCTGTTCTCCCGGTAGCCATCGCCACGCTTGTATTGGTGGTACACTTGATAGAAGAATCGGTTTTTAGATCCTGCAATGCGATTAAACGTGCCGAAATATCCGTAGGTCCCTACCGTATTTCTTGTCGTAAATTCGAAAGGAGTTGTTGTTGGTGGTTCTTTGATGATGAAGTTCAACAATCCACCGAATTGCGTTCCGAATTGCAAGGCCGCCGATCCGCGAATTATCTCCACAGATTCCAGCGCTTCAAACGGTGGTGTGTAGTAACTTTCGGGGTATCCTAATGCATCGGCACTAATATCGTGACCGTTTTGACGCGTATTGAAATTCGCCGTTCGATTCGGGCTCAATCCACGCCCACCAATTCCAATTTGAATTCCGGCTCCATCGCTTTCCCAAATATTCAACCCTGGAATTTTGGCAAACATTTCCCGCGGATTTGCGGCAGACTTTGCTCCATTGAGTCGATCCAGTTTAATGATTTGTCCCGTTCCTGTGTAAATCTGAACGCCTTTGATCGGAGGCAAGTAACCCACATCGAAATCCGCTAGACGTTTTCGGATCACGTTCACTTCACCGATATCTTGAACGGACATTAGGGTAATCGTTTTATTCGATTTATCAAACGCAATATAGGTGGTATCGAATCCGTGCATGGAAAAACGCAAGGTATCACCAATGTTTCCTTTCAATTTGAACTTACCATCAAGATCGGCATCGCACAAAATATCTGCGTTCATATTTTTAATTCGAACTCCCGGAATTGTTCCGCCTTTGGTATCCATTACGGTACCGGAAAGTTGCCCCCAACTGGAGAGCGCCATTGTCAAAAATGCTATGTACAGAAGGAATTTCACGGTTGAAAAGGCTCTATCCAGTTACGGTGTTTTAAATTGTACGGCAATGAAGCCAAATCGTGTTTCTTATCCACAAAAAGCTGTGACGGACGTCCATTCAAGGACACATAAATGCGCGCATATATCGCAGGATCTTCAATCTTGAATTTATGCTCCCCGTAGTGTAAGGTTTTACCGTCGTAATAATTTTTGAGAATGCGGGCGTATTGCAGAATCATGTCTGGCTGTGTTGCCATTTGATCTTCTTGCGTTCGCGTTAAAAACTTCGCATTGTTGATTTCCGATTCGCGTCCGGTAGCTTTGTCATGCAAGTAAAAAGTGGCGTATCCTTCCTTGTGCATCAACATAACGCGCCATGAAAACCGGAACCCTTCTTCGTTCCAAAACAAATCACCGGGATACAAAACGTAACGAAACGGAATCAGTAATTGGGCGGCAATGAACACGATGAGGAAATAACGCATCGCTTTTGAGGTTCCTCTTCGTTGTGTAATCAACTCTTTCGAGCTTTTTGCTCTGCCCCATAATCCTTCCAGCCAGTTCAGTACTTTTTGGTGGGTTTCTTCGTGGAAGAAAATCAAGGTAGAGAAAATCATCACCCATGGGAATACACCGATAGGGAAGAGGTACCACGTTACCACATGGAAGAAAATGACGAAAAAGTAGGCATAGGGTCGAAAGCGATTACTCAGCAGGAAGAAGACAATGAACAAATCGTAGATGCAGCCCGTCCAACTGAACGCGAAAGCCAGCCATTTTTCTTGCATGAGTCCACCAACTAATGGAATGTTATGATGCGCCTGAAGCCATGTTCTAAGGGGTTCCGCTTCGAATAACCAATCGGCATGTAGCTTTGCGATTCCAGCAAAAATGTAGACCACGGCCAACTGAAACTTCAAAATACCAATGTGCCATTGCTCGGTTGTTTTTTGTCGAATTTGAGGTCGAAGCCAAGCATCAATAGAAAAACGTCGATTGGCAGGAACCAGTACCATCAGAAAGCTCATCAAACTCACAAAATAATAGTGGTTCAGATAGTTCGATTTGTCTAACAGTTCCACGTAGGTAAAGCAGATAAAAAATACGAATGCTGAGATGCGATAGAAAGCGCCGAGTAAAATTCCCAAGGCTGCAATCACCATTAAAACGAAGGGCAAATACATGAGGTTTCCCTCTAATGGTTTCACCCATTCAAAGCCAAGATAGCCGAAGAAATACTGAGGTTCAATATACAATTGATGCACCCAGCCTTTGCTTATAAAGCGCAAAACGCCAAAAAGCATCAAAGCCCCAAAAATTATTCGAAAAATAATTAGTGGGGCAATGGAAACCTCTTTGTGAAAGGATAGTTTATCTCTCAGCGCATTAATCACCGTCGTTGTCTTGATACGTAATTAGAACTCCAAATGCGGACGTCATATCCGTTTTTAAATACACCACCTGTCCTTGCAAGAGTGTGTACAAATCATTCATTTCCGACCAGTTGTTCGCCGTTTCTTCCTCCAATGTTCCGTTGAACGTGTCAATCTTGGCAAGAATCCCGTCGAAGTTGGCATTAATAGTATTGTTCAATTCGCTGCGTTCCAAGTGGAGTAAATAGTCATCGAAACCAACGCCAGCTCCTCCCGTGTACGCATTTTTCAAAGCGATGATGCTTGCTTCCAAAAGATCAAATGAAATTCCGGAGTAGCGCGCCTCGATATATTCAGGTAGAGCGATGTCCAAGCTTTGCTTTCCAATGGGAATGCCCACCTTGGCATTTTTCGCTAATTCGTAATCGCGGTTGAATTCATTGACAAATTCTGAGAAGGAAGAAGTGGTTTCCGTTCCCGTAGATGCAATGAACGTTGAACGGTAAGACGACCACTGTGATTTCACTGCGGCAACTTCTGTTTTCATTTTCTGAACCACATCCAGACCATATTGCATGGCATTAGCATTGTTGGTTAGCGTGTTCAGTGCGTCATTTCGATACAGCAAGTAATCCAAGGAAGGCAATCCGATGGCGTCAACGTTAGCCGCTGTTCCCAGTGTGTAAGAACCGGAGGCGATGTTGTTGTTGATTTTCGTTGTGTCCGTTGGGAATGTTCCGGTTGCTCCTTTCAATGCATAATCTCGCACCGGCCCGAAATCGTAGATTTTTACTTTTTGCCATGAGATGTAGGCATTTTTCCAACTATTGCGCACGGTTTCTAGCGTGGTAGCATTTGGGTTGGCTTGAAATGCCAAATAATCCGTTTCCAAAGTACCAAGCTTCGTGTCAAAATCATCCAAGGCTGGAATTATTTGACTGTCCGCAATGTTGGTCAACAAAGATGCCTTGTCAAAGTCAGGTGTTGGTTCCGGATCTGGTTTACAGCTCACGGCTGTTCCCAAGGTGAGAACAGCTAGTAAGCCTATGATTGAAAGTCGTTTGAAAGTCATTTGAATTAATTGAAAATTGAAAAAGAAAAATTGAGAAGCATTTTACATTTTCAATTATTAATACTTTGCTTCGATAGCGTTTTTGATGTTGTTCAAATCGGTGATCGTTGTATTCCAAAAGTTAGTGGGGAACAAAGACATCAAATCAGCGTGCTCTGTAGTTGTCATACGACGTGTTTCTGTAGGAGCATAGCGCAAGTTCCAAGCGAAGGCGTACGCCTCTGCCAATGCGTGAAGGAAAGCCGCGTCGTCTGATCCGAAGTAATTCAAACAATCGTTGATGTATTTTACTGTTTGGTATGCTGAGATATCTTCCCACTCTGTTCTTAGCGCTGAAATTGCAGCATCACGATCTGAAAGTACGTTGCCAGTAATGGCTGCACGTCCTTTCAAGAAGTTGTTCATCATGTCCTCGTTGCAGTTGATCAATGGATCCTGCTGGTTGCAGTATTTCCCCCAAAAACGATCAGGAATGTTCGCCGGGAAGTCTACATCAACTCCGAAGTATCCGAAAGCCTCATCGAAGTGGTGCTCCATAGCAGTGTAGTACGCTCCATTGGCAGGATCTTCGGCAGTAGTGTTGTCCACGTTCATTTTGCCATCTCCAAAATACACTACTAATGCTTGGTACATAAATGTAGCTCCCATCAATCCTTTTTCGATGAATTGCTTGTGTTCGATTCCGTTTTCATCGAACAAGTACGTAGAGCCTGAATTGGTTGTCAACGTTCCAGCTTGTCCATCAGAAGCGGTCATGGCATGTGATTGACTCGCTGCTGCGAAATCGTCCATCCATCCTTCAAATAGGGCTTGATCTGCCGGGAATGTTTTGTTCTTTAATTGTTTAGTTGAGGTGAAAGTGAAGTTGCCGTTACCGTTATCGCCTACATTTGCAAACATGTCTTTCAATGCTTGTGCATCTACTGGAGCCGAAGTTCCCGTTCCCATCAGTGCGGTCATTTCGCTCAATTGATTCAATCGGTCTGTTTGACCTTGATACGCCACGGTGTTGTTTCCGTTGGCATCGGTAAATACATAAGTTGAAGGTGTTGTGTAAGAAGGTCCTGGATCTTCCTCGCATGAGCCGTCATCTTTTTCTGCGCTGGCATCATAGTTTAATGCGGTAGGATCAGTACATCCTTTCTTTTTACATGAGGTGAAGGTTAGTGCACCTGCTACAAGAACGATTGTCAAGTAAGTAATCTTCATTTTTCTGTTTTTTGCCGAATAATTAATCCGGTACAAAGAAATGAACGAGGGGCAGTTTTCACAATACCCTAAATGTGGTATTTAAAATTATTCTAAATAAGAAATATTTGTAAGTGTCAGTATTACAGTTATATAGAGCCGAATATACGGAAAAGTGTTTACAAAACCTTCATTAGGATTTAATGAAGAATACCATAATCGCGGTATTGGTTTTAATCTAATTCGGCGTCTAAAACATTGTCTTGTCTTGCCGCTTTTCTTTTTTTCTCTTTTTGAGCCTGAATGCCTCGGACAAGGGCAACAATTCCAATCACCAATAAAACCGGTGGATAGAAGAAGATAATGTCCATGTAGATCCAAGCACCGAAGAACCATACGATGGAGCCAATTATAGCAAGTGAACCACCAATGATTCCACCATTTAAGACACCCACTTCGATTTCAGCTCCCGGCGCATCTCCATACTTTGCATCACGACGTTGTTTTTCCAAGTTGAATTGTTCTAATTCGTCCAATTCGAAATCGGGACAGGTTTCTTCAAACGTGGCTTTTTCATCAGTAAGCTTACAGAGCAGACCTTGCATGGAAGGCTTTCGGTTGGTACACTTTTCACAAAAGGCGACTTGTTCTTCGCGTGTCAGCATAAATTGGATTTTTCGGAAATATACAGATAAATTATACCTGAAATGCGGTATTGCTTTGAAGGGTGGATTGCCCTAACTTTGAGAAAACACGCTAAATCTGCAATTTCATGTCTTACACGCCATCCAAAAATCTCGTTCAGTTTATTGATGTACCCGTTCACCTTTTGGAGGGATCGAATGTTGAGATCGTTCACTACTTAAAGGATGCGCATGTTCGTTATTTGGAGCGCGATATACCTAAGATTGAACAGCAGTTCTTAGGGTTGATAAAGTTGTATCCCAATTCTCCAGCTTTGACGGCGGTGTTCAATTTGTTCCAAAAGTTCCAATTGGAAATGCAATGGCACATGAAGCACGAGGAGCAAGTATTGTACCCGCAAGCCCTTTCAGGAAATATAGAGGAGAATACACATCTCATTTCCCACGAAGATCAGGAGCCGTTTCTTGTAGAAATTATCCAGTTATTGAAGAGCGGACGTTATGCAAAGAATCCTTTTGGAAGCATGCTCATTGGCTCGTTGGAGCGCTTTGAAGAGGAGTTGCGCTTGCATGCTTGGGTAGAGGAGCATTTGTTGGGCTTGTAGACGATAAAACATTACAGTTTTATTGTTTTTAAGAGGATAACGGTCATCGAGCTTGTCGAGATGCCGTTATGAATTTCGATCTCACGCTGTAATCCTGATACTAAATTGTCCTTTGAATGAATTACCGTGCTTTTGACGGACTAAAGTCTAGCACATTGGCATCTCGACAAGCTCGATGACCAAAGTGTAGCTTACCTTCCGATGGTGATATTATTTTTCTTTTTTGTTAGAGTCCATAAAGAGGCTGATGACAAGAAAAACAATACCCAAAACGATCAGACCAGCGCCGAAAATCCAAGTGACAATTCCCAGCGGAGAGAAAATGATGAGAAGCACTCCAGCGACTATCACAAGAACGGAGCGTAGGGTGGTGGCATTTCCTGAAAATATGCCTACAATGATGTCGAGTATGTCTTCCATGGAATAAAGGTAAATACTTCACCATTAACTTAATCGTCAGATTTGCAAGTTTTTCTTGTACATTTATCCATACATCACTAGTAATATCATGGAAAAAGTCAACAAGTTACATTATAAGTCGTATCATGTGTTGATCATAGTCGTTTTTGCGCTAGCCGCAGGTTCTGTCGGCTTCAAATTAATCATGGATAATAGCAATCCCGTTCCCAAGAACGTTGAAGAGTTTGTAATTAACTACAATGGGCATGCGAAGAATGATACGCTGACGGTGACGTATTTGAATCAATATTCGAAGGACTCCACCGACAAGGTTAAGAAATATATCCAGAAAGAAACACCTGAGCAAGATTCATCTGAAATAGATTCTACGGTGCTTGAGTCTCACGTTTCGGGGCACAAAAAGAAACACAAGAGTACGTTTACTATGGATGTTCATGATGCGGCATATCATCAGAACACTTCCTTTTTAAATTGGACGTTGTTAATCATCATTATGATGAGTATTGCAGGAGGCGCCTGTGTAGTTTTTGTCTATGAAATCAGAACGCTAACTGTCGATTTAGAAAATAGACTGAGGATAATTGGAATATGTTTGGGATTGGCTATTCTCTTTGGTGCTGCGGCTGGATACTTTTCAGGTCAAGGTGGGAATATCCTGAAACCAAGTGATTTTATTGACAAATTTGGCGTGATATTGGAAGGCGGTTGGGTTTTGGATGCCGTTGTACGCATCACGCTTTTCTTGCAACTGCCAATTATTACTACGGTATTTATCATCCCCGTTGTTGCAGACAAGATAACATTGAAAGGGAATGATAAGAGATCTATAGAAGCCGCTTCAAGAGCGTTGAATAAGTTGGAAGCCACATTGAAACGATGTTTGCACACGATGGCAGCACTTGTGGTTTTTTCTGTTCTCACCTCAACAGCATTAGGAGCATCATTAAACGATGCGATCGACATTCCGGGTTTTGAGATTTATCCAGACGAAGTAAGCTATGCTTATGGATTATTATTCTCGTTTTTATTGGCGATGATTTATATTCCCGTTCATCTATACATTCGTGCCAAGAGTCGTGAATTACTCGACCAAGTCTACGAGGGTGCGAAAAAGGATGCATCGCTCGATTTAAAAGAAGCGAAAACAGAGCTGGTTATGACCCAAAGTGCACTTCAAAATTTAAAAGTTGCGTTTGCCGTAGCTGCTCCAATCGTGTCAAGCTTCTTGCCAAGTTTTATCTCACTGATGTAGGCGATTTAGGAATCCGAAAATCAGGATTTAATTTTCCTTTTTTAAATCGAAATGTTACCCGGTGGTCTCGATATTTCGTAACGGGAACACTCTCAAATCCGAAACTTTCTTTGTTGAGGTACTTGGGTAAAGGACCTCTTTCACTGAACTCAATTTCAGTTACTTGATCCGTAATTGTACCTTCAAAAGAGTGTAGCGTCCCATAGCATTGTTCATAGTTATACGAAACCACCTCGTAATGTAGGTCTGAGTGAATAATTAAAATGAACTCTTGATAAATAGGCGTTCCAGAATACGTCATTATACAATAATAGGTCCCAGCGATACCTTCAGATACAGATTGAGTGGTGTCAATAAAATTCTTCAGTCTAAATGGCTTTTCCTCGCAAGAATATGGTTCCACGGTAAAATCAGTTATTTCGCCGAAGTCATTATAACTTATCGCTTGTGAGATACCCATAACGGAATCATGAATAATCATGTTTCGGACAGTTGAAACTTCCGAATAGTAAAAAGTGGTATCTATTTCTACTCCTTTTTGACTGTACTTCGACCGATACTTCAATACTCCATTGGGGTGGTATCTTTTGAGTTCTCCGAAATATTTATCGTTGCAATACGTACCTTCCTCCTCGATGGTACCATCTTCGAAGTACTTGGTGTAATCTCCACAGGGCTTATCATTTTCATAGTGTCCGAGTAGCCGTATGGAACCATTGATATGATACCTCTTCCAATAACCTTGCTTTTTGTCATTTACATATACGCCTTCTGAATAAATGGCATTGAGAGGAAATCCTTGATCTAGATGCTCTTCTCCATAATGAATCCAATACCCTTGTTTTAGACCATTGCCATCCAATTGATTGATGGTATCGGTTTGGCCGAAAGCAGCTCTTGTAAGGAACAAAACACAAAAAAATAGGAGTGTTTTCATGAGTTCAAGATAGAACAAAGATGAAAGTTACGGAAAAGTACAGTGAAATAAAGGAGAGTTTGTGATAACCCCTAGCGCTTTCAGCAAAGTTATGTTCAGTTTAATTGGTTTGATCCTCAGTAAGTTTGAGCCTCAGAGTGAGTATAAAAGAAAAAAGTCAGAGTGTCAATGATCGCTCTCACTCTCATTTCTCACTCTGACTTTCGTACTCGGAGCGGAACAATTATCGAACCAAAACATCCATAAGGAAATTGAGAATATACTTAGGGTTTAACACTAAGATTTTTTATCAAGGCGAAAAGGATTTTTGAGATTTCCTCGGCGTTCGTGTAAAAGTTTTCATATTGTGTTTGATCTAAGGTCTGCTCATCTTTTAAGATATCAAGAATTGCAACACATTCAAAAGCAGAACTTCTCGCAATCACGAAGAAATTCCTCCGATCTGGATTAGTAAATCTGCCTGACCCCTCAGCAATATTCAAAACAATGCTGAATGAGGCACGTCTTAGTTGATCTTTCGTTGTACGGTCCAATGGAGTGGAGTCGATAAATGATCGAATTTGTGAATTAAAGAGTTTCGCTTTTTTGTAAATAGTAAGTTTTTCAAAATCAAACATAGTAGGTAGGTTTCTAAATTAAGTTACCTAAAATGTTGAATTAAAAAAATGTGAGTTGGGGTTTGAGAGCGAAAAAAAAGTCAGAGTTTCAATGATCGCTCTCACTCTCATTTCTCACTCTGACTTTCGTACCTGGGGAGGGAATCGAACCCTCACTCCCGAAGGAACTGGATTTTGAATCCAGCGCGTCTACCAGTTCCGCCACCCAGGCATACTTTTCTCTGATAGAGCGAGCGCAAAGATACCTATTTTCTTTAATTGACCAAATTGACGAATAAAAAAACAAGTGGGTTATCATTGCACTTCGAGAGCACGAGGTCTTTTGTCTAAAGTCTGATTGTCTTTAGTCTATTTTCATTAACATTGCCTCATGGCAAAAACACTCATCAAAAACATTAAAGGACTGGTGCAATGCGGAGAAAATCTACCAAAGATTCGCAAAGGTGCCGAAATGAAAAATCTGCCTATCATCGAAGATGCGTTTCTAGCATTGGAAGATGGAGAAATCATTGCGTACGGACCTATGTCGGAATGGGGCGGAATTACCGATTGGCGCGACTTGGAGGTCATCGACGCGGAAGGAAAGTACGTGCTTCCAGCTTTTTGCGACTCACATACACACACCGTATTTGCCAAGTCGCGTGAGGAGGAATTCGTGGACCGAATCAATGGTTTGTCCTACGAAGAAATAGCCTTGAAAGGCGGTGGAATATTGAACTCTGCCCGACGATTGGCCGAAATGTCAGAAGATGATTTGTTCGACGCGTCCAAAGAGCGCGTAGAACGATTGATGTCCTACGGTACGGGAGCGTTGGAAATTAAATCGGGTTACGGACTTTCGGTAGATGCCGAATTGAAAATGCTCCGCGTAATCAAGAGACTGAAGGAAGCTTGTCCGATTGCCATAAAATCAACCTTCTTGGGAGCGCATGCTTTCCCGGCAGAGTTCAAAGAAGATCATCGAGGGTATATCGACCTTATCATCAACGAAATGCTACCGAAAATTGCCGAAGAGAATCTAGCGGATTACATCGACGTTTTTTGTGAGCGCAACTATTTCTCTGTGGATGAGATGGCGGAGATTTTAGAGGCAGGAATCAAGATTGGACTCAAACCCAAAGTGCACGTGAATCAATTTTCTGCCCTCGGAGGAATAGCCAAAGCCGTAGAGTTGGGCGCCTTATCCGTAGATCATTTGGAGGAATTGGAAGATGCCGATATCGAAGCGTTAAAGTCAGGGTCTACCATGCCAACTATTTTACCAAGTTGTTCTCATTTCCTTTCTATTCCTTATGGTGATGCTAGAAGGCTAATGGACAACGATCTGCCTGTGGCACTCGCAAGTGACTTCAATCCAGGGTCTACACCAAGTGGAAACCTTAGCTTCGTTTGGTCCTTGGCTTGCGTAAAAATGAAAATGACCCCAGAGGAAGCGCTTAACGCACTTACCATCAATGCCGCTTATGCCATGGATTTGTCCGATACACACGGTACAATCTCACTCGGTAAAAAATCTCCTGTGATTCTTACCAAAGAAATCCCAAATTTGGCGTATATTCCCTATGCATTTGGAGATCAGCTGATAGAGCGGCTCATTTTTTGATGCGTTGTAGTGCTATGAAGTCAATTTTGATCCTCTTATTCGTTCTTCTTTCTTCCGGATTTTCATTTGGACAGCAGGAACATTATGCATTATTGTGGGAGGTGAAAGCAAAAAATGGTAAGAAATCGTATCTATTCGGCAGCATGCATTCCAATGATAAACGCTTGTTTCAATTACCCGACAGCGTTTACTATGCGATGGATCAAGCGGAGGTTATTTCTCTAGAAACAGACATCTTCTCCATTTTTGAAACTTTCGATGCTCGTAAAGGAAACGTCAAACTAAAGTTTGATAGCGATGGTAAGCCTTACACAAGCAATGCACGAGCGAGTAAATCTGCGTATGGCGATGAGGATGGAATGCCACAATTTTTAGATGCATATTTCCAGCAGTATTGCTTCAATGCAGGGAAGGAGTTCTATCCGTTAGAGACCATTGAATTTCAAATGAATGTCGTTCCTGACATTAGCGATTACTCCTCTTTCGACTTCGAAGAAGGAAATCTTGGCGCCATTCTATCCACGAAGGAAGAAATGATAGGACTGTATTTAGAGGGGGATATTTACGGACTCAATGATTTTGTAAAGACCTCACTATCTATTGTTCCAAGATATTATCAATCGTTGATTACAGACAGAAATATCAGTATGGTGGACTCATTGGAACAAGTACTTTCGGAGAAATCTGTTTTCTGCGCAGTGGGAGCCGGGCATTTAGCTGGAGATCAAGGCATCATAAGTCTTCTTGGGCAAAAAGGGTACACCGTACGAAAAATAGAAGCCACGTATGCCGAACATCGAACCCTGGCTGAAAAAGCAGTTAAGGCGATGCGAACCTATGAGTACTCCGTCGATTCTCTTGGACTGACCATTTCTTTTCCTGGCAAACCGCAAGAACTCGGTCTTTATGATGAACAACATGTAAGCAGTATTTACCGTGAATTCGGACAGGGAAATTCCTACTCCATTGAGGTGTACGATCGTTTGGATATCGATTCTTGGGAGGATGCAGCAGCAGAATATTTACCAAGTCCTGAAGAAAGCCCTTACGAGAAAATTGAGCTTCCAAATGGAGGTGAAGCCATTCAAGGTTTGGGGCAAGAATACTGGGACAATTCCATGTCATGGATGCGCGTTTTACTCACAGAAGAATACGTCATTGTTCTCAAAGCATTTGGAGGAAATAAATTCATGAACTCCCCCCGCGCCTTTCGCTTTTTTGATACGTTCAGAATGGAGTAGGGAGTAGATATTTTGACTGTTCGATTTTTTGACTTGTCGAAAAGTCAAACTGTCGAAAAGCGAAGCGCTCAAATACTCAAGCAATCCTGATAAAACGCAAAATTCAACAATAAAAAGCGATTAACTAACCAAAAAAGTTATCTTCGAAAGAAAACAGCACTATGATTCAACGCGGCATTCATGCGGCAGTTTCTGAAGCCATTTCCAAAAGTAAACTCGTTCTTATTGAGGGACCGAAAGGAGCCGGAAAGCAAACCTTAATTGCGAGTACTCTGCAAGAGAATTCACAATCGTTTTCCATCATCGACCTATCACAAAAGAGCGTGCGAAAATCGGTGGAAGAAAATCCGGGGCAGCTCGCGGAATATACCGAACCATTCCTGATTCTTCGTCAGGCCCAGTTCTTACCAAATTTGCAATCAATTTTGGAAATGACCCTTGTAGGTGATCTCAAAGCAACTTTGATCGTCACTTGCTCCTATCCACCCATGATGGACCCTGAGTTACGTACGGCATTGGAGATGGAAGGTATGCTGTTTTCACTGTATGCACCTTCTTTTAGCGAAGCAGCGCAACATTTCGGGTTGACACATGAGGTGGAACTGCTCGAGGAACGCCTGATTTTCGGGAATTACCCGAACGTGTTGAGCGATCTCGATAACGCATCCAAACATCTGACCGATCTCATCGACGATGTGTTGCACACACAATTAGGAGCAAAGGATCGCGTAAACAAAGCCGATAAGTTGATGAAAATGCTCAAAATATTGGCCTTCCAATGTGGTGAGCCAATATCCTACAACGATGTAGCTCAACGTTGCGGCGTAGATAATGAAACGATTGAGCGCTATATCGACCTATTTGAAAAGGCGTTTTTATTGATTCGATTGCCGTCCTTTTACAACGGACACCGCTACGAACTAAAGAAAACACATTGTATTTACTTCCAGGATAACGGAATACGGAATGCATTGATTCAAAATTTTCATAAGCCGGAGTTCCGCAATGACTTGGATGCACTTTGGCGGAACTACATGATTTCCGAGCGCGTCAAGTGGATTCGAACGCATAAAATGGACAAGGAATTATACTTCTGGAGAACTCATACGCGCCAACAAATGGACTTCATTGAAAAAGGTGCTGAAACCCTCATGGCGTACAAAGCCGATCCATCGATATTTAGCTATGCCACACGAAAGAAAGTGAAGATTCCAAAGTCCTTTGAAGAGTTGTATCCCGAGGCAAAAACGTCGGTGCTAAACAAATCAACTTACTGGAACTTTCTAACGCGAAAAGTGTAAATGACCTTTACTCAATACATAGCCAACTATATCAAGGAGCAAGATCTTGATCTCGCGCATGTGACGCTAATTCTGCCCTCTGAACGGATGCGTAAATTCGTTTCCAAAGCATTAGTGGAAGCCGCCAGAAAACCCATTTTAGCGCCTGAAATGATCACCATGGATCGATGGGTACGCCAATTATCTAAACGAACAGTGATTGATTCTACACGGGCTTTACTCGCTCTGTTTGAAATCCAACTGGAGCAGGCCAAAACAGAAGAGGACCGATCGTTCGAAGAGTTTCTAAATTGGGGGAATATTTTGCTTTCTGATTTCAATGAAATTGATCGTTACTTGCTTGATGCGAAACAAGTTTTCAGAAATTTGGCGGACATCAAAGAAATTGAAAATTGGAGCTTCGGTGAGCAAGAGTTAACCGCCAGTCAAAAGCGATTCATGGAGTTTTGGGATCGCCTTCCCGGTTATTACTACGCGTTGAACAAAAAGCTTGATGCGAACGAACAATGTTACATGGGAAGCGCATACAAAGCACTCGCCGAGGATATTCAACCCGTGTTTCAAGAAGATAAAGAACATCATTTCGTTTTCGCTGGATTCAACGCGCTATCCAAAGCGGAAATGAGTATTGTGCGGCAATTGGTTCGCTACGGTCGAGGACATTATTTATTGGATGCAGATACGTTCTACTACGAAAAGAAAACACACGAAGCAGGCACTTTTCTACGAGAGATATCATCGTTTTTGGACGAACCGAAACTACCACGAGTGCAGGATGTCCTTTCCTTGAAACCGATGGACGTAAATGTCATAGAATCTGTTCAGAAAACCGGTCAGGTTAAGGTGGCCGCTACGGCATTGGCAGCATTGTCAAAGGAGGAATTGAACGATACCGTGCTGCTTCTTGCGGATGAATCCTTGATCGCTCCCATGGTAAAAAACCTTCCAAAATCCATTGGTAAGGCAAATATCTCGCTCGGACTTCCCATTCGGAATACAGCCATTAAAACTTGGGTAGATCTCGTCTTCGGTATTCAGGAAAACAAAGCAAGGTTTAGAACCCAAGCGCTGTACTTTCAAGATTTACAGGCCTTTTGGAATCATCCTTTAGTACAGGCAGTTTGTACGGAGGAGGAAAAAGCAGCGCAATTGCAGTTGGAACACGAAATCATTGAGTGCAATCGGATTTTCTTGAATGTCGATACAATTGAATTACAAGGAATCGCCAAGGAACTATTGCAGTGCATCACCACCGACTGGAACGAAAACTGGGGCAGTGCGATGACCTTGTTCCGAGAGATGAACCAACGATTGTACGCCAACCTTTCGGATACCATGGCATTTGAACGAGCGATGTTGCAATGCTTCGATAGTGCGCTTCTCGAAATGGAAAACCTTGTGAACGAAGGATTGCCTAGCATGCAACTGAAAAGTTTCCGACTGCTTTTCCATCAACATTGGTCCCGAAAGAGTATTGCTTATCATGGAAATCCAACAGACGGACTTCAAATTATGGGAATGCTGGAAACGCGCGGACTCGACTTCAAAAGGATTATCTGCCTAGGTATGAACGAAGGAATGTTACCGCCAACCAATTCTATTCAAACACTCATTCCAATGGATTTACGCCGTTATTTGGAACTTCCAACACCACGGGAAAAACAAGGCATCTTCGCCCACCACTTTTATCGTTTATTGCACCATTGTGAGGAATTATTGGTGACCTACACAAGTGCGGATGAATCTATTGGAAGCAACGAGCCTAGTCGATATTTGATGCAGTTGGAGATGGAATTGGCGCGCGTAAATCCAAACATGCGACTGAACAAACGCATTTATTCTTTGAAGACTTCGAGAGAAGAATTGTATCGCGAGATTGAAAAAACGCCTGAGTTATTCGCTCGCTTGGATGAATTGTTCGAAGGCTCTACCTCGGCTTCAATGTTGAAGAAATATCTCACTTGTCCGCTAGATTTCTATTTCCGTTATGTGATGGATTTTGGAGAAGCAACTACCGTCGAGGAAGAAGTAGAGCACAGCACTTTCGGAACGTTCATTCACAATACGCTGGAAATCTTATATGAGCCGTTTGTTTCTTCTCAGCCGACCTCTCGGCAGGCTCGAAGATCGATTGACAAAAACTTGGATCATGGAGACGGTCGAGATGCCCAAGGAATGGTAGCAATTACTTCCTTCGACGTTGAAAAAATGCTCAAGGAATATCCTCTCGTTCTCCACAAAGAATTCATGAAGCACTTCAATAATCAGGAGTCTGCATTCATGAAAGGGAAAAATCTATTGTCCTACCAAATGGCGATGGAGTTAACAGAACGCTTTTTGAAATCTGAAATCGCGTTCTTGTCTCAGCAAACCGAACCTGTGTACATTGAGGCATTGGAGAAGGAGTACGAAGCTACCGTTTCGGTAAACGTAAGAGGAAAGGAGAAAAAAGTACGCCTTCGCGGTATCATAGACCGGATTGATAGAATTGGGGAACGCATACGAATTGTCGATTACAAAACTGGGCGCGTACAAAAAACCGATGTCGAAATGCGAAAAAATGATATCGACGCCGATCAAATAGTGGAAACGATGTCCAACAAAAAGCACGTACTCCAATTATTGCAATACGCTTTTCTGTATCAAAAAAATGAGGGCAAATTAGCAGATCCGACCATCATTTCGCTTGTTTCCGGAAAAAGTGAACCTTTCTACTTAGATACAAAGTCTATCAGTATGCAAGATGCCGTAGACGCCTTCCCAACGTATCTTCAAACAATTTTAGAGCACGTTTACGACACCGATATCCCTTTCCAACACACGGATACAGGGTTTTTCTCTTTCTGTAAGTATTGTTAGAAATCTCTGTCCAAAAGAAGAGTGTAAATCTACCCGGGTAAATTTTTAACACATATTTTGTTTAACAAATTTCCATTATAGTTAAACATTTTATACCTTGGCATTGAAAACAGCAGTCATGGCTCACAAAACGGCAATCATTCGAAAGGAACATTTTAATGCAGCACATCGCTTGCATAATCCCCATTGGAGTGATGAGAAAAACCGAGAAATCTTCGGAAAATGCAACAACCCTAACTATCATGGACACAATTACGACTTGGAAGTGAAGGTAACTGGATTCATCGATCAAGACTCGGGCTATGTCATGGATGCGAAAATTTTAAAGAACTTGATTCGGGAGCATGTGGTAGATAAATACGATCACAAAAATCTCAACCTCGATACAGAGGAATTCAAAGAACTAAATCCAACGGCGGAGAATATTGCTAAGGTGATTTTTGAAAATTTGAGACAAGTGCTTTCTGATGAACTTGAATTAAAAATTAAACTGTATGAAACTGAACGGAACATTGTTGAATACCCAGCAGATTAACGGGACCAGTGCTCTAAACGGGCACGATGTCACAGTGGAGGAGATAGGTGATCAACATATCGGGACGTCGTTGGATACTCCAATGCGCGAGGATGCCTTCGTGCTAACGAATGAAGAGAAAAAAGCGGTGATCGCTGAGAAATTTCGCGACATCATGGAAACTTTGGGGTTGGACCTGACAGATGATTCACTTCGCGGTACGCCTGAACGTGTGGCGAAGATGTACGTAGAGGAAATTTTTTCCGGATTAGATGATCGAAACAAGCCGAAAGTCGCCCTTTTTGAGAACAAATACAAGTACAACGAAATGTTGGTAGAGAAGGACATAACACTCTACTCAAATTGTGAGCACCACTTTGTTCCAATCATCGGTAGAGCTCACGTGGCCTACATTTCCAACGGAAAGGTTATCGGACTTTCGAAACTCAACCGGATTGTTCGTCATTTTGCGAAACGCCCGCAGGTACAAGAACGTTTGACGAATCAGATTGCGAACGAGCTGAAAGAGATTTTAGGAACAGAAGATATTGCGGTAGTGGTGAATGCAGAGCACTTATGTGTGGCATCGCGTGGTATTGAAGACACAAATTCTACTACCGTTACAGCATATTACGGTGGTAAATTTAAAGAGCAAGCCACCAAAAGAGAATTTTTGGATTACATCCGGATGGAGTGAAAAACATCCTATTAAGGAGGATCATTCGCCGGAACTAAATAATGAGTTATGGTGTATCGTTTCAAATTTAGAAGTCGGATAGAGCAGCTATCGGACCGTTACGAAGCATTGATTAGAGATGCGCAATTGCTACATATTCAAAATCCTCCCGCATCTAAAGAAAAGTTGTTGAAAGCAAAGCGTCTTCAGGATCAGATTGAGGAGCTTAAAGTCGCGTATTTAAATTAGGTAGTATGAGAGTGAGTAGAAAATCCATAGAAGAAATGCATCGAGTTCGTCGATTGAATCTGATCAACGGAATTACAGGAATTAAACCGGCCAATTTGATCGGCACGTACTCCCAAAAATTTGGAAGCAATGTGAGTATATTCAGTTCGGTAGTTCATTTGGGGAGCAATCCCCCGCTATTGGGATTCATTTTACGACCTACGGGAGAGGTGAATCGCAATACCTACGACAACATTAAAGAAACTGGGTATTACACGATCAATCACGTGCACGAGACGATAACGGAAAAAGCGCATTACACTTCCGCGAAATTCGATCATGGAGATTCGGAATTTGAACGCTGTGGTTTGACAGAAGAATACCTGTATGATTTTGCTGCACCTTTCGTGAAGGAGAGCTACGTTAAAATTGGGATGAAGTTCAAAGAGGAAATACTCATCGAAGCGAACGATACGCGTTTAATCATCGGTGAAATTCAGGAAATCATTCTTCCAGAAGAAAGTTTAGACGACAAAGGATACATCCGTTTGGATAAAATCTTTGATGTGGGAATCGGTGGATTGAACAACTATTACAGTTTGAAGCGCATTGCTTCTTATCCTTATGCACGAGCTAATGAAGTTCCCTCGTTTGGACATTTGAAGAAATCGAGCTAACTATTCACGATGTGAAAAAGGAGCGACAAAATTCTTCTTAATTCTCGGCGATGAATAAACGCATGTTACTCAACCCACTTATATAGTGATGTGTCATCTGCTTCACCTATGTACAAAAAGACATCTTCTTCCAAACTGTAAACTTTGGTACCTAGGTAAATGAAATGATCAAGGTCGTCGTTCGCAACACTTTTTGATGCTTCGCCGTCTGGTGAAATTTCTACCATAATAGGTACAGCCTTTCTCGTAGAAAATGCCTTAAAAAAATCGACATCTTCGACTGATTTCACAGTCATTGGATTTTCCTTATTATCGTTGAAAAGAACTAGTAAGTCTTCGTTGACTACTCCACAAGAATAAGCGATTATCTCTTTCTGTTTTTTTCCAGAATATTGCCGTTTCGTAATTTTATCTACAGTATTAATCGACCCATCTGATGTAATGGGTAGGTAAATTACGTCTCCAGCAGTGTAATATACTCCGCCATTATCCGTAGATGTTGCAAAGAATTGTTCTCCAAGTAAGTACACATTCTCTTTCCCTCCTACTATTTTTACGTTTGATATTATTAGCTGATTACAGCTTCTCCCTTTTTCCTTGTCTTTCAATGCCTCCTTAAGTGTTTTATCCTCGTACCCTGTGATCATTAATTCAAAGGAAATGGGCTGCTCATTGTAATTTGTAAGCTGCTTCTTATCGGGCTTAAATAGAATTGAAGAGGCCCCTTTAACTTGAAAGCTTCCGCTGATCGCTCCTCCATAAAATCCCGCGCATACAATTCCGTTTTCTATTTGCTGTAATTTGTAGTCTATCAGATAGCCTTTTGGCTTTGTAAGTTCTTCTGACCATATTTCTGTACCGTCTTCTGAAATATAGAATAGGTGTGATGATTTTTGGTAGGCATACTCGTTCGGTCCAGCCTTAGGATAAGCACACATATAGATGCAGCCTTGATTATCCATGATGACTCTATCGTTATAATTATTTTCAATAAAGATTCGGTTATCTAAATTTCGAAGAAAAGTAGACTGTACAAATCCCATAATCTCCGTTTCCCAAATCTTTTCAGCCTCGGAATCAAATGTGGTTAAGATGATTTTACTGTCCGTTGATATGCTTAGACCTAGTTTAGAATAGTCAGGAGAGGAGCAAAAATTTACGATTGGAAATTTTTCTGAGCTTGTCTCAAATAACAACCTTTTATCTACAATATCCAGTGATTGAGGGTCAATAAGAGTTACGAAATACTGGAGTATCTCACTCTTTTTATCATACGATTTTGTAATCAAGACTGGGTTTGAACCCAAGCGTGTGAAGCTAAGTATAGATCCTTCCGATTGCGAGAATTCCAACTCTGGTCCAATTTTGCGAGTTTCTGAATCGGAGAATCGAGAGACAGTGAGGATGTCAATTTCTACTTCCTTTGACCATTTTAACGCCTGATCGCCAGCATCACCAATAATAGAATAGTACGAACCGTTTATTTCTACGACCGAATTGATGAACAATTCACTTGCCCCAATATGCTCATACTCACCGAGTAATTCCGAGGAGCCAGTTTGGGCGGTTAAGTTGAAAGAGAGAATTAGTAGTAGACAAGAGATAATAGATTTCATCCGTCAAAGTTACATTTTTAACGAAAACATTCAATTTTTAAACAGTGGAATTAATCTACGAATAGTAAAACTTTCAAATTTCAATTTAAGAAACGGAAACTTAATTCGTCGCATTATCAAAGCAAAAGGAGCGATGAAAGTCGCTCCTTTTCATTGCACTAATAATTACTTTGTTCCTTCAGTATTTGGAACGCATCCACATAAACCTGCAACTGATCCACTACTGCAAGCAACTCAGAAGGTGTGGCGTCAGGGAACAAGTTTTGTAGCTGTGCAATAGCACTTTCTAGCGCCGCTTTCGCCGCATCATTATCTCCAGACTCAAACGAATTCGACATCTGTTTCAACGATTGATTGGCGATGGCCACGGCAAGAACCTTTTTGTGCTCACGATCGATCGCCATGTCCAACTCGCCCGTAGCATCTGTCCACTCGGGATGAATTTTCTTCTCAATGGTAACCGGTTTTCCAGTAACGGCATCCGTATATTCGAGAGTCACCACCACTTTTTCTTTGATAATGTCTTTCGTCGGGTTGATAAGGTCGAACTTAATCAGTGCCATTTGACTCAACCCTGGGAAAAGATGCGGTATCTCCACGTTCATTTTTCCTGGAGTCACCTTTTCGTTAGCGTAGCCGTACAACTGGCGATATACAATTTTATCGTTGTAACGAACGGTCAACTGTGCTTCTTTTGCCATCGGATACAAGATACTTTCCAATTCGCGCTGGAAAACTTCTTCAATTCCCGAAGACGTAGATGCTAAGTGCAATAACCCGCCTCCCGCTGATGCTAACAAAGACAATAATTCTTTGTTGTAGTCAATTCCAACACCAACACAAGATAGTTCGGTTCCTCCAGCGATGTATTTTTTCGCCTCGGCAATGACTTGCTCCGGAGGTGTGCTACCGTATCCGTCTGTCAGAAGAATAACGCGATCAATCGTTTTTGCCGTTTTCAGCTTCTGCACCTCTTCAAATCCCATCACCATTCCCGAGTAAATATTCGTTCCTCCCGTGGCTTGAATGGCATGAATGATGTCAATAATGGCCTTTTTATCCTTCACCTTCGCTGCCGGAACCGCCAATGTGGCATTGCTCTCAAAGACGACAATAGAAACAATATCATCCGGGCTTAACTGCTCTATGAATTTGATCATTGATTTTTTCAATTGACCAATTCTGTCTTCACCGGACATCGAACCACTTTTGTCCACAACGAAACAGATGTTCAATGGATCAGGAGATTTTCGCGTCATTTTCGACTTCACGCGCATCCCCACTTCAAGCAAGGCTTCTTTCGAATTCTTGTTGAACTTGTTGCCCCATTTTAGTTGGAAGTCAACATCATTGGCAGTTGGTTCGGGATATTGTGCGTCGACAAAACTATGCATGTCATACTCGACCAATTCATCCACCGCTGGAATAAACTCCTCAATGTTTGCCAATCGTGGATCAACGATGTAATTCACGCCCATGTTCTGAAATGCAATTCCTTTCACTTTTGATAAATCAATCAAATCGGCATCGCGCTGATACTTGAAATCCACTGCGTATTTCGCACGAATCGGCAGCATAAACGTTACTTCACCTTGATCGTTTGTTTTTGCTCGGTACACCTTATTCGATTGAAGCATACGCACATACACCGCCTCATTGATGGCAGGATCGTAATCTTTTCGCACTTTCAATTTTACCCGCGCATGGGAAGAACTCGGCTCTGTATCTTTCGGCACGTTTTGAACGATGAATCGGTCGTCTTTTTGCTCTGTAAAAGTTCGCGGCTGATACATGATTCCCATCGTTTGGGTCATGGCTCTTGGTCCTAGGTCAATGTATTTCAGCGACTCAACACCATCTACGTCAATTTCATAATTCTGATTAATCGGCAGTTTGAATGTTGCTTTTCCGGCAGCGTCCGTCTTAGAAATGTATTTCGTTTCTGTTTCAAAACAAACCAATGCAACCTCCACTTTTGAATAGCTTCTTCTTTTCTGATCTTGAAGCATGATGGTCAAAACCGTTTCGTTGGTGGTCGGCTTCTCTCGTGTCGTTAGTCGTGTTTGATCCACTTCAGTGAACGCAATGGATCTGCGATCGGGAAGCACTTGATTTTCGCGTTCCCATCCAACAGGATCATAAGTCATAGTGCGACTTCCACGACCACCGAAAGAGACATCAATCTCAATACAGTTACGCATCTCACCAACAGATCCGAGCCATATTTTACCGCGATCAAAAGTAAGCGACAATTGACCTGAGGCATCGGTTTTGAAAGCGCGACGTTCAAAGGTGCTTGTTTCCACAAAAACAACTTCTCGTCCGGAGTCGGGTTGTCCTTTCATGTTGGTAACACGCAGTTCGTAAGAAAATTCTGATGAGTTTTGGGCGAAGTTCACAAAAGGGAAGAGCAGGAGCAGCCCAGTGAACAGGAGGTAAAATAATGCTTGCATAACAATTTCTGGTTTCTATCATAATGCAGATCAAGAAAATAGGTTACAGGAAAATCACAAAAAAATAGGGTAGGTTTCGGATATTGAGCCAGCGACGCATTGAGCGAGCACGAATGGTAAGATGGTAGTCTTACCAATCATTCACTTCTCGACAGGCTCGAGGTACGTCAAAATAATCGCTTAAAAAAAACCTGAAAAGAACTCTAAGACTTTTGTCCGAGGTAGGAGCTCTTTTCAGGTACCTGCAAGGAAAATAAAACCAAATATTGAATAAACCAGAATTTCAATATTCATTACTAAGACGCACCTGTTTGAAAAAGGGTTGGCACGAAAGGAAAAAAAAATTAGAATGATTCTAAGCAAGAGTGCTCAAACCCTTGATATATCTAGTGTTGAGAAAGTCTAAAAAATGGTTGGAAATTCGTTTGGGTACTCTAAAAATAAAGGGGCAAACAAAAAAAACCGGTCGTCGAGCTTGTCGAGACGCGGTTTTAAACTATTCTTGAATTCGATCTTTAGTACAACTCCAATTTCAGAGCAGTACGGTAATCTTTAATTTCTTCTCGGTTGATTTTGTGATCTGCGTTTTTCAGCAAGTTCATCAAGTAAAGGAAGTTTTCAGTATCCTCAATTTCAATTGGGTACTCATTTTCTTCTTCGTCCTCTTCAAACTGAGCCTGAACATCAAAAGAATTATTTTCTCCCAAATATTCATAACTAAGACGGAGTACCTTCGTCACCAACGGATCCTGCTCCTTCAAAGCGTACTCGCGAAGTTCCTTTAAGTCATCGATCAAGTTATCTGCGGAAAGACCATTCTTTTCCACGTTTTTAATGATCGCTTCGAGTTTTTTATTAGCTGCTTCGAGTTTCATAATTTCGTTAATGCGGATGACACCTTTTACGTACTTCGCAGACAAAAGTAATTAACTTACTTCAATTACCGCGAACACCTGCGAACATTTTATAAAAAGCCAATTGTGAACGGGCAAAAGTTAAATGAAATCGTACTTTTGTTACGAAGAGCAGCCCTAAACCCATGGATCTATTATTGAAAGGCGTCGCCACCGGACTTTTACTAAGCATAATGGTTGGCCCCGTTTTCTTTGTTCTACTGGAAACCAGTATTCGAAAAGGTGTAAAAGCCGCGCTGGCAGTTGATCTTGGTGTGTTAATTTCTGACATCGTTTACATCGTCATTGCCTTCGTCTTCTTCACTCAAGTGGCAGAGCTCGCAGAAGGAAATGACAATTCTATCCTTCGGTTGGTCGGTGGTTCCCTCTTTTTGGTGTATGGTGTTTATACCTTTTTCAAAAAAGTGAAGAAATCAGAATCAACCAAAGAATTTGAAGTCGTTCCCAATGCAGCCGGATACATTATTCTAGCACTCAAAGGGTTTCTGCTCAACATGATGAATCCTTTGGTGGTCTTCTATTGGTTCTCAGTAATGACCTTAGGAGCAGGTGATGGGGACGAACACGGCAGCTCTATGATTTTGTATTTAACCTACATTTTGGTCACCTTCTTTTCCATTGATTTCCTCAAAATTATTGGCGCAAAACGACTCCGCTCTTTGGTCACGCCTCGACTGTTGATGGGTCTCAATCGCATGGTCGGCATTGTTTTTGTCGGATTTGGATTGGTGCTGGTCACGCAAGGAATCATAGGATTAGTAACCAAGTAAAGAAATTGAAGTTATAGTTAGTAAACAATCTCCTTTGAAAAAAATACTCTTCATATTCTCCCTTTTGTTGACATTTTCAGGTCAAGCGCAAGAAATTGAAATCAGTCGATACAACCTCACTAAGTCGAAACGTACGTTCTGGGATTACGAGAAAAAACAAGTGCTTTCCCGTGGTAAGTATTACAAGGATAGTACCTGTAATGACGAAGCTTGTGAAACAACAGATGAGCACGGTAAATGGGAGTACTACACGCGACTGGGCGATTTGGAAGAAGTACGGAATTACTACAAAGGCATGCTTTTCGGAAACGTGACGCAGTACTACGACAACGGAGCGAAGAAAACGGAAGGATATTTCAAATGGGATCGACAAGATAGCGTTTACACCGAGTGGTACGAAAACGGCAACATCAAGGTCATGGGAGAGTACGATATGGACGAACCCGTTGGTCGTTGGGAGTATTATTATCGAGATGGACATTTGAAGTCGGTAGAGGAAGTCAAAGGAGAAGATAATTACCTGTGGGAATACTACTATCCGGACTCGCTACATACGCAAGCCGTGGAAAATGGTAACGGGGAAATGGCCGATTACTACACGACAGGTGCCACCAAAGAATGGTACAACTACAGAGACGGACTCAAACACGGCGAGTTTATCGAGTACAGTATTTACGGATATCCAACGCTGAAAGGTAGTTTCAACAACGGGAATAAGGATGGAAAATGGGAGTTTTTCTATTACACAGGCGACTTAGAAAAAGTGAGCCACTATGTGGATGGAAGACTGAACGGTAGGTACGAGTACTATTACGACAACGGTCAGTTGAATGTGGAGGGAAATTACGTGAACGGTCAAAAAGATGGAAAATGGACGTGGTACACCAACAAAGGCGACCGCGACATGGAAGGTTCTTTTGTTGAAGATCAGCAGCACGGTAAGTGGGTATACTGGTATCCAACCGGAGAAGTTTCTTACTATGCGAATTACGATATGGGCGACCGCGTAGGCGAATGGACCTACTATTACAAAAACGGTCAGGAATTCAAAAAAGGAACCTTTGCTGAAGATGAGAAAAACGGCACGTGGAGAACGTGGTACGAAGACGGCACGTTGCTCATGGAGGGCGATTACGTCGATGGAAAAGAAAACGGCGAATGGTCGAACTATTGGGATACCGGTGACTTGAAAAACAAGGCAACATTCTCGAATGGAGAATTAGACGGCGAATGGAATTCCTTCTACACGAATGGTAAGCCGCTTGTGGAGGGAGAATACAAGGACAATTTAAAGGTTGGCGAATGGCGAGAGTATTTTGAAAACGGGCGCCTGAAAAACGTTACTACGTACAAGCTTTTCAAAAAGAAGAACAAGTTCAATGATAAAATCATGAGCGATCGTGTTCATATGGAAAGTAAGGAGCACGGATTGGCGGAAAGTTACTCCCAAGAAGATTACAAACTCACCGAGAAAGGTGAATACAAAGAAGGCGAAAAACACGGCGAATGGATCGCTCACCATCCTGGAGGCCGCCTCCCTGCTGTTATTTCCAATTACAAAGAAGGAAAGCTACATGGAAGAATGAAGCAGTACAGCAGACGAGGAAAACTGCTCCAAGAAATGGACTACAAAGATGGATTGAAGCACGGTAAATTCATCATCTACGACAAACGCGGTCGTGTGCTTGAAGAGCGTGATTACGAACATGGCATGCGTGTTATTGAGGGGCAAACGAATCAACCGGGAACCTTTACGCCAGGAAGATAAGTAGGATGGAGTGTGAGGTGTGAGTGCGTCAGTTTTTAGAAACAATATGTACTAAAACTTCTTAATTTCATTCGATTTCCTCCTGTTTTCAGCCAAAAAAGGAAGAAGATTGTTTACTTTTCAAGTAATCGGACATTTATCACTAAAGACCCGATCTTATGAAACACGTATCTCTAATCCTAGCTGCTTTCATTCTCATTACCGCTTGTAGTGAGCAAAGTACTACGAATCCTATTCAGGAAAACAGACAAAATAGCGCTCTTAAAGACAACAAAGTTCAGGCGCTTATCGGAGCAACATTCCTCACGCTTGCACAAACGTTCCGCATCATTCACAACAAACGCCACACCATTCGCACCGACGAAGGAACGCGCATTGAAGTGCCGGAGAATGCTTTCGTGTACAAAGATGATGGCAAACCTGTAGAAGGTGAAGTGGAGCTAGAATTTTCGGAATATTCCAATCGTGGTGAAATTATTGCTAGCGACATTACCATGGTGCACACCAAAGAAAATGGCGAAGAGGAAGTATTCGAAAGTGCCGGTATGTTTGAAATCAGTGCTTCGCAAGATGGTCGAGAGCTAGAATTGGCCGAGGGGAAAGAAATCAAGGTAGAACTCGCAACGGATGTCGATGGACCGTTCGATTTTTGGCAGCTCAACGAAGAAGGAACCAACTGGGAGCTAAAGGATACCGACTGTCAACCCATTAAAAATCCATACATCGAAGAGCAGGAGGAAGAGATGCGCCAATTGGAAACGCAGATTCAACCTACTCCGAAAAAGCCGGTAAAATACCAAAAGGGAGATCAACTTTTCGATATCAAATTAGCCGGTTTCTCCAGCGATTACCTCAGAGACATGAACGGAGTAATGTGGAAGTATTCGGGAACGGATCCCAAGTTAAACCCGGCGAATATTGGAGCTTTCGCCACTACGTATAAACTGGTTCATCTCGATACAACAGAGCAACCATTTTTGGAATATCGCCTTACGTTCGAGTCGAATGATAATAGAGAGCTGACCATAGATGCTGTTCCTATTTACCAAGGGAAATTATTGGATCGAAAGAACAAGCTAATGGCAGAAATCATGGCGAGAACTGTGGCTGCGTCCAAAGAGATGAAAAAGATTTCTGATCAATTGAAACGAGAAAAAGCACTACTGAGAGTATTTAATGTGGATGAATTGGCCGTGTACAATTATGACGTCTACTATTATGATCCGAAAGTAACGCACTTCGTTGCGGATTTCAGTTTAGAAGGTGGCGGTGATATCGCCGGAATGAGTTTCTACTTGCTTCCAACGGATCGACGAATTGTGGTGCAATATTACGAAGGCTCTTTCGAGAAGTTTTCGATCAATCCGGACATTAAAAACCGATTGATCGCTATAGATACTGATAATCAAGTTTACTACTTATCATCTCGGGATTTGAGGAAGATGAACTTGAAGAAACGAGAACCGGGCTCCACCATCCAATTCAAGCTGAAAAAGCACATCAAGATTGAAGATCCAACAGAATTAGAGGCATTTATTCAGAGTGTATGAGGTACATAATTATCTGCCTTCTTTTTCTTGTTTACAGTGCCGCTTATGCTCAAATGAGTGAGGAAGATTCCTTAATGCTTGCAGACATCGCCTACTGGGATTCATTGGAAGCATTGGAATCAAACTACATCCCTTACAAAGTCGGAAATTCGTGGACACTCTTCGATCTTGATTCGGGAACCGTAAATGATTCGTTTCAATTTGATGAGTGGTTACCACAAGGAAACTTCAGTGATTACTACGCCTTAAAAAAGGATGGCTGGTATGGGGCGTTAAGTCATAGTGGTGATACTATCTTGCCCTTTGAATACGATACGATTGCCACCACCGTTTATGGCGTTATTGGTAGCAAGGGGAAGGAATGGTATTTTCCGAAATTCTCCGAGTTTGAATATTCAATAGACACCCTTGAATTGGACTCCATATCTTGCAAAGGGGAACTTGTGTATTTGTACACCAAAAACAAAGTGGGGATATATTCCTATGGAGCGGTCACTGTTCCTCCCGTTTATATTGCAGTTCAACCCTTACTATTGCCAAATTGGTACAACAAGTCTTATGAAGTCATTCTCGCTTTCGACGGCGATCAGTATCGTTTTTTCGATTATCAAGGCAAGGATTTGTTAGGAACTGCAACCCCCGAGTTTGAATTAATGCGGGATAATTTTGTGCGCTACAAAAAGAATGGACGTTGGTGGTATTATAATTTCACCTCCCAAAACACGTATGATTCGCAGGGGAACGATGTCGTTATTTACACCTATTTCAAGCGTTTTATCCGTGTAGAAGCAATCAAGATTTATGGTCCCAATAGATCGAATGCTACGCTTCATGTAGGAGATAAAACAGTGTCAGGATACGATGATTACTTCCTTATTGGCGGTGATTTTTTAGCCTTTAGAAATGGAGGAAAGGTAGGGCTAATGGAGGTGAATGGAACCGTTCATATTTCGCCGAGATACGATAAAATTGAATTGGTGGACAGTGAACTTGGTTATTTTAAGTTTTTCCGTGGTGATTCTTGCGGCCTCGTAACCAAGTCAGGTGTGCAGCTATTTCAACCTAATTACGCCAACATATTTTCTACCGGAGATCCCGATCGCCTGCTCGTGATTGACAATGAATTAACGGGCGTAGTGGACAAGCGAGGGAAAGTCATCATCCCTCTGAAATACAACTTTATCGAATACGGAAACAATTGCTTCTTTCTCGAATATGGAAATCAAATTGGACTGGCGAGTATAGATGGAGACATCATTTTCGAACCCCAATTCCGCCATTATCGCGTGGAAAATGGAAACTCATGGGAAGATCCTTTTTACGCCATTGTGTTTGAAGATTTTTCAGGAAAACTATTGTTGGCGAATATTCGCGGGCGATTGACCTCAAAAAAATTCAACGATTACAATTTCGGAAATCAAACAGCGAAGCTCTACCGAGACAATGAAATTGAAGTTTTGGTGCTGGATGACGATACGGAAATAGAAGAAAGTGTGATCTATCCTAATGTAAGCAGCCTCGTAGTCAAAAAAGGCAATTGGGACTCACGTGTTAGATGGGGTCTTGGAGGATGGGGTAGATCTTATCTAGAGGAGAATCAATTGAACGGACAATTCGGATTGCGTTATTTCCAAAAGAAAGGATTGGCGGTGGAGCCCATTTACAAAGAAATTCAAAGCACGGGACTGGAAGGACATTTCGGGGAACGATTGGATGAGGGAACTTTTCAATTGGCTGATGGAATTGATCTGCGCCGCAGAGCCGTTTATGATCACATGTACCAAGGAAATGCGCACATTGAGAATAAAGATTTGGTCTCAGCTGAATCGGTGGCACATAATACTTCTTCCAATTGGAGTTTCACGGTTGTGGCACAGAACAAAAACAATCATGGAACCATTGAAGTGCCACATGAAAGTATGCCTTTCTCCTTCGGTGAGTTATCAGAAATGAACCTCACATTTAGTCGCCAGTTTGGTGTCAATCTTCCCAAAATGTATCTGATTGACGCGAAACCTGTTGTCTGTTCTATCGACTCAGCCGAAATCAGCTTGTTCGAGTACTATCACTATTTCAATATGCTCGGCGGATTGCGCATGACCAAAGAATCGGCGCCTATCATCATGAATCCCAATCTAGGAATTCGTTTCGAAGGTGGGAAACGACGTGTGTCCGATGCAAACTCCTTCCGTTTCGGAACGTCGTGTCTTCGTTTTAACCCACATAAAACCTTCCACGATTTTCGCTTTACTGAATCGGGAGATTTCATCTTTTCGAAAAACCTCGGCGATACTGCACTTTGGGACCTCCGTGATTTTATTTGGCGCGAAGATGAAAAAGCATTACCCAGCCGAAAATGCATCGACTACAAAGAGATTGCAAATAGATTCGAAACCCGTTTAGAACTCAAAGAGGAAGGCACATCCACCTACATCATTCACGAAGATTTTCCGGAATTTGAGTACATCACCTCCGACTCACTACCACGCAATTATTACGCAGGAAGGTTGATTCAAAAGAATCCAAATGGTTTCGATCTCGTTGATCCAAATGGAACGATGTATGTCTCCAATCAAGACCGAATTCAATACCTCGGTGAAGGCTTTTTTGGCGTGAAATCGTCCGGAATTTGGCGTGTACTGACTCGAGATGGACAGCCGGTAATCGACAGAGAGTTCACACAAGTCGGCAAGGTGAACAACGGCTTTTTCTCTGCCAACAATAACGACTTGAAAGGAATTTATTCGGTTACTGGAGAGGTTGTCGTGGAGACGAGTGAAACATTGACGCACATAGAAGGCAGTCTCTACAAGGTTCGGGAGTTACCTCAGGAGGTGTGGTTTGATGCCGAGACAAAAATCTACGATACGCTTCTAGCTGAAGAGACCTATTTGGGCAATCGCGTTTTTTATCGAAAAGTGGAAGACGAAACCTACACATTGCGACCATTCGGAAACCCCAAAGCGATGGAAGTTGCCTCGGAAATCAAACCGTATTGTGTTCAAAATGCCGTCGTTTACAAGAAGAAAAAGAAACTGTTCGTTTTGGATGCAAACGGTGTTGAGTCGACCTATAAAAAAGCTTCGGGACCAAAAGAATATGGTGCTTTCTTAGTCATTGATGGGAAGAAGAATAAGTTGATTCTCAATTCAGATGGAAAGCTCATCCACACCTCGGAGGAAGATGCGCGCGTTAAAACGTATTCCGACGATCTTTTGATAAAAACGTCGGACACAAGTTTTCTTGTAGCGCAATCCGGTGAATTGAATAAAGTTACCGAGAGGGAACAAGCACTATCCAATGCAGCATCAGAGAATGAGATGACTTTGGTTAAAGAGTTTGGAAAGTATGGTGCCGTGCGTGATGATGAGCAAATTATACCAACAAAGTATGATCGATTGTACTATGCAGGAGAAGGCGAATTTCGCGCTACACAAAATTATGTAATCAACTTGTTTGATGCTCATTTAGAGCAGATGAACGGTATTCCGTACCATCGTTGTTATTTCATTGATGAAGACGTGATGGTATTTGAGTTGAATGGAGAATGGTTTTATTATCAGAAGAAGGAGAAATGGGAGCGGATCGAATAGAAAGTTTGTGAAGAATCAGAGAATGTATGTGAAGGGAATGGTGCTGCTGTTCTTACTCGGTTTCCTTTTCGGTTTCAGTACCGTTGAGACTCAAAAAAGCAGACGTTTTTCTTATAATACGGGATACGAAAAGGAAGAATTGATATTGAGGGATAACGGACGGTTTGTACATCGAGTGAACAGTTGTACATTTGGTTTTGTGGCTGCCGGTAATTGGGTTCAAATTGGAGATACGCTTTTTTTACACCCTACCAAGGAAAAATTGAAGTTTGGGGATGTGGGAAGGTATTCCGAACGGTATAACAAATATTTGTTTCAAGGCGATACCGCTCTACGGAATATATGGTTTTCTGATACGGAATCGTGGTTTCCTATTTTGATTATTGGAGATTAAAGTGAGGCATTTATACAATTCTACAATTTGGCAATTCTAGAATTGTCGAATTTGGGCAAAATACGAGATGTAAAAGATCATTATTTGTGTAATAAACGAGAAGAACCACTATGACTAAAGAAATTGACAACGACTTCCTCCCTGAGAAAGAATACCCTTTTCGTGAAACCTTACGCTGGTGGGAGCGAAAAAGAATTCGGTACAACCTAAGTATTCTCGCAGTTCAGTCAATTGTTATTTTTGAGTACTGGAAATATGTTGCTCACGAATTGAAAGAGTTAATTATTACTTCAATCTTCTTTCTCTTCGCGGCAAACATTTCCTATTGCCTTGGTTGGGGCATTGAGTTTCTTATCTCATATTACTGGAAAATTAAACAGCCACTACAATCACTTCGAGTAACTTTATTCGTGTTAGGAATGTTATTTTCTCTAATAACAACACTAGCCTTTTGGGAACAATTTTTTTGGTTAAGAACGATATTTTTATTCTAGCGCATTTCAATACTATCTAGCCTCTAATCAATTAAAATTACCCTCAAATTATGAGCACCTCCAATTTATTATTTTAACTACGAAATAAAGCGCACCCACGGTCTCTAATCATTTCGCATTTGAAGAAACACGATTCCCTTGCCCAACAACAAACTTTCCTATAACTTTAAGCTGTCAATATAGAGAAGGGTTTGAGTAGAAGGAAAGACAGAAAAATATTCTTAGAAACAGATTGGGGCCGAATGATATCAGCCAATTATGTGGTAGATCCAGAGTTCATTAGGAAATACATCCCAAAAGGCACAGAGTTAGAGTTATTTGAGGGTAAGTGCTATGTTAGCTTGGTGGCATTTCTCTATTCCAATACCAAGTTGATGAAAATACCAGTGCCCTTTCATCAAACATTCGAAGAGATCAATCTACGCCTCTATGTAAAGCGAAGAATTGGCGAAAACGAATGGCGATCCGAAGTGGCTTTCCCAAAATTATTCTTTCCGAAACGAGCCGTTAGTTTTGTAGCGAATACCATTTACAAGGAAAACTATGAAACGCGTAAAATGAATCATTCCTGGTCTGAAGATTCGTTGTATCTGCATACAAGCTATGGTATAAAAAAAGGGGGCTGGCATCAAATAAGCGTTGTCACAGAGAAGAAATGTAAGCCAATTGCCACAAACACCCCAGAGCATTTATTTTCAAAGCACTATTGGGGTACGGCGCAAGTGAATGACCAAAAATGTACCGTTTACGAAGTTGATCGCTCGGATTGGAAAATTTACAAAACGGTTGATAGCGAGATCACCTTCGATTTTGGAACCGTCTTCGGTGCAGATTTCCACTTGCTTACCAACATCGAGCCAGAATCCGTACAACTTTTTGATGGCTCTCCTGTAACCGTCTATAAAAAGTCGATTTTGAAGTAGGTACGTACTTAGCTGGTAGAAGGTATAAAGCCGAATGCCCAAAGTTGAAGGAAACTCAACTTTTAGCCTTTCACCTTCTACAAACAGACTACCTCTAGAACAACGACGCTACATTCGAACTAAACAGCTTTATCGCAATGGATAGTAGGATAATTCCGAATACTTTCTTCAAAATGGCAATACCTCCAGGTCCCAACAAACGCTCAATATGCTTGGTCAATCGTAAAACAACGTACACCAACACAATGTTGATGACGATAGCAATTACAATATTGATGCTCTCGTATTCAGCGCGTAGTGAGATGATGGAAGTCATAGAACCAGCACCGGCAATGATTGGGAAGGCCAAAGGAACGATACTAGCCGTTTTTCCCGAAGGTTCATCACGAAATAGTCGAACGCCCATGATCATTTCCAAGGACATCGCGAACAATATCAAGGCCCCCGCAACGGCGAAGGAATTCACATCTACGTGAAACAACTTCAGGATGCTTTCTCCCAAAAAAAGGAAACTCACCATGATCACTAAGGAGACAAAACTGGTGCGCCCGGCATGTATTTCGCCCGCCTCTTCCTTTAGTTTGATAATAATCGGAATGGAACCAACAATGTCCACTACCGCAAAAAGTACCATGGTCGCTTTAAACAATTCGACCCAATCGAATCCTCCCAAAAATGCTGTCATGACGTGCTTATTGATTTAAAATTGCCCCGCGAACTACGGTTGGCAAATAGGTTTGCTCCAAGTAACGAATCTTTCCCTCCAAACTTTCTACCGTATCTTCTGGTGTCAACTTGCAGTGGAACTGAGCAAGGATTTCTCCCTTGTCGAACTCTTCATTCACAAAATGAATCGTAATTCCTGACTTTTCCTCACCATTGGCAATTACGGCTTCGTGAACGTTTCTTCCGTGCATTCCCTTCCCGCCATAATTGGGTAACAACGATGGGTGCAGGTTGATCATTTTTCGATCATAAGCCTGAATTAACGCTGCCGGAATTAAACGCAGGTATCCCGCCAATACGATCCAATCAACGCGGTGCTCTTTGCAAAGTCCTACCAAAAAAGTACCATCTGCCACTTGTTGGTTATCGAAATGCAGTGTTTTCACGCCCAATTCTTGCGCAGAGGAAAGCACTTTCGCTTCGGCCTTGTTACTTAGTACAAATGCCACCTCGATGTCGGCATCTTCTTGAAAGAAGCGAATCAAGTTTATAGCGTTACTACCTGTGCCTGAGGCGAATATGGCAATTCGTTTCGTTTGCATGCCGCAAAGGTAGGAAAACCTTGAAGTGGAAACATGAAAAACTCTTAAAATAAGCGTAATTCAGTCTCAGCTTCTTGGAAGCATATTGTATCGTTGCCCTCTTTAGTTCAACCCATTAGTGATACCCCCAAAACAAAAGGAATTTATATTTTTAGGTAGAAATCGCCCTACTATGCGCTCAATACTTTTGATCACACTACTAGTTTTTTTTGTGGATTCTGCTTTCGCTCAAAGCAAGTACGACTCTCTCCAACAGTCGAAAAAGGAGCTAAGAGAATTGGCTTTCGCACACACGGGTATGGGTATCACAACTACTTTCCCGAGGTTTGGAGATGCCATCCAGAATGAGGAGCCATGGCGCGCCTTCAACATCAACTACGGATATTTCGATTTAAATGTAGGGTTTTGTCGTGCGAACTTTATTAGTAGTGCCGTTTCTCAGGATGCTCAACCGGGTGGTTTTGATATTACCGTAGAAGGATTTAATCCCTATGAGACGCGTTATGGTCGTTGGTGGTCCTTCGGATCGCAAGTACCGATTTCAGATTGGGGATTGGGCAAAGCGAAGTCGTATGCGAGAACTTGGCGTTTAATGCCGTCGATAGGGTTGCACTTTGGGAGTTATAAGTATTGGTCAGTATATGGCGGTAAAAAAGAACGGGAAGACGATTTTAATTATATTTCCATAACCCCTGGAGTACGCCTACAAGCACCCTTCGTTACAGCGGATTTCAACATTGATTTTTGCGGAGGAATAACTGACAATCCGCACTTAAAGAAATGGGGTATCACTGGAATTATCGCACCTAGATTTACGCTCCGTGCCGATGCCATGCTCACGCTTTTCAATCCTAAAGCCAGTTATTTCGATTACACAAACGTACACGTTACAAGCTCACATACATCGACGGAAACTTACCGCGAAGGAAACTTCATCTACAAAAGAACCACCACTTACTACACAGCAACTACGAGTACTGGACGAGCTGCATTCATGGATATTGGTCCTTTCGTAGGAATTGGTCCGAAAATCACTTTCCAACCACCTCATTTTGAAAAACACTCTACACCGACAAGACTGTATGGATTGGTCACGCACATGCGGGTCGGACCCATGTCGCTTGGTTTGAATTTTGAAGGCGGACGCTTGGGTCATGCCTCGCAAGTGGAATCAAACGTAACTGCGGAGGACAAATACTGGAAATACAAATTTGTAGATCGTGCCTCCACGTACGGAAAAGGCTCCATGGGTGTTTTTCAGTCGTATCTCGATATTGGTGTAGAACTAAACTCGCTGCTTTTAGCATTGGGCGGAATGTACGTTAATGAGCGTGGTTCAGGAACTCCTTTCTTTGCGGCTTCTGTTGGTTATTCCTTGGGTGGATACGCCGTTTTTAACCAACAGTTTACCTACGAGGGAGCAGAATCTCAATATCAGAACCTGGACCCGGAGGAAAACACCAACTTCAATAATCCGATGTTAAGTAAAGGAGGCTACTTAGGTGGTTGGTACTTCGCACTGGATATTGGTGCTTTGCAGTTCCGTTATCAGAGTTTTCGATATCGCCGAGCGCCATTGGCAAGTACGCACGTATGGTCCATTGCCTACAGGTTCCCGTTCCTCATGAATTGATGAGAAAAGATGATTAGTCAGAGGTCAGAAGTGATTGGTCAGAAGCGTTGATAAGATTGAAATGTAAATCCTATCTTCTTTCTTTTCTCTTTTCACTTCTCACCAAAAATGCGGTATTTTTGTAGCATGAAAAGCCTACTCTTACTTGCGTTTGTCTTGTGTACATCCGCATCTTTCTCTCAAACAGAAACGGTAAAAATTGTTGCGTACAACGTGCTTAACTTTCCTGACGGTCGCGATGACTGCGGAACCAACACGGTAGTGCCCAATCGTGCGGATACATTGAGAAAAGTATTAAGCTATCTACAGCCGGATATCTTTGTGGCGTGCGAAATTCAAACGGAGGCTGGTACTGATAGCATTTTGACAAGATCGTTGAATGTCAATGGCGTGAATTATTTTCAATCAGCACAGTGGCACCCCAATGGAAACGGTGGCGACTTGAACAATCA
Source organism: bacterium (assembly GCA_024742305.1). GTDB lineage: Bacteria > Bacteroidota > Bacteroidia > Flavobacteriales_D > Crocinitomicaceae > UBA4466. The sequence continues at coordinate 19,263 of JANSYQ010000002.1, read as the reverse complement.
GCTATTCTACAACGCAAACAAACTCATCTTTTACAGCCAAGATGTCATTGCTACAAGTTCGCGCGATATCGATCACTACGTTTTATATCTCAACGATCCCAATCTCACCACTTTCTATGATACGACCTTCATCGACGTGTACATGTGTCACCTGAAAGCCGGAAGTGGAGGCTCTAACGTGAATATTCGTGCAGCACAAACGCAGTTGCTCATGGATTACATTGCTACACAACCAACCGATCATCATCATTTTGTATGCGGAGATCTAAATGTGTACACATCGAACGAGTCGGGTTATCAAAACCTCGTTTCAGGCCCCTTCGCTCTTCAAGATCCCATCAATGCTCCCGGAAGTTGGAACAACAATAGTTCGTTTGCAGCTATTCACACGCAGTCCACACGCTCTAGTTTGAATTTTGATTGTGGTAGCAAAGGCGGGTCAGATGATCGTTTTGACCAAATTCTCGTTTCTTCGAACGTGATGACAGGAGTTGATGACGTTCAATACATTGCGAACTCCTATGATGCGGTAGGAAACGATGGAAATCATTTCAATACCAATCTTCTTAACGGTGCAAATAGCATGTACCCCGACTCAGTGGTGAACGCCTTGTACTATATGTCCGATCACCTTCCCGTAGCCATGGAAGTTATGGTCACATATCCTACCAGTAATGGACTGGCGCTTTACCCAAGTGTACAGCAACCTACATGTGCTGGAGATTCAGACGGCGTGGCAACGATTAATGCCAATCAGGGACAACCTCCGTATACGTATCAATGGGATGCTGCAGCAGGGAATGCAACTACGGCAACCGTCACCGGACTAACCGCTGGGACGTATTGTGTTCAGGTTACGGACAATTTGGGACAGGTAGACAATCATTGTGTGTACGTTCCCGAGCCTCAGGCCATTACCTATAGTAACTTTATGGCTCCTGACTCGGACAATTGTAACGGTACCATCTATTTAATTGTGGATGGAGGAGTATCGCCGTATTCCTATCAATGGAACGATCCACAATCGCAAACCACAGCGACAGCGACAGATCTTTGCGGGGGAACGTACGAAGTGGTGATTACCGATGCCGAAGGGTGCCAAGTAAGTGTGGAGTTCACCGTGCAGTTGGTTGGGCTTGAAGAAGTATGGATGAGCAGTCTATCGGTACATCCGAATCCAACATTGGGAACTTTGAACATTCAAAGTGATGAGTTATTGTCTCAAGTGCGCGTTTTGGATATCTCCGGACGGGAAATTACATCGCAAAGTGTTCATACCTCCGAGTTTTCGATGAATTTGTCGCACTTGAAATCGGGAGCTTATTTCTTAGAGGTTCACTCTGTGAACTATCCAAGTCATCCGGCACGAATTCGCTTTGTGAAGCAGTAAATAAAAAAGCGCCTAAATCATTGAGCGGAGTCGAGATGACTAGGGACTTCCAGTAGTATTGGTCGTGATTATTGGATCACTACTTTTTCTACCAATGATCCGTTTTCATTCATCACGGCTATTAAATATATCCCCGAACCGAAGGTCGATAAGTCAATTACATCCGTTGATGAGAGACGTCCCGTATACACTTCCTGTCCCGTCAATGATTTAATGGCGATATGACATTCACCTCCAAGCTCGTTCTTAACTGTGATTACACCTGAAGATGGGTTCGGATAAATTCGAATAGCAGCATCATCCAACTCAGTTACGGATACAAAGCTTTCTCTTTCGAAAAGAGGCTGATACGGTGTACTAGAAAGCACACATAGATACAAACCTACACATACACTATGTGTTGAATATGTATTGAAATAACCGGAATTCCACATGGCCCAAGCTGCAGATTCCCATTCAGGATGCGCTTCATTTTCGTATTGAGCAACTTTCCAAATTCCGTTCAGCAGAGCAAATGTCAAATCTCGAACGCCCAGTTGGTCATCAATAATGCCCAGGTTGTTTATTTCCCATGATAGATTGTCGAGCATGGCAATGACATAGGGCTTTAATTCTTGTGCTCGAAGTGTTTCTCCTCGGTCTCGAAATGCGACATAAGCGTCAGTAATTGCCCAAGCATTCATCGCATTGTACCACGGTAACGAGTTGTGACCATCCCAATTTCTGCCCGGCATTTCAGCAACCGTTGTCAAGTCTTGAAAGGCGATATTTGGATTGGTTCCATCCACAAAACCGTTGTTGTCAAGGTCCATTAAAACAGACGGAAGAAGGTTCTTATTTAGCTTGTAATCCAATTCAATTCGATATGTGGAATCTCCTGTCCAATTGTACATTTGAGCCAGTAACCAAATCAGTTTAGCTGTATAATTATGATTTTTAACAACTTCTTGATTCTTCGCCCAGTCTGTTGCATTCAATAAGGAATTTCGGATAATTGACTTACGATTTGCATCCACCTGTTGAATGCCTGCTTCTATCAAATGAGCGCCAACCCATCCATGATCATAGGCGATTCCACCGTCATAAAAGGATAAAGGATCGTATTGATCGCCAATTAAAAAGTCCTCACCCGCAAACAATCCGTTGTCGTATGTGACGCAATAGGATGGAATATTTGCACAAACCGCAGCAACCGATGAACCAACTACTCCACCGGGATAACAAGGATCGCTTGACGGCGTGTGTACATATCCGAATACGCCTTCATGCTGTGGATCAAGATTGCTTACGTTCGCTGCAGTGTATTGCTGAGCCATCTGCATTTGAGCGACATCATACAACACATTTAAGTCCACCGAGAAACCGGCTAAATTGGCATAATAGGCACCGAGTGCGGCGTTGTTTTCATACCGTCCAATTCTCGGACAATTGATTGTAAACGATTCAATAGCCGGAAGATGTACGGTGTTCCAAATGGTAGAAACGTCGTTTAAGCTTGGCTGATTGTAGTTTGCCGGATTATGATTGTAGGCAATCTGCGGACAGCCCAAACTTGTACCACGAGTATTTTTTGCTTGATCTATGGCATTTTGTGCATCTGAAATAGTGCCAAAGCGCATTTGCTGAATGATATTGGCTTCGTCCTGTGCAGACCCGTAATCATCACCGCAGGGAGGGTTCGGGCTTTGAGCCATGAGGGCAAGACTTTGGATCAAAAGGAGGAGAATCAGACCAACTTTCATAGTAAGTGCAATTTATGAATTAGATGGTCATGAATCAAAATGGTTTAATAGGAGATTTTATGGTATAAAAAAAGCGCCCGGATCATCGAACGGAGTCGAGATACCGGGCGCTTTCCAGTATTATTGGTCGTGATTACTTGATCACTACTTTTTCTACCAATGATCCGTTGTCACCTTCTACAGTTACAACGTACATTCCAGCTCCAAAAGTCGACAAGTCTACCGTTACCTCAGAAGAAACTTCTTGGGTGTAAACGATTTGACCAGCAGTGTTTGAAATGCGGATAGAATTAGCGAATCCGTTGTCGTTAGAAACAGTAATTACACCAGTTGATGGGTTAGGATATACGCTAACTCCTTCCAATGTGTTTGTTTCAACCGCCAAAGTTGGGTCGAAGTTCGCACGTACGATTGGAGAAGCATCCCATCCAAGGTAGTAGTTCACCGCATCATTCACACCGTAAGGACCGTATCCAAATGCTCCGAAATCTGCATCTTCATCGTTTCCTTCAGAAGCACCAATGTTGAATGTTTCGTTTCCACTTGTTCCGTCTACTTTGAACACGTCAATCATGTATCCTTTTCCAGCTTCCAAAATAGAAGGGTTCGGGAATACAATTGTTGTGATTGCTGATCCAATTTCAGAAGCGTCAATTACGTGATCGATTTCATTGTTGAATGTCAATGGATCTTGGATAGAACCACTTGGATCCATTTCCTGAACACGAACTAGAACGTATAATCCAGCAGTTGTTCCTGAAGCAAAGTTGATATCAACCCCACGGATTTCTTGGTTTACTTCTGGGTAGTATACGTTACCCCAAGAGTGAGGTGCTTGTGCATTTGTTGGATCATTAGCCCCTGGATCCCATCCAAGTGCTGTATTTGCACCGTAATCGTGAGCCATAAGGTTGTCGTTCACCTCCAACTCAGATGTGATGAACTCATCGTTTGTTGTTACCATATCGGCAGGAATGCTGAATTCGGCACGGTAGTTACCGTTAGCAGATGGTGTGAATCCTGTGCTGAACCACAATGTGTCCATCTCAGCAGGAATCAATGTAACTGACTGCGTAGAAGTCGTCAAAACATTTGTTCCGTCTGTTACATCACAAGTAACGTCAACTGTTTGTGCTTGACCTCCTTGGTTCTCCACTACAACTCCAGCGATCATCTCGCGTGCTTGTGTCAATGGAGTCATAGAGTATTCGTAATCCGTGATGATGTCAGCGTGCCATCCACGAACCAAGGCCATATCGTTGTCTGGAAGAGTTGTGATACACACATCATCCACCATCCAAGCGTAGTCACACCCTCCGATGTAACGGAATCCGATCCATGCAGTAGCAGAATCTCCAACTACCGCAGAAACGTTCGCCTGAACTGTCACAGGGTTAGCAGTAGAACTGTTCAATGCGATGTTCGAGTGTACTGGAATTTCTGTCCAGTTAACACCGTCAGCACTTGCAATTACATAACAAGCTCCTTGGTATGCACGGTAGTACGATTCGAACTGAACGGCAACAGAAGGATTTCCTGTCAAGTCAACTGGCTGTGCAATAATTACATCAGCATTTTGGTTTCCTGAACACAAGGCATCAGAATCAAACAAAGCGAATCCGTCATTGGCAGTTGTTGATGCAATGCCTGGAATTGCGAACGGTCCAGAAGGAACTCCAGTTCCAATTACCCAGTTATCTCCTGATCCAGCGTTGTCATTGAAAGTCCAATCTGAAGGAGTTCCGAATGTGTTCGGCCCCCATAGTGTTGCTTTTTGTACATCTGTCGTCGCTTCAACCTGTGCTTTTGATTTGTGCACTGGAGAGAGCAAAGTTTTACCGACATTAGTAGTATTCGTTACCTGTGCAGATGCAGATCCGACAACAGCCAACGAAAGTAGTGTTACGTAAAATTTTTTCATTACTTCTTTTTTGTGTTTTAATAAAGTGTTACAAATATATATCGTAAAAACTTCACAAAAGGTTAGTAAAACTGTTAAAAACAGTCAAAGTATACATTCCTAAATGCCATTTTTCGCACAAACATGAATAAATTGTGATGTTACCAATTCACGATTGAATAGTTATAAGAGTATGATACGAACTGTTACTCTTCTCTCTCTTCTCTTTTTTTCGGCCACACAGGTTTCTGCTCAATCGGAACTGTTCGAGCGAATTCTCAAAATGACACCTAAAAAGGTCAGTCAACTTACGCCCAAATCAGAACCCAACTTGGTGATAATACCCTCTTCTTTCTCTCAAGAAGCTTTGAAAAAAGTTGATTCTCGTAAAAGTGGTCATCTGCAATCGGTGTATTACATTTATACGGGGTATCGTCAAAACCCTTCATTCGATCAAAGAAGATTGAACCAACAGCGCATTCAAAAATTGGCGGAATGGGCACCTGAAGTACTGGAGAACCCGTACATCGAATGGAAGATTATAGAACAAACAGGTTGCACGTCGCCACAAATGGGAAAGTCGTATTTCCATGGTTTCGTGCTAGAGTATCGGTCGGAAGTCTCTACAAACGATCGAGAAGCCGAGATTGCAAACTTGGAGGCTTTTTTGAAGAATCCAACGGCGGGATTTGACCTTATGAACGATCCAACCCTTTCCGAATTGAATGGAGATTTACAGAATGGGTTGCTGCGCGAAATCCCTACAAACGACCATACGCCCGAACCGGAAAAAATGGATCGTCAAGCAAACTTTCCGGAGGGAAACTTTGCCTTATATCAATATTTCAAACAGAACATTCCTGGCGGGGGTGAAGTGGCGAAAAATAGAGACGATGAATGGGTGCCGCTGAGTTTTGAAGTAGATGAACATGGAACTATTAGCGATGTTCGTTTTTCCGAGGCCAAGACCTACATGCAGAAAACCATTGAAGATGTATTGAGCGCTATGCCTAAGTGGGATCCTGCCATCAAAAACGGCAAACCAGTTGCGTCCAGAGTCAATATTGATTTACGGATGAGTTATTCACCTATCGTTCGCGGTATGTACAATCGAGATGGAAAGAAGCCCAAATTCACACAAGACGAAGCGGCTGCCTTTGCTATTAAAAATGCTGCTCCGGATGAACAAACTGAAGCACGAATTGCCACAGTGGAAAGAAGTCCAGTGTATCGCTCTATGGAAGAAGTCATCACAAGGGAAAAGGTGGCAATGGTCATGGATGTTACTACGAGCATGTCTTTGCATTTAGCTTCCATGAATTGGTGGGTTGCCAACAGCGCCGACAGCTTGAATGTGGTACATTACACTTTCTTCAACGATGGAGATAACGTAGACGATAAAAAGAAAAAGTCAGGAAAAACAGGAGGAATTTATCACGGGACCAAACTCCGCGATTTGCCTGCAACTTTAATGGAGGCCATGCGAAACGGTAATGGAGGCGATGTTACTGAGAACGATTTTGAGGCCGTGTTAGCCGCTCAGAATCAACAAACAAATGCCGATGCGCTGTTGCTCATTGTTGATAATTTCTCCGATGTACGAGATGAACAACTATTGTCTCAAATTCAAATGAAGACGCACGTTTTGGTCGCCGGCGATGTTAGCACAGTTCGAGAGTGTTATCTCAATTTGGCGAAAGCTACGGGTGGAGATGTCTTTGTAAATGGACGTCGTATTTACCTCGGAAATGTTCAAAAAGGCGGACGTATCATCATAGCAGAGTCAACTTATACATTTGACGGAAATAAGTTCAAATTGATGTAATTGACTGAAAATCAAATATCCAGTAGTTTATCAAAATTCGTTTTGATAAATCATGAACTAACTATGTTCATTGATGGTTTGGATTTGATCAAACCGAGAAGTTAAGAAGTTGTAATTCAGTAATTTGCCTTGACTACAATTATAACTATACGGCTAATTCACCATGAAACAAACCTTTTTACTACTAACACTGGGCCTTTGGTCCTTTATCGGCTATTCCCAAAATCCATCCGATGCCTGCGGTGCAGGAGCACAATCATTAACATCTTCAGCAACTTGTACTCCAAGTGCATACACACTCCCGGGGTCCTATACAAATGGAGGTGCTACATTAGCATCTTGTCAAGCAGGGCAGGATCGAGATGATGGATGGTATCAATTTGTAGCGACCGGAACCTCTACCACAATTGAAGTTTCGGGAGATTATGATAGAACTATTGCAGCTTTTACAGGGAGTTGCGGAACTGGAGAGTTGGCTTGTGACAACCAACCATCAGGAACTACGGCAACCATCACTTTCGCGACAACTATTGGTGTTACCTACTACATTCAAATACACCGAAACAGTGGAAACAATACGGCAACCATGGCCGGGACGGTATGTGTTCATACCGGAGGTGCGCCACCGCCACCGCCAACAGGAACAATTATTCCCACGGCGTGTGCCACAGCCACTTACAATTTAACTTCTTTGCAAACACAAAACTTTCATGATGATGGAGGAGCTGGAGGCGACCCTTGTGCCGATGTCACAGGTACTGGGAATTACGCCAATGCCAATTGTTTCACAACCACCACCATTTGTGCTGCAGCAGGTGAATATTTAATCGTTGATTTCAGCGAGTTTGCCATGTGGAACACGACATCAGGATGGGATTGGATGCGCATTTATGACGGACCGAATACAGCTTCACCTGTATTGTACGATAATAGTTCTACCGGACCTGATAATCCTTTCGGGGATTGTGGAATTGGAGCAGCCGCCATGGACTTTTGTGCCTCCGGACAATGTATGACCTTCGAGTTTTGGGCTACCAGTGTGGTGAATCGGGCTGGATGGGATGCAACAGTATCTTCCGTAACTGCTCCATGCACACCGCTGCCCGTGGAGCTATACTCCTTCGATGGGGAACACACAAAGAATCACTCTAACCGATTGTACTGGTCCTCTCGTTCTGAACATAACAACGATTATTACACTATTGAAAGCAGCGTTGATGGTGAATATTGGGAAGTTCTTGCGATTGTTCCAGGAGCGGGAACCACAAACCTTCCATCCGATTACGAGTATTTTGATGAGCGCTATGCTAATGGAATTAATTATTACCGCCTCACGCAAACGGATTTCGATGGCACGTCTAAGTCTTTTGATATGATTACTATCAACAACGGTCCTGATGGAGCATCAGGGACATATCGAATTGTGAATCTAATGGGGCAAGTGGTAGATGAATACTACACCGGTGCACGCTTCATCATTTATGAAGACGGACGAAGTGTAAAAGTTCCGGCTGGTGCACAGAATCCTACGGTAGAGTAGATTATTCCTTACTCCAAATACGTGTATTAAGGTCCAAATCTTCTACGATGTTTACGCTCAGAATTAAGTAATTGAAGTATTCTTCAATCAGTTCGAATTTCAACATGGACTTAAAAAAGGGCGGTTCAAATAAATTGTTTTTTACCGAAATGGCGATGTACACCTTGGAATGAAGAAAGGATAGATGAATTTTACCCGATTTCTTTCGAAAATCCATAATGCGTTCCATTAAAGATGGCGTGAGAATGTATCTAGCTTCTACCTGATCAGTTCCATAAACAGCGAAAGCCTTTTCAAATTCAGGATTTTCCAACTTCACCAACTTCGGGCGAGAAATGTTCATCTTTTGAAATAGGGTGCCCAATTTTCCAAAAAACTTCTCGGCGGTATCAGGAAGAACAATAGTTTCACCATGAAAGTCCTTGTGGAAGTCAGCAATGAAGAAAATACCCTTGAAAATAGTGTGATACTTCCGATTTCCATCTTTGTCGGTAGTATAGTACTCCGCATGAATCTCCGAAAAGTCAATTTCTGTGCTGCCTATCGTTCCCTGAATAAGGTCGTCACCTTTGTAGCGATCGGGATCTTTCAAAAAGATTTTACTTCCGTTAAATGCACCTTCTGAGATACTGCCTGTAGCCGTATATGTCAAATTTGGATCCACGAAGGCAATCATTTCCTTAATTACTTCTTGCTTGTACTCCAACTTAATCGCCTTTTTTGCCCGATTAATTTTGATAGCGAAAACAACGATAAAAACGATGCCAGCCAAAGCACTCACACCAATTCCTACGTATTTTAAATTTTCTGATGGAAACAGGGTAGAAGCACCAAGTGCGAGAACAACAGCCCCCACAACGGCTACCACTAAAAATGCCACAAGTTTGACCGCCTTTTTCCGCTTCAGTTCCAATGCTTGCAAAGTCGGCTGCAAGTCGGTATCATAAAACTGTTTGAACTCCTCTATTGTTTTCATAGATCATTTTCCGGGTTCGATTCATACTGCGCACGGCTCTCAGAAGGAATTACAAAAGAGTGCATTCGTTTGTAGCCCATCATTCCAGCAACCATGTTCATTGGAATGGTTTCTACGCCGTTGTTGTAATCGTTTACCGAGGCATTGAAAGCTCTGCGCGATGCAGCCAACTGTTCTTCAATTTCATTGATACTGCGCTGAAGCATTAGGAAATTTTCATTCGCTTTTAAATCGGGGTAGGCTTCTGCGGCAATCATAATTCGAGACATGGAATCGGTAATTCCGTTTTCTACATCCACGCGGTCATCCGTACCCAACGAATTACTTTTTGCTTGATTGCGCAATTCGGTGATTTTGGTGAGCACTTCACTTTCATGTTTCATATAGCCTTTCACGGCACTTACCAAAGCAGGAATTTGATCCGCTCGTTTTTTCAAATAGACGTCAATACTGGCAAAGGCATTTTCCACCTGATTCTTACGAGAAACAAGGCTGTTATAAAGTATTACAAACACAAGTAACAGGAATCCGACAATTCCGAGGGCAATCCACATAGGTTCAATTTTATGGAAAAAAAGTACGAAAAATACCGAAGTTTCAGCACGAATTCAAGGAAAAGCCTCGTTTGAACTCATCCTATTTTTGTGCTGTCCAACCAATTATTGCCGCTTTGCCTTAAATGTTCCTGACAGTGTATGAGGGTTTCCTTGCAGATCGTTGAATGTCCCACCGAACGATCCTTCAAAATAATCACCTGTTGTCAGCGCCACGTTTGAAAAAGTAATATCAATGGAGTTCGCACTGGCATCTATGTTGCTTGTTGGTGTGTATATGTTCAGAGGACTAAACCCAGTAGGGAATGCCCAGTCTTGATTCGGATAGGTTCCAGGTGCGGTAACGTCCTCAAACAAAAACTTGAGTTCAATTCCATTATAAGAGGCTACGAATTGATACAATGTAGGATTGAGACTTACCTCGCCCACAATAATTTCGTTGCTGATAACTTCAATAATACCATAGTCTACTCCATCGACAGTAAAGTTCACAAATTCATCAGCCTGATTACACGTAGGTATATCACCGAAATCCATATTCGACGAAAAAGGAAGTGATTGAGGGTTACTCTGATTTCCTTGATCGAGATTGTATGCTGTGACCTCTACATTGCTAGTCGGGGTTACGCAGTACGTGTAAAAACTATTTATTTCCCCTGAACTATTAGTAAAAAGATGATCCGTATATCCATCATAAGTAAACTCTATCGCACCATTCGGTATCGGGTTGTTATTGCAATCAAGGACGGTGCAGGATATTAAAGAACTAGAGGGTAAGTTAGCACATTGATCAAGCTCTCCTAGATTCACATCGGAAGTAAATGGACCGATATTCTGCTGATAGAAATCATTCCCACAACGATCCGTTAGCGTGAGAACAAACTCTCTGTTGGCAGGAATGGCCCCGTAAATTTTCCCCTGACCATCAGAATACGAACCTCCTCTAGGCGAGCTGCCGGGAATGGTTAATGTTGCTTCAATTCCAATTACCGGCACTCCATTACATACAATTGTTACTTCAAAATCAAGCAAAGGTTCGGGGTAATCGCAGTTCCAAAAGGTAAAATGACCAACCTCTCCTTCGTAAGCGCTGCCATTCAGGGTAGCATTTCCATCTTCCACCCAATGCCCATTGAACTCTTCAAAGTACCATAGTGGTATGCTTGATGGAGCATTGGTCAATTGCATAGGCTGTACATTCATCGTTAAACCTACGGTTTGTCCGGGAGTTACGTTTAGTTCTTCACCGTTCGCCCCTATTAATTCGACAGCGATCATTCCAAAAGTTTCCAAGCCAACTCCTGCGTCTTGTGAATTGATTCCTACAAGGTCGCCGGGCATTCGGTCCAATGTTTCATCGGCCATTGGATCCAAATATTGTGCAAAGACAGTTACGTTTCCTGAGTAAGCTGAGCCATTACCCAAACTAATATCTCCGGGTTCAAATTGAAGAGAAGCATTGTTGCCGACAGAAATAGTGCCCCCCGAGTTAGAGTTAAATGTTCCTACCACCGTTTTAGGCAACAGAACGATGTTCAGCTCAATCATTTCAGAGTTCACCGGTCGAAAACTTCTTCCGCTTGTGAAGAAACCACTCTTTTTCACTTTCGCGAAAGCTCTTTGTTGATCCAGACTAACACTGGCAAAAGAAAAAATACCGATGTTATTTGTGTAGGTAACTTGATTTCCGATGGAAACTTGCGCGTCTGCTACGGGAAGTCCATTGCTATCGGTAACCAAACCCACTACTTTTTTATTAATTATTGTTCCAGAATGCAATACCGTCGATCCAACCGGTGTTACTGGTGTATCAGAGTCAGGTTGAGTCTCTTTTTTGCAAGAAACAACAGAAAGCAATGCGAATGCAAATAGGATGACGTAAATGGATTTCATAGGTCGATTATGTAGTTGAGGTAACGAACTTATGCCAATTCAGCTAGAAGAAAAAGTATGAGTGCGATTGATAAGAAAAACTTTATTTATCGGTAATACGGGCATAACCTTTTGGAAAAACTTCAAAGTTGAAATGGCCCAAATAGTAATGAGAAAGGGGATAGGGCTTATGAAAGGCTGACATTCCTTATATTCGTATCAACGCAAAGAATCATGGAACTAGACAAAGACCACCCTTTTGTACCGTACGTGCGGGATCAATACACAGCTGAAGAAATGTTGGAGCGCTCAAAATCGTTTTACGAATGGGCGAACACGAGAAGATCTGTGAGAGACTTTTCTGACAAACCGGTACCGAAGGAAGTTATGGAAAACCTTATCATGACGGGGTCCACAGCACCATCGGGAGCACACAAACAACCATGGACCTTCTGTTTGATATCCAATAAAGAGCTAAAGTCCAAACTTCGCGAACTGGCAGAAGAAGAAGAGCGAAAATCCTATGGAGGGCGCATGAGTGATGAATGGCTCAAAGACCTCGAACCATTGGGAACCGATGCTGTGAAAGAGTTCATTGATATCGCCCCTTGGATCGTAATTGTGCTGAAAAGACCGTATGAAATGAATGAAGATGGAACCAAGCATCAGAATTACTACGTGAACGAATCAGTAGGGCTGGCAGCGGGATTTTTCTTAATGGCAGTGCACAATGCCGGTTTGGTTGCATTGACCCATACGCCGAGCCCGATGAATTTTATTGCGAAAGCCCTAGAGCGACCAGATAACGAGAGACCGTTCTTACTCATCCCAGTAGGATATCCTGCTGAGAATGTTCAAGTCCCAGATTTGGAGCGCAAATCCAAGGATGACGTCATTGAATATTATGAGTAATAATTTTGTCTTTTCATAATTTGTGGTTTTCTTTGCGGCTGAATTAACCCTTAAAATAAGAAGAAATGTCTGACGTTAAATCAAAAGTAGTATCTATTATCGTAGATAAATTGGGTGTGGAAGAAAGCGAAGTATCAAACGAAGCGAGCTTCACAAATGATCTAGGAGCAGATTCTTTGGATACAGTTGAGTTGATTATGGAATTTGAAAAAGAATTCAACATCGCTATTCCAGACGATCAAGCAGAGAACATCCAAACGGTTGGAGATGCGATTTCTTACATCGAAGAAAACGCAAACTAAACCTTACTCATATCAATACTTTGTTGAACTAACGATTCGTTTATGGAATTAAAGAGAGTTGTAGTCACTGGACTAGGGGCGCTTACCCCAATCGGAAATACTGTTTCTGAATATTGGGAAGGTCTAACCAATGGAAAGAGTGGTGCTGCTCCAATTACACATTTCGACGCATCGAAGTTCAAAACACAATTTGCTTGCGAGGTAAAAGGGTTTGATGTAAACGAACACCTTGACAGAAAAGAAGCAAGAAAATTGGATCCATTTTCCCAGTATGCCATGGTTTCTTCTACAGAAGCTATGGCAGATTCGGGATTGATGGAGTCAAATCCAAATACAGACCGAATTGGTGTGATTTGGGGATCGGGAATCGGAGGACTTCAAACCTTCCAAGATGAGGCCAAAGATTTCTTTACAGGTGACGGGACACCTCGATTGAATCCTTTCTTTATCCCGAAAATGATTGCGGATATCGCCGCAGGACACATTTCCATTAAATACGGATTGCGCGGACCCAACTACGTTACGGTTTCTGCCTGTGCATCCTCAACAAACGCTATCATCGATGCGTACAACTATATCCGTTTGGGTAAAGCTGATGCTATCGTGACCGGTGGTTCTGAGGCATGTGTAAACGAAATGGGAATGGGCGGATTTAACGCCTTGAAAGCATTGTCTACTCGAAATGATGCTCCGGAAACAGCTTCTCGTCCATTTGACTTGGATCGTGATGGATTTGTTTTGGGAGAGGGTAGTGGTGCTCTAATTTTAGAAGAATACGAACACGCAAAAGCGCGTGGCGCGAAAATATACGCGGAAGTTATCGGAGGTGGAATGTCAGGAGATGCTTATCACATGACAGCACCGCATCCTGAAGGACTTGGAGCGAAGAATACCATGAAAGCGGCCATCGAAGATGCTGAGATTGATCCTTCAGAAGTGGATTACGTGAATGTTCACGGAACATCTACTCCACTCGGAGATATTGCCGAGGTGAAAGCCATACAGCAAGTTTTCGGTGATAATGCTTATAACCTAAACATTAGTTCCACTAAGTCGATGACGGGGCACTTGTTGGGAGCAGCCGGAGCAATTGAAGCAATTGCCTGTGTTCTTGCTGTGAAAAACGATGTGGTTCCGCCTACTATTAATCACTTCACCGACGATCCGGACCTTGACCCGAAAATGAACTTTACGTTCAATAAGGCACAGGAACGAACAGTGAATATCGCGTTATCAAACACCTTCGGATTCGGAGGACATAACACCACTGTGATCGTTAAGAAGTACAACGGTTAAAACGGTGCTTGCACTTTTTCCTTTTTTCTCAAAAAAATACAACGAAGATGAACTCCTCGTGGTTCAGTTCGTGGAGAAAAGTTTCGGATATCGACCGAGGAATTTGGAATTGTTTCAGCGAGCGCTCACCCACAAATCCATTGCGCATAACAACGACGAAATTTCCAACGAACGTCTTGAGTTTTTAGGCGATGCCATATTGGATGCCGTAATCGCAGAAATGTTGTTCAATCTTTATCCTGAAGAGGATGAAGGACATCTCACTAAAATCAAATCGAAAGTGGTTAGCCGCCGTACGCTGAGTCTCATTGGCGAGGAAATGGAAATCGGCAGCGTGTTGCGTTTTAACCGAGGTAGGTCCATAAAGATGGCAACGATTGAAGGAAACGCCTTTGAAGCCCTCGTAGGGGCACTTTATTTGGATGCAGGATACTTGCAAGTTAAAAAGAGCTTGAACGATCATATACTACGCAAATACATTGACCTGAACCAAATTCTCGAAGAAGAGATTGATTTTAAATCGAAATTGTTCATTTGGAGCCAAAAGAATCGTTTGCCTTTGGAGTTTGAGGTAGTCTCAGAAGAAAACCTAGGATCTGCGTGGAGCTACAAAGTGCGTGTGGTCATTAACGAGCAAGAATTTGGCCGCGGATCGGGATCCTCGAAAAAGAAAGCAGAACAAGCGGCATCAAAGGAGACATTGCAGCTGCTTGGGGAGTTGTAAAAATGACCATGTCCTTCTTTTGATATTAAAAAGATAAGTTTTTGGCATTACCCCCCCCCCCTGTCCCCTTGAGGGGACTCACAGGGGTGACTTTCCGATTTGTATCACCCTCCGCCTTCAGCACCTCCCTCAAGGGAGGAGGACGTATAATCTAAAGATTATTATTCTTGAACAGTTCATTTTCTTCCCCTATTTCGGCGAGTTCAATGCGTCGCTTTGAAGAGGGCTAGGGGGAGGATGAAAAGCGTCAATCCTCCTTTTTCTTCTTTCCAAAGCTTAATTGCTGAAGCTCTCCTTCCTCATTCAGGATGTAGAAAACCTTCTCCACATTTTCATCGTTTTCTGATTCTTCCTCCTCATCGGGCGGAAAGACGTAGTTGTAATCAATACGGTAATGAAAGTCAATGGTAGGCTCAATAATATTCGGATTAAAGACGTAATCTACAGAGCGTAAATCAAGATTGTTGTAACTGTCCACACGAAGATTTCGATTGTATGCGATATCAGAATTCTGACTTAAATCGTGCATGTACATCCGTGAGTTTTGAATTTGAGCTACGAGATGCATATCGTTTGGATAGTACACATTCCGACATTTTCTAAAGTAAGCCTTACCATCCGCGGCACCATATCCAATATCTCGACTCAATTCCTTTTTGAACTCTAGTATTTCAACGGACTTAGCCGCAAGCGTGTCATAGATCAAATCGGGTTGAAGAACATAGGGTGTTACATGGGTGAGATCGTAGATTTGAAAATCGAGACAGGTTTTTGCCAAATACCGGATGGTATTGAAATCTCTCACGTGAAACGTAATGTTTTCGGTTACCTTATAACCGGATGGCTGATTGGACGACCCGTTCAATCCAACATCGAAAATCGGGTCCAATGTTGTCATTTCTGCTAAGACATCTCTTGGTTCAATTCCTAGCTTGCCGACTGCTGTAATTAAGCTATCCGTTTTCTTATTCATTTGAGACTCAACATCGAGAACGCTTTTTCCAATAAATGAGGTGGTAAAAATGGCATGATATCCATCCGGTTTGGCGCGATACACGGTTTGAATAATCATACTCAAGGCATTTGGATCTCCAGTAATTCCACACTCTTGTGGATTGCCCTGTTGATACAACGTATGTTGTTTGTTGATGACCTGCGCTTTACAGATAAAGGTCAAAGCAATTAGGGTGAGCGTTAAAAAATAGTTCATGATGTGTCGATTAAGTTCTTATACCATGAAATGTCTGTTTTGGAAAAAGGTAACGAAGTTTAAATTAGTATCCTCCCCCTAGCCCCCCTACCGATAATCTACCTCACCTTTCAAAAACCGATACACGCGTTCAAAAATGACGTCGGTGTTCTCATCACGTATGTCACAGTAAAAACGGGAGTATCCGGTGTCCACGACAATTCTTCCATCGCCATGATGCCCGGATAAAATGAGCGGTTGATCCGAAATCCACGCTTCAACTTTTAGTCGGTAATCCATGGGAAAGGCAGCGGTTGTTTTTCCCGCAGGAATGGTGTCTAAATCTTTCAAATTCAAGTTGCCCGCTTCGCCCGATCTTGCTGAGGATGCCTCATAATTTCCAAAACTCTCCTTTCGATACAGTTTCTGCGTCATTTGATTTGCCTCTGCTTGTAAGGGCCAATTGTCGGAGCCGTTATACAATCCACCGCCATTCACTACAAACGAATCTATTTTTGCTACATCATCTTCTGAGAGAAAACTGGTGGAGTTCGAAAACAAAAAAATGGTATTGAAGGAGTCCAAAGAGTCAGGTAATTCATCTAAAACGATAAGAGATGAATCGGGTAAACACAGTCGCTCAACATTCCCCATAATCAATGCTTGAGCTCCCGTTTGAGCAAAGCCCTGAAAGGCAATTATGGAAAGAATGAAAACGATGAATTTCATGCTTTTCCGTACAGCTAGTAGTCTCAATAGTTCATCCGCTCAAAGTTATTTTTTTGAATAGTACATTTGTCGAATGGCAGCAGATTGGATCGAATATGGCTATCTCGGCTTGTTTCTAGGGGCTTTCCTAGCGGCCACACTTATACCCTTTCCTTCTGAGGCACTACTCGTTTCAGGACTTGGTTTGGAAATGGACCCCATTTTGGCTATTTCGGTAGCAACGGTGGGAAATTTCCTGGGCGGAATGACCAACTACGGTCTAGGATACGCCGCGAACAATGAACGCATGTTTACTCGATTCGGAATCAATACGCAGCGCATTCACCGTTGGGAAAAACGATCCAACCGTTGGGGATATTGGTTGGGATTGATAGCCTGGGTGCCTATAGTTGGTGATCCTATGTTGGTGGCACTCGGTTTTCTCAAGTCTCGCTTTTGGCCGCTGTGTTTGACGGTTCTTATTGGGAAGTTGGTGCGATATGTGGTGATTGCGATGATGTATTTCGCTGTCTTTTGACGTACTTTTAAGTTAGAGGCGAGCTAGGTCGGAGAAAGGACTTTTTTCACTAACTTAAAGTAACCACTAACCGAAAAAGTATGAACCACATTGAACTTGGCAAAACGGGCGAAGGAATTGCTCGCAGACATTTACAAAACCACGGACTGACCATTTTGGAGGTCAATTACCGATGGAAAAAACAGGAAATCGACCTTATTGCTCAGCAAGGAGAAGAATTGGTCATCGTTGAGGTGAAAACACGAAAACATACCTCTTACGGGGCACCGGAAAACTCGATAACTAGGACCAAGCAGCGTCATTTAATCAAAGCGGCGAACGCTTATATTCAAGAGCGGCAGCTAGATCTTGATGTTCGATTCGATGTCGTATCTATCATTCATAATTCGTACGAAACACAAGTTGACCACATTCAAAATGCATTCTATCCCACGCTTTGAAACTTTTCGCAATGCATTTCGTTTGGAATAGCGTACCTTTGTACTCGCGCTATACTTTTTGCGCTGATATTAAAAAACTTAAGCTCGTGAAAAGAGGCTCTTTTGCCTCAAACGAGCCGAAGACTTTGGGTAGGTGCTTGCACCGAAACCCGAAGGAAAGATGAAAACAAAAACTTAAGCTCGTGAAGAACTCAAGAAACGCTGGAGGAAAAAGCTCCGGTAACAAATCGAAAAAGCGCCCGTTATCTAAGGGAAAAACGCGTACTGGAAAGCCAAATCTGTCAAAGGCACAGAAAGGAAAACAAAAGTATATTGACTTCAAGGATAGCAAGAAAAAAGGCGATCCATTACCAAGTTTTAACGACAACGAAATTCGATTGAATAAGTTTTTGTCGAATGCGGGTGTTTGCTCGCGTCGAGAGGCGGATGTGTTGATTAAAACGGGTGTAGTTACCGTGAACGGTGAAATCATCACGGAGATGGGCTACAAAGTGAAACCGGGAGATCAAATTCGTTACGACGGAGAAACGATTAATGCGGAAACGAAACGCTACGTCCTGTTGAACAAACCGAAAGGGTTCATCACGACCATGGATGATCCAATGGGGCGAAAGACGGTAATGGGATTGGTGAGAAAAGCATGTAAAGAACGCATTTATCCAGTAGGTCGATTGGACAAAGAAACTACGGGACTCCTTTTGTTTACGAACGATGGTGATTTAGCGAAAAAGTTGACGCACCCACGTTTCAAGGCGGGAAAGATCTACGAAGTAGAATTGGATAAAAACGTTTCATCAGCACATTTGAAAATGTTGGTGGATGGCATTAAATTAGAGGACGGAACCACGCGTTTCGATGCGGCCCATTTCTTGGATGACGAGGACGGCAGAAAAGTGGGAGTTGAACTACACTCAGGGAAGAATCGCATTGTTCGCAGAACGTTTGAGTCTTTGGGATATACCGTACGAAAATTGGATCGAGTAACGTTCGCCGGATTGACGAAGAAAGATCTTCCAAGAGGACGTTATCGCCATTTGACAGAAAGAGAGGTTGGATTTTTGAAAATGACACAAAACACATAGAATCATGTTGCGTTGGACGTTGATCTTACTAATACTCGCTGGTGCTAGCTTTTCTGCTGATGCGCAATACCGAAGAATGAAGAAAAAAGAATCGGATGCGCGCGGAACACTTTGGGGTTATTGGGGATACATTTTTTTCGATGGGGGGAATTCATGCAGATTGGTTTGGCACGCGGTTGTTGCTTTTAATAGCGCGGTCTGCCGCGCATGCCCATGTGGATCCGTGGCAAGTTTGTCGATGGGTGGGCCGGCATTTGTCGGTCGTGGGTTGAC
>JANSYQ010000029.1 GCA_024742305.1 bacterium | reverse complement strand
TTTTAAACCCTCGTCCAATGTTTCCGAAGAATGTGCCAATTTTCACGAATGCATTCTTTAAGTTGCCTCCTAAGTTCGTCCAACGATGTTTCCTTTTTCTAAACGGTTTCGGTTTCGAGTTATTAACCCCCTCTAATCCTTGAGGATCTACAAAGAATACCGGGTTATTATTGAACGCTGTGTAAGGAGACATATCAGGATACTTTGCCATCAGAGGATCCAAACTCTTCCATCTTCCCAATCTAGGGTCATACTGTCTAAACTCTGTAGTGTAGCTGTTTCCATTGCCACTAACCTCATTATCCTGCTCCATACCGTTGTATGCATATCTGTACGTCTCCGCACCGGAGGCTGTCCAATTACGTTCCGGCATTACCATCCCGAATGGATAGTAAAAGAACTTGAAATTCAAATGGTTGGAATGCCATGTGAAACTTAGGCATGTCAAATAGTGCTATTTTAAAGCGCTGAAGAAATGAAAATACTGATTTTGTATCAAGAAAAGGCAATTTAGTTTTGCTTATTTACCTCAAAACAACGTCAACGGATCGTCCATTTCCGGATAGCGATACTCCTGCTGCACCTCAGGAACATTTCCTAAAGCATTCCTGCCTTTCAATCGTCGAACGGTGTGCGCCGTAATTTCTACGTTTGATGGTCGCATCAACTTTTCAACCTCGTTCTCATCTCCTTCCATCCAAGTACGGACATTGCTTTCGTTTAAAATGAGCGGCATCCGTGGACCATTCAATTTCGGATTGTTATGTATTTCGCTCATTAGCTCGTTTCCTTTCGTTGTAACGATAGAAAGCGATGGAATAATCTCACCTGTCGAAGGGTTCGTCCAATGGCTACTGAGTCCGGCTACAAGCATGGATTCGCCATCTTTCTGCTGAATGTAGTGAGGAAATGTCTTGCCGTTTTTGTGGTGATGCTCGAAAAATCCATCAAGTGGAATGATGACCCGACTGTTTTGCGCTGCATCTTTGAATGAAGGCTTTTCAAAAATGGTTTCGCCGCGGGCGTTGAGTGTCTTGTTCCAAATATCGGTCGCTTGGTTTGCGTCTTTCACCCAATGCGGAATCAACCCCCAAGTGAAATGGTCTACTTCAAGGTGATCATCTTTCTTGTAGAAAGCAACGAGATCCGGGTGTTCGAAGCCACTGACATGATAATATTTTGAAGTTGGTTTGTGCCGTTTTTTTTCTTCCCAGTTGCGGCGGAGGTAGTCGAGTTCCTCTTCGGAAGCTCCGGCACGGACAGCGTCTCGGTAAATGCGTTCGGCAAGTTGGGCGGATTCGTAGCACATGGGTATTTTCGCTTAGCTAGAACTTAAGGAAATATTCCATCAATTCCTAAAATTTGCAATTTACTTTGTTCGCGAAATGGCGAACAAGGTCTGCAATTACCTGATAATCAATCATAAAAAACGCCAACCCCATAATCTGAGATTGGCGCTTTCCATATTTTCGTTCAATTATGCTTTTCCGAGCATTTCATTCTTCAATCCTGAATCAGCTGGTTTGCTTCCCAACCAAATAGAGAATAGTGCTTTCTTGAACTCCAATCCTTCTACTAGCCCCTTGTAACTTCCGTTAATAATAACAGCGGTTCCTTTGCCTGGCTTGTAGATGATTTGAATGTCATCACCATCTTTGATTGGCGCCGAAAAGTATCCTTGAAACTTAGAGATCTGCGCGCTTGTCGCTTTTCCTTCGGTTACTTTCTCAAATCCTTCTTTTACAGTTTCATTGAATTTTTCACGCGTTACTTTGTTCGAAACAATTTTAATGTTGATTGCTTGAATTTCATTCCCGCTAATCACCTTATTTGCATCCGTAGTTTGCTTAGGTAGATAGAGTGCCGCCACGTACAAATCCAAAGTGTATTTCTCACGCAAACCTGCGCCGTTGAATACCAATTGTGTTCCTTTTACATCCAATTTTGCAGGAAACGTTTCTCCAGCTACTGTTCTGTCTTGAGCGAATAGGCTTGCTGACAACCCCACAAAAAGGACTACTAATAAATTTTTCATGTTACCAATTTTAATTTTTCGTTCTTTTATGCAAACACCGTGCTAAAGATGCCCGAGTCCTACATTTTACTATATTTAGAGGTATAAATATAACCATAAAGACATGATTATTCCAATTGTAATATTTTCAGTTATCGGACTTGCCTTCATCGTTTTGGGGACAATGATCAACAAACAAACAGCTTCGGGGAACCGTGAAACAAGCAAATTATTCGTCGCTTTAATGCGGTGGTTTGGACTTGCCGTAATTATAATTGGAGTCAGTTATGCAGTACTCGATAGCAAGGCCGTGAATGGTGAATGGCCTACAGATAATGTACGAAACTTTGCCAAAATCGCCTTGTTAACACCCGTTTTGATGATGATGCTAGTGGGTGTGCGATTTATTCGTCTAAACGTTCGCGGAATTGGCAGAACAAGCGCCATGTTGTGGGTAGCACTTTGGCTTGTTATTGGTGCTTATGGCTATGTTGAAATTCACCAATCTGGTAACGGGTGGACGAAGGAAAGCAAAAAGAGTATCACAGATAAAGTGATTGATTTTGATCGTCTTTGTTACTTAGAACAAATCATGGAAATGTACGATACGCCTGAGGAGTACAACAAAAACGTGGAGAAGGATCGCGAAAAAATTCGCAAGCACATGGAAGAAAATTGTGCTATGTGTGAAGTAGAAGCGGAGGAAGTTCAGGGTCTACCAGACGATTTCTAGGAGTTTAATGTAGGCTTCCACTCATTTTTATAAATTCCAATTTTTAAGGTTTTACGGAGTCTTTTGGTGTCCACGGCAGATAACGTTGCCCTCTCGATATCGCGTTTCTCGAACTTGCCATGAATCACGCCGCGAGGAATTTGATCAGTGTCTTCAGTGCCCGACCATTGCACCGGATGAACCACCATTTCATACGTTTGCTCTCGTGGTGATTTATTGGACTGAACACGATCCATAATTTCCAGCAAGTTGCGTCGTTTGCCTTGAAGGAAGAAGTGCTCAATAAAAAATTCGGTGGAGATAATCTTTCCCTCGCTTTTATCAGATCGGAATGTTTTTTCGACGCGTTTTAGCCATAGAGAAATTTTAAGTCCTCCTTGTATTGGTCCCAAAGTGCCCAAAGCGGAGATTAAGTCAAACTGAACGTCTGAAACCATCTTTGTTTTCTCTCGTTTCCATTCCTTCATGTCGTCATCTCTCGTGTGATTCAAAAGTGTTGGACAGCGCATTTCAACACCTTCTTTATCGCAAAATTCGCGAAGCATTTCATACGTTTCCTGAATTCCTCCGTAAATCCCGTTGTGAGAACTAATATGGAACGGTTTGTACCCCTTTAAACCTGCACTTTCCATTATTTCTAGAAAGCGCTTGTACTGCGCTTCCAATTCATCTCGAAGGAAATTTCGACCATGTCGTCGACTAATTCGAAGAAGATTATTCAGCTTGTGTGCGATGGCAGGAACACCTTGGCATTTGAATTCCCATACATTCGTTCCGTCGACTACTTCTCGACAAACTTTGCGACGGATGCGTCGATCTATCTTGTCCAAGTTTTCAGATCCTAAACTTAATGATGACCCAGAATTCAAACTAACGTGCAACCCAATTTTAAGGTCGCCAGCAACTATTTTGGATCGGTACTTATTCACAAACTCCTTAATGCGAACTTCTGAGGACTTATCCCAAGCTTCTCGGTTTCCGCTTGAGTTGAGTTTCATGGACTCTGTACCCTCGTAGTTAACAAAAACATCCACGCAATCTATGCTATTCGTTTTGTCAATGCACTCGTAGATACCATTGTCGATAGCATCACAAATGCCAAAATCATCTGCTGTGATTAAAATACTTTTCGGATTAGCCATTTCGTTCGTTTTGGGAAATTTCAAATCGTTTCAAATCCACCTTGCTGTGTGCATCCTCCAGTTCAATTTCGGCTTGGTCTATTTTGTCTTCGAGAAGTTCTAGCGTATCCGCAAGTTTTTTTCTTCGATCGATGTCATTACTTGAACTCAGAGCATCAAGTTCAGCCAATTCATCCTCCAAGCGTTCTTGTCGATCCAACAGCTTTTTGAGCTTCAGAACCACTGATTTTTCTTCGATAATTAATTTTTGTAATTCACCATCCAAGGTTTTTTTGGTGGCTCTTTGTTCTTGAACAGCACTCCTCATACGCTCTACTTCCGAAGTATATCTTTTACTCGTAAAGGCACTTACAAGACTATTTGCCGTAGTCATAGACGAAGAAAAGATTCCGCCCAACTCAACCGCTGGTGAGGCACTCATTTCGAAGTACTTTTTGGTTTCTTCACGAACAATGGTTCTACAAGAGAGTGTCGCTTTTTGCAGTGCTTCTTTCAATCCAGGGATGTCATAATATTCCGGATCGAATGCAAAGGTAGATTCAGCTATGGCTTCTAGCTCAAAATGAATGTTCATTAAGTCCGTTTGGGCCTGATGAAAGTGTGCACGAAACTTGCGCTTTCCTGTCCATTGAGAAATCACTTGATGTACGGCAAAAAGTGAAGTGAGCAGCAATGAAATCATAATCCCTACAGCTTCCAGTCCACCGAGATTTTCCTCTTTGTCCGACTCTTGTTTGTCTTCTTCATTCTTGTCATTGGGCTTCTCTTCATCTTTTCCTGTATTCTCAGGTTTTTCATCTGCACCATCTGATGGTTTATTACCTCCATTCATCTCAGCTTTTTCCTCCGTTTTTGAATCGAGAGATTTGGTATTTTGTGCAGGCGTTTTCTCCGTTAAGTTCTCCTCTCCTATATTACGCCCTCGAGTTGTACTGCCATCCATTCTACTTGAATCAATTTGTGCGGCAGTGTGAATCAAACTTGATGGAGCGTTAGGATCGAAATAAACAACCCGATCTACGTTTGTGCCTTGGGAAGTTGCGCTCGACTTTGTTTGTTCTTTCTTGGTATTGGAAGCGTTTTGTTCGTTTTTACCCTCTACGTCTTCTTTCTTTTCTTCTGAAACCTGCAAGAAGTTGTAGCCTTCCGGAAGATAACCACCAACGGCTTTGTCCGTGTACAGAAATATGAATAGTGGAACGCACGTTACGATGAGTAAGGTGAAAAAACCATACGCTTTCCTCAGAATGTTTTCCTTAATGATTTTCCGACGGTAGTAAAAAATGTTTTTCAAGCATTGTTTCAGGTAGGCATCAATGGCGTTTGACAACTCTTTATCGCCCGAAACGTGACTTTGGTTTAGTTTTATTCGCTTCAGAAGTAGGGAACGGTCGTCGTCTATCTTCCAAACTTTAATTTTCGTCAAAACAAGGAACCAGCTTAGTCCGTACAGCCACTGCTTCTCAAAAAAGTAGGAGTTGTTTTCACTTTGATTGATCTCCGTGGGGTGGTTATCATTAGTTTCAGCGCTCATAGTGGTAATTATGATAGTTTCGTTTTCAAAGTACTAAAATACTCGAAATTGAAATGTTTTGAGCACAAAAAAGCCCCAACATCGTTGAGGCAAATTCCTGTATTTTGAAGAGTAGTTTTACTCTTTGTCTTCGAAGATTCGCTTCGGCTGAAGCTTTTCAAATACACCCAAAGTAATCCAGTAAGGAACAACAAACCCCAACAAGAACAATAGCATCCAAAATGCCATTCCACCAATCAATAGAAACGTTACAATACCAAATACACTCATGATGTCGATTTTTATTGACGGTAAAATTAAACATTTATTCGCTTCAGTAATGTGAATTCGAAGAATATTTTTCGGCCTTTAATTTGACGATCCATCAATCTCTATTAATCGAAAATTGCTAAAAAAGGAACTCTCATTTACAGGACACTTGATGGAGATATTCTACCATTCGTCGAAAAAAACCACTTTTGTGCACTTTTACGCGTAGATTGCTGCTGCCTTTTTCGTATCATTGTTGCTGCTGATAACACTTTTTATACCTGTTCGCCACTACTAATTATATTCCTTCGGGAAAGAAAAATCTAAGAATGGGGAAATCGATACGCATTGCCATTGCAGAAGACCATGCTCTTTTTCGTGAGGGGTTAACCTCACTGTTACAAGAAGAGGAAGGTATAACATTGGTATTCGAGGCGTCGAATGGAGAGGAGTTATTGGATAAACTCAAAACGAAGAAGGTAGATGTGATTCTACTAGATTTGGAAATGCCGGTTCTTAGCGGAAAACAAACCTTAAAGAAACTCAATACCAAGTACCCAGATGTTCGCCCCATCGTGTTATCTATGTTCGAGGCTGACAAGTACATCTCACAAGCGATAAAGTTAGGTGCTAGAGGATATCTTGCTAAGAACTGTAGTATCGAAAAGGTGGTAGATGCCATTTACGCAGTACACGATCAGGGGTACTATTTTGATGACGAAGTTTCTAAAATGCAACTCTTTAAATTAGTTAGCGACGGTGGAGTAGAACCCAAATTTACTGATGAGGACTTAAGCTCTAGAGAACTCGCTGTACTAGAGCTAATCTGTCACGAGAAAAAGAACAACGAAATAGCCGAGAAATTATGCATTTCTGTTCGAACGGTGGAGGTCCACAGGCAAAACCTATTGCGTAAAACAAACGCGAAAAATGTGGCCGGACTGGTCGTGTATGCCATCAAAAAGGGATATTTCGAAGTGTAGGGAAAACTACTCTATTTCAACCTGAACCTTCCTTCCCAATTTCCACATTAACTTTCCGATAGTTACCATTTTTAATATTAACGTAATAAATCATAACTATTTGTAAAACAGATAGATAAGATTCCCTTTACCCCCTTTTTTGCCCACCGGGAAATCCCAAACACTCGTTGGGAAACTTTGGGTATGATAGGGCACTTTCTACGAATAATTTGGCTCCAGTTCTCAATCTAAAAGTTATTCAAAATGGAAAGTTTATTTACTACACTAATCACAGCATCGTTAGTATTATTATCAACTACTAGTAATGCGCAAGACAATTCGACCTCCTCAGTTTGGGTTACTGTAAAGGAAACCGCGGTAGTCCCATATCTCGAGAATGGGAAACTAATGTCAGCGGAGCCAAAAATGCAGCAACTCATTGAGGAGTTCTCTATTATTTCTGTAGAACAAGCATTGCCCGCTTCCAAACAAGAGACCCTACAGAAGGTATACGAGTTTACGTGCGATTGTAATGTTGACGCCCTAACACAAGCGATGAACAGAAGCGAGATTCTTCAAGGTGCTGAACGCGCTCCGGAATATGAGCTATTATCATCTACCAACCCCGATGACTACACCTTGAACTTTAACCAAGATTATGCATTGGACCTGATTCA
Source organism: bacterium (assembly GCA_024742305.1). Lineage (GTDB taxonomy): Bacteria > Bacteroidota > Bacteroidia > Flavobacteriales_D > Crocinitomicaceae > UBA4466. The sequence continues at coordinate 35,145 of JANSYQ010000029.1, read as the reverse complement.
TGCAGAAGATGCTTGGGGGTATACCACCGGAGATACAAACACGATTCTCGGTGTGTCTGACGGAAGTTTTCTAGGCTACCACGAAGACCTCGCAAACAAATACGTTTCTATGACCAATTCGTCGGGAATTCCGATGTACTACTACTACCATGGAACGGCAGTTGCTACAGCAGTAGCCGGCAGAACGAATAACGGCATTGGCAAAAGTGCTATTGGATACGATTGTAAATTGGCCCTGAACACCATGGGATACAACCAATTACTGCAGCTAGCGTATGGAGGCTCTCGCGTGATTAATGCGAGCTGGAGTTCAGGATGTTGGTACAGTGCATATTATCAAATGGTTATTGATGAAATTAACGACCTAGGCGCAATTGTAGTGGCTGCTGCAGGAAACGGAAGTACGTGTGGAGGTGCTGATCATTTTGTCTATCCAGCTTCATTGGATGGAGTAATTTCAGTGACAAGTGTCGGTCCACAGGATAACCATGAGCGCACTATTGGAGATCCGAATACTACGCACCAGCATAATAGTAAAGTAGATATATGTGCTCCTGGATACGATGTGGCGCTCACTGTTGCCCCAGGATGGTATTTAACAGGAAATGGAACAAGTTTTGCCGCACCGTATGTTTCAGGAACGATTGGCTTGATGCTTTCAATGCGCCCTTGTTTAACGTACGACGAAGTATTGTACATCCTTCAAGAAACTTCAGCAGACGTATATGCAGTGAACTACTCGGATTATTATGGTTTGCTAGGAGCAGGAAGACTGGATGCTGGAGCAGCTATTGAATACGTAGCGAACATGATACCTTGTGAAGAGCTTCCAACCACGCCAACAACGGTTGGTTCCGGAGTAGGAATATTGTCTTTAAATAATGGCGTAGCACCCATGCAGCCTTTTGAAAGTGGAGAATTATCGTATGCAGATGCCGAACAAGCCGTGCGTCATGCTGCCACTACCGAAGATGTACAATTGGCACCATTTGAGGCAATGGCTTACCCGAACCCAACCAACCAATCTACTTTTGTTCAATGGAACCAAGAAATTGAGGCAGAAATGCAAGTGATTGATGCCACTGGCGCCATCATTCAAAACGAAACGATCAGTCACACGCGACTGTCAAAAGAAATAGAATTGGAGCAAAAAGGTATGTACCTCGTTCGACTTGTAAAAGACGGACAATTACTTTGGTCAGAAAAAGTCGTAAAACTCTAATCTCATTGACTAGAGAGAGAACATGAGGGATCGTCACATTGCGTGGCGGTCCCTTTGTTTATTGCTTCAACACTTTTAATAATTGTTCTTTTTTACGAATAGATACTGGAACGATGCTTCCATCTGTCATCAGTACCTGACCACCCGATCCACGTAGATATTTATCAATATGTTGAATGTTGACGATATTCGATTTGTGCACTTTTAAAAAGTTGTTGCGCGTTAAAATATCCTCGAACTCCTTCATGGACTTAGAAACCAAAATAGTCTTCTTGGAAGCTAAGTGAAAACGGCAATAGGCGCGCTCTGCCTCGCAGTAAATCAACTCAGAAAATGAGACCATTTGCAAACCTGAATCGCTAGGAATTGCCAATTTACCCAAACTAGCAGACGGATTGACCGGAGCTTCTGTCTTTGAGTTACCGAGTAGTTTCTTGCGTTTTTCCAAGCGTAATCGAACGGCATTCAGCAATTCATTGTGATCAAATGGTTTTAGAATGTAATCGTCTGCACCAAGACTCATTCCCGTGCGGATGTCTTTCGGTTCCACCTTGGCTGTAAGAAACAAGAATGGAGGAATCAGCGAATCCTTCAAGCGCTCGTTGATGGCTCCCAAGAGCTCAAACCCGTTCATCTCGGGCATGCTTACATCACAAACAACAATGTCTGGAGTATCATCGATTATGTGTTGATATCCTTCCTTTCCATCTTTTGCACTGGACACATCATATCCTGCAAGTTCAAATATTTCCTCGAGCGTTTCGCGGATGCCAATTTCATCTTCAACTATCAGAATTTTCTCCATGGTTATTGTTGTTTAAAGTGATGGTAAATTCGGTTCCTACTCCCAGTGTGCTTTCCACGGAAATAGTACCGCCTATAAGTTCAATATATTCTTTCGCTATGGCCGTTCCCAGCCCAGTTCCACTGAATTCTTTTACGTTTGATGCTCGATAAAATGGCTCAAACAAATGTGGTAGTTCCTCTGCAGGAATTCCAATTCCTTTGTCGCTCACTTTGATCACCGTTTGTTCCTCCAAGAACTCGATGGAGACAGTAGGTTGTTCCTTTCCTTTTGTGTACTTGAATGCATTGGAAACCAAGTTGGAGAAGGCGTGACTGAAAAGTTGTTTATCAAAATACAAATCAATCGGTTTGCCTATTACTTGTAACAAATTACGTGTCTTCTCCTTAATGTAGTTTTCGTTGTCGAGGATGTCCTGACAAACTGGAACCAATGGCTGCTTGGCCAAACGTATGGTAATGTTTCCTTCGTTGATTTTACCAAGTATGAGAACGTCATTCATCAAGTCGGTCATTCGTGTTATCTGCGACTTAATTCTATCGCTGATCTTATGGAATTTAGGCTGTAACTCCTTATCCAGCTTAAAACCTTTCGAGGTATCCATGTGCATCGACAAAACACCAAGGTTGGATTGAATTACCGAAAGTGGTGTGCGAAACTGATGGGAGGCCATAGATACGAACCGCGATTTCAAGCGTCCCAATTCTTTTTCTTTTTTCAAGCTGATGGCAAGCTCTTTACGTGCGTCCTCTAATTCTTTAGTTCTGGCTACAACGCTGTTTTCTAGCTCTTTTGTGAATGCTTCTTTGATTTGAAAGGCTGCGTTTTCAGCTTTTTTGCGGTCGGTGATGTCAAGGATGATCATCATAACGCCCGAAAAGTTTCCTTGGCTATTGTAATCTGGAGTGGCAGAAACATGGGCCCATACCGTCGAACCGTCCTTATGTAAAAAGGTAGTTTCGTAAAGTCCGGGCTTCCCTGTTTTTCGGTGCCTCATTTTCTGACGTAATCTTTTCGCTGTCTCCTTATCGTGCAGAAAATCATATCCAACCTTGCCTATCAATTCGCTTTCAGTGTAACCGAGCATTTTACAAAAACTTGGATTTACTCTAAGAATTACACCTTTTGAATTCGAATTTACTAGCCCCTCATTCATGCGTTGAAATAGTCCACGATACCGACGTTCACTTTCCTCGATTTGCTTTTGGATAATTTGCCTCTCGGTAAAATCTCGTCCAATACAATAGAAGGTTTGGTCTTTTTCTTGACTCATGATGGTCCAATAGACAGATCTTATCTTTCTGTTTTTTGTGATGATAGAACTGTCGAATTTATTCACGCCATTGAATGCCGTAACAGCATTTTCTAGTTCCAGTATGGAGTCTTTGTCCGACTCTAAAAATATTTTGGACAAAGGCTGATACATCAATTCGTCTAGGTTGTAACCCAATTGATTCTCAAACGCTGGGTTGACATACGTAAGCTCACCCGACTTATTCATAGTGCAAATTAAGTCTTCCGACAATTGAAGAATTCGATTTCTGTTGATTTCCGACTCCAGTTTTCGAATGAAAATACCAATGTGACTTCCAACGTACGTCATTACCTTGAAATGGAACTCATTGAATGTTTCGCTTGATGCACAATCCACACAGCCCATAATACCAATGCATTTGTCTTCTGCGATGATTGGAATTTTAATCAGGGACTTAATGGCGTTTCCGTTACTTTTGATATCGTTTTTCACTTCAAACTCCTTGATCTCGTTACCTTTTAGCCAAACAGGCTCCTTGGTTTGTTGAATGTGGTTTTGTAGCGCTAGAGACTCACGTATAATCTGTTGAGGTGTTACAGATTGATCATGGTTCTCAAAATAGGTAAGCTCCAATTGGTCACTCTCATCACAAAGCATAGCGTAAAAGTTTTCGCAAGGCACATGCTTTTTTAATTCTCTGTGGAGTTTATCGAAAAAGGCATGGATGGAACTTTCCGTTGTACTTAATTTTCTTGCAATGTTAGAAATGATCCCCTCCCAAACTTCGCTCAGTTTTTGGTCGGTAATATCCCGAATGATTATTGCATAACCGGTGCTCTCACTTAATTCGTTCAATTGATTGGAAATACGAATGTGCGCCCAAAAGCGATCGTTATTACTACGTGTAAGCACCCGATCAAATTCAAGCGAGAGATGGATGTCGGTGATTTGAAAATCGGAGTGCTTCACAGGCAAATCGAGTAAAGTATTGATATTTTGGCCGATTAATTCGCTCTGTTCTGACTGAAACAACTCACAAACGGCTGGGTTTACTAGTGTGATTTCACTTTTCGTGTTTACTTTAATGAACCCTTCGTTTATACGATCGATGAGATATCGGTACTCTTGTTGCTGCTCTTTTATAAGTTGCTCTTTCTCTTCTACCAGTTTCAGATATTTATGTGCCTGAACCGATCTAAAAATGGAAATATGGAGCTTTTCTAATTTGCTTTTCAAAACATAGTCAGCGGCACCGGACTTGAGCATTTCTACGGCTCCTTCCTCTCCAATGGCACCAGAAACATAAATGAAGGGCACATTGGGTCCGTACGACTTTGATAACTCAATACTCTCAAGACCCGAGATGAGCGGTACATTATAATCAGAAAGAACGATATCATGCTCGCCTAATTCTAAGGCGGCTATATACTCATCTCTATTGCTTACATGTTTGATTTGATACTCGCCATATTCCTTCTCCAACTCGATCTGTATCAGCTCAGCGTCAGCAATATTGTCTTCAAGATGCAGAATTCGGATAGACATAGCGCGTTATTGTACAGGTGGTTCGTTTAATAAGAGCCAATAAAAACCAAGTTCTCTCACGCATTCTGAGAAGTTCTCGAATTCCACAGGCTTTACAATATAGCTATTAGCTCCGAGGTTATAGGCTTCTATGCGATCGGTATGTTCACGGCTTGTAGTCAACGCTACTATGGGGATCATTTTTGTTTTTGGGTTGGCACGAACCGCCTCAATAACTTCCAAGCCACTTACCTTGGGCATTTTTATATCCAGTAAGATTAACTTAGGGTTTTCAGCACCCGCCCGGTTGATGTAATTCCCTTCTGCAAACAAAAAATCCATGGCTTCCTGACCGTCTTGTACCCATTTTATGTTGTTCAACAACTTGTGTTTTTCCAAGGCCATAATTGCCAACTCGGCATCTTCTGGTCGGTCCTCAACTAATAATAGATCTACAACGTTCTCTTGGTTCATTTCTCTGGTTTTAATTTGGTATAAAGAATTGAAAAGTGGCTCCCTTGCCCACCTCACCAATGGCGGAAATGGAGCCGTTATGTTTGGTAATTATTCGCTGCACATTGGCAAGTCCAACACCGGTTCCCTCAAATTCATTTTGAGCATGTAAGCGTTGGAAAATGCCAAAGAGTTTATCGTAGTGGCGCATATCGAAACCACTACCATTATCTTTAATAAAGTAGGTAACACCTTCGTCGGAAGACTCTGCCCAAATGGAAACCTTTGGTTTGTCCGTTTTTTGCGAATACTTGAAAGCATTATCTATTAAGTTTTGCCAAACAACGCCAATCATTGTTGGGTCAGATGGTACGTCAGGTAGCTTTTCCATGATGGTGATTTCGGGAATGTTACCATAACCTTCCTTGATGGAAGAAATTCTTTCCTCGACCAGCGTTTTCATACTGAAGTTTAGCTTCTTCATCGGTGCTTGACCAATTTTGGAGTAAGAGAGAATATCGCCAATTAGGTTGTCCATACGAGAGGCATTGTCTTGGATAAAATGCAGCCATCGAGTTCCAGTTTCATCCAGGTTGGATTCATAGCGCTCCAGCATATTTTTACTGAAGCCTTGCAGTGCTCGCAATGGAGCTTTTAAATCATGCGATACCGAATAACTAAAGGTCTCCAGTTCTCTATTCGCAGCGTCCAATTGCGAGTTCATTTCCGAAAGTTTCTGCGTACTGCGCTTAAGTTCTGTAATGTCAAAATAGACGCCAACATATCGAGAAATGTTTTTCTCTTCATCCATAAAAGGCTGAATAGTGGCATGTACCCAATACAACTCACCAGTTTTCTTCTTGTTGCACAACTCTCCCTGCCAAGTACCGCCGCTCGAGATAGTGCTCCACAAGCATTTGTAGGTATCAGTAGTTTGTACACCACTTCGTAAGAGGTTATGATTTTTTCCTAGTAACTCTTCCGCGTTGTAGCCACATGTTTTAGCGAAGGTGTCGTTGGCACTAATGATTTCGCCTTTTAGGTTGGTTTCTGAAACCATGGCAGATACACCCAATAAACCAAGTTGCTGCTCTAACTCAATACGAATGCTATTGAGTTCAGCAGTTCTCTCAGCTACCATATCCTCCAAATTGGCATTGAGCTCCTTAATTCTGTTTTCGTTCTCGACGCGTTCCGTAATGTCCTTGTTAACGCCAATCATTCTGATAGGCTTTCCTAATGCGTCCTTAATTACGGAGGCATCTGCCTGCAAGTGTCTGATTTCTCCATTTGGAGTAATTATGCGGAAGGTAGCATGAAATGATTTTCGTTGATCAATACTATTGTTGAGTCTGTTTTGCGCCTCTTCGATGTCTTCCGGGTGAACCGATTGTACCCACGCATCATAAGCTCCAGAGAAGTCCGATTCCTTGATTCCATAAATATCATAAAGCGCCTCGTCCCAGTTCAACACGTCATTTTCCATATCCCAGTCCCACATGCCTAAACTGGCAGAATCAAGCGCCAGTCGAAGTCTTTTTTCCTGATCAAGGAGCTTTTGTTCGTTTCTTTTGCGCGCGTCAATATTGGTAAACGTACCTCTCAAGGCAACCAACTCCTCATTTTCAAATACCGGATAACCCAAAGCACGAACCCAAACTTCATTGCCTTTTGCGGACACAAGAATCGCCTCAAAATCCCAGCTCTGATTGCTCTTTACGCCATCATCTACATAGTTTCTTACCAGTTCACGAAAATCTTCTCTGTAAAAGTTTATGGCCTCCTCAACGTTTAAAATAGTACCGTGTTCAACCTCGTGAATGTCGCACACAATATCATCCCACTCCAATTGGTTTTGTTTGAGATCAATGGACCATACGCCCGTATTTGAAAGTTTCTGAACGGCTTTATAGATATCGTTGTTGGATTCAATTTCCTTTTGGAGTGCGACTTTCTCAGTGATGTCTCTTCCTTCCGGAATGATGTAGACCACTTTGCCTTCCTCATCAAAAACAGGCTGCAAGCTAAAATCAATGATGATGCGCTTTCCTCCAGCCCCAAGGACTTCCACATCGTAGCGAACAGACTCACCTTTAGCTGCTTCATTAATTGCTAATTGCAAACGTTGCTTAATCTCTTCACTAATCGACCACCAAGGAGCGTCCCAAAACTTATTTCCCACTGCTTGTTTACGAGTAAATCCTCCAAATTTCAATGCTGTGTCGTTGGCTTCCAAAAGCGTTCCATCAGGAGTTAGTAATCCAACGAAAGACAAGGACTTATTGAATATGGAATGCAACTTCAATTCAGAGTCGGCATGCTGAATATGCTTCCTTCTCAAGGAATAGTAACCGAAAGCATAGAGCATTGTGAACAGCAAATAAGAAATTAAGAGTACCCAGAAGAAATCAGAGTTTAGCACACTGAAATGCTCTAATGGAGTGGCATGAAGTAACGTAAATTCTGTACTTGAATTACTACTTTGTCTCATTTGACCAAAGTCAGCTAATTTGCTGTTTTCAGCGTCCATTTGAACAGCCATATATTGAAAGTCACCATCTCTAAACTCAGAAATAGGTACATTCTCTCTATTTGTAGATTCCGTGCGTTTGTGTGCAGGGAAATCAGAACGTTTTTTATTATCTGCACCCATCAATGATACTAACGATGTGCCTCTGTCATCAATAATGTCAAAGCGATTTCCGTTGGGAACTCTAAAGTCATAGTTATCCAGCAAGTGAAGAACGAGGTAATTAATAACCATGTATCCAACTCTAACTTCTCCCTTGTAAATAGGACTAACCAAGCGAACTACGGGCTTCTTCGGTATTTCTACCTTCCCGAACTCTTTATTCAATTCAATAGGGGACTTGTAGTATTCACCTTTCTTCAATTTTTTCGCTTTCAGAAAATATGCTCGTTGACTTTTATCTTGAAGATTGGTAGAGTCTACAATTGTTGGTTTGATCCCAGCGTTCACACGAATGGTTTCATGACCGAGATTATCAAGAATTCTAATTTGATCAAAACCATTCTTTGTCAACATAAAATGGTACAAATCATTGGACGCTTGGGCAGTGTTCTGGTGGTAGTTTTGAACGGAAGCGAGATTGGAAATGAAGAGCAACTCTTCTTCAAGATCGTAAAGTGCTTTTTCTTGCTTTCCTTTCATGTACAGCAATGTATTCTCACTTTTGGTAAGGATACGATCTTGATGGCTTTCGTTTAGGGTGTATCCGAACAAGAAAAAAACTCCGGAGCAAACGAAAAATATGAGCCCGCCCGTTAAGCTGAACCTGTATTTTCTCAATACGTTCATTGTTGTAGCATTTGGTCGATAAAGTGCATTATTAAGTTACTAATTTCTTTTCGTAAATGTAGAAATCGGTAGTTAAGAGAAGAATAGGCAATGAAAAGAGGGAAATACTTGGGATATCAATAAAATTCAGGTTTACAGCACATTGAATGTCGAAAATGTTCCCGCACTATGAAGACGGTAAATCCTCCGAAAGTCAAAGAAATTTAACAAAAACCTGCTGTTTACTCATTGAATTGTACAGTTTATTAATTCATTCGTATGAAATACTCAAATTAGTGAAAACACGTAGTGCAATAAATGTGAAAAGCCCCAAAATCGAAGAGATTACGACTTGGGGCTTTCAAACCTAAAGCTACTAAACTACGCTAAACACGCCTCAGAAAACAGTACCCAGCTACAACTAATAAACAACATTATTGGTACCGTTCCTGATAGCAAGTACGTAATAAATGCGTGTTAGTTGAAGTGTTTTTAACCCAACGCACGTAATTCCTTTCCCATAGTACTGATGTGTGATATGATCATTGAAATGAATATGGTTCAAATTAGGGGGCGAGATGAAAAAGTATCAGCTCTTTCAATTAGTAGAAAAAATGCCCCGCTATCTCGAAGAAGCGGGGCACTACCTAACTAATAAAACTACTAACTACTTATAAAAGCTTTCAGAAAAGGTCTCTACTAAACAACTAACTAACCAACTATTATGACGACCTTTTCTGAGAGCTAAGTACGCTATTTTCTCTCAAGTTTTTTGTGATTTTCATCCCTCCGTGCCATCCAATCTTCCCAACGTTAAAAAGGATCAGAATTGAAAGAAAGTTTCCGTTATATTCTCTTGGAATTGACAAAAAAAAGCCCCGCAATTCGATTTCACTCGATGATAGCGGGGCAGTACCTAACTATAAACTACTAATTACACTATAAAAGCCTTTGAAAGCGATACGTCTACTAACAACTAACATGTAAATAACCAACTAACTAATTGCGTATCGTTTCTGATGACAAGTACGGGATAAACGCTGGCTTATCAGAGAGACTTCATCCCAGTGCCTTGATTCGATTTCCTAACGCTTCTATTGTTTTCCCAATGAAAAAGCCCCAGTCTTTAATATTAGACCAGGGCTAGATTCTTATAGAAACGTATCTCTTATTCAGCGCCTGTGCCGTAGCTTCGGCGAAGGAGCATTATTTCTTATTCAAGAAGTCGTTTTCATACTACCAATCATATCTTCAGGTTTTACCCACTCATCAAATTGCTCATTGGTTACCAATTCTAAAGCGATAGCCGCCTGACGTAATGTAGTACCTTCTTTGTGTGCCTTTTTCGCAATAGCCGCTGCATTCTCATAGCCAATATGCGTATTCAATGCAGTAACCAACATCAATGAATTTTCCAGTTTCTCTTTGATTACGGCGTCATTCGGTGCGATTCCCACGGCGCAATTATCGTTGAAAGACAAACAAGCATCACCCAACAAGCGTGCTGAGGTCAAAACGTTGTACACCATCATCGGTTTGAATACGTTCAATTCAAAGTGACCTGTCATTCCACCTGTGGCTACAGCTACATCGTTACCGATTACTTGAGCGCAGACCATCGTTAATGCTTCACATTGCGTTGGGTTCACCTTACCTGGCATGATAGAAGATCCTGGCTCGTTCTCTGGGATAACAATTTCCCCGATACCACTTCGCGGTCCTGAACACAACATGCGAATGTCGTTTCCAATTTTCATTAAACTCACCGCCAATTGCTTCAACGCACCGTGTGTTTCAACCATGGCGTCATGCGCTGCGAGTGCTTCAAATTTATTCTCTGCAGTAACCATAGGTTGGTTGGAGTAAGTAGCAATTTTCTTTGCTACAAGTTCCGCGTATCCCTCAGGAGTGTTCAAACCTGTTCCTACGGCCGTTCCACCAAGCGCCAATTCAGAAAGGTGGGGCAAAGTGTTTTTCAATGCCTTCATTCCGTGATCCAATTGAGAGACATATCCTGAAAATTCTTGACCGAGGCTCAACGGAGTAGCATCCATGAAGTGCGTACGACCAATTTTTACCACATTCATGTACTGCTGAGACTTTTCATGGAGCGTATTACGTAGCGTTTCAATTTTTGGAAGTGTGTCCTCTACAATTTGCTTGTAACTGGCAATGTGCATCGCAGTTGGAAAAGTGTCATTTGACGATTGCGACTTGTTCACATCATCGTTTGGATGGATGTATTTTTCAGCGTCCGTCAATGATCCGCCATTTAAAACATGCGCACGGTTGGCAATCACCTCATTCATATTCATGTTAGATTGCGTACCTGAACCCGTTTGCCAAATCACCAATGGGAACTGATCGTCAAGTTTACCCGCTAGAATTTCGTCACAAACTTTCCCAATCAATTCTGCTTTTTCTTTTGGTAAAACACCAAGTTCTGCGTTGGTTTCCGCTGCAGATTTTTTCAAAATAGCGAAGGCTTTGGTTACTTCCAACGGCATGCGCATATTGGCACCACCAATTTTGAAATTATTTCGAGATCGCTGCGTTTGTGCTCCCCAATACTTGTCTGCGGGTACTTGTACCTCGCCCATGGTATCCTTTTCAATTCTGTATTCCATCAGTTGCAATTTTATGGCGCTAAATTTAGGCAATCTCTTGGGATGGACATAATATTCAAGCGGAAGTCTGAGGGAACTTTTTCCAACAAAAAAAAGGCTGGTCGTTAAGACGCAGCCTTCTAATTCGCAGCTAGTGGTTGTAAATTGGTTGTACTAATTCAGGACAAAGGTTATGGGTAAACGAACATAGCTACGCACACGCTTCCCTCCTAGCTCGCCCGGTTTCCATTTAGGGAAGGATTCTACGAGGCGCTCGGCCTCACGTTTTAAATCGCGTCCAGCTTTTTTGCTGATTGCCGTTACGTTCGATATAGATCCGTCTCGTTCTACAACAAACTCAACATACACCTGACCTTCTTCTCCAATCGCTTTTGAGTATTCAGGATACTCAACATTGGTTTGGATGAATTTCATCATGGCAGCTGTACCACCAATGTAGGACGCTTCCTTGTCGGGATACTTAACAATGGCCGGTTCTACTTTTCGGAACCCGAAACGAACGTTTTCAGGTCCTTTCATACGCTCTTGATTTCCCGATGTAGAAGTCGCTTTCTGAACTTGACTGTCGTTCTTCTTTTTCAAGATGTCCTCGCTCAGCTCTTCCAACGCTTCTGTTTGTAGCATTGGCTCGTCTTCAACGACTTCATCCAAAACTTCTTCCGGTTCATCTTTCGGAGTGTCTTCCTGCTGAAATTCATACCTAACTTCGGATTGTGCCGAAGCAATTTTCGCCTCTTCAACTTCCAGTGGGGAAGTGTAGGTGAAGGCAGCCAAGGTAAACGAGCCCGCTGCGAGTAGGCCGATACCAAAAATGGTTACCCTGTTTTTCTCGAGATCTGCTCTCGAATTTTTCTTTTCAATCATAAGATAAAAAATTTAAGTTTCCGCTTGAAAAACCGCAAATGGTATGCCAAAGCGCGAGTTGCTTGCTACAATTGAGATACAAGACGATTCTGTTAAATAGTTGTTAACACGACGGTTCTTCAAGGGTTAGAATTCCAATCATTCTGTATAAAATTTCGACGAATGTGGAAAACTTAACATACTAAATGCTTTTAGCTGTCGATCTATGTTATATATTCGCGCCGAGTTTCGACTTCGTATTCAACTTCGATAGTCGGTGGAACTAAACATGAAACTACTTATAAAACCATGAAGCTTCGACTTCCTTGTGCTGGATTGTTATTGCTATTTGTTGGGTGTTTCTCACATCTTTCAAGTGCGAATGAAGACGATGATGAGTTAAATGTATGGTTGACTTTCGAAGAGAAGACCTTGATCCCCGAATTAGTTGATGAGCAATGGACGTCAAAGGACGAAGGGTTAGCGCAAATTTTCCAACAGTTTCAAATCAATTTCTGCGAACCTGCTTTGCCGAGTAGTAGAAAAGAAGCCTTACAAAAGGTATATGAAATACGAGGTGTTGGAAATATAGAGCAGTTCTCAGAATCCCTTGCAGAAATCGGTCATTGTCACTCAGTAGAACATGCTCCACAGTATGAGCTACTCAATACAAATGCCTTTCCCGACGATTACAATCTCACTTTTTCCAACGATTACGCACTCGATTTGATTGACGCCGAGAAAGCATGGGAGTATTCCACAGGTGACCCAAACACCGTTATCGGTATTACGGATGGTGCCTTTTTTCCTACTCACGAGGAGTTAGTTGGTGCTACGGTGCTTTTGGAAAATCCGATTTCTGCACCCACGAACTTCTACTATCATGGAACTGCTGTTGCTGTCGCTGTAGCCGGAAACACGAACAACGGTATTGGTAAAAGCGCCATTGGATATGACTGTAGTTTAGCACTCTTACCTATGGGGTACAATGAAATGTTGCAGTTGTGCTACGAGGGGGTGCGCATTATCAATGTGAGCTGGTCATCGGGATGTATGTACAATCCTTACTACGAATTGGTTCTGCAAGAACTGTTCGATAACGATTGTATCGTGGTAGCGGCAGCAGGAAATGGAAATACGTGCGGAGGTCCCAACGGAGTGGTGTATCCGGCATCATTAGATGGCGTGATCTCTGTAACCAGCGTAGGTCCTTATGATAATCACGAAATGGTAATTGGAAATCCAAACACGACGCATCAACACAATGAGTATGTAGATATTTGCGCTCCGGGATATCAAATTGCAGGATCGCCTATTCCAGGGTATTATACTACCGGAAGCGGTACTAGTTTCGCAACGCCATATGTAACCGGAACCATTGGTTTAATGCTTTCACTGCGCCCATGTCTGAGCCGTGAAGAAGTTATTGACATTCTCAGTATTACCGCAGCAGATGTCTATGCTTCAAATCCTTCGGATTACTACGGACAATTGGGTGCCGGTCGATTGGATGCCGGTGCAGCTCTAGAGTATCTTGCCGGCTATAACTGTGTAGATGCTCCAATGGTTGTGGATACAACTGTGGGACTCATCTCCATAAACAATCCAAAGCCAACAGGAACCTCAGGATCTAACTTGACACCGAACGCATCGCATGCCAATCAAACTGCAAATACTTCATCTTTGTCTACCTCTTACGAAGTAAAGCTGTTTCCCAATCCAAACAAGGGTACTTTTCAGGTAACTTGGGCGGGACTGAATCTAAACGAGGTTAGAGTTACAGATGCGGCAGGACAACTTGTTGCAGTTCAGGATCTACCTTCAAGCGTTTCATTCACAGAAATATCGCTGCATCATTCGGGTGTGTATTTTCTCCAGCTTCTTCAAGAAGGAAGAGTTGTTGCCAATGAAAAGGTGATAGTTCAATAAACCGGTTATCATCAAATTGTTAATTCCCGGCTAACTTATCGCTTCTGTGATACCATTCTGCGACAATTGAGTATTTTCGTATTTGGTGTTCGTTTATGGCGAAAAAAAAGAAATACACGCTGGAGTTGGATGATGATCTCGAATTTGATATTATCGGGATCAGTTCTCACCATAGCGATTATCGTCTTGCATGGGGAATCAACCAAGGTGTAGGTTTGCATCTTAAAAAATGCGAGGAGCCCTATTGTGTTACTGATAGGAAAGGCGTGATTGTTTCCAGTCATTCCATGTACGAGTATGCAGATGATAACGACAGATTGGTGTATTACCTCATCAAAAACAAACATCAAGGCAAATACCTTATTCCTGAAAAGCCCGGCATAGATTTTTTTATGTTTCTCTGTGATAATTGGGCGGTAGAAATTCCGGAATTGGTAACCGCATTGAAAGCAGTACCGAGTGTTTTGGGAGTGTTTCCTTTTGAGACTACTGAATTAAGCTCGGCACAAAACATTGTATTTTGAATATGAAAAGAACGAAAATAGTAGCAACAATGGGACCTTCCACTTCCAAAAGGGAAGTGTTGAAGAAAATGTTTGAATCGGGCGTGAACGTCTGCCGATTGAACTTCTCCCATGGGTCGCATGAGGATCACGAAAACATTATCCGAATGATTCGTGATTTGAACACAGAAACGGGAATGAGTGTGGCGATACTAGCTGACTTGCAAGGTCCGAAAATCCGAACAGGTAAAATGACGGATAACGGTGTTTTACTCGAGGATGGAAAAAACGTGAAGATTACCACAAAGGATGTTTTGGGTACCGCCAAACGATTCTCCATCAATTACAAAGATTTGCCAAGAGATGTAAAAGCAGGTGAACGCTTGTTGCTAGACGATGGAAAATTGACCCTGGAGGTAGTAAATTCGAATGGGAAAGATGAAATTACAGCGAAAGTTATCCTAGGAGGGACACTTTCTTCAAGAAAAGGGGTCAACTTCCCAAATACAGAAATTTCCATGCCGTCTCTCACCGAGAAAGACCGTACAGACCTAGACTTTGCCTTATTGCACGAGGTAGATTGGATAGCCCTGTCTTTTGTTCGAAATGCGGTTGATATGCGAGAGCTGAAAGAGATTATCGCCAAGCAAGGCAAACACACCAAAGTCATTGCAAAAATTGAAAAGCCAGAAGCCATCCAGCAAATCGATGAAATTATTGCGGAAAGCAATGGATTGATGGTGGCTCGCGGTGACCTCGGGGTAGAAATTCCCTTCCAAAACGTACCACTCATTCAAAAAATGCTCATTCGAAAGTGTCGCGCGAATGCCAAGCCGGTAATTGTAGCAACACAAATGATGGAAAGCATGATCGATAATACCACGCCAAGTAGAGCAGAGGTAAACGATGTGGCAAACGCCGTTTTCGATGGGACGGATGCCGTGATGCTTTCCGGGGAAACCTCCGTAGGGAAATATCCGGTTGAAGTCATTCAAGCTATGTCAAACATTGTGACGGAAATTGAGGCCTACGACGAATTGTACAACAAGCACGAACCACCAGAGAAAGATCAGCGCCGCTTTATTACAGATTCTATTTGCTTTAACGCAGTTCGACTCTGTAAACGCGTGGATGCGAAAGCCATTCTTACGATGTCATTTACGGGATATACAGGGTATAAAGTAGCATCTCAACGACCAAATGCCAATATTTTCGTGTTTACGAGCAATCGACGAATTCTCACACAATTGAACTTGGTTTGGGGAGTGAAAGGCTTCTACTACGACAAAACAGAAAGTACCGATCAAACTATCGCAGATATCAAGAACATGTTGAGGGAAGCAGGTAGGATTAAATCGGGAGATTTGGTGATCAATATTGCTTCCATGCCTATCGAAGAACATGGGAATTCCAACATGTTGAAATTGAGTTATGTGGATTAATCGTTGCACTGTTGTGAACAACTCGAAGCAAATTGATTCGCTACTTACTTTAGAAATGACGTAAATTTGCTTCGCTCATGAAACTAGTAACTATACAACAGGCCGTAATCGTACTCTTTACTTTTGGGTTCTCAAGTTTGTCTCAAGCGCAAATTCAGTGTGATATCGACGTAGAAATTATTGAAGGAGACAGCATTGAAATGTGTGCAAATGCTATTGCTCCCTTGAATGCTACAGGAGGCTATGTAGATTACGTTTGGACGGGATCAACGCCGGGCTCCACTCAGCAATATTTTCCCACTGGATCAGGTCAGCATATTGTTTTTGCAGAAGATGCCATCGGATGTATTTCTTCCGATACTATCGAGGTAATTGTACATCCGCTTCCTGTTGACAACATTATTTCTAGTGCAGGAGATACGCTTTGTGGGGGAGGAACATCTACCTTGAGTCTCGGCAGTTCTTACTCCATGTACAATTGGACAGGTGGTGTAACTACACCTTCTTTACAAGTTTCTGAATCAGGAACATACAGTGTAAGCGTTGTTGATGGAAATGACTGTGTTGCCACCTTTACTTTCGATATCGGAATAGTTACTGGAGATATTCAAATCGTTTCAGAAAATAGCTGCTTAAATACTTTTGCACTTCAGGCAAGCGGCGGATCGCAATACAGCTGGTCAACCGGAGAATCATCCGATGTAATTGTCGTTTCACCAGAAGAATCCACTACCTACGACGTTACCATTGTTGAGGGTTCCTGCGTTTTGAATGAATCCATTACGGTGGCTCCGACTCCTTCAAACACTGGAAACTTTAGTATTCCAGATACCTCCTATGTTGAAGCGGGAGAGAACCTCATGATTCTTGGTCCTGATGGATTCTCTACCTACGTTTGGTCACCAGGGGAGCAATTACAAGATTCAACGACAAGTTCTGTCATTTTTAATGGAACGGAAACACAAACAATTACACTTACAGCAACGCACCCCGATGGTTGTGTGTTCGAAGAAACATTTACTGTCATAGTAGTAGATTTAACTGTTCCCGATGGATTTTCGCCTAATGGTGATTTGATCAACGATACGTTTGTGATACCTGAACTAGACAGTCTGATGGGCGAATTGGTCATTTGGAACCGTTGGGGAGACATTGTCTTTGAAGCCAAAGACTATCAAAACGATTGGAACGGAACCTGCCTGAGTAATTTTTGCTTTCCTAACGGCGGGGCATTAACTGATGGAACGTATTTCTACCACTTAAATGTAGGAGGCGTTGAGAAAGAGGGGTACATCACATTATTACGATAGGCGATGAAAGGATGGGTAGCAATTATAGCAATAATGACGTGCAGTTGGAGTTCAGCTCAGAATTTCCAGCGGTTTTCACAATTGAACTTTACGCAGAGTTTGTTGAACCCTGCGGCATTGGCAATTGATGCCAAGTACGAGGTGGATTTGGTCTACCGAAATCAGTGGTTTGGTTTTGATGGTGCGCCATCAACATTTGCCGCGAGCGGTCAATACGAGTTGGCACCAGATATGGCAGTTGGATTGAACTTTTACAACGATCAAATCGGGAAGTACAGCAACAATGCGGTGAATGCGCAGTATTCTTACCGACTTTTGTATGATAACGCAAACGCCTTGATATTTGGAGTAGGCGTAGGAATCGAGAGCAAGTCAGCCGATTTGGCTTCATCATTCACGATACAACCGAATGATCCTGCTTTCGCTCAGGGTTTCTCCAAGGTATTCTTCCAAAGTTCTTTCGGAATGTACTACTACTCACCAATTTTCTACATCGGAGCATCCATTCCGCAGATGTTTCAAACGAATTTTGGTAGTGATGACGGATTCCGCCCAAGTAATTTCCACTACTACGTTTCTACAGGATGGTATCTCAGCCCTTCAGATCGCTATACCTTCCAGCCCAACCTTCAGTTGAAAGTCGTTCGCGGAGTTCCGGTACAAGGAGATTTACTACTTCGAAATACCTTCAATGGACGCTGGAGTATTGTTGTTGGATATCGCTCTGAGAATTCAATAATTGCCGGTGTAGATTTCCTCATTACGCCGTTTATGCGTGCTGGTTATTCCTTCAATCACGACGTGGCTGGACTCGCCCGATACAAGGGAATGTCCAACGAATTGCACCTAGGATTTGGGTTCCCTTATCGAAACGATCGTTACGACTTCGGTGAGCGTCGCTACATCAGCAACAAAGGACGCTTCAGAAGGGATTACAAGCGTAAGTACAATCGTAAACGCAAGCGTTAGATTTTTCACCAAATAAGGCTTCTTTTTACTTCGGATTGCACGTATATTTGTACCTCATATTTTATCTGTACGAGCATGAGAGGATTTTCGAATAGACACATTGGTCCAGACGCCGCGGAAAAGCAGGCAATGTTGGACAAAATTGGAGTAGGGTCGATTGAGGAGTTAGTGGCTCAAACAATTCCCGCACACATCCGTTTGGATTCTGAATTGGATATCACCAAAGGGATGACCGAGCAGGAGTATTTGAATCATGTAGAAGAATTAGCGTCTAAAAATCAAGTTTTCAAATCGTTCATCGGAATGGGATACAACGAAACGGTTGTGCCTTCCGTGATTTTCAGAAACGTTTTGGAGAACCCAGGATGGTATACCGCATATACACCGTATCAAGCAGAGATTTCACAAGGACGATTGGAGGCACTTTTGAACTTCCAAACTATGGTGATTGATCTCACAGGAATGGAGTTGGCAAACGCATCTTTGTTGGATGAAGGAACCGCTGCTGCGGAAGCCATGATTATGCTGTACAACGCACGTTCGCGTCAAGAAGTAAAACAAGGAAGAAACAAGTTCTTCATTGCGGATACTTTATTCCCACAAACTATTGAAGTAATTGAAGGACGTGCAACGGCCCTTGGGGTAGAGTTGATAATCGACAACCCTGAAAAGTTCGAAGGGGATGCAGACTTCTTCGGAGCTATCGTTCAATACCCGGATCGATACGGGAAAATTGGCGATTTGGAAGGGTTTATCACCAAAATGCACAACAAAGACATTAAGGTAGCTGTAGCGGCAGACATTTTGGCGTTAGTGTTACTAAAATCACCGGGGTCGCTCGGTGCAGATATCGTATTTGGTTCTACCCAACGTTTTGGTGTTCCAATGGGATTTGGTGGACCGCACGCAGCGTATTTCGCAGCAAAAGATGACTACAAACGTCACATGCCAGGACGTATTATCGGAGTTTCAAAAGATGCCGATGGGAACGTCGCTTTGCGCATGGCGCTTCAAACGCGTGAACAGCACATCAAACGTGGACGCGCAACATCAAATATTTGTACAGCACAGGCATTACTAGCAGTGATGGCAAGTATGTACGCGGTGTATCACGGTCCGGAAGGATTGAAAGAGATTGCCAACGAAGTACACGATATGGCTTCGAAAGCGGCTGAGTCATTGAAAAATGCTGGTTTCGATGTGGAAGAGAATGAATTCTTCGATACCATTCGAATCAAGAATATTCGAACGGAAGAATACCTCGGAAAAGCGGAAGCAAGGAAGCTAAACTTCTTCTACATTAACGAAGATGAGCTTTCCATTAGTTTCGGTGAAGCACACAACAACGAGGATCTTGAAGCTGTTTTAAGTGTGTTTGATATCGAGCCGGAAGACATGGCAGAGCCAAAAGCCATTGATGCGGTGTACCTTCGTTACGACGATTTCTTGACACATGAAACCTTCAATGCGTATCATTCTGAAACCAAAATGATGCGTTACTTGAAACGCTTAGAGAACAAAGATCTGTCGTTAGTTCACAGTATGATTCCATTGGGTTCTTGTACTATGAAGTTGAACGCGGCAAGTGAGTTGATTCCAATTACCGATCCTGAATTTTCAAAAATTCACCCATTTGCGCCAGTAACGCAAACGGTTGGTTACCAAGAAATGCTCGCAGAATTGGAGAAAGACCTTTGTGAGTGTACAGGTTTTGCAGGAATGTCCTTGCAGCCAAACTCGGGTGCGCAAGGTGAGTACGCAGGATTGATGGTGATCAAAGCGTACCACGAATCTCGTGGAGATCATCAACGCAAAACGATGATTATTCCATCTTCTGCACACGGAACCAACCCGGCATCTGCTGTAATGGCAGGATTTGAGGTGGTAGTTACCGGATGCGATGAGAACGGAAACATAGACATCGAAGAATTGCGCGATAAAGCGACAGAACATAAAGATACTTTAGGCGGTTTGATGGTAACGTATCCATCAACGCACGGGGTGTACGAAGAAGGAATTAAAGAAATCACTTCCATCATTCACGAAAATGGAGGGCAGGTGTATATGGATGGTGCAAACATGAACGCTCAGGTTGGATTGACCAATCCAGGGAATATTGGAGCGGACGTTTGTCACTTGAACCTACACAAAACCTTTGCGATTCCGCACGGAGGTGGAGGACCAGGTATGGGACCGATTGGAGTTGCTGAACACTTAGTGCCATTCCTACCGGGATCACCAATGATTCGTACAGGAGGAGATCAAGCAATTAAGGCAATTTCTGCGGCACCGTATGGTAGTGCCATGATCTTGTTGATTTCTTACGGATACATCAAAATGTTGGGTGCAAAAGGATTGCGTCACTCTACAGAAATCGCGATTCTGAACGCCAACTATATCCAAGCAGGATTGAAAGGACACTACGATACGCTGTATTCAGGAAAGAATGGAACGGTAGCACACGAAATGATTGTGGACTGTCGTGAGTTCAAGAAAACTGCAGATATCGAAGTGGCGGACATCGCCAAACGATTGATCGATTTTGGATTCCACGCACCAACGGTATCGTTCCCAGTGGCTGGAACCTTGATGATTGAACCAACGGAAAGTGAAGACAAGGCGGAATTGGATCGATTCATTGAAGCGATGATTAAAATCCGTGAGGAAATCCGTGAAATTGAAAACGGACATGCAGATAAGGAAAACAACTTGTTGAAAAATGCACCTCACACTGCAGATTGTATCATTAACCAAAATTGGAGCTATCCGTACTCACCGCAAGAAGCTGTGTACCCATTGGATTACTTGAAAGAGTCTAAATACTGGGTGCCAGTGCGCCGCGTAGACAACGCTTATGGAGATCGTAACCTCGTGTGTACGTGTCCAAGCGTGGAAGAATACGCGTAAGCAGTTTAGAGTTCGCGTGTGAGATTTGAACGTGTAGGTCTTCGAGTTTATCGAGAAGTCCGGAATGTTTAAGTGCATTGCGGATGTCCCTCTTCCCGGTTATCGAGCCTGTCGAGATATGAGGGAGGATTTAGTAGGGTGACAACGAAACAGAGTATTTAATTGATAACCAACCCCGCTCATTCTGAAAGTTATCGGAAGAGTGGGGTTTTTATTTAAATTCTTTCAAGAAAGTTTTAATGGCGAGAACCAAGTCAGGAACTTGATCCTTTAGAACATAGATATTACCTATCGGCTGGTCGCTTAAAGGTAATACTTTGCGATTCCCGTTCTCGTAATAGTAGTAGCGTGTATAGTACTTGAATCCTCTAGTTTTGGGGTTGAGAATGTTTTTGTTTGACTTATCTTTCTTGGGGAAATAATCCTCATAAATAACCGCTCCTCTCGGTAGAATTCTGTTTTCTCTCGTCGTAACATGATAATTCAAACTCAACTCATTGATCGTTTTTCGATTTTTAGATATCAATTCTAGGACATTGAATGCATTACTTTTGTTTTTTTCATTGCGTTCAACTCTGCAATATTCACGTAATAACCTTATAATACTCCAGTTTTTATACTCTTGATAAAGCGAACCAAAATTTAGATACTTTGCCTTGATTTTTTCACTTATAGAATTCCCGTGAATAACAAGGTCGATATCCATGGCTTCGTTTTTATCGAGTGTGTCATTAATCTTTTCGAGGATGCTAAATCGAAGGTGAACTTCATCTCGTAATTTGGTCTCAGTGAATATACGTTCTTCTAAGGCTTTACGCTCAGCACGTTTTTTCTCGATTTCAATTTGACTCTGTTTTCGTTGCTCTTCCAAGTCCGTTTGTACGTAATCGTACGCGAAAGATATTACTCCCACTATAACAGTAGAAAGAATAAACATTCCCAAATTGGAGTTCAAGAATTCAATCAGTTTACTTTTTTTAGCCGATGGGTTTAACTCCTTTTGAATACTGCTACGTAATTGCTCTTCCTCAATAATTCTTGATCTCTCTTCATCAGATAGGGACATATTGAATAGTGTTTATGGCTTTAAATCTAAAGATTTATCTGAAATTATTTCTATTTCGTAATTTTAAGATAAAGCATCCATCATGAAAATCATCCTGTCTTTACTCTTTTGTCTTTTCATTTTTTCATCTTTCTCCCAAGAACACAAATCCCTCAAAGATTACGAGCCAACGGGTGAATACGACAACATCCACGTACTGAAAATTGCCGAAGACGACTTACATTCCACCTACATAATTTGGGTGAAGGAAAGTGTCGCGGAACACTATCATGCCTCGCATACAGAAAACATCGTGGTACTTGAGGGAAAAGCACGAATGACCTTAAATGACGAAGAATTTACCATCAAAAAAGGCGATTTCATTAATATTCCCGAAGGAACGAAGCACGCCGTTTTGGAAGTGACATCGCACAAACCATTGAAAGTACTTTCTACGCAAACGCCTATGTTCGATGGGAAGGATCGGATTTTCACCGAAAGGGAGTAGTCATCAAAGTATGGAAATACCAATGGAAGTTCGTATTTTCAAGTTCGTAAACACAGAATTATGATTGTTACCACTACAGAGACTGTTCCAGGAAAAGAAATCACAGAAATTGTCGGCATTTGCCGCGGAAGCACTGTTCGAGCTCGAAATGTTGGGCGCGATATGCTGGCAGGATTGAAAAATATCGTTGGAGGAGAGATTGACGGATACACCAAACTTCAGGCCGAGTCACGTGAGCAAGCCTTGCAACGAATGACGCAAGACGCAGAGAAATTAGGCGCAGACGCCGTTGTTAATGTACGTTTCACGACGAGCACCATCATGCAAGGAGCCTCTGAAATTTTGGCATACGGTACCGCCGTGAAATTGTCATGAACCTTTTATTCGCTCTTGCTGCCGTGCTTATTCCCATTTTCATCATTCTTGGCTTTTTAGGATTAATCATTTGGTTGATCATCAAACGTGTGCAGGAAAAGGAAAGAGAGACCTTTGAAAAACGAGATAATTGATCCATGAGCATCGGCGCGATTATTAATTTGTCCATCCTATTTCCCATACTGGGGATAGCTGTGGTGGTCGTTATACTCGTCCTAATAGGAAAAAGAGCGCAAGAAAAGCGAAAAGAAACATTTGAAAAAAGAGATAATTAAACCCATTTCATTTTGATTCTAAGTGGCACAAGGTTTATTGAAGTGATCCTTATTCTAGCTTGTATTTTAACTGGAGGTGGTGTAATTCTTGCTATAGTCCTTCGTGTAAAAGGAATTCTTGAAGAACGTAAAAATCATTTTGAAAAAAGAAACAAATAATGCAATCAATCGTTCTGCTCCATGGAGCACTGGGTTCCGACCGACAAATGGAACCATTAAAAAATCATCTTTCTGACAAATTCGACGTTCATGTGCTCTGCTTTCAGGGACATGGTCATCGAGATGGGGAGTTATCCATTCAAAATTTTTCGGAAAACCTTACGGCTTTTTTGGAAGAGAATTCCCTCAAAAATCCGCTAGTTTTCGGCTACAGCATGGGTGGATATGTGGCTTTGTACACGGAGGCTAAGTCACCGGGAACGTTTTCGAAAATAGTAACGCTCGGAACAAAATTTCATTGGGCGCCTGACATAGCCGCTCGTGAGGTTCGCATGCTCAACCCTGAAATCGTGGAGGAGAAAGTGCCCAAGTTTGCCGACCACCTATCGCGTATGCACCAACCCAAGGATTGGAAGGTTAACATGCGAAATACGGCCGCAATGATGGAAGCAATGGGTGAGAATCCACCATTAGATGAAGTGAATTTATCTGAAGTGCAGTGCCACGTTCATCTCTTACTAGGAGAAAAAGATGCGATGGTAACCGAAACCGAGACAATAGCAATCCGAGATCAATTGTCCAATGTTAAATTTGACAAATTGGAAGGCGTCGAACACCCTATTGAGAAGTTGGAGTTGACGAGGTTGGATAAATACCTTTAAGAGATTCACTACAAGGTCACAAGGAGGCAATTACTCCCTAACGCTGCGAAAAATCCAAATCGCACATATACAGCACCATGCCTTCGTCAGTAATTTGCACCGATTTCTTGACAATCATGTATTCGTAGAAGCTGCGTAAATCACCTTCGGGAAAGTAGCCGCCAATGTAAATCGCGAATTTCGTTGCCCTGCCTTCCTTGTATAGTTTGTGCGCTATTTCAGGGGTGAAGTCGTTAATGGGGATGGACCAACCATAACGTTGCGCCTCTTGTAGAATCAATGGGCATTGCGGCGTCAATCCACCGTAGCAAACAATTACGCCATCGTCCCTATCAGTGAACTTTCGTATTTCTTCAGCTACCTTTCTTGACTCCGTATGCTTCGTGTAGTAGTTCGTTTCGGCGTATTGCATTCCTTCGAACAGCACAAGGGCAGGAAGCAAGAAAAGTAAGACGTTTTTTGATGCTTTTGTGGAAGGAAGACGATCTACAGTCCACTGAACGCCCATCGCCATAAACAAGGCACAGCAGAGCACAAACGGAAGTTGATAGTAGTTATGCTTTACGTTCAAGTTGAAGAAAATAACGACGTAAAGAATCGTTCCCAGTAAAAGCAGAAACGACCACTTAAAAGCCGCGTTTTTGCGATAAAAAAGCAGACCGATAATTGCCAAGAATGTTCCGGCTGCACGTAAAATTTCATCGAAAATTCGCTCGCCAATCAGTATCCAATTGTTGCCAACGGAACGTTGTTGTAAGGTGCCGAAGTACCAATACGACATATCCGTAAACTTGTTGAAGTTGGGAATGTAGTCCCAATCGGGAATTTGAGCATTCACTCGGTGTGAATATTGAATCCAAAAGAAGAGCAGTATGCCCGAAATTAAAAACAAAGGGGCGCGGATGATTAACCACTTAAATCGCCCTTCGGTATAAGCGAAAAACAAAATCGGAAGCGCCAAATAGAAGATGTATGGCGCTTTGATTAACATTCCTAACGAGCCGCAAGCAACGGCAATTAAAAGCGATGCGAAATGTTGATTCCGAATGGCCTTCATGGAAAAATAGAGCATGGACATCCCCAAAGAAATCACGAAGAAATCAATATGAATGGCCCTTGAATAGAATAAGGAAAGTGGGACAACACCTGCGAAAAAAGTCGCTAGTTCGGGTACGTAATTATCAAAAACAAGTCGAAGCGATTTGTAGAAGTAGAGTATAGCAAGAACGAAAAACGTCAGGAAGAATAATCGTGCAACTACCAAATTAGGTCCGAACACCTTGAAGAGCTGTGCAACCATGTACTCCGGAAGGGGAAACTCTAAAATGAGGGTCTTGTGCTGTCCCATCCAACAAACGGTTGGCTCCAAAAACGGAACGTCATCGTAATAATATCCTTCAATGTATTGCTTGGTATCGTATTGGCGCCACGCGTGTGGGTCATCTACCTCCGAATCCAAATGAAAGAAGCGTAGTATCACCAAAAACGCGACAATACCGTAGAGGACGTACCGATATTGATGAAACGTTTTCAATGAAAGTAATTCTGATGATACTCATCTGCCAATGCACCTGAAATTGCATCACTTTTCTTATCTCCGAAGGCAATGGAGTAATCGACCTCCGGAAATTGACTCAAATAATGCTTTAAAGCTTCGTATTTTGCTTCGCCTGTCATATTCTTCCCGATCCATTTGCCGGTGCAGATATCGTTTTCGTAGGATAATTCCGTGCAAATCAGGTCCGCGCCAAACGCTCTGGAAAAAGGACGCAACCACGGTGGACAGGATCCGGAAAGAATCAGCAATTTGGTATTCTCGCGCTGTTCCCGGGCAATCCACTCCAAGGCCGAAGGATAGCATCTCTTCACGTATTTATCGTAAAACTTCTTACCTTTTTCGTTCAATTCTTGCTCCGAATACCCTTGAAAATTGTACTTGAGAAAAAGTGCTTTGAGATCATCGCGCGAGGCGTTATTTGTGAGTACTTGCAGGTAGACAAACAACAATTTCAAGAGCGAAAAATAGTACCTCCCCGGATTTAAAAATCGAGCAAAGTCGCGCATGGAGTCGCCACGATACAAAGTACCGTCAAAATCCAATATCGCGAGTTTTACTCCTTTCATAGTTGTCTACGTTTGAAAATGGGCTCAGGAACGTTGCGAATAATCCAGGAGATCGGTCGCCAAATGGATTTTGTATATACGATGTTTCGATTTCCTTTGAGTGCATGTTTGACAATCGTTTTAGCCACTTCATCAGCGCTTGCCGTTAGTTTTTCAGGCAGATTCAGCCCTTTCGTCATTTTGGTGGCAACAAAGCCCGGACGTATGGTAACTACTCGAACGCCCTTGGGGTGCAAGTACTGACGCAATCCGGCGAGATAGTGATCAAAACCACCTTTTGCCGAACCATAAACGATATTGGTAGTCTTACCACGCACGGCACCTGCAGAACTTATTCCAACGATGGTTCCTTTTTGCTGCTCGATGAACTTCTTCGCAATGACGCCAAGAATCCGAACCGCACCCGTGTAGTTGACCGCTATTGTTTTATCTGCCGCTGTACCAAATAACGCTTCTTCGTTCTCTGGAAGACTTCCGGCGGCGTACAAAACGCCATCAAACTGCAAGGAGGCAATCTTCTCAATAGCTGCCTCGGGTTGCGTTACGTCGATTTCCACGACTTCATGACCACTGTCTTTAAGCTCATTTGGCTTATGAGTGCCGAGAATAAGTTGCGCTCCACCTTTTTCAAAGTGAGGGATGCATGCCTGAGCGATATCCGAATTGGCACCGATAATCAAGAAACGTTGATTCATACTGGTCGTTAAATTAATGCGATTGGAGAGAAGTGATTGTATCGATCCGTCGTTATACTTGGAAAGCCGTGCCTTAAATTCTTCAGCTTCGGAATACATTTTCTCAAACGTTTCTCCATTCATTACGGCATCTTTCACAAGATATACGCGCCCACCTAGATCAGCGATTTCCTCATTTAATTCGCGGAGAAAATCTACCAGCCCTTTTTTGTAGACGAAGTCGAAAGCGAAAGAAAAACCCGGTTGTACAAAGGAGAGCGTTCCGGGTGATTCCATTTCTCCATGATGTTTCACCACCGCTAAAACTGGAACAAATTTCGACTCGAGTATTCTTAGGATAATGGTTTTCATTTTATCTGAAATTCCCTCCTTAGGAAAAGAGAATTGCAATTGGTAAAATCCTTGTTTTCCGTACAAATAATTCCAGTTGGAAATGGCGTCCAGTGGAAAGAGAACTTCATCGATCCAAACGTCTTTTTTGTGCTTCAGCAGCTTTCTTGCATATCGCTTGTTGTAGATTTTCATGAGTGCCGGTTGCACAAATGGCAAAGACTTAAAAGGAACCTTCAATTTTGCTTTTCGCAATTGAAAATCTGAGGGTACAGTAAGACCTCCTTTGGGCGCGTTTTCCAAGAGGAGAAATTGGTCCATTTGGAAGAAATCAAACCAGCCCGTTTTGTGACTCGCGACGCTTAATTCCAATGCCTCTAGCAAAGCTTCTAAAGATGGGAATTTGCTTACTTTTTGCTCAAATGTTACTGTATTAAGCGGATTTAATTTGAATTTTGCGGAAATAACAATCCCTGTTAGTCCCAATCCACCGATGGTTAGTTGAAATAAATCCGTGTTTATTGTTGGACTACAAACGACAATTTCGCCTTGTTGGTTTTGTATTTCTATGGACTCAATCCAGCGTCCGAGCGTCCCATTTTGTTCGTGATTTTTACCGTGTACATCGGCGGCAATCATTCCTCCAACTGTGGCATGTTGCGTGCCGGGAATTACGGGTAAAATATATCCTTTCGGAATACAAAAATTGAGAATATCTGTTACGGTAAATCCGGCGCTTGCGGTGAGAATGTCACCCTTGAGTTCCATCGTTTGTCGGTTGATAGTACAGTCGATTATTGTGTGCTGTAACGATGCGTCTCCGTAGCTTCTTCCATTACCGCGCATGCAATAATTGGAAGGAGTTTTTTCTCCTCTTTTGAATGGAATTAGCGTCGCATTTTCCACCACCGGACGATTGTTCCAATTGCTTATTTTCATTGCGTCAGATAGAGCGTTACTAATAACAGTACAAAACTTATTGCAGCCAAAATAAAACTGGATGGATTCTTCAGCAAAACTGTAATGGGATCTTTTTGGATTTCTTGTGCTGCCTTTCTGTGATAACTTAAAATGGCGAGATAGGCGATAGGAATTGCTACGTACGGCAAGTAGCCTGATGTTGATGAGTAGTGTACAAAGACGAAGTGAATGTAGGCTGCAAAAACCAAAGCTATCACGTGAACGAGAATTTGTGTGATGAGCGGAAGATTCATTTTTGCATAAAAAGGAACCGTTTTTCGGTGCAATACACCCGTTGCTTGATAAATCGTCACATCGCCTTGTCGTTTCATGAGCACCAAATAAGTGGCAAGCAATCCAACCACTACGAGTACCCAAATACTTAAGGGCGCGTGAGCAATATCTTCTCCAATCAACAAGCGAATGAAGTAGCCGGAAATGATGGGGATCAAATCAATCAACGGAATTTGCTTGAGCACTTGAGAGTACAGCAGGTTGATGATGAGGTAGGCGGCTCCCAAGAGAAAAACCTTCCAGGAAATCATAGAAAGTAGGATTCCTCCGGTGATGATTAGTGTTAGTTGGAGAATCCGTGCACGCTGAATGGAAATAACTCCGGCGGCAATACTGCGCTTCTTCTTTTCGGGGTGCTGTGCATCAAAAGCTCTATCGGTAATGTCGTTGTGAACATAAACGGCTGATGCTATTAGTGAGAAACCGAAAAACGCCATCGCCAAAGGAAGAATTAAATCCATGTCCCAAACAACTGAGGCGAAGACCGCCGGGATGAAGATCAATATATTCTTCAGCCATTGTTGGATGGATAATGCACGTAGGAGTTTCACTCGTTAGTTTCCGTTTTTGGTAAAGATAACGGATTCCCTGTTGACTGAGGTTCTTGAAGTCAACGAGGCTCGTGCCGATGCTCCAGGAGTCTTGTTGTTCATTTCTTGTTGCTAACCTTCTAATCAACGGTTAAAAACTTTTTGATTAAAAACTAATCAAAATACGATTAGATTTTCATAGTTTTGTCCCTCAGCCTCATTGTCCGACCAACCTTCGGATGTACTTATTGCTTCGCTGCAGTTCCTTCGCCGCAATACTTGCTATGAAGGAGAAACCTCACGAAAGCAAGAAAATAAACAACATCATGTATTTGAATGCGCACACATATTACAGTCTGCGGTATGGGGCTATGTCGCCAAAAGAATTGGCAGAAGAAGCGAAGAAAAACGATTGCTTCCGATTCGCGATAACAGACATCAATACCACATCGGCTTGTTTGGAACTACTCAGAGAGGCACCAAAGCTGGAGATCGATCCTGTACTTGGTGTTGATTTTCGCAATGGTGTGGATCAAAAGTTCATTCTCCTAGCGCGTAATAACGAAGGCTTTGAGGCGATTAACAATTACCTGTCTCAGATGCTGCACGAAGAAAAACAGTTTCCTGATGAGGCACCGCAGTTGAAGCACACCGTGACTATTTATCCTTTCAAAAAGGGAGTAAATCGAGAGCTGAAACGCTGTGAATATGTGGGAGTACGCTCGGAAGATTTACCGCAAATCCGCCTTCACCAATTGGATACTTCGCGCATGGTGATTTTACAACCGGCGACTTTCCGACATAAGAAAGACTTCAACGCGCACCGATTGCTTCGAGCGATTGACCTAAATATTCTACTGAGCAAATTACCCGTTACCGAACAAGCGAAAGAAACGGATGTTTTGTGGAGCAGAGAAGCCCTACACCGAACATTCAGCGAATTCCCCGATTTGATTGAAAACACCAAGTCGATTTTGGATGCCTGCAAGATTTCTTTCTCCTTCGCACCAAACGTTGTTCCGCAAAATCAGAAGCATTACACGGGAAGTGAAGAAAGCGACCTCGCCCTGTTGGAACGCCTGTGCAATGAAGGGTTGTTCTATCGATACCCAAATATTACGGACGAAATATATGCCCGCATCAAAAAGGAAATGGACACCATCAAGCAGATGGGATTTGTCTCGTATTTCCTCATGAACTGGGACATTGTAAAGTATGCACGAAGCAAAGGTTATTTCTACGTTGGGAGAGGAAGCGGTGCGAACAGTGTGGTAGCATATTTGTTGCGTATCACCGATGTAGATCCCATTGAACTGGATCTCTACTTTGAGCGCTTCATCAACTTGTACCGACAGAATCCCCCGGATTTTGATATCGACTTTTCATGGCGCGACCGAGAAGACATCACCCGTTACATTTTTGAGCGCTTTAATAATGTCGCTTTGGTGGCAACGTACAACACCTTCAAAGATCGGGCGGTGATTCGTGAATTGGGAAAAGTGTTTGGTTTGCCAAAAGAGGAAATTGACAAACTCTCCAAAGGCGATGTGCAACCTTGGGAGTTGAACCATTTGTCATCCTTGGTGATCAAGTATTCAAAATACATCCACGGATTCCCTAGTCATTTGAGCGTTCACGCCAGCGGAATCATCATTTCAGAAAAGCCTATTGCGTCATTTTCAGCGACATTTTTACCTCCAAAAGGCTACCCAACTATTCAGTTCGATATGCATATTGCTGAGGATGTGGGTCTCTACAAGTTCGATATTCTGAGTCAGCGCGGATTGAGTAAAATCAAAGACACCATCGACATAATTCGGGCAAACGATCCGCATACTGAAATCGACATCCACAATATGACGATGCTGAAAAAGGATCCAAAAGTTCGAGAGATGTTGATCGAAGCCAAGCCCATTGGATGTTTTTATGTGGAGTCTCCCGCCATGCGCATGTTGCTCACAAAATTACGTGTAGATGATTACTTGGGGCTGGTTGCGGCAAGTTCTGTGATTCGTCCGGGGGTGTCCAAGTCGGGAATGATGCAAGCGTACATTCAACGATTTCGTGATCCCGTAAAGCGAAAAGAAGCACACCCGGTACTGCTGGAGTTGATGCCGGAAACCTACGGCGTAATGGTGTATCAGGAAGATGTGATTAAAGTGGCGCACCACTTTGCTGGACTTGATTTGGGCGAAGCGGACAAAATGCGTCGGGGGATGTCGGGGAAGTATCGCTCGCGGGAAGAATTTCAAGCTGTGAAGCGAAAATTTTTCGAAAACTGCCGAAAGAAAGGCTACGACGATCAACTAACGCGAGATGTTTGGATGCAAACGGAAAGTTTTGCCGGTTATGCTTTCGCGAAGGGACACTCGGCTTCGTATGCCGTGGAAAGTTATCAGTGCTTGTACCTCAAAGCCTACTATCCGCTGGAATTCATGGTGGCGACCATCAACAATTACGGAGGGTTTTACCGAACGGAACTCTACGTCTACGAAGCAAAATTATTCGGTGCCACGATACACCCGCCGTGTATCAATACCAGCAACTTGTATACAGTATTGAAGGGAACGGACATCTACCTTGGATTCCACTTGTTGCACTCGTTTGATACGAAAACCGCCACTATGATAATGAGAGATCGGGAAATCAACGGTCCGTATGAAGATTTGGACGACATCCTCGATAGAATTCCCATATCGATGGAGCAGATTGTCATTCTCATCCGCATCAATGCACTTCGATTCACTGGAAAGGATAAAAGAACGCTTTTATGGGAGGCGCACGTAAAATGGAATAAGGAATCGCAAAAAGATATCCTGATGGCCGATTTGTTTCGTGTCAAACCCAAAGAATTCGAAATCCCAGCCTTGCAAAACACATGGCAAGAAGATGCATTTGATCAGATGGAGCTGTTGGGTTTCTCGGTCTACTCCCCCTTCAACTTAATCCCGGAAGAAGAGAAAGAGGCAGTCGAAGGTCATCGAGCTTGTCGAGATGCCAAGATGCCGAATCAAGATGCCCTTAACACGAACTCTCACACCCAAACTTCCACTGATGCCCCATACGTCCTCGCCAAAGATCTCCCCAACTACAAAAACAAGGAAGTTTGGATCATGGGACATTACATCCATGCCAAGCGTACCACAACATCGGGTGGAGAGCACATGTTCTTCGGAACTTTCCTAGATGTAGAAGGAAACTGGCTGGATACGGTCCACTTTCCCGACGTCGCAAAGCAATACCGAATTCGCGGAGCAGGCGTGTACAAAGTCAGAGGAAAAGTGACCATCGAATACGACGCCTTGATTGTAGAGGCAAACTACATGGAGAAGATGCCAATTATAGAAGATCCGCGCTACGCGGAAGTGCGAACTGATAAAAATGAAACAACATGGAACAAACGAAGAGATTATGGAAAACGAACGAACAGAAAAGATGAGTAATCCCTAACCACTATGGGAGACCTGCCTGTCACAGGTGGGAAGGCGCAAGAGACATGACAAGAAGTGTTGTACATGTATAGTTTTGGTTTGCGTGTAGTTGTGTACACTACAGTGCTCCGATGTTGTGTTTCTTGCGTTTTTTGATGAAACTAGGGCATAGTTTACCACAAAGACACGGAGGGCACTAGGGCCTTTAGTGTTCTTTATAACATACATCACATTCAAATGAAATCTTTGTGTTCTTTGTGCCTCCGTGGTTTTCCTTTCTCACACTCTCTCTTCAAACTTGAACCTCACACCCCAAACTGCCATGAAATCTGTACTACATCTCGATCTCGATACCTTTTTCGTTTCCTGCGAACGATTGGTAGACAGCCGTCTGAATGGGCGACCTATTCTCATTGGAGGTACCTCCGACCGTGGAGTGGTAGCCTCTTGTAGTTACGAGGCACGTCGTTTTGGAATCCACTCGGCAATGCCCATGAGAATGGCCAAACAGCTCTGTCCCGAAGCTGTGATCCTTCGTGGAAACTCGGGTTTGTATTCCAAATACTCCGGTATTGTTACCGAAATTATTAAAGGAGAAGTGCCGCTCTATGAAAAAACCTCCGTAGACGAATTCTACCTCGATCTTTCCGGGATGGATCGCTTTTTTGGTTGTCAGAAATTTGCTTCCGAACTCCGACAGAAAATCATTCGAGAATCTGGATTGCCCATTTCCTTTGGGTTGTCCATCAATAAAACCGTTTCCAAAGTAGCAACGGGAGAAGCCAAGCCCAATAACGAAATCAGCGTGATTGCCGGAACCGAAAAACCATTTCTAGCGCCGCTCTCCGTGAAGAAAATTCCTATGGTGGGCGACAAAACCTACCGAACCTTGTGCGATTTGGGTGTGAAGAGAATTCAAACCGTACAGGAAATGCCTATCGAGCTACTCGAAAAAGTGCTGGGAAAACACGGAACCACCATTTGGAAAAAGGCGAATGGCATTGATAATAGCCCGGTGATTCAATATCAGGAACGCAAGTCGATTTCTACAGAACGCACCTTCGACAAAGACACCATTGATGTCAACAAACTGGAAGGAATCATGATTGCCATGGCAGAAAACTTGGTCTTTCAATTACGTCGAGGGAACAAACTAACGGCGTGTATTACCGTAAAAATCCGCTATTCTGACTTCCAAACCTACACCCTACAGCGAATGATTCCGTACAGTGCCTCCGATCACACTATTTTGCCCATTGTGCTGGAGTTGTACCGTAAATTATACAACCGCCGTGTACTTGTCCGATTGATTGGAGTTCGCTTCAGTCACTTGGTCGAAGGAGCGCACCAAATCAGCTTGTTTGAGGACCCCAAGGTGCTCGACTTGTACAAAGCAATGGATCACATCCGAGATCGATATGGAGATCGTGCCGTGATGCGCGCCAAAGGAATGGAGGCAAAAAGTATCAGTCGCTGGAACCCGTTTAATGGAGAGCCACCGCCGCTGTTGGCGAATCGAAGACAGTGACGGAATTAGGGATCGTTGTGGTCCTCTCCCTCGAATCCCCCTCCTAGAGGGGGAAGCCGCATTTCCTGAAAAATTGATAATCAAGGACAGGAACCATTCACCCTTTGGAGGGGGCTAGGGGTAGGATGTTGTACCAAAATTGAATTAATTATCCGAAGACTATTTCCCGGACATCGAGAAGCAAACATTAATCTTGAAAACACTCAAACTGCCCGCGCTCTTTACTGAAATATACCTTGGTCTCCAACGAACGATTGGCATACACTTTTACCCCGTGTTTCATTAGCTCATTCAAAAAATCAGCGATTTCTTGTCCGTTTTGGTGTAGAGCAAATTGGAAAACTTTTCTCGGTCCATAGCCTCGTTTAAACTTCAAACGAAGGTATTCCGAGCCTCTTCTTTTGTACATGCGAGCATCAGCAATATCTTGCGTTGTATAGTGCTTTCGACCAAACAAGAACTTCAAAAAGATTTCTCCATCCGCATACTCCAATTTCAAAGCATAGAGCCAAAGAAAAACGATAGAGGCAAGTATGGATGCAAGCAGACCAAATTGATAGAACTCAAGATCGTCCCACTTGAAAATCAAAATTCCAGCACCTCCCAAGTTTGCAAGAATCACAATGGAAATACCAATATATAAGGATGATTTACTTTGAGTGGCAATCGTTATTTGAGGGGATTTGTCCATTGGTTGTAGTTTCTATTGTTGTGAATATACAACAACCTCACGATACCACTCTCACACTCAATTTTGCTCCGCGAACACCTTCATATTATCCATAGAACTCAATTATTGAGTCAGAAGAGATCAGTGAGAAGTGAAAAGTACACTTCGAGAACCTTAGTGTACTTATCTCTTTTTACTTCTGACTATTTACTTAATGTTCTCCATCTTTCAGTACCCAAGGCATTTTCTTCTTGAAACGATTCAATCTCGGAATAGACACCGCCCAATGATCACAAAGTGATCACCCCGTGCACTTCAAAACTCTAATTGTCTCCGTGCTCTTTGTGCCTTTGTTCCTTCGCCGAAGCTACGGCAAAGGCGCTGTGGTCGCCCCAAATAAAAGCAATTTAGTGCTGTCCGTCCTTCAGTACCCAAGGCATTTTCTTCTTGAAACGATTCAATCTCGGAATAG
>JANSYQ010000010.1 GCA_024742305.1 bacterium | reverse complement strand
GTGTGCGTTATGATTGTGTGTTGCCGTTCCCATGGGTTTTGCCGCCGCCGCAGTCGTCGTTGTCGTCGTTGTCGGTGTTAGTGTGTTGTCGTTGTTGTTGTTGTTGTTGTGTTGTTGTTGTTGTTGTTGTCGTTGGCGTTGACGTTGGCGTTGTCGGTGTCGTTGTCGTTGCCGTTGTTGCCGGTGTCAATTGCCTTTCTCATACACCTCAGCCACTCTTCCATTGCTACTTGATCAATTTTATGAGGAAGGTGGCGCATGCGCATACGTGGGTGTCCGTAACTAGCTGAATATAAATGGGGACCGCCCAAAAATTGCGTTAAAAATTGATACTGTTTGTCACGAATTAGTGATTTATCCGTTTGAAATAAGGGACCAATAATTTCGTTTACAAATACGAGATCATAGAACGAATCTACGATCGCGCGTAATTTTTCCGGTCCAATTTTTGAATAGATACTGTCCATGCCTTTACTAAACAAATTTAGTGAGGTGCAAAGTACAATTAGAATAATTATATTTGACCGAACTAACTATGGCAAAAGTAATCTTTCTCCTCATTTCTTTGCTTCTGTCGTGGTCTTCTCTTAGTCAACATACGGTTGGCAAAGATGGTGAGAACATGAACAGTTGCATCGGCGCTATCAACATCTTTGATAACGGCGAATTCAAGCTTGCCTTTAATGGTGGTGGCGATGGAATCACCGAAGCGTACCCGGCCTTATCCGAAATCAGTTCTGAAAATACTTTATGGTGCAGCTATATAGCTCCATCTGCTGGAACATTAACTTTTGATGCTTCGGTAAGCAAGGGGTATCTTCAAATGGTCGTTTTCAAACCAGAATCTGATGATATTTGCCGCGACGTTGAAAAAGGAATTGCAGAAATTCAGCGCATGCACGTTTCGAAAGAACATGCAACGGTTGGATTAAGTGGCGAAGTCGATCAAAGTCATTTGTACAAGTACAAAATGTCCTCCGGTCAGAAAATTTATATTGTCTTCGCTACGGATGAAGAGTCTGAAAAGAAAATGTCTTTGAACTGGAATTTTGACGAGGAAGTCGTTTTGGTTGAAGAGAAAAAAGTGGTGGATGTTCGCGATGACGATTTTGCTCCAACACTGTCTTTTTCGATACGAGATTCTGAATCAGGAATGCCACTTACCGCTGCATTGATCCTAGAAGGAAACAGAGACATTCAAGGAATGTATGTTGGTTCTGATTTCTTCTTCAACATCACTTCCACGAAGGATTTTAATCTGAGCTGCGATTTGGAAGGCTACTTCTTCTATGATAGTCTCATCGAGATTTCAGCGTATGAGGATAGGTACATCGAGATTTTCCTGGATCGCGCAGAATCGGGGAAAAGTCTGCAAATTGAAGAGATACAGTTTGTTCCGGGAACCAGTGAAATCCTGAAAAGTTCTGAGCCAAAATTGCGCCGATTGAAAGATTTCTTAGCGTTGAACTCAACCCTCGAAGTAGAAATTCAGGGACACGTGTTCGCTATGGGGGATAACAGCTTTGCGGGTCAGAAAATATCCGAGGCGCGCGCAAAACGTGTGATGCATTACCTAATCGATAATGGAATTGACAAGGACCGTCTATCTTTCGTTGGATATGGAAATACGCGTCCAATCTATGAAAACCCACTTCGCACGTATCAAGAGCAGGCGAATCGAAGAGTGGAGATTCTGATAAAGTAGAGAGAGAGACTAGGGTTTTTAGACGCTAGAAATTAGACCATGAGACGAAAGATATAAAGAGCAAAGACTTTTCAAATAAAAAACCGGTCGCTTCATCTCGACTTTGCTCGATGACCTGCAACCGGCTTTTAAATATCAACTAGGACGTTAATTAAATCGTCATGATGTCTTTTTCCTTCAAGACGAACAATTCATCCACTTTCTCTGTGTAATTGTCTGTAATCTGTTGCACGCGGCTCTCAGCGTCTTTTTGCATGTCTTCTGATAATCCTTCGTCTTTCAATCCTTTGATCATGTCTAACGCGTCCTTACGATGCGAACGAATTCCTACTTTGGCATTTTCCGCTTCTGCCTTGGCACGTTTTACCAATTCACGACGTCGTTCTTCCGTTAATGGCGGAATGGAAATGATCAACATTTCACCGTTGTCTTGCGGGGCAAATCCTAGGTTGGCGTTCACGATTCCCTTCATCAACTCACCCAACATTGCTTTCTCCCATGGCTGAACTGTTAGAGTGCGTGCGTCCATAACACCTATGTTCGCCACCTGCTGAATAGGTGTTGCCGATCCATAATAATCTACCATTACACTTTGCAACATCGCAGGAGATGCCTTTCCAGCACGAATCTTCATTAATTCCGACTCAAAGTGCTCTATTGATTTATCGTTTGACGCTTTAAACTCGTCGTAAATCATGTTTAATTCTTCAGTCATAGTCTTTAGTTTCTTACAATCGTTCCAACCTGTTCTCCCTCGAGCACTTTTTGTAAGTTCCCAGGTGTGTCCATATCAAAAACGATAATGGGTAAGTTATTTTCTTTACACAAAGTAAAGGCCGTCATATCCATTACTTTCAACCCTTTCCCGTAGGCATCATCAAAACTAATGGTATCGTATTTCGTTGCATTCGGATCTTTCTCAGGATCTGCCGAATAAATTCCATCCACACGTGTTCCTTTGAGGATCACTTCGGCGTTAATTTCTATGGCACGTAGTGAAGCCGCTGAATCTGTAGTGAAAAATGGATTTCCGGTTCCAGCTCCAAAAATCACTACACGGCCGCGCTCTAAATGACGAACCGCTTTTCTTCGGATGAAGGGTTCGGAAATTTCTTTCATTTCAATCGCCGATTGAAGTCTGGTTTGAACTCCTACAGACTCTAGTGCTGCCTGGAGCGCCATGGAGTTGATCATGGTTGCCAACATTCCCATGTAATCGCCATGGGTGCGGTCCATCCCACCTTCTTCTGCCTGAACTCCTCGGAAAATGTTTCCTCCACCAATGACAATCGCTACCTCTACCCCGGATTCGTAAATCGCTTTGATTTGGCTTGCGTATGTTGCCAAACGATTGTTATCAATTCCGAATGCTTTGTCGCCCATAAGTGACTCACCACTGAGCTTCAAAAGGATGCGTTTGTACTTCATTTTGTTTGTTTAGAAACCGAGCCAAATATAGCGAAATTGGAACTACGATTTATTCTGCTAGAACTTCTTTCCTACATCAATTTTCAACAATTGAAAAAATGATCATTGGGTGTTCATCCAACTTATAACGTTATTAACTCCTGTAAAACAACCCTTTATCGGATTTATTCTCGAATAAACTCCAGCACCTGATCCATATAGTTATAATAACCCATTTTGATAGGCACTTGACTATGATCACAATCCGGAACGCGAATGGCAGCTTTCTCCGTCCCTCCGTGATTCGCGTAAATCAATTCTCCATTGTCAATAGCGATGTAAGCATCTTCAATTCCATGCATCCATAAAAGCGGTGCCGTCACATCCTTGATTTTCTCCGAATTTGGGAACTCCAATGTGGTGACAAACCCCGAACTCATGCCTAGCGTTGAACTGTTTACCAAATTTTGAACAGTTGCTAAAGGTGCCTCAATCATGATTTTTGCGAATGGAAAGTCGGTTCGGTAGGCCGCTCTGTCAATCGTTGGAATAGCACCTAAACTAAATCCGTAACAAAACGTTTTAGAAGGGTCGGCACCATGCGCGATCAACCAATCAATAGCCGCGTCCGCATCTTCGTACAGTCCTTGCTCGGTGGAAGTTCCTTGCGACATTCCGTAGCCACGGTAATCAATAGTGAATACGCCGTAATTGTGCATTCCACCTAAATTTGCCAACAAACTCGTTCTGTCCCAATAAGCATCCATGTGTTTGGATTGACCGTGAAAGTAAAGGATGATGGTATCCGAAGCAATCGTGCTCATATCGCCGAGATAGGCACCATAAATGGTATGTGTTTCGTCATTCACAGCATCGTAAGATGACATTGTCACCAGTTCATAATTCGGTGCGGTAACCACCAAGTTTTGCGGGATATCAATTTCTTGTTCTCCCTCGTAATTCTCGAATTCATAGGCATCGAGTTGTACAGCGGGAAATGCCAAACTATCCAACTTCAACTTTTGGCAGGAAATCAAAATCACTCCCAGTAGTAATATTCCAACAATACTTTTCATTTCTTTCGGTTTAATGGTTTTCTAAATCCAATGTAAATTCCTGTTGCTCCTTGAGTTCCGAGTATTCCGGTGTAAGGCACGAATGCATCTTCACTATCGATGTATGGTCCGAGTAACTTTACTTCTGCAAAAATTTGATAGCGATTCTCCGTTGCTTTGAAAACGTGTCCAAATTGCGGACTGAAAAGAACTCGCTGATCGTTCGGTCGATCAAAGTCGATTCCGGATTTCAGAATAAACGTGTTATTGAATCCAACGTAGAAGTAGTTGCGACGCTTACCATAGTTCCAATAGGCATTCGCATCAATCATGGGCCAAAAATTGAAGGATCGCGTACTTGGCGAAAAAGCGAATTGTGCCGTTCCGGAAACACTCACGTTGGGCCAGTATCCTTTTTGTTTCAAGGGGCGATACGTTGCACCGATATCCATGTGTCCGGTACCAAATAAAAACGAGGTTGTGTGGATTCCCGTGTAAATTGTCAAGTTGGAGTCCAAACCGTAACCAGCCTCA
Organism: bacterium; assembly: GCA_024742305.1. Classification (GTDB taxonomy): domain Bacteria; phylum Bacteroidota; class Bacteroidia; order Flavobacteriales_D; family Crocinitomicaceae; genus UBA4466. Next base: position 113,007 of record JANSYQ010000010.1, on the reverse strand, counting down.
ATCGACGACAGCGGAGCCGGGATCCCTACCCCTCCAAACTCTACTAATGGTCCACCAACACTTCCTCCGACTGCCCATTGGTCTTTTTCCAACGGCTCTACGAATCGACTGGGCGCGCAACCGATTGTAAACAGAATTGGGATAATTATATAAAATATTCTCATGTTGCAAAAATACATCATTACACCTTAAATGTTGGGTATTTCCTTATGCATACATTGAATCTGCATAAAAATGTAGGTGAACTCTAGATTTAATAGTCAAAGAAAACTGCTTGGTGTATTGTAGGGCTAACTTTTCTAAGTAGCTTTAAACGAACAAATAACCTACTCATGAAAACTGTTACGTACAAGCGCATTCGAATGGCAATTTTGCTGTTCGTGCTACCTTTCTTTGCTTTTACAACTTCTGCTCAAGAAAAAGAGCGCGAACGAATTGAAGAGGCTTTGTCCACATTTCAAGCTTTGAGCGATCGCGTTCAAATCAAAGACATTAAAAACAAAACTCATCCGGATAGCACACGTTTTGTTGGAGCGACTATTGGTATTTTGGGTCACGATACACGTGTTGACTTCGAATTTCATGACGGAAAGAAGAAACGTGTTAAAGTCGTGAATATAGAATTTCCTGAAGCGGCAAAAATAACCAGTGAAGACTTCCGAGCGTTGTTCGGTCAAAGTTTCGACGAGCTGATGCCACCGGGCGTTGGTGTTGGCGTTGGAATAAGAACTTTGCGCGTAGCCTTTGAAGATCAGCGCAAAAACAAAGTCGATGAAGTATTGGCTGTTTTACGGTTTGGCACTTGGATGCCGTTCGACGGTATGGAGGAGGTTTCTTTAGTAGACTTAGAGGGCATGTTTGCCATGTCAGGTATGGCAACAAAGAACAAAGAGTTTCAAGTAGGAATTTCTGCTTATTTCTTTCTTCCTAAAAATTTAGCCAGTTACCTCGGTATTGGTCAAACGAAGCTACGAATGAGTGGCTCGATCAATACCAAAACCAAAGAATTCTCCATTCAGGCGGATTTGAATAGCCGATCCATTCCTATTTTGGAGGATGAAAGTTTGATTTTACAAAGGGCAAAACTTGAATTTGCGTTCACTCGTGGAAGACCCTGCTTGGCTATTGGCGGCACTGTATCTGTTCAAGAAGACGGAACTCCTATTATGCCTCCTCTCAGCGGAGAATTAAGCATCGATGTTACAGGTCGCATTTATGGTGAAGCATGGATGGATCAATCCGGAGGATGGAAAAACCCACTTGGGTTAAGTCCCAATGTTTCTATAACGAAAATGGGATTTGGTTTTGGTGCCAACTTTAACACTCCAGTTCCTACGCCCATAATGGCAATTGAAGGTGGGATTGACGTACGCAGCAACCCAAATGATGCCCAACCTCGCTTCAGTGGGAGCGCCACCGTTGGAATCGACCTTGGAGATCCTACAAGAAACATGATTGACGCACAAATCCCAAGAGCCTTTTTAAGTGATATCGTGGACGCATTTTACCCAGCTGGAGCCAACTCTCCTTTTGTCAATGAACTTCGAAAAATTGACGTGACCAACCTCCACTTGACAATTGTTCCGCCCGGAGATGGCGCGGAATTATTCAACATCAAATACAATCCCGGATTCTATGCAGAAGGAGCTATTCGATATGGCAATAATCGTGGTGCCATTTTTATAGACATCGATGAGCACGGTGTTGAAGGTTTCGCAGGAATTACGGACATCATCTACCCAGGATTTAAAATTACGGGCGTCGACCCAGGCAAAGGTCCATACATGTTCCTTGCTATGAAACCTTTGTCTAAAAAGATGGGGTTGGCTATTAGTGGAAATGTAGAAGTCATGGGTATATCTCGAAAAACGGATGTGTATTTGAGTGATCGAGGATTTAATGTCGTAATGGAAGGAAACATCTTTGGAGAATTTGGTGCCAAACTCGATGTGGCTGGAGGGGATTTGCTAAAGGGAGAATCCATCTACCTAAAAGCCGAATTTGACGATCAAGACAATCTCGTTCAGAAAATCACGAAGGAAGCTTCGGCTCATCTGAACAAATTGGCGGATGAAGTTGCCGCGGAACACCAAAAAAACAAAGCTCAACTTGAAGCGTTGCGTCCTCAAATGGATCAAGCAAAAACTTCCTTGGAGGCAAAGCAGGTAGTTGTTCGAAAGCGATGGGAAGGATGGTGTGAACTATTAAACCAACGGGAAGCTCAGGATGCGGAACGCAAACGAAAAGAGGCGGAAATATCACAGTTGAGAAATGAAATTGCGACAATGGAGCGTAACTTGACTAATGACAGATACCGCAGGGCAAATGAACTTAACCCCACCGTTTGTGACGGAAACAGTAAGCCATTCAACGACTATTGTTATTCACCCAAATCAGGCTATGAGTGGGACATTGCACAACCAATCAATGGCAATATGGCGACCTTCAAACCAGAATCCAGAACCTATGCGGACCCTATTCCACAGGGTAATTTTGATGTATTTGCTGGGTGCCCAAGCGGACAATTTGGAGACGCCATAACTGGAAAATGCTACAGTTGTCCATCTGGATACCAAAAAGACGGGTTGGCTACGAAATGTGTGAAGATTACTCCAATCGACCATGAGCCTGCCGTAAAAGGACAGTATATTGGCTGCGGATCCAACGGCTCTTTTGCGGACATTGGTATGGGTAAATGTTATTCTTGTCCTAGTGGTTACGAGCGTAAAGCCAGCCTAGAACCAATTACTTCAAATAAGGCATGCGAACTCATAAATTTGAGCGCGCGCGAATCCGCTATAAACGACAAGAAAATTCAACTTGGGGCATTGGAAACAGAACTAACAGTCATTACAAATGGTCTTGGAGAATTAGCCACAAAACTAAGTGGTGCTTCCAGTACAGCATGTCAGGATTTGAAGGATACCGATGCAATTAACGCTGACCCTGAAGTAGCACCTTTGTTCACTACGTGGTCCGGACTTTCCCTTCAGGTGAATGAACTCCAAAAACTTATAGACGATGTTGAAAAGACTCAAGTTGGAGCTCTTCGAGCATCGGCATATATGATCGAACAGGGTGGTAAGACCCTCGAAATTGTAGATATTGACTTCGCAAAATTCGAAGGTTGCGCGAACACGGTTAGTGGAGGAATGGTGGCTTTAGAAGTAAAAGGTCAATTCGCTGGACAGCCCTTGGATGCATCTTTTAAAATTGACCTGAAAAACCCTGAGTCATACATACGAGATTTTGCGAATCAACTTTTGGGTAATTCAAACCCTAAGACGACATACAGTAATGGAACATGCACGAGACCCTTAGTTCCGAAACCAGCTATCGAAAACGAGAATATCGAGGAATTGATGGAGTTTGTCAATAAAAACACCCAACCATCGCTGCCGGAAAGACCGACAAGAATGGTGAGACCTGACTGGGCACCTGAACAACGCTTTGGAAGTAAAAGAAAACGATAGACAATTGACCTACTGTTTTTAATCAATTGTTAGAATAACTGAACATTGCACAACGAAGCTCTAACTTCAATGAAGTTGGGGCTTTTCGTATAAATATGAGAGCCGAGATCTTACGACCTCGGCTCTCACCTAACCACTATTCACTGAAAAGACACAGAACGTGTCTTGCTATATAGACGTTAATATTCCCAAAAAGCTTACTTATTCATTTCTTAATTTTCCTTAAAAAAAGCACGAATGTGAGCAACACATGACTTCCGCCCGGCAAAGTTGAGGCAAAAAAGAAACCCTGACGCTTTTATAAGGTCAGGGTTTCTTTAATATTCTTTAATGGTTCTTATGCCATCGCTAGACGTTTAAAGTCTGTTACTGTCAATCCGTCCTCTGAATTTTTCAAGAACTGCTCAACCGTAATTTTGTTATCGCGAACGAAAGACTGGCTCAACAAAGTATTTTCTTTGAAGAATTTCCCCAAACGTCCTTGAGCGATTTTGTCAGCCATATCCTCTGGTTTTCCTTCTTGGATAGCCAAATCACGACCAACTTCTAGCTCACGAGCGATTGTTTCATCATCTACTCCGTCTTTGTTCAAAGCGATAGGATTCATTGCTGCTACTTGCATAGCAACTTGCTTACCAGCGTCAGCCGCAGTTTCTGTAGCTTTGTTTAATCCTACCAAAGAAGCCAACTGGTTTCCTGGGTGGTTGTAACCTACAACGTGATCCGCTTTGATTACATCGTAACCAGAGATTACCAACTTCTCACCTATAACTCCAATTTGTTCTGTGATTTTCTCTTCAACAGTCAATTTATCGTCGTAAGGTAAAGCCAACAAATCTTCTTTTGTAGCCGGCATATGCTTCATTGCAACGTCTACCAAAGAGCGAACGAATGCATTGAAGTCAGCGTTTTTCGCAACGAAGTCAGTTTCACAACTCAACGCGAAAACGATTCCTGATTTTCCATCTTCTGTAGTTTCAGCGAAAATCAATCCTTCTGTAGTTTCGTTGTCACCGCGCTTTGCAGCTACTTTTTGACCTTTCTTACGAAGCACGTCTACTGCCGCGTCGAAATCGCCATCTGTTTCAACAAGAGCTTTTTTGCAGTCCATCATACCTGCTCCTGTCATTTTTCTTAGTTTGTTTACATCTGCAGCTGTGATTGCCATGGATTAAACTTTTTAGTGGTGAAAATTATTTTGCTTCTTTTTCTTCTTTAGCCTCTTCTGCTTTTGCTTCAGGAGCTGCTTCTTCTTTCGCTTCAGCTTTTGGTGCTTCCTCTTTTGCTGGTGCTTCTTCTTTCACCTCTGCCTTTGGAGCTTCCTCTTTTGCTGGCGCTTCTTCCTTTGCAGGAGCTTTCGCAGCCTTTTCCGCTTTCGCAGCTTCTTTTGCTGGTGCTTCCTCCTTCACTTTCGTTTCGGCCGACGCGTCCTCCTTAGCAGGAGCATCTTTTGCATTCTTACGCTCTGTCAATCCTTCTTTCACGGCTCCACAAATAGCGTCCATGATGATAGAGATAGACTTTGTTGCGTCATCGTTACCTGGAATTGGGAAATCAACCAATTTCGGGTTAGAGTTGGTATCCACGATTGCGAATACTGGGATATTCAAACGCTTCGCTTCTTTCAATGCGATGTGTTCTTTAACGATATCTACGATGAAGATAGCAGCAGGTTGACGTGTCATGTCCGCGATAGAACCAAAGTTTTTCTCCAGTTTCTCACGCTGACGTGTCTTAAACAAACGCTCACGCTTGTTCAATGTCTCCCATGTTCCGTCTGTCTTCATTTTGTCGATAGACGTCATTTTACGGATGGAACGACGCGTTGTTTGGAAGTTTGTCAACATACCACCTGACCAACGCTCAGTTACATACGGCATGTTAATTTCCTTCACGCGCTCAGAAATAATATCCTTCGCTTGTTTTTTTGTTGCAACGAAAAGAATCTTTTTACCCGACTTTGCAATTTGCTTCAAAGCAGCCGCCGACTGATCGAGGTGTGCAATTGTCTTATTTAGATCGATAATGTGGATACCTTTCTTCTCCTCGAAGATGTATGGCGCCATGGCCGGGTTCCATTTTCTTTTCATGTGTCCGAAGTGAACACCTGCTTCTAATAAATCTTCAAATTTTACTTTTGACATTTTCTTTCAATTAAAATTGTTTACGTTCCCTGTCTGCCGACAGGCAGGCTTTATTCGCATCAGCTATTGAGGGCCTTCCGAAGTTTCGGGGTGGTGCTCAAGGCTTGGATACTAAACAACCGCCAAATAGTTTTCTTAACGTTTCGAGAACTGGAATTTCTTACGTGCTTTCGGCTGACCTGGCTTCTTACGCTCGACCATTCGTGGGTCACGTGTCATTAATCCTTCTTCTTTCAACATTGGTTTGAACTCTGCATCTAGCTCTACAAGCGCACGAGAGATTCCCAATCGGATGGCCTCAACTTGTCCGTTGATTCCTCCTCCTGATACGTTCACTTTTACATCGTACTGACCTACTGTGTCTGTCAATGTGAAAGGCTGAACGATTTTTGATTGAAGTACGGCTACTGGAAAGAAATCCTTGTAGTCACGTTTATTTACAGTCACGTTCCCTTTTCCTTTAGTAAGGTATACACGGGCAACGGATGTTTTTCTTCTTCCTAATGTGTTAATTACTTCCATGCTATTATTTGAATGTATCCAAGTTTAGTACTTCTGGCTTCTGCGCTTCTTGTTTGTGCTCAGTTCCAGTGTAAACTTTGAGGTTAGTAAATAGCTGTCGTCCAAGCTTGTTCTTAGGAAGCATTCCTTTCACTGCTTTTTCGATTAATCTTTCTGGATGTTTTTTCAACATCTCTTCTGCTGTCAAAGAACGCTGTCCACCTGGGTAACCAGTGTAACGGATGTATTCTTTGTCAACGAGTTTCGTACCTGAAAAGGCAACTTTCTCTGCGTTGATAACGATAACGTTGTCGCCACAGTCAGCATGCGGTGTGAAGTTGGGTTTGTGTTTTCCACGAATCACCTTCGCCACCTTACTTGCCAAACGACCAAGAGGTTGGCCTTCAGCATCCACTACGAACCACTTTTTATCAGCGGTTTCTTTGTTAGCGGAAACGGTTTTGTAACTTAATGTATCCACAATTAAACATTTATTAAATAAGACAATTCCCCTAAAATGGGGGTGCAAAGATATGATTTCCTGATTTATTAACAAATCCTTTTGAATAAAGAATTGATGGTGGTACGGTAAAAAGTGAGAAGTCAGAAGGTATTGGTAGTCGAAATTGATGTTTCTTCTGACTTTTTACTTCTCTCTTTTCACTATTCTGTCTATACAAGAACACGCTTAGGAGCACAAACTAGGATGAGCATAATACGACTATAAAGACTCGCGAACTAAGGGAGTTCGACTCTATTCAAAAAGATAGAATGCTTCCGACTTTTCTCTTATCTCTTCTGACTCAGTTGATAAAACTTTACTGATTCGAAACTTCCTCTACCGTCATCACACAATCTTCGCAGGAGCAGGAAGCGGAATGAGTTTCAAAAGAATACTCTTCTTTACAAACACATTCGCCATCACAGGTAATTCGATAGGTCTTTCCAGCTGCTTTGGCAAACATGACGGTGTGCGTTTCTCCATTTTCATCTTTGTAGGTGAATCGAACTGCGATGTCGTCACCGTTTTTATACATTTCAATCTCTTGCAAGATCCAATCTTCACCCAAGCTTGACTCGTAATTGAAAAACTCCTCGATTAGCGGGACCTCGAGTGTTGCATCTTCGAGGTGATACACCGCTGTATCCGTTTCGCCTTGTGAATTGGTTTCTGTAATGGTAACTACCATCATGCATTCGTTGCACGTGCAATTCACTTTTGTGTCCAATACTCCTTCGAGCGAACATGCACACGTGCCCTCACAACGAAGGGTAACAATATCGGCATTAGAAATCCGGGCTGTGGTATCTTGCGAATAAGTAAAACCTGAAAGTAAAAGAAGTAGTAGCAGGATGGGATAGATAAGTGCTTTCATAGGACCTTGGCTTAGTGTGCACACTGAATATACAATTATTTCACACTACAAAACAAGCCCGAAACACCGAATTACGTGGTTATACGTAGAATTTTAGGTAAATATTGCTGAGTAGGAATACTCATTTTTGGGCATGAAAAAAGCCGGCATCTCGACTCCGCTCGATGTCCGGCTTTCAGTTTGTTCCCAGCCTTGCCTTCAGTTTGTTCGCTGTCCGGTTTTCAAGTTTCCTAAATGACAGGATTATTTCTTTTTGAATGCGTTGATGGCGTTGATCGTAAACTCTGAAAGCACCAACTTGCCACTCATTTCCGCGCGAGTAGCTAAGAGTTCATCCCAATGCTCTGTTCCTTCCCAAAAGATTTGCTTTAACAGTGCCATTGCCTCTGGATTCGATTTAGAAAGTTTATCAGACAAAGCAGCAATGGCTTCATCCATTTCCTCTGCCGAGTCGTAAATTTCTGTGTAAAGTCCGTTATCACGTGCCCATTCCGCTGATCGCCATTCTGTTGCATTGATAGCCAATTGACTCATTGCAGAGCGCCCAACTTTTCGTTCTACCGCAGGTCCAACTACGAAAGGTCCAATTCCGATGGCAAGTTCCGATAATTTTACCGCTGCGTGTTTCGTCCCGAAGCAGTAATCCACTGCGGACGCTACTCCTACTCCACCTCCAACGGCTTTCCCTTGTACTCGACCGATAATTAGTTTTGGACATTTGCGACATGCGTTGATCACTTTGGCGAATCCTGAGAAAAATTCTTTTCCTGTTGGGAAGTCCTTAATAGAGATTAACTCATCAAAACTGGCTCCTGCACAGAAAGCACGATCTCCTTGCGATTTCAAGACGATAACCTTTACGGTATCGTTCTCACCAAGCTCCGTAATTGTGTCGGCTAATTTTTGCAGAATTTTCCCCGGAAGGGAGTTACTCAATGGGTGACCAAATGTGATCGTTCCTATTCCTTTGTCATCAATTTCGAAAGTTACACTTCCTTGGTTGATTGCATCTGACATATTACTTATCTGAAGTTTTGGGTTTCGGGCGATTTTCTTTTGGGGATGCTATTTTAACATCCAATTTGCGACCATTCACTTCCATTCCATTCAACGCTTCAATAGCGCGAATTGCCTCATCCGTGTTTTCCATTTCTACGTATCCAAAACCGCGCGAACGCTTTGTTTTCTTCTCGTATACTACGTGTGCGTAATCTACCTTACCAAACGAGGAAAATGTGGCTCTAAGGTCTTCTGAAGTAATGCTCCAGTCAAGATTAGCGATAAAAATATTGACCATCTAACTTATTTGAGTGTAAAACTATCAACACCGATCAATTGGCCTTGACAGTATATATTAACTTTATAGGTTCCCTTACTCAACTCTGAACGCACACTGTAAGTCATCAACATATCGACGCTCGCGTTTTGATAGTCGATACTACGTTTGTGTGAGTAAGGTACGTTGCCTCCTTCTGTTTCAACAACTCCGGAAAGCGTGTTTTGCAGCGTTTTATTATCAGGTCCGATTATTTGCATGTAGACCGTTTTCTCTCCTGGTTCGGTTATGGCGTTTTTGCCTATGGTGAACTCGGACTCTATTCTGACGACGTTTTTCGCGCGATTTGTCTCCTTGAAGTTGTTCGTAATTGTTTGTTTCATTCCGCGAGAAGCGAAAGAACTTTTGATTACTGTCAACTTTTGACCTGCTTTCACTTTTTCCGTAAGTGCATCTCTTTCTTGAGACGTTACTTCCAAAGCAGTTGTTGTTTCATCTAAGGCTACTGTCTTTTTATCCAAGTCGTTGCGCAAAGAAAGGTTCAGCGTATTCAAAGAGTCGATTTCGTATACATATCCTCGCATGATATCACGTAACTCGTCATTCTCACGCTTCAGTTTGGATATTGTGTAATAGCTCATCTTCTTGTTGGAATCTAGCTCGGACATTAATTCCTCGATACGCGCTTTTTGTTTCGCGATTTCGGCATTTTGTTCCGGCGTACCCATTTTCATGAGCTCGTCGTAATTCGCCAACATTTGCTTGAAGTTCGCACGCAAATCGTCAGAATCACTTCCTAGATACTTAGCAAGAACTGCGTTAAGTTCCTTTTTATCGTTGTCTAATTTTTTAACGGTATTGTTAGCTTTCACCAATTCACCGCGAACGTTGTTCCATGCGAAGAAAAGCACACCGATTCCTATGAGTAGGATCAGAATGATTGCGATGTACGCACCATTACTTTTCTTGTTGTTTACGATTTCTTCAGACATAACTTTTTCTTTTGAGTTTTTTTCGATCACCTTTCAAAGGCGATGCCAAAATGAACTCGTACAGTATTTAAACTGCTTCAATCTCGTAGACATAGCTTTCCATAATTTGGTTCGCAAGTAATTTCTTGCAAGCTTCGTCTACCATTTTGTCGGCGTCTTCCTTAGAGGCTGCTTCTACGAACAAACGTACGTGTCTTCCGATTCGTACTCCATCAATCGCATCAAGCCCAATATTCTTCATGCTTCCTGTAACAGCTTTCCCTTGTGGATCAAGCAATGCATCCAATGGCATCACATCAATTTCTGCCTTAAATCTCATCCGTTTTCTTTTTATTAACTACGTTATCTAATAGCGATAAAATCAAGTACAAAAATACAATTAATGCGATTGCCCAAGTTTTAAATACGAGAATTAATACAGCACTTATCAACAAAAACGCATATCTGATTTCGTTGCCTTTTAGCCCGAAATGCTTGAATTTAAGCGCGAACAGGGGTATCTCAACAATAAGAAGGGTACTCATCACCACACAAAGAACAGCTAATACCTCTGGTCTGCAAACAGTTAGAATCATTTCCGCCTGTGATAAATCGCCATAGCAAAGCACTAGAGGGAAGGTCATGAAAAAAAGTGTATTGGCCGGAGTAGGCAGCCCGATAAATTTGTCCGTTTGTCTCAAATCGACATTAAATTTTGCCAATCTGAAAATGGAAAAGAAAGGAATTGCCAATGCAAAAAGTGGAATTCCGTACTGCGTTGTCCCCTCAGCTAGTTGATTAACATAAGAGAAAAAGTCGGTGAAAACAGTTTCAGGAAATACCTCACCTTCCATTCGATACTCCAAATAATAGCCTTGATTTATCGTCATCATCATCATCATGATCATTCCCGGAGCAACGCCGAAAGTGACCATATCCGCTAATGAGTCCATTTGTTTCCCCATTTCACCTGCGACCCCCAACTTTCTTGCTAAAAAACCGTCTGCAAAGTCGAAAAGAGCTCCAGCAATAATGGCAAACGGAGCCAAATCAATTCGTCCAGCAAATGCCAAAAGAATGGCAATAATTCCTGAGAGCATATTGGCTGCGGTAAACAGATTGGGTAGATTTATCATTGAACCTTGGGAAATGCTAATTTTGTAGAGGTAATTGTCAACGGTTTAGATGAATAAAACGTCTAATTACTATATACATCACAAAGAATACAATTTTTTGCAAAAAACGCTGTTAAAGGAGGTGAAAATTAAATTATTTATGAAAACTAGCATTGCTTTTGACATGGCTTCCGTGAAGCAAGGAATTGTAGTGATATTGATTTGCCTTTGTTCATCAAGCGTTTTAGCTCAACCAGCCTCACCTCAAGAGAATTTAACAAGCACCATTGCTCCCAAGTATTCTAATGAATTTTTGGCTATCGGTGTTGGCGCTGATGCCTTGGGTCTCGGAAACGCGGTTGTTGCTCAAACAGGAGGCGTTATGTCGGGTTATTGGAATCCGGCAGGCTTAACAAAAGTGGACAAGTGGTTGGAAGCTGGAGCCATGCATGCCGAGTACTTTGCAGGTATTGCTAAATACGACTACATAGGTTTGGCGCATTCTATCGATGAAAAAAGCTCTGTTGGATTTACCGCGATTCGTTTTGCTGTAGATGATATTCCAAACACTACGCAGCTGATTGACAACAATGGAAACATAGATTACGATCGTATATCCACGTTTACCGCAGCAGACTACGGGTTTATTTTCTCCTATGCAAGAAAATTGCCTGTAGAAGGTCTGAGTTTAGGCGGTAACGTGAAAGTAATTCACCGTCGTGTGGGAGACTTTGCGCGTTCTTGGGGATTTGGATTGGATGCCGGAGCTCAGTACGAGTCGAAGAAAGGATGGAAATTCGGAGGTGTATTACGCGATGCCACTTCTACCTTCAATGCTTGGATGTTCACCCTCAACAATGAAACTAAGGAAGTATTTTTGAATACTGGCAACGCCCTTCCTGAAAATGGATTGGAGTTAACTTTGCCACGTCTTATTCTTGGAGCCTACCGCAAGTTTGATATTGGTGAGAAAGGATTGTACGCCGCGGGTGAGCTGGATTTAACGGTCACCACGGATGGTCAACGAAATACACTTTTGCAAACAGGATTAATTTCAGCGGATCCACATCTTGGAGTTTCCTTCGGATTTAAGAACTATGTTTCTTTGAGAGCTGGACTTAGTAATGTTCAATACGTTTCTGACTTTGATGATACGCGTTCGCTCAACGTACAGCCAAATGTGGGTATCGGTCTAAACATTAAAAACTTCTATTTGGATTATGCATTTACGGACATTGGAGATGCTTCGGTGGCTTTATATTCGCATATTATCTCATTAAGGATTAAATTAGACAAGCCAAATAATGCCGCTCCATGAAGCAAGCACGATTAATCATACTACTACTCATTCTAATTTCGCCCATTTCCCTTCAGGCACAGACTTATGGAAATGAGTGGATCAATTACTCACAATCCTACTACAAATTTCAAATTTGGGAAGATGGCGTGTATCGTTTGGATTATAACACTTTAAGCAGCGCCAACATTCCACTATCATCCTTTCAAACACCAAATATTCAAATCTTTGGTAAACAACGTGAAATCCCTCTGTTCATTGAAGATGGAGGCGATAATACATTTGACCCGGGAGATTATATTCTTTTCTATGCAGAAAAAAATGATGGCTGGTTGGACTCAGCGATGTACACTAACCCAAGTGATATCGGTAACCCTGCCTACAGCCTGTATAACGATACCTTGACCTATTTCTTCACATGGAACAACAGCACCAACAACTTGCGTTTTACGGTAGAAACAGATGTCAATTTTGGTGCCTACAGTAATGTTGCCGATTACATTACGTACAATGCTTCCGTTTTTGGATCGAGTGCGTATCATGAAGGTGTTCGTAATAAATATGCGTCCAGTTCTTTTTATACACCAGGAGAAGGATGGGGAAACAATCAAAAAAATGGTTACGCCACAAGCCCAAATTACTTGCCTGATGTCTTAAATCCAAGCACCCCTTTTCCGTATACAGGTCCGGGGGCACCGAACGCAAGATTTACGGCAAAATCAGTTTCGAACTCAGATGCAGGAAGCGGGCTAAATCATCATCTGCGTTGGGAATTTGGCTCTTCAAATACAATTGTTCTAGACTCCACTTGGTCGGGTTACAAACAGATCAATTGTGACGTGCCGGTATCCCCCACTTTACTATCTAATGGGACAACGCCTATCACGATGCGCATCGTTCCTGACTTGGGTGTAGCCACAGATTTTCAGGCATTCCAATACTTAAATGTCGAGTATCCTCGTCAACTAAATTTCGGAGGAGCGAACGAATTAGAGTTCTTGGTAAGCAATGATCCTCAAGGGAAAATCCGATTGGATTTCAGTAACGTTGGAACGTCCAATGTTGTTGCTATGGTTTTTGGCGACACTCCGCGAATTGTACCATTTGCAACCAACGGCTCATTTTTATCGACTCTTATTCCGAATAATTCTTCGGGGAGCGATCAAAAAGTAGTCGTTATGGGCACTTCGCTTATTACTGATATCACAAGTATCACAACGGTAAACGACAACAATAATCCAAACTTCACCGACTTCAGCGTCATCCCTGATAGCGCACTATTGATGGTCTATCATAAAAATTTGGAACCTGCTGTTAACGCCTATTACAGTTACCGAAGCTCAACGGGCATGTCTCCATATATGGCCAACGCGGATGAATTGTACCTACAGTTTGGCGGTGGAATCCCAAAACATATTTACGGAATCCGTCGATTTGTTCATTACGCATACGACAATGCTGCAGTTAAGCCACGCGCTCTTTTCTTAATGGGGAAAGGAATTCGAGAAGCAAGTATAAATGATACATCGTATGATGGTCCCGGAACCCGAAAAAACACCTCCTATTATGCTCAATCGCTGATTCCTTCTTATGGACAACCATCGAGCGATGCCGCCATAACGGCTGGTTTATCCGGTGCGTCAAATTGGAAGCCACTGATCCCAACGGGACGAATATCGGCGCAAACCAGTAATGAATTACAGGACTACCTTGATAAGGTAATTGTTTACGAGACCGAACAGGACCCGAATAGTATTTACGATACCCCCACAAAGGACTGGCAAAAACACGTACTGCACTTTGCTGGTGGTTCTGACGCTATTGAGCAAAGCAGTTTTCAAGGGTACATGAATGCCATGGAATCGAAAATCAGCGACAGTTTGTTTGGTGCCTCCGTGCACCGAGTGTACAAAACCTCTAGTAATCCGTTGGACCCAACGATACTTTCCGAAGTAACTAATCGCATTGCTGAAGGCGTTTCTCTGATGACCTATTTTGGACACGCCACAGGTACAAATAGTGGATTTGAAATCAACTTGGATGACCCGGGGAACTGGAACAATCAAGATCGATACCCAGTAATGTACGTGAATTCTTGTTACAATGGAAACGTATTTCAATCGAGCATATCGAAGTCAGAAGAATTCGTGCAAGTAGCCAATAGTGGAGCCATCGCATACATTGCATCTGTGGGAGTAGGACTTGCACCGAACCTCAACAATTATTCACAGTATCTCTATCAAAATCTGAGCACCAATCACTACGGTAAAACGCTATCCGAACTTATGGATTTCACCTCAGAAAATATGGAGGGACAAAACATTAACATCTACAACGAGACAACTTGTATGCAGATGGTACTGAATGGGGACCCGATGTTGCGCCTCAATTACCATGAAAACCCTGAGATTGAAATCACACCGGATGACCTATCTTTCTCTCCAAGTAATTTAGACTGGACCGTAGATAGCTTGGAAATTCAGTTGAACCTGACAAACCTCGGGCAATCTGTTACAGATACTTTCCAAATTGAAATCACGCGTTCTTTCCCGAATGGAAACGGAGACTCACTGTATGTATTCTACTACCCAGAACTTCATCATGTGGACACCATTCGCTTTAAGATTCCACTTCTACCTCAAATTGCACTGGGTGAGAATATCTTCACAGTTCATGTGGACATTCCTTCAGTTATTCCTGAGCAGTATGATGAAGTGAACAACAACCAAATCACTAAGAATTTATTGATCAATTTGGACGGAATCGTACCTGTTATACCGTACGAGTTTGCTGTAGTTCCGGAGGACAGCGTTACCGTTAAAGCCTCCACAACGGACCCTATTGCTCCATTCAATACGTATCGCTTCGAAATTGACACAATTGACTTCGAGGGAACGCTTCCGCAAAGTCCTGAGTATCGTTATGCCTTGGTTAGCGGAACAGGAGGAGTAAAAACTGTGGATCCATCTCAATGGTTGAGTTCAGCTACTGGTTCTTCAATGCCTCTAGTTTGTGAGGACAGCGTGGTTTATTTTTGGAGAGTAGCCATAGAAGGAGATACCATTTGGCACGAATCCTCCTTTCAATACATTGCAGGAAAAACGGGTTGGGGACAAGATCATTTCTTCCAGTTTAAGGACAACGGCTTCTCAAATATCGGTTATGATCGTGGTCCAAGAGAGCGGAATTTTACTCCAGCTGTCGTAGAAATTGAGTCGAATGTAGGAACCAGCACCACCTCACCTGCCTATTTCTATGAAAACAACTGGTACATAGATGGAGTGTTGCAAGAATATGGAATTGGTAACCTAGCAGGTCGTAAAATACATGTCGGTTGGATAGATTATGCCACTGCCACCCCATACGAAACCGGAGAAAATTACGGTAACAATTACGGCAACTTCAATTTTAACTCGTCCACAAACCCAAACACCGTTTGGCAAGAGTTTGTTTTCTTACAAAACGACTCAACGCAAATGGCTAACTTCTGCAATTTTGTTAACAACGTAGTACCAACGGGCGACTACTTGCTGATTTATACGTCGATAGAGACATTGCATAGTTCTTGGAATGGCTTTGACTCAACACTCATCTACACGACATTCGAAAACCTTGGTTCTGACAGCATCACAGGAAACCAGGCCAATTTACCTTTCTCTTTCTTTGTAAGGAAAGGATATCCTGGAACGAAAATCGAAGGCTACGCTCAAGCCGGCGGAACATTCCAATTGCTTGCCAGCATACTAGGACCTTCTGATAGTGGAGTTGAAAGCTCTCCACTTATTGGACCAGCATCCAACTGGGACAATGTTTACTGGAAGCAAGATCCTCAGGAATTTCCGACCTCTGACACGACTGTGTTAAGTATTATGGGATACGACATCAACAAGGTTTTGGACACTATAATTACGCAGGAGTTCACTTCCAATGATTCATTAATCAACCTGAACTTGAATATTGATGCCGCTCTATATCCGTACATATCATTGAGAGCCAGCTATATTGATAGCGTTGATGAAACTCCATCGCAAATTGATCGTTGGCACGTGTTATACACGCCAATTCCAGAAGCTGCAATTGATGGAAGTAGTGGTCATTATTGGTCCGCTGGAACAGACATAATTCAGGAAGGAGATTCGATTTCTTTTGCCGTTGACGTCAGGAACATTTACACCCTCGACATGGACTCTTTGCTTGTTGATTATTGGGTTGAAGATGAAAATGGAATTCGTATTCCGATCAATTATCCGAGACAGGACTCCTTACGTGTACCAGACCTACTGCGCGACACAATTACTTTCTCTACTTTAGGAATGTCCGGAGCCAATTCTTTTTGGATGGAAGTAAACCCTTACATCAATGGCAGTTTCGTTATCACGGACCAACCGGAGCAAGAACATTTCAATAACTTGCTTCAGATTCCATTTGTTGTAGCCGAGGATGACGAACACCCTATTTTGGATGTCACTTTTGATGGTAATCATATTTTGAATGGCGATATCATTAATCCGTATGGAGAGGTGTTAATTACGCTGAAGGACGATAATCCGTTCTTGATTATGGACGATATTGCCGACACGTCGTTGTTTGGAATCTATTTAACGGACCCAACTGGTAACCAAGAGCGCATTCCGTTTGTAGATGGATCCGGAAACACGGTCATGCAATGGATTCCTGCGGATGCTTCCAACTTACGTTTCCAAATTATTTGGCCGACGCGTTTTGAAATGGACGGAACCTACACGCTTTCCGTGCAGGGATCTGATAAAAGTGGGAATCTGTCGGGAGATTTAGAATATTTGGTAGACTTCGAGGTGATTCACGAATCCACGATTACGGCGATGATGAACTACCCGAACCCGTTCAGTACCAGTACACGCTTTGTATTTACGCTAACCGGCTCAGAAGTGCCTGATGACATTTTGATTCAAATTATGACGGTTTCTGGTCGTGTGGTACGCGAGATTTCAGAAGATGAGCTTGGTCCTATCAACATCGGTCGAAATATCACGGAATTTGCTTGGGATGGAACAGATGAATTCGGCGACCCGCTGGCAAATGGTGTGTACCTTTATCGTGTCAAAACACGCTTGAATGGTGAGTCGATCGAACACCGTGAATCGGGCGCGGATCAATACTTCACGAAGAACTTTGGGAAGATGTATTTGTTGAGGTAGGGTGAAAGAAAGTCAGAAGTGAGAAGTCAGAAGTCAGAAGTCAGAAGTAAGAAGTCAGAAGTGAGGAGTACTTTTCACCTCCCTCTTCTCACCATTTCAAAAGAATCTACAACTAAAAATCGCGGTGTCATCGACGAGGTCAAGCGGTCCTTTCCACTCGTCTAGCTTGGAGAAAATAAGACTGTTCATATCGCCCATACTAAGGGGATAGTAACTTTTGATGAGCTTTTGCAATCGCTCCGAGCCAAAGAATTCTTCTTCTTCGTTCTCCAATTCTACAACGCCGTCGGTGTAAAGCACCAAAGTGGTGTTTGGACCAAGTTCGGCTTCGCCAACCTCTAAAAATGGAAGTTCGTCGAGCATGCCTAGTCCTATCGTCCCTTTGTCTAGCGGCTCAAAGTTGCGTCCATCGGTTAAGAACGGATGATTATGTCCCGCATTCACGTAGAGTAATTTGCGGGAAGTCGCGTCATAATGCGCAATGAAAAACGTAATAAACTTCTCCCCTTTTGCACTCGACATAACTTTCTCGTTTAGTTCGAAGAGCAACTCCTCCATGTTGAACTCACGGTACTGGAACATCGTTCGAAGCGTCGCTTGAAAGTTTGCCATCAACATCGCTGCGCTAATTCCCTTTCCCGAGACATCAGCAATACAAATGATGTATTCGTCGTCCCCAAGTGGGATAAAGTCATAGTAATCTCCTCCAACTTCATGGCGCGATTTGTACATGGCGGAAATATCCATGCGTTTGTTAGTCGGCAAGCTAGACGGAAAGAGTAATTGCTGCATCGCCGAGGCCACTTCCAACTCTTTTTTCAAACGTTCTTGCTTGATATTGACACGCGCCATTCGCTTGTTTTCAATCGCTACAACGATGATATTCGCGAGCGTTTGAATGAAACTCATGTAATTGATTTGCTTACTCAAATGGCCGTCGTACTCTATTCCTTTGATGAGTAAGTATGCCAATGCCACATCTTTGTGAAGAACAGGGACAATGACGTCAAAATCGCTCAGCAATTTGGAATGTGAGGATTCAATCACTGTGATATCCCGGAATCTTCCTAGTTCGCGATCGACATCAAATTTGCGCACCTTGGTTTTCACGCCAACACGCAGCAAGCAGTTCCACTCTTCTTGTTTGTTGAATAGGATAAACTTGTCGTACCCGAGTTGTTCGCGAACGATAAATTCGAAAAGGCGCGTCAAATCTCGGACGTCCTTATTTAGGTTGATGGCGTTGGTGACCTCCAATAAAGAATGCAACTTGAAATCCTTCAGCTGCAATTGATTCTCCATATTTCGAAGCAAGCCCGCCTCCATCAAAGATGTTCGATTATTTCTGGCAGCTTTCGTATTGCTGCAATTTCTCTAAATTTCTTTCGGGCTTCATCACACGGACTCCCGAGATAGGATTTCCCTCCTTCCAAGCTTCGTCCTACGCCGGCTTGACCAAGAACTACCGCTCCTTCGCCAATAACGACATCGCTCACAACTCCCACTTGTCCCCAAAGCGTTACACGATCCTCAATTGTCACACATCCGGCAATTCCCACATTGGCTGCCATCAAGCAATGTTTTCCAACAACTGTATCGTGTCCAATGTGGACCTGATTATCAATTTTAGTTCCCGAACCAACGATTGTCGTGGCGGAAACTC
Source organism: bacterium (assembly GCA_024742305.1). GTDB lineage: Bacteria > Bacteroidota > Bacteroidia > Flavobacteriales_D > Crocinitomicaceae > UBA4466. Next base: position 94,014 of record JANSYQ010000010.1, on the reverse strand, counting down.
CAGCATCAATGGTACAAAGCGCACCAATTTCTACATCTTTCTCCAACCGTACATCACCGCATGAATGCATGCGATCGAATCCTGTGTCTTTTTTCTTGTAATAAAAGGCGTAATGACCAACAACCGAATTGGAACCTACAATCACATTGTCCTCCAAAACGCTTCGATCTCCGATAACGGCTCCAGGATAAAGAACAACGTTTTTCCCAATGGTGACATCATGCCCAATGGTAACGTTTGGATATATCGTTGCGCTTGGGTCAATGGTACAATTCTCTCCCACACTACTCGTCCAAGGAATTGTTGGCGCGAAATGCTTCGTTAGTTTGTTGTAATCATCGAAAGGCTGCTTGGAAACAATCAATGCTTTGCCTTCCGGACACTCCACCTCTTGATCAATTAGAATCGTCGTTGCTGCACTTTTCAGAGCTTTCTGATAGTATTTAGGATGATCTACAAACATTAAATCTCCCGGTTCTACTCGGTGAATTTCATTCAACCCCGTAACAGGATGATTCGCATCTCCTACAAAAGTTGCATCAATTAAAGCCGCTATTTCGGCAACGGTATGTTCTTTTTTAAGCTTCATACTGAGGTGTTATCATTCGAAGATACGACCTTTCATTGCTCTGTTTTAGCGGGATTTAAAATGTTATGAGCGTGAAATTGTTGATAGCCATGAACCAATTTTTGTTTTGGATGTACGGAGGAAAAACAACAACTGTAATTATAGCATGAGAACACTTCTTTTTGTACTACTCCTCTTGGGTGGATTGTCGGTCACAGCTCAAACATCCGTTATTCGATTAAAAAGTCACCACGGCAACTTGGAGGATCTTCATTTGTCTGAAGATAAATTTGGAATTCCGCCGCCGCAACGCTGGGTTGATACCATCGAAAGAATCAGTGAAACATGCGTTATTCACTACGTTCGAGAGCAAAATTGGGGTTCTCTAGACTCCTATCGTTATAAAGACACGGTGTGCAATAACTGGAAATATGAAGAAGTTGATTACGACCCGAAGAAAATTGAAGAGTCCTACCCTTACGAAGTAACTTTAATTGGCTTTGACAAAGACGGCTCCCGATTTGAATCCAAAGAAAATCCCTATTTCCGAAAGCGCAAAAGAAGCAGTTTCTACTGGTTGTTGCTACCCCTTGCCTTTATGGGATTAGGCGCATACATCGTTCAACCGCGATTGGCGTGGAAAAAATAAAACCAATACCACTAATTGCAGGCACCTGGTTGTGCCTGTTTTTTCTTTTCCTCCCCTTTCCAACAGACGTTGTACCCGAACTTGGAACGCATCTGTCGAAACTTTTCCTGCCCTTCACAACGAGTGTGAGCGCCACAAGTCCTGAGATTCTTGCAAGCACGCACAGTTTCTCAGACAGCATTCATTTGTATTTACAATCTGCTTTGTTAGGATTATTCGCACTTGCCATTGTTTGGATCCTCGTTCGATGGAAAAAAGCGCACTTGGCACTTCCTTGGTTTCGTGCAACCATCACCTTAATTCTTGCTTTCTTTCTTTTAAAATACGGTATTGAAAAGTGGACCCGACTTCAATTCCCCGTGCCGCCCCCCAACATTTTACACGCTACAACGGGTAGTCTCGATAAAGACATTCTCTTTTGGAGTTTAATGGGCACAAGCAAGGCGTATGCAGGTTTCACGGGATTCATTGAGATTTTAGCGGGCGCACTTCTTTTCTTCCGAAAAACGCGTTTCATTGGCGGATATTTAGCGTTGGGAGTGTTTGCAAATGTTTTTGCGTTGAATGTAGGGTTTGATATCACGGTTAAACTGCTATCCCTCGGATTGTTATTCGCATCATTGTTCATCGTGGCACCTTCTCTCAGACCCGTATTTACAATGCTCTCGTTAAAATCACCAGCGCCAATTGAATTAGAGGCCATTGAAATTAAGCCGATTTTTCGTCGTGCTCTAAAAGGGTTCGCTGTCACACTCATTTTACTTGAGTGCATTTGGCCGGTTCTTAATAGATTCCAATCTGACTTTGACAAGGAAATTATTCATCAGCAAACTTTTTCGATTATTCAAACGGAGCACTATCCGAAAGAAATTACTCCACGCGATTACCAACAATTGCATTTTCACCCCAACGGATTTTTGATTCTCGAAACGAGCAATGGACAATTCTACCCTCACGAAGTACGAATTTCGCAAGGTGCCAATCAGTTCCAATTTGCGAACGGAACGAGGATTAAAGTTCTACGTCACGGAGACGACTGGTTGTTCACCAATGAAGGTCATTTGTTGTGGCGATGTAGACGCGTAGCAAACGAAAAGCTCCCCTTACTTCAAGATAATTTTCACTGGACCGTTGAAAGCATGATTCCCGAGTAAGCGCATTATTGTACTTTTGTGTAGATACGTGCACATTATGCCTGGATTCAACCTACGCTCTTCCGGATTACAACACCCCGACAAAGTTCCCTATCACAACGATGGATTGGAACGAACGGAGTGGTCCGCAAACGACTATTTCGAATTCACAGGGCAATACCCCGAAAACTATCCGCACGAATTTATAGAACGACACGGTTCCTACTTCGAAGGAATGGTGTACAATCTTGATCCCAAAAAGCACTTCAAAGAACTAACGGACTTACTGGATGCTTATCATTTTGATGAAGTGATTGAGAAAATTCGCGATTGGGACGGTGAGTTCATTTTTATGCACCGCGACCGAAGCTCCAAATCCATGTACATTGTAAATGACTCTTGGGGACGTTTGCCTGTGTACTATTGGCAAGAAGGCAATCAGTTTATTGCGAGTAGAAACATTTCGTGCATTACGCATTTTGCCCAACCCAAGTACAATCGCCTTCATTTGGGGATGAACTTATTACTCGGTACGGATTTGGGTACAAACACCATTTGGAAGAAAGTCCATCGAATGCCGCCGAGAAGCATTTTACATATACACGGCGATGGACACATTTCTTTGTACGAATACTTCTATCTGAACACCGTAGATGGGAACAAATCCTTGAAGGAAGTCGCCCCAGTGATTCAGGAAAAGTTCGACGAATCGTTGAAGAATCGCTTGGAGAAGTTAAAAAGGCCAACCATTTCACTCAGCGGAGGTTTGGATTCACGGTTGATTGCCGCTGGAGCAAAAAAGCTTGGTATGAACGTTCCGTGTATCACCTACAGCCGAGAGGACGGCGCCGATTACTTAGACGATGCTTCATCTGACGACATTGTAAAGCGATTGGAAATTAAGAACCATGAAGTTTTTCAGATTCATCCACCTCAGTTAAGCGATGCTGAGGAACTGTTGCAATTCAAGCAGGGAATCAATTATTTGTCCATGAGCTACGTTCTCCCTTACTATCGTATGCACGCAGAACGCGGACTTACAACCATTACCGGAGACGGAGGAGGGAAGTTCTTCGTAGATCTTTCAGCGTTGAAATCCATTCGTTCGATGAAAAGTTTGATGCGATACATCATGCGATACAATGCCTTTTGTTCCATTGAAACGGCGGCAAAACTGGTAGGGATTTCAGCTATGGAGCTGGAAGAGAACATCATGGGACATTTGGATGCATATCCTTTTGCTTCGTATGATGATAAATACGTGTATTACCTCATCCGTGAAGCAGGAATCAACTGGGCATTTGAAGGCGAAGACAGAAACCGACAGTTCGTTTGGAGTACCACGCCATTTTACAATCCATCCTTGATTGAAACGTGCTTGAGCATTCCTCAATCGGCAAAGGAGTACGGCAGTTTGTACCATCATTTGTATCACCAATATCCGGGCAATTTACACGAAGTAATGAATCCGAACTGGAAGGAAGAGGTGGCGAACCAAAAGGAAGTACGACGCATACACAATCGACAAAAATTGAAGGCGTTTTTGCCTGAACGAGTTTTAGAAGCTCGAAAAAACAAGACGATGCAATCCTTCGTTTTTCAGGAGGAATTGAAACAATTGATTAATACCCACAACGGAATTTTAAATCTGAAAGGACTATCATCCAAACACAGCATGAACTTCTACTGGCAGCTGTTCACTGTGCTGAAATTAATGGAGGATAAAGACAGCTAATTCAGCACTACAACGGTTCGATATACTCGGGCAGCTTCCGTTATTTTAACGATATACATTCCTCGAGGCAACTCTCCTACTGAGATGTAATATTGACCACTAGAGAAGTTCCATTTCGGGCGCATCACCCTTCCAGTTTGATCAATTAATTCAACATTTTCTACATTTCCTGGAATCGTAAAAATGACCAATTCACTCGCAGGATTTGGGTAGACATCAACTTTCGTCATCGCCAACTCATCCTGATTGAGATAGAAATCGCATGAAAGGTTGATAACTTGTTGTGAGCCTGCCCAGCCACCGAAGGAAACGCTATAACCATACTGAACAGTATCCTGAACACTCATACAGTAGAGCCAAATAGCATAATTTGAAACATTTCCAAACTGAGAAGTAAACAAGCCTTTATCGCTTCCAATTCCTTCAATCCAACGGCCATCACCAACTTGAACTGTTTTACGGTGACCTCCATTTACCTGTACAGATCCTGTATCCCAAGGCTGCACCACGTACTCTTCCAATGCTGCGCCAAATTCCTCTTGATAGAACACCAAAGTATCGCCTGGTAAGGCATAGAAATCATACAGCAAATATTCATTCGTAGAATCTTTTGGAACGATATACACTTTTCCCAAAGTGTCACGAAATGCTCCTCTGTACGTTCCGGAAATACACTCTTCAAAAATGGTGTATGAAGTGGCATTGATTAATGTGTCGTTTCCATTTGCACAAATATAATCACCATCAAAACTCTGATTGACAACCAAAGTGGCATTCACCCAAACAGCGGCTGAATCTGGAAATGGAACATAATTCTGACTTTGTACTGAGAAAGAACTGAAAATTAATACGAAAGCAATTAGAAGCGTCCTCATTTCCCTAAGGTACGAATTGCCACAGAACAATGGCAACAATAACTCCGACCAGGGAGCCAAGGATAATCCATTGTGTTGTTTTAATAAACTTTAAGCGCGCTTGAATGGATTTTTTCTCTTTCCCCTCTTCTAAGGTTTCCGCGTGTGCTTGACTTTTTTTGAAGACTTTCCGCCAAAAGTTTCCGCCCATGAGTCCGCCTTCTTGATTGTGTTTACTCAACCAAAAAATGAGTGTAATCATGAGGATCAGCCACAGTAGAAGGCTCAACGCCAAACAAAGCGTCGACAATAAAGTTGTGGCAATGGCTGCGGTTTCCATATTCTAGTAGTTCAATAGATCGTCTAGAGCAGATTTCACCTTCTCACCGTTCGTAAGCAAAGCAGCCTCCAAAATCGAATTCAGCGGTATTGCCGGCGTATCTACAGATCCAACGATAGCTACTGGAGCATCCAAGGCTTCGAAGTTATCGCGCTGAATTCTTCCAGCCAAACCAAGCGTGAAGGAAGCTTCTTCTGACTCTTCGGTCACCAACATGACCTTACTATGTTTTTGTGCCGCCGCGTTGATTGCATCGTGATCTAAAGGATTCAAGGTTCGCAAATCAATAATTTCCACTTGCCCTTCAAATGCCTTTGCTGCCTCGAGGGTCCAATAAACGCCTCGTCCGTAGGTAATTACAGCACAACTTTCTCCAGCCTCCACTTTATCAGCGGCCGCCTCAATCACTGTTCGCGCTTTTCCAAATGGTACTACGTAATCTTCGTCCGGCTCAATGGACATTGCTCCTTCTGTACCTGGAATTTTCGACCAATACAAGCCTTTATGCTCCAGTAACACAACTGGGTTTGGATCGTAGTACGCCGCTTTGATCAAACCTTTTAAATCTGCACCCGTGGAAGGATACGCCACCTTAATTCCTCGGATGTTTGTCAATACAGACTCAACGCTAGATGAGTGATACGGACCCCCGGAACCGTAAGCTCCAATTGGCACGCGGATAACACAGCTCACTGGCCATTTTCCATTGGATAAATAATAGGAGCGACTCACTTCCGTGAATAACTGATTGAGTCCTGGCCAAATGTAATCGGCGAATTGCACCTCAACAAATGGCTTTAATCCCACGGCAGACATTCCTACAGTGGATCCAATGATAAATGCCTCTTGAATGGGTGTGTTGAAGACGCGCTCATCACCAAATTGTTGCGCCAAAGTAGCCGCTTCACGGAATACACCGCCCAATCGACCACCAACATCTTGACCGTACAACAAGGCTTCAGGATGCTTCGCCATCAATTCACGCACGGCAAATAGGGCGGAGTCTACCATCACGGTTTTCTTCTTCCCTTTCGGTTCGCGCTCTCCCTTTTCCTCGGTTATTGGCGTTGGGGCGAAAATATAATCGGTAATGGAATCCGGTTCTGGTTCGTCGGCATTGATAGCGCGATCGTATTCTGCGTCAATATTTTTGCGCGTATCCGCTTCAATATTGATGATATCCGCCTCGTCGATTCCCGCTTCACGAAGCAAGGCTTTCAACTTTGGATATGGATCGTCTTTCGCTGCTTCTTCCAAATCGTCGCGGTACCATTCTTTTCGAACTCCTGACGTATGGTGTCCCAACAGCGGCACTTTCGCATGAACGATAAATGGTCGACGTTCTTTTCGCACCAAATCAATGACTTCTTGCATCGTTTGATACGACGTATCGAAATCGCTGCCATCAATGGTACGCACTTCAATTCCGTTAAATCCTTGAGCGTATTTAGTAATATCCTGGGCGCGCGTTTCTTCTGCGTTTGCCGAAATATCCCATCCGTTGTCCTGCACCAAATAAATGATAGGAAACTGCTTCAGCGCTGCCATTTGGAAAGCTTCGGAAACTTCTCCTTCGGTACAAGAGGCATCTCCCAAAGAACAAACAACTACAGGGTTTACACCATCAAAATCTTCAGCAAGACCTTGTACTTCTTTGTACTGAATTCCCATGGCAACACCGGTTGTTGGAATTGCCTGCATCCCAGTAGCAGAGGATTGGTGTGGTATTTTAGGTTTGTCGTCGTCATTCAAGGAAGGATGCGAATAATACGTACGACCTCCTGAAAACGGATCGTCTTTTTTGGCAAAAACCTGCAACATCAAATCGTACGGTGTCATACCGATTCCTAAAAGGATGCTATCATCACGATAATACGGAGCCACCCAGTCTTGTGGTTTCAATTGCATTCCACACGCCAGCTGAATAGCCTCATGACCACGCGATGTTGCATGCACATATTTCGACGTTACCTCTTTGTTCTCTTCATACTTTTCTGCCAACGTTTTCGCTGTACACATTAGCTTGAAAGCTTCGAGAAGTGTATCCTTCGATGTTTTAATGGTTGATTTCTTCTTTTTCGCTGTCGCTTCGCCCATTCTATGCGGTTTTTTCGGACTACGAATATACGCATTCGCTGGCACATAGTGTGAGAATCTTGGACTGAATCCCATGCAAAAACGTTCAATTCTCAACGTATTTCGACAACCGAAATCAAAGTTCAAAATATTATTTCCCGAGCAAGGTGATTGCCATTATTACAATTCGATTTGATGGAAATCACTTATTATGAACTCTGTGTTAGATGAAAATAACATGTGGTTAATACGACTTTAATATTCAAATCAACCACTCTTTGTAGCCTTGTAATATGAAAACAATGCGCAGTGCAATTTCAACTCCTCAAATAAAGGATCCGAACTTCTTCATCGAGTTGGGAAATGAAGCCGGCAAAGTAGGGAATTTGGAAGAATCCGTACGTTGGTATTTTCAAGGATTGAAATTGGCCAAAGAGTTACGCGATTCCAAAAGCATTGACAAAATCTCCGCATTGATTGCGCTTTCGCTGTGATTTCTTCAATCTTCACTACCGTCTACGGTTAATTGGTAATTGAATTGATACGGTCCTGATGCTCCAGGCTCCCAGCCATCGTTTATTGCTGCTAGGATCATTTTACGAATCACACTGGGCGTAACAGCTGTTTGATTTGGTTTCACCCAATTATCCGGATGATAAATACCTGTATTGACCAAAAGGACACTTTTCTCATCCTCTTTTACTGACTCAATCGCAACAGTCATTGTCGCCCAACCCAGCCCCTGATCGTAAGTTGGCTTTTTACGAATTAACCAGCGATACGTGCCCGTTTCAATTTCTATGATCCGCGATCCTTTCTTGGGTAGACTCATTGAAGTGAATTAATAATGGGCTCTCGACAAGAAAAGGGCTTCTCTACAGGCTCGAAGACCTTTTCTGTTTCGAACATCGGCTCTGACTTTGCCTTAATCGTATGTTAAAAAGTAGCACTTCGAGCGGAGCCCAAAGGCGTTATTCATTATGCTCCATCACATACTCCAGTACTTTGCGCATCAAGTGATCGCGGTCTTTACCACGAACGTTATGCGGGTGCATTGGGTAAGGGAAGAAATCCATTTGAATGCCCAGTTTAATGAACTTCTCCACCAAAGCAAGACTGTGCTGCATCACAACTACATCATCCACCGTACCGTGAATAAGCAAAAGATCACCTTCTAAATTCTCCGCATGCGTAAACAAAGACGCTTGCTCATATCCTTCCGGATTTTGATCCGGTTGGTCCATGTAGCGCTCACCGTACATCACTTCGTAGTATTTCCAATCTGTTACTGGACCACCTGCAACGCCCACATTAAAGGTTCCCGGCTCACGTAACATTAATGAAGTAGTCATGAATCCTCCAAAGGACCAACCGTGCACCGCCAAACGCTTTGCATCAACGTATGGAAGTGACTTCAAATATTCTACTCCGGTCATTTGATCTTCGATTTCCAAAGTCCCTAGTTGACGGTGAATTTGTGACTCAAAAGCCTTACCGCGGTTTGCCGAACCACGGTTATCCACTGTGTAAATGATATATCCTTGCTCTGCCATCCAAAGCATCCAACCCGACGCTCCTGCATTCCAAGAATCAGTGATTAGCTGAGCATGTGGACCTCCGTAAACATACACGAGAACCGGATATTTTTTGTTGGGATCAAAATCACTCGGCTTGATCATTCGTGTGTGCAATTTCGTTCCGTCTTTTGCTTCAATCGTACTCAATTCAATCGAACCAACCTTGAACTGCATCAACTTGTCCTCAGCCTCCAATTTCTTAGCAACAATCTTACCGCGCCCATCTAAAATCCAATGGTTGTTCGCGTATTCCAAACTGTGACTTGAGAAGTTATCGTGGAAGTACTTTCCATTCGGGGCAACATCTACGCTATGCGTTCCTTTCGCGCGTGTCAAAATCTTTACTTTTCCTTTAAGATCTACCGAGTAAACATGCGATTCAATTGGTTTTTCACCAGTCGTTTGATAGTAAATTCGACCATCAACATAATCGATAATATCCTTTACTACAAAGTCATGATCTGTTAATTTCTTAATCAGCTCCCCTTCGAAATTGTAGTAGTACAAATTGTTGAATCCGTCTTTTTCCGATATCCAAACAAAATTGTACGAGTCTTCTTCAGGAAAAAATGCTGGATGCTCTGGTTCTACCCACGTATCGCTCTTCTCTTCTAGCAAGGTTTTGACAAATTTTCCGGTAGTTCCATCAAATACATTCAACCACATATGATCTTGGTTTCGATTTACCTCCGCCACAAAAACATACTTACCATCTGGCGTCCAAGAGACGTTGGTGAGATAGTTTTCTTCACCGTTTTTTGCCTCAAAATACACGAGCTTCTTCGTGCTCAAATCATAAATACCAACGCGAGCCTTTTCAGAACCTTGCCCTGCCATCGGATATTTAATATTACGTAGTGTTCCCGGCGTTGTTGAATTGTCCAAAAGTGGATAATCGGCAACATTACTTTCATCCTTTTGATAAAATGCCAAACGAGCACCATTTGGGGACCAGAAAAAACCTTGGGTGATTCCAAATTCACTGCGCGCAATTGCCTGACCGGAGACAATATTCTTGTCCTCAATGTCTGTGACTGTGTGAGTATTTCCGTCAACTCCAAGAATGCGTACGTTGTTATCAACTGTGTAAGCTACATGTCCTTTCGTATTCTGCTGACTTGGATTTTCTGCTTCTTCAGGCAGTGACACTAGTATCTTCGCAGTTTTATTGCTGACATCAAACTCAACGTATTTCCCCCCTTGACTAAGCCAAAATTTGTTTTCGTCCTTCCATTTCACACCGTACATGTGTCGAAACTCAACTCCGGCAATTTCATTGAAATCGGAAAGCGTAACAAGCGTCTCTAATTCATCTCCTGTCGCCGTTCCTTTTAGAATGGACTGATAATCTGCTGACAACTGAGTATAGCTTTTCGAGTCTTTCATCCATTGAAAATCCAGGATAGATTCGGGCATAACAGCTCGAAATCCTGAAGTGGATTGTTCTAACGTAAGTTCCTGTTGAGCTATGCCCTGGAATACAAAGTTTAGGGCTATAAATCCGACTAATAACTTTTTCATGTGCGGTAATTTGCAAGTTTGATCGCTTCGAAGTTGAAACGTCCTCAAATATAACGAACGTTTGGCAGGATTTAAGAAAGTTTGGACAAGCGGTTCTCAAAAATCGGCTACCTTTACGTCAAATAGTATCTGATGAAGGAAGTAAGCATAAATAGTATTGAAAAGGCCATAAACAAAATCGACAATTTGGATGACGAAGGGTTAGGACGAATTTCTGAGACCTATGCACTTTCGCAGCAAACATTGCTTGGATATATTATGTCTGCCTCGGTAGAATATAAAAACGAGCAACTTGAAGGATTGCTGATTTATTACTATTGCTTAATTTCCGAGGCATTCGCACAGGAGCAGGTAGTATTGAATCAAATTACCGATGACGATATCGATGCTTTTGAAGAGCCATTTTTTGAAATGCTCGATGAATATTTCGACAAAGAAGACGAAGACATTATTCACGATTTCACGCAGCAATCGGAGTTAATTCGATTCATGATGATGGAAATCACTACGAAAGATGAAGACGGAACTTCTCTTGATAACGATACGGCAACTCAACTATTCATCGTTACGGCAGCCATGATTACTCTAATGTCGCGCGCCATAAAAGAATGAAAACACCCAAAGAAATCGTCGACATAATGATGAACGGCGACGCTTTCAGTCGCTGGTTGGATATTTCGATTGACCAACTCAAAGAAGGTCATTGTACGCTTTCTTGCACCGTTCGCGCAGAAATGTTGAACGGACATCACATCGCACACGGCGGTATCTCCTACTCTCTTTCCGATTCAGCTCTAGCATTCGCTGCAAATTCGCACGGCAATAAATGTGTGAGTATTGAAACTTCCATTTCGCACCTAAGTCCGGTAAGAGAAGGAGATCGATTAACGGCTGTTTGCAATGAAATTCACCGCGGAAAAACATTCGCTATTTATAACGTCGACATCTTCAATCAAAACGAAGAAAAGATTTCCGCATTCAAAGGAACAGTGAATATCTCAAGGGAAATTTGGTAAATTGGGGTATGCGTTGGTTCCTAACGATATCTACACTCTTTATCATTCAGCATACAGCTTTGTCGCAAAAGCCGTCAAGTTTCACACTAGAAACAGACGTCTTCACCATTAACTTTCCCGCAATTCCTTCATTTACCTGTGACACCCTTCAAGATTCTGCACTTGTCGTAAAACACAGTTATTCTTTAGAAGATGAAAACGGATTGATGTATTCGATTGTCTACCGTGATCGAACAAAAGAAGATAACAAGCATCATACATTCAAAAATGAAATTCAGTGGATGGACTATTGGACGTTGGCTGAAATCAGCGAAAAGAAAAAAGGACAGCTTGAAGGAAATCCAACACTTCATTTTATTGCTAAATCGACTGAAAGGGAAATACACTTTTGGTACATACTTACCAAGAAACACTTCATCCGCATTGGGGTCAGCTCAAGAGAGGAATCGGTTACCGATGCTGCCCAGCAATTCTTTGATAGCTTCAAACTCAAATTGTAAGGCTTCGTTAAGGATTCTTAAAAATTATTCATGCATAATAAAATGCACAGTAAAATTACTGTGAATGCATAGAATTTTTATTAGCTTTAGAGACCTTAAATGATGCTATGAGTAAAAAGAAAGAACGCGCGTACATGGTTGACTTCGTCTTACGTCATTTGTGGCACAAGACTTCGCGCATGTACAATCAAAAAGCGAACGATTACGGGGTGAGTATCTCCGTTGGTTTCATCATGTTAAATATAGACAAAGAAGGAACCCCTAGTACGCAATTGGGCCCGAAAATGGGAATGGAGCCCACCAGTCTTTCAAGAACCTTAAAAACCATGGAGGAAAAAGGCTGGATCCGTCGGGAGGTAGATAAAAACGATAAGCGAAAAGTCTTGATTTTCCTAACCGAAGAAGGTGTGGAGAAAAGACGCATTGCTAAAGATGTGGTATTGAGTTTCAATGACCGCATTATCGACTCTATTCCCAAAGGAAAACTGAATACATTTTTTGAAGTGGCCGAACGAATAGACATGGCCCTAGATAGAGAATTGAGTAATTTTTAAAAGTATGAACAGACACATTCGTAAAGTAGCGATTTTGGGATCAGGAGTAATGGGATCTCGAATTGCCTGTCACTTTGCCAATATTGGATGCAAGGTTGTATTGCTGGATATTGTTCCACGCGAGCTCAACGAAGCCGAACAGAAAAAAGGAGTCAGCGCTGACTCAAAAGCACACCGAAACAGAATTGTCAACGACGCACTTCAGTTTGCATTGAAGTCCAATCCATCTCCAATTTACCGAAAGTCCTTTGCTTCACGTATTCAAACAGGAAACTTCGAGGATGATATGGAACTCATTGCCGATTGCGATTGGGTAATGGAAGTGGTGATTGAGCGCCTAGATATCAAACAGCAGGTTTTCGAGAACGTAGAGAAGCACCGCAAAGAAGGAACGCTGATCACGTCAAACACATCCGGTATTCCAATTCACATGATGCTGGAAGGTAGAAGCGAAGACTTCCAAAAACATTTTTGCGGAACGCACTTTTTCAATCCACCACGCTACTTGCAGCTGTTGGAGATCATTCCAACACCAAAAACGGATCCTGCGATTGTTGATTTCCTAATGGATTACGGTCAACGAATGCTTGGAAAGAAAACGGTATTGTGTAAAGACACTCCGGCATTTATCGCGAACCGCGTAGGAGTTTACGCCATCATGTCATTGTTCCATGCCGTTCAGGAAATGGGAATGACCGTGGAAGAGGTAGATAAATTGACAGGACCCGTTATGGGACGTCCAAAGTCAGCAACATTCCGAACATGTGATGTAGTTGGATTGGACACTTTGGTTCATGTTGCCAACGGACTCAAGGAAAACTGCCCTGATGACGAGGAAAAAGACTTGTTCGAGTTGCCTGAGTACATCTCTAAAATGGTAGAAAACAACTGGCTCGGATCCAAGTCCGGTCAAGGATTCTACAAGAAGGTGAAAGACGAAAACGGCAAGAGCAACATCCTTGTCTTGGATTTAGAATCCTTGGATTATCGCGAAAAGCAAAAAGTCAAGTTTCCAACGTTGGAAATGACCAAACCCATCGAGGATCTGAAGCAGCGAACCAAAATGTTGTTCATGGGAATGGACAAAGCAGGCGAATTTTACCGCAAAGTTTTTGGCGGACTCTTCGCTTATGTTGCCAATCGAATTCCGGAAATATCAGACGACTTGTACAAAGTTGACGACGCTTTGAAAGCTGGATTTGGCTGGGAATTGGGGCCATTCGAAACTTGGGATCTCATCGGCATTTCCAAAGGAATTGAGTTGGCCGAGAAAGAAGGAAAGACCATTCCAAGTTGGATCACGGATATGAAAGATGCTGGAATTTCGAGCTTCTACAAGTTTGAAAACGGACAGCAGTTTTATTACGATATTGAAAGCAAAGGGTACAAAATTGTGCCTGGATCAGAAGATCGCGTCTCTTTAGAAGCCCTTCGAGAAGGAAATACACTTTGGAAGAACGACGATACGACTATTGTTGATCTCGGCGATGGTATTTTGAACCTAGAGTTCCACACCAAAATGAACACCATCGGTGGTGGCGTTATTCAGGGAATTAACAAGGCACTTGACCTTGCGGAAGCATCGCACAAAGGACTGGTCATTTCAAATAACGGTCAAAACTTCTCCGCTGGAGCCAACGTTGGTATGATCTTCATGATGGCTGTGGAACAAGATTTCGACGAATTGAATTTTGCCGTAAAAACCTTCCAAGATACTATGATGCGCGTTCGATATTCGAACATTCCGGTCGTTGTAGCACCGCACAACATGGCGCTAGGAGGAGGTTGCGAACTTGCCCTGCACGCCGATAAAGTGGTAGCACATACGGAGTTGTATATGGGACTGGTAGAGTTTGGAGTTGGACTCATCCCTGGAGGCGGCGGAACCAAAGAGTTTGCAAAACGCCTCTCTGATGAATTACACAGCGGCGACATTAAAATCAACCGTATGCGCGACCGCTTCTTGACCATCGGACAGGCAAAAGTATCAACGTCTGCCTACGAAGCCTTCGATTTGGGATACTTAAGAGAAGGAACCGACGAAGTAATCGTAAGTCGTGAGTTGCATTTAACAAGAGCTAAGCAAGCGTGTTTAGAGCTAGCGGATAAAGGGTATGTAAGTCCGAAACGCGAAAAGAATGTTACGGTGATGGGACAAGAAGGCCTTGGAATCGTTTACGTTGGTGCCAACTCCATGCTCTCAGGAAACTATATGTCAGAGCACGATCGTGTCATCTCCGAAAAACTAGGATTCGTCCTTTGCGGCGGAGACCTTTCAGAGAACACCGTCGTTTCCGAACAATACCTCCTCGACCTCGAACGAAAAGCATTCTTGGAATTGTGTAGTGAACGAAAAACGTTGGAGCGTTTGGAGAGTATAATTAAGACGGGAAGAGTGTTGAGAAACTAATATATTGATTGGTAGAAGGTAGAAAGTAAAAGGTGTTTGAGTCCTTTTACCACTAACCTTCAACCTTCCACAAAATAATTATTATGAACAGAGCATACATTGTTACCGGTTACAGAACCGCGGTTGGGAAAGCCAACAAAGGTGGGTTCCGATTTTATCGACCGGATGATTTAGCGGCGGATGTCGTAAAACATATTATGAATGAAATTCCGCAACTCGATAAAGAACGCGTTGACGACGTAATTGTTGGAAACGCGACACCAGAGGCGGAGCAGGGATTGAATGTAGGTCGAATGATCTCGCTTATGGGGTTAGACACAGTGAAAGTTCCTGGGATGACCGTGAACCGATACTGTTCTTCGGGACTAGAAACGATTGCTATTGCTACTGCCAAAATTGAGGCGGGAATGGCCGATTGTATTCTTGCCGGTGGTGTAGAATCCATGTCTACCATGGCTATGGGAGGCTGGAGAATTGTTCCCAATCCGAAAGTTGGTAAAGAGAATCCCAATTGGTATTGGGGAATGGGACTTACAGCAGAAGCTGTAGCAAATGAGTATGGCGTATCACGTGAAGATCAAGATGCCTTCGCCGTGAAGTCGCATGAAAAAGCCATCGCAGCCATTAACTCAGGAAGGTTTAAAGACGACATCGTTCCCATTGAAGTGAAGCACATTTTCTTAGACGAGAACGAAAAACGTCAAGAAAAAACGTACACGGTTGATACTGACGAAGGACCAAGAGCTAGTACAACGGAAGGGCTAGCTCGTTTACGCCCAGTTTTCGCCGCGAATGGCTCCGTTACAGCTGGAAACTCCTCGCAAACATCCGATGGAGCAGCCTTTTGTCTAGTGATGTCAGAAAAAATGGTCAAAGAACTTGGCTTGGAACCCATCGCTCGTTTAGCTTCCTACAGCGTTGTGGGCGTTGAACCCCGCATCATGGGAATTGGTCCAGTAGACGCTATTCCAAAAGCACTAAAAGCGGCAGGTCGCAACATGAACGACATCAACTTATTCGAACTGAACGAAGCTTTTGCTTCTCAATCGCTTGCAGTTATTCGAAAAGCAGAGTTGAATCCGGACATTGTAAATGTTAACGGAGGTGCCATCTCACTGGGACACCCATTGGGCTGTACTGGAGCCAAATTGACCGTTCAAATCATGAATGAACTCAAAAAACGCAATGAGAAATACGGCGTTGTGACCATGTGTGTAGGTACCGGACAAGGTGCTGCCGGCGTGATAGAAATGATCTAAATGAACATAGAAAAACTCCTGAAAAATAGCGGTCACAACTCTTTGTTACCGCTTCAGGAAGAAACCATTAATGCATTTCGAAAGCATCCGAACTTACAATTGCTTGCGCAAACGGGGTCCGGTAAAACATTGGCATTTCTTCTAGCTGTTATCTCTTCATTAGATGTTAATTCAAAGGGCGCACAGCTAGTTATACTCGCCCCCACTCGAGAGCTTGCACT
Source organism: bacterium (assembly GCA_024742305.1). GTDB lineage: Bacteria > Bacteroidota > Bacteroidia > Flavobacteriales_D > Crocinitomicaceae > UBA4466. The sequence goes on along the minus strand of JANSYQ010000010.1, from coordinate 77,601 downwards.
GCAAACCTCAGAAGTATTCAAATCACTCAGGTCACCGTTTACCTGTGCCGTTTGTTATGGCGGTCACTCCGTAAAGACAGAGAAAAACGAACTGAGCGAACAACCTCAGGTAATCATCGCAACCCCCGGTCGATTGTTGGATCATTTAGAAAGGAAACATATTGATCTTTCAAAAGCTCGAACAGCAGTGATTGACGAATTCGACAAGTGCCTAGAATTCGGATTTGAAAAGGAAATGGCATCCATTCGAAACTATTTACCAAAATCTGTTTCATCGATCTTGGTTTCAGCGACGGAAATCGAATACATTCCACCAGCGTGGCAAGCAGAAAAACGCACCACCTTAGATTACCGAACATCAAACCAACCATCGCAATTACAACTGTGGAAAGTTAACGCCGAAGACACATTTGACAGCCTTACGAAGTGTTTACATCAATTTCAGGATGAGCCTTCTGTAGTATTTTGCAACTATCGTGAAGTTGTGGAGGACGTTGTAGACCGTCTCAAAGAATCAGGAATTTCTTGTATTGGCTATCATGGTGGAATGGAACAGCCCGAGAGAGAACTAGCCTTGATAAAATTCCGAAACGGAAGCATTCACGCATTAATTTGTACGGATTTGGGGGCTAGAGGACTGGACATCGATGGTGTGGCGCATGTTTTACATTATCAATTCCCGCAAAGTGAAGCAGCATTCGTGCATCGAAACGGACGCACGGCACGTGCCGAAAATAAGGGTAACGCCTACATCATCTACAAGACGACACAAGACCTTCCCGACTACCTCGAACTTCCTGAAAAAACTTTCGTTCCTTCTCCCAAGCAAAAATCAGTACGCCCCAAATGGACCACGCTTTACTTTAATGCGGGAAAAAAGGACAAACTACGAAAGCTTGATATAGTTGGCTTTTTATCCCAGCAAGGAAAGCTGAAAGCTGATGACATCGGGAAAATTGATTTGCTGGATCACATGGCTTATGCTGCCATTCGATCTGACAAACTAAAAGCAACCCTGCAAAACATTCACATGAAGAGAATCAAAGGAAAGCGAATTGTGATAAAAAAAGCAAAATAATTCGAAAATATTTAGCTATGCATGCATAATGCATTGTTAAGTTTTATTATCTTAGGCGTACGCTAATTTATTGAAGATATGGAATCAAAGAAAAACCCAATTAAAGGAGGCGAATTTATAGTAAGAGATACCGCCCCATCTGAAATTTTTACCGCTGAAAACTGGTCGGAGGAACAACGCATGATTCAACAAATGTGTCAGGATTTTATAGATACCGAAATAAAGCCACATTTGGATCGAATCGACAGCATGGAGGAAGGCTTAATGCCTTCATTGATGGAAAAAGCAGGGGAGCTTGGACTTCTTGGAATGTCTGTTCCTGAAAACCTTGGTGGATTGGGAGTTGATTTCAAAACGAGTTTGTTAGCCACCGAGTCATTGGGAGCCGGTTATTCATTTTCTGTGGCCTATGGTGCGCACACGGGAATTGGAACTTTGCCCCTTCTCTATTACGGAAATGATGAGCAACGTGAAAAATACATTCCGAAGTTAGCGTCAGGTGAATGGAAAGCGGCCTACTGTTTAACCGAGCCAGGTTCCGGTTCGGATGCCAATTCCGGTAAAACCAAAGCAATTTTGTCCGAAGACGGTAAATACTACACGTTGAACGGGCAAAAAATGTGGATCACCAACGGTGGGTTTGCCAACCTTTTCACAGTTTTTGCAAAAATTGACGATGATGAGAAGTTGACAGCATTCCTTGTAGAAGCGGATTCAGAAGGCATCTCTACCAATCCTGAAGAAAAGAAAATGGGAATCAAGGGGTCTTCCACTCGACAAGTTTTCTTCAACAACGTAAAGGTTCCGGTAGAAAATATGCTTTCAGAGCGAGAAAATGGATTCAAAATCGCCTTGAACATTCTGAATATCGGTCGAATTAAATTGGCCGCAGGCGTTATGGGAGGTGCAAAAGAAGCAGTACGCGATTCAGTGAAGTACGCCAATGAACGCGAGCAATTTGGTCGTTCCATCTCAAAATACGGAGCCATCCGCTACAAACTAGCAGAGCAAGTTATTCGTACCTACGCAGTTGAATCGGCTACGTATCGTGCAGGTCAAAATATCGACGATGCCATTCAAGGGTACGTGGATGAAGGACTAGATAAAGGCGAAGCGACTTTGAAAGGAATTGAGCAATTTGCACCTGAATGCGCAATCTTAAAAGTAGCCGGATCCGAAGCATTGGATTATGTAGTGGACGAAGCCGTTCAAATTTTCGGAGGCATGGGCTACTCGGCTGAATCTGCCGTAGAACGCGCTTATCGTGATGCTCGAATCAACCGAATTTTTGAAGGAACAAACGAAATCAATCGCTTGTTAACAGTGGACATGGTATTGAAACGTGCTCTTAAAGGAGAGCTTGATCTTATGGGTCCAGCCATGAGCGTTGCCAATGAATTGGTAAGCATCCCTGAAATGAAAGAGCCTACCGAAGGACCATTGGGAGCGGAATTTGACGCATTGGAAGGATTCAAAAAATCCATTTTAATGGTGGCTGGATCAGCCGTCCAAAAACTGATGCAATCGCTGGCGAAAGAACAAGAAGTGTTGATGAATATTGCAGATATGTCCATCGATACTTACATGGCAGAATCTACCTTACTCCGTGTTCAACAAATGATTGATGCAAAAGGTGAAGAAGCGTGTAAAGAACAAATTGCCATTGTGAGGACACTATTCTACGATACGGCGGACAAAATTAATAAGGCTGGAAAAGATGCCGTGAACTCATTTGCAGAAGGCGATGAATTACGCATGATGATGATGGGCTTGAAACGATTTACAAAAACACAGCCGTTTAATGTAAAAGAGGCACGTCAAATCATCGCTCAGAAACTAATTGAAGCAAACGACTATTGTTATTAATACTTCGATTTGAACAACGAAGCGAAAGGTCGTCCATTGGACGGCCTTTTTTTGTGATGTGAATTCTTCGCCGAAATCAACTCCATAAAAAAAAGCCCCTGATCATCGAGCATTGCTTCACAGAAGCAAAGCGGAGTCGAGATGCAGGGGGCTTAATCTTAAAGTATCGTCTACCTTATTTCTTCAAGGTAATTCCGTCAGCAATAAAGTTCAATTCAAACTCAGGCTCCGTAATCTCAGCGATTTCTTCTTCGCTTTTTCCAGCGTCCTCAGCAAAGTGCTGCAAATCGGCAACAGAAATTGTATCCATAAATGCTACACCGTGCAAGTAAGCACCTGTACCAACGTCAGTTTTCGGTGGAATCGTAAAGTGATCTTTGAAACGAACCATGAATGTATCGCCGTTTCCTTTGTCGATGTTAATCCAACATCCCGCTTTTGAACACACCTCTGAAATCTCTGCTTCAAATGTATACTCAACTTCTCCGTCTTTTCCTTCGAAGTCTTTCAACATTTCCTCCACTGAAATAGCTTTGCTTACATCCACTTTTACTGGACCGTAGCTTTTACCCAACTTTTCTTTATCGTCCTGAGTTTCTTTAGCATCTTCCGGCGCTGAACAAGCAATGGCAATAGCAGCTACCGCAAAAGCAATCATATATTTTTTCATAGTCAATTAATTAGTTTGCGTTACAAATTTCGCTAAAAATACGCATAAAAAAACCCTGACCTTCAGTGAAAGTCAGGGATAACATATTTTTAAGAAAAATTATTTCACGTAATCGGCGTAGAACATGTTTAATTGATGATCTTCTCCATCAACGTTTACATACATCACACCGCACCCTGATAGAAAGCGCAACATTACTTGCGTGCTTGGCGCCTTATCTCCTATAATCTCAACTTTAGCTTCGCGAGAAGTTTCATCGAAGTTTACTGTAAAGTAATTCGTATAGTATGAAGCCGCCTTAGTCACTTGCTCGGAAGTCGTCCCCGCAGGCAAGGTATACAAGTATGTACCAGTTTCTTTACTCTTTAATAGCGCTTCAGATCCCTGAGACATCGCTGTATTTTTTACATCCTGTGCAAAACTCAAAGCTACAACTCCTAGTACAAAGGCCAAGGTGGAAATCAATTTTTTCATCGTATCTATTTCTTTTTCTATTAGACGTATAATTCGTTCGAAACGTTGTTTCAGGTGAACTAAACTACAATATTTTTGCCAAATTTGTTCGTATGAGTGATCTTTTGCTCCATTACAAGGAAGGACAGGTTGAAGCAGGCTGCGATGAAGCTGGAAGAGGTTGCCTTGCCGGTCCGGTAGTTGCGGCCGCCGTAATTCTTCCGGACGATTTTGAAAATGACCTGCTCAATGACTCAAAACAACTAACAGAAGCGAAGCGAAAGGCCTTGCGCCCTATCATTGAAGAACAGGCAATTGCGCACGCCGTTTCATTTGTCTACCCCGAGGAAATTGATAAAATCAACATTCTGAATGCCAGTTTTCTCGCCATGCACCGTGCCGTTGACGCACTTCAACAATCACCTGAATTTTTACTGATTGATGGAAATCGCTTCAATCCGCACAAAAAGTATCCACATGCTTGTATAATCAAAGGTGATGGGAAGTATTTGTCCATTGCGGCAGCATCCGTCCTAGCCAAAACCTACCGCGACGATTATATGGAGCAAATTGCTGAGGAGTTCCCCATGTATGATTGGGCAAACAACAAGGGATATCCCACAAAAAAGCATCGATTGGGAATTCAAAATCACGGCGATTGCAAATATCATCGACAATCCTTCACACTATTGCCACCGGAACAATTAGAACTCTTTTAGAGTAAACATATAACTGTTCATTTCTACTCCTATCCAACGGAGTTTCAGTCCCTGTTCTTTCTATTTTTGGTAAAAATGGTGACGAATGTTCAAACGTGTACTTATCGGCGTACTTTTTACGGCCAGCTTGGCTTGGATTGCTTATTACGCATGGGACATCGCGAGTGCGAAGAACAACTACGTCCCCGAAATCGTTTTCTCAGAGGCTGATGGGCAACTTCTTGTTGTTGTACGCCCCGATGAAGTGAATTTTAGTGCCATCGAAACGTTTCAGGAAGCCCCTTCTTTGGACCTGATCCAATCTTTGAATGATAGTTTGTATGAAAAAGGTTTTTTCAGCCAAAGAAGAGCGCATCTACTACTCATCTCTGAAGTCAATTGGAATAAAAAATCCATACAACAACTGTTTTCAGGAAAGACTCCTAAAATTGATGGAGTAAATGTCAACGTTAATGGCTACTCCGGAAAATTCTACAAAAACAGCCTCTATTTATCCAAAGGTGATTTAGTACTCGAGGGTGATGAGAATACTCGCTTTCCAATTGATAAAAAGGCATCTGCCAGCTTAATCACTTTCGGAGATAAGGGCGTCAAGAACACTACAGACATCTATTTCAAAGCAAACGGACGTGTCAACTTTGTCACTAGAAATGCCAACATTGAACAAGGAGCGCAAGTAAAAGACGAGAATATTTTTGCTGGATTGGTATCTAGAAACATCTCCAAGTATCACTTCTACGAACGAGACTATTATGCCACCTTGGATCAAGAATTTGCTACTGGTCCGATGTATCAATGGCTGTTGAACGGCTTCGTAGTCGCTGATTACGACGGTGAAAAAGTCATCGTTTCCGATTATCTCGGCGGACAAGACCCCATCCTGATTCTAAATGACATCAACCAAACACTGGATAGTAACCGTTTTGAGAATCAATTAATGAATGGATTCCCTTCAGAAGGTGGTTCGTACGTAGTAAAGTACTTGGAGGACTTAGTGGTCTTTTCCGAGAGTGAATCTGCGTGCGACAAAATGATCGCTGACTACAAATTGGGAAATACCATCGCATCTAGTACCAGTATTCGATACCGCTACTTTGGAGAGTTGCCGCGAGCAGTATCTGAGCGATTTGTTGGTAAAGAGCAGAGTTATTCGAAATCGGTGTACCAAGGGCGCCTCATGGAAACCTACACGGGCATTCCTGTGCCGGAATCGTCGAAGGAACTGAGTGCATCTGTGAATCTAAGTTGCGGCTTTGACATTAAGGACTTCGTGGTTCTTCCCGGACAAGGAAATGTTGTTGTGTTAGGAACTAACGGCGAAGTAGCTTGCTTTACTAAGAAAAAACTCGCTTGGAAAAAGCAAATCAACGATAAAATTCTTGGTTCTCTATCCATCATTGATTTGCACTACAACGGCGAGAATTACGTACACCTGAATACCACTGATCAGTTGTATCTGTGGGACCTCAAAGGCAACAACGCTACCGGATTCCCCGTACAAATTGACGACGAAATCACTACTCCTTCCAAATTTTACCGATGGCGGGAACGAAGCTATTTCTTGGTAGGAACGGCAGCAAACAAACTCTTGCAGTTCGATGCGAAGGGACGTGAGTTGGACGTGTACAGAATTGGACATCCGATTCAAAAACCAATCGACATTTGGGTGAGTCAGCAACGACTTTTCGCAGGATTAGCGTCAAATACGGTACAATTCACCATGTTTGAAATTGAGAAACGACGTGCTTTGCGTTCCTTTGAAATTCTTCCGGGTTCAAAACCAGTCAAGGTTCCTAACCAGCTGTTCCGCTTCTCCATTACCGACAACATGTTAGTTCGCATGGACCAAAAAGGAAGACGAACGGAAATCGACCGTTATCCTGAAGGGAAATTGTTACATGTTGGAGACAAGGCAATGGCAGTTCAAACAGGGAAAACATTACACCTGTTGAACGAAGAAGGCGTTGGGTTTGGTCAAATCACACTTCCATTCAGCGATATTGCCGATATTTATATCACTACTCCAGCATCGGGTAAAACCTACATTTGCCTAATTGATGCATTGGAGAATAATGTATATTTGTACGGAACAGATGGATCACAACTGAGTAACAAAGCTTTAGAGGGACAAACCCGCGTACATTTACAAACCTTGGGTAACTCAAAATGCATTACAACAGTTGTAGATCAATTTGTGATACAGTATATTGAGGACTGAAACCAAACGAAAACGAATGAAAACGCTTAAACTCCTTGGAGTGTTCATTGCACTCAACCTATGTTTTACAGGATTTTCCCAAAACTATCTTGGCGTTGCCGGAAGTAACTACGCCGGAGCCATGGGAATCGATTTGCAACCCGCAAGTTTTGTAGACGGACGATTTGTAACCGATGTAAATCTAGCCAGTATGAACTTCGGGCTTTGGACCAACGCTGGGTACTTTGATACTCGCGACATGCCTAAGTGGTGGAGAAAATCTTTCTCCCCTGACGATCCAAACACAGGAGAGTACAACTTAACTGGGAACAACCCACACAACGACTGGATCTTACCAGATTCAACATTTGCAGATCGTTATGTGTTCAGAAACTACGATGCCTCATCCACGAAAAAAATTGGGTTTTACAACAACATTCAAGTAGATGCCCTGAACTTCATGTTCCACATCAATCGTAATATCGCGGTTGGAGCTTCGGTTAAATTCCGTTCCATCACGAATATTGATGATGTTGATCCAAAATTGGCACTTCTTGCAGAAAACGATTTAGATATCGCAACACTTTGGAACCAGCAGTTTGACGAAGAGTTGTTAAACCTGAACCACATGTCGTGGGCAGAATACGGTTTAGTGTATTCACAAGTAATCAAAGACGATGGTGAGCACTTCATGAAGGCAGGAGGAAAAGCTAAGTGGTTGCAGGGATATACTGCTGCCTATGTACACACAGACAACTTGAGCTACAACCTTCTCAATGACGACACAACACAATACCTATCAGGAGACTTTGCTTACGGACACTCACAAGGATTGTTGGACGGAACAACGTACGACGGACTTCCTGAGTCTGCTTCGAAGTTTGGTCTTGGTTTAGATCTTGGATTCGTGTACGAATGGCGTCCGGATTGGGAGGAGTATAAATACGACATGGATGGTCAAACAAACATTTGGCGCCGTGATCAAGACAAATACAAAATCCGTGCAGGTGCATCCATCTTGGATATCGGTGGAATGCGTTTCGCAAAAGGAGGTTTGTCGCGTGACTTCAACGTAAATACAAACAACTTGTTTGACTTAACCGTTTTCGACGAAGCGACAGGATTGGTAAGTTTTGATAGCATTGTTGATTCAGTAATTACAAACAATCCTGGTTGGAACGCAGCAGAGGATGCCGGTGGAACTTTCTTCATGCAATTGCCAACTGCAGTTAGCCTTCAGTTCGATTACCATATCTACAAGTGGTTCTACGTAAATGTTACAGGAATCGCAAGTATCCAAAACCGTCGTAACCCGCACCGCGTTCGTACGGCAAATCAATTGGCAATAACACCGAGCTTCGATCAAGCATGGTTCGGATTGCACCTTCCAATGTCTATGAACAAATACTCTGGTTTCAAAGCGGGACTTGCAACACGTCTTGGACCAATTACAGTAGGAGTAACAGACATGCGTACTTTGTTTGCATTTGGTAAAATTAAAGGAGCTGAATTCTATGCAGGATTGCGTGTACCTGTACTTTACGGACACCCTTCTGATGAAGACGGTGACCTTGTATCAGACGATTTGGACGAGTGTGTTACAACTCCAGGAGTATGGGCGTTCCGTGGATGTCCGGATACGGATGGTGACGGAATCCAAGATACGGAAGACGAATGTCCTCTTGAAGCAGGATTGGAGCAATTCAAAGGTTGTCCAGACAAAGATGGCGATGGAATTCCTGACAAAGATGATAACTGTCCTGACTTAGCCGGTTTGGCTGAGTTGCAAGGATGTCCGGATGCTGACGGCGATAGCATTATCGACCCTGAAGATGACTGTCCTGAAACTGCTGGATTGGCAGAATTCAATGGATGTCCTGATACAGACGGCGACGGAATCAAAGATGAAGACGATGCTTGTCCAGATGTTCCCGGACCATTGGCAAACAACGGATGCCCAGATACGGATAATGACGGAATCCTTGACTTCTTGGATGATTGTCCTGAAATCCCTGGTCCACAAGAAAACAACGGATGTCCTTGGCCAGATACAGACGAAGATGGCTTGTTAGATAAAGACGATAAGTGTCCGTACATCGCTGGTCCGGTTGAAAACGACGGATGTCCTTACTCTGATACAGATGAGGATGGAATTCTTGATAAAGACGATGACTGTCCGACAGTTGCCGGTGTTCCTTCATCTGAGGAAGGCAAGAACGGATGTCCTGAAATCGAAGAAGAAGTGAAGGAAATCTTGCAAACTGCCTTTGATAACTTAGAGTTCGAAACAGCGAGAGATAAAATCAAAGAGGAGTCTATCCCATCACTTACAGAGTTGGCTGATGTACTTGTGAAACGTCCTGAGTGGAAGTTGCAAATTGCAGGGCACACAGATAACGTAGGAGATGCACAAGGCAACTTGATTCTATCTAAGAAACGTGCAGAGTCAGTGAAACGATTCATGGAGAGCAAAGGAATTGACGGAAGTCGCCTAAGTGTATTGTTCTTTGGTGAAACACAACCAATCGCTGACAACGATACTCCGGAAGGAAGACAGAAAAACAGACGTGTTGAGATGACAATTATTTTCGAATAATTAAGATCACAACGTTGATTACTATAACAGCCTCCCTGTTTCAGGGGGGCTGTTATTTGTTATATTGGCTAGGAAACGCTACTTTATAGTAAACTACGCTACCATGAAATTTCTACTCAAACTACTCGTAGCCATTATTTCCTTGGCAGGAATTCTATTAATCATCGCATTATTTGTTGATGGCTCCTTCGAGGTAAAACGAAGTGAAACTATTCCGGCCAGCACCGACGTCACTTTCAACTATTTTAAAAATCTCGAACATCAAGAAGACTTCGCCGTTTGGTTGCAACACGACGCTGACACTAAAATTTGGTACGAAGGCACTCCCGGAGAAGTTGGCTATAAAATGCACTGGAAAAGTAGCGATAAACGCGTAGGAACTGGTGCACAGGAAATTGTAGCTATCGAATCAAACGAACGCATCGACTACAAAATAAACGTCAAGGAACCCGAGGAAATCGAAGCCGACTTGTCTCTTCACATTACACAAAACGGAACCGATAGAAGTACAGTAACGTGGCACGTGAAAGGTGAAGTTCCGTATCCTTGGAACCTCTCCTTGTTATTTAAAGACGTAGAAGGGCAGATTGGCAATGAATTGGAAAAAGGATTGAAAAACGCCCGTCCGATGATCGGGAAATCTGAATAGTAGAATTCCGTCCAAAGGTGGCGCAACTGGTTTTTTCTCGCTACTTTTATTCCGATGAAATTAACCAGGGCACAGCGCTATTTATTGAGCACACTATCCGGTCTTTTGATGGTGCTCTGTTTCCCATTTACCGGGAGTTTAACACCCTTGGTTTTCGTAGCTTGGATTCCGCTACTATTTGTTGAGTCATACATTTCACGACAGAATTATCGGTCAGGAAAAGTGTTCCTGCATGCCTATCTCACCTTCTTCATTTACAACATCGGTACTACGTGGTGGGTTTGGAATGCTAGTTCTGGAGGTTCCGTCTTGGCATTTTTACTGAATTCCTTGCTAATGACCTTAGCGTTTTATGCATTTCACCTCACCAAGAAATACGTCGGACACAAAGAGGGAATCATTGCACTCGTACTGTACTGGATTGGATTCGAATATTTCCACTACGACTGGGAAAGTTCATGGCCGTGGCTGACCTTCGGAAATGTTTTCAGTATTCACCCAAGTTGGGTACAATGGTACAGTGTTAGCGGAGCTCTTGGTGGTACCTTGTGGATATTGGTCATCAACCTACTACTATTTCGAACTGTGGAAAACGTCTACCTTAGAAAGGAAACATGGCGCATTCAAACACCATTATTTTATTTAGCAGGAATTGCACTGATCGTTCCGCTCATCATCTCGCTTTATACCTATTATTCGTACGAAGAACAAAAAGATCCTCTCGAGGCCGTATTGATCCAACCGAACTTGGACCCTATGCAGCCCGACGATGAAACGCCTTCCGTTAAGTTTGGATCGGATCCATTGACGCAGTCTCGAGAAATGCTCAATCAAGCGGTGGAGAAAGTGACGCCCAATACCGACATCGTTTTGGCTCCAGAAACGGCTTACTGGCACGAAATTCAAGAAGAACGCATTCAATCAACCAGTATTTACGGACTGCTGAGAAGCGCTCAACCCTACTTGAATGATGCCGACATATTGTGGGGAGTAGCCAGTTCAAGAACCTTTAAAAAGCGGAAGTCGGTAACCACACGACCTTTAGGTAATGGTGATTTTAAGGAAGATTACAATGCATCGCTTCATATCGCTAAAGATGGAGAGCCTAAGTTTATTCGAAAATCAAAATTGGTACCCGGAGTGGAGAAAGTACCTTTTGCCAACAGGCTTCCATTTATGTCAGATTGGGCCATCTCAATGGACGGAACGCAAGTCGGTTATGGTATAGAAGACGCACCTAAAATCTTCCAATCGAAGGAATTTAAGTTTGCTCCCGTAATATGTTATGAATCTATTTTTGGCGGATTCGTTGCGGAACAATGCCGTAAAGGAGCCGAGGTGATTTGTATCATTACGAATGATGGTTGGTGGGGTGATACACCCGGCTACAAACAACACGCTAGCTTTGCAAGCCTCAGAGCCATTGAAAACCGACGCAGTGTTTTGCGCTCTGCAAATACAGGAACCACTTGTGTTGTCAACCAACGGGGCGATATTCTGAAAGCCACCAAATGGATGGAAAAGACGGCTGTAAATGCTACCGTTAATCTCAATAGCAATACAACCGTTTATTCAGAATACGGGGATGTTTTGGGACGCAGTTTTGGCTTCGTCTCCATTTTTCTCTTACTTTTTACCTTCGTTAGACGTTTTAAGAAAGTTTTTACAAAGTGAGTGATAGTAAGATAGATACAGAGAAGTTGGTTGAGGAGCAGAGCGATTATTTATTATCGTTTGCAATGTCTAAACTGCAGGACCTCGAACTAGCCAAAGACTTGGTTCAGGACACATTTGTTTCTGCGATCACCAAGCTCGACAGTTTTGAAAATCGGAGCAACATACGCACGTGGTTGACGAGTATTTTGAATCGTAAGATTATTGACCATTGGAGAAAAGCGGAAACCCGCTATACCGACCCAGTTTCTTCTTTTTTCGATCAGGAAGGAAGGGCGAAACACTGGCTCGTGGACAAAAAGAATAGTACTTCGGTTGAGTCCGTAGTTGATAAAATTACGCAGGAGGAAGCTACTTTGGAGTTGTACAACTGCATCGAAAAATTGCCTCCTAAGTGGCGCGGCGTCATTGCTTCGAAATATTTGGAAGAAAAAGTAAGTGAAGATATTTGTAAGGAAATGGAGATCACACCTTCCAACCTTTGGGTAATAATTCATCGTGCAAAATTACTCTTGCGCGATTGCCTCACAAAAGCGGAACTGCAATGAAAGACTGTCAGGATATAACTGAGCTGGTTGAGCGCTCAAAAATCGAACGTATTTCGGTGGGCGATAGATTGGCCATTCGCATGCATTCCACAATTTGTAAGAAATGCCGACAATACTTCCGTGATAGCGATGTTTTGGATAAAATGATGCAGTCCAAACGATTCAAACATCTAGGTGAATACCAATTCACAGAAGAAGAAAAAGAGAAGTTGAAGGCGCTTTTGATGAACAGTGAGAAGTAAGAAGTGTGAAGTGAGAAGTAAGAGGTGAATAGTAAGAAGACACTTCTGACGTATCCCTTCTCCCCAAACTAAAACCTCAACAATCCGAATTTTTCCTTCCGCCCCCAAATCGCGTAGATCAACACTTCGTTACTGCGGTAGTTCACATTGAAGAGTTTTGGCATCACAAGGGCATCTATTTCTTCCCGATCAAAGAAGGGCTTTCTGTCGATATCGCCGTCATCTAAATCCACGCTAGCAATAGCGACAACGTTACGTCTTCGGCTGTAATTCGCGGCATATATTTGACGTGCATCAATGAAGTCGCCATTCTCGTCATAATTGTTGATGTGGTCGTTGAAAATGAAATGCAATTTACCATCGGCTACAAAGCTTTCGTAGCTACTGTAAGGCCCGCCATCATTTATTGAAACTTGAATTTTGGGAATCTTTGACACCCATACAAAACGTTCCTTGGGATCGATTTTATAAGCAATAATATCATTGTAGTAATAATGATAGTTATTGGAGAAATCGCCCGTTTGTGCGCCCTGAGTGTTGTTAATTTGAACATAATACTGCTCCATTGTTCCAACGATACTGCCATCTTCTAGAATGTGCGCCTCCCGCATGCGATAATTATACAATTGCGGCTCGTTTCCGCGACCTCTCTCCTCTCTTCGTTCTGATCGCGAAATTTCACGCTCCGACCAATCCTGCGTAATAAAATCCTGATCGAACTTTTGGAAACCTTCCATGATGGTCTCCCCTTTCTTCAAATCAATACGTTGATAAAAAACACCATCCACACCGGGAGTGTCTTTCATCCCGTAAATTCCGGTCACGGTCAAACTATCTGAAGATGCCGTGGATAAGGTCATAGCCACAATTCTTCGGTCGTCTACATCCAAAGTGAAATCCTGAAGTCCATCTTTGGCAATGTGATAAATATGAAGAGCGATGAATTCTCGATTATCCCTGAAAATCAAGTTTTTCTCACCGTGCTTATATTCTGAAATGGACAGGAAGTACTCTCCCTTGTTAGAAAGATAATGTCCATGAATGGTCGAAAGCTCCGAGGCAAACGGTAACACGTAATCCCCCTCATTGATTTCGTACATATTGTTATCGTAAATACGAAAGCCGTATCGATCTCTTTCTTCCTTCTTGCCCGGGATTTCCCATAGCACGGAGAAATACTTTCCATTATTAGACTCAATGACATCAAACCAACCTCGATCAATAATTTTATCTACATCGTACGATGCCAATTGAATAGGATCACCCTTTTTCTCTAAGTCTCTTGTGTATTCCTGCATGAAAAGCAAGCGAGTATCTCCTCGTTTATCAGATAGAAAAACAATAGGTCGATTGCCAATCAAGCGAATTCCTTCAAATGTGCCGATACCACCGGGAACTTGCAGGGAAATGGCTCCACGCACAACTTGCTCCAAATTCTCATGTCGCGAAACCTTGTATTTACCGAAGAGGTTTCCCCCCACCCAACGCAATGCGTAGAAGTTGCCAAGAGAATCGGGCATCACTCGAATCATGCGACCGTTCGAGCGTTGCAACTCTCCCCACTCCACAGTGTAATCCTGCGCCTGAGAAGGCATTGCCCAAATAAATAAAAGTATTACGATTGTAAATCTCACCAGCTATTGAACTTCAAATATCGGTCCAATGCTACTTTACCAACTGAATCCCCGTGTAATTTTGCGGTGTAATTTCTTTCAACTCAGCTTTCAGTGCATCGGACACTTCTAACGAATCTACAAAAGAATGTACAGTTTGCTTGGTAATTGCCTCGTTTTTTCTAGTAAGTCCCTTTAGTGCCTCGTAAGGTTTTGGAAATCCTTCACGACGTAAAATCGTTTGAATTGCCTCGGCAACCACGGCCCAGTTTTGCTCTAAATCCGCTTCAAATGCAGCTTCGTTCAGCAATAATTTGCCAAGTCCTTTCAAGGTTGCCTTAAACGCGATGAACGAATGTGCCATTGGGACACCCACAGTTCGAAGAACCGTAGAATCCGTAAGGTCACGCTGCAATCGAGATACAGGTAACTTTGCGGCAAGGTGTTCATACAAAGCATTCGCGATTCCGATATTTCCTTCCGAGTTCTCAAAGTCAATTGGATTCACCTTGTGCGGCATCGCTGAAGATCCTACTTCTCCTTCCTTCAATTTCTGCTTGAAGTATTCCATAGAGATGTACATCCACATATCTCGATTGAGATCAAGAATGATGGTGTTAATGCGTTTTAATACATCAAAAAGTGCCGCCAAATTGTCGTAGTGCTCAATTTGCGTAGTAGTTTGACTCCTTGAAAGACCTAGCGCGTTGTTTACAAATCCATTCGCGAACGATACCCAATCGTTCTCAGGAAATGCCACGTGATGTGCATTAAAGTTTCCAGTAGCTCCTCCAAATTTTGCGGAGTATTGAATGGCTTCCAATTGTTGCTTTTGGATGGACAATCTCTCTGAGAACACTTGTATTTCTTTCCCCAATCGTGTGGGAGAAGCCGGCTGGCCGTGTGTTTTTGCCAACATCGGTACATTCTTCCAGTCTTGCGCATATCCTTCTAAAGTTGCGATCAACTCTTCCAAAAGAGGCAAATATTGTTCTTTTACTGCATCTCTCAGGGAAAGTGGAACCGAGGTATTGTTGATGTCTTGAGACGTCAGGCCGAAGTGTACAAACTCAAGGTAATCGTCCAATTGTAGTTCGCGCATTTTTTCTTTCACGAAATACTCCACAGCTTTCACATCGTGATTGGTCACTTTTTCGGTGTCTTTGATCCACTGTGCATCTTCCTCAGAGAAATTCGTACAAATGGCACGCAGAGCATCGTATTTATCTTTTGGAAATGATTGTAACGGAGCTACTCCCGTTTCCACCATGGCGATGAAATATTCTACCTCAACGATGACACGGTAACGAATAAGACCAAATTCCGAGAAGTACGACTGTAATTCCTGCGTTTTTCCCTGGTATCTTCCATCGACCGGAGAAATCGCTGTTAAACTGCTGAAATTCATACGATTTTGCTTTGTGAATCCACAATAATTGAAAGCGCAAAGATACAAATACCTTAGAAACTATAGGATATTGAAAGCTTTGTTTATTTTTGACTATGCGATTTCTGAGAAACCTCATTTTCGGCTATAAATCCTACATCAAAGCCATTAAGTTCATCTTTGAGCACAAGCTGTATTGGTTCTTTCTGATCCCGGCAGTTTTGATGCTCGTGATTTACAAAATCGGCGATTGGATTCAATCTCGATACATTCCAACGGATGCTCAGAACATGAATGAAATCGTTTGGTTTCTGATACAGGTAATGTTAGAACTGACTTTGGCCTTTTTACTCATGAAATTTGCGAAGTACCTCGTAATTATAATCCTCTCGCCACTACTCTCGGAAATCAGTATGCGAACTGAAAAGATTCTCACGGGGAACACTTACCCCTTCAATTTCAAACAATTAGTAGCAGATGTAAAACGAGCCATGCGTATCGTTGTTCGAAATATGATGTGGGAATACACGATTTTCGTAGTCATCCTACTTGTGACCTACATTATTAGCGGATCGAAGTTTGGTGAATCGCCATTATTTTATCTCACTTATTTGGTGGGATGTTTCTACTATGGCTTCGGATTCATGGATTATGTACTGGAGCGAGTTAGAATGGATATCGATCAGAGTATTCATTTTGTCCGCGACCACAGAGGTGTAGCGGTTGCACTCGGAAGCATCTACTCTCTAATGATTTTTGTCCCCGTGGATGTAGGAATTCTTTTCAATTGGTCGAATTTTGAATTTTTACCATTCTTACTTCATTTGGGATTATGGGCCTGTGCATCCGTTGCTCCTATTCTAACAATTGTGGCCACAACGATTGCCATGGACGGTCTTGTTGACCTGAAAACCAACGTATACTCACAAAAAATAGATACTTTAGAGGTGGAAGAATCCTAAACTTTGGATTTTTTAATTGTTTTGCACAACTTTTGTACTACCCTCGCAACTACAAATTAAAAACTATGAATCAATTGTACCGTATCGCGCTAAGTTGCTTGTTTGTTTTGGCTGTGAATCTATCCTTCGGAGCCGATGTTTTTGAATCTCCAAAAGATTCCACAAGTAAATTGATTGATCGTTCCGCCGCCCTTGTCATGATAGAGGATGGAAAAACGAAATGGGGAGAAGGAAAAGTTCGTGATGCACTCATCAAATTTCGTCAAGCCGCTGTGAAAGATCCATACACATGGCGTGCTCCTTACTGGATTGCCAAGTGCCACTATCGAATGGACAATTACGGATATGCGTTACAGTATGCGAAAGAAGCACTATCAATGAGTGACGAAGAGGTAAATGAAGAACTCTATTACGTTTTGGCGCTTTCGTATCACCGAAATGGAGAATTGGATGAAGCCTTGAAATACTATGGATTGGCAATGGAGAACATGTCCAAAATGCGTTCCAGTGAACTACTCGTTCAGCACAGCATGGATCAATGCAACTACGCTAAAAAACAGCTGGCTGCCGAATCAAAATTCGAGCGCGTTCGCATGCGAGGCGACATCAATTCGGGTTATAACGATTACAATATTGTATTGTCCGGTCAAGATACCGTTCTTTACTTTGTTTCGAGAAGATCTAACACTACCGGAGGAAATATGAACCCAGACGATCAGTTGTATTTTGAGGATACCTATCGCATTGTGTACGATCCTGAAATGGATTCATGGGATGAAGAAACAAACGATCTAGGTAAATTGAACAGCGAAGGCTTCGACTGTCTTAACTGGATTTCGGAAGACGGACACTGGGGAATCCTTACGTTGAACAACACCATGACAGACGAACGAAAGACCACCCGTGTTTCGGATATCTGTGTGATCAAAAAGAACAACAAAGGAACTTGGAACTCACCGAAACCGATTGATAATAAATCAATCAACTCTTCTTTCTTTGACGGCGCGGCATCGCTAACGGCTGATGGAAATGTAATGTACTTTGTTTCAGATCGTAAAGGAGAAAAGAAATCAACGGATATTTATCGTGTAGAACGCAACGGAAAATCTTGGGGAACAGCTCAGGTATTGCCAGACAACATCAACACGACGGGAAGAGAAACGACACCTTTCATCACGCCTGACGGACAGTATTTGTTCTTTAGCTCTGACGGTCAAGCAGAAGGAATGGGCGGAACGGACATTTACGTTTCCAAGCGCATTGGTTCTAATGAATGGACGGACCCGGTAAACTTGGGAGCTGGTATCAACACAGTGAACAACGATACACACTTTGTTTATGATGCAAAGCGCAAGAAGGGGTATATCTCAGGATTGGAAATTGTAGGGCAGAAATCAAGTATGGACCTGTACGAAATTGATCTCACCAACTTCGAATTCCCAGAATAAGGAAAAGAAATCAATGGACTCCAATGCTGACGCTCTTCAGCGGTATTTTCTCGAATTAAGTTACGACGGCACGGACTTCTTTGGTTGGCAAAAACAGCCCAAGGATATTTCAGTTCAAGAGGTCATTGAAACACAGTTGAGCAAACTTCACTCGAATCAACCGATTTCTGTTGTTGGTTGTGGACGAACCGATACGGGAGTACACGCGCATCACTACATTCTTCATGTTGATGTTCCACCAATCCAAGATTTGAACAAGTTTCAATTCAAACTCAATCGAATGTTGCCCGACGCCATTGCCATTCATTCGGTTTACCCAGTATCCAAGGATTGGCATGCAAGATTCAGTGCAACGGCGAGAACCTATCGCTACTTCGTACATCAGGAGAAAAATCCTTTTGAAACAAGACATAGCTTGCACTTCCCGCAAACACTAGATGTAACCGCCATGAACTCGGCAGCAAAACTTCTACTCGGCGAGCAAGATTTTACCTCACTTTCAAAACTACACACCGACGTAAAAACGAACATTTGCACGGTAACAAAAGCCGAATGGGTGAAGGATGGAAATCAATTGTACTTTGAAATTTCCGCCGATAGATTTTTAAGAAATATGGTCCGTGCTACGGTTGGCACTCTATTGGAAGTTGGATTGGGTAAAATGAAGCCCGAAGAGATAAAATCGGTATTGGAAGCAAAAGACAGAGGTGCCGCTGCAACATCTGTTCCGCCGCAAGGACTGTTCCTATGGAAAATTGAATACGATGGATTACAAAAAGGTTAACAAAACGTCTTGGAACGATCGAGTAATGGTTCACCTGGAAAGCGATTTCTATGACGTTCCCGGTTTTATTGCAGGAAAAAGTAGTTTAAAGCAACCCGAACTCGCTATTCTTGGGGATATTTCGGGAAAATCCGTTCTTCATTTACAATGTCATTTTGGTCAAGACACCATTTCGCTAAGTCGGATGGGGGCCAAAGTAACCGGGGTTGATCTTTCTGATACAGCCATTGAGAAAGCGCGGGAACTGAATACAACTTGTGGCACAGATGCTGAGTTCGTAGTTTCTGATATTTACGAGCTACCTAATGTGCTCAATGGTGAGTTTGACATCGTTTTCACAACTTACGGAACCATTGGTTGGCTTCCTGATTTAAGCAAGTGGGCGAAGGTTGTCAGTCACTTTTTAAAGGATGGAGGCACGTTCATTTTTGCTGAGTTTCATCCGGCTATATGGATGTTTGATGACGATCACGAAAAAGTCCACTACAACTATTTTACATCTGACCCGATTGTTGAGGAGTACACGGGCACATACGCCCAAAAAGACTCGGACGTTGCATTTAAAACTATCTCTTGGAACCACGGATTAGCAGAAGTTATGACTTCTTTGATGGAGGAAGGATTGACCATTCGGCATTTCAAAGAATATGATTTCTCGCCTTACGATTGTTTTGGTGGTATGCAAGAAGATGGACCGGATGAATTTCGCATTACGAAGTTTGGGAATAAAATTCCGCTGATGTATACGTTGAAGGCCGTGAAAGGCATCTCGGCTCCGCACGATGCCCGGACTCCGCACGATGCAAAAGACCCACTCGATGCATAGAATCCCTTCGAAGCAAGATCTAGTTTCGTCAATGATTTCTCGGGTAGGGTGGTTAGCGAAGAGGTCATCGTAGCACATTCAAATGACCGTGTATCTCTTCATATTGCGCCTCATCCAAATACTCTGCTAAAAATTTGATCTGCCAAGTGTAAACTCCATCCTGAGCATAATTCCCGTTTTTCAACTTCCCGTCCCATGAAAAGTGAATATCATTCGTTTCAAAAACAACTTCTCCCCAACGATTGAATAGAATCAACTCGAAATATTTGATCGGACAATCTTGATATACCCGAAAAGATTCATTGATGTTATCTCCGTTCGGTGTAAATGAATTTGGCACGTAGAAATCGCAGTCACAATCTACTAAAACAACTTTCAATGTATCCTGCTGGACATCGCAGCCGTAAGCAGTTGCAGAAATGTAGATAGAGTCTTCAAAAAGATTCGCGGTCGGTAAAATGTACCAACCTCCGACTTCTCCATCCATCCAATGCAGCGAGTCTATGTTCGACATGGATTGCACCACGAGAATATCATCGTCCTTACAGATGGTTCTATCCTCTCCTAAATCTAAAGTATAGGGTTCAACAGCGATTGTGATGGTATCACGAATTTCACAGGTTTGATAGGTCACAGTTAACTGGTGCGTTCCTGGTAATGCATCAAGACTGGGCGAAGTAGCACCGCTTGGACTCCATTGATAACCCGATGCGCCTACGATGGTTCCATCCAAAACCGTTGTTGCTGTATCGCACAGCACAATATCTTCTCCTAAATTCAGTTCGGGCACATCAATTGGAGCCAATGCCAAGGTATCCACACCTTGACAACCATTTCCATCCGTTACGACAACGCTAACTTCATTTACAACGCCTGTAATTGTTGTCGTCGAATTGGTACTCCCAGTGCTCCAAGCGTATTGCGAGTAACTTCCCGAAACACTGAAGGTGGTTAGCTCATTGGAACAATAATCGACGGGACCGAGAATGCTTGGAGTTGGCAAGCTCAAAATCACCACTGTGGAAGTCGCCTGTATGGAACATCCAAAGGCATCTGATATGGTGACAGAATACGTTCCTCCCGAGTTCACATTGATCGAAGACGTGGTCTCTTGCGTATTCCAAGCGTACGAAACACCTTGCGCCGAAGACGCATCCAAAGCAGTTGAACTTCCATCACATATTTGTACGCTCGAAGGTAAATTGGTTTGTATCAGTGGATGATTGAACACCTCAACGCTATCGCTTTGTAGACATCCATTTCCGTCATCTACGGTTGCGTAGACAAGTTCCGCGGTGGTCGAAGCGTAGAAATTATTCGTAGAACCATCGTTCCATGTGATTGAGCCGCCTTGAGGTACATTCGGCTGCAGTAACACTAGGTCATTCAGACAAACAGTCGTATCGTTTCCAAGAGAAAAAGAATACGGTGGATGATAATCTATCTGAACATCATCTGTTGCAGTTCCACAAACTGTTGTGTAAGTCACGGAGTAAAGTCCAGCAGTAGTAAGGGTGATTGTTGGTGTGGTTTGTGCCGTATTCCAAAGGAAGTTCCCTCCAATTGGCGTGGCAAATGCTGTGACATCTATGGTTTCTCCCGGACACAAAGTAGTATCTGGAATTAAAAACACTTGCGGCAGTTCTAACACTGTAACTTCGAGAGTATCTACCATTGGGCAGCCATTCACTGTGGTATACGTCCCGATGTAATCAATGGACCCTACCGGCTGGAAAGTATATGTGTTTCCATTGGTACTGATTCCAAAATTTGGAGACCACGCCACGTTGGTAGCTTGTCCCATGTCAATTGCGATGCTTTGATTTGCACAAATTGTTGTATCGTTTGGAATGTAAGGCACTATCGGCGTATTGTAAGTGATGGTTACCGTATCGGAAAATGCGCACACACCGTTGTCTACCGTAAGCACATAAGTGCCGCTCGTGTTTTGCGTAATCGTTGGATTCAATATACTTGGGTTCGATAAAGATCCACCGTTCGTCCAAGTTACAGTAGACAATCCACCGTTATTTGCAAACCCTTGCAGTTGATAGCCAATGGTGTTACAAAGTGTATCGTCCTGACCAGCATCAACAGTAAAACTGACAACAGACACAAAAAGTGAATCCGACCACGAACATCCGGAATTAGGATCATTTACCACTACAGAATACCAACCTGATGTAGTTGGTGTAATAGTTTGAGAATTTGTTCCCGAGGAGAGTAAAGTACTGCCCGAGTACCATTCCGTTACCGTGTTTTGTGCATTGGTGTTGATGAGTACCGAAAATGTTTGATTTTCTCCAAGACACATCACGGAATCTCCGAGCAAACTCACTGTTCCCGCTTGATTGACCACGGTCGCTGAATCTGTGACAACAAAGCATCCATCAGGACTGCTTACAATGACGTAAACAGTCGTATCAATATTGGCAGCTAATGTTGCATTATTGCCACTCAAGTTGGTAAAAACTCCTGCTGGTTGCCACGTGTAATTTTGATTGGAGCCGCTAGAAACGATGGCTTGTAAATCAACGGTTTGATTACCACACAGCAACGTATCTTGCCATAAATCAACAGTGAATGGCTCAGAAATATCAATGTATACCGAATCTTTGTAAGCACAACTTCCTGTTCCAACCTCAAGCACGTACCAATCGGCGCTGATCGGAATTACGTCGGTATTCTGTCCTGTCGGGTTTGTCAATGGTCCAGTCGGTGTCCAATTGTAGGCAACGCCCCCGGAGCTTGTTGTGGCAACAATTACATTATCGATCCACCAAACATCCTCGTTAATTCCTGAGAAATTGGGTTGCGACCATCGAATACGTGTATTCGGTGATTGTGCTCCAGCAGGAACAGGTAAATCCACGAATGTCGCAGTTGGATAGTTGAATTCAAAAAGGGTCGTCCAAAGCTGCCAAGTTGCTCCACCATTCGTGCTGTACTCTAAAAGTATGTCCTCTCCTAATTCGGCGTCATCGCACGGTGCAACGCCGGTAGCTACTTTCAAGTAAAATTGTAGGTTTCCGCCTCCCGAAAAATCAAAATCTTGGGTAACTAGCTTGCGCGTTGGTCCCGCATTGAATAGATAAGCCGTTCCAGAAAGAGATCCGCAGGTTGCATTCAAAACTCCTCCCGATGATGAGGTCCAAAATGGAGAAATAGCTGTACCGTTAAATTCTTCAATAAAGGCGATTTCGTTCACCACGGCAGACAAAGTAGCTGTATCGGGCAGACAAAGTAGCGTATCAGAGACAGAGATACTCACACCTTGTATATTGCTTGGCTCCACATGGATGTAAACGCTATCTATGCCGGTCAAACATCCTCCGCCGACATTTTGAACAGTTACACCATAATATCCCGAAGCAAAGGGAACGATTTCCGTGGTATCGTTATTCGGATTGGAAAAAACATACGAGGGTGTCCATTGATATTCGTAGAATCCGGTGTCCAATACATTGACAATCGCAGAAACAGATTCAAAACTACAAATGGTATCATCGCTTACGGTGATATTGACCCCAACCGTTCCCGGCGAAGCCACGGAGAAACTATATGAATCAGGGCAACCTGAAACAGGGGAAACACCCTCAATGACATACACGTCTGTGTTGTGCGGAGGATTGTTCAGTGCAAGTGAATTCGATGTGGATAATATTTGCGACGTATCCGACATGGCGTACCACTCTGGCTGAAACAAATTAATTGGAGGAACCAAAGTGAGCGCGACATCACTACAAACTACCGTATCTACAGGTATTGGTTGAATTTCTTTGTACGAGCCCAAGGAGTACGCGTAACTCTCAGCGGTTCCCATTCCATATAAATACGCGGTAAAACCGTTGGGCGTAAAAATGTTGTGACTTCCTTGAGTCACTGGCACTCGCGCGAAAGATGTCGCTGGATTACTAGGAAAAGGAGCGAAATTCGTAGCAGCGATAGGCGTATTATCGAGCAAAACGGTTCCAATATCCGATGTTTCTACTACAATATTCAGATAATGATCCGTAATCACCGTGGAGGCCACAGTACTGAAAGTTACGTTTGAAATCTTTTGATCGTGTGCGTTTAATATGAGCATTGCAGGATCTCCATTCAATGAACAATTATCTCCCTGCATGAACTGCACGACTTGCACCGGTAAGTTTGAGGTAATTTGGCGTGGTTGCGCCTCATCGTTCACTTCAATAAACTGTCCGGCATTCAAATTTTGTAAGGGTCCGCCATCCACGGAAACTTGCGTACCGTTGTCTTTTGCTAATATTCGATAAGTGTACACACCCGTTGATTCGAACGACGGCATGTAGTATTCAGTGCCCCAAACAAAAGATGGAAATTGTTGATCGAATAGGTGATCACACGTGGTACAAGTAGTCGGAACGTTGGCACATTGCGCTCCTGCAAACACGGCAAAAGGTCGACAATCGCCACTTTGCAGAGTTCCAGTTACACGCGTTCCAGTTAAGTCCTGCGTAGTATTGTTTGCTCGAATTTGATAACATTCTCCCTGATCCAAAGTGATAGTGTAAGGAACTCCAGCAGGAAATCCTCCCTGCGTTTGAACAGAGGGCGTAATGTCAATCTCTGTATTGTCCTCGGTAGCAACAATCAACATTTCGGAACGCGTAATGTTGGTGATTCCGCGGTAAGCTGAAACGAGATAGTCGGTACCCAATGATTGAGTCGGTAGGATTTTCGAGGCATCGGCACTAAAAACCGAAAAATTGATAGCGAACAGACTGATGTCATCATTGGAAACAACGTGTATTCCTTTGGTATCAACAACATCATGCGTTAGCGTTTCTCCAAAACCAAGTGGCACAATCACGGTGGTCGTAACGTTCGGAACGACTGTAAAATTTGTGGACCAACCCAAAAGTGGAATTTCCACTGTTCCGGATGTAGCTACTTGAGAAGTGATGAAGAGACGCAGTTCTTCGTTGGAGGACCCGGTGTTGTTCATAAAACCGAGCCAAAAATCATCACCGACCGTTGCAAGCGTCTGACTGCGAGCTGGCGCAGCCATGCATAATAGCATCGCAATCAGAAGGGCACACCTTCCTAACGCTTGGCGAGTCGGTTTCATTTTCATAAGTACTTACAATGTAAGGGAAATCTCTACATCTTTCTTGGCAAAAACTTTAAGTGTCACGATTATTGATTCAACCGTAAAAAAGCCGATTTTATGGAAGTAGAAGAAAGGCCAAAAGATTATTTTTCCTAGCAATACCTCATGCTAATCAACCTATTAGTAATATATTACGTCGTTATTAAGAGAAGATAAAACAACCCTGCTACGTATGAAACCCATTACCCTTCTACTTCTACTCTTCGGAGTCTCATTTTCGTCCTATTCTCAAACTTGGCAAGACGTTGGTGGCGGCACTAATAATAGCAGTCACGGAATGTTGGTTTGGAACGGGCAACTAGTAAATCTTGGCAGTTTTAACAATCCTTGTAATCGTGTTGCAGTTTGGGACGGAACAAGTTGGTCGTGTCTTGGAGGCGGTGTTGGAATTGTTGCCCGCGCAGGCTGTGTTTGGAACGGAAATTTGGTCGTTGTAGGTGATTTTTGGAACAACTTTCAACCATGTCCGGGTTGTAATGGAGTAGCTGTTTGGGATGGAACATCATGGACAGCATTGGATCAAGGATTTAATAACGACGTACTTACGTGCACCGTTTACAACGGAGATTTGATTATTGGCGGTGATTTTACACAAGCGAATGGCGTTCCAATCAACCGGGTAGCACGATGGAACACCACGACGCAAACGTTTGAGTCTATGGGAGCGGTGACGGATATGGATAATGATGTTCGATGCATGACTGTTTTCGATGGAGAACTTTGGGTAGGCGGCGATTTCAACAACGTTGGTGGAAACTCTCCAAGTGACGGCGTGGTAAAATGGGATGATGCCAACAGCCAATGGATCGGAGGGAATTTTGGAGTTGACCTTGTTGGTGGTGTAAATGAAACAGTACGCGTGTTATACGTCAACCCAAACGATGGGAATCTTTACATGGGCGGTGAGTTTCCTGAATTAATTGATGGAAACGCAGGCGTCGTGGATTACAATATGTCAGGAATTGCCATGTACAACGGTTCCGATTGGACCGCATTGGGAACGGGATTGAACGAATATTGTCGTGCGATTCATGAATACAACGGAAATTTAATTGCCGGCGGATATTTCACCACGGCAGGAGGCGTTTCTTGTAATAAAATTGCTCGATGGGATGGCACCAACTGGAGTCCGATGGGACAAGGATTTGACGCCACTGGAATTGACGAGTATGTAAAATCGGCGGCGGTTTGGAATGGAATTTTCTTCGCAGGAGGAGCCTACACGCAGGCTGAGGGAAGTCCGATGAATCACATTGCGCAATGGTATGAAGTTCCAACAGTGGCCCCGGTTGCAGGAATCTCTGCGTCCACTAACGCTGTTTGTGAGGGCGGCTGTATCGACTTCACTGATATTAGCACGAACAATCCCACTTCTTGGACGTGGTCCTTTCCCGGGGCGAGCACTACGAGTAGTACGGATCAACATCCTACAACTATTTGCTATCCCTCGTCGGGAACGTACAGCGCAAGTTTGACTGCGTGTAACAGCAATGGATGTAATACTGCGAACTTTAGTGTAACCATCAATGAAATTCCAACAGTTGCTGTCAATAATGTCTCTATTTGCGACGGTGAAAGCACTACGCTTACTGCTACTCCATCTACTTCAGGTGGTGACTATGATTGGATTTCAACCGGCGAAACGACCCAGACCATAACGGTTTCCCCAACAACGACTACAAGCTACGATGTAGTTTACACTTTAAATGGTTGCGTGAGCGCTACTGAAACGGCCACCGTGACGGTGAATCCAATTCCATCAGTTACTGTGAATAGCACGACCATTTGTGCTGGAGAAAGCACTGCTTTAACGGCTACGCCATCTACTGGAGGCGGAACATTTAACTGGACAAATACAGGAGATGTTACTGCCACAATCAACGTAAGCCCTGCGGTAACTACTGTATATGATGTAGAATACACGTTGAATGGATGTACTAGTCAAATTGGTAGCGGAGCTGTGTCTGTTAACCCGACCTACGCACTGAATGAATCGGTAAGTGTTTGTTCAGGTGAAACTGTAAACTATCCTGACGGAAGCTCAGAAGTCATTACAGCTCCAACAAGTCATATTAGCTCATTACAAACATGGCAAGGGTGCGACTCAATAATCACGACCAATGTTGCGCTTCATCCGGACTATAACTTAACAATCAATGCCGATATTTGCTCCGGGGATTCATACACGTTTCCCAATGGTACAACCGTATCGAATATTACCACAAATATCTCCCAAACAGACAATCTAGTTACGATCCAAGGATGCGACTCTACAATTACGACCAATGTTATAGTGCATGCACAAGTTTCTGAGATAATTGATGCCTTTATTTGCTCGGGTGATTCTTACACGTTTCCTAATGGCGTAACTCAAACTAATATTACGTCGGACATTTCTCAGGTTGACAACTTCACGACAATCTATGGGTGCGATTCAACCATCACGACGTATGTTTCGGTAACCACAGTGAATGTGGGTACAACGGAAAACAACAACGTAATAACAGCGCAACAGTCCAATGCTACCTATCAATGGATCGACTGTGCGACAAACCTTCCAATTGGTGGCGCTACTAGTAGTTCATTTGCTCCAACTTCAAACGGTGAATACGCGGTAATTGTCACTTTTGATGGCTGTTCGGATACATCTGATTGCGTGACCATTAGTACGCTCTCATTAAGTTCCATTTCTACAGAAGATATTTCTCTTTCACCCGTTCCTGCTACGAATGAGATTCGTATTCATGGAGAGATTCCAACAGGAACTACCTATGAAATATTGAACATTTCAGGTGAATTCATTTCTTCGAGCACGTTGGATGAGACTCAAGTGGTATCTGTAGAACATTTAGCACGTGGAGCTTACTTCATTCGCATTGGTACACATACCTTACGATTTACGAAGATGTGATCTTCTAATTTAAATCACTAAAATTCTTTCCAAACCCAATCTGAAAATGTATTTGGTTTCCTTATGAATTTCAATGGGTACTTATAGGTAATTGCATAGATGTTGGCTCGATGCTCAAAATTGAGAGTGTACCACAGCACCTTTGCCGCAGCTTTGGCGAAGGAACAAAGGCTCCACGCGCACGGAGTAAAGTTCAAAACCTAGGACTAGTGAAGACACTAAGGATTGTGACTCCGTCAAAATTCAGTGTCCCTTCTCAAGCAGCTTTTCATTGTGTTCTTCGTGCCTCCCTGTCTGCCGACAGGCACGGTGTGGTGAAAAAATGCAGCCTTGCCGTTATCTAGAAAGTCGCCTACTTATTACCTAAGTTTCAACTCCTTCGACGCGAGAAAGAATTAAAGCAACTACAAAGATCATTAGCTTTGGATGAGTATACACACAAAAAAAGGGATCCTTTCGAATCCCTTTCATTATTAGCTAGTTGTTATTTGATCACATTTATGTGCCCTGTTCTTGTGTAGACCTCCGTCCTTTCTTGGTCGTAGGCATACTTGTAAACGGCTTGCCAAACATAGGTTCCATCTTGTATCACGCGTCCTGCGAACGTGCCGTCCCAAATAAAGTCGGCTGTTTGTGCCTCGAAGATGACCTCTCCCCAACGGTTGAAGATGCGGAACTCAAACTCTTCGAATAGACAATCGTGCTCCACCGTTAAACCGTTGTTGTATTCATCTCCATTTGGTGTGAATGTATTCGGAACGAAGAACGGACAGTTACAATCATCAACGTATAAGTAAACCGTATCGGTTACATCTCCACAACCATAAGCTGTCGCAACGATTTCTAGCGTATCGTAGAAACTAAACGGTTCGTCATGACTATACATGTAGTTTGTTGATCCATCATTCCACCACAATATTGAATCTAAACCATTGATTACAGGAGCAATGAATACTTCTTCATCGTGACAGATATGGCGATCGTTACCCAAGGTAAAGTCAACTTGTCCTACAATAATCTCAGTGGATGCTTGTACTTCACACACGGCAACACCTGTTACTGTGTAGGTTCCTTCTCCTAAAACAACTGTCGCTCCCGTCATTCCATTATCCCACGTGTACGATGTTGCATTCGGAAGAAAAGCAGTCACCGCAACTTGATTGGTATCACATAAGTAATACAATGGCTGTAAATCAATCGTTGGAATTTGATGCACTTGAACGTTCATCGTATCGTACCCAATACATCCATTAGGACCCGTTACCGCAACGGCAACAAAACTATTTGAACCATACAACTCTGTTGTTGGAGCAGTACTTCCTGTTGACCAATTGTATGCGTTGTATGCTTGCGTCAATGAGTAAGTAACAGTGTCCGTGATACAATAATCCGTTGGACCAACGATATCAGGCACTGGTGCTAGGATTTCCGTTACCACGATATCATCGTCGGCAACACATCCGTTCACATCTGTAACAGTGACCGTGTAGGTTCCTCCGGCATCAACATCAATTTGAGCGGTTGTTTGGTTCCCTGGAGACCATACATAGGATACTCCAGAAGGAACTGTCGCATCAATTTGTACTGTTTCGTACTCACAAATACTGAAGTCTGGTCCAAGATCAACAACGGTAACTGGGTGATATCCCACATTGATCGTGTCGGCAATAACACAACCGTTTGAATCGGTCAATTCTACCCATACCTGAGAAGCTGTGTTTACTGTGTAAGAGTTACCTGTTGAGTTATCCGACCACAATGCCGAACCGTTTGCTGGAATCGTAACAGACAGCAGTAAAACGTCTCCATCGCAAAGTGTGGTGTCGTTTCCTAAATCTAGAGGAATTGGTGCAAAATTCGAGATGGTCATCGCGTCTGTATCCGTTCCACACGAAGAGGTTGCTGTAACCCAATATACTCCGGCAGTATTGGTTGTTATAGACGGTGTCGTCTCAGTAGTCACCCAAGTATAGGTTGGGTTAGGCACGTTATTGATCGTCGTATTGATAGTTACTGGTTCTCCTAGACATACGGTTGTATCCGATGTAGTTATTGTCACATCTGGCAGTTCATTTACCCAAAACTGGATGGAATCCATCAATGCACAGTTCAACGGTGACGTGTACGTTACATAGTAAATTTGATCCGTTGTTGGATGGAATATTGGGCTGGTACTAGTTGGATTCGTAATATCCGTAGTAGGCGTCCACTGAATGTTTGTGTTTCCAGTCATATCGATAACAATCGAATCGCCTTCACAGATGGTAGTATCTCCCAAAGAGCCTACCGTAGTTCCAGAAATGTAGGTAACTGTTACGGAGTCCGATATGGCACAAACGCCATTATCAACCGTTAATGTATAAGTGAGCGTTGTATCCGCTTGAATGGTCGGATTCAGTACCGTGGTGCTCGAAAGTACCGGACCTTGGTTCCATTGATACGTTGGATTTCCTGAGTTAGTTGATGCTTGCATTTGGTATCCATTCGTAAAACACAAGGTTGTGTCTGGACCAGCGTCTACGGTAAAGTCATCAACATCTACAAATACGGAGTCCGTATAAATACACTGACCTTGCACGATATCTACCACATACCATGTATCCACTGTCGGTCCTGCCATAGTTGTTGTTGCTGTGGGATCGGCGAGGTCTCCGGAAGGTGTCCATGTAAATGTAAATCCAGAATTGTCTAGCATTTGGAACGATACATTGTCCAATGCCCAAACGTCTTCTGCTACACCCGTAAATACAGGCTGAATCCATCTAAATCGGGTTGCCGCCGTTTGCGCTGCTAGCGGAATTGGTGTGGAAACCACAGTAAAGTTTGGATACGCATTTTCGAACAACGTTGAAATGGTCGTCCAAGTACCTCCCGCATTATTTGAATACTGAAGTAGTACGTCCTCACCAAATTCAGCATCATCACAAGGTGCTGTTCCATTGGCAATTTTTATCGTAAAGTCAATTGTTCCTCCATTGGTGGTGTTCATGTCCACAGTTTCCGCAACTCTTGGAGCAGCACCGTCAAATAAGAGAGCATCTCCGGTTACAGATCCACAGGCATTTGAGTTGGTAAATCCTGCAATGTTGTTCCAAAGGTTCGGATCGTTACCACCGTTGAAGTCATCGAAATGAACGATTTGATAGACATCCAAATTGTGTTGTGTTGAATCTCCGGCACAAATAAATGAATTGGTGGTTGTAAGATCGAGTTCACCGATACTTCCACCGTTTACTTCAATCCAAATACTGTCGCGTGCCGAACTACACGTAGAGCCAATAGTGGAAACATCTGCATAGTACCAACCGCTCACTAGCGCCGTAAGTACAGGACTTTGCGAAGTTGGATTATCAAAGTAGTACGAAGGCGACCACTGAATATCGTAACTTCCTGTAGGTGCGATGGAGACGTTCATTTGCACTTGTTCGAACATACATACGGTATCTTCACTTGCCGTAACATCAATTACTGGTGGTGTTGGAGTCGCTACGCTGAATAAGTATTCTTCCTCACATCCGGAAAGCAATGAGTTTCCAGTTACAATGTACACGTCATTCACAATTGGCGGTACGAGGATTAACTGGTTGTTCGTCCCAATTACAGTGTTCGTATCGGATAAGGTTGTCCATTCTGGACTGAATAATGATTGCGGCGGAGCGAGCCAAACTGTGTCGTTGGTACAAAGTGCTGTATCTACCACAAGCGGCGGTTCTGGTTGGAAAGATCCTACCGAATAAGCATAACTTTCTGCGCTACCCGTTCCGTAAACATACGCGCTGAATCCGTTTGGAGCAGAAAGGTTGTGACTTCCTTGCGTAATTCCGACAGAGGCATACGAGTTTGTAGGATTTGACGGGAACGGACTAAAACTTCCTGCGGGGATGGCAACTCCGTCTAGAAGAACCGTTCCAATGTCCACGGTTTCAACGACTACGTTCAAGTTGTGTTGATTGATCACAGCTGAGGTCACTGTACTGAAAGTAACATCCGAAATTTTCTGATCGTCACCATTCAAAGAAAGCATCGCCGGGTCACCAGTAATACTACACGTTACGCCTTGCATAAATTGAGTCACAGCGATAGGCGCAGAACCTACCACTTGCACTCCTGTTGGAACGTTGTTGAAGAATTGTGATTGACCGGCATTCAGAATAAAAGGCGCACCGCCATCAACAGATACAGATGTTCCGTTGTCGCGGGCGGTTACTGAATATGTATAGCCCGACGTTCCACTAAAAGGAACAATGTAGTATTCATCGCCCCATGCATCTGTGGGTAATAATTGATCGTAAATATGGTCACAGGCGGTACATCCGTTAGGGATGTTTGTACATTGTGCACCTGCGAAAACAGCAAATGGTCGACAACTTCCGCTGGACGGCGTGGCGACTAT
Organism: bacterium; assembly: GCA_024742305.1. Lineage (GTDB taxonomy): Bacteria > Bacteroidota > Bacteroidia > Flavobacteriales_D > Crocinitomicaceae > UBA4466. The sequence continues at coordinate 45,451 of JANSYQ010000010.1, read as the reverse complement.
CGTTGAGCCGGATAAGTCAGTGTTATTCGAGGCCGCCATGACCTGATAGGTTTCTCCTTCATCGAGCTGAACGATGTACGGTACTCCCGCTGGATTTCCTCCAGCCGTAGCTACAGATGGAGTGATTTCTATTTCTGTTCCATCTTCCGTGGCGACAATTAAAAATTCAGAATTCAGTGTGAATCCACCACCAATACCTTGAAAGGTACTTACGATGTACTCGGTTCCAATAGATCGAACGGGCAATACCTTACTGGCATCTGCCGTGTAAGGGTGAAAGTTAATCGCGAAGACACTGACCGTATCGAGGGTAGTAATATGCACCCCACGGTTTTCCACAACATCATTCAAAACATGGTGTGCCATTGCCGTTGGTACTGTTACTGTAGTTACTGCCCCTGGAGTAACGGTAAACCCTTGTGACCATCCTTGGAGTGGAATTTCAACAGTTCCGCTGGTAGCAGTTCCTCCTGATATAAATAATTGTAAGTCGATGGTATTGGCGTAGGTTCCATAATTATTCATGTAGCCCATCCAAAATTCTTTCCCTACGGTAGGGATGATTCCTCCTTGACCAAACGTGGTAGAAGTCATTAGCAAAAACGCTACAACATGCAGCAATCGTGGTAGTTTCATCTGTAGTAAGTCGTTAATTTTCAAAACAACGAGAACTGGATCAAGTCCAAAATTTCCATCCCAATCCTAACGAATGGTGAATCAGCATTTTGATCAGTCAACTAGAAGACGTAACTACGCTGTAAATCGTTGTCTTACTCTACGATTAAAAGGTAATTATTTTTCTTTCCCTTGCTCAAAAGGACATATTTGTCATGAATCAGGGTATCGACAGTGATCGAAAATTGATCGTCTACTTTTTCTTTATTGACTGATACTGCGTTTTGTTTTGCCGCTGTTCTTGCTTCTCCGTTAGACTTCAAAAAGCCGGTTTTTCCGGACAATGCATCCAAAATTCCGATGCCATCACCGAATTCATCTTTGGAGATGGTTGCAACGTCCACAGCGCCTCGCATTCCTTCGAAATCGTTGGCGCTCATACCTACCACATCTTCATGAGATGCTTTCCCGAAAAGTAGATTGGTTACCACCTTTGCCGTTTGCAAGGCTTCTTGTCCGTGTACGCGTTCGGTGATATCTTCTGCCAAAGCAATTTGTAAAGCTCGTTGATGTGGTGCTTCGTTATGTTTCGTTATTAATGCTTCAATTTCTTCTTTCGGCATCAACGTGAAAATCTTGATGTAGTTCTCGGCGTCGGCATCTGAGGCATTGAGCCAAAACTGATAGAACTCGTACGGAGATGTTCGTTTCGCGTCCAGCCAAACATTGCCTCCTTCCGTTTTTCCAAACTTCGTTCCATCGGCTTTTTTGATTAAAGGTGTGGTTACTGCATACGCCTCTCCTCCACCTTTTCGGCGAATGAGTTCAGTACCCGTCACAATATTTCCCCACTGGTCAGACCCGCCTAACTGAACGATGCAATTGTGGTGCTTGTTCAAATGGTAGAAATCGTAGCCTTGCACCAACTGGTAAGAAAATTCTGTGAAAGACATTCCCGTCTCTAGGCGTGATTTCACCGAATCTTTTGCCATCATATAGTTCACAGAAATATGCTTTCCGACGTCACGGATGAACTCCAAAAAGGACATGTCTTTGAACCAGTCGTAGTTATTGACCATCTCGGCAGAGTTTTCGCCGCAGTCAAAATCGAGAAACTGCTCCAATTGCTTTCGAACGCACTCTACGTTGTGATTTAGCGTCTCTGAGTCGAGTAAATTTCGTTCTTGTGACTTCCCCGAAGGATCTCCTACCATTCCGGTAGCGCCGCCCACTAAAGCGTACGGTTTATGTCCGGCACGTTGAAAATGCACCAAAATCATAATTTGCACCAAACTTCCTACGTGCAGTGAATCTGCCGTTGGATCGAAACCAATATATCCGCTCGATACTTGCTTGTTGAGTGCTTCTTCCGTTCCGGGCATGATATCGTGGATCATACCTCTCCATTGCAATTCTTGAATAAAATTTTCGGGCATTACTAACTCTTGGTCAATTGTTTAAATACTTCTTCGAGTGATTTCTCTTCTTTTCGCAGCGTTACTGCTAGGAGGTTATTTTGTTGGGCAAATTGTGCTACACTTTTCCGCAGGTCGATGTCTTCAGACGACTCTAACAGCCATCCATCTTGAACTTGTTCTACGCGACCAACACCAGGGATTTTCTTGAGTCTGCTTTTGGATATGGATCCTTCAAACTCAACAAATACTGTTTGCACAGCACCTTCCAACTGCAATTCTTTTGCTTTGTTATCAGCTACAATCTCACCGCGGTTGATGATGACTACGCGATCACAAATTGCTTCAACCTCCTGCATGATGTGAGTCGATAGCATCACTGTTTTCTCTTTCCCAATCGATTTGATTAGGTTTCGGATATCGGCCAGCTGATTGGGATCCAAACCGGAAGTAGGCTCATCCAAAATGAGTACTTCAGGATCGTGAATAATCGCTTGTGCCAACCCAACACGTTGTCTGTATCCCTTCGAAAGTTGTCCAATACGTTTGTTCTGCTCGATTTCCAATCCCACTTTTTGGATCATTTCGGCAACGCGTTGCTTCACATTGGGAACGCGGTAAATTTTTCCGACGAATGTCAAATACTCCTTTACGTACATGTCAAGATACAACGGATTGTTCTCAGGCAAGTAACCAATCAATCGTCGGGTGTCTAGGGTATCAACCGTCACATCCTTTCCACAAACTTTTACGTTTCCGCCGCTCGCATTGATGTACCCTGTGATGATCTTCATGGTAGTGGATTTACCAGCACCGTTTGGTCCCAAAAAACCGACAATTTCACCGCTTTTGACATTAAAAGTAACGTCTTTCACAGCAGCTTGATTCCCGTAATATTTGAATAGGTTTTTTACCTCTATTGACATGTCATCAGGTTTGAAGCACGAATTTACACATTTATGAAGGATTCAATTCGTCATTGATTCAATAATTCCACCATTGGAGTCAATGGATATAACGGTGTGCCGTAAAACGGATACAATAGACAGAAAAAGGTAGATATGTTTTATCGCAAAGAATCATGTAGCGCTAAAGAAAATTGGGGAATCCGCACTTTTAGAATACACAAGATCAACTCCGTGTTGAGATTAATGTAGTTTGATCGCTTAGTCTATACAGATCAATTGGTCGATTTTAGGTGGAGTGCAATTTTATTTAGAATAACTCATTGTATTTATTCACCACGGGGGCGCGGAGGGCACGAGATCAACACTGTGTGATGACCAAGCGATTCGCCTTGTTTGAATTCGAATAGTACAATCTCAATGTATTTAATGAACGAAAGTGATTGTGTTATCTTAATCACGACTGCCCAAAAAACAAACTGACTTCATTACTTTTGCTACATGTTAGAGAAAGGTGTAGTGGTGAAATCTACGGGCAAATGGTACATTGTTGCTATGCCCGACGGATCACATGTGAACTGTCGAATTCGTGGGAAACTCCGATTGGATGGGCTTCGCACTACCAATCCTTTGTCGGTGGGAGATATCGTACACGTCTCTGAAGAAATTGATGGTGAGGGCAATCGCATGATCGAAGATTTCGATCCTAGACGAAATTACATCGTTAGAAAGTCCACCAATCTCAGCAAGCAAAAACAAATAATTGCCGCCAATATTGATCGTGCCTACCTCATCGTAACGTTGAAATCGCCCGTTACCCACTTGGCGTTTATCGATCGTTTTTTAGTATCTGCAGAGTCCTTTCGTATTCCTACTACCTTGCTTTTCAACAAAACGGATTTGTTGGATGAAGATGAATTGGAGTACATCGAAGCGTTAAGATTCATGTACGGAGAATGCGGTTATCCGAGTGAAATCATTTCGGCCCGAGACGGAAAAAACATCGACTTCCTACGGAATGAAATTAAAGGTAAGCAGGTGGTAATTTCCGGGCATAGCGGCGTTGGAAAAAGTACGCTCATCAACGCTTTGGATCCTAATTTGAAGGTAAAAACGGGGGCTATTTCGAAAGCACATCAGCAAGGACAACATACGACCACCTTTGCCGAAATGCACGAATTAGAGTCCGGTGGATATATTATCGACACTCCCGGAATTCGTGCGTTTGGTATCGTTGACTTGGATAAAGCGGTGATCTCTCACTATTTTCCTGAAATGCGAGAGCGCATGGCTGATTGTAAATTTCACAACTGTTTGCACTTAAACGAACCCAAGTGCGCCATAAAGGAAGCTGTGGAAGAAGGCGAAATATTTGAATCGCGCTACGAAACCTACCTTCAACTGATGGAAGAAGATGAGAATGAGGTGCACAGAAAAAATCCATTTGCATGAGAGTATTAATTCAACGTGTTTCTGAAGCATCTGTGACCATTAATGGAACCGTAAGCGGAAGTATTGACAAAGGATTGCTTTTGTTGGTCGGCATTGAGCATGAAGACACACAAGAAGATATCGATTGGTTGGTTAAGAAGGTGCGACAACTACGCATTTTCTCCGATAGTGAAGGAAAAATGAACCTATCTCTTCAAGATATTGATGGAAGCGCTTTGGTGATCAGTCAATTTACCTTGCACGCATCCACGAAAAAAGGAAATCGTCCTAGTTACATTCGAGCAGCGCGTCCCGAGGTAGCCATTCCATTATACGAAGCATTTATTCAAACGCTTGCTGCTCAAAATATCACTGTTGAAACAGGAGAATTTGGTGCAGACATGAAAGTGCATTTAGTGAATGACGGCCCCGTAACCATTTGGATGGACTCACGTGATAAACAATAATTTGGATTGGAACAATTGTTGTAATTTAGGGGCAAAACAATCTAAGAAAAGAGAAATGAAATTTATTTACAGTTTAGTTGCCGTTCTTGCTTTCACTTTCGCTGGATTCGCGCAAAAAGGGGTGTACGTAAAGTACGAGACTAATATCGACGCAAGTGGTGAAGAGGGAGAAATGATGGCAATGATGATGAATGGTTCAACCATGCAAGTAGCATCAAGCTCGAAAAAAACTTGGGTAAAAACGCAAATGGGTACCATGATGACCATGGAAATGGAAATGGATCTTAAAGAGGACCAAATGACCATTTTTATGTCGGGAATGATGGGTAACATGGCGTTTCAAGGAGATCCAGAAGAACTAGGCAAAGATGAAGAGGAAACGGAAGGGCCTGAGGTTGTTTTGCATGACGAAACCAAAGAGATTTTGGGAGAGAAGTGTAAGAAAGCAACTATCACCGACTCAGAAGGAAATACATCCACATACTGGTACACGGAAAACTTCAAACGACCAGAAGGAATGGACCAAATGCCGAACAGTATTCCAGGCTTGTGCTTACAAATGGAAATGGGTGCAGAAGGTATGACGATGACGTATACGGCAATTGAGTTCGAGGACAGAGCGGATATGGAGGAGTACACTTTAGAAATCCCGGAAGGCGTTGAAATTCAAGGTCTCGATGCAATGCAGAACATGGGAGGCATGTAATCCTGTAAAGTTTACTCAATGAAACTGAATATCATTATAATAAGCCTGTTGCTCTCTGCGACAGGCTTTTCTCAATCTATTAGTACCGAAGCACCTTCTGTTTCGGCTAGTGCGGTGACGGTTCCTTCGGGCTTTCTTCAAGGCGAGTTGAGTACTCAAGTATCCATCCAAGACAATGGCACCAATCCCGATGCGCAATTCGATCAATTGCCCTTTCTTTTGGTTCGATACGGGATTACAGAGCGATTAGAGCTGCGCTTGGAACAGAACACAAGTCTCAATCGTTTCAATGGAAATACGAGCTATCGTATGAATCACTTGGGTATAGGAGCGAAGTATTCTATCCTTCCCAATGACGGCAATACCAATCTAGCGGCGATTGCTCGGTATTCACCTTACAATGGAGGCTGGGACGGAAATCAAGGGGATATTACTTTGGCTTTTAGTCACGTGTTTTTGGAACGACATTCCGTTGGAGCCAATCTTGGTTACTCTTTATTTAGGCTGAATCCGGGAGAGCCCAATCCAATTACTACCATGTACGCCATTCCCTTTTCGGCAGTATACAGTTTTCAATTCGCTGATAACTGGACTGCTTTTGGAGAAGTGTTTGGCAATTATAATGAATTGACAGTTGGCGATGTATCTATTTTCAGTGGCGATAATTACGGGGTTGATTTTGGACTTCAATTCTTGCTTCGCGAGAATATCCAATTGGACTGGGTTTCCGGCTTCGGACTTACGAGCAAATACCAGTTCCACTCGCTTGGATTCAATATTTATTTCGACACAAAGAAGAAGTAATGGAAATCAAAGAAGTACAAAAAATTGTAGATGACTGGATCAAGCAATATGGTGTTCGCTATTTCGATGAATTGACCAATACGGCGATGCTCATGGAGGAAGTGGGCGAGGTGGCGCGTATCATGGCGCGTAGATATGGCGAACAAAGCGAAAAGGAATCGGACAAGAACAAAGATCTTGGCGATGAAATGGCCGACGTTCTTTTTGTTTTGGTGTGTTTGGCCAATCAAACCGGCATCGACTTAGAAGAAGCGGTTCAGAAGAATTTGGAAAAGAAGACTAAGCGTGATCATTCGCGGCATAAGGATAACGAGAAATTGAAGTAGGAGATTTAGAGGGAGTTTGAAAAGCGGGCTCAGAACGACTCCATTCTGTTAATTCGCAAATTCGCTTGTTCGCGAAATGGCGAACTAAAAAAGCAAAATTTTCTTTGTTTTTCAAAAAATTACCCCGATCTTATTTAGTCAGCTTCATCGCTACCAACTTATCCACCGGAAACGTCATCATTGCTTCAGAAAGCTCTGAGAGAGGAACCCAACGAAATTTCTCACCTTCCTCTTTGAGTGGAACCTCATGCTCGGAAGCGGGAATGGCCCCCAAATTTATTTTCTCAACGCGAAAGTAAAAGCTGATGAGTTGGTCGGTTTCTCGAAAGCTTGATTTTTGAAAAAACTCATTAACGTAAAACAACGAACCTATTTCTGCCTCCACTCCAAGTTCTTCATGAAGCTCACGTTTTAATCCGTCAGTCAATCCTTCTCCCCATTCCAGTCCGCCGCCAGGAAATTTCGTAAACGCTCTCCCGAAACGCATTTCGTCCGAGATCAAAATTTGATCGGCATCATTGATGATGATCGCGTAAGTTCTGAGGTTGAAGCGCTTCATTCCCGTCGAAATAATGTCACTCGCGTGGTTCCAAAATCCGAAACCACAATCGCCGTATATTCATCCTCACGTGTTTCAATAATATCTACGTGCAAGGTTTTGCTGAATTCACCCGGCTTATCCTCACGAATCATCGTAAGTCGATACGAACTATCAGAAATCCATTTGACCTTGAAAACGGCTTTTGTGCCTTGAAAGTTCTCTTTTTGCCTTCTTCCTTTTCGGACAATTGTATACCCTTCGGATATCACTCCCTCAGATTTTACACCAAAAGTTCCGTTCTTAAACTCCTTTTTGGGTTGTGCGTACCCAATTCCAGTGCCTAGAAGTGCAATAATTATAAGGAGATGTTTCATTATCGTTAATTATTATTCGCCTCCATCAACACGATACATCGTGAACGGTACTTCTTCAGCAATTCCCGGAGACGATCCCACACCGTGATAACCTCCTTCGAAAGTATCTTTAATGGTACAAATAGTCACGGTTCCCTTCGGGATATCCATGATATCGCTTTTCACGAAGGTTAATTTATACGTGCAATCGTCGATCCATTTCACCTTCGTCTTAACGTAATTCTCTCCGATTCGCTCTATCTGAAACTTCTTCGTTCGGACAATCGAATAATTTGGTTCAATTTCCCCACTTTCACCTTTGATACGGTAGGTTCCTGTTTTGAATTGTTCACAATCCTGCGCCACTCCCATCAGAGGCAAAAGCGCCAATAAGGCAATCATTGCTGTTTTCATACTAGCTGTTTAAGATCGATGCAATATCCGGTTTAAAGTATTGATCCGACTTCAATACCTTGCCGTCTTCACGGTAAATTGGATTTCCATCTTTGTCAAGCTTACTCATGTTGGAGCGCTGAATCTCTTCAAATACTTCTTCAATTTTATCTTGCATTCCATGCTTTAAAATTGTTCCGCATAGAATGTAGAGCATATCCCCCAAAGCATCGGCCACCTCAACCATGTCGCCGTTCTGAGCGGCTTCTAAATACTCTTCATTTTCTTCGCGCATCAACTTGTAACGCAACAAAATGTCTGCATCCGAAAGATCTACCGTAGGTTGGTAATTGTTCTCGATGCGAAAGGCCTTGTGAAACTTCTCCACAGCGCCAATAGTGTCTTTTAGTTCCATAAAACAAAAATGCCAATTCAATACTTGGTAGTCAAGATGAAATCGCTTGTCGCTAAGAATAGTTTTCCACGAACCGTTGATAAGCTGCGGAGGATAAAATCTCAGCAACACCATTTAATTTTCACAAAACAGACAACTAGCCCAACTGTTAAATGCTTCTTTATTATGTATGCAGAAGAAATAAAAGACAGCTTCGGCACGTTAATTGGAGTAAACCAGCAAAGATTTGAAAAAAGATACCCAACCTTAAAAAATAAAACCATGAAAAAAGTAAGCTTCATTGCAGCACTTCTTCTCTCCGGAGGATTGTTTGCACAAGATATATCCGCCTTGGATACTCCTCAAGAAAGCCTCCTACAAAATCCATTTGCTGCACAAGCCGAACTCGCCCGCCCAATGGGAATTAATTGCGGTTGTGCAGGAGACAAAAACAGGGACCGTAAAATTATGGCTTTCGGATTTTCATTTGGAGTCAACCGCTCCAACTTACAGTTTGGCGCCGCACAAGAAAACGGCGATCAAATCGTGAATGGAATGGGCTATCGTTTAGGAGTTGTTTCAGAGCTTCGCCTCGGAAAACGCATTGTCCTCTCACCAAAAGCAGACCTATCCTTCAATGCCGGACAAATCAATCAGGGAAATACAGAGTATGCCGTGAGCGCTTCCAGCTTAGAATTAATGGGACATCTAAAATACCGTATGATGCGATCCAACTTTAGTCCTTATGTTTTGGCCGGACCGAATTACCGCATTCCTTTGGCGAATCGAAATAATAACTCCGTTCCAACAAGTAGCGATCTCGCTATCGACGTGGGTGTTGGATTGGATATTCCACTCATTGGATTCAAAATGTCTCCGGAATTACGCTATTCGTATGGTTTATCCAACATTACCAATAGCGATGAATTCAGCGATTTGAATCATCACAACATTGCATTATCCTTGATATTTACGGGAAAATAACCCGCTACGATTTTACCTTGGACCGAAGGCTGTTACTCCCAAAATGGGATGAACGGCCTTTTTTCACGTTGATAAATCCCTACTTTTAAAGAACAATTCAGAATTATGAGATTACATCACATCCTCTATGGGGCACTATGCACTGTTTTTATTACGTCCTACTCCTTCAGTCAAGAAGTTACCGACAAACAAAAAAATTGGTACAACGGATCGGGCTTGGGAATGAATACCGACAAAGCTTACAAAAAACTATTGGACGGCAAGAGCACTAAAACGGTCGTTGTAGCTGTTATCGATTCCGGGGTGGATGTAGATCATGAAGATTTAAAGGGTCAAATTTGGATCAACGAAGATGAAATTCCGAACAACGGAGTTGACGATGACAACAATGGCTACATCGACGACGTTCACGGATGGAACTTTTTGGGAAATGCCGAAGGGGAAAACATTCACAACGTGCGCTTAGAGGTGACACGTATCTATTCTCAATTGCACAAAAAGTACGAGGGCGTTTCGAAATCGGAAGTTTCTGCTGACGACATGGAAGAATTCACCTTGTACTTGAAGGTGAAAGAAGAAGTGATGGCAGAACGCGATGAGGCAAAATCCGTGAAAGGCGATCTTTCTCAAACCTACGTATACCTTGCTGAGTTGGACAAAATGATCAAAAAGGAACTGGGAGACAATTACTCTCTGAAGCAAATTAAAAAAGCTCGAAAGGACGACAAAATTGGAGAGGCTGCGGAAGTCATGTATTTGCTAATGCAAGAGGGCGTTCGCGTTGAAGATCTGAAAGATTATTTGGATTACTGCGATGAAGTGTTGGATTACAACTACAATCCTGACATTGATCCAAGAGCCCAAATTTTGGGCGATGACGTGAGTAATTTCACAAGCGGGTACGGAAACAACGATTACGAAGGTCCTGATGCCGGACACGGAACGCACTGCGCAGGAATTATTGGTGCCGTTCGAGGAAATGGCATTGGAAACGACGGAGTAGCAGGCGATGTAGCCATAATGTCGCTGCGCGCAGTGCCCAACGGAGATGAGTGGGACAAAGATATTGCCATGGCCGTTCGCTATGCTGTGGACAACGGTGCTCAGGTGATCAACATGAGTTTTGGGAAATCGTATTCGCCAGAACAAGCACAAATGATCGAAGCGTTTCGTTATGCCGAAAAGAATGGTGTTTTGGTGGTTCACGCAGCTGGAAATGAAGCATCGGACAATAATATTTCAGAGAATTATCCTCGTCCGAAATACGCTGCCATGGACCAATCATTCACGAATTGGATTGAAGTAGGCGCATCCACCCGACATAAAAAAGCGAAGATTAAAGACGGATTTATTGTACGCGATGGAATTGCCGCCGATTTCTCCAATTACGGAAACAATACCGTAGATGTTTTCGCTCCTGGACACGACATCTACTCTACCGTTCCTGACAACGAGTACGATCTCTACGACGGTACTTCCATGGCTGGACCGATGGTTGCGGGTACGGCAGCGTTGATCAAATCGTACTATCCGGAATTGACCATGTTCGAAGTACGCGATATCATTCTGCAATCGGTAGAAAAAACGAATAAAACAATGCCATTACCGGGCGACACAGAGAAAATGGTGTCTTTGAATCAACTTTCCAAAACCGGAGGAATTGTCAATGTGTACAATGCGGTTGAGTTGGCAGAAAGTTATTCTACAAAGATGAAATAATGGCTATCTTTGCGCTCGACTTTGCAAAGCAAGGTCTCTGTCGGCCAAGTGAAACATTACCTGAAGAAATATCTGAAGTACTACAAAGTACGCAATCGTTTATCGAAAGAGAAGCGTGAAGAGCAGCAATTGTTTGTGCAACGTATTCAGCAGGAGGCCGCCAAAGGGCAACTCTCCCCTATTTCTCAGAACGGGTTCAAAAACTTCTCGCAATTCGAGGAAGACGGATTGGTACTCTACTTGTTCGCTTTGTTGGACTCGAAAAACAAAACTTTCGTAGAGTTTGGTGCCGATGATGGAATCAATAGCAATGCGGCAAATTTGCACTTTCACCACAATTTCACCGGTTTGTTCATCGACGGAAATTCGAAAGCGATTGAACGCGGTAGACACTTCTACAAAAAACACGGCAATCCGAAAGTAGCGGCTCCCACCTTTTTGGAGGCGATGATCACAGCGGAGAACATCAACGAGCTCATTACAAAAGGCGGATTGAGTGGCGACATTGGATTTTTATCTATCGACATAGACGGAAACGATTATTGGGTGTGGAAAGCGATCGACTGCGTGAAACCGGAAGTAGTCGTTATAGAAACGCACAACGAATTCGGACTGCACGACATCATTGTTCCTTACGATCCGGAGTACTTCTACCCCGGCAAACACCCCGATTACCATGGAGCCTCTCCTATAGCGATGACCAAACTAGCGAAAAGCAAAGGCTACCGTTTGGTAGGATCGAACGAACTCGGTTTCAACTTTATCTTCCTGCGAGAAGACCTCCTCACGGATTTGGTGCCAACCGTTTCCGTGGAATCCTTGTTACAACATCCCTCCAACAAAGAGGCGCAAGCGCGTTTCGAGGCGATTAAGGATTGGGAGTATGAGACGGAGGAGTTCTAGATTTTTCCATGCAAACTTCCGAACAATTTCAACCAAATAAAGTACATCCTAATTATATAGTCCTTTTAAGCTGACGGAACGCAATCCTACGAGGAAGCAGCCCTATGCCTTGGTGAGAGTTAGTAGAAAGACTAAACACATTTCATCATCATAATTTACCAAATCAACGATACTCAAAATCCAAATTGGCGTGCGGTTCGTACATATAATTATGGAAAGATATAAGCACAACTTTAAACATTTTCATTTCGCAGTGCTCGCCCTTCTTATTTTCTCCCTGTTCTCATGTAAAAAGGATGAATTACCGGAGCCTTTCGCTAACGAGACACGCACATACTTGCATCTATCCCATACAAGAACGAACAACAACCCGTTAATGGTTGAGGAGGCGGAAATATTGGATTTCAATAAGTACGACATGCTTTGGCTCGGTGGAGATTTAGCGATGCAAACCTCTGCAGATGCTGTTACGATGAATCGAGCGGACTCAATCTTCAACCTAGGAGATGCGAACACACTATGGGCACTCGGAAATCACGATTATTCGAATCTCGATAAAGTTCAACAGTACTCAAACAAACCTGTGTATTACACTACCCACAATGAGGGAATTACTTACATCGTTTTAGACACTCAAGATAGTCTCAGTAATATTGTAGGTGCTCAAAAAGACCTTGTATTGAGCGTTTTGGATACTATTCAAGAATCATCGCATTTGATTCTCTTGCACCACAAACTTATTTGGATGTATGACAACCCAACATTGGAGCCCCAAATTTCCTCGGTATCAAATGCACATTTGGATAATTGTTTCTATTGCATCAATCCCAATAATTTCAACACTGAAATTTACCCTGAGTTGGTCAAAGTTCAATCTCGTGGTACCGAAGTGCTTTGTATTGGTGGAGATATTGGATTTAAGGCTAATGAGTTCGAATATAGATCTCCTGACGGTATCTATTTTTTGGCATCTGGTATTGACTTTAACGGCACCAATAATAAGGCGTTACTATTTCATCATGATGTGGAAAACCGATCTTTGGATTGGGAGTTTAAATCTTTGTCCGATCTGTAAAACGGATCAGACTCTTTGGATACGTGCGCTATTGTAACAAATTGCCGCCTCAAAAGTCTTACATATAGTACCATTCATCTTCATTCGACCGAGTTGAATGGCGGAACTAGTGTGCGTCTCTCAAAGCACTAGCTCGGAAATCCCTGATCGTCTCGGTTGGGGATTTTTTTTGTTGGGAAGGGTGCGAAGTGTGTATGTATCGTGTTGTATTTGTATCTTGGAGAACGCTTCCTGTAGGCAAATGCTAGTAAGTTGTAATTATCGGTTTTTGGTTTGCGGTTACGAATGTTTGGAGGGAGATGTTTGTATAGACAAGTTAGTAGCAACTAAAGTGTCACATACGGTCAACATAGCACACCAATTCACACCGTATAGATGTCCTTTTATTGTATATTGATGATTGATATAAACAAGTTATAGGTAATGACAAGCTGATGGTAATATTCGATGTAACAACTGACCCAAAACGGACTCCAATAATTCAGAAAAGAATTAAATCTGAAAAAACTGCATTCAGAACGAAATGGGGACTTTATGGCACTGAGAGTTGGTTAAATAGTCTCAAACAAGATGGTATTGTCAAAGAGTTAAAGGGTAAAATAACTGACCTTGTTAGCACGGGGCATGATGACTTTCCTGAGTTCAGAATGGAAACTGAAAATGGCATTTATCAATTTGAAAGGCTCGGGATTGAAAATGAATATGAGAAAGGTAAATTGGTAACAGTAATGGCTGTACAAAACAAATACATTTTACCAATTTCAGGTATGGAGGATCATTTAACCCCATTACGCATTGAAATCGAATAATGCGAGTACCTATAACAGCACCTACAAATCAAGCCGCAAATAACTATATTCGAGATGCGGCTCGCTTCATAGCTGCAGACCGTTATACCCAATGAACAAACTCTACATAGCGATCCTTCTTCCTTCGCTAATTGCCACCGTACTTTCGTGTGGAGAAAACCCTGCACCCTCGTCAATAAACGAAAATCCTAAAAAGGCTTTCTATGAAAAGCTTATGAAGACGAAAAACTTCAAACTGGAAAAAATGGATGATTGTTCTTCCGCAGATGTTGAGGCAAACACTTTTCACGTGGATTGGGTCATGAACGATAGAAAAGGAAAAGTTATTCAGTTTCGTTTAGCGGCGCCTTGTCAAATGTAATATTTAGGCGATTACTCCATAGCAAATGACACGCTCAGAGTTATGCTAGAACATGTCGAAGGTGGCGCATCACTTTGTTTGTGTTGGCATATCTACCGACTTCATATAAACGAACTAGATCAAGAATTCGAGGAGGTCGATATTCTTGTGAAACACTAATTGCTCTCACAGACAAGTCCATAAATTACCGCTTGCAATAACCTAATTGTTCCATTATTCTGTGATCACTTCGTACAGAATGAAATCAGTATCTTTAACTCGACAGATGTTCTAAGAAACCCATCGTTTCTAGACGCAAAACAATATTCACTGATAACCCAATTCACAAGAAGCCCAACAACGATTCTTCGGAAGGTGCATTCTTTCTAGAAAAAGATGAACTATGAGTAACGCAATTACAGTAACGCTGCAAGGAAAAAAATCCATCGACCTAAGTGATCACCTGATCTCATTAATAACGGAACAAAAACTCAACGCAATTCCCACAGCTCAAATCGTGCTAAGCGATGGTAATTTCGCAGATCGCGACTACCCGCTGTTTAATGCAGTCGATGTTCAAGTTGGTGCCGAAATTGATATCAAAATACGATACGAAGAGACTGGAGACAGAGATGAAAGCATCTTCAAAGGCGTTGTTGTAACGTCTCAGTTTGGTGCCGAGAAAGGATTACCAACATTGACTCTTACCGTGAAAGATCCAGCTTTTCGATTGGTACACGCCGTTGATACGCAAATATTCAATAAGAAAACGGACAAGAATATGATAGAAGATGTGCTTTCCCCAATCGCAGGAGTTTCGCTCAAAAAAGCGGCAGCCCAATTAACGGCTAATACGTACGATCAATTTGTTCGAAAACAGCAATCGGCGTGGGACTTTATACGAAACAGAGCTGCGAATTATGGCTTGGTGTCACAACTCGATGACGGAGCAATCAGCATTTTGAATCCTAACGATACAACAGGAACAAAGTCATTGACACTTGGCATCAATGAGATCATTGATTTTCAATTGGACTTGGATGCAGAACGACTCAATCAAACCGTTGAAATAAACTACTGGGATGTCAAAAAAAATGTCACCGGTATCGTGAAAAGAACAGGTGTTAGTGAACTGGCAAAAACGATTGCTGCACCTCAGGCGAAATACAACATGCTCAACTTAACAGCTAAACAAGAAGCCGAAGGAATTAGTGCTTATTTCTCCAATTACAATACGCGCAATGAACTGCATGGAACAATAGCCGTTCCCGGCAATGCAAGGTTCAAAGTTATGCAGCAGTTAACGCTCAAAAGTTTTCCAAAATCGTACAACGGAAGCTACGCGGTAAGCAAAGTGGTGCATGAAGTCCGTATGGGTACTTGGACAACACATGTAGGAATTGGTGCAACCGAAATGGACGAAGACACCATGGAGAACCCAACAATTCCTCAGTCAACCCCAGCTGAAATTGCCTTAGCCATGAAATGGGAAAAAGACCCTGAGGGATTGGGAAGAATTCCCGTAAAAGTCTTGTCCTTTGGTACAGAAAAGTACTGGGTATATCCATCTCAAGTAGCCGCTGGTACAAAGCAGTCAAGCTATATCCTACCGGAAGAAAACGAGCAAGTAATTATTGAATTTTTACACGGCAATTACAATCAAGGGTATATAAGCACTTCCACCTACCTTGGATCAAATAAGCCACCTTCACCATTCAAATTGGATGCTCGGACTCCTACGGGATTTGTGTCTAGCAGCGGTATGAAACTCATTTTTAACGATGATAGACAATCGGTTGAGTTGAGTTCCAGTAGTTCGAATAAGATTGAGCTGAGTAAGAATGACGGAGCAAAGATTATATCAAACAAAAATATTGAAGTAGATAGCAAAGGAAAAACGAACATAAAAGCAGCTGCTACGATGACTTTGAAAGGTGCAACAATCGACTTAAACTAGAACAAATGGGACGACCAGCAGCAAAAAAAGGCGATAGTATCGTGTCGCCAGCAGATATACATTTGGTACAAATTCCGACACCCACAGGCACGGAAATTGTTCCGCTTCCGCACCCTTTTCATGGGAAACTGACTGAAAACTTGAGCAAGAACGTCAAGATTATGGGCAAACCGGCCGCCATGAAAGATAGTTGGGGTGTCAATGTTCCAGCGCATGTTCCCATGGGAATCAAGTTTGTCAAAGAACCTTCCAACATCGGTAAAGTATTTGTCGGTAGTTTCACCGTTCGAATTAATGGAAGACAAGCAGCACGATCCGGCGATACAGTCATGACCTGCAACGACCCAACTGATTTGCCTGTTGGAAAAGTTGTCGCAACTGGAACAGTAAGAATTGGGTAAGAAAGATGTTCTTGTCATGAATGTGCAATGAATCGTGAAGAGGAGAATTTTGCTCATTTAACACAGCTGCCCATTTGAAATTCCATGTTTTTGGACTATTTTCGTCCTAAACAAACTTGTCGAAAAACATGGTCGCTACTTTTGGTGAATATATTAAACAACGAAGAACAGAACTTGGATATCCTCTCAGGAAAGTAGCTTCTCATTTAGATATCGACACTTCCACACTAGGAAAAATAGAACGTGAGGAGCGCGTGCTTTCCACTGAATTAATCGCATGTTTGGCAGAAATTCTCGAAACGGAACCCACCGAACTCTCCAATCATTACTACGCTTCCAAGGTTATTGAGGAGCTGAAGTACTATCCACAATACAAAGACGTTTTAAATCTCGTGACAGAGCATTTGGATCTACACATTGCCAATCAAATTCGTTTATCGTTTCAGAAAAACTGGACGAAAAAAGAGTTCGAATTTCCTACAAGAACGACGAGAGTAGCCACGATGTTCTCAGGTATTGGTGCAATTGAATATGCCTTCAAACGCTTGAACCTACAGTCCGAAGTTGTCTTCGCAAGCGACATTGATAAGTTTGCTAAACAAAGTTATTTTGCCAATTACAACATTGATGAATCGCGTTGGTACGACGACGTAAAAGATATCAACGGGAAGAAATACAAAGGTCAAGTTGACCTATTGGTGGGCGGAAGTCCGTGTCAATCTTTCTCCATGGTCGGGAAAAGAAAAGGTTTTAAGGATACCCGCGGAACCTTGTTTTACGAATTTGCCCGAGTTGTCAAAGAAAGTCAGCCGAAAGTATTCATTTTCGAAAATGTGAAGGGCTTAATCAATCACGATAAGGGGAATACTTTTGAAACGATAAAGGCCACTTTCGATGAGCTGGGATACACCTATTTTTATCAAGTTTTGAACGCCAAAGACTATGGAATGCCGCAACACCGAGAGCGCATTTTTGTCATCGGATTCAAGGACCGATCCATCAAGTTTGAGTTCCCCCAGCCCATCAAGCTAGAACATACCATGCAGGATTTCCTAGAGGATTACACGGACAGCAAGTACTACCTAAAAGAAAAAGGCGTGAAGTTTGTCACTAGCTCCAAAAACAGGCAGAAAAGATACACGCAAATCAATGGAGATATAGCGCTTTGTCAGAAGGCAAATCAACAGTTCAACTGGCACGGAGATTTCGTGTTTGAGAATCAAGAGTACCGTGAATTCGATGAATTTATTTTTGATGTCAATCAGGTTGAAGAGAAATATTACCTCTCGGAAAAAGTGAGAGATTACGTACTATCCAGCGGAACGAAAAATTTTAAAACTACCATTAAAACCGACTTGGAAATTGCGCGACCTTTGCTTCAATCCATGCATAAAATGCACAGAGCCGGGGTGGACAATTACGTTACGCACGACAAAGGTCGTATCAGAAAGTTGACGCCGAAAGAATGTCTCAGATTGATGGGCTTCCGAGATGATTTCAAACAAGTAGTTAGTGATACGCAGCTATACCGACAGGCTGGAAATAGTATTGTGGTAGATGTGTTAATCGCCCTATTGAAACAAATGGACATCACAAAATTTGCAGATCCTCAGTAAGATGACGGACGGTCAAAAAATAAAAGTAGATGGCAGGGAATACTTCATTGTAGATTCCATGCAAGATTTCCGTGCTGAGGACAGCTTTATTCACAACGACAATAAACTGGCGCGCTTCACCGGAAATGGCGAAAGTAAGAAGCATGTAGGAACTTACAGCGGAGAGCTGGGCGAGAAAATTTCGAAATTTTTCGATTATGATCGTTGGGGAACACCACACAGCGACCCGAATAAAAACAACTGGAAAACAGTGAATTCGGCTCAAGCGGAAAACGCAATTGTCAGCAATCGATGCTTTTTTAGCAAAAGCAATCTTCTTAAGTATTTGACAGCCGCCAAGGAGGAGTATTTCCAGCAAGAGCAAGTATACCACGACGATATCAGTGCTTATTACGATCAACGCTACAACGAGCTGCAGCAACTCAGTTCAAATCCCATCTATTTTACGATTTACGACGCCTCAGATAACTGGGACAAGAAGCAAAATCGTGGTTACATTCGCTCAGACGATAAAATCTGGAGCGTTTGGAGAAAGCTCATTTTGCCCAGCATCAGTTATTTATCCATACTGAAATTGGATCCTGTGGACGATCCAAACTCTGAACCGTACTTTTATTTTAGAATTCTCCTCGATTATCAGTACAGATCCTTCGTGCACCCAAGTATTTCTGCCGGGGAACCGGAGAGCGATGCAGCGGAAGAAGCACAGAAAAAAGCGGCTTCGTCTACCTTCCGTCAAGGCGCAGCAAAATTCAAACGAGAGGTCCACGATCACATGCCTCAGTGTCCATTTACATTCATTAAAGACGAACGTTTGTTAATTGCTAGTCACATTAAGCCACATGCTGCTTGCATTAAGGAAGGGCGAACGGATCAAGATGTGGACAAATTGAACGGTCTGAGTTTATCACCAACGTACGACACCCTGTTCGATCAAGGCTACATCACTTTTACAGACAATGGTGAACTGATCTGCGGTAGTTTGTTGAGTCCCTACACGTGGGAAAAATTGAACATCAACCCTAACGCTCGAAACAAAATGCGGATTTACCCTGAGGGCCGAGAAGAGTATCTTGATTTTCATAGAACGCACGTTTTTCAGGACGATATTTCGGAGTTGGTTTAGATGGTAAATTTGATTCCCCTCAATTTCTTATCTTCACATTATGCGAAAATTTACCACATCACTCTTATTACCAGCACTTTTCATCGTGGCATTAGTTTCCTCGTGCGCAACTTCCAACTTCTCGCGAAGCAAATCCAAAGGCATTCGAAAAGTACGAGTCGAGGAACATGTTTCGGCACCCGAAACTCAAAAGGAACGCACATATACAGTGAAAACGGAGAAAAAAGCGTCAAAAGCGATTCATACCACCTCATCTAATGAAGAGCGAAGAACGAACGAGGCTGAAGTGATAACTGAGGAAATTTCAACCCAAAAAATAAGCGAACCAACACGCACTCTTGGAAATCAGGATTTGAGCGATGGTATTGACGACCTCCATGATGATCCTGAGAAATTACAGGAAGAAGAAGCGAAAAACACCGAAAAACGCGTCATGCCATCAGAAGAATTAGCCGAAAAGCCCGGGTTTTGGTTTTGGTTTTTCTTTGCCATGTATTATGCCGCAACACTTTTCATAGGGATTATAGCCTTCATTCTCCTCTCAGAGCTATGGCCAGCACTTGTCATTGTAGGAATCTTACTTGTTCCTGCTTTGATTTTAATGTTCGTTTTGAAAAACAAACCAAGAAGAACACGTGTAATTGGTGTATTGTCATTCCTAGCGCTAATTGTCGGGGGGATTATCGCTGTTTCCGTTATTGGGTAAGGTTAATTAGAGGTAGATAATGCCCTACCCCTTCAACGTCTTCGGATTCATAATCTTTGTCTGATGGCGAATCGACTCTTGGTGGATGGCGTCCATTACCTGTCGCACAAACTGTTTCGTTAGGTGCAAATCATCCGCCTGTTCTAGACGCATGGAAATAATTTTCGCCCAGTGTTCCTGCTGAAGAATGGTAATGTTGTTCTCGCGTTTTAACAATCCAACTTCTTCGCTAAGCTGCATTCGGGCACTCAACAACTCCAGCATACGATCATCTAAAATTGCCACTTTGTCGCGGAGTTCGTTGATTTGTTCCGCCACGTCTGTGCTGAATTCCACAGTTCGAACAACTAGCTGATCGAGGATGTTTTTCAATCCTTCGGCAGTCACTTGTTGTGCCGCATCGGACCACGCATTGTCAGGATCGGGGTGCGTTTCAATCATCAATCCATGGAAGTTCAAATCCAATGCTTTTTGACTTACCTCTAACAACAAATCGCGGTTTCCTGTAATGTGACTTGGATCACAAATAATCGGAATTTCCGGTCGATTTTCCTTCAAGGCAATCGGAATTTCCCAACTTGGAACGTTGCGGTATTTATCGTGTTTGTAAACCGAAAATCCGCGGTGAATCGCTGTTAAATCCGTAATTCCAACTTTCTCGAAACGCTCGAACGCTCCCAACCACAAAGCCAAATCAGGATTGATCGGATTTTTAATCATTACCGGTTTACCAGTTCCTTTCAAAGCATCGGCAATTTCCTGCACTGCAAACGGATTCACCGTGGTTCTAGCACCTATCCAAAGGACATCCACGCCTGCTTTCAACGCTGCTTCCACGTGTGCCTTGTTAGCCACTTCCGTTGTCGTTTGCAAGCCGTTTAACTTTCCAGCTTCCACCAACCAAGGCAGTGCTTCTTCCCCCAATCCTTCGAAAGAATCGGGTCGTGTTCGCGGCTTCCAAATACCCGCTCGAAGCAATTGCACATTATCGTTTTTCGCAATGTCCGCACAAATGGAAAGTACTTGTTCACGCGTCTCGGCACTACACGGTCCTGCCACTACAAAAGAGCGGTTGGACTGATTGATTTTATCTGCTAATCTCATCCTTTTAAATCAAAAAACCCGTTTCAGTCATTGACCGAACGGGTTAGCATTTTTATATCATACAACACACGAACGGCCCTAAGTTAGGTCGTTCCAAAGCCAATTGTATGCGTTGTTTGTAATCATTTACAACACAAAGGGAAAAAAAATATTTCAATTGACGTTTGATTTTTACAAAAATTATTTCAGACCTTTGTAACGATGAATACAATATCTCATATCAACACGGCAGCACAAAATTGGTGGTGGAGCGCAACTCTTCGATGGTGTGCCTGGCGTTAGTATATGTTGATTTTTAAATATTGAAACGACTTGTCACATCTGGCAGGTCGTTTTTTTTTCACCTCATTTTTTCCCAATGATTTATTCAAAAACCCGCACGTTTAATGCGGACACCCATACTCCGGTACAACTGTACCTCCAGCTACGGCACCATTTTCGAAATTGCTGCTTACTAGAAAGCAATGATTATCACTCGCGGCAGAACAGTCGCTCTTTCATTGGCTTTGACCCTTTGATTTCGATTGAATTGAAAAACGGACAGTTTGAAATTAAAAAGAATGGAGTCTCAACTAATACTTCAGTAATTCGGGCGGAGCCGAGAAGCACTGATTCAAGCGAAAACCAAAGTACCTCGAGCATTGCTTTCGCGAAGTTCCAGCGAAGCAAAGCGGAGCAGAGATGTGAGTCATCGTTGACCGACCAAGTACAAAACCTCCTCAACAAGTACACCTTCGAGCACCCCGAAAACAATGGTTTTTTCGGAAGAATGAGCTTCGAGTTTGCACATCAGGATGAAACGCATTTGACCATCGAAAACACAGTATCTGACATCCCTCTCCTCCATTTATTTCTGTTTCGATATGTGATCGTCATTGATCATTTCACCAACGAGGGCACCCTGCTTGAAAACAGCTTCTCCACTGAATTTCAGAACTTATCCATGGAAACCATCATGCGCCTTCCTGCCCCCTCAATCTTGCCATTTGAAACCATCGGAGAGGAAAAACCCTCGCTTTCCGATGCTCAGTTCGCCGATTTGGTCCGCCAAGGTGTGAAGCATTGCGAACGTGGCGATGTGTTTCAGTTGGTTCTATCCAACGCGTTCCAACAAACGTATTTCGGCGATGATTTCCATGTGTATCGCCAGTTGCGACGGACGAACCCCTCGCCCTATCTTTTTTACTTTGATTTTGAATCGTATCGCTTGTTTGGATCTTCTCCCGAGGCACAAACGGTTGTAAAAAAAGGCAAAGTGGAAATTCACCCAATTGCTGGAACGGTCCCAAAGACTGGGGAGGATGCCGTGGATGCAGAACAACTCGAATTCTTAAAAAAGGACGAAAAAGAGAATGCAGAGCACACAATGCTTGTTGATCTTGCTCGGAACGATTTAAGTCGAAATTGCACCGATGTTCACATTGAAGCCTATAAGGAAATTCAGCACTTCAGTCATGTCATTCACTTAGTTTCTAAGGTCACTGGTAAGTGCGATTCGAACCAAACCTTCAAAACGATCAGTGAAGCATTTCCTGCGGGAACTTTATCGGGGACGCCAAAGCCTCGCGCCATGGAACTTATTCATCAATACGAGAAGCAACCACGTGGTTTCTACGGTGGAGCAATCGGAATTATTCAACCTAACGGTGACGCGAACACGGCTATTGTCATTCGAAGCATTTTGAGCCGTGAAAACCAATTGCACTACCAAGCTGGGGCGGGAATTGTACTCGACTCGGACCCAGAAAGAGAAACACAAGAGGTACATCACAAGCTAAGGGCGGTTCGCGAGGCGATTCGAAAGGCTCACAGCTATCAGTCAGAAACAGAAAAACAAAAAACGACATGAAAATAGCGGTCATTAATAACTTCGATTCCTTTGTCTTCAACTTGGTTCGATACCTCAAGGAGGCGGGCTGCGATGTGCTAGTGCAGCGCAACGATCAAGTCGACTTTGAAACCCTTGATTCCTGCGATGGAATTTTACTTTCACCCGGACCGGGAATTCCTTCGGAAGCCGGTGCACTGATGGATGTTATTGCCCATTTCGTAAATAAAAAACCGATTCTAGGCGTTTGCCTTGGACATCAGGCGCTTGCCGAATATTTCGGAGGATCGCTTTCTTTAGCTCCTGCTCCTATGCATGGTAAATCGTCCAAAATACTCAAAACAGAATCCTCTCGCTTATTTAATAATGTGCCTGCGGAGTTTGAAGTAGGACGCTATCACAGCTGGATTGCCGATGCTCCTTTGCCGGATTCATTAAAAGTGACAGCTCTTTTCAAGAATGAGATCATGGCGTTTGAACATAACGAACTCCCACTTTTTGGAGTTCAGTTTCATCCTGAATCCATTTTAACACCGGATGGAAGAACCATGATTCTAAATTACCTAACCGTTGTAAAACAATCCATTCCCGTAACGATATGAAACGATTTTTAGAAATAATAATGGACAAGGAGTTCTTGTCACACGGAACCGCTGCCGATTTTATCCATGCCATTGGCGAGGGGACTATTTCAGAAGCAGAAATTGCCGCTATTTTGGCTGGAATTCAATTTCGAGGTGTCTCCTTGGAAGAGTTAAATGGATTTCGAGAAGCATTGCTGGAACGCGCCTTGAAACCTGAACTTAATAGCGAAAATTGCATCGACGTGTGTGGCACGGGAGGAGATGGCAAGGATACTTTTAATATCTCCACAACTTCCGCTTTAGTGCTGGCTGCCATGGGGTACAAAGTAATCAAACACGGAAACTATGGCGTGAGTTCGGGATGTGGATCATCGAATGTTTTGGAATCGCTCGGCTTTCGATTTACGACTGACAACAAGGAATTGAACGATGACTTGAAACGAAACAACATCTGTTTTCTCCATGCGCCTCTATTTCATCCGACATTGAAAAACGTGGCACCCGTACGTAAGCAACTTGGCGTTCGAACCATTTTCAACAGCCTTGGTCCTTTGGTGAATCCCGTTCAGCCGTCGTATCAATTAACCGGCACGTACTCTTTAGAATTGGCAAAAATGTACCAACATCTCTTGCGACCGAAACGACATGCCTTCTCTGTGGTTTATGCCATGGACGGCTACGATGAAATTACTTTAACCGATGCCACGCGACGGTTGGAACAACACAACGACTCCGTGATTTCAGCTAGCGATTTCGGTAGAAAACATGTTGAACCTACCGAATTACGATCCGGAGGAACCATTGACAATGCAGCGAAGATTTTACGCTCGATTACGAATGGAAACGGATCCGAGGCTCAAACGAATGTAGTCGCAGCCAATGTTGCCACCGCCATTCAAACCATGGAACCAAAAACAACATTACACGATGCCTTTTCGGAGGCACATCAATTCATTCGCAGCGGACAAACCGCCAAACATTTTAACATGAAAGAATAACAGGACATCGATGCCCCAAAATTCATCATTCATAATTCATAATTCATAATTCAATATGACAACCATACTCCAACAAATAGCAGAAAGCAAAAGGCACGAAATAGCCATACTGAAATCGAAGTACAAACTTTCGGATTTTGAGTCCATGTTCTTTTTTAACGTAGAAACACGATCACTTTCCGCGGCACTAAAACAAAGTGACTTTGGAATTATCGCAGAATTTAAACGAAAATCACCAAGTGCGGGAGACATTCGTCCTTTGGCCGACCCGATAGATATTGTTTCAGCTTATCAAAGTGCAGGAGCCACAGCCATTTCCTGTTTGACCGATAGCCACTACTTTGGTGGAAGCATGCGCGATTTAGAAATCATTCGCGAGTACACGCAACTTCCCGTCTTACGCAAAGACTTTATTCTCGATGAAATTCAATTGTTCGAAGCAAAAGCCCATGGAGCGGATGCCGTGCTCCTCATTTCAGAACTATTGGAACCAGAACACGCAAAACAATTAACCATCATCGCTCAATCCTTGGGAATGGAAGTTTTGATGGAGGCACACGACCGAAAGCACCTCGAAAAAATCAATGATTTGGTGGATGTAATTGGCATCAATAATCGCGACTTGCACGCTCAAAAAACAAACATCGAAACATCGTTGCAGCTCTTTGATTATTTGCCAAAAAATCGTGTGTGCATTACAGAGTCTGGAATTAAATCCGTGAACGACTTAGAACGATTACAATCCGTCGGATACCATGGCGCCTTGATCGGGGAAAGTTTGATGAAAAGCGAAAATCCCGAAAGTATTATCTCTAAATCTCCCGTAACATGTTCGTAAAAGTTTGTGGCATTACTACCCCAGAGCAGGCGAATGAGATCTCTTCTTTGGTGGATTATATCGGATTCATTTTCCACCCCAATTCACCACGATTCGTTGCGCAATCCTATCCGTCAATGAAAGCAAAGAAAGTAGGTGTTTTTGTCAACGTTCCCTTGCAGGAGCTTATTCAAACCGCATTGCTGGAGAAGCTAGAATCCGTTCAGTTGCACGGTGATGAATCGCCTGAATACTGTGCAGCACTCAAAGGTCAGGTTCAAGTCATCAAGAGTTTTGGCGTTGATGAACACTTTAACTTCGACCAGTTAACAGCATACTATGATTTTGTCGATTACTTCCTTTTCGATACAAAAACACCACATTATGGTGGCTCAGGCAAACAGTTCGACTGGGAAATTCTGAAAAATTATCACGGGAAAACACCCTTCATTTTATCCGGCGGGCTGCGTCCTCAGACCTTGCCTCAAATTCGATCACTAAACCATAAAAACTTAGTAGGTATCGACCTCAACAGCGGATTTGAAACAGCTCCCGGCATTAAAAACATTTCAACACTCAAACAATTTCTCCATGATTTCCACCATTGATTTCAAAAAACCGGATTCGCTTGGTTTCTACGGCGGCTTCGGAGGGGCATTCGTTCCTGAGTTGCTCCGACAGAACCTAACGTCACTAGAGGAAGCATTCCGTGAAGCAAAACAAGACGATGCATTTCATTCGTCATTTCAGCGATTACTAAAAGATTACGTAGGTCGTCCTTCCCCACTCTACTTCTCGAACTATTTGAGTGAAACCTACGGCGCAAAAATCTACCTAAAACGCGAGGACTTGAACCATACTGGATCGCACAAAATCAACAACGCTTTGGGGCAGATTCTATTGGCGCAACGGATGCAAAAACGTCAAATAATCGCGGAAACGGGAGCTGGACAACACGGCGTTGCAACGGCCACGGCATGTGCACTCCTCAACATGGAATGCATCGTTTTTATGGGCGAAAAAGACATGGAACGACAAGCACCTAACGTGCAACGCATGCGAATGCTGGGAGCAAAAGTGATAGCAGCAACGAGCGGAAGTAAAACCTTAAAAGATGCCACCAACGAAGCCATTCGCTACTGGATCAATCACCCTGATGCGTATTATTTGATAGGAAGTGTTGTCGGACCACATCCATACCCTGAAATGGTCGCATATTTTCAATCGGTCATAAGTCATGAAATTCAGACGCAATTACTAGCAGCTGAGGGAACAGAAACTCCTAGTAAAGTGATTGCCTGCGTTGGCGGAGGTAGCAATGCCGCTGGAGCTTTTCATCATTTTTACGATAGTTCCGCTCAATTGATTGCTGTTGAAGCCGCAGGAATGGGCGTTGACACAGGACAATCGGCGGCAACTTCAGCGCTCGGTGTTAACGGCGTTCTCCATGGTAGCATGACTTTACTTATGCAAGATGATGACGGTCAAGTGGTAGAGCCATACTCCATCTCCGCTGGACTCGATTACCCGGGAATTGGACCCGAGCACGCCCACGCAATTCTTTCTCAGCGCACAAAAGCAATCAACATTACTGATACCGAAGCTGTGGCAGCAGCCTTCGAACTAACGCGGAACGAGGGAATTATCCCCGCTTTAGAAAGCGCTCACGCCATCGCAGCCTTGAAGAAAACAAAATTTCAACCTGATGAAATTGTTGTGGTGAATCTATCCGGTCGCGGCGACAAAGACATGTCAACTTATATCAAACATCATGAATCCATTTCGTAAAAACCACAAGCAATTGAGCATTTTCGTAACCGCCGGATATCCGGAATTGAACTCCCTGCCGGATCAAATTGGTTATTTAGAGCAACGCGGCGTCGATTTTATCGAAGTTGGTGTTCCGTTTTCCGATCCGATGGCAGACGGTCCTACCATCCAAAAATCCAGTGAAATTGCGCTAAAAAATGGCATGACCGTTTCTCTTCTTTTTGATCAAATCGCCTTGGTAAATGCTAAAGTCCCTTTGATTATCATGAGTTACTTCAATCCAATTCTACATTTTGGTATTGAGCGATTTTTGAAGCGATGTCAAGAAGCAAGAGTTTCACACGTGATCGTTCCCGATATCAGTCTCGAGGTGTATGAGAAATTGTATCGAAGTGATTTTGAACAGTACGGAGTGACCTTGTGTTTTCTGATTACGCCAAGAACCTCTTCATCGCGCGTAGAAAAAATGAGTCAGTTGAGTTCGAATGGATTTCTGTACTTGGTTTCTTCGAATATGACCACCGGGAATACAGGAAAGAGTTTGAGAGTGAGTGATGAAGAGTTGTCGAGAATTCGATCTGCAGCCGGAGATACACCGCTAATGATTGGATTTGGCATAAAAACGAAGGCAGACGTGGCAGAAGTGCATCGAAAAGCGGACGGAGCCATTATTGGCTCGGCATACATTAAAGCTTTGGCTGAAGGGAAATCAGAAGACTTTATTTCGAGCGTTTTGGCGCCTGAACCACAAAATCCTTGAGATAGAACGGTTCCCAATACGCGACATCTTCAAATTCTTGGTTTTGGAACTTTTCGTAAGCCAATCGAATTTGGCCCGAAGCGGAGGATTTGATGCTTAAATCAGCATGGACGTTGCGTTGCGCCCATACTTCCGATAGCTTTGCTGCTCCATCACCGAAATAAACAAATGGCTCGAATTCGGCGTAACTCTCTTCTTCCAAAATATCGGCTGAAATCTTCTTTACTGTTGCTCCTTCGGCGTTTTGTATCAATCCAAAAACTTCCATTCTGCGAGCATCAATAACCGCGCACAGATTCGTATTTGGATGATTTTTTCGTGCCAATTCGCACAAGC
Source organism: bacterium (assembly GCA_024742305.1). GTDB lineage: Bacteria > Bacteroidota > Bacteroidia > Flavobacteriales_D > Crocinitomicaceae > UBA4466. The sequence goes on along the minus strand of JANSYQ010000010.1, from coordinate 17,268 downwards.
TGGTTAGTGCATCTACCGCAATTAATGGAATATCCAAAGCGTAACACAGTCCTTTGGCCGTCGCCGCCCCAATTCTAAGTCCGGTGTATGAACCAGGACCAGAAGCTACGGATACCGCGTCCAAATCTTTCATGGTCAAACCAACCTCTTTGATCAAACCTTGAATAATCACGGTAAGGTTTTCACCGTGTGAGTATCCTTCTTCTTCAATCTCTTTCAAGGCGATTTGCTCTCCGTTCCGTGAAATGGCTACCGAACAAACTTTCGTTGCTGTCTCAAGATGCAGAAGTAGTGCCATTAGTCTTTTACAGCGTGTTTTCTGTTGTCCCAATCATTCAGGTAAATACAAGGATCGTGGCTCATGTTGAATTTCTTTCCCAGTGTTTTGGCTTTGAAAAGTCCTTTTTTCCAAATGTATGCCAAGTCAATCGTTTCTGTTTTTACGGTTCCATCTTCCGTTTCATACCGTATCTCCACCTCCCAGTAATCTTCGTAACCAGTATGCTTCGCTTTGGCTTCGAGCACCTTCACTTTTACTGGCTCTTCCACAGAACAACATCCACAAAATAAATACACCGTTTTGCCTTTGTTCAACCAAGCCGCTGCTTCTTCTGCCTTCTCTTTTGAGATATACGCCAATTGATCTGCCTGTGCGAATCCGACTATGCTCAAGAAGAGCACAATTAGTACATTCTTTATCATTTTACTTCCAGTTTAAATCCAATTCCATGTACGTTGGCAATTTGAATAGATGGATCTTCTTTCAAGTACTTACGCAGCTTGGTAATGAAGACATCCAAACTTCTACCTACAAAATAATCGTCGTGTCCCCAAACGCCCGTCAGCACAATTTCTCGCGCCACCACTTGATTCATGAACTTGCACAAGATGGATAATATCTGTGCTTCTTTTTTGGTCAATGTTTTCTCAAAATTCGGGTGTTTCAGTACAAAGTTTACAGTATCAAAAACGTATTCGCCGATGGTATAAACATCCGTATTCCTTGGCTCAGCTTCAATATTCACACGGCGCAACAAAGCTGCTACTCGCAACTGCAACTCTTCCGAATTGAATGGCTTTGTAAGGTAATCGTCGCCACCCGACTTAAATCCTTGGACTTTGTCTTCGTCGTTGGATTTGGCTGTAAGGAAGAGAATGGGAACATTAGCGTTTAACTTGCGCACGTCAGCTGCCAAACTGAAGCCGTCCTTTTTCGGCATCATGACATCGAAAATGCACATGTGGTAGGTATCTTCTGTAAAACGCTGGAAACCCTCTGCACCATCCGTACAAAGCGTCACCTCATACCCTTCAGCTTTCAATTGATCGGAAATGATAAAACCGAGACTCGTGTCGTCCTCAACCAGCAATATTTTGACTTTCATAAACGCGTGATATTGGGCTAAGATAGCTAGAAATCCAAAGATAAAATCTTAACGAACTGTTAATCCAACTTTGGTAAGTTCTCGCCAATTAAGTTCTTTCCAACCAAGGCTTCCGTTACGTTAACGATGTGGTCGCCGAGTTTTTCGCTGCTGTAAATCAAGTCGGTGTAGATGATTCCACTTCGAATGTTGAACTCGTCTTTTTCGATAGAAGACAAGTGCTCTGCACGGAACTTATTACGCAATTCGTTGATATGGTTTTCCAGTTCCATCGCCTTATCCAAGGTAACATCCTTTTGCTCTTTTCTGAGGTTTCGAAGCATTTCTTCAAAGGCCAAATCAACTGCTTCCAGTATCGTTTTCACGTTGGTACGCTGTTCTGGGGTAAACCAAATCTTCTGCTCGTCCTTACGTTTGTATGTCAGTGACATTTGATAGAAGACATCACCGATACGCTCCAATTCATTGGTGATTGCCAACATTCCTCGGACTTTCATCGCTGATTCCTGTGAGAGGTCGTTTTCCGCACAGTCACTCAAGTATCCCGATATCTCAATCTCAATTCTGTCGGTGATTTCCTCGTACTTAGCGATTTTCTCGTACAATTTCTTCTTCGCCTTCTTGTCTTGTTCAAACATCAGTGATTGAAAGAACTTCGACATCTTCGAGGTGATCTTACCGAACTTCGCCAATTCTTTCTGTGCCTCTAGCAAGAACAATTCCGGCGTTACCATTACTCCTGCAGAAATATATTCCAAGTTGATGATTTCGTCCGCATCAGACCTGCTTGGCACCATCCAAATCACCAATCGCGTTATATGCTTCGCAAACCAGAACAACAAGAGTACGTTGAGGATGTTGAATACTGTATGGAACAATGCTAGGGCTATCGGTCGGCTTTCTTGACTTATCATTGGACTCGGCAATTGCGTCGATACCATGTAATCAATCAAATCGATGAACAAGTAAAAGGCTGCCACCATCCAAATAACTCCAACAACGTTGAAGACAAGGTGAGCACGCGCTGCACGTTTCGCATGGACATTTCCAATAATTGCCGCAATGTTGGCGGTAATCGTTGTTCCGATATTCTCTCCAAGCACCATTCCTGCTGCCATTTCAAATGGAATGATACCGCGCTCACAGAGCAAAATCGTCACTGCCATAGCGGCCGACGACGATTGTACCATAATCGTAACGATGGTTCCCATCAAAACGAACAACATCACGCTAAATGTTCCATGTCCGGACAGAGATTCCAAAAATGCTAAGGATTCTACGTTCCCTTTCACATCAGGAACGCCTGCCTTCAACAATTCAAGTCCTAGGAAAAGAATGGCAAATCCAACGAGCATTTCTCCCCAAGAGCGAAGGTTATCTCGATTGGTAAACAAAAGAATAATTGCGACCAAGAAAATCGGTAAGGCATAATCCGACATGGAAACGGAGAATCCAAGGAAGGCGACAATCCAAGCGGTTACGGTAGTTCCGATATTCGCTCCCATGATTACACCGATACTTTGTTTCAATGAAAGCAAGCCAGCGTTTACGAAACTTACTACCATTACTGTGGTGGCAGAAGAGGACTGAATAATTGCCGTTGTCAGAAAACCAGTGAATATTCCCTTCACACGATTCTTGGTAATTGCTCCGAGAATCTCGCGCAGCTTTTGTCCCGCTGCCTTTTGGATTCCCTCACTCATGACTTTCATTCCGTAGATGAAAACTCCGAGAGATCCTAACAACATCAAAATTCGCATTACCAACCCCGAACCAAAGGACCAACCGCGTTCTGTTTTAAATGATTTGTCGGAACTCCAAACAACCGCCGATTCGCCGTTCTTTTTGTTCACCTTCTTCACAGAAGGATCATTGACTACTCCAATGGCAAAGCTGTACTTCTCGTTAATGGCAAGATCTTTTAACTCGTAAGAGGTCTTCTTAGGATCGATGAGCTTCGAATACTTCCATTCAGGGTGAACGTCGAGTTTCGTTTTATTGCTAGGCAAATAACGAATCACGAGTTTACGTCCCAAAGGAATACTGTCATAGATTAGGTTCCACGTAATTTTTACGTCTCCCGCCCCTCCTTTGGCAGAAATATTCTCTACCGGAGATTCGGATTCAGCAGCAGACAGCTGACCGAAAAACAAAAGCGTTACCGCAACTAGAAGGTGCTTAATTTGCAAGCGAGAAACCATGGGTCTAATTTTCCCCCAAAAATAGTCGTTTGAAAAGTTTGGAATAGCACGCATAGACTTTATTTGATTGTCTTCACGTAAACTTAACTTTAGCGTAAAGTGGCTAAAAAAAGAACGAGAGCCGCGGACGGGTGTCCAAGGCTCTCGCTACACTAATCAACCTAACCTACTACTACAGTGCCAAAGATATACGAACTTTGAATTCTCACAAGCCTTCAACTCTATTTTTTTTCTAAACCGATTTTTTAGCTTCCTAAGAGTTCTAAGGGCAATTTTTCTGAATCGGGAGTACTTGTGAATATTTTAACAGTGAAAAACCGTAGCTCGTCGGTAATTTTCGACAGTTAAACGATTTAGTTAGGTGAAAAACCGTTTTTTTACATTGGAATTAAGATTCCAATATTATCTTTATATTATTTCGCCGTGAAAAAAAAGAATTCACAAATTTTGCGCTCATGGATAGAATATTGATCATTGATGACGAGGAAGATATTAGAGAAATACTCTTCTATAATTTACAAAAAGAAGGATATCAGGTATTTCAAGCTTCCACGGGTCGTGAAGGAATAGAGCTCGCGATTGCGCACAAACCTGACCTTGTATTACTAGATGTAATGATGCCGGAGATGGACGGAATCGAAGTATGCCAAACCTTGCGAGAAAACAACAAAACGAAAGATATTCGTATCTGTTTTCTAACTGCGCGAAACGAGGATTATTCTCAAATCGCAGGATTAGATGCTGGGGCCGACGACTATGTTTCCAAACCGGTAAAGCCAAAAGTCCTAGCCAGCAGAATCAAGGCGATTCTACGACGTAAGAATAATATGCCTTCTGCGAAGCCAAGCAATAGCAATGAGGATCTGGTTATCGACCGAGAGAAGTACATCGTACTGAAAAAGGGAAATCCCATTCATTTGCCACGAAAAGAGTTTGAATTGTTGGCTCTTTTGGCGTCAAAGCCAGGAAAAGTATACGAGCGCGATATCATTTTAGAATCCGTTTGGGGATCAGGCATCGTTGTTGGTGATAGAACCATTGATGTTCACATTCGAAAACTGCGAGAGAAAATCGGAAATAAATACATCAAAACAGTCAAAGGTGTGGGGTACAAATTTGTTGCTGGCGCCGGATCAGATTGATCATCGTACTAATAGGATATAAGAAACGGGAGCATCGAAATGCTCCCGTTTTTCTTTTGTATAGTTAGTAACTATTGCGCAGAAGCTGGCGCTTCCGGTTTTTTCTTCTTTCCTGACAAATTGTAAGAAACGGAGAAAGAAACGTTTACCCCTGGACTCCATGCACTGTAAACCTCTGGTTGTGTGTTAAAGGATTCATACAACAACTGACGTTTCGCAAGTAACAAGTTTCTTCCTGTCAAACTCGCTTGCCATTCTCTTTCAGATCCGAATCGTTTCGATACTTTGAAGTTTAAGCTGTGAAACGGTTGCTCGAAAACATCGGGAATTCGTCCCGTACCAATAACCGCAAGTTTCTTTCCTTGAACGTTGTAGTTCAAGTTGAAAATCAATCCAAGCGAATCATTTCGGAAAGTTGCGAAGGCATTTACAATGTGTGGCGACTGACCGTACATTTGGCGGTAGTTTCCAATAACTTCTCCTTCACGCGCATTGTCTACTCGGTTATCTCTCTCAACAATTAATGTATCTCCTACAGGAATGATAGAAGTACGCATATCTACTCGTGAAACAACATACGTGTAGTTCGCACCCAAAACAAAGCTCAAGTGTTGCTTCTCCACTTTGTTAAATCCGATAGCCTTACGAATTTCTGCTTCCGCTCCAAACACCTGTGCCGAACCTGTGTTCCAAGGTGTCACGTTATCAGGTGCTGTACTGATCGCAATCATTTCAATTTGATCTTGGAACTGCTTGAAGAAACCACTGAATGAAATCAGCTCCGTTCTTCCGAAGAAGTACTCCCAACGAGCATCAAAGTTGTGAATCGTTGTTTGCTGAAGATCAATGTTTCCAAGGAAGGTACGCCCTTGTAGTGGATCAAAAATTTGCGCCAACGATTTCTCCTTGAAAGATGGACGAGCAACGGTAGTTGCGTAAGCACCGCGGAAGTTCATACGACGGTCGTAAGGATTAAGAGAGTCTTTTGCCTTCTCAACCTTGTACACCATATTCACCGATGGCAATACGTTCCATTCATCCAAAATAAGTCGGTCGTTGAAGACATCTGTACCAGCGTTGTTTTGACCAGTGTACCAGTTTTTCGCGTTCTCTACACGAACTCCGTAGGTTGCTTCGAAGTTTTCCGTGATTGGTAATTGATTCATCACGTAGGCTCCTGCAACATTTTGGCGACCGATAAAGTTATTCGCTGGCTCAAAGTTTCCTTCGATATACGTTCCTTGATCAGACTCAACTGTCCAAATGTTCTCCTCTTCGAAGTACCAATCCGGATTTGGATTGAAATCTACGTTATTCACGTTACGGTACTTTGTGAAGTACTGCAAGATTTTGAAATCTCGGTTTCGGTACGTATTCAATCCACCGAACATGATTTCCGCCTTGCGCGTAGAATCTACTTTGAATTTGTAGGAGAAATCGAAACGTCCACCGAGGTTGTACTCCGTCAAGTAACGCCAAATACGAGAAGATTGACCTCCAGGACCGTTCAACTCATAATTAATTTGATTTCCATTTTCGTCGGTTTCGTAAGCGATCAACGTAGAACGAATATCTGGATCATTGATGGAAGAATACGTTGGACTCAATTTCCACTCTAGTTTCCATCGGCTCAATGAATCGAGGAAGTGACGACCACCCAAATTCGCATTGGAAACAGAACGCTGAGTATACTCAAGGTTCGTTCTTTCTACTGTAATCGGGTTGTCCTCAAACTCTTCTTCGTTAAAGAATGCCGCTGAAGAAATCGCGTTTTGCGTGTGAAATAAGGTAAGATCCAATTTCGATCGACGGTATTTCGCCGATTGACTTACCAAGGCTGTCCAAAGCACGTTGTGCTGAGATTGGTCTCCCACAGAGACACGGTTTCTCTCTAACTGATTGATTTCTTGACCAAGGTTAGGGAACAATCGGTACTCACCGTACTCTACCCCTTCGAAAAAATTGTGTGTATTTCGGTAGTTCACCACCACATTGTATCCGTAGGTAATTCGATCTTTTGGAGCCAATGAATCACGGAAAACTTTTCGGTTCCCCATACCAAAAGCATAGGTTTGGTTCATGAACTGTGCAGCACGAGATGCCGACATCGTTCTATTGAAACTTTTGGTTTGTAATTCCAAGGTTGGATCATCAACCACTGGGTTACTAATTTCCGCGCGCTCATTGATTGGAAGTTTTCTAGTTCCGTCATCGAAGCCAAGAAAGTCAAGTGCTCCACCATCGTAGGTAACGTAGTTAGAGTTGAACGTTGCAAAGTTGTTGTAACCCAATCCTGCTTTCGCATAAATGTATCTTTCGGCAGGCAAATCTTTTGTAATAATGTTCACCAATCCGCCGGAGTAATCTCCTGACCAATTCGGAAGAAATGTTTTGTAGATAGTAATGTTGTCTACCACGGCCGTTGGGAAAATGTCCAATTGTACAGAGTTTCGATCAGGATCCAAACCGGGAATTTCCATTCCGTTCAAAATCGTTTTGGTATAGCGATCCCCCAATCCTCGTACATAAACACTTTTTCCATCTTCAATAGTTACTCCAGGAACAGCTTGAGCAGCATCAACAACAGTATTTACACCGCGTTCTTTCATTTGCTCATCGCTCATCCCATCGGTAGCACCGGATTCGTTCATACGACGTTTGTCGTCATCCTCTAGTGTTTTACCAATCTTTGTTCTCACTACTTCTACAACGATAGGACCAAGTTCCTTTACATCTCCGGACTTTGATAGCTCAACATTTAATACTTGAACTTCGCCATTTGTAATGGTCACTTCAATTTCCTCATCGATGTAGCCTTCGTTCTGCATAGAGAAAGTAATCATGTGTGTACCTGCTGGCAGTTTCACCTGATACTCTCCGTCAAAATCACATTCAGCACCTCGGTTTTGACCATTCAACTTGAATTTAAGTTTTGCTAGTGCGATTGGCTCTTGAGTGTCTTTGTTTTTGACAACTCCACGTAATGTTCCTTGTGCATACGAAAGGGTTGTAGCAGCGATGACAAAAAACAATGTTAAAATTTTACCTTTCATTTCAATCGTAAAATTGCGATAAAGCTTATTAACGAAGAATGTCTGCCCTCCAATGGAGAGCAGACATTCAATTATTTAGAATCTTTTATTCTAATCTTATTCTTACAACTTTCCGTTAACTCCCATCCAAGTCCAAGATGCGAATCCAGTAGCGTCAGCTCCTGTAGCTGTAGCAGAAGTCATTGCTGCTTCAGCATCAGTTTGATCTTGTGCTGGAACCGGACAAGTGTTTGTTTGGTCATCTTCAGAACCTGTGTAAACAGTTACCGCAGAGAATTCAGAACCTGAGAATACCAATGTTGGTTGAGCTTGTGTCAAGTGAGTCCAAGCATCAGTCTTAGTATCTGCACAATTGTTTTGGTAAGAAGCGCGGATCTTAGCCTCACCCATAGATACGTTGTTGATTGTACCTTGAGCTTTTGATTTGAAATCTCCACGTGCTTCAGTTCCTCCAAAAGTGTATACTGAACCGTTGTTCAATGTGAACAATCCGTTTGTATAAGTTGTTCCTTCAGGACCGTCGATTTCCAACGCTTCATCAGAGTTACCTCCGTTTACTACGATGAAGTTGTCAACTGTTCCAGAGTAGTTCATGTCGATATCAACACCGTCATCTCCTTGGAAACCAACCAAAATGTTAGTAGCGTCTACAGTTCCACCGAAGAACTCAACACCATCGTCAACGTTAGCAATAACTTCGATGTTGCTGATAGTAGTACCTGTACCAACACCACCAAGTGTCAATCCGTTGATTTCGTTACCAGCACCGATCAATGCTCCACCGTGACGGATAGATACATAGTTCAATACACCTGAGTTATCAGCTGCATCAGATCCTCCGAAGATTCCATTTACACCGTCAGCTGGAATACCTTCAATTTGTGTTTCAGTGTCACCGTCTCCTGCTGAAGTTGGTGCGTTACCACAAACGATAATTCCACCCCACAATCCTTGGTCAGCCTCAGTAAGGTTTGTCCCTGTTAATTGACCTGGCTCGATATTATCCAAAACAGATGTGAAGATAATTGGGTTTGAAGCAGTTCCGTTTGCCATGATCATTCCACCACGGTTTACCAACAGAGCAGAAGCCAAAGTTCCTGTTCCTTCAGCACCTTTTACAATAGTACCCGCCTCGATAGTAAGAGTCACTCCGTTTGGAACAACTACCTTACCGTTCAATACATATACGTTACCTGCAGTCCAAGTTTCGTCTGCAGTAATCGCTCCGTACTTCTGAATATCTGTAGAAGTAACTGGAGCAGCTGGCTCACAAGAACCATCATCTTTCTCAGCAGAAGCATCGTAATTTGCAGCAGTCGGATCTGTACATCCTTTTTTCTTACATGATACTGTTCCTACGGACAATGCAGCCACTGCAAGAACCATCATACCAACTTTCATCGTTTTTGTTTTCATCTTTTTCTTTTTCGATTTTGAACACTGCAAAGATTGGGTGATTTCTTGAAACAAAACTTTCTAAAAACTTACGATTGTATCATTAATACGTTAAGTCAATATTAATATGTTACTAAAACCTTTCAGCTTTGACTGGTTTTACCTGTTGATAACTATGTGAATAGTAACATTACCTTAAAGGTCATTTTTGATTCCTTAAACAAAGTGTAAATATTCAATAACTCTGTAAGTCCCATCACTCGGTAGCTTTGTAGCAAAACCAGAGGAAATGACTCCAATCAATAAAGAAAGTACTGTATTACTCGTAGATGACGAACAGGATATTTTGGATATTCTTTCGTACACCTTGAAAAAGGAAGGGCACAAAGTCTTTACTGCGAATAATGGAGCCGACGGTATTCAATTTGCCAAGGACCTTAATCCTGACTTAATCATATTGGATGTCATGATGCCGCAGATGGATGGCATAGAAGCGTGTCAAATTATTCGCAACGAAATGCATCTAAACCGTCCGGTGATTGCTTTTTTGACTTCGCGTGCAGAAGATTATTCACAAATTGCTGGCTTGGATGCCGGTGCCGACGATTATATCACAAAGCCAATTCGACCTAGATTGTTTGTGAGTAAAGTAGAGTCTCTCCTTAGACGCGGACAAGAAATCGAAAATGAAAAGGTTACCAAGGAGATCACAATTGATCGAGAGAAGTTTTTGGTGACATTCAAAGGAAAAAACATAACGCTTCCAAAGAAGGAATTTGAATTGTTAGAATTGTTGGCAAGCCGTCCGGGCAAGGTCTTCAATCGAGATCAAATATTGAATATTGTCTGGGGAGATGGCGCCATTGTTGGCGAACGTACTATTGATGTTCATATCCGTAAACTTAGAGAGAAGCTCGGTAATACGTATATTCGCACTATTAAAGGAGTTGGATATACGTTTAATGAGTTTTGAAAAACCTTAAGCCCGTACATGTACTTTTAATCGGAAGCGTTGTTGTTTCCGTCCTTTCCTTCCTGCTGTTGATTGTTCTCAATCAGTCGGTTGGAGTGCCCTCGTTGTATTTTCTTTTATTTCCTTTACTCACAGGTGGACTCTCCTATTTGGTATTCTATGTTCTCTTGCGAAGATTCATTACGCAGAAATTAAAAATCTTGTATCGCTCCATTCGGAAAGGGAAGATTATCAATCAACACAACGAGAACTTTTCACTGTTTGATGATGTTATAGAACGTGCCGAGGTAGAAACGAAAAAATGGACCGAAGAGCGCACACAAGAGATCAATAAATTGAAAGAGCAAGAAGAGTTTCGTCGCGAATTCCTCGGAAACTTAGCGCATGAGTTAAAAACACCGGTATTTTCCATTCAAGGCTATATTCTAACCTTATTGGAAGGAGGCTTAGAAGATGATAACGTAAACCGTCAATTTTTGGAGCGCGCTTCAAAAGCTACCGATCGCATGACGACCATTTTGGAAGATTTAGACAAAATTGCCAAGATGGAAGTGGGGGTCATTGAACTGGATTATTCCCATTTCGATATTGTTGAGCTCGTTGATGATATTTTTGATGAACTGGAAGGTCGGGCGAAAAAGCGTAAGATAAAACTGAAGTTTGCCAAAGACTTTGATCCCATTTTTGTGTATGCTGACAAGGGGAAAATCACCCAAGTGCTAACAAATTTAATCGGCAACTCCATTTCCTATGGAAACGATGGTGGCGAAACGAACATCCGCTTTTACATCTTAAACAACATCATTACGGTTGAAGTTTCAGACAACGGCCCGGGTATTCCTGAGGAAGATTTGCCGAGACTATTTGAACGCTTCTATCGCGTTGAAAAAAGTAGAAACAGAAATGCCGGTGGTTCCGGTTTAGGACTATCCATTGCGCGACACTTTATTGAGGCGCACGGTCAAACCATCTCTGTTCGTAGCACCTTGGGTGTTGGCAGTACCTTCACCTTTGGATTGGATCGTGGGAAGAGAAACTTGGCTTAATTTTCATTTTGAAAATGCTATTTCAATAATGGTGTGCTTTCAAGCATTTCCCCCAACGATAGCTTTGGTAAACCTCTTAAAATCGGCATTTTAAAAAACTCTCAATAATTGGCATCACGATTGGAATGTACACCGAAAAAGGTGGAATTTTCATTTTGACATATTTTTGTCACTTATTTCAAATTGAAAACCTTACCTTGAAAAAATAGTGAATAGCCAATGAAATTAAAGTTTTCGATTACACAGGGATTCCTCATGATTATGTTGCTCATACTTCTACTAGTGAGCGCAGTTGGCTTTATTACTTATAGAGATTTTGTAAAGGTTTTAGACAATGCAAAAGAATCGGGAAAACCGGATCCAACCGTTGCCATGACCAAGAATGTAATCTACAGTGTTACAGAGGCGGAAAACAAAGTAAAAACATTCACTCTTACTGAAGACACACTATTTCTAAATCAATACAGGACCATTCGATCCAATATTCTAGACCAATTATCCACTTTGGATACAATGGAATTGGCTTCTAAGAAAGACGATGCACAGTTAGACACACTTTCAAAGTACGTGTCGTATAAATTGGAAGTATATGACAGTTTATTGGTGCTTCAGAATGAATATCGAGTGCAACAAGCACTGGAACGCGTAAATGAAACTATTGAGGGTGCCGTAGAAGAAGTAGATGCCTCGGTACCACAATCAGCGAAATCTCAAAAAAAAGAAGAAGAAACAGAAGAGGAGCGTAGGTTCCTTTTTTTCAAATTGAAAAAGAAGAAAAATAGAAACAAGCGCCGCAACAATGATAACGAAGAGGAAGATGACGATGATTCGAATATCGCCGCGAATGTTCCGAAGGAGATGCGTGTGAACTATGAGACAGTTAAAAACAATCTTGCGCAAATTCAATCGTCTGAAACTTCTCGAGAAGAACAGCAATTACTTCAAGAATATGAACTGCTTGAGCTAGACAAACTCTACAGTGCCCACTTAAGTAGCATTCTTGCGGATTTGGAAAACAAAGGACTAAAAAGAGATAAAATACGCGCTCAACGAACTCGCGAAATCGTAAGCAAGGCCAATGTGCAAATCATCATCTTCTGTGTACTCATCTCCATCCTGCTGCTCATCACCAGTTATACCATTATCCGCTACATTTCAAGAAGTACCCGTTATCGTAAAGTCTTGAAACGCGCAAAAAATGAGGCAGAATCTCTCGCACAGGCGAAGGAACATTTCGTTGCCACGGTGAGTCACGAGATAAGAACACCGATGAATATCATTTCGGGATTTACTGAGCAATTATCCCACTCCGAGTTAAATCAACAGCAACGCGACCAACTGGAAACAGTGATCAAAGCCTCTTCTCACCTACTTCAACTTATCAATGAAGTGCTCGACTTCACAAAACTGCAGAATTACAAATTGGAGTTGGAAACGCGCAACTTCCGACTGAGAGAAACACTCAACGAAGTCAGAGATCTGATGACACCGCTTGCAGAAGAAAAAGACATTGAACTTGAGTTCATTGTGCTCGATGATACGCCGGATGTCATACTTGGTGATGCTATTCGACTCTCTCAAATTTTGATCAACGTAACAAGCAACGCAGTCAAATTTACAGACAAGGGAATTGTGTCTGTTACTGTTACGCCCCTTCAGGTAGGAGAAAAAATCGCCATTCTCGAATTCTCCATTGCCGACACCGGAATCGGAATGTCACCTGAAAAACTAGAACGTGTTTTTGAAGCCTTCGAACAAGCCGACGCCAGTACGTCAAGAACATACGGTGGAACCGGACTGGGACTGTCCATTACAAAGAAACTTATCGAGCTACATAACGGAACGGTACAAGTTCACAGTAAGGAAAATGTTGGAACCGAAATCATTATTGAAATTCCTTATGCCCTCGGAGAAATAACCGAGCTTGAAGAAGCGGCTCCGACGAGCTCTTTCCAACCAATTGTAGAGAATACTTCCATTTTAGTAGCAGATGACGAAGCCTTCAACAGAAAGCTTATCGCTACAATTCTTGGGAAATTCGGTGTAAAAATGACGGAGGCAGAAAATGGAAAAGACGCCGTAAAGCTCTCGAACAAAAACAAATTCGATATCATCTTAATGGATGCTCGAATGCCTGAGATGAACGGAACAGAAGCAGCCGTTGCCATTCGTCAAAATGGAAAAAACAAAGAAACACCGATCATTGCGCTATCTGCAGCGATCACGGATGAGGACAAAAAATCCTATATCAATGCAGGAATGAATGCGGTTCTTGGTAAACCGTTCCGCGAGTCGCAGCTACTTTCAGTAATCGCGGAACAGCTCATAACACAGAAAATGGATGTAAATGATTCTTCCTCAGAGGGGCTACTCGACTTCGAAGGTTTAAAAGCGCTGAGTGGTCAAGATGAAAGTTTCTATGTAGAAATGCTCGAAACCTTTATTCGAGGTACAGAAAACGGTCTTGCCGAAATGAAAAAGCTACTGGAAGGTGGCGAAATCAAACGAATGGGAGAAATAGCACACCGCATCAGTGCACCGTGCAAGCATTTGGAGGCAACACAGCTGTACAATGTGCTGAAACAAATTGAAAATCAATCGAAAACAGAGTCCCCGTCCACCGTTGAACTCGAGTCACTACTTGAGAAAGCAACAAAGATGGGAGAAAAAGTAATTACAATAGTAGAATCAGAACTGGTTCGAGAAAAAGAAGTGTAAATGGATTCACAATTTTTAATTTACGTAGTTGAAGACGATGAATGGTACAATCGCTTGTTGGTTCACAGCTTATCGTTGAACCCCGATTATACGGTAAAAGGATTTCACTCAGCTAAGGAGGTCCTGCGTGAGCTTGACAACGGTCCAGCAGTAATTACGGTTGATTACGGATTGCCCGATATGAAGGGAGACGAGTTACTCAATAAAATCAAAGAAGCAGATCCTTCCATTGAGGTGATCATTATTTCAGAGCAAGAAAAGATAGAAACGGCAGTTTCATTGCTCAAATCTGGTGCGTACGACTACCTCGTAAAGTCGAAAGACATCAAAGAGATGGTGTTGAATACGGTAAATCATATCTGTAAGAACTTTGACCTTCGAAAAGAATTAGCATCGTTGAAAAAAGAGGTGCAACAGAAGTACTCTTTTGAGAATAGTCTTATCGGTAACAGCCCGGGCATGCGAAAAGTGTATGATCTAATGAATCGGGCACTGGCCAACAATATTACCGTATCAATTTCCGGAGAAACAGGAACCGGAAAAGAAATGGTAGCGAAGGCAATTCACTTTAACTCGAATCGAAAGGACAAGCCATTTATTGCTGTTAATGTGGCCGCCATCCCTTCAGAACTAATTGAAAGCGAGCTTTTCGGATTTGAAAAAGGGGCTTTTACAGGAGCCATCTCCAGAAGAAAAGGAAAGTTCGAAGAAGCGAATGGAGGCACCTTATTTCTAGATGAAATAGGGGAAATGGATCTCAATGCACAAGTAAAATTGCTGCGCGTTCTACAGGAAAAAGAAGTTACCCGAATTGGTAGTAATACGCCTGTTCCAGTGAACTGCCGCATCATTGTAGCTACGCATCGTAATTTGTTAGAAGAGGTTAAGAAAGGGAACTTCCGAGAAGATCTTTATTATCGTTTGTATGGTCTTCCGATTTCTCTTCCGCCTTTGCGTGACAGACAAGACGACGTTTTGATTCTTGCCAATCATTTCATGGTGCAGTTCTGCAAAGAGAATGGTCTAGAAGAAAAGAGATTCAGCAAAGAGGCACGTCATAAAATTTTGAGTTACCAATGGCCAGGCAATGTTCGAGAGTTAAAATCGATTGTAGAACTGGCGGTCGTAATGACGAATGAATTGGAAATCGGAGAGGACGACTTAACATTCTCCACCGGATCTGATCTTCTTCCCGATTTACTTACAAAAGAGCAAACTTTACGCGAGTATTCCATTCGAATCGTCAACTTCTACATGGGACAATGTAATAATGACACGGCTTTGGTTGCAGAGAAGTTGGGCATCGGTCAAACTACTGTTTACCGCATGTTGAAGGAGATGAAGACCCAAGTTAGCTGACTTTTTTCTTCGAATTGAAAGGTCATTTTTCATATCGAAAATTAACTTGGACTAACGATCCCTCTAATTCCTTGTTTTATCGAGAATTACCGATTTTGGAACGTGTTTAGCATAGTTTCCTACGAAAAGTAGTAGTAACAATTAACGTAGGAATTATGAAACGAATAGGAATTATTAAAATTACGGTTTTAGCGGTATTAAGTTTGGTATTCGCTATTTCTTGTAACAAGACGAATGAAAAGACGGGATATTTACGCGTGAAAATGACAGACGCTCCCGGTGATTTTGATAGTGTCTTTGTCGATATTCAACAAGTTCAAGTACATATTAGCAACAACGTTGGAAATTCAGGCTGGGTCGACTTGAACACCAATGCAGGCGTTTACAACCTTCTTGAGTTACAAAACGACATTACCACTGTTTTAGCCGACACGAATGTTCTTCCGGTGGGAGATTTACAACAAATGCGATTGATTCTTGGATCTAACAACAGCGTTGTCATTGACAGTTTGACCTATCCTTTAGAACTCACAAGTCAAACGAATACAGGATTAAAATTGAATATTAATACAACCATTTCTCCAAATGACTTGGTGGAAGTGTTAATTGATTTTGATGCCGCGGCATCTATTGTTGAAACTGGACAGGGTAAATATATTTTGAAGCCAGTGATTAAAGTAGAGAGTATAAATTACCTCTAAGTGAGTCATTTCACCTTTCCAAAACCTTGAAGAATACTTTCATAATGAGAAGGTTATTTTCATTATGAAAAAGAATCACCTATGACGTAAAACATTATCATCTGTTTATCAAATACTTATGATACTCATCAAGTTTGGAACATCTTTCGCTAGTAAGAACGTGTAGTCAACGGTGCTACCGTAGAAGCTGAGAAATGCTTCGTGTAATGAAATAAAAAAATCTACTCGTATAGATAAAAATAATGGAGCAATTAGGGTTTACAGCTCCTGGGTAAGCAATCGATATCCCGACATCATCTCAATTTCATAGCAACTAGAGGGATATTGTTGTAGCATTGAAAAGCCTCGACGTTAGTCGGGGCTTTTTCATTTGATTATATTCATACTTACGATGTCCAGCTTACACATACCTAAATTACTTTGTTTCGTTATCCTTTCGTTTGTATGTGTGTCTTCCTGTTCAGAACCTTCTAGGTCGAAATCGTTACAGGAAAATTCAGAGAGTATATCAGAAAACACAGAAGACTCAGTAGAAGTACTTGACACTTCCATGTACGAATTACCTGTATTTTTCAATTTTGATACGATTTCCTTGAATTTCGATAGGGTTAACGCTATTCCTTTAGGCTTGTATTTGGACTCAGTTGTTCTCCGGGAGGATTCTTACTGCACTGAATCTAAGCTAACGAATGTTTACGATGCTCCTAACTATCTTATTTTGGAGTGCTGCGTGAGGCAAGATTACAATAGATTCGACGACAATTTTGGAATTCACTTTTTCACAATTAGCTCAGACACCAATCGATTACACTTAATAGGTGGAGCTAATATTCTTCCCCCAAGATCCCTTGCACCGATAAGCTTTAATACGGAAGCTACTTTTTACTTTCGAAAGTTGAAACCAACCAATTTTACTTCCATTAGCTATAGGAATACGCTGGATACAAATTCAACTCTTTGGCACCGTTCAGTTCTTCGATATTTCCCTGATTAGTTGCAATTCCCTTCAAACCGCATCCGGTTTAGGACGAATGTTATTATAAGAATTGATGAAGCACTTTTCGAGTGTCATTAATGACTACGCCTGCCATGGATCCTAACCTTGAAGCTTTGTCGGGATTCTATATATTTTGGCGTGCTAACTTTCATAAACAAAAAAAGCCTCACTCCTGAAGGAATGAGGCTTTCTAAAAGCGGCGTCGACTTACTCTCCCACCCTCAAAAGGGCAGTACCATCAGCGCAAGCAGGCTTAACTTCTCTGTTCGGAATGGGAAGAGGTGGACCATGCTGCAAT
>JANSYQ010000054.1 GCA_024742305.1 bacterium | reverse complement strand
TCAGTTTGATTGTCTTTTTCGTTCTGAGCACGCTGAATGGCAGTTTGTTGAATCAACGATTGATTCGACGTATTATGCCGATTAGCAGAGGAGGGTTTATGTGCTTTGGTTAGTGACAAATAGTGGTTCTGTTACTTTATCTAAGAAAGATATTCAGAATGGATAAAATAACCTACATTTTACGTGTAATTACCGTATATGTGCGCAATGAAATACGTACATATACTTACGTTGAATGACTTCTTACCAAAGATGGTTTACATTAATGTGCAAAATATAATAATAATCATCTTAGAGTTACATCACGTTAAGAACTTTGCCTTGGTCAAATCGCAATTTTCGAAATTGGCTTTATCAATGTTTTTGGCTCTGAAGAAATTGGCATTTTCTAGATCAGCACCGGAAAAGTTGGCGCCCTCGAGATCCGATCCCATAAAATTGGCACCAAAAAGAAGGGCTCCTGAGAAATTGGTATTGGTTAGGATTGACCTTCCGAATTTAACTTTTTCAAGAAAGGCTTTGTGGAAGTTGGTATCGATAAGATTGCAGTTACTAAATGAGCATTCGGGAAGAAAGGCTTTTTCAAAAGTGGCATTCGCAATAGAGCAGTAATCGAATGATATTCCTCGAATTTTACAATTTGCAAAATCAATTTTGTTCAGAGGAGCGCCGTTAATCATGTTGGGAG
This sequence comes from bacterium, assembly GCA_024742305.1. Taxonomy (GTDB): domain Bacteria; phylum Bacteroidota; class Bacteroidia; order Flavobacteriales_D; family Crocinitomicaceae; genus UBA4466. The sequence goes on along the minus strand of JANSYQ010000054.1, from coordinate 4,883 downwards.
CGACGAAACCTTGCGGAAGTTTCTTAATTAAATCATTAAATGGCTTCTCATTTTTAAGGCGATCAATAATTTGCTGTAAAATACTTAGCGCATCATCAGAAGTCCAGGTTGACTTCACATTTTCATTGAAAGATATCTCTTTATTTTCCTCCATCGGCTTTACTGTCCTGCAAGATAAACATCGTGTTCCAAAGTACCAATATCTTCTTTTAATGTGTTGAGTGTACCTTCGATTTCATGCACCTGTGCTTCGGTTGTGGTGTTTTCAAGTTGTGTTTGCAAATCATCGAGTTGCTCAAGTAACTCTCTTCTTCTACCAAGAAGTTCGGTCATAGCCTCTCTATTTCGCAAACGGCTAATACCTCTTTGCGTATTGCTAACTCTTTCTACCTGAAGTTCGATATTTCCCTTTGTGCGTGGTTTTAAAACGGCTAAATCTCCTTCTCCGATCCATTTGCCATTTTCCTGTACCCATTTATGCGGTCGACTTGGTGGCCATCCAATTTCATTCAAGAAGCCACTCACTCGATTTATTGCTTGTCCAGCTTGTGTATCCTTTGCAAATAATACCTCGATACCTTTATCTGTAAGACCGGGAGATGGGTTTTCAAGCTCCAATTGAATTTGCTTTTGAATATTCACCATTGCATCGTGCGCATTCTGAAGATCTCGGATGTGGCTGTACGGTGTTCCATCTTCTTTGGCCACTATTTTATCTCCATTGTAAAGAGGTTCGTTTTTAGCTTCTATTCGGGCTGCGTTGTAATGATTTTTTCCAACTTGACTGTTGTAATCACCGAGTGGATCGTACAAGAGTTTTTCCATGGTAGCGAGTGCATCGGATGTCTCTTTTCTCATTCCATGATTTCCGATTACCTTATTCGCTAATGCATCGACTTCTTGTTCGAGTTTGTTAAGTCTTTCTCGGAGTCTTGAAGTTGCTGCATGTGAATCAGCATTGGAGAGCTCTTGCTGGAGCGCTGTAATTTCTTCTTGTTTGACTTGTAACTCTTTCGAGGTTTTGCTCATTGTTTCGCCAAAATCACCTTGAGCATCGTTTGCCTCAGTTCTTTGCTGAATCGTTTGTTCTGCTTCGGCAACTTTATCCTTGATTTTATCCAGCTTGGTTTGCAACTCAGCTTTCTGTTTTGCTACTTCCGCCTTGTATTGCTCATTTTTAGTGTTTTCTTCTTTGCCTGATTGATTCTCTGTTTTGTTTTCTGACTTATTCTCCGGTTTTTTCTCCGTATTGGCTTTGTTTTCAGGTTGTTTCTCTGAGTTATTGGTGGGTTCTTCTGTTTTATTTTTTCTAAACGGATTCAGTTTGGCTACTCTATTGATGAAACGATCACCAATTGGCGGTCGATTCGGTTCAACTCCTCCGTTCCACTTCGTGCGGTTGTTTTTTCCAACCCCCTCAATGGCCTTTACAGTGCGCGCAATACGACCGTTCTTACCGCCTCCTAAAAATTTCGGAATTCGAACATTTCGTATGCCTGGAATACGGCTTTTTAAAGGTGAGAGAATGGTTAGAAACTGGAGAGCACCTGTAGTTCCCGAGTACCAACGATCGAATGTATTCATTCCCAAATCTTCTCCAGTGGCGATATCCTTGTTGGTTACTCCTTGATAAATCATGGTTATACCCAATGTATCGGCAATTGCTAGTGGTACACTGGACCAGCCATGTCCATTGTAAAGGCGCGAGCCGAGAGAATATAAAAAGACCGCAGCCAAAATAATTCCTCCAATAACAAGAAGTGCTCCGGTAATTGTACTAAATACTCCTGCCACTACTAATAATGCAGCGAAAGCCACAATGACAATAAGAATCAAAAGGAAGTCTCCAATTGCCGCCAACATTCCTTCCCACCAACTTGCTGTAGCTCTATCAGCCGCTGACCAAAGTCTACTTATAAGCGGATCCGTTAATGGCTGTTTTGCTGTTTTTATGCTTTCATTGTTCTGTTCAATTAGCTTTTGCAAGAATTGGCTATTTGCTTCAAGTATTTTTCCTTTTCGATCCTCAATTGCTTCATCTATACCAACCATTGCCTCCGTTCGCATCTCATCCAATGCTGTTTCTAATGAGCTAAAGGATTCTTGCATTACGGTGTTCAGCTGTGTTATGATTTCTTGGCGTTGTTGATCACTAGTGCTGACAAAGTTAGTCGCTTGCTTCCTTGTGGTGTCGGTAATGTCGTTGTAACCTTTTGCGTTTGATTGGTCCGTTTTTGTAAAGACTTCATCAGCCTTTGATGAAATGAGTTCCAGTTGTTTCCTTCCTTCATTTTCTACTTCTTTCACTTGAACAATGCTATTCTGTGAAAGTTCTCGCATAGCCGATAGAATAGGAGTCCCGTCCTGAGAAGTCAACAACTCGGTGACGTTTGAGCTTAACGTATCGAGCAGACTCAGGCTATATTCGCCATGCTTTTCAACTTCAAGCGTGGATTTTTCAGCAATTTCATCGAGTACATTTAATCCGGTTGCTTTGTTTTCATTGGCCGCTCTAATTTGCTTTTCTTGAAGGTTGTTGAGGTTCTCAATATCATCCTTCTCTTTTTGTTTGAGACTTGTGTCGATTTTTCCGTAGGTCTCGGTAATGATTGATTTAAAGCTATCTGCAGCTTCGTTTATTTTGCCGGTTAACTCTTTTTCAGTGCTGCTGATTTGTTTGTTGATATCATTTCTGTAGTCTTCAAATCCACCGTTAAAATCAGCGGCGGTATTCATTAAGTCTTCTCGGATGACAGACTTGCTACCTCTTATGTCAGCGGCTGTTTCAGAGGCAATTTCTCTTACCGAGTCTCTCGCTTCCGGATTACCGTCATCACTACCAGGGTGCTTATTGGCTACGCTTTCCCCTTGAGCTAGTGCTTCTTTTGCTGCAGCTTCCAGCTCACTGTCGGCTCTATCTGCTTCATTTTTTGCGTTTGTTTTCGGCATTTCCGTTTGCTGATCAACCAACTCGTTGAAGGTTACTTTTCGTGTCTCTAGTTCGGTTTTAAGTAATTCAATTTTTGCCACTCGAACTTCTTCCAACCGGACAAATTCGTTGGCCTTGTTGGATTCAAGTGTGACTCTTGACTGTTGATACCCTAACTTTAGCTGGACTTTTTGCTCTGCAATTGTGGCTCGAATTTCCTGAACTTTTGCTTCGTTTCTCGCCACTATTACGTTACTAAGAGATTGTTTCTTTTTAGCAATTGAGCTTATATGCTGCTGGATGCTTTGGTTGAGTGAATCTTGACTCGCTTCTTTCGCCTGGGTGAACTGAGCTGCAATTGATACTTGCTCGGCGGCTTTCTCCTCAGGACTACGAAGGTCCTGCTGTACTTCGGTTTGATCAGCTTCTGAAGGAGGGGCGCTGTTCTGCTCTTGAATGATTTGCATGCCTGGATCCGCTTCCAGTGGAGGAAGATCATCACTTTTTGGCGTCTCTTTTATCTTGTCTGCATCTTTTTCGCCCTTAAGTTCCTTCTTTAATGTAGATTCCTTCCTTTTCTCTTCCTCTTTATTGTTTGCTGGCTTCTTCTCTTTTTCGCGATTTTCCTTCGGGGTTTTCTCGGTACTTGCTTGCTCTCCATTCTTTTCCTCTAACTGAGGCTCCTTGTCTTTTTTCTTGTCAGGATTTTTCGCGTCAAGCGCGGTCGGTTCTCCTGGTTTGATATTGGCGTTCACAGGAACTTCGGATTCAGCCTTTCCAGTTTCTTGCTGTACTTGTTTTTGTAGAGAGCGCTTGTTTTCTTGTTTAAACTCTGCTTCTGAAAGCTCCTTTTCACGATCGAATGGAACAAAGAATGGATCTGTTGTAGGAGCATGAGGATTGGTTTCTGTTTTCTTTTGATTCCCTTCTTGGTTTCCGGAATCGTCCTTTTGAATTGACGTGACAGATTTCTGCTGTATCTTTTCTCCTTCTTTTTCTTCCGCTTGTTCCTGAACTTTTGACTCTTCCTTTTCAGTGCTGACTTCCGATTGCATCTGTACTTCACTCTCACTCTCGGATTCACTCTCGCTTTGCTTCTGAACGCCTTTTGGTGCTGCTCCTTGCTGTACGGTATGTGTTAACTCATGCGCTAACAAGTGCTGTCCATCCTTACTAGATGGTGAATATTGTCCTTCGTTGAAATAGATGTCGGAACCGTTGGTAAATGCCTTCGACCCTAAATCTTTGTTCATTTGAACGGCTTTGCTATCTGTGTGAATTCGAACGTTGCTAAAATCAGAGCCGAAGCCGGATTCCATGGAACCGCGTGTTTTATCATCCATTGGAGACCCGTTTCCTTTGGATGACTTTAGGGATGATTCTACATTTGATGCAGTGTTTTGTGACTCTGATTTTGTTTGGACTTTTTCTTCTGCCTCACATTTCGTGCATTTCTTTTGAACGTTGAGCTTTGCCGCGGACTCTTCTTTTCCACAAGCAGCGCACTTGGTTTGAATTTTCTCTTCTTCTCCCTGTGATTGCATTTGCACGGATTCCTCTTCTTCTTCACCCTTCATTTGAACAGCGGAGTCCTCCTCTGAATCAGATTTGGTCTGAAGGGGTTCTTCCTTTTCATCTTTTTTCTGAACCGCGGTTTCTTCTTCGGAATCGGATTTCATTTGCATGGAGTCCTCTTCTTCCTCCCCTTTCGTTTGAATAGACTCTTCATCGGTTGTTGAGCTTGTCGTAACATCCTCGTTCTTCATTTGTACAGTCGCTTCGGTACTTTCGTCAAGCTTTAATTGTACGACTTGCGTGATGCTTTCTGAAAGCGGCTTTTCTTGGATGGTAGTCTCGTCTTCACCGGCATCACTGGATTTCTCTGACTTCTGCTGAACGTCGGTTTCCACCACGTCTTCTTCCTTCACACCTTCGCCTTCGACAGGACCTTTGG
>JANSYQ010000015.1 GCA_024742305.1 bacterium | reverse complement strand
TACGGCGAAGTAGGTGTGCTCGAACAAGTGGTCGATTTCAAAGTGAACCCACTCTTGCAGGTTATGAATGGAGAGAAGGAAGTGTTGATTCCTTTACTGGACGATACCGTACAAAGGGTGGATCGAGAAAAGAAAGAACTCCACGTAGTAGCACCCGATGGCTTGATTGCTTTATATTTGGAAGGCTAATGTCTGTCTTCCGTTTCAAACAATTTTCAGTAACACAAGAGGTCAGTGCCATGAAAGTGAGCACAGACGCGATGTTGCTTGGAAGTTTGATTCAGGCGGATCATCCCAATTCAATTATAGACATCGGAACAGGAACTGGTGTCGTTGCTTTAATGATGGCGCAACGATTCCAAGAAGCTGATATCAAGGCCATTGAAATTGACCAACCATCCGCTGAGGAGGCAGATCAGAATTTTTGCAATTCCCCGTGGAATGATCGCCTGAGCCTAATTAAAGGTGATTTTCGACAAGCTCATTTCGATCAACAATTTGACCTCATTGTTTCCAATCCACCGTACTATCAATCACGGTTAGAAAACAACGATGCACGAAAATCTCAAGCAAGACATGAATCGGCGCTTCCTATGAAGGAAATGCTGGAAAAAGTGGCTGATCTACTTTCAAAAAATGGCTCCTTTTGGGTCATTGTTCCATCGGAAATAGAAAATCGTTGGATCAACTCAGCTATTGAATTTGGCTTGGATTACACTACAAATATCTCGATTCTCGGTAAAGAAGGCGGAGAGGCAAAACGGAATATTTTATCGTTTCGAAATGCAGCACCTCTCGACTCCTCCCATCGTTCGGTAGATAGAGGTGAGTTCCATCAGTCTCTAACCATCCGTAACGCCGACGGAACTTATACCCAAGAGTACATCGAACTAACGAAGGAGTTCCATTACAACAAATTCGCTTAACTTTTTCGGCTCAATTTTTTAGCAGCTACAGCCCCCAATAATGCCATAGGGAAGTACGCTACGATTAAATCCAATGCGACAAACCATGCAGGGGCCGGCAATAAAAATGTCATGGTTACTCCGCCTAAGAAAAACAAGCCTCCGATAATAAGGGCTGTTCCCATTTTTCTGTTTTTGGAAATAAGTGCAGCAAGAAACCCTCCGACCAAAGCCCCGGCAGCGTGTGCCATGAATGGATACAAGTAATAAACGTATCCCGCTGATTCAAGGAAAGTACCAATCGCTTCGTAATTCTCTACGTCAACATCTTTGGGGTACTGGCTAAATCCAATCTGAATAATGGACATATTGACAAATCCACCAATGAACCATCCAACAACTACAGCAATGATATTTCGAACTATAGGCTTCATAACGTTTGTTTAATTCTCTGCAAAATAGTGATTTGAAGAAATATTTGTCCCTAAAGTAACTTATTTTCGCTTTGCGACACTTATCATGTTGATAGGCAACCTATGAGAAAGAAACAAAAAGAGTTCCTGGCGCTTTACGAGCCCATTCACGATGATTTCGAAAGATTTTGTCGTGCTAGGGTGTACGGTGATATGGACTTTCGCGACTTAATGAACGAAACGCTACTAAAGGCGTTTGAAAAATTCGAAGAGTTGCGTGCGAAAGAGGCGTTTCTCTCTTATTTGTTGAGTATCAGCGTACGTATATTGGCCAATAACAATCGCAAAAGAAAGGAAGAGTCCGACTCTTTTGAAGTAGTAGCAATCAAAGCGCACGATGTGAATGCGAAAACGGATAACAAAGCAGATTCGTATTTCTTGCATCAAGCTTTGGCACAATTGCCTGATGAACAGCGGGAAAGTATCATTCTTTTTGAAATTTCCGGGTTCAGCATCAAAGAAATTGCGGCGATTCAAAATGCTACGGAATCTTCCGTAAAACAACGTTTGCGCAGAGGACGCATGCGATTACGAGAAATATTAACCTTCGAAGCGAAAAATTCGGGATCGACAGTAAAATCGGAAGTATCATGAATTTAAGTAACAGCGAGTTGGATCAACTCTTCGAGAACGTCCGAAAGGAAAAGCCGGTGGCAACCTTTGAGGAAACGCAGCGCACGTTTATCGCAGCTACTATTGCTTCGGCGGGAGGTGTTCTCGCAACCAAAAGTCTCCTCAAATTATTCACATTTAAACAATGGATCATCATGATTAGTGTATTGTCAGCAGCAACGGTTGGAACGTTATTGGTAACCTTGACTGCATCAACAGAAAAAGCATCGAGTTCGCTTTCAGAAAACGAAGTTAATTCAAACAATAAAAAAGAAATTATACAATCCGACGCTGTGATTGCCGAGAACGCAGCTGAACGGACGGCAATTATCAAATTAGATGAGGCACATCCTGAAATGCAAATCGTTACCCAAAAGGGAAAACCGCCAATTATGGTTCGCGCCTATTTGTTGGATGATGGCACCTATCATTTTGAGTACTTTATTACTCAAGAAACCTCGGAGGAAGACTTGAAAAAACTACAGGCGGAGGCAAAAGCCGCTGGGTTTGAACTCAAATACGAGCCAACGTTCGAAAGCGATAAATTGATGCGATTGAATCTGCAAATAGTGCAGATCAAAGAAAACGGTCAACGTCAAAATATTCAGATTTCTGATATTGATTTGAAAGAATCTTCGAATTATAAAGTCGCTTGGAACGTGGATGATAATGGAACCGCAACTTCCATAGCTTGTGGAGAAGAGTTTAGGCTAAAGGAAGCAGATCAACGAGAAATTGAGGAGCTGATGGAAAGTTTGAGGATGGAAGAGCTTGTGGCAGAAATGGAGCAACTTGAAATGGATGAGCTGACCGCTGAGTTGAAGCAGCTTCAAGAAGAGTTGGGGGAAGAGTTGGCTCACATCGACTTGGCGCGTGAAATGCAAATCGCCGGTTTAGAAGAGTTAGCAGAGGTAGAGGAATTGGTCGCTCAGTTACGCGTTGAAGAAATCATGGAAAGTTTCGATGAAGAGGCTATGGTGGAGATGCGTGAAGGGATGGAGGAAGCTTTTGCTGAAATGGAAAGGGAACAAGAAAAAATGCGTAAGGAGTTCGAGAACATGTGCGAGCAACATAAAGGTCACGCCGATTGTTGTCAAAAGGGACACGAAAAGATGTTGAATGAACTTGAGAGCGATGGGTTGATTAACGACAAAGCGAAGCGAACGAAAATGACTGCAAGTAGAGGAAAGATAGAGGTGAATGGGAAAGAAATTCCGAAAGATTTGCGCCGAAAGTACGAACAACTAATAGAAGAACTTTTTGAGGTTGATATGAAACAAAAGGACCTAAAGTGGCAGTGGGTTCATGTTTGTGATTGATCCTTTGAAACGATAACCAAACCGGGGAGCTCAAGTGAGACTCCCCGGTTTTTTATTATTGAACTACCAACTTTTGCGTTTTTTTGTCGCCTTCGTTCACCACAGTAATTAAGTAAATACCGTCGCGCAGGTTAATTGTATTTAGATCAATCGACATCGACGAATCCTGTGCTTCAAATTGCTCTAGAACAGTACCTGATGTTGTCGTCAGGAGAATTGTGGCTCCTTTATCGATCCCCGAAATATTCACTCGCTCATTCGCCGAAATAGGATTTGGATACACGTGTAAGTCCGCTGTTTTCAGTTCTACCGAAACAGGATCAGAATCTGAGTATTCACCGTTATAATCAACTTGACGTACTTTATAATAATGTACTCCACTGGAAGCAGATGGATCCAAAGATGAATAATACTGTGCTTCGGAAGTTGAACCAGCCCCTTGAACCTCAGATATTTCAATCCAAGATGTTCCTTCTCTACGAAGTAAGATGAAATAATCATTGTCACGCTCAGAAACGGTGTTCCAATCAATTTGGATTAGGTTGTCGCCATTCACAGTTGCGGAAATTTCGCCGAATTCCACTGGTAGTACTACAAGATTACAAGTAATATTTGCGGTAAAACAATTCTCAAATCCTGGCATGCCTTGTTGCGTACCCGCGCTGCACCAAGCTACTGTTAGAGCCCAATTACCAAAGTTTCGCATGTTACCGCTTTCTGATCGAGCTGCGCCTGAACCCGACACCGTACCGTCCGAGTTGTTTCTCCAATTACCTGATGTAGTCGTACAACAAGTACCGCACAAGTCTATGTTTCCAGAATTGGTGATGTTTCCTCCTTGTACATCCAGTTTACCACCGTTTTCAAGATTTAATACCCCACCTGTGTAAACTTCGACATTTCCACCTGTCATTAAAGTATATCCTCCATCAATGTTGATGGTTCCATAAACTTCTACACGCGCTGTAATGGTAAGAATCGCATTGTTCAAGTCGACCACAGAGCCGGAATTCACCGTGAATTTGTTCACAGTCACGTCACCATTGATGGTTGCTGTTGAGTTGTTGAAAATAATTTCGCTGCCTGATGTAAATGAACCATTGGCGTCAATCAATAATGAAGAGCCGTTGTCTAGCGTAATATTAGTGTTTGAAGTAATATCATGATTGATAATAATTTGATCACTGTTCGTAATCGTGCTGGGTGCACAGCCGCATGGAGTGACACCATCCAAACTCCAAACATTAGTCGTGTTGGACCAATCTCCGGCAGCTAGAGTTGTGTACGTTGCTCCAAAAGAAGTAAGCGAAATTAAAGTTATTATAAGTACTGAAATATATTTAATCGTGTTCATAAGTCGGTATTTGACATACCTACGAACGAGATTAAGATCTGGATTTCAGAAAGTGAGATTTTTTTGAAAAAAAACGCGATGTCTTAGTTTTAAAGCTGTTTTCACACTTTTACTTTTGCAAACAGTCCATTCAATTCTTCCTGAACCGAAACGGCTTTGTCTTTGTTGTACCAATTTTGGATCACTTTGTTGACTTCCGCATACGGTTGATTGTCCGCTTTCATGTCAAGAACGATTTTCTGAGCTTCCGCCGGACGTGGTCCCCAATCGAAAAGGTCGTTATCGTTTTCATCCCGAACAACCAATTTTGGAATCGATTTGCCGCCATTCGTAAGATAAGAGTCGATGAGGTTTGAGCTGTCGCGCAACACAATTTCCAAGGAGATGTGTGGATTCAGTTCCGACATCAGGTAGATAATCGGGGTAGAGTGGGCGGCATCCCCACACCAAGGCTCGGTGATCAGAATCCATTTTTGAGGAGTGTCAATACTCTTAATAATGTTGATTGTTTCCTCACTCAACGGATTTCGCTTCAACCAACGATCCGAACGCGCCTTGTTCATTTGAACGTAGTGGAAATAATCAGGGTTATCGTAAGGAGCTAAGATGTTGCGTTTTTCAAGGATGTCGTCAAACAGTCCCATGTATGTATTCCAATTCATTTTTTAGATCTTCTGTTTCTTATTGGACGTGTAAGTTCGCGATAACTTTCATGGGAAGGAGAAGTGATTGTCATGAGAGTGTAGGAAGCTGGTAGTGTTAGAAATAGGGTGAAAAGTAAAAGGTAGAAGGTTGTCTTTCCTTCTCCTTTTCACCTCTAACTTCTCACTTCTTACTACTCTTAATAGATCGACGGATACGTCTCAGGATCAACTTCGTGCATAATTGCGTACGCTTTCTCCACGATATCTTCAATACTTGGTTTTGAGAAATAATCTCCATCAGAACTGTATGCCGGACGGTGATCTTTTGATGTCAAAGTCTCAGGAGCTGAATCCAAGTGATAGTATCCTTTTTGTTCTACCAAAATTTTGTCCAACATGTACGCCACGGCTCCACTGCTGACATCTTCGTCAACAATTAACAAACGATTTGTTTTCGCCAAAGAGTCCACAATTGTGTGCTCAATATCAAATGGGAGTAAGGTTTGAACATCAATCAATTCTACAGAGATGCCGAGCTCCGTCAATTGCTTCGCAGCAACTTCACACAAATTAAAGGTCGATCCGTAAGAAACAATCGTTAAATCCGTTCCTTCTACTACAATTTCAGGAACTCCCAAAGGCTCACGGAACTCTCCAACATTTGTTGGAACAGGTTCTTTTGTTCTATATCCGTTCAACGGTTCTACCACCAATGCTGGTTCATCAGCAGCGATCAATGTATTATAGAATCCAGCGGCTTTCGTCATGTTTCTTGGAACACATACGTGCATTCCTCGCAAGGAGTTGATAATCATCCCCATAGGAGAACCACTGTGCCAAATTCCTTCTAAACGGTGGCCGCGCGTGCTAACAATAAGTGGTGCTTTTTGTCCACCTTTTGTGCGGTATTGTACAGTTGACAAATCATCGGACATCACTTGAATAGCATACAACAAGTAATCGAGGTACTGGATTTCAGCAATGGGACGCAAACCGCGCATCGCCATTCCGATTCCTTGACCAATAATCGTTGCCTCACGAATTCCTGTGTCCGAAACGCGCAATGCACCGTATTTGTCCTGCATGCCTTCCAACGTTTGGTTCACACCCCCGATTTTACCGGCATCCTCACCAAAAACAAGTACCTCTGGGTTGTTCTCCAAAAGTTTGTCGTAGTTGTCGCGAAGGATGATACGTCCATCTTCCATGTCACCGGAACCGTCATATTCAGGGGCAACTGGCTCAATGTTCAAGGCTGATTTGGAAGACTCCGAATAAAGGTGACTGCTGTAGCGATCATAGTTCAATTGAATCTGCTGACGAATCCATGCCGATAAGGCTTGTCGAGAAGAACCACTTTCGCCACGTGTCAGACGCAAGGCTTTTCGAGCTGCGCTCAAAATATCCTTTCGGATAGGATCCATGGCTTTTTCTAAGTCTTCTGCTAATTTTCCGATGAACGCACCATTACTGCTCTCATCTGCCAAAGCACGAATTAATGCTACGGCTTCGGTTTTATCTTTATTCAATACATCCGTGAATGCTTTCCACGCTGCTTTCTGATCGTTTCGAACTTCTTTCTTCGTTTCTTTTTGAATCGCGTCAAGCTCTTCCATGGTAGCGATGGTCAATCCATCCGCATCGAAGTTGGCAATCCACTCTTTGAACTTATTGATACAGTCGAATTCAACCTCCCATTTCAATCGCTCCTCCGACTTGTATCGTTCGTGGGAACCACTGGTTGAATGTCCTTGCGGCTGATTCACTTCTTTCACGTGTACCAAAACCGGAACGTGCTCTTCACGCGCCAATTTCACTGCTTTCTCGTACGTTTCACACAAGTGCGCGTAATCCCAACCTTTCGTTACAAAGATTTCGTATCCTGGTTTGTCTTTTGTGCGCTGCATTCCTGCCAAAGCCTCCGAAATGCTATCTTTCGTGGTTTGATGTTCTCTTGAAACGGAAATTCCGTAGCCATCATCCCAAATAGACATAACCATAGGGACTTGTAAAACCCCGGCTGCGTTTATCGTTTCCCAAAACGGACCTTCTGAAGTCGAAGCATCACCAATGGTACCAAAAGCAACCTCGTTTCCACCGTTGGTAAACTTTTTAAATGCTTCCAACTCCTTCAATTCAGGATGATTTCGGTAGATTTTTGACGCCATTGCTAATCCCAACAAACGAGGCATTTGACCTGCAGTTGGAGAAATATCAGCTGAGCTATTTTTTTGAGACATTAAATCTTTCCACTCGCCGTTTTCGTCCAAATTACGTGTAGCAAAGTGTCCACCCATCTGACGACCAGCTGATTGCGGCTCAATCTCTACGTCTGTGTGAGCGTACAGGCCAGCAAAGTACTGTTGAATGTCCAATTGGTCAATTGCCAACATAATCGTTTGATCTCGGTAGTACCCTGAGCGGAAATCACCATCACGGAATTGTTTTGCCAGCGCAATTTGCGCCAACTCTTTTCCATCACCGAAAATTCCGAACTTTGCTTTACCCGTCAATACCTCGCGACGCCCTAATAGAGAGGCTTCACGTGACAAACTTGCTAAACGAAAATCGTCTAGTACTTGGGTTTTAAAAGCTTCGAAATCGACGTTTGTGGCTGTTTCCGTAATAGAATCTTTGGACATAATCTCAGATTTAAGGCGGCACAAAAATAGGAAAACTTTAGCCAATTTCCAAGCGGTAAAGATCGCGCAAATACACGCCTAATGCGGAAAACGAAAGGTTGCCGTTTACTCAATTATTGCTACCGTTCCTTCGATTGTTTTATCTTTGATGGCATGAGTTCTAAACCCTTTTGGAAACGCTATCTGCCCTACTTTGTGGACGTTTGGCAGTATTTGGTCATCATTGTGATCTTCATTATTGCCCTGATTTTCTTTTTATAAAGCCTTCACTTATCCGTATCTTGCAGGTACGAAATGCAATTACTTATGTGGAAACATCTATCAATGCTGTTCCTCTGTTTGGTTACAGGAACTTCATTCGCTCAGCTAAACCTTGATTCTATCGGTCATATCGACTTGCATACCATGCACAATCAACGCCTCAATGATATTTGGGGATATACGGATGAATTGGGAAATGAGTACGCTCTCGTCGGAGGAACGAAAGGAACAAGCGTTGTAGACATTTCAGATCCAACCAGTCCAGTAGAAGTTTTTTATGAACCGGGCATAGAATCAACTTGGCGCGACCTAAAAACCGTGGGAGATTACGCTTACGTCACAACCGAAGCTAACAACGGTCTACTGATCATCGATTTATCGCCACTTCCACAATCTACAACTTTGCCGGTGACCTATTATTACGGCGATTTAACAAATGGGATCTGGAATTCTGCGCACAATCTATACGCTAACGACGAAGGGTATGTGTACATTTTCGGTGCCGACAGAGGAAATGGAGGAGTCATCATTCTAGATGTCACAGTTGATCCAATGAATCCCGTTGAAGTAGGGGAATTTGACAATTGGTACGTGCATGACGGATATGTCGAAAACGATACTATGTATCTTGGGCACATTAGCGATGGTTTTTTCAGTATCGTGGATGTTACTGACAAAGCCAATCCAGTGCTACTTGGGACGCAAACCACACCAAGTACATTCACGCACAATGTTTGGACACGCCAAGGAGGATATGCCTTTACAACGGACGAAGTTTCAGATGCTTATTTAGCTGCGTACGACATTTCAGATCCAAGTAACATTGTTGAAGTAGATAGAATTCAAAGTTCACCTGGAGCGGGAGTTATACCGCACAATGCTCATGTTCTCGGAAATTATTTGATCACAAGTTATTACTCTGATGGAGTGGTGGTACACGACATTACGCATCCGTACAATATGGTAGAAGTGGCGAACTACGACACGTATCCAACGCAAACTACCGGCTATGATGGATGCTGGGGCGTATATCCTTACTTTTCTTCCGGTTTAATGGTGGCGTCAGATCGTGACTACGGAATGTTTGTCTTGAGTCCCAACTATTCTCAAGCGGCGTATTTGGAAGGAGTAGTTACGAATACCCAAACGTCCAATCCTATTTTTGACGTAACAGTTCAGATCAACGGAAGTGCGCAGACTGAAAATACCAGTGCTACTGGTTTTTATGCAACGGGAATGGCTTCCGCAGGAAATTACGATGTTACATTCAGCAAAGTAGGGTATTACCCCGAAACAGTGCCTGCGACTCTTGTAAATGGACAAATCACAGTCCTGAATGTGGAGTTAACGCCCATTCCGCCATTTACATTAGATATTACCGTTCTTGAGCAAGGAACAAACAATCCAATTGAAAACGTAGAAATTCGATTCGAGTCATCCTTGTCAGATTGGCTGGGAACTACGAACGCACTGGGGCAAGAAACAATGACGCTCTACTACGAAGAGCAATACAAAACGTACTTCGGTAAATGGGGGCATGTTACGCATTGCGAATGGATCGACATCGACGCGAATACCGGTTCATTGACCATCTACCTAGAGCCGGGCTATTACGACGACTTTGCCTTTGATTTCAATTGGTCTGTTTCGGGTTCTGCCGCTACAGGACAGTGGGAAAGAGCAATTCCATACGGAACATTGAGTAGTCCAGGGATGGATTCTCCAAGCGATTGCTCCGATTACTGTTATGTGACAGAAAACGCAACAACGCAAGATTACATTATAGGAACTGTTCACGATGGTAACGTCATCCTTCAATCGCCGGTTATGGATTTGACCGGCTACACGGACCCTTATGTCCACTACGAAAGATGGTTTTTCTGTGATTTTGGCAACGCTCCCAACGATTCATTGGAAATAATTATGTCCAACGGATTGGATCAAGCTACAATCGACGTACAGTTGCGCGACACCAACACTCATGGACAATGGATTCTTAGAGATATTCGCGTGTTGGATTATCTACCATTAAGCAGTAACATGCAATTGACGGTTCGCACGGCTGATTTTCCGTCGGCAGCGAACGTGACTGAAGCTGCGTTTGACGACTTTTTTATCGTCGAATCTCAATTTGTTTCCATCCCGGAAGAAGAGAAGGAAAAATGGCAATTGCAGCCCAATCCATCAACAGGAATTATTCGTGTAGCCAACCTCACGTCTGAGGTAGCATACGAAGTTCGCTCACTCAGTGGAAAGTTGGTGCAATCGGGCAGGGTGAAGCCAGAACAATCCATAGACGGTTCCTTGTGGGAGTCCGGTGTCTATTTCGTGAAAATAAACGACGAAGTACAAAAGATGGTGATTGCCCGATAATCACTGTGGCAATTGCTTATATTTGTCAGCAACAAAGCCGTTAATTTGACGAAAAAGCTAGACATTTCAGTAGTTGTTCCTCTTTTTAATGAGGATGAGTCCTTGCCCGAATTGAGCGAATGGATTTCCAAGGTGATGGACGAAAATTCGTTCACATACGAAGTATTGTTCGTTGACGATGGTAGCAAGGACAAGTCATGGCAAGTTATTGAAGAGTTATCAGAAAAGAATAGTTGTTTCAAAGGAATCAAATTTCAGAGAAACTACGGAAAATCGGCAGCGTTACAGAAAGGATTTGAAGCAGCACAAGGATCTGTAGTAATCACCATGGATGCCGATCTTCAAGATTCACCAGATGAAATTCCTGAGCTCTATCGGATGATCACAGAAGACGATTTTGATGTAGTTTCCGGTTGGAAAAAGAAACGTCACGATCCGATTTCTAAAACAATTCCCACGAAACTTTATAATTGGGCAGCACGCGTAATTACAGGAATCAAACTCCACGATTTCAATTGTGGCTTGAAGGCGTACAAGTTAGCCGTGGTAAAAAGCATCGAAGTATACGGCGATATGCATCGATACATTCCACCATTAGCAAAGTACGCCGGATTCAATAAAATCGGTGAAAAAGTAGTACAGCATCAAGCTAGGAAATACGGTGTGACCAAATTCGGTTTGAATCGATTTGTAAATGGACCTCTAGATCTGATGACCGTTGCTTTCATGGGGAAATTCGGAAAGAAACCCATGCACTTTTTCGGTGTTCTTGGCATGTTGATGTTCTTCATCGGGTTCAGTATTTTCTTGTACCTAGGAATAATGAAGCTTTTCATCGATGGAAATGCCAAATTGATCGCTGACAGAACAGAGTTCTTCCTCGCACTTGCAGCAATGATTATCGGAGTTCAATTTTTCCTTGCAGGCTTTATTGGAGAAATGATCGGCCGAAACTCTTCCACAAGAAACGTATACCTCGTCGAAAAAGAATTAAATATTCATGACTGATTGGGGAGTTGACGCAACTTGGACCCTTTTCCTAGATCGCGATGGTGTGATCAATAAACGCAACTTTGATGGTTACATTACCGATGTAGCATCCTTCGAATTTTTACCCGAAGTTCCTGAGGCAATAGCAGCGCTCTCAAAGATGTTCCACAGAATCATTGTCGTTACCAATCAACAAGGAATTGGCAAAGGATTGATGACAGAACGTAACCTCATCGAGATTCACACTTATATGAATAACGAGGTGTATGCCGCCGGTGGGAAAATCGACAAATGTTATTTCGCACCGAATTTAAAAGGCGCTGTAGACGACATGAGAAAACCCGGGCCAGCCATGGCTGAATTGGCCAAAATGGAATTCCCGGAAATTGAGTTTTCGCGTTGTGTGATGGTCGGAGATACAGATTCCGACATCCTCTTTGGCAAGAATCTTGGTATGAAAACAGTGAGGGTGCGCTCGAAAGAAAAAAAGGAAGTGCCCGCGGATTTAGAGGTAGATGGATTACACGAACTGGTAACCAAATTGACACATGAAAAGTAAATTGACATTATTTGTATTGTTACTGACGAGCATCGCATTCGGACAAGTGAATCAAGTAGATTCCAAAGGTCGGAAGCAAGGAAAGTGGGAAAAAACCTACGAAGGCTCCATTATTTATCAGTACAGAGGTCAGTTTAAAGATGATAAACCCGTTGGTGAGTTTACATACTACTACGAGTCGGGGAAAGTTAAGGCGATTATCAAACACAACGAAGTTGAAACAGGACGTTCTGTGGCATTCTTCTATCACGAAAACAAGAAATTGATGAGTGCTGGAATTTACCGTAACATGAAAAAGGACAGTGTTTGGGTCAATTTTACGCCTGCCGGAAAACTCAGCACGAAAGAAGAATTCAAAAATGATAAGCTGAACGGAACTACCTATGTCTATTTCGTTTCGGAGGATATCAAAAGCCCACAACCCGTGGTGGCAACAAAGAAAACGTACAAAGATGGTCAACTGCACGGCGAGTACGTAGAATATTTCATCAACGGAAAAACCAAACTTCGCGGAAGCTATGTGAACAATCGACAAGATGGAGCTTGGGAAGAATTTCATTTAAACGGAAAAAGAGCCATCACCTACCGTTATCACAACGGAGCAAAACACGGGTACCAAATCGCGTATGATGAATCCGGAAAGCGATTGGCGGAAGTGTTTTACTACAATGGACACCGCTTGGAAGGCGAGCGACTAGAGAAGCTCCTCGAAGACCTTGAATCCAAGGGTATTAATCCATATACCATGACAACCAAATAAATGGTATCTTCGTTATAAGAATATGACGAAGAGAGCACTTATCGGAATTTTGACTTTGACGTTTGTCTTGTTTGGATGTAAGAAACAAACGCCTCCCAATTTTCATAAAGAATATTTTGGTCTAGAAACTGGACGCTACGTGGTGTACAACGTGACGGAGATCACACATGATACAGCATTAAATCCAGCACACGATACCGTGACTTACCAACTGATGACGGTTTGGGAAGCGGAGTACATTGACAACGAAGGGCGATCTGCCAGTGAGTTCAGAAGATATATTCGCAATACGGAAAACGACCCTTGGGTGTTGTCTGATATTTGGACAGGAATCATCGATGGTATTCGAGCAGAGTTGATTGAAGAAAATCAACGCGTAGTGAAATTGGTTTTCGCACCGACGCTGAGTAAAGAATGGGATGTAAATGGCTATAATAACATGCCGGAAATGAATGCCTACTATTCGGATGTTCACATTGATACCGCTATAAATGGAGTGAATTTTGATTCCATTGTGGTCGTGGATCAAGATCGTTTTTACAGCCTCATTGACACGGTTCAACTGTTTGAAGTCTACGCGAAAAACGTGGGACTCATTCGTAAATTCGAAAAGAACAACCAGTACAATTTTTCCGATCCTGAACCACAAACGGGTCGAGAGGTCTACTACGAATACGTAGAACACGGATATCAATAAGCTAAAGGATTTCTGCTAAATTCGCTGCATGAGAATTGCACTCGTGTCAGCTTTTTATCCCTATCGTGGTGGAATCGCCCAGTTTGGCGCCATGTTGTACCGCGAATTGGAAAAGGATCACGAAGTTGTAACCTACACTTTCAAACGACAATACCCAAATTTTCTGTTTCCCGGAACGTCTCAATTTGTGACGGAAGAAGATAATGCAGATCCCATACCTTCAGAGCGAACGGTGGATAGCATCAATCCATTTTCATTCAAAAAAACGGCCAAAAAGATAGATCAGACATCTCCTGACTTGGTGATTACCCAGTATTGGATGACTTTTTTCGGGCCGGCATTTGGAAATATCCACAAGTCATTGAAGTCAGGTGCAAAACGACTCGCCATTCTGCACAATGTTGTTCCGCATGAAAAACGCTTTTTCGATGCTCCGGCCAATCGCTATTTTTTGAAACATAATGAAGGATTTGTGGTGATGAGCGATGTGGTGATGAACGATTTGCTAACCATCAAACCGGATGCAAAGTACCTTCGAATTGATCATCCCACCTACAATCAGTTCGGGACGAAGATTTCCAAAGAGGAAGCACTCTCAACATTGAAATTGCCGAAGGAGAAAAAGTATCTTCTGTTCTTCGGGTTCATCCGCAAATACAAAGGTTTGGACCTACTTTTGGAAGCCTTGCATCGTTTGGACGAAGAGTTCCACGTGATTGTAGCAGGGGAGGTCTACGGTTCTTTCGATGATTATCAAGAGTTGATTGACAAGTACCAACTGCAAGATCGCGTTCACACCTTCACGGAGTATATTTCCGATGAGGAAGTGAAAACCTACTTTTCCGCTGCCGACGTATGCATGCTACCTTACAAAAGTGCTACGCAAAGTGGAATCACGGCTATCGCTCACAATTTTGAAATGCCCATCATTGCCACGGATGTCGGCGGTTTGAAAGAATCTATCGAACACAAAACAACTGGGCTCATTGTTGAAACCCCCAATGCAGAAGAAATTGCCAATTCGATTCACGCATTCTTCCACGATTTCAATCCGGAAAGCATGCGCGCGGCCATCCGTAAACGAAACGCAGAGAACACGTGGGAGAACTTTTCCAAGCGTATTATAGAATTCGCAGAAACGCTTTAGTATCGAATCAACCAGCGCAATTCATAATTCTGAATTCATAATCCATAATTTATAAATCACTATATTCGTGCAGCTAAACTGCAAAAGAAAGCATGTTAAAAGTCACAAGCATCATATCCTCATTGATCTTCCTTCTATTTGTTGGGTCAGGATCGTATGCGCGTACTTTTACGGAGCAAGCGTCCACGCAGAAATCATCCACTGAAGAGAAGCAGGAAAAGAGCAAAGACTCTTCAGATGAGAACGGCGAACCCAATGAAACGGCGGTTCAGCTCGATGTTTTTCAAGCAATTTCCCTTGTCAATGCGCAGTTACGTTGGAAAGATTATCACGCTGAGAATTACAGGAATTCACGCACGCTTTTGTCTTCTAAGAAACTGGATGTTAAAGAACTTCAGTCAGACGAAAGCGTTGAGTTGTTTGATCTTTTCGGAAACGCAGCTCTTCTTCCCGCAGCAGAGAACCAACTGATTCAGGTTCTGTGGTCTTCAACTTCAGTAGTAAAAGCTACTTCACAAAGAAGCCTGAAAACGCAGGAAAATACCATTGCGTTCATCTTAAATTGCGGAACGTACCCAACCGATTTGGCATAAGACCGGATCGATTTTCTTTCTATTTCCCGTCCGTGCAAAAGCGCGTCCTTCCCGAAAGATTTCAATCAATAAAGGAACACTCGTTTTTCTATTGATTATACAAAGGTATCGCCTATATTTGCGGCTTGCTTGGCGAAGCAAAAGCGGAATAAAACTCGCTCGTAACCAGCATTCGCTTGATTAGGCACAATAAAAAAGAAATAAATAAAAATTACGAAAATGCGTAACAAAGGATTTTTTTGGTTTTTGACAATCTTAATGACTGTCATTTGTATTTACCAATTATCATTCACATTCGTAGCGAACGGCGTTGAAAAAGAAGCCGAGAAAAAAGCGGAACAACAAGTAGAAGAATTGTTCGCTGAAGCTGAGAAGAATGGCTTGGATAGTGTGGTGTTACGTTACAGCGGTGTGAAAATCGCGGTAGCAAGCCCAGAGTCAAGAGAAATCGCGAAAGCAGATTTCATTAATGGACTCCTATCGGAAAGAAATGAGGACGAAGTGTACCCTGTCCTCGGAACGAAATTCAAAGATGTAAAGAAGCAAAGTCTTGCATTGGGACTGGACCTCGTTGGAGGGATGAGTATCACCATGGAAATTTCCATTCCAGGGATGATCGAAAATTACGGTCGTGATATCGACCCGAAATTCCGTCGAGTAAAAGAAGCAGCTGATGAAGCGTACAGAAATGGAGGAGACTACATTGAAATCTTTCTAGCGAAGAACCGAGAACTCAACAAAAATGCGAAAGTTGCCAAAATCATGGCGACGCACAAGATGGAAGGGATCGGTCGTCAATCAAGCGACGAAGACGTTGAAGAGTTTTTACGTAACATCGAAAGTTCAGCAATGGACGGAGTGGAAGAAATCATCAACCGTCGTATCAACCAGTTCGGTGTGGCTCAGCCTAACATCCAATTGGATAAAGAACAAAATCGTATCTACGTAGAGCTTCCAGGGGTTCAGGATGAGAAAACAGTTGCCGAGAAAATTGGTAGTGTGGCGAACCTAGAGTTCTACGAAACGTGGCAACTTGGTGAAATTGGAAGTCAGTGGCAAGAAATTCTTGCGAAATCACAGTCGCCGCTTGGTGAAGAAGTAGATGATGTTATTGCTGTCGACGATTCAACTTCTAATGAAGAAGACATGGTTGATACTGGAGCAGAAGCAGATTCTACAGATACCTTGAGTGATATCGGTGATGATATTTCCCTTGACGATCTTGACGGAGGTGCAGGAACAAATGCAGACGGTGAGAGCAAAGGACCAGAATCATTGTTGGATCTAATTATCCCAATGCAAAACACGCAGTCGTCACAGTTTGCGTTCGTTTCTACGAGCAACCGCGCAAAGGTGATGGATATTCTTGGTCGCAGTGACTTGGCGATTCCTGGAGTGAAATTCATGTTCTCTGAGCAAACACA
Organism: bacterium; assembly: GCA_024742305.1. Lineage (GTDB taxonomy): Bacteria > Bacteroidota > Bacteroidia > Flavobacteriales_D > Crocinitomicaceae > UBA4466. Next base: position 66,607 of record JANSYQ010000015.1, on the reverse strand, counting down.
AGAGATCAAAGGAAACGATGGTAAGAAAGAGCAAATGCACATTTTGTACGCTATCAAAGTACCTCAGGATGGAGCAAAATTGACAGGTAAAGATATCGCTAATGCGTCTGACGGATTCGACGGGGAAACAGGAGACATCACTGTAAACCTACAGATGACAGACGAAGGAGCAGAGAAGTGGGCGCAAATGACAACAGAAAATGCTGGACGTCAAGTAGCGATTACTTTGGACAACGTAGTGTACAGTGCACCGAACGTAAACGAGCCGATCCGCGGAGGTAACACGCAAATCTCAGGTGGATTCTCTATTGAAGAGGCACAAGCATTGGCAGGACTATTGAATGCTGGAGCACTTCCAGCACCGTGTGAAATCATCGAGCAGTCACGCGTAGGTCCAACGATTGGAGCGGAAAACTCGCAAGCTGGATTGATGTCTTTCATCATAGCATTGCTTTTGGTATTCGTTTACATGATTTTCTACTACGGTAAAGCAGGAATCATTGCAGATATCGCTTTGTTTGCGAACATTTTGTTCATCTTCGGTTCCCTGGCATCTTTTGGAGCGGTTCTAACGCTTGCAGGTATTGCCGGTATCGTACTAACCATTGGTATGGCCGTGGATGCGAACGTACTGATCTTCGAGCGTGTTCGTGAAGAGCAAGCCGCTGGAAAAGACATCAAATCTGCTATCGACACAGGATTTAAGAAAGCGTTATCATCGATCATTGATGCGAACGTTACAACCATGTTGACGGCGATTGTCTTGAAGTCGTTTGGACAAGGACCTATCGAGTCGTTCGCAACTACTTTGATCATCGGTATCTTCACTTCCGTATTTGCGGCATTGGTGATCACACGTCTATTCATGACGTGGTGGATGAACAAAGGAAAGTCTATCAACTTCGAATCGAAAGTAACGAAGAATGCTTTCAAAAACTTCAACATCAACTTTATCGATCGTCGTAAAACGTTCTACATTGTATCAGCAATTTTGGTTGCAGGAAGTGTGGCGATGATCGCAACGCGTGGATTTAGCGAAAGTGTAGAATTCTCAGGAGGTCGTACGTACGGTGTGAAATTCGAGAAAGAAGCAGAATCACACATTGACGCTTTGGAAGCGAACTTGAAAGATGTGTTGGTAGATGGAGAAGGGAAGACAGCATCCGTAGAAATCAAGAAGAAAGACAACAGTCTTTTCTTGGAAATTTCAACCAACTACTTGTTGGACGAAACCGGAGCTGAAATCGCGGATTCCGTGAAACAACAAATCTCCAAAGGTTTAACAGCATCCTCAGACTTAGTAGGAACGCATGAGTTTATCGATAGCCGTTCGGTATCCAACAAGTTGAAGGAAGAGCTTGCTAGCTCATCAACTATTGCGATTATCCTATCCCTAATTATCATCTTTGGATACATCTTGATGCGATTTGGAAGATGGCAGTACTCAACTGGAGCCATCATTGCGATGATGCACGACGTAACAATCGTACTGGGAATTTTTGCAGCATTCCACGGAATATTGCCATTCAACATGGACATCGATCAAGCATTCATTGCGGCGATTCTAACGGTAATTGGTTACTCGATTAACGATACCGTGATTGTCTTCGACCGTATTCGTGAAAACCTTGGACTGCATAAATCAGACAACGAGCAAAATCAGATCAACCGATCGTTGAACTCAACCTTGTCTCGTACGATTAACACATCCATGACAACGTTCATTGTATTGTTGATCATTTTCATTTTCGGTGGAGCAGCCATCAAAGGATTCATTTTCGCCTTGATGATTGGTGTGATTGTCGGAACGTACTCTTCAGTATGTATCGCAACGCCAGTTTTGATTGACTTCTCAGGAATGAAGAAGGCAAAGAAGAAATCGGATAACAAAGAAGTTGCTGCCGCTGAAGCGTAAGTAACACACTTTATACAACTTTGGAAACCTCTCGAATTACTTCGGGAGGTTTCTTTTTTAGGCTTTTTCCTTGTTCGGTCCTGATTTTGCCAACGGTATGGAATTTGTACACGTTATAATAGTAAGACGAAATAAATGATTGTACTTGTAGGAATAGTTTTGGTAATGATTGTGGGGAACTGGCTCCTCGGAATTTTTGTGAACTAAATACTATTTCTGTTTTTCTTTCGTTTTGAATCCAAACTCGCACGTATTTTCAGAAACGCATTTTTACCGGATGTAACACTTTTTTAGTTAATTTGGTTTATGCGCTATCTATGCCTCCTTGAAAGAGTTACCTTGTGTACTCTTCTTCTTTTATTGCTATCTCCTTTTACATCCCGCGCTCAAACGGATGAAGAAGCGAGCGACACTACAATGCAGATCAAACGCTTCTCGTACAGCGATTTGGATAGTGAGAAGTTCGAGAAATACAAAACCTCTTCCTCCACCAACCGACTTGCGGAGAACCCTGAAGATCTTACGCAGGAAGTTATCATTGTAGATGGTGATGAAATCCGAAAGTTTGGACATACGACTTTGGTGGATGTATTAAAAACCATTCCTGGTTTTCACACTTCGCAGCCCGGAAACTCGTTGGAAGGTGAAACGTTCCTTATGCGCGGATTACTTGGAAACGATCACACCAAAATTCTTATCAATGGTATTCCGATAAAACCCGAAGGCGTAATATCCATGCCCATCGCTGCGCAATTGCCGATTCGACATGCCGAATACATCGAAATTGTACAAGGGCCTTCTTCGTCAACCTATGGTTCCGATGCCATGGCAGGTGTAATCAATATTGTGCTTCCCGAAGTAGATCGACCGGTTTTTGCATGGGCAGATGTAAGTGGAGCGACTCCAGCAACAACCGACATTAATTTGACCTTAGGCGGAATGGCCGGAAAAGGAAAGAATGTGGTGAATTATCAAATTTTCGCGTCCAGTCAACGTGCTTCAGATACGTATCTTTTGTTTCAGCGAGACTCGATATTAATTGATGTGGACTCACTCAATCAATGGGAAAGACAATACTACCTTCCCGACAAAGATGATAAAGCGATCCCGGAGGTAAATACCCTAACGAGATCGAGTAGATTGATAGGGGGAAATATCAAGTTCAGAGGATTTGAACTTTTCGCAATGAACATGTTTCGTGAAGAACATGCTGCGTTCGGTTTTTCGCCCCTAGCTATCTCTTACTCTGACCCATCAACGCTTTTAGGAGAAAATATTAACTCTGTCGGACTTCGCTTTGTGCACGACAACAAAAGACGCTTTTCATCGAGGACATCTCTTTCTACTATTTACTACGAGACTTTAGAGAATTCTAATTACGTTGCCATTCGCGACTCTCTCGCAGCCGGAAGAAACTTTGTTTTTGGTCGTTCACTCGATCTGCGCGCAGATTATCAGGGGATTATACGATTCAACGACCGCTTCAAAATGGCATTTGGATCCACAGGAATGTATAGTGTCACCAATCCATTCACGAGTCACCTAGGAAGACGCGTACATCTTGAAACCAATTCCTTTAATTTGACCGGTGCAGATTTGAATCCTAGCACTGTGGCGAAAGAATCGATTGCTTCCGACACCATTAGTGCCATTGGAGATACTACAATGATTCCACGATACGATGTTATCAATGTAGCAGGATTTGTACACTTTCTTTATAAAACAAAGAATGGTAAATTGAACATGGAAGGAGCGGCCCGTGTGGATGTAAATACAACGGATGGTGTGCGCTTTACTCCTAAGTTTGGATTGATTTATAAACCGAACAAGCGTTGGAACTTAATTGCGAATTTCGGAGGTGGGCACAGAACGCCGCGATCGTATCACTTATACAACAACTATTGGCAGCGTGGAGACGACCCTGCTTTCCAAAATCAGCCACCAACTTTCGATAATTTGGAACTGAAGCGGAAAAGAGATGAGCTTAAAACGGAAAGACTACAAGGCTTCGAGTTCAGAGCCGTTTGGAATGCTATGCCCAACCTACGTTTTTCAGGAAGGTATTACAATCACGTGGTGTACAATCGAATTACGCGCCAAACGACCTTAGATCCTCCTCCTGGAGGAGCGCTTCCTCCTGATTTTCGTTTTGGATATGGGTACTTTAATAACCGCGCCGAAGGAACTATTTCCTTTTTAAACGCACTTATGGTTGTTGGAGAATTTCAACACAGTTGGAAAAACGTTTCCCTGCGATTGATGGGATCATTTGAGTTTTCGTCAGGCTTCGAGGAAATTGAAAGTGAACAAAATGTAACGGATTTCGTGGAGGCGACCGAGAACTATCGTTTTGTACCGACACGCGCCGTGAAATTTAACGCAATTGTAGAATTCAAAGGTTTCACGGTTTCTGTAAACAATAATATTTTCGGCGAGTTCATTTCCGATATCTACGTTCGAAACAACCGAGTAGAATATTCTGAATTCAATGGAGTCAATTACAATATGGATATTTTCATCCACAAAAAATTATTCCGACAATTGAGTTTGTTTATGGGAGCGAACAATGTGATGAACTCGTTCCAAACGGGGATTCCTGCCGCTTCTTTGTCCAATTCGTGGGGGTACAACCCTCAATATGGACGCGTATTTAAATTTGGACTAAACTTCCGATTGAATTGAGAATTGTTCTTGTCATAGCCTTGTTGTTTGGGACCGTAACTGCATGGTCGCAAAATGTGCGCATCAATGAATCGGAGAAAACGAAGGCGACGGTAGACACATACAACGAAAAGGCGGCCAATCACTCTAATCGAGACAGCTCTTTCTTCTACTATTATCGAGCTGTTCAAATTGCTCGTTCCATTTTATACTACGAGGGCGAGTTAGAGGCATGCCGTGGGTTGGTGCAATATCACAAGAACGATAAGGTTTTCGATGACCGTTTGGAGTACGCTTATCGTATTGTTCAAATTCAAGAAAAAAGAGGAAGTAATAAAGAAAAAGCAGCCGCGTATCAACAGCTGGGACTCTTGTATTTTGATGAAAAAATCTACGAGAAAGCGATTGAGAACTTTGAACAAGGGTTCTTGCTGAACGGCATTTCCATTCAGAATAAATACGAAGCAGGCATTTGGCTCACACGTTCATTTCAGTATGCGAATCAAAGCGATAGCGCCCTAATTATCGCCCGAAAGTTACAGTTTGAAGAAGAATGGCTGACTGATTTTCAGCGCATCACACTCTACAAGGAAAAGGCGGAAGTTTACCACAGCTTGAGTGCCTACAATGAAGAGTTGGATGCATACAAGAACATCGTGCGAATCGCCAAAGGTACAAAGCACAGCAGATTCGTTCCTATAGCATGGAACAATGTTGGTTTCGTTTATAAGTTCCTTGGCAATACGAATGAAGCCAAAAATGCCTTCCTCAATACGCTGCAAACCGCGAAGCCGGACCATGCCGAATTGAAAGCTGCGGCAAACTACAACCTAGGCTTAATATTGCACAATCAAGGAAGGTCTGACTCCGCCATGGTCTGTTTTCAAGCGGCGCATGATTTGTACACGAACTTATCCGACTGGAAATCTCTTGCGAGCTGTCGCAATATGATGTCCTTGAGTTACTTCCATAGCCAAGACCCGTTCAATGCGCAGAATATGTTGAATACGGCATTTGAAATTGAACGAAAATATAAGCTGAAAGCGGAAGAGGCCAAAAGCCATGAAATTCAGTCTCTGTACTACGAAGATCAATTTGATTACGAGAGCAGTTTGAAAAGCTACAAGCGATACCTTTCCATACGTGACTCCTTGTTAACTCTTGAAAGAGCAGAGGAAGATCGACTAAAATCGAATCAGTATCGAGCGGAACAAATAGAGAAGCAGCTTCGTGTAGTTTGGGCGCAAAACGAAATTGAGATCATTAGTTTGGCGGAAGAGCGAGCTCGAATGGCTGCAGAACAAGAACGTACGGAGCGCCAGTTAAAAGAACAAGAGTTGGCAATATCTCAACAAGAAGCAAAAGTACGCTTGCTCCAGCTGCAAGAAGAAGAGCTGAAAGTTCAGGCCAAGCAACGAGAACTGGAGTTGATTCAGCGGGATAATGAACTCAAGGAACTAGAGCTTGAGAAGGAGCGACTCTTGGCATCGGATAAAGAAAAAGAAATTGAATTACTGGAAATTGAAGCAAAACGACAAGCCTCTTTGCGTGAAGCTGAAGAGCAACGGCGCGAAGCGGAAAGACAAAGATATCAGAACCGTTTGCAGCTCATATTTGGAGTTCTTTTGTTCTTCATTCTAATTTTGTTGGTGATTCTAATCGCCTATCGTCAGTTGCGTAAGCGTAAAAAGCGCATCGAAGAGCAAAACGCAATCATTGCGGAAAGCAAAAAGGAGATTGAGATTCAGAAAGAAAAGTCGGATAGTTTGCTTTTGAACATTCTTCCTCATTCTGTTGCCGAAGAGTTGAAAGCAAATGGTGCGGCCAAGCCACGTTTGTACGATGAAATTAGTGTAGGATTTACGGACTTTTCAGGCTTCACCATGATTTCGGAGAAACTTTCACCGGAAGATTTGGTAGCACAGTTGGACGCCATGTTCCTCGAGTTTGATAAAATTATTGAGCGGCATGGACTGCAGCGTATCAAAACCATTGGGGATGCATACATGTTTGCTGCGGGATTGCCCGATCCATTGGAAGATCATGCTGCTAGAAGCATCAAGGCAGCCATAGAAATGCGCGATTTCATTAATGAGTTTAATGCAGGACTAAAACCTGAAAATCCAACTTGGAACATCCGAATTGGAGTGCACTCTGGTCCTGTTGTGGCGGGGGTTATTGGCATTAAGAAGTTTGCCTATGACATTTGGGGAGATACGGTAAACACCGCCGCACGAATGGAATCCAGCGGAGCGATAGGGAAGGTGAATATTTCAGGAGAAACGAAAGCGCAACTCAATGGCGAATTCACCACTGAACATCGCGGAAAAGTAGAGGCGAAAAACAAGGGTGCGATTGAGATGTACTTTGTGGAGAAGAAGTAGCTGCAAGAGACATTTCTTCACAACTGAACAATCTCATGCTTTTCATTCTTTCGTAAGAACAAGTTCAGAATAGTGCGAGCGTCGCGGTCATCGGGCATAATGTCCAAATACGACTTCCACTGCTGAGGTGGTTGCTTTTTAAAGTGGAAAGGAGCATATCCCATGCCAGTAAGCCCACCGTTTTCAACCAACACCAAACTTTTTTCACTTCGCTGGCGCCCTTTGTCGATGATGTAGAAACTTTCACCATTCAAGGTCAGTCGATCAATTAATTGCTGGCAACGCGCATTGTAAGATTCGACCGCTTCCTCTCCAATGCAGGCTCCCAAGCAATTTTTAATGGTGTACTGGAAACAAGAAGATTGTGATTTGTATAAATCGCATAGTTTCGTGCAGAGATCATAGGCTTCTACTTGACGCTCCAAAAATGCTACTCCTTCACGCTTCGTATTGAAACTGGTAATAGCTGGCTCATTCATGGAAGACACTTTGGCTATGAACAATCGGAGGTAACCCGTATCGTCTGTATAGCTGTACAATCCATAAGGAAATAAGTGACGACGGAGCGAACGATTGTAAATGGGTTTGTGTTGTTTGATCAAGTACGATTCACGCAAAAGTGAAATCAACTCTGAACCGGTTAATTCGAACTCAATTCGTGTGATTTCTTTCTGCATTTTAATCGCTTTCTTGGAAGAATTGTTGCGCAAATGCTGATCGATCCGTTTTCGAATATGAATGCTCTTGCCGATGTAAATCAGCTCGTTGGTCTCATTAAAGAACTTATAAATCCCCGTTTTGTTAGGGATTTCGTCAAGATCGTTCAAATCCAAGTTGGGGTGCAATCGTTTCGGGTTGACTTCCTCCTGAACAAAGGTTTGCAGGTTCTTGGCATCCGTTTCCATGAGGAGAGTGAACAATTCCGATGTAGCGAATGCATCGCCTCCCGCTCGGTGTCGACCAATTAGCTCAATACCTAATGCTCTTGTCAGTTTACCTAAGCTGTAGGAATCGTGTCCGGGGAGCACGTAACGAGAAGCCCGAACGGTGCACAAATGCGGTCGACGATAATCATACCCAAGAGATTTGAATTCGGCACGAATGACATTGTAATCGAATGCGACATTGTGCGCTACAAAAACGCAATCCTGCGTAAACTCGATGATATCCTTGGCAATTTCGTAGAATTTCGGAGCATCTTGAACCATTTGATCGTTGATGCCAGTCAATTGAACAATGAACTGAGGAATGGTCATTTCCGGATTGACCAAGGTCACATAATCATCAATTACACGCTTTCCATTGTGTTTGAAGATGGCAATTTCCGTGATTTTAGAGCTTTTTGGACTTCCTCCTGTTGTTTCGATATCTACAATAGCGTAGTGCACAACGCAAAGATACAAATCCCGTTCACCACTTGAAACGAATTATAGTTTTAGTTCAATTAGATAGTTGGCAGGAGCAGTTCGTACTTCACTAAACAAAGGTTTAACTTTGGCTGTTGCCGGTGTCCACAACCAATCAGATTTTTCAATAATTGTTTTAATTTCTGCCTCTCTTGAACTTAATGGACCTTCAACGGAATGAAAAATTGTTCCTCCATCAAAAGTGGAGATGATCTTTAAGGTTGAAGCTCCGTAAGAATCTAGCCCTTTTTTGTTTAATTCTCTACGTAGTGAAGCGATTCCAGCATGGTAATCTGGGTTTTTATAAGGGGCGAAAATAGGAAGATGTATGGCCTCAGTAGAATCGATGATTCCCGGCTTCCACAGATATTCTTGCTCCAATCTTTCGGAGATGTTGGTTCCTTCGTTATTCCAGTAGATATAATCCAATCGTAGTGAAGATTCCCTCACAATCCACCATGAAATGTTTGGTGACAAAGCTAAGTTTTCGTGTTGCTCGATGCCAAGGAATCCGGCGTATAACCTGAGTTTGTGTTGTGTGATTTGTCTTGTTTCGGGATCAAATTCATCCCAAATAAATGGCACGGATACATATCCTTTGGGAAAGTCTGAAGTGCCGACATCTGAAAGGAGATAGTTCTTGCCAGCAATGTATGGGTTTCGAACGTAGGTATCCTTAAACTCTAATTCCCGTTGTTCCATGGCATCTCCATCGATTAGTTGCTGTTGTGTTAGGTAAGGGAAGAACTTATGAATCCATCCAGTTACTGTAGACTTTGTATAGAATGATTCATGTTTATAAATGGATTGCCAAAACTCTCTATGTTCTTTACCCTTTGACGCATCGATGAACTCTTGTATAACAGGCTTCAATTCTCTTGTCCAAAATTCTAAGCCAAAAGCATTAAATCTGTCTAACTGATCATAGATTTTCTGCCAATCCTCGGTGGTACCTAGTAGGGTGACAGATGGAATTCCACAGCCTGATTCAACTGCAAAACTGAAGTAAGATTTTACAGCATCCATTAAGGTGATTTGATACGCCGTGGTAATAACTGGGGTAGTTGTACTGAATTTTTGATTTACTAAAGAAACAGCGTTTTCTTTTAGATAGATGTCAAGGCTATCGTTAAATCCATTGACCATTGTCTCCCAACCATTCGGATCTCCTTCAGCCAAATCACGAATGAATACACGAATTTCTTCGGGAGCTCTTTCACTAATCAAATTCATTTTCATTTCGTCCGAAGTAACGGCGATGTGATTTCCGAACCCCTGACAAATAGCCAGCCAAATATCATCCGGCGATAAGATCAATGGGCGGTGCTCAGCAAAGGAAATATGAACAGTTTCAACAAGTCCATTCTGCCAAGTTGCCGCTACTTTCTTTCCCTGACTAGACGTTGGTATTGCAATAATTTTTTTTAGAAACCTGTTTTGAAGTATCGTATCTAGCGAGGTAGTTTTTAATGGAACATGATTCTGTTTCACTTGGTCCACTTCAAAAGTTGCGCCTTTAGAGACTTGCGCAGATGCTAGTTGTACACCAAAGAAGAAAACGACGAGAAACTGTTTCATACATTCAGGTTTACTTTTGAAAGTACGATTTTTTAATAGGTGACTCAATTATTTAATGAAGATTAACGCAATAAAAAAGGAGGAAGCGCAATACTTCCTCCATGGCTTAACCCCCGGGGTTGAAAAAGTGGTTAGGGTTAATCTCTGTATAATTTTGTTTTAGACTTTGTGACGTTGAATCCTACGTTGATTCCAGCGAGTCCGCCACCGCGACGTGAGGTGTAAAAGACATTCACCGGGATGTTCAACGCACCTGCTCTGAATGTGCGTCCGAAGGCAAATACGAACATTGTACTTAGATGTGTAGCACCTCGACGATCTAAAAATTTGGAGTCCATGTTGTAATCAGCGTCAATTTGACTTACATCCGGTCGAACAAAGTATCCGTTGGAGTAGAATTCAGGATACGCATTCGGGTCCTGATAATTTCGATCTACATACTGGTTCCAGTCCTCGTCACTGATGTAGTTTCCAGCATTTCCGAACGAACCTTTTGTATCAAAGAATCCATACGATTTTCTTTCCAGGCTAAATCCCGGGCCAAAGGCAAACTCCCAACCAGCTTTTCCAAAGCGGAATCCATTTAGTACTGTCACAGAAGGCATGAACTGACCTTGTTCCAATCCGTTGATATTCACCAAAAATTCGAACAATCCAGAGAAGTTTTCGGTACCAACGTACTGTGCTTCGAATTGATATCCGATCATAGACACTACAGGCTGAATAGCCAATCCTCCTTGATCGAACGGACGTGTAGCAAATTCACGGAAGTCTCCGGTCATCATTCCAGCACCAATGCGCGGACCTGAATTGTTCATTTTCCCAACGCTTTTCGAGGCTACAACATCGTTTTTGTATTCCAATCTATCCACTAGAACATTGTCGGTTGGGACATCGTGCATTTTGCACAGAACAATGGAAATCATGCGTTGTAACTCGTGTTCCTGGTCGGCAAATTCAAACATTTCCGTTTTGTGAAGCTTCTGAGATTTCACATCAATCATTTTCAGGTTGATGACAATCATGTCTCCAATTTTGTCTATGCTTCCTGAAATGGTGTAATCTACATTCAACTGCTTTCCCATTCGAATGAGACAATTGGTGCTCAAACATTCCTCTTGCAAACTTGGATCTTGTGCGATGGCTTCCTTCATGTCGTACTCATCGTAAACGGAGTACTTATCGAGTTTGATTAACTCATAACGAAGCAATTTCGTTGCAATTTGGGAATCGAGATTCATGCCCGATATCGCCGGATATCCGACGGCAATAGTTTGACTTTGGGCCTTCGACGTAAAGGTCGTGGCAAGTACAAGGGCGATAAGTGTAATAATTGATTTCATGGTTTTTATTTTACAGTATTCATTTTCAATTTTTTCAAACATGTGCATAGCCTGTAAATGGAATCAGGACATTCACGATGAAGCGCAGCGTCCAACCGCGTAAGCTTCGAATCATTTGCTCTTTTAGAGATTCTTTAGAAGGTGCTATTTGCTTCAATCGTTGCATAGTTTTGAACTTTTGTTGATCCAAATCTACGGTCAAACTATGGGGTTCGATTACTGAATTTCAGTGCAGGGAATTCTGTTTTTGCGAATTTCGCAAATCAGAGGAGGAGGAATAAAAAAAGAGGGGGGTTACTTGTGAAAATCACATGTGAAGCTCCATTTCCATCTTCTTTTTAAAGGTGGCAATGAAGTTTTTCAGCTGTCCGAAATAAAGATTGCGTTCTTTTTCGTTGGTGCTACTAATGACGCTTGAATTCGCCATTTGTTTGTTTAATACGGAAAGTGAGTCATCAATGTAGGCCTTATCGATGGTGTGCACCGAGTTCATCAAATTGTGCCCGAAGTACAGACCTTCAAAAGAATCGGTACGGTAGTAAATGGTGGTATTTCCGTTGAGTGTTTCGTTGTGATACATTTCGAAATCATTACCGGAGGCAGGCGGTTCGGTTGTGGCGATGAATTTCTTTCCTACTTCTGCCTGTGCCTTCAGGTGGTCCACAAAGCGATCCAACAAGTCTAAAATGTAAATGGCGTACGTGGGATCTTCAAACTGCTGTGATTCGAAATAATAATATACCTCTCGAACGAATCCTCGTAATAATTCCGGGTCGTAGATTTCTCTAGAAGGAACTTTGCAGTACAATCGAAGTACATCTTGACCAATGCTGAATACTTCTGGGTCGAACTTATCGTACTGGAATTTTTGGTCCTTGTATTCCTCGATTTGCAAGTGCGTTTTCGCCCAAAAAAACAATTTGAAACGAATCAAATGGGGAAAGTTCAGTAACTGAATGATGGGTGTATTGTTCACGGAAATCACCAATTCAGGCTTTTTTTGATCTTTCAAGGCATCCAAAGCACGCAACATATTACGCAGGTATAGGCCCATACTGAAATCGTAACCCGATATGGGTTGATATTCGAAAAGTACCTTATTCTTATTGATGCTAAACAGCGTATCCAAAGAGATGTTAAAGTGCTTTGACAGTTTCTCGAGTTCGTAAATCGTGAGGTGTGTTTCGCCACGAAAGCGTCGGTACACTGCATCCTGACTAATATTCAAGATTTCTCCTACAACATTTCCCAAGGAATCCTTGCCTTGAATTTCACGTTTAATAAGATCAAAAATTACACTTTGATGGTCCTGCTGCATACGCACTATTTAGTCCGGGAAAGATAGGGATTTTCGGTGAATGCAATTTCTATCGACTCTCCTGCTTGAACCCTTCACCAACAACGGTAAAGGAAGTTCGCCTGTTCCGCTGGTGGAACTCTTCCTTCAAATCTTCATCGGTTTGACTATCAATGTACTTCATGGTCAGATAAATCCTTTTCCCATTTTGGTCCAATACCGGTTTCTTTTTCTCGTCTTTCAAGTAGTTCGGTTGATCTTCACCATATCCTTTTGCCACCAATCGCTCTGCAGGAATTCCTTTCTCAATCAAGTACTCCACACAAGAATTCGCACGGCGTTGTGCAAGTTTTCTGTTGTAATCGTCGCTACCGCGGTTATCGGTGTGCGAATTGATTTCCACTACGAGGTTTTCGTTCAATACCAAAAGATTGTAGAGCTGATCCAAAACTTCCATCGATCGTGGTCGCAAGGCAGAGGAGTCGAACCCGTACTCAATTCCATCCAGTTCGATTTCATCATCCGGGATAGGGTTGAGGTAAAAATCTTGTATTAGACTAGCGCTCGTCGTAATGGGCATCGTGGAAACAGACTCCGCCGTTGCGAAGTACTTTTGCTTTGTCGCTTTGATATAGACTTGCTGCTGCCGCTCCATGGTCAATTTGTAGTAACCGTTTTCATCAGTAATCACCTCTCTGTTTTCAAAAGGAATTTTACTGTTGATGTCCTTAAAATTCAACTTGGCATTCGGAAGAACTTCGTAGGTTTCGGAATCGTAACTAACACCTTCGAGCGTAATAAGAATAGGTTCGTTGGTAATTTCGTAAATGTCGTAACAGTGACCATTCTCACAATCTGCACGATCGCTCGCAAAGAAGCCTTTTTCCATAAGCGCATCCCAAACCAAGTAGGAATCGTCCATACTTGAATTGATCGGTTGTCCCATGTTTTCCGGTTGTTGGAACGATTTGTTATCTCGATCGTACGTGGCTTTGAAAATATCCAATCCACCGATAGAATTTAGTCCGTTGGAACTGAAAAACAGGGTAGAGGAGGCCTCGTGAAAGAAAGGACTTACTTCGTCCAGAACAGTATTCACTGGACGACCGAGGTTGCGCGCTTCTCCCACAGGGTAACCGTTCTCATCAAGGTCAATCAACCATAGATCCATTCCTCCTTCGCCACCGGGGCGGTTACTCGAAAAGTACAGTTTTGTTTCGTCCAAGGAAACGAATGGATTGATGCTCTTGTAGCCCGGCACATTTACTGATTCCGGTAGTTTGAATGATTCGAAGAAGAGCATATTTTGCATCCGTGCGAAGTAGATGTATTGCTCTTTACGGTTGTCATCGCTCCATTTGGTAAAGTAAATGATGCTTTGTTGTTCGTTTCGTTTGAGACTGCTGAATGCGCCGGAAGCATCGTGACGAGAAGAGTTTAGGGGGCGACCAAAATTTCTAGCCGGTTGCCATTCTCCATTCTCATTCCGTTGTGTCCAATACAAATCGCAGAGATAACGTGAGTCCTGTTTTTCCGGATCGAAAAGGACACCACCTTCGCGCGCGCTTGTGAACATTACGCGGTTATCATTTCCAAAGTAGGCAGGAGCAAAAGATGCCGTCCCTTTGTTGAATACGCTCGTGTCCGCCAGTTTGACTTCCATCTTATGGTATACCTTCAAGTCTTTCAAGGCGTAGTAACATCCCGTAATTAAAAGCTGGGCACTTCTCAAGAGGGAATCGGAATAATTGTCAGAAGCAATGTACGATTCAAACAGTTTCACCGCTTCTTCATGATTTCCGACATTCATTTGTGCCAATCCATAATGATAGACATCTTCCGGGTACGACTTAAATGTGGATGTTTTGGCAAAATGATCTACTGCTTTGCCATAATCGAAGGTTTTCAAATGGCAAGAGGCAATTTGATGTTCGATATAATCGCGCAGGGGAACAGTTCGAGCTGAGTCTAGCTCTCGCTTTTCTTTCGACTTGAGTGCTAATTTACCCAAAGTTACCTCGTAGGGAATTGTAGCCTCCTGAAGCCCGATAGAGTCGCTAAGCGCATTCTGATAGTTGAGCAAAGCGTTGTAGTAATCCTGAGCTTCGTAGTAGTTGTCAGCATGATACAACCATACTTTTCTTGATTGTCCGAACGACAATGCAGGAAGCGCTAAAATCAGTAATAGAACTAGTTTTTTCATCGTTTCCATTTATAATCTTGGACAAATTTTATCGGTTTTCTTTCGGTCTTTTAAGTGCATGTAGGTAAAGGACATTTCAAATCCTCCGCGACCATTAGAGGCTGTAGTTAGAGACGAAACATTGACGTCATAACCAATGCGTGCAATGAATCGATCCATTTTGGCTCCCACCGAAACAATAGCGGCATCAGCATTTCGATACACGGCACCAGCCAATAAATACATATCGCTCCCTTTTAGATAGTATCCCAAATCAGCAGCTATGGTTAGCTCTTGGAACTCACGTTGCCGCATGTAAAGCACTTTTGGAAGCACGTAGAAAGTCTCGGTTATATTGATGCGCATCCCGACGTGTCCGTAATAACGAATCGGTAATCGGTTATCAAAACTCATGAAGGTTTCCTGTGGTTCTGTCAAGTTGAAGGCGGAAACTCCAAGAAATGGATTGAAACGACTTTCTTGCTTCGCGAAAAAGTAGAGGATGCCGGCATTCACTGCTGGTGTAATCAATGATTGTCCTGCGAAATTCTCATTGGCACTAATGGTAGGGTCGAATTCACCTCCGTTATTCGTGGTGTATTGATTGTTGAAGGTCAACAATTGATATTCCAATGTTTTTTGGGTCAATCCTGCCTGAACACCGAAAGAGATGTTATGGTTTTTGTTTCGATCCATCGACGTGGTGTATGCAATGGATGCTAACCCTTGCAAAGCGTTGTAGTTTCCTATTCCGGCACGGAAATTCGTAACCTGACCGCCAAATCCCCACTTTTTGTACGGTTTGTCAAAGCTGATCAACGCCGAGTTATAAGGTTTGAAATTAACGGCTTTCCATTGAGTTCGGTACTGTCCGTGAACGCGCCAATCGCCTTGAAAAACACCTGTCATAGCAGGATTCAAGAATAATGGTGCCGCATCGTACATCGAAAGGTGAGCGTCTTGTGCGTTAGAACGAAAGCTGCCCAACGCCAAGATCAGTAGTATAAGTATGCGCTTTTTCATTGCTAACGTATGAGGGTGACATCACCCGATTGTTTTATTACTGCGTTGTTCGTCATCGTGACAGTAAATGTCCACGTGTACACGCCCAATGGTGCAGGTTGATTGTTGAATGTTCCGTCCCAACCTTCGTTTGCATCAAAGGATTGGAAAATTAGTTCTCCCCAATTGTTGTATACTCGGAAGTCGACATCTTTGAACGGACCTCCACGAATTAAGAATACATCATTTTCATTATCTCCATTCGGTGTAAAACCGGAAGGAACCACTGGTGGTAGTGCTACGGTGATGTCTTTGGATGTTGTGTCCACGCAACCGTTGGCGTCCGTTACAATGAGATAAATGGTGTAATCGCCGCCTTCATTGTAGGCATGCGTTGGATTTTGAATATTATCTGCCTCACCATCACCGAAATCCCAGAACCATTGGTTGATTCCAATTCCTGTAGAGATATCCAAGAAGTCTACATTTTCCAGTACCAATGCTGGATTTGGAGCGTAGTTGAAATCTGCATCAGGAGCAGGGTTAATTGTCATTTGCATGGTCGTGTCATCCACACAACCAAGGTCCGAAGTTACCGTTAAGGTTACTTGTTGCAATCCCGGTGCATTGAACGTATACGTTGGATTTTGGTCCGTACTGAAGTCAGGTCCAAAGTCGTAATACCAAGAGTTAATGGAACCGCTTGAAATGAACGATAAATCAGAGAACGTAATGGGTAAGTTCTCACAAGCCACAGTTGGGTTAAAGTTGGCCACAGGAACCGGATTTACCGTCACTGGAATGGTGATTGTATCGTAACAGTTGTTGTCTGATCCAGCAATTAAGGTAGCATTATAGTTACCCGAGCCATTGTACGTGTGAATTGGATTTTGAACCGAGGATGTTCCTCCCGAACCGAAGTTCCACTGCCAAGAATTGATCGTTCCTGAATTCACCGTAGACAAATCCGTAAAGGCCGTGTTATCACCTTCACACTCTTCCGTTACGGAGAAATTGGCCGTTGGAATATCTTTGAAAGTAACCACAACGGCATCGAAATCAGCTGGACAACCAAGCGCACTCGCAGCGGTTAAGGTAAGCGTGACACTTCCATTACCAATGTCTCCCGCCGATGGATAATAATTTGTAATAACAAAGTTTGGACTCGGTGAGAAGTTTCCAGTACCACTTGATGACCAAGTTCCCGTGTTAATTACCCCATTCACAGCACCATTCAAAGCAACCACTTCATTGCTACAGAATTCTTGATCGGGTCCGGCAACTGCTTGTGGCGGGTCAATAAAGAATACGCGAATGGAATCTGTCACAGCTGGACAAATTCCCGGAACGGATGATAAAAATACATCTACGTACCCAAGTGCTGTATCTACTGTCGCAATGTTGTATTGTGTGTTAATGGATGTTGGATTCACAATCGAACCAAACCCGGTAGTTGTCCAGTTTGGACTGAATCCAGCAGAAATAGTACCCGTAAGATCCATCAGGTTCAAGTTGGAACAAACCGAGTCGTTAGAAGTGATTGTCACCACTGGTTCATCAATAAAGTTCACTTGAATACTGTCTTGCTCCGCCAAACAATTTCCGTTGTTGGTACTCGTAAGAGTGAGTAAGATATTTCCAGTGGAAACATCCGAAGCACTGATTAGGTAGTCCGTTACTGGATTATCTGCGGTAGGAGAGAAGGCTCCAAAACCGGAGGTGGTCCAAGTTCCCGATGTTGTGGCTCCCGTAATAGATCCAGCTAAGTTGATTTCTGTTTCGCTAGAGCACAATACCAAATCGGCACCGGCACTAACTGCTGGAGGATCGGTAAAGTAAATGACCATCGTATCCTGATAATCGGGACAAGCGAACAAACTTCCCGCTGAGGTAAAATACAACTCAACGCTGTCTGCCGCCAATTCTGTTGGAGAAGGTGTGTAGGTTGTACTGAGACTTCCGGAGTTTCCAAAAGCACCACCAGTTCCGCCTGACCAGCTTCCTCCAGAGGCGAATTGTACACTGGCACTAATCGGAATGGCTCCAACGTTGTTTTTACAGTAAGAATCATCCGGTCCGGCATCAGCATCAGGCGATTGCACGTAGGTCACTTGCATTGTATCCGACTTAGGCTCACAGTTTCCTGTTGAAGTCAAAACAAAGGTGACAAACCCTTGTGTGTAATCCCCGGGGCTTGGATCGTATGTAGTTACTAAGTTTGTTGGCGTATTCAGTGTTCCTGTACCGTCCAATACTGTCCAAATTCCCGTTGTTGTTCCACCAGAAACATTTCCGTTCAACTGAACTTGATTTTCGGCACTACAAAGCGTGGTGTCGTTTCCGCCTCTCGTAATTACTTTTCGTTGGAATGAAGACATGTAATGATAGAGACATCCTGTTGTGGGACCTCCGTTGATTACCCCCATGGAGAAGAATCCTGCAGAGTTGGAAATGGTATTCTGCGTTCCACTTGGAATTTCTGTGGTACTAAAATCAATTTGTGCTCCTACCCAAGCACCTCCGGTTCCGGGAACTGGATTAAAGGATGCAGGGTTGATCGTTCCTGTTCCTGGTCCTGTGAGTGTGAAAGAAGTTTCATCGCCGGCAGCGCACAATAGGTTTAATAAGAACTGTTGATCATTGTTTCGAGAGAAAGAAACTTCATCCGATCCCGCACAGTTTAGTGGAGGCAGGATCGCTAGACCTAATTCACAACCGTACCCTGACATGTGCACCAAATAAACAGGCTTGTCTGTACTGATGGAAGTCAGTGGTTGCGTGATGGAATATTGAACTGTTTCCCCTTGATTTGCCAAGGTGTTGGTCACAGTTCCATCATCAATGGTGATGTTGGTAAAGTTTTCGGCTGGAATAATGAATATGGATTCGTTCGAGCCAGCATTCAAAAAGCCAATATTGACAATGTAATCGGTTCCAATTACGTCCGTGGGTACGATTTGATCTCCCATTAAGTCGAAGCAACCTCCACCGCCGGAAGGATTTACGGAATCGTCATTAATGGTAACCGAAACTGGTTTGTCTGAAACAACGATTGACCCGCTCAAACTACTGCCTGGGTTGCTCGTTGTCATGACGACGTTCTCGCAGGTATAAACATTTCCGGCAAGAGGCAGTGTAACCGAGTAAGTAACGTTTGCCGGGTGTCCTACAACATCACATTTTGGAGTAATCCATAAAGTGGTATTGTCTTCCGTTGCTACGACGGAGAAAAATTGTCGGGGATCGGTTACGACACCGTCTCCATTTCTGTCGTTATTTAAGTCTCGGTTGTTCCATAAGGTTTGGAACGGCGTTACGAATTCGGTTCCCATTCCGTTTTGCCCTTTGAGGGAATACGTCTCGGGATTGTTGGGGCTTGATGGTGTTATGGTCACAAGATCGGAAATGAAGTCGTAGACCACGGTGATAAACTCGTCCGAGGTTATTTTGAATCCTGAGGTTAGAATGGCATCAGCCGGTGCACTTTCTAAATCGTTCACCAAATGATTAAGATCTACAGAAACCAAGCTACTTGCCGGAACCACAAAAGTAGTATCGTAAGTTGCCGTTGGCATTTGAATGCGAACCGTTGCTGGAGCTCCGAGCGTAGAGATTCGGAACGCCATCTGTACGTTGTTATCGTGATCTGGTGTTACCCATGGTGCTGCAAACCAAAAAACGGTATCTACTTGTGCTTGGACATTGGTAAACGCCATTTTGGCTAACATGAAAAGCAGTAGGACGTATTTCATTCGTTTCATAGCTACTTTCTTTTATTTCTTTTCGTTTTCGCGCTCATCAATATCCTTTTGAATTTCTTCAAGGATACTTTTGTTCAATTCATCGTCTTCGTCGTCTAGCGACTGCTTTCTTTTGGTGAGCACAAAGGATAGCATAACTTCATGTGATCCAACCTGATAATTGCTCAGTTTGGAGAGTGTGTAATCAAAACTATAGCCGACATTGACGCGCTCTTTGATGCGCATACCTGCGGCAATTCCAACAGCGTCATCGGATCGATACAGCAATCCTGCCCAGTATTTGTCGTCGAATGTATAGCGCAACATTGCTGTGTATTGTACTGGCAATGGACGTACATATCGCACCATGATACTCGGTTGAATTTGATTGTCCTTTTTCTTCTCGTTCTTCCAGTTAAAGTTGTACCCAGCGATCGTGTTGTAGTGAAAATCTAGGTTTGTGTTGTAGCTGGTGAACTGAATTTGTCTTCCCAACAGGCGCTGAAAAGATCCCATCAAGAAAAACTTTGGCGAGTGTAGGTTGAATCCGGCATTTACATCGATAGCATTGGCCGAGTAAATGGTTCCAGTGAGCACGTCATCTCCGGCATCAGCGATAATTGCATCATACAAACGCACACGGTGCTGCATGTATCCGGGTTGAACACCCAATCCTAATTTGAGGTTTTCCGAAAGTTTAAAATGATAGGCGTAATTCACATAAACGGTAGTATTTCCCGTAATTCCTTTTCGTTCCGAAATTACGGACGCTCCGTATCCGACCTTGCCTTCATTTTTATACGATCCCATAAAGTTCCCCATAATTAGTGTGGGAGCCCCGTTAAATCCAACCCATTGATTTCTGTAGGAAATATTGGCCTCGTGTGTTTCTTCACTTCCTGCAATTGCCGGGTTGAAGTAATAATCGTTCATCAAGAAATTCGAGTATCCTGCAAGCTGTTGACTCCATCCAATAAAGGAGAAGCCGACGGCGAATAATATAAGTAAGTAGTTCGACTTCATTAGTTTCGTTCTTTTAGTACGAGCAATGCTCCTTTGAAAATATCGGTTTCGGGATCATCAGTGTCCTTTAGGTCGATGATATAGTAATACGTTCCGTCTGGTACATATTCGTTGTTGAATCGCCCGTCCCATGGAACATCGTATCCATCTGATTCAAATATCAATTGTCCCCATTCGTTAAAGATTTCCACTCGGGCGTTCGGGTAGAGGAGTTCCAAAAATTCCAATTTCCAAACATCGTTACGCAGGTCTCCGTTCGGTGAAATGGCATTCGGAATCAAGGTGCTAATTTCATTGGTTACCGTATTAATTGAGATGATCTCGGAAGTACTGTCGGTACAGCCCAATCCGTTTTCAACGGTTAATGTTACCAAATAGTTGCCGTTGGCGAAGTAGGTATTATTCGGGTCCTCATCTATACTGGTGTTTCCATTACCGAAGTCCCAATCGTATGAAGTTGCATTCGTAGAAGTGTTGATGAAGTTGAATACCGCACCGATATTTAGCCCATTGTTTGTGTTGTATGAAAAATTCGCAATCGGTGCCGGCGGAATGCTAACGATTTGCGAAATTGAGTCCCGACATCCGTCCGTTGTCTCTACATAATGTAACACGGTGAAATCTCCATTGGACGCAAACGGTTGCAAGGGGTTCGCCGTGGCTGAGGTTCCTTGTCCTCCAAAATCATAGAACCAAAAGTTAATGGTTCCGTTAGAAATGGTTGAAGCATCAGTGAACTGCACCAAAACTTGATTGTTGTTACAATTGGCGGTATAGGTATAATCCGCAACTGGAATGTCGAATACTTCTGTTTGCTGGGTGATTGTGTCGGAGCATCCATGTACGGATGTCACGATCAACTCAACATCATAGGTTCCTGGCGAAGCATACGTGTACACATCATTCTGATTGTTAGAAGTTGCGCCGGCCGATCCAAAATCCCACTGCCACGTGTCAATTGCTCCGAAACCTGCGTTTGAGAAATCTGTGAATATCGTTTGCTCGTTCAGGCAGACATCATTTACACTAAAGTTAGCCGTAGGCGGTGCAACAAACTCAATTTGAACGATGTCTGTTTCAGCTGTACACCCAAGATTATTGGTTGATGTTAGTGTTAGGAACAAGAATCCGTTGGAGACTTCTGCTGCTGTTGGCGTGTATGTAGCATTAAGGTCTGTTGAATCGGCTGTAAACGTTCCATTTCCACCCGTCCAAACACCTGTTGTTGTTGCGCCACCAATTACACCATTCAAGGTAACGGCAGCGTCGTTTGAACAAGATAGGATTCCTGCTCCGGCGTCTACCGTCGGTGCTGGTGTAAATTGAACGAGGAAACTGTCTTGTACGGCTATACAATTTTGGTTGGTAGTGGATTCTAAATAGATCCAAATTTCCCCTGATGAAATGTCTGCAAAGCTAGGTTGATAGGTGCCGTTGAGGTCAAGGTTGTCTGGAGAGAAAATACCGTTTCCACTGGAAATCCATTTCCCCGTAGTGGTAACTCCACTCACGGTTCCATTCAAATTGACCACGGCGTTATTTTCGCATACAAAAACGGTGTCTTGAGGTCCTGCATCCACTGTTGGTCCTTGCGTGTAGGTAATGTTCATCGTATCCGATTCTGGAATACAAGAGCCTACGTTGGTTGAAATGAGCACAAGTTCCACACCTCCGTTGTTTATATCAGTCGCTGAAGGGACATATTGTGCATCCAAAGCAGAACTGTCGGGAAGGAAAGAGCCTGTTCCATTCGTACTCCAATATCCGGTCGTTGCGCCTCCTTGAATTGAACCTGCCAATGTTGCAATAGCGTTGTTCTCACAAAGTGATTGATCAGCTGAAGCACTAACGATTGGTGCGGTTTCCACTTCAAGTACAATGGTGTCTTTCAAAACAGGGCAAGAACCTGTGGTTGTAAGTATGACATTGATAGGCGATATGAGTGTATCCAATGCACTTGGCACGTATACGTTATTTAGAACATTAGTGGCAGAGCTGAAGGTTCCAAATCCACTAGTGCTCCAAACGCCAGTTACGTCACCGCCACCAATACTTCCGTTAATTGGGAAGGTGGTATTGGCACATACGGTATCATTGAGTCCGGCTTCAATAAACGGATACGAAGTAAATTCTGAGAGATAAGCGTAGCCGCTCCCATTTCCGTCATTTCCAGCGATTACGGCCATTCCGAAGATATCTCCGGTATTGGTTACCTCGTTGTATGAATTAACAGGTACATCGCTTGTGTTGTAATAAATTACAGCTGCTTGGTATGCTCCCGCCGTTCCCGGAACCGGATTGAACGCAGCAGATGGAATCAACGCTCCGTTTCCGTTCAAAGCAAATTGACCTTCGAACCCGGTTCTTGTGTATATTACCAGTCCAATGGAGTCCGTGGTTGTGCGCGTGAATGCACTACTGTATTTTCCTGCACACAATAAATTAGGAACTTGCGCACCGCTCAATTCGCATCCATATCCAGTTGTGTGCCAAACATACACTGGCTTGTTGGTACTGATGTAGTTGATGGCGTCCGTTGTAGCAAGCTCAAACGTTTCTCCCCAGCTGATAGTAGCATTGGTGGTAGTAGAGTTTTCAACGGTAATATTGGTTCCATTTTGAGTTCCCAAAATATAGATACGATCATTTCCTCCTGTCGCTCCTTGCACAATAAAGTTGCGTCCTGTGAAATCTTCCGGGGTAATTTGATCTCCCATAGTGCTTGTACACCCACCGTTTGTTAAAGCTCCACTGAACACAGTTACAGAAATTGGCTTGTCGGAGGAGACGATGGAGCCTGCCAAGCTGGATGCCGCTGACACGTTCATGTCCCGCGCACTGTACGTTTCCCCTTGATTTAATACTACGGAATACGTGACGTCTTGAGCATGTCCTATGATTGCGGTTCTAGGTGTAATCAATACCGTTGTATTATTCTCTGTCGCAACGATATCAATGGAAGAAAAGGAGGCGGGTGTCGTTGATCCATTGTCCCAAAATCGTTGAAATGGTGTATAGAAGTTATCGCCTAAACCTTTGTTTCCTTTTAATGAAAACAGTTCTTTATTGGTTGCGTTTTTCAATTCGTAGAACGCACTGATCTCCTCGGTTGCTACCACTCGAATCCCGTTATTAGAGACAACATCTCCTGCGGGGCTTTCGATTTGAGCCAAAAAAGAAGTAAGGTTAACGCTATCTACGGAGTTCGCTGGAATGCTTACTGTAATTGGCGTAAACCCTCCATTTGCTGGAAGCGAAACCGTTACGTCTGCTGCATTTCCGTAGGTCATGAATCTAAGGAAGATTGGGGTATCTCCTGCGGAAGCTGAAACTTCTGGTGCGGCAAACCAAAAAATAGTGTCTTGCTGGGAAAATACATTTCCTGAGAGTAAGGTCACCCCGATAAGTAGTAGACTCCTGAATAGGGCCATCATAAGTAGTGTCTTTTAGGCAATTGGCTATTGTTTGACAATTCACCAGTTAGTTAGGCTGCAAATTTATGTCTTTTCGACCAACTATGAAACTTTAAATGAACGATATGGGTATTTGATAATTCAATTTAATGCTTTGGTCGAAGTATTTTAACATTTTATCGAATATCCTTGCGCAATTGATTCACATCGATTGATTCCAATAGTTCAAGAATGTTTGGGAAGAGTTTTCGATTGTAGCCGTACTTTTCTTCAAGGAACTGAGTTATCGCCTTTTGTTTCTCCATTCCTTTGTACATCTGATATGCCGCAACCATGCAACCTGTGCGATCTGAACCGTGCAGACAATGAATGAGAACCGGTTTCTCAGCGGCTTCTATGGCTGAAAGAGTGATGACAATGTCGTCATACGTGAGCTTTTTCGCCTTCAACGGAATTCTGACCTGGATTAGGTTAGTTCCTTTAATTTCATGTTTGTCGTCAATGACATTTCTGAGATTAATGATTGTTTTAATGCCTTTTTCTTCAGCCCATTGCATCTCTTTTTTTGAAGGTTGCGCAGAACGGTAGAGTTGATTGTCAACTTTGTGAAAGTTTTTGATGAAGTTTTCCTTGGATGGAGCTAGGGATAGTAAAGGGAGTAGAAGGAGTAAGAGGTACGCGCGCATATTTGTAGAAGTTCAGAATTATTTTTTGAAATTAATAGAAATATACAATCTGCCTGCCGGAGGCACGGTGTCGAATTTGAGCATCTAGTGTGCAAATTATGAGTGATGAGTTCATCTAGTCTACCAAACCCATTTCACTCATCATCAAAAAAGCGTCGCTTAAACAAACGACGCTCAGCTGTACCTAACTAAAACTATACGGATCAAGCTTTTTGGTAGCGGTATATTGCAAATAGAGGTAATCCAATCAGTGCGAGACCGGCCACTCCCGATACTAAAGCGATTCCGGCACCCGGCCAATGCATGACCTTAAACAAAATTGCTAATAAGGTTAGACTTACGAAAAACGTACTCAAAATAAACGCGGCTTTTTTCATGATATTGGTTTTTAGATTTATTAGGGTAATGCCGAGAAAAAAATAAGTAACAAAAAAGCGGTCCGAAAAATTCGAACCGCCCGCGTTGTTGTTGTCTATAACCTAAAACTGTACTTATGAAAAATGGATACAACGCTAATAATTGATGTTTACTTCGTGGTGATCGTATTCGTGATCATGGTCGCCATGCTCGTATCGGCCATCGCTTCTTACTTCTCCTTCTTCTCGGTAAACTTGACCTCCTAAATTGTTTTTATGGTCATCGCCCAAACGGATAATTCTATTGTCAATCAAGACTGATTTTCCGGTAGGAATTTGAATCCGTAACTCCACTTCTTGTCCACGTAGTTTATCCTCTTTTGGGAACAAATACTTCGTATCCATGAACAGTGAATCACCTTCCACGTCGATGCGGTAATTGATGTTCTGACTTCTTTCTCTCGCTTTTTTCGAAGAGTAACCACTTGCTCGATATACTTTTGTAATATGGAAAAGTGAGTCGGGTGAAGGTGTGTATTCCAAATGTACACCGTACTTGCTTAGTGATTTACCGTGAACTCCAAACCATCCAATGTTGCGTGTGTTTTTTACTGTTTTTCCTGACTTACTATTCAAAACACCATCGTAAGGGATTATGGTCAATTGTTCGGCATCTATGAGAACCGCTTCATCTTTGATTTCCGTTTCAGCCGCCCAATCACGTCCGGCTTTAACACCTACAACGGCGCAAATGATTGCTCCAGAAAAGCCCAAAAAGAACAAGGCACCGAGCGCAAGTTTTGTCCACTTATTAAACAATCGGAAGATGAGCAAAACGCCCATGGAAAATAAGAAAAGAATTCCGCTAATGGCTCCTAACAAACCACCGATCCACATCCATTTTACATCCGCTGGACTGTTCAAACTCAGTTCACCGTATTCTGTGATCGACATAAATCCGCCATCTCCTTTTACGGGTAGAAATTCGAACCCCTGAACGAAAAAGATGATAAAGCCGATGAGGAACATAAACCCAAAAAAGATGAATCCTGAGCCGGCAATGGTAGCTAGAATTCGCTTACCGCGATTAATGCGTTTGTTGTAGTGTGCGTCATTTCTAACGCGATCTGCTAAGTTTTTCGATCCAGCACGAACGCGTTCTGCTGCCTGATCTACTTCTTCTTTTACCGTTTCTACATTAATCGGGCGCCCTTTCATGCGTAAGCGGTCAATGGTACTTTCAGCTTTTGGCACAATAATCCAAAGAACGATGTACATAGGAACTGCAATTCCTGTGAAAAGTAACAAGACAAAAATCACGCGCATGATGACAACGTCGATTCCAAAATAATTGGCAAATCCTGCACAAACACCACCAAGCATCGCCGATTCAGGGTCGCGGAACAAGCGTCTTTCACCACGTTCATTCGATGAGGAACTTGAGGTATACGATTCAGTGCGAGCAGATTCTGTTGCGTCATGCTCCACGTAATCGCTTGGATCTCCCAAAGTTTTCAAAATCTCTTCGATATCAGCCAATTCAACCACAGATTTCGAATCGTTTAGCATAGAAGTACAAATTTCAGCGATGCGCAATTCGATATCCTCAATGATTTCCTGACTTCCTTCTTCTGTCCCAAGCGCCGCTGTCAAACGGTCAATATAGTCTTGCAACATTTCATAAGCATCTTCCTCTACTAAGAAGTTTGTGCCTTTGATATTTACGGATACTGTCTTTTTCATTTCTGGTTGTTTTTGGTGATTTTGATAACGGCTGAATTCAGTTCAGTCCAGGTTCCGTCCAATTCTTCTAAAAATGTTTTCCCCATTTTCGTTAGGGAGTAATATTTGCGGGGTGGTCCAGATGGGGACTCTTCCCAGCGGTAGGTTAGTAGCTCACTATTTTTCAAGCGTGTAAGGAGAGGGTAAAGTGTTCCTTCTACCACAATCAGTTTGGCGTCTTTAAGAGCATCCAGTATTTCGGATGGATACGCCTCTTTCTGATCAAGGATGGAAAGAATACAGAACTCTAGAATTCCCTTCCGCATTTGAGCCTTTGTATTTTCCAACTTCATTTTTTTACTTTTTTTCGTTTCGTGTAAATACGAATAGTACTATCTCATTACAAAGATATGTGTAAAAAAATGTATTATGCAATGCATAGTACTATAAAAAATAGAAGGAAGAGTAAGGGGTGAGGGATTTCCCCAGTTTTAATAGGGGTTTGAGAGCAGATGAAAAATTTGTTAATTTTTTTTTGGTTTTATGAAATTGATGGATTTTCGTAACTTTTGTGAGGATTAATGTTTTCATTTCAGATGAAATTTTTTGTAATAATTAGCTTCTTTGTGGCAAGCTTTGCGGTGAGAGCACAGACAATTGTGGATCAATTCGGATATTCATCAGGGTTCTGTACGGGTACGTACTTTCTTTACGACGATTCCAGTTTTGCTTATGAAAGAGGGTGCGAGGGAAGGTCCAAAATCACTTTGGGAGACTACAAACTAAAAAATGACGTTGTCTATTTATACCCGAAGGAATTAAATCAGCTGGGTCTGATTAAAGAAGTTGAGTTTGTGAATAATGATAGTTCTCTTGTCATATCTACAAGATTAGTGGCACGTAATGATAGCATGACTTGGTCTAATGCTCGTTATCCCGATATTGAATATGCCGATTTTTGGAAAAGAGAATTAATTCCTGATCATTCATTGAAAGACGATTCGAGTGTTAAGTTTCTTTACGAGGTCGTTGATAGTGGGCACGAGTTTCTAAAAAAGTATAGTTCATTGGATAAGTGTCGCACTAATTCAGATTCATTAGCTGTTTGTCCAATCGATTTGGCGCGACTGCTGGGTGAAAAACGTTACTGGGTTGTCCCTCCCAATGTCAATGAGGTGAGGATTCATCTATACCTACCCTATAATATACTGGTATTCTTGTCGCGCTACAAAATGGTCTATGAAAATTTAGAACCGTCAGAGTTTACAGTTGATGGAAGAAACGTAAAGATCATTACTAATCCTTGAATTTCTTACCAAAATCGCGCATTCCAACTTTATAGGCAGCTGTTTTCCCTTCGCTGTTGATGTGGATCACCTCCCGAACTTCAGGAACGAGTTCCGGGTACTTTTCACAAATTTGAATCAGCCATCGAATGGAGTACACTTGAAGTGCCACTTTGTTTGAAGCATCCGCGATGAATCCAAGAAGGAGGTCGAATAGTTCAGATTCGCGATATTCTTGAATGCCAATTTCGTTCAAACAGTTTAAGACATTCCGTAACACGGTTTGGTCGTCTGTTTTGAAGAGTACGTCTGCCAAATCGTTGTAAAATGGAAGCCCGCTTATTTTTTTGCTCTTCAGAATGTGCGTCAGAATGTAAGAGGCATATTCTTTAATTGGATACTTTTCCAAGCTATAAATACACTCCAACAGTCCTTCCAGCCTTTCCGGTTGATCTGTAAAATAATTGATGTACGCGGATTTATCCCTTCCCCAGCGAAAGGCGAGTATTTGTTCGCGAATTTCGTTCATGCGGAAATTAGATGTCTCTTCGTTTCAATACCCAATAAGAGATCACGAAGAAGAGGGCAATGTAGATCCCGGCAACTCCACAGCGCTCTGCAATATCGAGCATTCTATCTTCTGTTTGTCCATTTGGAAGAATGGGTGAAGAAATTAACTCTGAGAACGAACGTAATGGAAGAAACTCATACACTGCGTATTTGCTCAATGGTATGGAAGCTAATCCCTCAACAAACGTAGAGAAAATATAGAGTATAGTTGCAAGCGCAGGCAGTTTCAATAAACTCGCAAATAGAAATGCGAAAGAAAAGTATCCCAGCGACGAGACAAAATAGTAACCGATGTACTCTATACCGTCAAACAAACTTCCTTCAAACCCGGTGATCAAACACGTAAGAACTGAGATTAAGAACGCGTACAAGGTTACTACCAAAGCCAATTCAATAACCGTTAGAAACTTCGCATAGATAACTTGGCGTTTGTTTAATCCATCAATAACGTTCTGACGTTGCGTGCGAAACTTAATTTCATTTGTGGTAAACACAATAATGATTACCCCAACCATCAAATTGAACCAACTTCCGATATAAGTCACATAGTGATATGCCTCTGGCGGCTGGAAAGCAGATTCAGGAAATCTCCAAATCATAGGTCCAACCGGTATGGCGATCAACGTTAATAAGTAATATACCAAAGGAATTGCAACTGCAAATACAGACAATATGGCAATCGCCGTTGCAGAACGACGTAATTTCATCCATTCGATTAAGGCTAATTTCATCATGACGTCTTTACAATTTGCAGGAATTGATCTTCCAAGGTTTCATTAAATGTTGAGAGTTGATTCAAAACGATTCCGTTATCAAAGCAATGTTTATTAAAATCGCTTGCTTTCATGCCATGTGCGGCTGAAATAATAAAAGCATCTTCGTTGTCTCTGTAAATACTGTAGTCATTTTTACTGTTAACAAAAGATCGGAGCTTGTCCATATCTTCTGCATGTGCTTTGATCAGCTGTACATCCTCGTTCCCAATGATTTGAGCTATGGTTCCTGTTTTAATCAGCTGACCTTTACGAAGAATAGCACAATGCGTACATACTTTTTCGATTTCATCCAAGATGTGCGAGGCAATCAAAATCGTTTTTCCTTCTTTCCCAATTTTGATAATCAAATCGCGGATGTCCTTAATTCCCTGCGGGTCCAATCCGTTCGTTGGTTCGTCTAAAACTAACAATTCAGGATCGCCCAAAAGTGTTGCTCCGATGGCAAGGCGTTGTTTCATCCCAAGCGAGTAAGTACTGAATTTGGTATCCTTTCGATCAAAAAGATCCACCACCTTCAAAACACGTTCAATTTCTCCTTTTGGGTTCGGAATGTCCTTGATTTTTGCCGTGATCTCCAGGTTTTGAACCGCCGTGAGGTAGGGGTAAAAGTTGGGTGTCTCCAGCAATGCACCAATCCGTTTACGGTTTTCATCCTTCTGTCCGTTTTCAAACCAAGAAAAAGAGCCTTCGCTAGGACGAATTACTCCGAGGAGCATCCCCAATGTTGTTGTTTTGCCACTTCCGTTCGGACCTAACAATCCGTACACCATTTGGGGTTGAATCTCAATGTTCAATCCGTCCACAGCTTTGAATCCTTTAAAGGTTTTTGTGAGGCCTTCTGTTTTCAGTATCGTAGTTGCCACGTGCGTTTATTTTGACTCTAATTTACAAAGTATTATTAAGCGTCCTAATTTTTAGGGAGAAGGGACGTATTAAAAGGATGATTTGTCGAAATTCGTTGTTAGTGGAACCGAAAAATTTATCAAGCGGAGTCTTACTGAGCTTTTGAAGTACCCAAAACTAGCCGAGATGAACAGTTTCAATCTTTCGGTAACAAATCGCAAAACCAATACCCATAATTGGGTTCACCTTTGTTTGGCGCTGGGTATTCCCGATAGGTTTTCTCTCCAATTTCGAAGGCTATTGGTTTTTGGAAAATAGGTCCATCGTAGCAGAAGGTATGGAACTCGCCATTTTCTCCGCAAGGGTCAACGTTATCAGGCAAATCTTTTAGAAAGGAAGTGTCTAACTCTCGCCCCACGAAAGATTCGTCTAGCAGTTGATTGTTAATACAGATGACAATCGCCTTGAAGCCTAAAGAAATAAACTCCTCCATGAGCTCCTTGGTATCGTGCTTCCAAAGGGGAAAGATGCAGCTGATATCCAAAGCTTTCAATTGCTTTTCTCGATATTCGCGCAAATCTTCTAAAAAGATATCTCCAAAACCTGCCGTAGAAAAACCTTGATCTTTTAATGACTGAACACTCCTTTTCATGATTTCCCCATAGGTTTTCATGTCTATGCTTTCCGGCAACTCAACCGTGGTGTAGGGAATTTTCAATTCATCTATTTGTGCCTGCATGAGCGACCTTCTCAATCCGTGCATGGTAACACGATCATAAGAACTGTTCACTGTTGTCAGCAATTGATCCACCTGATAGTTGTCGTCGTTTAAAAGATGATACAATGCCAGCGCGGAATCCTTTCCTGTGCTCCAGTTGAAATACGTTTTCGTCAAATCGAGTGGTTATTAGTCTTCAAGAATATCCTTGATTACGCTTAAAGAGTTTTCAACAGCCTTATTTCCTGGGGATAGCTCCTGAACTCTTTGCAAATACTTTCTAGACATTTTAAGTTCTTCTACACCGGTTCGATTTGTCGCACCTTCTGCATTGCGTAACTCTACTGCTTGATTGTAATAAGCTGCCCCCAAGTTGTACAATGCGTTAATATGCTCAGGGTCCGCCTCAATAGCACGTTCGTACGATGCCATGGCTTCTTGAATGTCGCTGGATTCCAAAAGTGTTCCTCGTGAAAAATGCAAGTCGGGATTGTCCGGCATTTCCACTATCGCTTGATCAATTGTAAATAAGGCACCTTTGAAGTCTTCTTTGGAAAGCAAAAGATTGATTTTCGCAATTAATAAGTTGACGTCTTCGGGATTATTATTCAGTCCTTCTTCCACCATTTTCATGGCTTCATCCGTTTTTCCTTCTTTTCTTAAAAGACTCACCACTGACTGATAGGAAGCACTAGAATTGTATCCAATAGTGGCGCATTTCGTATAGTATTTGATCGCCTCGTCGTTGTTTCCAGCTTTCTCATTTGCCATCGCTACATTGAAGAGCGCCAAACTATCTACGATGTCAAAATATTCTTGAACGGCTACTGTGCCTTTGAAAAGAGTAACCGCATCATTATATTTTTTGTCGTTATATAACACAACACCTTCATTAAGCATGTAGTTTCCGGTAATTTGATACTCTGACCGAAGACGACTTACATCAATACGATCTGTATTAAGTCCAAGAGCTTTACGGAAAGAGGCCGAGGCTTCCAACAGCGCTTCGCTTTTACTTATTCCATAGTCTTTGCCCGTAGAGGTCATGTCGCTGTGAATTGCCATGTAGGTTTTACCACGCAACTGCCAAGTTTTGGCTTGATCTGCTGTTTTTGGGTGCTCACTAGCAGCGTCGATTTTTTCTTTTGCTTCCTCAAGTTGTTTTTCTTGAAGATAGATATTGGCGGAAACCAAATTATTGGGTTGTGCAAAGGAAAGTGATATTCCAAAAACGATAAATCCGAAAGAAAGTAAGGTTTTCATTTGTTGGTGTTTCTGCGTTAAATATAACATTATGATTGCAGAGAATGTGCCAAAAAAAACTCCGATTCAAAACCCATGAACCGGAGTAGAAACAAGTTTCCATGTCTGTAGTACAGTATGAAACGGAGGCAAATAGGAAAAGGTTGGGAAAGGTGGTTATTTATTTCATTTTAATTTTTGCTTCACATAGTGTGAATGCTTTGGCTCTTCCGATGGAACCAATGCCAAATAGGATTCCGTTGAATGCAATGGCACTTCCTCCAACGATTAAAACATTCTTTGGTTCATAACCTTCGTTCGTAAAGCCAGTAAATGGACTGATGTAAAGTGCAATGAAAGATACACCGACAGGGATTAGTACCCAATCGTCGAATTGAAAGTTTTTTGATTCCGTACTTACTTTATATAAATCACTGATGGCAACTGTGTCTCGGTATTCACCCTCTTCTCCCAAAATAATGGCGTCAGCTGTAAATCCTTGAATGGTCGCTGCTTCTTCAAAGTCGAATTCGTAGAATCCGTCTCTACAAATTCTGATTTTATCATTCACTTTAAATGTGTGACTGCGAATTCCTTCTCGAATCTTCAGTTTTGTTTGTGAAAGAGAGGTTCGTGGCATCCACACAATCAGCAGCGCCAACATCATGGACCACCTTTTGATATTTACCAGTTTTGATCTCATATCATTTCAATTCGCGTTGGTAATTTTGGAAATCACTTATAGAATCATCAACACTTGCATAGGTTAAGAAACCAACGAGCATTGCAGCAAATCCACCTGAGATAGATGAGAAGAACGACGGCCAATGATATCGGTCTGAGCGAATTCCAGTAAATGGGGCTGCGGTTATAGAAACAATACCAGCGTTGTAAATCACGTAGGCTGTATTTAGTACGGGGGTCATTCCAGTAATACTCAGTCCGTCTATTTCTGAGAATGGAATGGTTTTAACTTCTCCGGGAGCCATTATTCCAATAATTACATTACAGTTTTTAGCACGATAGTATGGATAATCGACAATTTCCCACCCTTCTTTTTTAAGCTTGCGGTTAAAATCTTTCTCAGGGATGGTGTCCACAGTCTGAATTTTTTGTGGCATTTGAAGAAGTAATTCTTCCTGAGTAAAACCTTGAACGCTTCCGTAAAGATCCCGAGCATCTTTAGTTACCATTTCAATACGGATATCGTACCCAATTTTAACCTTGACTTTTTTGTTGTCGTTTGTGAGAATTAGTTTGTTTTGAGACCAGCCGAAATTAAAAAGCGAAGTAAAGAGTATAAGGAAGATTGTTTTCATGTGTTTAAAACGTGAGGCAGAGTGCTAGGTTACGATTCGAGGTGCTAATATGGACTCCCTTTGCTAGAATTTAAGGATAAAAAACTGTAAAAACTAATCAATGCATGACTTCTTAAACGCGTTTTTGCGTTGAAGCAATTTATCAAATTTCGTCAATCACTAATAAAAATGGCGATCTCCGAAGAAATCGCCATTCCAATTATTTTTAATTGTGGCACTGTTTACACAGTCACGCCCAATACTTCTGCCATTTTTGCACCGATTTGTGCTGGAGAGTCAACCACGTGAATTCCACATTCGCTCATGATGCGTTTTTTTGCTTCCGCAGTATCATCGGCTCCACCAACGATAGCTCCGGCGTGTCCCATTGTACGACCTTTAGGTGCAGTTTCACCTGCGATAAATCCAACAACTGGTTTTTTGCTGTTTTCTTTGATCCAACGAGCGGCGATAGCTTCCAAGTTACCTCCAATCTCACCAATCATAACGATTCCTTCTGTTTCAGGATCGTTCATCAACAATTCCACCGCTTCCTTGGTTGTCGTTCCAATAATTGGGTCACCACCAATTCCGATAGCCGTTGTAATTCCCAATCCTGCTTTTGCTACTTGATCTGCTGCTTCATAGGTAAGTGTACCCGATTTAGAAACGATTCCGATTTTTCCTTGTTTGAAAACGAATCCGGGCATAATTCCCACTTTCGCTTCTCCCGCAGTAATCACTCCCGGACAGTTAGGTCCGATCAGTGTGCAGTCGTAACCAGCAATGTATTCTTTCGCACGAACCATATCGTTCACTGGAATTCCTTCGGTGATACAAACGATCACTTTAATTCCTGCATTGGCTGCTTCCATGATTGCGTCTGCTGCAAATGCAGGTGGAACGAAAATGATAGAAACATCAGCTCCTGTATTTGTTACCGCGTCTGCAACAGTATTAAAAACAGGACGATCCAAATGGGTTTGACCACCTTTGCCCGGTGTTACTCCTCCAACAACGTTGGTTCCGTATTCAATCATCTGACCCGCGTGAAAAGTTCCTTCACTTCCGGTGAACCCTTGCACAATTACTTTTGAATCTTTGTTTACTAAAACGCTCATGTTTGCGATGTTTTTTCCTGTTTATAATGCCACCAAAAATAACTCTTAGAAATTGATTTGGCAACGAATGTTAGGAAATGTTGATAAATTCTAAAGGACGGATTTTACCTCCAGTTCGAAGACCAAAATAGAGTTGGGTGGAATGTCGTCTAAATCGTGTTCACCGTATCCCAATTGGGGCGGTGTAACAAGGAATGCTTTCCCTCCCGGACGTAGATGCAGCATCACTTCTTTCCATGCTCCAATGAGTGTTTGCACGTCAAATTCCACAGGTTCTATCTGCTCATCGAATACTTTTCCGCTTAAAAAAGTGCCTTTGTAAGTGAAGCTAACGCGATCTTTAAGTTTGATTAAATCGCCTTCACCAGGATTCAAAATTTTATAGTACAATCCCGAGGATGATCGTGTGCATTTAATTTTCTTCTTTTTAAGGTAGCGCTCGATTCTCTCATCGAATTCATTCCTTTCCTCTTTTGAGTAAGTTTCACCGCAAGAGAACAGCAAAAGGCCCAACAACGATATGACTACAATTCGAATCATAGTTTGATGGACGTTACGGTGTAGCCATTTTCACGAAGCAATTCTAATACTCCTTGCTCGCCTCCTAAATGTGCTGCGCCGACGGCGAAAAATACACGTTTTCCATCCATTAAAGTTTCCATGCGCGGAATCCATTTTAAATTTCGATTGGTGAGAAATTCACTTTCCTTATCGGCGATTACATCGCCTTCGTCATGAATCATGAGGTACATGGAATCAATGTTTTGAGACTGGTACATTCTGAGCATATCTTCCAACTGCTGATCGGCATCATCACCACCGCGAATGGCGTCCATGACCATCGTTGCCTGTTCTTCATCGGTCAAATCATCGAAAATACCCATTTGTTCTTCTAGGGTTTCAAGTCCTTCCAACGGAATTTCTGCTTTCTTCTGAATGCCCATGATTGTTTGCTCGTAAGACTCTGAATCACTCAACATATCTTCTGCCGAAGCCAAGGAAACAACTGCGAAAGGTTTCATTTGTCCAAACATGGTAGTAAATGATTCTTCCGTCATTCCTAAATCGCTTTGTGCCCACTCCAGGATGCTATCTTTTTGTTTTTCGTTGAAGAAATCAAACAGCGACTTTCCTTCTTCCAATCGTAGTAGCGCCATGGCTTTTAAGGG
The DNA here is from genome assembly GCA_024742305.1 of bacterium. GTDB lineage: Bacteria > Bacteroidota > Bacteroidia > Flavobacteriales_D > Crocinitomicaceae > UBA4466. The sequence continues at coordinate 30,876 of JANSYQ010000015.1, read as the reverse complement.
ATTGTTGATGTCATCACCTACCTCTAACACTACTTTGTCTGAGGTTTTGATTAGATCTTTGAGCAAGTCGGGAAAGAAGAAATATTCTTTTTGAATTAAGTGCATCGTACCAAAAACGAAAGATGTGTCTTGGGTATTTTCTTTGGTGACCATCCAGAGCAAGGAGTTCTTCGTGCCTTCCTCCAATTTTGGACGTATAACCTCTTCCTTCTTTGTTTCGTTGGATTGAGAACAGCCGAAGTTGGCAAAAATCAGCAAAGTCGATAGTAAGTAAATATATTTCATGTGTTACTTATTGGTAGTTCAAAGTAAAGTTAATTCGGCGAGATAGTGATCGTCGTCAGTGAAGCGTTTTTCCGCTTTCCAGCCAGTTCTTTTAGCAGCTTCCTGTAAGTTGTCAAAATCTACATAAAGCCAGTCAAAAGTTTCGGTTTGGTGATCTTTGTAGCTCATTTGAAACTGGAAGTTTCCGTAGTACTCGCTACTCAAATCGACCCACATTCCGCCGTTTTCATCTTCGTAAAGATACTTGATATCCGTTGAGTCACAGATAATTTTTCCATGGGCGGCAACCAGTTTCTTAGCGTGTAATAAGAAGGCGTCTAATTTGGACAATGTCCCAGCAATTCCAATGCCGTTCATTAGTAGAAGCAGTGTATCGTAGTCGCCACTGGATTCTTCGAAGAAATTTGCGTAACGGGCAGAAATACCTTCGTTTTTCATGTATTTCACAGCTCTTGGACTGATATCAATCGCTTCGGCAGTAACTCCTTGATTTAAAAGGTATTTGGCGTGAACCCCAGCTCCAGCTCCAACATCCAGTACTTTGCCTTTACATAGAGATAAGGCGACTTGCTCGATTTTTGGCATTTCTTTATACGAACGAAAGAGCATTTCAACGGGAATAACGTCATCGTCGCAGATATCGGAAGAGACGATAATATTCTCGTCAAAATCATTGGAAACGTAATCTTGAATTGCTTGACCGATGGGATCGTTCAGAAGTCCTTCCATGACTAGTAATCGTAGGAGTCTTCAAAGTCGTTGAAACCAAATTCGTCGTCGTCTTCTTCACCATCAAACTCAGAATCGGTTTCAAAAGTGATGTCTTCTTCACCGGTTTTGGATGTTTCTGCAGGAGCATTTCCGACAGAAAGAACCACCTTCGGGTATTCAGGGCTTTCTTCTTGTACTTCAATCAACTCAATGAGGAAAATCCACATGCGAATGAAGTCGTGTACAAGGATGATTTTTTGGTCCTCGTCTTGAACGTAATCGGCTAGGATGGAGTTTTTCATAACACTCGGCATTATTTGGTCCGGATCCTCGCCAAATCCCATGTCGAAAATCGATATCTCGTGTCCTTTGTCCCAATTTTCATTCGACATGTAAAACGATGCCATTTGATCGTCCGAAAACTGGTAAGCATCTAAAATTGCACGGTAAAACGATTCGAAGTCGGTAGCTGCATCAATCAGAATATCGCGAAAGATTTCGTTCGAATCATTGGAGTCTAGAAGTACGCGAAATTTTAATCCTGCCATCGTGTTCATTCAAAGAATAAGCCGACAAATTTAACGATTATTGCTCAGCTTTACCGGAAATTTTCAAACCGATTTCCTCGCCAATTTCTAGCATGAGTTTATAGGCTTGATCTGCATCGTTTTCTATCTCCCCTTCGAGAATTGCTTCTTTGATTCTTGATTTTATCACGCCAATTTCATGACATGGCTTCAGATCAAATGTTTTCATGATGAGATCGCCTGATACCGGAGGTTGGAAGTTGCGTACACGATCTTTTTCCTCCACAGCACGTAGCTTTTGCTCGACGATTTCAAAGTTCTTTTTGTAGCGTTTGACTTTGAATTCATTCTTGGAGGTGATGTCGGCGTTACACAGCAGCATCAAATCTTCAATATCATCTCCAGCCTCAAATAATAACCTTCTCACAGCGGAATCCGTGACATGTCCTTTGACCAAAGCAATTGGGCGCAGGTGCAAGCGAACCAATTTTTGAACGTACTTCATCTTATGGTCCAAGGGTAGTTTTAATCGTTTGAAGATTTTCGGGACCATTCTAGCGCCTAAATCCTCATGTCCGTGGAAGGTCCAGCCTACTTTTTCATCGAACCTCTTGGTAGGAGGTTTGGCAATATCATGGAGAATTGCTGCCCAGCGTAGCCAAAGATTGTCCGTTTTTTCACTGATGTTATCTAGAACTTCTAACGTATGATAGAAATTGTCCTTGTGTGCCTTACCGTTCCGATTCTCAATTCCTTGGAGCTTCACCATTTCAGGGAAGAATTCATGCAGAAGCTTCGTCGCGTAAAGCAACTTTATTCCTCTTGACGGTGGATTGCTAAGTACAATTTTATTGAATTCATCCATGATACGCTCTCGGGAAATGATTTCCAAACGATGGGCGTTTTCAGAGATGGCTTCGAGGCTTTTTCGTTCAATCTTGAAGTTCAGTTGTGATGCAAATCGAACGGCGCGCATCATTCGCAAGGGATCATCACTATACGTTTTCGCTGGTTCCAATGGCGTGCGGATGACTTGATTCTCCAAATCTTCCATGCCCCCGAACGGATCAATGAGATCACCGAAAGAATCCTTGTGTAGACTGAGCGCTAGTGCATTAATGGTGAAATCACGGCGGTTTTGGTCGTCTTGAAGGGTGCCATCTTCAACAACAGGTTTTCTCGAATCGCTTCGATACGACTCTTTTCGCGCCCCAACAAACTCGACTTCCAAATCCTTGTAAACAAACTGCGCAGTTCCGAATCGTTGAAAAAGTGAGACTTTCTTTACGCGCAATTTCTTGGCACATTTTTCCGCGAGATCCAAACCGTTTCCAACTACCACAATATCTATGTCCTTGGAGGGGCGTCCTAGTATCAAGTCTCGAACGTAGCCACCAATTACGTAGGCTTCAAGTCCTTCTTCGGTCACAATTTCCGAAGCAACTTTAAAAACGGGGTGTTGCAGATATGAGCTGTAATTCATCGACATTGCGGGGGCAAAGATAAGGGAATCTTGAGTATTATGAAGTCTAAAATGTAAAGGGTAGTGGAGAAGAAGGAGATTTAAGAAATTACTGTTTTTTAAGTTGATTTCCTAGTGATTTAACATTTGGTAATTAGACATTTGCCTAATTAGCTAATTGTAGTATTGTACATTTCTAGAATTAGTAAACAACAATCATTAGCTTTGACTATGTTGAAACTACTCACATTATTCATCTTACTCATGGGACTCATCTCTTGCTCTACATACAAAATTGCCGAGCGGCATTTAAATGGAAAGATGAAAAGGGCTGAGATGAAACTCAACTTCGAAGAAGTGGAAAATGGAGCGAAAATAGAATATTGGGATAGCGCCGATTCTACCAAACCCAACTTACTTTTGGTGCATGGTTTTGGAGCCTCGACAAAGTACCAGTGGTACAAACAAGTGAAGCTCCTGTCACGCAAGTACCGCGTAATTGCCCCGAATTTGAATTATTTTGGAAGAACTGTACCCGATTCGGCAAATTATTCGGTGGAGGGACAAGTGGAAACCTTGGAGGCCTTGCTGAGTCATCTAAACGTAGATACTTGTGCGCTAATGGGCGTATCGTACGGCGGTTTGGTTAGTGCGGAATTAGCAAGTCAAACGGGGCGAACGATTACGGAAATGGTCCTATTCGATACGCCGACTAAGTTTGCAGACAGTAGTGATATCAACAAAGTCATAGATTATTTTGAAACGCCGTCTATCGAAGAGTTGTTTGTGCCGTCTGAACCTGAGGGTTTGAACAAATTGTTGTTTCTAGCAACTGGGAAAAATCGAAACATCCCCGCGGCTTTTTTAGAGGACTTTCACAAAGAGTCGTATGCGTACAATTTAGAAGACAAGCGTCAATTGATTGGCGGACTTCTTGCCGACATGGAAAAGTACCGAAAGCGGGAGTATCATTTCAACATGCCGATTCTGCTTATTTGGGGAGAGGAAGATAAAGTCGTGCCAATTTCCACAGGAGAACAACTTGCCGATTATTTTGGTGAGAACGCAAAGTTGAAAGTGATTGAAGGCGCGGCTCACATGCCGAACATGACACATAAAAAAGAGTTTAACATCCTTATTGAGGTATTCCTTGGAATTACGAAATGAAAGCACACTACGAAATCATTAGAAATGCCTTCCGACCCTTGGAAATATCCGAGAGTCGACATTCGGAATTCTTGAGTTTTTGGGAACCTGTCGAGCATCGGAGGGGGAGTTTTATCACCGAGGCTGGAAAGGTAGAGCGTTATTTTTACGTGGTACTTGAAGGCGTCCAATGTGTGTATATTCTTACTCCAAAAGGAGATAGAAAAGTAATAGGATTTTCCTTTGATGGAAGTTTTTCCGGTATTTATGATTCCTTTCTAAAAGAAACTGGATCGCACTACTTTTTGGAAGCACTTACAGACTCGAAGTTACTTCGTATGAACAAAACTCAGTACGATGCTTTATTTGATTTATACCCTGAGTTTAACGAGTGGGGACGACTGGTGCACCAAGATTTATTGATTGGTCGGGTACAGCGTGAGGTGGAGTTGATAACCATGGACGCAAAAGAACGCTTTGATGTTTTTATGAAGCGATGTCCGGAGAAACTACTAACGGTTCCTCAGAAATATCTAGCATCCTACCTAAATATGACTCCGGAAACATTCAGTCGAATGCGAAAGCAAATTTCTGATACAGCGACTTCCTAGTATTGGGCAAAACATATATGTGAATTTTATGACGAAGACGGAGCGTATTATTAAAGCCCAATATGGGAAAAGCTCACTGAGCGATTATGACAAAGTCATAATATTGTGCGCCTCCCTAAAATGAATTTCACCTACTTTCCTTGGTGCTCTCAGTGCCTTTGTGGTGAATAATAATCTTTTTAATATTATTGAATATCAGTGAATTAATATCCAAATAATAATAGTGTCTCAAATTAATTTATTTATAAGTCCATGTCTTGATTGAATGTTTACCAATCGGCAAATTCTCGTTGCCCAAGATAATTTCTTGATACAGATCAATTTTTCTCTTGTGTAGACTTGAGAATTTTACAGAAAAAAAGAAATGAGTACTATCATCAAGCCCGCGCATCAAATTCAACGAATTAACGATCTAGAGAACCGATTGGAACAAATCAACACGCGATCACTTTCAGAATTAACACAACGCCCGAATCCCAAATCATGGAGCCCGATAGAAGTGGCAAAACACATGGTTCTTGGACATCAAGCCTATCGCGATAAGGTGAATGCAGCACTTGCCAAACCTGGTAACGGAGATGTACCGTCCGAGTTCAAAGCATCGGCAATTCCTTCTTTTCTTATCAAACGATTTCCACCCAAAAAAGGAAGTATCAAATTCAAAATGAAAACGACGAAGCAATTCAAGCCCGTTTTGAATGTTTCTGAAGTAATGGAAAAGGATGCTCAATTGATTCTTTCTCAACTTTACAAGGTTCTACAGGAATTGAAGTCGTGGGTGGAAGTCTACCGAACAGGCAGTATTTCCTTGAAGAAATTCAACTCAGCGATTGGAGCCGTTGTTCGATTCAACATTCCTGAAGCGTGCGAATTCATTTTATGTCATAACGAACGACACTTCCTACAATTGGAACGAGCGTTAAAGGTTAATTGAAAAACCAATAATCTTCTACTGGTTTTTTACCCCAAGATTGAAGCTGCTTTTCAATTTCAATTTTGGCGTCCGGCGAGGCGACGGGAATCAGGATTTGGGGGGAGTTCATTTTGGGAACATCGTCGAAGTGGCGCATGCGTATGTCGTAAATGTCCTTACCGATTTTATTTTCGTTATCGCAAACCCACTCGATATCTTTTTCATATTCAAGAATACCTTTCACAAGATCTTTTCCGTTTCTTCCAGCACCCCAAACAACAAGCGGACGTTCCTTTTTTCGATCCAACTCAAAGAAAAAACGCAATTTCATGTCGTAATACCGATTGTCTTTGTATTCGTCCCAAGTTCTCGAAATTCTATTCGATCGATCGCGCCAATGGTGCAATATTTTGTCGATACCAATCACTTTTAATCCATGACGGTACATGCGAAAACACAAGTCGTAATCTTCGGGATAAATTATCGGATCGAAAGCGCCCACGGCATCAAAATCTTCCTTATGCAACATCCAGCAATGCGAGGGGATAACGCATTCTCGGTAAATTTCTTGGTAATGTAAGTTATTTGCGGCCACGTGATTTAGCCATCGCTCGTATTTCAGAAATCCATCTCCAACTTCGCCCTCGTCGACGAAGTGTTCAGTTCCACCCGCTATCACATGCCCTTTGCCATATTTTTGCCACTCACAAACCAAGGTTTCGATTTTATCGTGAGGCATTTTATCATCGGAATCCATACGATTTAAAAGCGTTCCTCTCACATGGCGATATCCCACTTGTAAGGTCGGAATCAATCTCGGTTGATCACTGTCGAAGTAACGAATGCGAGCATCTTTATTTGCGTATTCTTGAAGTATTTGTGGTGTGGCATCGGAAGAATGATCGTTCACGGCAATCAACTCCCAATTTTGATAGGTTTGAGCGAGAATGGAGTCCAAACAAGCGGGCAAATATGGCTCGGTATCTTTAACCGCCATCACGATGGAAACCAAGGGTTGTTCTTGCATGGGCGCAAAAGTACGATTTTCGAACAGAGGCAGAACGATCCTTTTTGGAGATTACTTCCGCAGCACTTTTACTTCACCTCCCAATCCAATTTTAATGATTTGCGAAAGCGGTTTCATCTTCTCGTTTTGGCGCTCTTCTACGATCGCATCTACTTTCTCTACGATTTCTGCGGGTATGTCATCAAATTTTCGACAGAGCCATCCTTGACCGGAGGGAATCCCTGCGGCAACCAAAGGTTTACGAATGCTTCTGATCAGTTTTAAACCAATAGAATCTTGCGTAATTCTTATTCCTACGGATCCATCTTTGCCCAAAACTTGGGGAGATAACTCTTTGGCATTCGGATAAATAACCGTGAGCGGCTTGGTCGCAAAATCGACCAAATCGTAGCAAACTTCCGGAAATTCAGGAACGTAGCGTTCTACCATCGGGAATCCGTCTACAAGGAGCAACATCCCTTCTGAAGAGCCGGTAATTTCTTGAATTCTTTGGCAGGCATTTTCGTTCCGCGCATCACAACCCAGCGCCCAAGTTGTGTCCGTAGGGTAGAGGATGATTCCTCCGTTTCGAAGTGCTTCAATTGCCTTTTCCATCTTTGCTCAATAAGTCAGGTCGACGTTTCTGCGTGCGCTCCAATGCTTTTTCTTCGCGCCAAGCTTCAATTTTTCCAAAATCACCTGAGAGCAACACTTCGGGAACTTTCCATCCATTGTATTCCGGTGGACGCGTGTACACTGGTGGCGACAGCAAATCGTCCTGAAAACTGTCGGTCAAAGCTGAGGTTTCATCGTTTAGGACACCTGGAATCAATCGGACAACTGCATCTACCAAAACGGCGGCTCCCAATTCTCCTCCGGATAGAACGTATGATCCAATGGAAATCTCACGAGTGATGTAATGCTCTCGAATGCGCTCATCGACGCCTTTGTAATGACCACAAAGAATCATCAAATTGCCCTTCAAGCTGAATTCGTTCGCAATAGACTGCTCCAACAATTCTCCGTCGGGTGTCATGTAAATGATTTCATCGTAGTCGCGCTCTGCTTTCAACTTCTCTATCACCGCAGCAATGGGTTCAATGGTCATCACCATTCCAGCACCACCACCGTATTGATAATCATCTACCTTTTTGTGCTTGTCTTTCGAGTAGGCTCGGATATCGTGAACCTCTAATTCTAAGTGCCCTTTTTCTTGAGCACGCTTCATAATTGAATCCGAAAACGGACCTTGAAGCAAATCAGGAAGAATCGTGAGAATGTCAATTCGCATAGGTCAAAATTACGTAATTTCGAATCAGATAGAACGTACTTATGAAGCATTTAGTTTTCGCTTGTTTTTTGGGATGGACATTTATTTCCTCGGCGCAATGGGATGGAAACACGTCTCCAACATACCCTGAGTTGATTGAAATTTACAAGGGTTTAGAGACCGAGCATGACGAGATTGAATTGTATGAGATGGGACCAAGTGACTATGGTTTGCCTATTTACGTCGTGCTGATCAACGCTGCTCAAGACTCCACCGAATCGTTTGAAAAGGCACGAAACGGTACCACACTTTTGATCAATAATGCCATTCACCCAGGAGAGCCAGACGGAATAAATGCTTGTCTGATTTGGATCGATGATTGGATTGAAGCAGGAAAACCTTCCGATATTCCAACAATTGCGATAATCCCGGCGTACAATGTGGGAGGAATGATGAATCGATCGAGTACCAGTCGCGCCAATCAAGTGGGACCAGAAGAATACGGTTTTCGTGGAAACGCTCAAAACTTGGATTTGAACCGTGATTTCATCAAAATGGACTCAAAAAACATGGAAACTTTTGCGAAGATTTATCACGCTTTGGACCCTGATGTTTTCATTGATACGCATGTTTCGAACGGAGCGGATTATCAATACACAATGACGTACATTGCTTCGGTACGAGAGCGCATGGCGCCTTCATTGGCATACCTCATGCACGATGAAATGATTCCCAAGCTCCACGAGAAATGTTCGGAAGGGGGATTTGATTTGACGCCATATGTACACACGAGAAACGCCGTTCCTGAAAATGGAATTGAGGTTTTTAACGATCTGCCACGCTACGCCATGGGCTATGCATCTTTGTTTAATGCAATCAGCTTTACCACTGAAACACACATGCTGAAACCGTTTCCGCAAAGAGTGCAGGCAACGCATACGTTCTTAACGGCTACCATCGATTGGATGAAGGAAAACAAGAAAGTGATTGAACTCAACCGAAAAGAAGCGAAAGAATGGGACCTCAGCTTGTCGACTTTTCATTACAACTACGAGTTACAGAATGACAGTATTCCGATGATTTTCAAAGGTTTTGAGCACTCGTACCCAAAGAGTACAATTACAGGTGAGCCTCGATTGAAATACCACCGCGACAAGCCCTATGAGAAGGAAGTTCCGTACTTCAATCACTATGTGGCGCAAGACTCAATGCAAATTCCACCTTACTTTTTTGTTGGGGGTCAATGCGATGAGGTGATCAAACGACTACAAGCAAACAAAGTAGAAATGCGAGTTGCTGATGCGGAGGAGAGAATATATGCTTCACAATTTCGAGTAACCGCATTTAAAAGTGGGAATCAGCCGTATGAAGGGCATTTTTTACACCGAGAGATTGATTGCGAATTGGAAGGGATGTACGTAAATGTAAAGCCGGGAGATGTGATCATTCCAATGAACCAAGCGAATCGACGTTTTATTCTTTCGGTTCTTATACCCGACGCCCCTGACAGCTACTTTGCGTGGAATTACTTTGATAGCTACGTTCAGCAGAAAGAGTACTTTTCGCCGTATGTTTTTGAGGATGTCGCAGCCAAAATGTTAGAGGAAGATGCGCACCTGAAAAAAGAGTTTGAAATCAAAAAGGAAACCGATCCAGAGTTCGCGAAATCCACTTGGGCACAATTATACTTTTTGTATAAAAGAAGTCCGTATTATGAGCCGACGCACAACTTACTTCCAGTTGGAACGATCAAACCTGTGGAGCAGAGGTAATAAAAAGAAGGAGCTATTTAAAGTGCTTTTTCATTCTCAATATCGGAAGCTCAACCAGTCGATAACTCAACGTACTAACAACGGTGGTCAATAGAAGCGAAGTCATGAAAAATAAGACGAAATGCACAGGGTTATCCGTCCAGTTCATTTCCTTGAAAAACTGCTGTACGTAGTAAATCACAATACAGTGGTACATGTAGAAGCCGTAACTGATCGTACCTAGCCTGAAAAAGGTCGGAATTTTATCTGCATTGAAAAAGGAGTGCTTGCCAAACGTTTGATCGAGAATTACGTACACGAAGAAGAAGCCTAAGATCAACTTTTCGATAACAATGAAGTCGCCGACAAAGACTTTACGTGTGGCTAAAATCAATCCAATGCCGAGAAAGTAAATCAAGACATTCATCCATTTGGGTACATCGGAAGTATATTTCTGAAAGTTACAATGAAAACATGCGTAGGCGGCAATTCCTCCCAAAGCAAGGTCGCTCATTACAGCGAATGTATGATAGTACAAAACGCTGAAGTCATCGGCATACATCCAACGAAATACAACACTTCCTACTGCAAGCATCAGTAAATAAGGAAGAAATCCTTTTGCTTTTCTCATAAAAGGAAAAATCGCCATGAGAGCCACCCAAGCCATGTAAAATTGCTCTTCAATACTTACCGACCAAGTAATCGTGAGAAAGTTCACAGCATCGCGGTATCCGTTTCTAATTTCCTCAATATTAGAGAGAAAAAAAGCGTACATCCAGCCCGAATTCGAGGTCTGAATACCGTAAGGCAGATGTGGGTAGAGTAGAAATCCGAATCCAACCACGAGGAAATATACCGGCCAAATACGCAACAATCGGCGCATGAAAAAACCAAAAACGGCAATTTTTCCTTTCGATTTTGCTTCGTGCAGTAGAAGATAAGTAATCAAAAAACCGCTGAGGACAAAGAACAAGCTTACGCCGTAATTTCCTTTTCCAAAAACCTGTACCGCTGCTTGAAAGTAAGTGGAATGATAGAAATCTCCCCAAATTTCATTCCCTAGCAGAAAAGCGTGGAATACAAATACAGCCAGCGCACCAATGGCACGTAATCCATTCAGATTCTCGAAGTACGGACGCGATAAATTCGAAGTATTCTGTGAGTTCAACGCTCTCTTTGATTAATTTTGCACGCAAATTAGGTAAAATCCGGAAGCATGACGTATGATATAGCAATTATCGGAGGTGGAATCGTTGGAGCTGCAACGCTCTACAAACTACAACAAAAACACCCTGAAAAGAAAATTGTTTTGTTTGAGAAAGAAGCGCTGTTAGCAGATCATCAAACAGGTCATAACTCAGGTGTGATCCATTCGGGACTGTACTATACGCCGGGGTCGCTGAAAGCCGAAAATTGCATCAAAGGTCGAAAGGAACTCGTTAAGTTTTGCGCTGAACATGGTGTCGATCACGACGTTTGCGGAAAAGTAGTTGTAGCTACAGACGAAGCTGAATTACCGTATCTCGATAAAATCTTCGAAACAGGAAAGAAAAACGGTATTGAGGGAATCAAAAAACTTACCGGAGAAGAAGTGAAGGAACACGAGCCTTTCGTGGAGTCAATTGGTGGGATCTGGGTGCCAGTGACGGGAATTGTTGATTTCCGAGGCATGACGGCGAAAATGGTTGAACTCGCTTTAAAAATGCAGCCGGAAAGCAAGTTGTGCTTGGAACACGAAGTGAAAGACGTGGATTCTTCAGGAGAAGTAGCAAAAGTATATACCAACAAAGGTGATTACGAGGCGCGCTATTTGATTTTCTGTGCTGGTTTGCAAGCAGATCGAATGGCGAAGAAAGATGGCGTTAGGTTGAAGGAAAAAGTGGTAGGATTCCGCGGTGATTATTACGAACTTACCGAGCAAGGTAAGCACAAAGTGAAGAATCTGATTTATCCGGTGCCAAATCCTGACTTTCCATTCCTGGGGGTGCATTTTACCCGCATGACAAATGGCGAAATTGAGTGTGGACCAAACGCGGTGTTTACCTTCAAAAGAGAGGGCTACGGTAAAACGGACTTCTCCTTCAGAGACACGTGGGATGCATTGACCTACAACGGAACTTGGAAGTTGTTCTTCAAGAACATGAAGTTCGGAATCAACGAATACAGACGCGCATTTTCGAAAAAGTTATTCCTGAAAACGCTTCAGCGAATGATTCCATCTTTAACCATGGACGATATCAAACCAGGACGATCGGGAGTGCGTGCTCTGCTATTACGTCAAGACGGCGATACTCGGGACGATTTCCGTATTGAATACCACGGAAAATCCATTCACGTTCTGAATGCTCCATCACCAGCTGCTACTGCATCATTGGCCATCGGCGGATATATCACAGACAAGGTAGAAGAGCATTTTGAATTGTAGGAAAGAGGTTCAATTCCCCGTTATTATCCTCCCCCTCTAGTCCCCCTATTCTTTCGTTGAAGCTTCAGCATAAACGTTCCAAAAGGGCAACTTCCTAGATAACGGCAAGGCTACTTTTTTTCACCACAAAGGCACAATTCTTTCGCCGAAGCTACTCCTTAATAGCCAAGTATTGCGTCGTAGGAGCTTCTGCAAAGGAGCAAGGAACACAACGAGAAGTAAGAAAAAGCTGGTTCAGAAGGGGCACTATTATTATGACGTAGTCATAATCCTCCGTGTTCTTTACTAGTCCTAGGTTCTGAGCTATACTCCGTGCGTTTCGTGCCTTTGTGGTAGACTCTCAACTGTGGGCATCTTACCAATATCTAGGCAATTACCACCTGAAGGGGAAAGCCAAATTCTACGCATAAATTACACTTTTGCAAAAGGAATAAAAAGAGGATTTATTGCAATTCTCGAGAGAGTTACTATAACTTCATTCATAATTCATCATTCAAAATTCCTCATTCCTAATTATCAAACTCGTCCCTTCTCAGAAAGCAATATCGCAATAGAACGTGTATTTGGGAACTGAGAGAAAATGATGATAAGCGCCACGGTAATTGGTACACTTAATAGCATCCCTGTAATTCCCCACAAGGCACCCCAAACGGCCAAAGAAAGTACCGCCACAAGCGGACTGATGTTGAGCGTATTCCCCATCAATCGTGGTTCGAGGAAGTTTCCAATAAGAACAGAAATGGAGGTCAATGCGATGATGATAATCAAGAATCCGGTGAAGTCTCCGAATTGCAAGAGAGAAAATAAGGCGGGTAATATGGAGGCCAAAATCGGTCCCACACTAGGGATAAAATTGAACATAAAAAGCAAAAACGCCCAAAAAACGGGAGCCTCCAATCCCACAAAATGAAATACAACATACCCCAAAGTAGCAGTGCAAAGCGCAATCAATGACTTCAATCCGATATAGCGCGACATCGTCTTATCAATTTTCGCCAAGGTGTTTTTCGTTCCTTCCGGGTGATCAGAATCAGCGGCAATCAACGCTAGTTTTCGTTCAAATAAGGATTCTTCAATCAAAATGAAGATGATGTAGAAAATAATCATCACCATGTTTCCAAGAATTCCCGATATCGAATTGATAATTCCTTCGAGGTAACTTCCTGCTTCAAAAGATGTTATGAATTCGGCCATTTCCGATTTCAAATCGTACCCCGTAAGCGAACGGATTTCAGCCGCTAGAATTTCCACATTCGAAGCATATTCGTCATAAGATTCGCCTAAAATTTCAATGTTATAGATGAGAATTCGAGCGGCCCAAAATAATACGGTGAAAATGAATACAGATGCCAACAAGGTCTTGATCCAACGAGGAATATATTGTCTGAAAAAGCCAATTTTATCCAAGAGGTTTCGCGTTTTTTTCACCACAAACCAAATAAGAATTGCAATGACAAACGGAACTATAATTGGTTCTGCCACAATCAACAATAGGACCACCAACGCAGTTATGATCAGCGAGTAGGCAACGTTTTGAAGCTTCATGATCTAAAGGTACAAATAAATCCAACCGTGAAAACTAAATAGACGTTCTTGCGCGAAAGCATTATTTTTGCGTCCAATGAAACGACTATTGAACGTGCTAAGTGTATTGGCGGTGCTAATCACAGGCTGCTCCGAACCTTCCATTGATGTCAATGACACAAAGAATCCAATATTTCTGTCGTGCGATGCGGAGAAGGTGTCAGGCGATAAGTTAATTGGCAAGAATGGAATTGAATTCGATGGTGCGGATTATCGCTCTACGGAAAAACACCGCTCGGGAAAGTACGCTCTCAAGCTAAACAAAAGTCACGCGTATGGGTTTGGTTTTACATTGAAAGATGTAAAGGCTGGTACGGTGATTAACGCGGAAGTGTGGAAGAATGTTGATGCCAAAAGCGGGGCTTTGGTCGTTTGTGAAAAGGGCAACGACAACAATTATGAGTCAAGCGGTCATTTATCTGAGATACAAGGAAAATGGGGAAAGGTAAGAACCCTGTTTATTGCTGAACGCGACCTAAAAGAGGTCAATATATACGCGTACAATTTGGGTGAGACATCTACCTACTTTGATGATCTGAAAATCGAAGTTTACAGGAATACTAAGAAGCCAAAGATCTCCCAGCAATCGAAAGTATTACGGATAGAAATTCCCAAACCAGCGATGGACACCTTGAATGGATTCAGGAAAACGGCATTGGCACAAGGAGTAATTGCCGATGATCAAAAGGAGTACATTCAAGCCTTTGTGGATGTAAACGGTGAAAAAGCGCCCGTTGAACTTCGTTTGAAAGGCGATTGGACCGATCACCTTGAAACCGCAAAAGTTTCGTATAGAATCAAAATGGGCGATGGATATGCATTCGACGGGCTTAAAACCTTTTCCATTCAGCATCCACAAACACGCTCCTACGGCATGGAGTGGTTTGCACATCAACTTTTCGAAGAAGAAGGTATTTTAACCACACGCTATGAATTAATTCCCGTTGTCATCAATGGAAAAAACTGTGGTGTGTATGCACTGGAAGAGCACTTCGACAAACAACTGTTAGAATCGAGAAAGCGTAGGGAAGGACCAATCATGAAATTCGATGAGTCGGGTATGTGGGCAGTGAATAAAAACATGATGGAAACCGGAAAGTTTACCGGCGCTCCAATTATAGAATCTGCAGAAATTTCGGTTTTCAAGAAGGGAAGAACGAAACGCACTCCGACCTTATTTGCGCAGTTTTTAGAAGGACAATCGCTGATGGAAAGATACCGTCAAGGATCCGAAAATGTCAGTGAGTACATGGATATAGAGTCCATGGCAAAATATTTGGCGCTTCTCGAGTTAACAGGAGGAAAGCATGGACTTACTTGGCACAATCAGCGTTTTTACTTTAATCCGATTACACAAAAATTGGAGCCCATCGCATTTGATTGTTTTATGGAGTACAATCTCCTACTCAAAAAACACGACCTCATCTCACTGAAATCGCCTGAGGATAGTGAATACATTCTTACCCGAAGAATTTTAAAGGATGACAGACTTCGGGAAAGATACGCGCATTACTTGAAGAAATATTCTGATCCAAAGTACCTGAAAAACATGTACAAAAAGCTGAGCCGGAAAATCGAAAAAGTAGAGAAATTGCTCAGCTACGAATATCCCAATATGAAAATCGCACGCGATTACTTCGAGTTCAACCGTATGTCAATTCGCAAAGGAGTGAATAAAGTTATTGAAACGGAACCTGAGGTGACATACGAGGGCTTCTACGGAGTGCTGCCGGAAAACTTCATCTATGAAGATATCGCCCTGAAGGCCAATTTGGAAAAGTATAACGCCGACAGTTCTGCACAAATGAGTCTTCGAAACTACCATTCGCACGCTTTGGAAGTAATCGGTTATACGGTGAAAGGTGACGGTATTGGCATGATTCCAATTACACCTGTACGCTTGGAACCATATAAGAAAGGCACAACAAAAGAAGTTCGCTTTCCGGTAAAACCGAGACGCATTCACTATCGCGCAGCAAATTGTGGTGACAGTATTTTCAAATGCAATCCTGAAGAATGGCCGGAAGCAAAAATCCGAGCATCTAAATGGAACAAGCAGTACGATTCTCCTAAAAAATCGCAAGTAGTTTTATCGGGAACAAAACGTATTAATGGCGGATTTATCGTCGATAATGCAGAAGAGCTAGTCATTGAGCCAGGAACAGAAATTATTTTAGGTCCGGGTGCTTACTTCGTTTCTTACGCTCCAGTAATGGCAAAAGGAACGCCCGAAAATCCAATTGTGATTCGAGGAACAAACGAACAAACGCAAGGTTTTGTCTGTTTGAGCGATCAACCGTCCGAACTTTCCAATGTCACCTTCGATAATTTGGGAACGATGACTGAGGACAACTGGCGATTGACGGGAGCAGTGACATTTTACAACGCTGATGTGAAATTGGATCATTGCACCTTTAAAAACAATCATTGTGAAGACGCTCTGAATACCATTCGTTGCAAGGTGAAAATGCATACATGTAATGTTGAGGGGACCTACTCCGATGGTTTCGATGCTGATTTCTGCAAAGGAAGTGTTCATTATTCTGTTTTTAAGAACACAGGAAATGACTGCATCGACTTCTCCGGCAGTGAATTCAACATAACGCATTGCATGATTGAAAATTCAGGCGACAAGGGAATTTCTGGCGGTGAAGGGTCATCATTGAAAGTACTGATGGTAAGTGTAGATGGAGCCAATATCGCTGTGGCAGCCAAGGACGAATCAGTTGTTACTGTCGAGGATATTGATATCGAAAAAGCAGATATCGCTTACGCTGCCTACCGAAAGAAACCCGAATACGGACCGGCAAAACTCGTTGTAAAATTGGAAGCACGTAATGATGCCAAATCCTTGAAATTGATAGAAAAGCAATCAAAGTTGATTCACCTTGGCAAAGAGTACGTTGGTACACAAAAATTCGACATTGACGCTATGTACGCTCAATTCGAGAAGTAACCATTGAAGCACATCGAGCATTGAAGCCATCGAACGGAGCCGAGATGCCGAAACTGTCGAGACGCCGAAAAAAAATCGAGCGGTCAATCAATCAAAAGGTCGAGCAGTCCAAAAGTCGAATTATTGAAACTACTCCAACGCCAAAAAACGACAATTTATCTCAGCCTTTCCACCTCGTTTTCCTCTTGGTACCATCTCGATGTAGCAACTGTCACCGTACCAGTCATTTTTGTAAGTGAACTCTAAGTTCTTTCCTTTTACAGCTGCCGTGTGCTGAGGTCCATTTTCATTCGACAAATAAATGTCCAAATTTGACTTTGCGTTGCCTTTAATTTCCAACTCGATGCTGAAGACCTCTCCTTGGTCAGGATACTTTCCAAAACGAATAATTTGCTCTTTTTCCAGTGAAACCGTCTTATTTTGATCGAGATTGTTCAAGTACATCGGACGAATAAACCAGAAATAGCAAAAAACAAATAAGGCAATGATAACCAGTGTACTAATTATCGTTATTCGAACCGATTTGGAGGACTTCATATAGGGTCAAAAAAATATTTTCGGAAAATTGTTTGCGAATTCCAAAACAAATTTAAAAGATTTGTGCAGTCAATGGCCACGACGGTGGATCTTGATTTATAAAGAAGAGGGGAGAGACAGGCTCTAAGATCCTCTGGCAACCAACTTTAAGTGCTGATAGAAATATCAGTATTGGAAAACCGGTGCCAATTCCTGATTTCGACAATAGTGTCGGAAGAATATAAATGAATAGATATGAAAAACGTTCAAATCAATTTTAGGGGAATTCAGTCCAAACGAAATCAATCGTTCGAAACAACGCATTCTTGTTGTTGCTGTTGTTGTTGCTGTCGAATGCTCATGCAGCAGTAATCCCCGCCCCATTTTATCGCTCCGATAATTATCGGAATTTGATCGTGTTGCCTCGTTGAGGTGCCAACCAAAATTACATCGTTATGCCATTAATTACCTTAGAAAATTTCCGCTTGGAAGGCGGAGAAAATATACCCGAATTAACGCTTTCCTATCAAACTTTCGGAAAGCTGAATTCGCGAAAAGACAACGTTATTTGGGTCTGTCATGCCCTCACAGCAAACACAAACGTCCTCGATTGGTGGGACGGTTTGTTCGGGGCAAATCAACTTTTCGATCCCAAAAAGTATTTCATCATTTGTGTGAATGCACCCGGTTCATGCTACGGTTCCACCGGGCCAACAACACCCTTGAAAAATAAGCGTCCATTGCTTGATAAATTCCCTCTAGTAACCGCCAAAGATGCGCAACGAGCTTTTGAAGCGACAAGAAAAGCTTTGGGGATTGAAAAGGTGTACCTGCTCATTGGAGGCTCCTTGGGTGGGCAGCATGCGATAGAGTGGAGCATCGAACAGCCGGAGGTTTTCGAACATGTAGCTCTCATCGCTACCAATGCACAACATTCTCCGTACGGAATCGCATTCAACGAAAGTCAACGTTTGGCCATACAAGCAGATTCCACTTACGGAAAGGGAAATATCAATGGTGGGAAACAGGGCTTGAAGGCAGCTCGAAGTATCGCTCTACTGAGTTATCGCTCTCCAACAATTTATCGACAAACGCAATCCGAAACAGACGAAGACAAACTCGATCATTTTCGGGCGTCAGGGTATCAGCAATATCAAGGTGAAAAATTGGCCCGTCGATTCAACGCATATTCTTATGTCAGTCTAACAAAAATGATGGACAGTCATAATGTGAGCCGAGGTCGAAGAAGTCATGCCGATGCCTTGAAACAAATTCGTGCAAAGACGATAGTGTTAGGAATTGGTTCCGATCAGTTGTTCCCGCCATCAGAGCAAAAATTCTTGGCACATCATATTCCCGGAGCTGAGTATGCGGAAATTTCAAGCAGCTACGGTCACGATGGATTCCTTGTCGAAACAAAGAAACTGTCTGTCATTCTCGAAGATTTTCTCTTCAACAATTTTAAAAAGCACAAACCGACGGTATTCCGCTCCACAGTGCGCAAACACGAATTAATACAACGACTCGATTGAGTCAAACACAGTATTCAAAATTTTCATTTTTTCATTTTCAATTAAGTAGCAATGAGTAAGAAATTAACAATAGGATTAATCGGATTCGGATGTGTAGGTTCCGGTCTGTACGAAGTATTGAATCAATCCAAATTGATCGACGCACACATAAAGTCAATTGTAGTCAAAAACCCAGGCAAGAAACGCTCTATTCCTGAGGAAAATTTTTCCTTCAGCCGTGACGTGGTGCTCAAGGACCCTGAAATCAACTTGGTAGTCGAGCTGATAGACGATAGCGAAGCCGCCTATGAGATTGTCAAAAGTGCCATTCAGTTGGGGAAAGATGTCGTTACAGCGAACAAAAAACTGGTGGCAGAGCATTTACCAGAATTACTCGAATTATCGAAAAAGCACGGCGTTTCTCTGCTGTATGAAGGAGCAGTGGCGGGATCCATTCCTATCCTTCGTAACTTGGAAGAGTACTACAACAACGATTCTTTGAGTTCCATTCAAGGAATTGTCAATGGTACCACCAACTATATCTTAACAAAATCAAACGAGGGAATTGATTACGCAACGGCATTAAAAGATGCACAGGAATTGGGTTTTGCAGAGGCCGATCCAACCTTGGATGTACAAGGCTACGATTCTAAGTTCAAGTTGGCAATCTTGCTCAAGCATACCTTTGGATTGAGTGTTGAACCCAAAAAGTTACTCAACATCGGAATTCAAAACATTCAGCCGCAAGATGTCAAGTTTGCCCTAGAAAAAGGCTACCGAATCAAATTGCTTTCGCGTGCCGAGAAAATTGGTGGAAATGTAGTAGGATTTGTCGCGCCTCAGTTTATTGATTCGACGCACTTCGCTTACGAAGTAAACAACGAGTTCAACGCAGTAATTGTTGAGGGACTCTTCTCTGACAAACAACTGTTCATCGGTAAAGGTGCCGGAAGTCATCCTACTGCAAGTGCCGTGCTTTCTGATATTTCTGCGTTGAAGTTCGATTACAAATACGAGTATCGTAAGTCTGAGGACAATGAGGCAGAATTCAGTAGTGATTTCTACTTGAAGGTGTACGCAGGATCTCGCTATCCGGAGGTTTTGGATGAAATACCTTTTATTTCTGTGGACGAGGTGTACCAAAGTAAAGACTATGCATTCCAAACGGGTTGGATTCATTTTGAAGATTTCCAAAAACTCGATCCAAACAAGCGTGAAAACCTTTCACTGATCGTACTTCCTGAAGATTTGTTGAGCAGAAAGGAGCTGGAAGCCGTATTTGACGAAGTTTCTGAATCACTTCAATTAGCATAATATGGAACCTTTAGCTTGGTATATCGCTGGACCGTTGATCGGGTTAACTGTCCCATTACTTCTCTTAATTCGAGAGAAACAATTAGGTGTTTCCTCATCTTTTCGAGTGGCGGGATCGTTTCTTCTGCCAAAAGTAGACTACTTTAAATACAATCGAGAGAAAGATTATTGGCAGGTGTTTTTCGTTATGGGAATCCTCATTGCGTCAGTAGCGATTTTCAACACCACCGATTTTGGAATTCCGCCAAGTACAAATGTGGAAGGCGAAGCCTATTTTCAAGCGTATGACAATGCATTCCTTCCCATATTCTTTGTCGGTTCTATTTTCATCGGATTCGGCGCGCGATATGCAAACGGCTGTACAGCAGGACACTGCATCATGGGGAATTCACAATTCGCACTCAGTTCTTTAATTACAACGGTGTTTTTCTTTGTGGGCGGTTTGATCGCCACGCACTTCATTGTTCCTTTAATTTTTACGACATGAAAGCAGCAATCTACCTACTTCTGGGAATTGGTTTTGGCACCGTTTTGATTGCTTCTCAAGCGTTTCATTGGAACCGAATTAATGAAATGTTTCATTTTGAATCTTTCCACATGTACGGACTGCTCGGTTCCGCCATTGCAACGGGTGCCCTTGGTGTATGGGTGATCAAAAAGTTCCAACTGAAAAGTATTCGCGGAAATGATGCTGCTCCAATTAAAAAGCCTGTCCAACCAACAGGAAATGTTGTGGGTGGTTTGTTTTTCGGACTGGGCTGGGGTGTAACTGGAGCATGTACAGCGCCCTTATTTATTGTTGCCGGACTTCATTGGCAAATCGGTTTGGTAAGCATAGCCGGAGCCTTGATTGGAACACTTATTTTTGGTGTAATCAAAAACAAATTACCGAAATGAAATTAGCGTTTAAAAGAGTAGAAAAGCCTTTCCATTTTGAAGTGGAGAATGAAGCTGGAGCCCAGCTGACAATTGATGCAGCAAAGAATATTGGCGGCACCGATAAAGGATTGCGTCCCATGGAGCTGGTAGCTGCTGGAGTGGCGGGATGTATTGCTATTGACCTTACACTCATTCTTGAAAAACAACGCATAGATTCGGATAAATTCAACATTGAAATTGAAGCAAATAGAGTGGAAGGAACACCTTCTCCTTTCGAAAATATCCATTTAAAGTTTGAATTGGCTCCTGAGATTGACACGAACCGATTGACGAAAAACATTCAACTCGTCATTGACAAATATTGTTCGGTGAGTGCCTCATTAAAGGAATCTATCGACATCACTTTTGAAATCATACAAAATGAAACCATTTAAAAACGCAGAAACACAAGCCATTCGATTGCAACATGAGCGCTCGAAGAATAACGAGCACTCCGTTCCAATCTACCTAACGAGTAGTTATGTTTTCGAGGATGCGGAAGACATGCGCTCGCAATTTGCAGAGGAGAAGGAAGGGCATGTTTACTCGCGATATGCCAATCCAAACGTGGAGGAATTGATCAACAAATTGGCAGCGTTGGAAGGAGCAGAATCCGGTTGGGCGACAGCCACTGGAATGGCGGCTGTATTCTCGTTTTTTGGTGCGATGTTAAGCTCAGGAGACCACATTGTTTCGAGCCGTTCTGTGTTCGGTTCAACGCACAAATTGTTCACCGAAATCTTCCCGAAATGGAATATTGAAACAACTTATGTCGACTTTGATGATTACGAAGGTTTTGCCGACGCTGTGAAGGTAAACACGAAGATTATCTACGTGGAAACCCCTAGCAATCCGGCATTGGACATCATCGACCTAGAAAAGTTAGGTGAAATTGCCAAAGCGAAAAACCTGATTTTAGCCGTAGATAATTGTTTTGCTACGCCATATCTCCAACAGCCACTGAAATTTGGTGCCCATGTATCCATTCACTCCGCAACAAAATACATTGATGGACAAGGAAGAACATTGGGTGGCGCGATTCTAGCGAGCGAGGAAATAATCAGCAAAGTGAAGGCATTTGCACGCCACTCGGGGCCAGCAATTAGTCCGTTTAACGCATGGACATTGAGTAAATCCTTGGAGACCTTGCACGTTCGTATGGATCGACATTGTGATAATGCCTTGGAAATTGCCAAACGGCTCCAGCAACATGATGCTGTAGATTCAGTAAAGTATCCGTTTTTACCATCCCATCCGCATTTCGAGATTGCGAAAAAACAAATGAAATCGGGGGGCGGAATCGTTACGTTTCAACTAAAATCTGGACTGAATGGTGGGAGGAAATTCCTGGATGCGCTTGAAATGTTCTCGCTTACAGCCAATTTGGGTGATGTCCGGAGTATTGCAACACACCCGGCGTCAACGACCCATTCTAAATTAACGCCCGAACAGCGCGCAGATGTAGGTATATCTGACGGTTTGGTCCGACTTTCCATTGGGCTTGAGCACGTCGATGACATATGGGAAGATTTGGAAGGGGCGCTAAATGTAGTTGTGAGTGCGGGTGCGGTTGAAGGAGCGTTGGAGAAACCTTAGTAATGACAATCGCTGCACTGTCTTGATGATCCATTGCTTTTGTAATTCAAAAGTCTTTCGTGATACTCACTAAAATACTTGCTTTCATGATTATAGAATACAGAATCAGGTAATTCTTCCACTTTCTTCCACTGAATTTGCTTGCGTTTACTTAATTCATCATTATCAAGGAGCGCAGAATCATAGGACCGATACAATTCTTCAATTGTTTCTACGGTTTCTGCATCTCTAGTTCGGTGGCAGTTCATGCACACGTTTATAGAGGGAATACTTGCTGTTTTCGACTCATTCCCTGTGTAGTGACAGTATTTGCAATCAATTTCGGCATGAACCGCATGAGGAAACCGAATCGGGTGCTCCGGCTGATAGCCTTCAATTTTGGTCGAATCCTGAATTACTTGGTGAATTGCACCCGCATCCTTTTCAGACTTCATTTTATCGTTCTCCCCGCAGCTCACAACAAGACCCAACAAAACAACGAGAATAGTCACCAACTTCATCCGACCAAAATAATGAAACTCATGAATTCATAACTCAATTCTCGACTAGGCTTTGCTTTGCCCAAGCTTCGCGAAAGCAACGCTCGAAGACCGTTATTGTTAATTCACAAATGAACAACTCAAAACTCCAAAGCCTCCAACCATACTATTCAGCGCCTAATTCATAATTCATAACTCCTAATTCATAATTCAAAAGCTATCTTTGTAAAAAAAAAACACTAAATGTCACAAGAATTAGAAGCAGTAAGTTACTGCGTAGGAATGAGTTTAGGAGGAAGCCTTTTGCAACAAAACCTGCAGGAATTATCTCCGGAGATCATTGCGCAAGCAATTAGCGACGCATTCCAAGGAAAAGAAATGAAATACACGCCGGACGCCGCCAACGCAATTATTCAAAAGTATTTGGCTGGAATCACCGAGCAGAAGTTTGGAAAAAATAAAGAGGAAGGAGAAGCATTTCTTGCTGAAAATGCCAAGAAAGAAGGCGTTACGGTTACAGAAAGCGGATTGCAGTACGAAGTAATTGAGGAAGGTGAAGGTGAAAAGCCGGGACCGACTTCTCAGGTGACGGTGCACTACCACGGAACGTTAATTGACGGTACTGTTTTCGATAGCTCAGTGAAACGAGGAGAACCGGCTACATTCGGCGTAAACCAGGTAATTAAAGGTTGGACCGAAGCCTTGCAACTAATGCCAAAAGGAGCGAAATACCGTCTTTATATTCCTGAAGATTTGGCTTACGGAGCGTCTCCACATCCGGGTGGACCAATCGAGCCGCACATGGCGTTGATTTTCGATGTTGAACTTTTAGAAATGAATTAATGAAGTATCTATTTATGATGGCGTTGTTGGCATTCACATTGGTGGCGTGCAGCGACGAAAAAGAAGACGAAAAGAAACAAGAGGACAAACCGATTGAATTGAAATCGGACAAGGATAAGTGGTCGTACTACTTTGGTTATCAAGCTTCAAAGAACATTACCAATCCTCAGAATCCAAACAAAGCGCAGTTTCTTCAGAACAAAAAGTACATTATCGAAGGATTCAAATCCGGATTCCGTGATCTTTCTCAGGACGAGATGATGGAACAAATGGAATACATAAAAACGATGATGGGAGGATCTAGAGATGGATCTACATTTGATGCTTCTGCTGCCGATAAAGGATGCAAAGCGGTAGGTATTTTCACAGCACATGAGACCTACAAGAACTTTGTTCCATTGGGACCAACAACGTTCATCAATTTGGACAAGTTGGAAGCAGGTTTCATTGATGGCGTAAACGAAAAAGCAAGTCGTGTGTCTGATGACGCTTTCCAAGGAATGAAAGAAAGTATTAATGCAGAAGCGGATAGACTTCAAGCAGCGAAAGCGGAAAAAGACGCCGAACTTTACAAAGGAAACAAAGAAGCTGGAGAAAAATTCTTAGCTGAAAACGCAAAGAAGCCCGGCGTGAAAGTTACCGAAAGCGGATTGCAGTACGAGGTACTGAAAGCAGGCTCGGGACCGAAACCAAGTGCAACTTCACGAGTTACGGTACACTATCACGGTACTACCATTGATGGAGCTGTCTTTGATAGCTCTGTAGATCGTGGGGAGCCAGCTACATTTGGAGTGAATCAAGTGATCAAAGGGTGGACAGAAGCCTTGCAATTGATGCCAAAAGGAGCGAAGTACAAGCTGTACATTCCTCAGGAATTGGCGTATGGGGCTACTCCACAACCAGGTGGACCCATTGAGCCGTATGAAGCATTAATCTTCGAAGTAGAATTACTCGAGATTCAATAACTGACTAGAAATAGTAAATGAGAGCCATTCGGGAAACCGGATGGCTTTTTTTATTCGCCAATCGGGAAGAAAAAGTTGATTCGATAAATCACCGGAAGCAAGGCACCCAAAGAATTGCGCATGAAATATTGCGTTCTCAACGGTGAGTTCGGATGGTCAATGGCATCGTAGAAAATACCCAAATTCAATCGCCATTTCTCGTTGAATTCCATGGAGAATCCTCCACCAAGCAGCAAAGATGGAGCCCAATTACTACTTCCCGTAACGACAAAATTACCCGCAAGTGGAGAATGCAATAATTCTGCTTCTGCTCCAGCAAAAAGAGCGTTGAAAAAACGAGCATGAATAAAGCCACCGCCACCAAAAACGTTAAATCCAGTTGTGGTGGGTGAATTGGTATTCGTTCCAACTTGAAACCATGATCGCTGGTAACGTGCAGAAGGTCCAGCAATAAAATATTCACCAAACTTCCATCCGTATTTTACGCCAACGCCAAACGAGCCTCCTAGATTTGAAACGTGGAAAGTTCCCTCCAAACCAAGTTCAGTACCCTCAGTGCTCTGAGCATTAGATGAAAGGGAAAAAAGGATGCAAATGACAAACAGAAATCGTTTCATACGGTAATTTTAATTCAAATATAAGGCATTTCATGGAAGATGAATTCCTTCTAGAAATGTGACTCAAAAAACAAAGGTTCTTCTATCTTTGGAGAAAACAAACTTCATCAACATGCAACTCCTCGATGGCAAAGCGACGGCAGAAGCAATTCGCGCCGAACTCAAAAAAGCAGTAGAAGAAAGAAAGTCAAACGGTAAGAAAATACCACATTTGGCGGCAGTGCTGGTAGGAAGCGATGGAGGTTCTTTGACCTACGTGAATGCCAAAGTGAAAGCATGTGACGAAATTGGCTTCGAAAGCTCGCTAATTCGTTATGAATCAGATGTTACGGAAGAAGAGTTGCTGCACAAAGTAGATGAATTGAACAACGATCCCGAGATTGACGGATTCATCGTACAACTTCCTTTACCTGATCACATCGATGAATTAAAAGTGACGGAAGCAATCGATCCCAAGAAGGATGTGGATGGCTTTCATCCAATGAACCTTGGAAACATGGTGCTTTCCTTACCCGGTTTCTTGCCAGCAACTCCTGCGGGAATTATGGAACTTTTGAAAAGAAATAACATCGAAACTTCAGGTAAAAACTGTGTCATTATCGGCAGAAGTAACATTGTTGGAACACCGCTCTCCATCATGTTGAGTCGCAATAGCAATCCAGGAAACTGTACCGTTACGCTCACGCACAGCAGAACCAAGGATTTACCGGAAGTAGTGAAGCAAGCAGATATCATCATTGCAGCCATTGGGCGCCCAGAGTTTGTAACGGCAGACATGGTAAAAGAAGGAGCTGTGATCGTAGATGTTGGAACGACACGCGTACCGGATGCATCGAAAAAACGCGGATGGGCGCTAAAGGGAGATGTGAAATTTGACGAAGTAGCTCCTAAATGTTCCTACATTACTCCAGTTCCGGGGGGCGTCGGCCCAATGACTATTGCTTCGTTGATGATTAACACGCTTCGCGCAATGGATTTAAATAATAAGTAGCAATGAAGTAGGGATTAAACCTATTTTTATTGTCATAGCAACCAAACACCAACTAAATAAACAAAAATGAAAAAGTTACTCGGATTGAACCTGCTGATCGTATTGTCGATCATATTTGCATCTTGTGGGACGAACAACAATGTGGTGAACAACCGCTTGATTTCAAAAAGAAAGTACAACAAAGGATTTCACATAAACCGCAAGGGGAACATGAAGTCTTCCAAGTCAGAAAAAGAAGAGGAAGGAATAGCATTTGAAGATGTGAAATCATCGTCTACAAAGACAAAGAAAGCGGAGAACTACTCAAGCCACACGGAAGATAATACACGTGATCGCTTCGTTCCTGCAGAAGATATACAAAGTAATATCATTGTTAGAGAAGATCGAGCTGAGCCAGCATCGAAGCCAATTTTGAGAAGTTCAGAGGCTGGTTTGCCGAGCGACGAAGGACGAGCGCCAATGGCAGATTCACAAATTCAAGAAGATTTTCAATCAAGCGATAATCGAACTTCGTCTCAAGAAAAAATGACGAAAAAGCAAGCGAAGAAAAAGGCGCGAGCTGCGGCTAGAGGTGGAAATAGTGATTTAGTAAACATCATTCTGATCGTTCTACTTGTGTGCGTGATCCTAGCCTTGTTATCTTTCATTGGAGGGACCATCGGTTGGATTTTGTCAGTAGTAGTCTTGGTACTCATTATTTACTTCTTGTTGAAATTGCTAGGGGCGATTTAAGAAGAGAACTTACCTAAATACGGAGCCGTGTTCCTTTCCGAACACGGTTTTTTTTATGCTCAAAATTGAATACCTTCGAATTTATGGAGTACCAACACTTGCTAGACGAACATCTGAAAAACAAGGCAGAGCGGTCCAAGTATATTCGTAAAATCAAAAAGAAACGACCGAAAAACCTCGATCAAGTAATTCATGATCAACACGAAAAAGCCTTTGAGGAAATTGATTGTCTGAAATGTGCCAATTGTTGCAAAACCACGAGTCCGATCTTTAGAGATGTCGATATTCAACGAATTTCTAAGAAGTTGAAAATGAGCCCTGAGGCATTTGAGAATACCTATCTTCGAAAAGATGAAGAAGAAGACTGGGTGCTTCAATCCGCACCATGTACCTTCCTCCAACCGGATAATACCTGCTTTATTTACGATATCCGACCCCAAGCCTGTCGAGAATATCCTCACACCGATCGCAAGCGAATGATTCAAATCATGGACCTGACGCTGAAAAATGCGGAAATATGCCCAGCTGTGAGCCAAATCCTTGGAAAGCTGATGATTGACTTGCCGTAAAAGCAAACCATTTTTTAAGTACCTTCGTCTTAGTACCAAGCAGACCAAACTGAGACTATGAAAACGATACTACGTTATATCCTGGTTTTACTAGGATTTTTCTTTATTTCAGATGCCCAAGCACAACGTGCCAAAGACGGTAGCTACACCGTTACAGGAGCATCTGAGGTTCTCAATACATACACCAATCTTACAGTTAACGCCAATGCAGGAGCCACTTCCCTGACAGTTGGAAGTAACGCAATGACTGGTGGAGCTTTTGGCGCAACGCCACTACAACAAGGCGATCTCATTTTAATCGTGCAAATGCACGGTGCTGCGGTAGATGTGAACTTCTTTCCTGTTGTTGCAGGATGGGGAGACTATACATGGCCGCAATCATACTTTGACTTTGGTTTTGGAGTAAACCCTGAAACCTTTGGTCAAGTCACTGCATACAACAATTCTGGACGCTACGAGCGTGTGGAAGTTCTTAGTACATCAGGAGGAAACACTATAAACCTTACCTGCGGGCTTACCTACAATTATACAGCCGCCGACGAAGTGCAGATTGTTCGTATTCCACGTTTTGACAACTTAACGGTAAACAACGGTGCCGCTATTGTTCCCAATCTTTGGAACGGAACAACAGGAGGTGTCGTAGCTTTAGAAGTAGATGGAACGCTAACAGTCAACACCGGTGGAACAATAACAGCTACCGGATATGGTTTCCGCGGCGGACAAGTCGATGGAGATTTTGTTCCAGGTGCAGCAAGCACTGGGGGGCAAGGTAGCGACCGATTCTTGGGCTCACCATCAGGCTTTGAAGGTTCTGAAAAAGGAGAAAGTATTGGCGGTTATCACGTAGAATACGATGCCATTTATTCAAGATATGGAGTTGCCGGAATCGCTAATGGTGGTGGCGGTGGATCTTATGTTAACGCCGGTGGTGGTGGTGGATCGAACGCCGAAGTAGGTGCTGGTGCATTTAACGGACGCGGAAACCCAGTACCGGGATATGCCGCAGCGTATGCATTGGATGCAACAATTACTTCTTCCAGTGGTGCAGGTCAAGGAGGGTACTCTTTGTCGCAAAGCAACCAAAATGCCGGAGTTACTGGACCAAACAATGCTGCTTGGAGTGGCGATGGTCGTAAAAATGCCGGAGGTTGGGGAGGTCATCCCTTAGCCTACAATACTGGGCGCATCTTCTTCGGAGGAGGGGGTGGAGCCGGTGATCAGGACTCAGGCCAAGGTGGTGACGGAGGTCGCGGTGGAGGAATTGTCTACATCGTGAATTACGGAACTGTTGCTGGAGGTGGAACTATTGAAGCCAATGGAGGACCCGGAGAAAACTCCAATCCAACGAATCAGCCATTGGGCTTTAACGCTTTTGTCGGTAACGATGGTGCCGGTGGAGGTGGAGGAGCCGGAACCGTGTATATTGAAAATGCAACAGCCATTCCAGGAACCATTGCAATAGATGCTATTGGTGGAGACGGAGGAAACCAAAACCTTCAAGTAAATGCGTTTCAACAAAACGAAGCTGGGGGACCTGGTGGAGCTGGTTCTGGAGGTATTATTCGATACTCAAGCGGGACCCCGACGACTTCTGTGGTTTCAGGAAACGCAGGAACAACAACTTCAACACAGCTTTCAGAATTTCCACCGAACGGTGCTACGAATGGATCAGCCGGAGATGCTTTGTCCACCGCACCTTACTATGATTTAATCCCTAACGATGTAACGATTTGTGCCGGACAAACGGCAGCGCCAAGCGTCACCGTGCAAGGTTCGTATTCGGGAACTTTGAATTGGTACACCGTACAGTACGGTGGAACACCTATCGCTGGTCAAACGAACCAACTGACTTATAACGTTACCCCGGGTACGACTACTACCTATTGGGTGGGCGTTTGTCCAGGAACTTTCCGTGTTCCGGTTACCGTGACCGTTACACCATCTCCCAACTTAGTGACTACGGATCCAGCTCCGGTGTGTGCTCCAAACACAGCTGATATCACTTTACCAGCGATAACAGCAGGGAGTGATCCGGGAACATTAACTTATTGGACAGATAATGCAGCCACATCTCCACATCCCGATCCTACAATTGCAGGTAGTGGATGGCACTATATTCAGTTAGATGTCGGTGGTGGATGTACCGCAATAGATTCCGTTTTTGTTACAGTGAACCCGTTGGATGATGCTTCATTTACGTATCCACAAGCTGCCTACTGTTCAGATGCTGCGGATCCAACTCCAACAGTAACAGGACTGAGCGGTGGAACATTTAGCTCTACTGCTGGTTTATCCATAAATGCAAGCACAGGGCAAATTGATGTGAGCGCATCAACTCCGGGTTCGTATACAGTGACGTATACAACGTCAGGACCGTGCCCAAACTCAAGCAATCAACCAATAACAATTAATGCAACTCCGACAATTTCTGGACCTACATCTGTTTGTCCGGGAGCAAGCATCTTACTCACAGGAACAGGAACGCCTGATGGAACAACTCCTTGGACTTCCTCCAATACGGGCGTTGCCACAGTTGATAATGCAGGGAACGTTACAGGAGTGGCAGTTGGATCAACAACGATAACTTATTTGGATGCCAATGGATGTTCGAACACATACGTGGTCAATGTTTCTGCAGCACCAGTATTAGATCCAGTTACAAACGTTACGGCATGTGATAGCTTCCAGTTGGCACCGATCACCGGAACGGGCTTAACAGGAAACGAAGCGTACTACTCAGGAACGGGTGGAACAGGGACACAATACGCTGCTGGCGATTGGATTTCATCTTCGATGACGATGTACGTGAACGATGTCAGTAATCCATGTACAGTCGAACAATCGTTTACCATTACAATCAATCCGTCTCCAACAATTTCAGGACCGACATCCGTTTGTCCGGGAGCAAGCATTTTACTCACAGGAACAGGAACGCCTGACGGAACAACTCCTTGGACTTCCTCCAATACGGGCGTTGCCACAGTTGATAATGCTGGTAACGTTACGGGAGTTGCGGTTGGATCAACAACGATAACTTATTTGGATGCCAACGGATGTTCAGATACGTACGTGGTGAATGTTACCGCAGCACCAGTATTAGATCCAGTGACCAATGTTACGGCATGTGATAGCTTCCAGTTGGCACCGATCACCGGAACGGGCTTAACAGGAAACGAAG
>JANSYQ010000050.1 GCA_024742305.1 bacterium | reverse complement strand
CTTTCAAAACTGATCGCTAGTCCTTCAATGTACGGCGAACCACGAACGATATTCCCTACATCCTCAATACACTTATTTCTCCAAGTTTCGTTCTCCAGCGTGCGTATTATGGCACTTTCATCAATAGAGCTAAGGGTCACAAGAAAGTTACAGGAATGTTCGTTGGCTTCATGGCTTAGCGAGCGTCTTGCCGAGGATGACCAATCCGAGGAATCGATTGCTGGTTCGCCATATTGCATTTCGAGTTTGCAACTGTGATATGCCAAGGAAGTAAGTAAATCAAAGTTGTACTCCTGATAGGCAGTTCTAATGTAGTCGGCATGCCAACCAAATACCTGCATTTTCTGCTCTGAGTTGTTGATTGTTTGCGCGACGGTATCTTTTGGATCTTGTATTTCTGCCTTCGCGGCTTCTCCCAATTCTGAAAGTTGTGTAAATAACTCGTATACAAGTCGTTTCTTCTCTTGCCGTTCTTGTTCTTCTTGCTTTTTTTTGGTTTTCTGATCGTTGTTTGTCCCGCTAGAACAACCAAGCCCCATCGTTAGAAGAGGGACTACGAGTAAAAGCGCAACAATAGAGCGTGCGCAAAAAACGCTATTTGTGGTGTGTGCCGACACTACAGTGAATAATGGTTTTTCTTAAAAAATGGACTCGTAAGATATGCAAAGAATGGTGCTGAAATCTTCTGTACACTTATGGCACGCGTTTACTACACAAAGGATTTAAAAACATGAAACAATCTAGTGATCAGTAAATCAGGAGTTTAGTGTTGAAAGATTGCGTACAAGTACTCTAAATAAATCAGGTACTTATGTCTGATAAATTAGGTAAAAGTTGAAGTTGCTTTCAATTGATACTTGCAAACGCTTTATTTCCAGTGAGTTTAGGGGTTTAAAATATTAAGATCTGCATCCATTATCAACTGTACCTCCTTTAACGGTTTACTAATTAATTCCTCAATTTTTATGAGAATTCTCAGGGCTTTTGTGGCTTCCTGACTATATTTGAGGGAAATTCAAAACCAAAGAAATTGGCTCAAAAAATCAAGTTTGGAACAGACGGATGGCGCGCCATCATCGCTGAAGATTACACCGTAGAAAACGTAGCTCGTGTGAGCATCGCCACTGCAAAGTGGTTGAAAGAGAATTTTGACAACCCAAGTGTGGTAATCGGTCACGATTGTCGCTTTGCAGGAGAATTATTTGTGCAAACCGCTGTGAAAGTGTTCATCAGCGAGGGAATTGGTGTAAAAATGGCGATCGGATTTGTTTCAACGCCAATGGTTTCTTTGGCAGCTGTGAAGCTTGGATGCTCTATTGGAGTGGTTATTACAGCAAGTCACAATCCACCTTCATACAACGGTTACAAACTGAAGTCGCACCACGGTGGGCCGCTATCTCCGGAAAAGGTGCAGGAAATCGAAGATATCATTCCTGATACAAACTCAGTTGATTTGAAATCTGTTTCTCTGCAAAATCCACTGGTGGAAGTTGTCGATCTAGAAACGATGTATGTTGAGCACGCTAAAGCCAACTTTGATATTGAGGCAATTGAAAAATCAGGATTGAATTTGGTGTACGATGCCATGTATGGAGCTGGGCAAAGTGCCTTGAAGCGCATTCTTCCGAGTGCCACGTTCATTCATTGTGAACACAATCCGTCATTCATGGGGCAGGCACCCGAACCAATCGCGAAAAATTTGCAAGAGCTAGAAGCTTACATCAAAGCAAAAGGCGATGTCGATTGCGCACTGGCGACAGACGGAGATGCCGATAGAATTGGTTTGTACAATGGCTCTGGAGAGTTTATCGACTCGCATCACATTATCTTGCTATTGATTCACTACTTGAAGAAATACAAAAACATGCACGGAAAGGTTGCAACTGCTTTCAGTACAACACCACGTGTAGGACAGATGGCGAAGCATTACGGACTAGAGAGCGAGGTAGTAAAAATCGGCTTCAAGTACATCGCGGGAATCATGGTAGAGGAAGACGTATTGGTTGGCGGGGAAGAATCCGGTGGAATTGCTACCAAAGGACACATCCCAGAGCGTGATGGAATTTGGATGGGACTGATCATTTGGGAGTTCATGGCAAAGTCAGGGAAATCACTAGATGATTTGATTAACGAAGTATACGAAATTGTTGGCCCCTTCAAATTTGAACGCAACGACTTACACATAACTGAGGAGTTGAAGCAATCCATCATTAAGAACTGTGAAGAAGGAAAATACACGCATTTTGGTATGTACCACGTGAAGGAAGTGGGAACCATCGACGGGTTTAAATTTTTCTTTGACGATGATCGATGGGTAATGATTCGCCCTTCAGGAACAGAGCCCGTTTTGAGAACCTACGCAGAAGCACCAACCTTAGAGGAAGTGCGCAAGATTTTGAAAATAACGGAAGAAACTATTTGTAATTAATAATAGTGATAAGTAAAAGGTGAAGAGTGAAAAGTGAAAAGGAATTCAGTCTATTGACTTATCACTTTTCACTTATCACTTGTCACAAGTAAAGTATGTCCTCAACCTTTGGTACCATATTCAAACTAAGCACTTTTGGTGAATCGCACGGTGTGGCTATCGGAGGCGTGATTGACGGCGTACCAGCAAATGTTCCGATAGATGTAGAGGCAGTTCAAGCCGAATTGGATCGAAGAAAACCCGGACAATCAGCGATTGTTACCCAACGAAAAGAGTCGGATACAGTCGAAATTCTCTCAGGAATATTTGAAGGGAAAACCACAGGTACTCCCATTGGATTTGTAATACGAAATGCCGATCAAAAATCGAAAGATTACGATCACATCAAAGATGTTTATCGTCCTTCGCATGCAGATTTCACCTACGACAAAAAATACGGAAACCGGGATTATCGCGGTGGTGGGCGCTCATCGGCAAGAGAAACAGCATGTAGGGTAGTAGCAGGTGCTATTGCAAAGCAAGCCTTGGAGTTGCTGGGTATCGACATAATTGCCTTCGTAGATCAGGTGGGGACCATAAAAATGGAAGGAGCGCCCGATTTCAACGAAATTGATAACAATCCGGTTCGCTGTGCAAATAGCCAAGACGCTGAACGCATGGAAGCCTACATTCGTGAAATTCGCAAAGAAGGTGATACCGTTGGAGGAAGCATTCAATGTGAAATTCATCACGTTCCCCCCGGATTGGGCGAACCTGTCTTCGATAAACTACATGCCGAGCTAGGTAAAGCCATGCTGTCTATCAATGCAGTGAAAGGATTTGAATACGGTAGTGGATTCGGAAGTATTGAAATGAAAGGTTCCGAACACAACGATTTGTTCAACGAAGACGGTAGCACGAAAACAAATTTTTCCGGAGGAATTCAGGGCGGTATATCGAATGGAATGCCAATCACCATGAGGGTTGCATTTAAACCGGTTGCCACTTTGATTCAAGAGCAAACTACACTCAATAACAAAGACGAGTTAGTAAAAATGCAAGGAAAAGGACGGCACGATCCATGTGTAGTTCCGAGAGCAGTTCCCATCGTAGAAGCTATGGCAGCGATTACTATTCTTGATTTTTATTTGCGCAACAAAGCTGTACAGTTAGGGTAGAAAAGTTGTTGAGCTTGTAGGAATTACTATTTCTTCACGTACATCATGTTGTATTCAAGCGAGATCAATGAGTCTCCTGCAACAAGGTATTTGGGAGTGTATTTTTCTGAAACTTCCGTTGTATCACCATAATACGTACGAGGTTGCATGAAAATCGTGTCACCTTTCTTTTTGTACTTGGCATTCTCTTGGTACATTTCAACTGCCGAATTCGAGTACGCGTAGTAGGTGTATTGTGCCTTCCCACACATCTTTAGTTTCATCGGAGCTTGAGAAATGCCGCGGTCGCCAGTGGGTTTGGAGACGTACTTGCCAGTCACACAACTTGTGAACAAAAGACTGGAAAAGAATAGAATAGCGGAAACTTTAAAAACGTTCATTTCTTCAGTTTTTTCTTGAAGTTACGAATTCTCATTTAAAATGTTTCGAATCTTTTTAGGAATCTCTATTTCAGTGCAATCTTGCTATCTTTGACTGAAAATTCCACATGTTACAACGCATTCAGACATATTATCTTGGAATCATTATTATCATTCAAGTAGTTGCCATTTCCGGAATGGACTTCATCCGATTTTACTCGGAGAAATATGTGTATACGTTGAATGCTTGGGGAGTATCCATTAACCCTTCAGATAAAGTCCAATATTTCAGCACATCAAGTGGCTACATGGTTCCGGTATTCATTGGCTTCATAAGCCTAGCATTACTCGCGTTTCTGTGCATCATGTCCTATAAAAACTTGGACCGCCAACTAAAGCTCGGAAGAACCTTGTTTTATCTTTACTTTGTTTCAGTGGTCAGTGTGTACCTCATGGCAGCTTTTGGTGATCGATGGATCGATGAAGGTGTAAAATCCCAAGAAGTTGGTTTACCCTATTGGCTCTTCATTTGTGGTTTGCCTTTTGCATTTCTCGCCAACACAGGAATTAAACGAGACAAACGAATTCTCGACTCATTGAAGCGTCTTTAGCATGAACTATTTATCGGTAGAAGAAATTACGAAATCGTACGGAGAGCGCGTGCTCTTTGAAGCACTGACCTTCGGTATTGATCAGGGGCAAAAGGCGGCGATTGTAGCGAAAAATGGAACGGGAAAAACGACGTTGCTTCGCTGTTTACTGGGCAAAGAAACCGTAGATGAAGGCAGAATCGTCTTCCGAAAAGGATTGCGCATTGCATTTATGCAACAGTCGGATGAATTGGACCCAAAGCATACCATTTTTGAAGAAGTTTTCTCGCACGATCTTCCCGAATTACAGGCGGTGAAGGCATACAACAAAGCGATGCGTGAAAAAGACGAGGAAGGCATCAAACAGACCTTTGAGGCAGTAACCGAGCTGAACGCATGGGATATTGAGGTGAGAATCAATCAAATTTTGTCCGTCCTGAAATTAGAGAATACAGATCAATTGGTCGGTACTTTATCAGGAGGACAAAAAAAGCGAGTGGCACTAGCAAAAGTACTGATTGCAGAACCGGATTTTTTGGTACTTGATGAGCCAACGAACCATTTGGATTTGGACATGATTGAATGGTTGGAAGAATACCTTTCCAAATCAACTTCCACGATACTGATGGTTACGCACGATCGCTATTTTTTAGAAGTAGTTTGCGATACCATCTTGGAGCTGGACAACAAAACTTTGTACAAATACAAAGGAAACTTCTCTTACTTCTTGGAGAAAAAGGCAGAAAGAGAAGAGCAGATGATGTCGACGATCGAAAAGGCGAAAAATCAATTTCGAAAGGAGTTGGAATGGATGCGCCGACAACCGAAAGCACGTGGTACTAAACAAAAAGCCCGTATCGAAGCGTTTCACGATACCAAGAAGGTCGCTAAGCAGCGAATCGATCAAGATGAGTTGGAGATTCCCGTTAAAATGGAGCGCTTGGGAACCAAAATTTTGGAACTGCATCGCGTTGGAAAGAACTTCGGAGAGAAGAAGATTTTGAATGATTTCTCCTACGTGTTCAAACGCCAAGAACGATTAGGGATCGTTGGAAATAACGGAACTGGAAAATCCACCTTCTTAAATATGTTGATGGGGCTGGAACCATTGAGCAAAGGGAAGATTGTTTCCGGTGAAACGGTCGTTTTCGGATATTACAATCAGGATTTACCCAATTACGAGGATGATAAAAAGGTCATTGACATCATTCGTGACGTCGCCGAATACATTCCCTTGGAAAAAGGACGTCAGATGTCGGCAGCACAGTTTTTGGAGAAGTTCTTGTTTCCTCGAGACATGCATTTCAACTTTGTACACAAGTTAAGTGGGGGAGAGAAGCGCCGTTTGAAATTGATGACGGTCCTGATGGAAAATCCGAATTTTTTGATTCTCGATGAGCCCACCAACGACCTCGACGTGTTTGTAATGAGCGTTCTAGAGGATTACCTCCGGAATTTCCAAGGCTGTTTGATTGTGGTTTCGCACGATCGTTACTTCATGGATAAAATGGTCGACCATTTGTTCGTTTTCAAGGGGGAGGGCGAAGTGAAAGATATCACCGGAAACTACACTGTTTACCGAAGTGAGCAGCAGAAGTTGGCGCGCGCCGAAAAACGTCAAGAATCCTCACAAACTAATACGGAGGAGAAAACAAGCCGAACTCCTGTAGAAGAAAAGCAAGAAAAGCGCAAGCTGAGCTACAAAGAGAAAGTGGAGTTTGAATCTTTGGAAGGAGAAATGGAGAAGTTGGAAAACGAGAAGTCAGAACTAACGAAGGTTTTATCGAATCCCGAAGCATCCAATGATGACTTGATGAAAGCAGGAGAACGATTATCCGTGGTCGTTGCAGAACTCGAAGAGAAAGAATTTCGGTGGTTGGAACTATCGGAATTTGAATCTTGATTGATAAATTTGAAGGTCTACAATCGAGCGTCTTAAAATCTAGTGTCTTTTTATTTTTCATCTTTAAGCAAAGCGATCTTTACTCTAACTATGAACTACAACAATAAAAAATTTAAAGTCATACAAAGCTCCGGTAGCGGAGAAGTTACCGAGGATTTTACTTTTCACTATCAGCAGGAGGGAAATATACTTTCTTGCTCGTATTCCGGTGGAGATATCAAAGAAGGGATGCTCGTTGGCTCGGTGGATGATGATGGAGTGATCACTTTTAACTACAAGCAAATCAACTTGAGGGGACAAGAACGCTCAGGTATTTGTGTATCAACTCCCGAAACCATGGAAGATGGACGCATTCGTTTGCACGAACAATGGCGCTGGACGGACGGCGATCAATCGACAGGAAGCACGGTTTTAGAGGAAATTTAACTATTGAATCTAGCATAAGGAATAAGAAATATGAGTTAACAATAACGGTCTTCGAGCTTAGTCGAGAAGTCATCGTTTCTCACCGATTATTTTCTTTCTATCTTCACCACTTTAACTCACTCTCACTCTCACTCTCACACTGAATTATGTCTGCATTCCAACCAGCAATTTCCATCGACGAAGTCATTGAGCGTCTAGATATGATCATTGAAGATGCCATCAAAAACAATAACCGCGCGGGATATTTTGCAGCACTGTACAGACGTGTGACGGCAGCCGTTAAGGAAAAAATTTCCGAAGGCTACTTCGACGATAATCCGCGCATGGAAAAGTTGGATGTCGTTTTTGCGAATCGCTACTTGGAGGCGCATCACGCATGGATTAATCAGCAATCCTGCACCAAATCTTGGGAACTCGCGTTCGCGACTTGTGCCAATTGGAAGCCACTTGTTATTCAGCATTTATTTGTTGGAATGAATGCGCATATTGGTCTTGACTTAGGAATTGCCGCGGCAACGGTGCAACCCAACGACATCGAATCATTGCACAACGATTTCAATAAAATCAATACCATCCTCAGTGAACTCACCGACGTTGTTCAAGACGAACTTTCAAAAATCTTTTGGCCTCTGAAAATAATTGATGTGCTTGCAGGTGGAACGGACGAGAAAATCGCTGGATTTGCCATGGGGATTGCTCGTGATGCAGCTTGGCAAGTGGCACTGGATTACAGCAAGTTGACCATTGAGGAGCAAGAAGCTTACATCATTCAGCGCGACTTGGAAGTCCACGGATTTGGTCAGAAAATCGTCAATCCCGGAATGTGGATCAACGCCCTTATCGCCGTCTTCCGAATTCTTGAACGCGGAAACGTCGCATGGAAAATCCGCGTACTGAACGAAAAATAATGTCAGTCTTCTGTGCTTTCTTTCCTAATTCCTCTCACTTTCTAAAGTAATGAAGCGAGATTGAACGGCTTGTTTACCAAATTGATATGCAAGGTAAATCGGATTTTTTTGCCGTACTCATCAAAGATACCAACGTTCGGTCCATACGATTGAACGATTTCATCCGACATCCACAAGGGGAAGTAAATCCCAAATGTTTCACCCAAGCGAATTCCTAGTCCTGTATTGAGTACTAATGGACTCATCGTTCCCGAGTTATCTATGAATGATCCAGCATCAACAAAGGCTCCGAACAAACCTGTTACAACGGGTAAGTCGATGTATACGTTCCCAGCAACCATGGTAGAAGCGTCGGAACCATAGTACGTCGTACTTTTAAAATTCCCCATGTTTTCTACACGTTGCTGCGACCACGTTCCCGTAAATTCGTTTCGTCCCATGAAGTACTCATCCAAGAATAAATCCTGCATCCCCGTAGCTCCCGAAAGTGAAAACGTGTATGGGAAGGCTCCAGCCACGGATGTTTCGTGGTATCTGTTTCCGAAAAATCCGCGGACCTCAATCCAGCTTTTTCGTTTGTTCTTAAGGTAACGATACTTGTAAGTTCCCTCCACCATGAAACGCCCCATTTGGCTGGAAGAAGAAGCGTTAATATTCTGAATGAATTCGTTCCGCACTTTTCCGGTAAATTGATGGTCCGGTTTTCTGTAATTAAACTCGTATTCTATATATCCTCCGACACATTCAGCCATGAGTGGGCTGAAAACATCTTGGCGGTACATCCCCTGAACACGCACGTTTTGTGTGTAAGGCTTGCTATCAGCTCGATGTCCGATTTTCGCCGTCCAATAAGGCAAAACTGCGAAGTAATAACCATCGTTTCCTCGAACAGTAGAATCTTGCTTGAAGGATTTTACCGTCAAACCAAACTTCGAAAGTTTCAAGTTGCGTTTTGGGTAGAAGTTATAGTTGAAATCTGCAACGCCTGATACAAATTCTCTTCTGAAGGAGAAGAAAGGGGAAACCATGTATCCAAATTTATTGAACGGCACACCAAAGTTATGGAATGTAGGTCCGATCATGAATCCATCGTATAAGTTCCCGGCAATCATTGGTAGCCAAAACAGATTGGTTTTTTCTGGTTCGTTGTCTCCGATTAAAAACTCGGTGCTCAATTCTTCCCATTTGCCGAATAATCCTGCTTTTTTCCAATAGTTGTTCTGTCGATTTACCTCCGGAATATCGATGCCCGGATCAATGCGAACGGCGTCAATATCGGTGTTCTTAAAGCGAACTACGGACTTCTTTGCGCCTGGCTCTACCCATTTTGTCTCTACTACTTTTCCGTTTGATAACGTGGCCACTTCAATAGGACCGTCAACGTGACCGACGTTCTTCACAGTCACCGCAACATCCTCGTCGATTTTTACCTTCTTTAGTTTATAGTCGATATAGTTGGTGGTTTGAATTAGGTCATCAAAAAGCCAGCCGAGATCTTTTCCTGATGCTTTTTCCAAAGATCGACGCATATCCTCCGGTTGTGGATGTTTGAATTCCCACTCGGCGTAATAGGCTTGCATGCTTTTGTCAAAGAGTTCATCACCCAAATAATCACGCAAGTAGAAGAAAACCAATCCTGTTTTTTGGTACATGATTACACCGTAGTTGGCCTGAGTAAAACGTGCCGAATGTGTTTCAATTGGTTGATCTTCACCCAAGGCAGCTACCATTCGATAGGAAATATCACTCAAATCATGGTGATCTAGGTCGTTAAAGTGGAACGCCCCGTTGAGTACCATGTCAGACATGGCTTCATTATCAGGATATTTGGTTTGAACGTAGC
Organism: bacterium; assembly: GCA_024742305.1. Lineage (GTDB taxonomy): Bacteria > Bacteroidota > Bacteroidia > Flavobacteriales_D > Crocinitomicaceae > UBA4466. The sequence continues at coordinate 71 of JANSYQ010000050.1, read as the reverse complement.
GAACTTCGTTTAATGTGTTCATTCCTTCGTCCATCCAACCGTGAACGCGCTCGTTCGACCCAAGTTGTCCG
>JANSYQ010000008.1 GCA_024742305.1 bacterium | reverse complement strand
AATTGCATCAGCTTCTCGGCAATAGCGCGGGTCGCTTTCACCGCCGCTTCATCCATCGCGGGATCAACCCAGCCAGTTGAAACCCCAAGATTCCAGCGCGCCCTGCGGTTGCAACCTTACAGCAGCTTCCGATGAAGCGCAGTACTTGTGGGATTTCGGAAATGGCGTTACAGCTCAAGGAACTAGCGTTCAAGCAATGTATCCTTACGCAGGAACGTACACCGTAACATTGACCATGTATGCAAAAGGTGGTAGTGCGAGTTCTTCCCAAGATATCGTTATCGCACAAGATGACTTATCGTTGCTAAGCAACCCAATTTATGGACATTTAACAGGAGGAACCAGCGGTCCGGGCTTTAGAACTTGGTACGTTGATTCACTTGCTTCCGGACACATGGGCGTAGGTCCCGATCCGGAAAGCGCTCTTGGTCCAATTCCAGAATGGTGGTCAGCAGGACCCGGAGAAAAGCCCGGAACGGGATTGTACTCAGATCGCTACACTTTCTACCTTAACGGTTTCGGATTTGATATGGTAACGAATGGAAATATCTACATCCACAATTCCCTAGCGGCTTCGTTCCCAGGATCGTATCAAAACTTGGGTGACTTTACAGCGCCATACCCGGATCAACTTGGAGAATCATGGTCATTGGACGAAACGGAAAATACCATCACAATTTCCAACAACGCGCACCTCGGATTCTTTACAGGTGTCCGTGAGTACCGCATTTTAGAAATTTCTGATACAACAATGTCATTGCAATACGGTCACCATGAAGGAGGACTGTTTTGGTATGCAAAATTAAGAGCAGAGTAAAATTAGAATAGGATGAAGAAAGAGATCATTTTTGCAGCAGTAATCGCGTTGGTGACGGTATTTGCGTCATGCGATAAAGAAGAGGGAGATGGAGGAGTCGTTTTACCAACCAATCTTGTGACAAATATCAATGTAAACGAGGGCGACGTATCAGTTCAGGCAAGTGCACAGAACGCGAACTTCTACACGATTATTTTCATCGAAAATGGTCAAGAAACGTCCATTGAATCTAACGATGGAACAGCTACCTATTCCTTTTCAAATTCAGGAACGTATCAGGTGAAGTCACGTGCACACGTTACCCATGATGATTACATAGAAAAGATTGATGAAGTAACCGTTGTGGTGGATAACTCAGTTTTAGGACAAATTCCTACGACTGGTTATGAAACTCCAATGACGTATCCTGGTTATTCCTTGGTTTGGAATGATGAATTCGACGGAACATCACTATCGAGCGATTGGGTTCATGAAATTGGTAACGGTCAAGCTCAAGGAATTCCTGGCTGGGGAAACAATGAATTGCAGTATTATCAAGATGACAACACACAAGTAGTTGGTGGATACTGTATTATCACAGCGAAGGAAGAAAACCAGTCCGGTTATAGCTATACTTCATCACGAATTAAAACGCAAGGAATAAAGTCTTTCCAAAAGGGACGAATTGATATTCGAGCGGCACTTCCTCAAGGCAAAGGAATTTGGCCGGCGCTATGGATGCTTGGCGATAATATCTCGTCGGTAGGTTGGCCATCGTGTGGCGAAATCGACATTATGGAGATGATTGGTGGTGCTGGAAATGATGAAACAATTTACGGAACGGTTCACTGGAGCGATCAAGGATCTCACGCAGAATACGGCGGTTCAAGCACGTTGAGCAGCGGGATTTACGCAGATGAGTTCCACGTCTTTTCTATTATTTGGGATGATACCCAAATTCGATGGTTGCGCGATGATGTAGAATTTAATGTCATCAATATCACTGGACAAGAGTTGACGGAGTTTCACCAAAACTTCTTCTTCATCTTCAACATAGCAGTTGGAGGAAATTGGCCGGGAAGCCCTGATGCGACAACATCATTCCCACAGCACATGGCGGTAGATTACGTCAGAGTGTTTCAATAGGTTTTTTTAACAAAAAGAGTAAATAAAGTGAAATAACTGTTTTTCTTTTAGTAATAGTAGAAATTACAATATCTTAGCGAAACGATTAGAAATCAGAACATAAATTAGAATACGAACAAAACACAGAACTATGAAAAAACTTTACGTTTTAGCAGCGCTTTGTATCGCACCAACTGCTTTCGGACAAATCGAAGGTACATGGAAGTTGGCTGACGTTGCAGGCGCATTGGCAGTTGGACCTTCACAAGGTGATGGATCTTGGTGGTCGAACTCAGCGGCAGATGTTACTACGCGTGCATGTCTATTTGACGACTCAGTAACATTTGACAACATGGGTGGAATGGTACACCAAATGGATGGATCTACTTGGTTGGAGCCATGGCAAGGAGTTGGTCAGGAAGAATGTGGAGCTCCTGTAGCGCCACACGATGGACAAACAAACGCGCCTTACACCTACACGTACGATAGTCAAGCAGGAACGTTGACTGTAAACGGAGTTGGAGCACACATGGGGCTTCCTAAAGCGATCAATGGAGCTGAATTGACAGATCCCAATAACGCACCGGCTTCAGTAACTTACTTGGTTGCGTTCTCAAACAATGACAATACAATGACCTTGGATATCGACTGGGGAACTGGTTGGTGGCGTTTTATTTACAACAAAACAAACGCAGCTCCACCAGCACCAGCGAACATTACATTCCGAGTGGACATGTCTGAGTACACTGGATCTACAGCAAACGGAGTATTTGTTAACGGAGGATTCAACGGATGGTGTGGAAACTGTAACCCAATGACAGACGTTGGAAACAACATTTGGGAAGTTACTTTGCCACTACCAAACGGAACTATCCAGTACAAGTACACAGTAGACGGATGGACAGATCAAGAAATCATTGATAGCTTGTCTTCATGTGTTGACGGTGTTGACGACGGATTCTTTAACCGAGAGTTGACGTTCACAGGAGATACAACATTGGTTGCAGTTTGTTGGTCAAGCTGTGTAGAGTGTCAAACTCAAGGTATCACGGAAGATGACTTCAACGCTATTGGATTGTACCCGAACCCGGCTACAGACATGGCAACTATTTCTTCAGAAGAAAATATCGATCAAGTAATTATCCTTGATTTAAATGGTAAAGCGGTTAACACAATCAGCGGTGCCGGAAACGAAATGGAAATCAACGTAGCAGGATTGCCAAACGGAGTATACATGGTTCAAGTAACAACCATCTCTGGATTGACGCAAACAACTCGTTTGATTAAAGAGTAGTAGTTAGTTCGAGAGTTTAGTTAGCTCAAATAAGAACGAAGAGGGGTGTGAAAGCACTCCTCTTTTTTTGTCCCAATGAATTACTTATGGTAACATGTACTATATCATAAATAATTTTTGTACATTTCAGACACTTATGTAAACTAACTTCCGTTGTTATGAACAATGATTTCTCAGCACTAGATTATGCCATATTCATTGGATATGCGGTACTCATTCTCTCGGTTGGACTATGGGTTTCCCGATCTAAAAAAGGCGTTCAGAAGAATGCAGAAGACTATTTTTTAGCGAGTAAATCGCTTCCGTGGTGGGCCATCGGTGCCTCATTGATTGCAGCGAATATTTCCGCTGAGCAATTCATCGGGATGTCAGGCTCAGGCTATAAGGTAGGACTCGCCATTGCCTCCTACGAATGGATGGCGGCTATTACGCTCATTGTTGTCGGGAAATTCTTCCTTCCGATTTTCATTAAAAAGGGAATATACACCATACCAGAGTTTGTAGAAAAACGCTACTCCACCCAATTAAAAACCATTCTAGCCATTTTTTGGATAGGCTTGTATGTCTTTGTCAACATTGCGTCGGTCCTGTATCTCGGAGCGTTGGCGTTGGAGACCATCCTTGGCATTCCTATGCTTTATGGAGTATTAGGACTTTCACTTTTCGCCGCGGCTTATTCGCTGTATGGCGGCTTGGCGGCTGTTGCCTGGACGGATGTCATTCAAGTTATTTTCCTCATTTTAGGAGGTTTGGTCACAACTTACCTAGCATTGGACGCCGTTTCCGGAGGGGAAGGCGCCATAGCAGGAATGCAAAAAGTGTACACCGAAGCGCCCGATCGTTTCGCCATGATTTTGGATTCGTCAAACCCTGAGTATTCCAATCTACCCGGTATCGCAGTACTCGTTGGTGGAATGTGGGTAGCGAACTTGTACTACTGGGGCTTCAACCAATACATTATTCAACGAACTTTGGCAGCGAAATCCTTGAAAGAGTCTCAAAAGGGAATTCTGATGGCTGCCGTGCTGAAAATCTTTATTCCGTTAATCGTAGTAATTCCGGGAATTGCCGCCTACGTGATGACGCAAGACACTGAGGTTATGAACAATCTTGGAGCTATGAGCGCCGATACGGTTCCTTCCATGGAAACTCCCGATAAAGCGTATCCGTGGTTGTTACAATTTCTACCTGCCGGATTGAAAGGACTGGCATTTGCAGCTCTTTCCGCGGCCATCGTATCCTCTTTGGCATCTATGTTGAATTCCACGTCCACCATTTTCACGATGGATATCTACAAACCCTACATCAACAAAGAGGCGAACGACAAGCAAATGGTAAATACAGGGCGTTGGTCAGCTGGTGCTGCTCTTCTTATCGGAGCGATTATGGCGCCGCTACTTGGAGGTATCGATCAAGCGTTCCAGTTTATTCAAGAGTACACCGGAGTTGTCAGTCCGGGAATTCTCGCCGTATTCATGCTCGGATTGTTTTGGAAAAAAGCAACCAATCGCGCGGCAATCATCGGAGTTATTTTATCCATTCCTATCGCCATGTTCTTTAAAATTGGTTCGAAAGGGTGGATTGATAGCGCGATTTTCGTCGACCTTCCGTTCCTACACCAAATGGGAATCACCACTCTGCTAACAGCGTTAATCATCGTCATTTTCAGTCTCAAACAATTGAAAGGAAAGGACGACGAAAAGGGCATCGAAATTTCCAAAGAAACATTCAAAACATCTCCCGCATTTAACATCGGGGCATTCGCCGTAATGATTGTTCTAACGGTCCTCTACGCAATGTTTTGGAGCTAATTAATAATTAGAAAACAAGATTAAAATGAAAGATTTAATTGAGAACTTCCCTCAACAATTGCAGGAGTCCCTCGCTATCACCCAAGAATATACAATCAATTCAGATCGCACCCTTACCAACGTAGTAATTTGCGGACTAGGCGGCTCTGGTATTGGCGGTGAATTGATCAAGGAATGGATTCGCCCGCATGTAAAGGTTCCTGTGGAAGTTTGTCATAGCTATACCCTGCCGGGATATGTTTCGCACTCCACCTTAATTATTGCATGCTCGTACTCCGGAAACACAGAAGAGACGCTTTCTGCATTGGAAGAAGGCTTCCAAAAAGATGCGTTTATTATTGGCGTATCAAGCGGTGGTAAGCTTACACAAAGACTCAGTGATAACGGTTTCACCACGATTAAAGTTCCGGGAGGTTTACCCCCAAGGTCGGCTCTAGCCTATCCACTGGTACAGGTACTGGAAATTTTCGAACAACTCGGACTTCTCCGAAAGAGTTTGAAGGAGGAGATTTCCAAGTCAGTAAAATTATTGAAAGATTCACAAGAGGATATCATCGAGGAAGCCAAAGCCGTTTTGCACGACCTGGGAGACAAACGATTGTTGCTTTACGCCGAGGACACCTTCCGTCCGGTATTGCTTCGTACCTGTCAACAATTGAATGAAAACAGCAAGGAACTAGCATTTTTCAATGTTATTCCAGAAATGAATCACAACGAGATTGTAGGCTGGGCACAGGCAACAGATCAGCTTTTAACCGTGTTCCTAAGAAGCGATGTAGAGTTGGAGCGCAACCAAAAGCGCCTGGACTTAACCTACGGTGTCATTCAGGAAAAATCAGCAACGAGAAAGGTATTTGCTTTCGGTGAAGGATTGATTCAGCAGAGTTTGTATGCCATCCATCTTTTCGATTGGCTTTCTTTCTTCCGATCAGAGGAAAACGGTGTGGATGTTGTAGAAGTGAATGTGATTGATTATTTAAAAGGTGAATTAGCGAAATAACATGGAAATAGCAATTATAGCACATGATGGAAAAAAACCGGAAATGGTGCAGTTTCTCAACGAACAACGAGATATTCTACAACGAAATGACATCGCCTTGGTATCCACGGGTACCACTGGCTCAAAAGTAGAAAAAGCCGGTTTTGAAGTGAAAGCACTACTTTCCGGACCCTTGGGCGGAGATGCACAAATTGCCGCACGCGTAGCCGAAGGAAAATGTCAAATGGTGGTCTTTTTTCGTGACCCGTTGGAAAAACACCCGCACGAACCCGACATTTTTATGCTCATGCGCATGTGCGATGTCTACGATGTACCTTTAGCTACGAATCCAGCAACAGCGGGATTACTGTTTGCAGCATTAGACGGGAAGTTAAGCTGACGGGAAGAAGTGGTTGTCAATGAGATACTAAAAATCTACCTTTTTAATTATCTTAACGGCACCAACACACTCAAAATGAAACTTCTACTTACTACCACCCTCTTACTTATCACTTTCCTATCCCAGGCCGCAAACAAAACATTTCAAGCCATCGACTCCAGTGGCAATGTTCTTTTCGAAATTGAAGCCGAACGCGTTTATGAGTTCAGTAATGGAATGGCGCGCATTCAGCAAGTAAACCTTGTTAATAATCAATGGGTGCGCGGAAAAGGCTACATCAATACAAAAGGAGAGGTGGTGATCCCGTGCATTTACGATAAAGTGAAAGATTTCGTGGATGGAAGAGCTTGGGTTCAAAAGAAAGGTTCAGACACTTGGACGCTAATTGATAAACAGGGAAATGTCATTCCAACGAAACCCTACGAAAAAGTGGGATACATCATGGAGGGATATTCGGATCGAATAGCTGTATATAATAATGGATTGATGGGCTGGATTGACCGTGATGGTAACGAAGTGATTCCATGTCAATACATTGGTAGTTCTACTTTCGACAAAGAATTCGGATTGGCATGTGTAACGAAGGCGGGAACGACGGAAGCCTATGGATTTATTGATAAAGAGGGAAAAGTGGTAATTCCCTTTCAATACAAACAAGCTGGACATTCCTCCTTTCACAATGGTTATTGCCGTGTAACGGTGGGAGGAAAAACGGTACTCATCAATGAAAAGGGCGAGGTACAGTTCACGCCAAAATACAGTTCGCTTCAAAATTACGGCCACGGATTGATGCCTGTGGCAACCAAGCCAAATCGCAACGGTTGGGGCTATTGCAATCTGAAAAATGAAATGGTCGTACCGGGTATCTACGATCACGCGACTACTTTTAATGAAGATGGTTTCGCTATTGTCGAGCAATCAGACAACAAAGGACTCATCAACAATAAGGGTGAGATTCTCTTGGATTTGAAATACGAGACAATTTATGCCGACGCGACGGAATACGGGTATATATGCGCTGTGCATCACACAGACGAACCGACATCACTTTCCAATACGCCGAAAGATTATTTCGACGTCAATTTGAACCCCGTTGATGTTGGAAACGCGACGCTAATGCCCGCCGATGGATCCAATCGAATTCCTTTTACGGAAAACGGTATGCGTGGATTTATGAACCTCGATTTTGAGATCGTTATCCCAGCAGTTTACAAAAAAACGACTGGCTTTAAGGATGGAATTGCGCTGGTGCAGAAATAAACTACTTCTTCACAACGCGTAACACGCTCGTTCCCAAATCAGATGTAACTTTCACAAAATACACCGCTGGTTCTGCTGGCAGTGTCAATTCTTCCTCAGAGGTATTGAAGAATCGCTTTGCTAATAATTGCTGTCCCAGTGTCGAATAGACCTCAACATCCACGCTCGACTTCACCGTTTCAAATTGAATCGTAATTGCATTATTCGTTGGGTTCGGGAAGTAGCGAATATCTTCAGCAAGAACTTCCATTAGCGAAGCTGTGCTGAAAACCAAACACGCTGATGTATCTGAACACCCGTTTTCTGTGACCACAACAGCGTATTCGCCATCCGCGGATGGGGCAAATGTTTGATTTGTTTCCCCTATAATTGGAGCAAAACCATTCAAGCAATCGAGCCATTGATACTGAGCGTTCGAAGCCACAGCGTCAATCTGCAGACCGTTTTGTGCAATGCCCGTTTCCACATCGATATGATTGACGGTCACAGTGTCCGAAGTCAAAGTACACTGACTATTGATCATGTACACGAAATAAATCTCATCTCCTTCTACAGCCGTTGGAAAATGGTAGGTTGCGCCTATTCCAAATTGATCCAAGTTGCCGTTCAAATAGCCATCTACGGGAACACCATTGTTGTTCGCTTGAACAATTACAGAGTCTCCGGTACAAATTTCAATTGGACTCAAAGACGGTTGATCTTCCCAAACATAGATGTAATCCACTGAAGTTAACGTATCACCGCCAACACTATTGGATGCAATCAACTCCACTGTGTACCAGCCCGGAGCTGTAAAATTCACCTGTGGATTGTTTGATGCGCTCGAAGTACCGTTCACATAAGCAATTGTATTCGGTTGGAAGCTCCATTGATAGGCAGTTCCGTACTGAGAGTTGTTGGTCATAGTGACCGTTTCACTCGGACATACTTGATTGGAGCTAGCTGAATAATCTGCGACTGGCGCTACATTAATATTGATGTCGTCAATCGCCCAGTCGGATGTCCATGTTCCTCCCATTGTACCACGAATGACCACCACAATTTGCTGGTTGGCGAAAGGCGATAAATCTACCGATGCTTGAATCCATAAATCACCTTGCTCACCAATAACGGGTGTCATGGCATCTTCAATGAGCTCTCCGTCGGCAATTACATCAACGTGCAATTCTCCGATGGCCGCACCATAAGCGTGGTACCAAAAAGTCATTTCAGCCTGATTGATCCCTGTCAGGTCGATACAAGGCGAATGCAGTCTCGCAGAAACATTCACACACGGTCCGGATCCTTCGAGGTAGACGTATTTTCCACTCCCTGTAGTATGATCGGTTGTAGGTCCTGTATTCGCTGAGCCAGTGGCTCCGCTGTGCGTTCTCCAGTCAATGTCATCTCCTGCTCCATTCGGAACGTTGTACCAGCCATTTTGCAAGGCACAAGTCACTAGTTCACAATCCCAAGCGGTGCTACAATTCGTAAAACTATCGAAAGTCTCCACAATTACTGGACCCGCACTTGTGCTCGCATATACCCAAACAGAATCTGTGACTGTATCGTTCATAACAATCGCATCCCCTGCAAATTCTGTCCATGCTTCAATACTGTTTCCACCCATGTTGAAATTGGCACTACCAGAAAATTGAACGTTGTAATCGCCCCCACTTGGAATATTGGCATAAATCACTTCTTGAACAATGGATCCACCGTTGATGCGATACGCTACTGGAATAGAATCTACGGCGTTCACGCCCCAATTTCGAACCGTAATCCCGATGTTGAGTCCGTTTGCCATACAATCCGGAATGTTATCTGCCCCCGGGTTTTTGATCTCCAATGTGCCTAAGTCGTTCATATTGCAGTTCAGATCAACAGGTTCGCGTTCTATCGCAATCACTCGTCGGCTGGTTACTCCTCCTTGAATAACTGCAATCGAGGCATATTCCGTTTCCGAAAGAGAAAGACCATTTAGGATGATGGATGAAGATGTTGTGTAGGCAACCGAATCCATGTAATCTCCAACAATGCGATACACTACGTATCCATCTGCATTCGGGAAGTTGTCCCAAACAAACAAGGAGGAATCTGCACAGGACCAAACCAACTCGAGGTTCTGAGGTAATTCAGAAATACTAAAGTGTGCATCGCTCTCTCCTGTGGTTGTGCCTCGTTCCACACGAATCATCGCTTGATCGGTAATATCTTGTGGCACTGTCCAGTCGTAAAAGCGGCTGTCTTGCCCTACTGCAGTAGCAATCGAGTTCCATGAGTTACCGCCGTCATTGCTGTAGGAGAGGTCAAATGTCAAGGTACTATCGCAGGCATCCCATCGCAAGCGCTCCGTTTCTCCCGGAACCCATTTCTCCCCACCATGCGGATGTGTTACGACGATTTCATCCGTAACAAACTCATAGGTCATAAAATACGACTGTGGTCCTTGCGGAACCATTGTTCCTGTAACGTTCAATTGATAGTTTCCAGCCACGGGGTCACTGATAGTAATTTGTTCGTGATTGTTGAGCGTGTCTGTGGCTCGAACTGCATCCATGTCGAGAAGCACTGGATCAAAAGTTGGATTCAAAACCCACGGTTGATAGTTTGTTGCCGTTGGGTCAGTTAGTGTGATGTCCAAATCGTTGACCAAAGATCTAGAGGAGATTCCTGCGGTTGCTTCCCAATCGACCCAGTACACCATTACTTTTAGCTCTTTCACATTTGCCGGAACCGAAATGGTGTGTTGCTGTGACGATCCTTGTGCGACGGCGTTAGTTTCATACTGACCGAGTCGAACTACTTCGAGAGCGCGACGTGCGTTCACGTGTCCAAATCCCGTTTGAAAATCGGGGCCCGGATTCTGCATGTCATCTGCCGTGTTCATAATGATGGCCTTCAACAAGCCAGCTTGTGGCGTAATGTTGTTATTGTATTGACGATACGCTTGGTTTAGCTGACCGAAAACTCCCGCCAAATTAGGTGATGCGTGCGATGTTCCGCCGGGACCTGGTGAAACGATATGTGGTAGAATGCGACCGTCTTTGGCAGGTCCACGACTACTAAATCCCGTAAGGTTCCCGTCGTTATTCGACGATCCTACGGCAAAAATATTCTTCGCCATTTTCGGCATTCCGGTGATATTTCCCCAACCGGCAGTTCCTACGTAACAATCGCTGCTACCAGCATTTCCCGCCGAATGCGTGATGATCCACTCTGGATTGTTCCGAACATCGAAATCGTAGTTGTAGGAACCGGAATTGTAGGTTACTGAGCCCGAGGGACAGCCCCAGCCATACGATCGATTGGTAATAACGATGTTACTGTTGACAGCTTGCGTCGTCCCTACACCTCCCGAAAATAGAGTGGCCCCAAAAGCGGTTCCCTGTTCGCGTGGGTCAATGTTGCCAGCTTTCGCCATTCGTGCCGAAACACTCGTTTTATGTCCGCCAACCGTTGTTCCATTTTCGTAGGTTCGATCAATTCTTGTACGATAGTTTGGATTCTCAAGAGTGTCCAAAATTCCTCCTTCGTCTACGGCAATATTTACTCCCGAGCCGTCGAAGTAATACCCTTTGCCCGGATTGTTTGATATGTATGTGCTTATAATTCGCTCCGACTCTTCCTTAATTCCTTCCGTTTGAATGGGCGCTTCTACATACTCAATAAACTGCACCAAAGGATGCTCTGCCAATAAGATCAATGTTTCCAACTTGCCTGAAAGTGATACCATGGCGCGTTCATTGTTTACCTCATTCACTTCCACTTCATATTCAGACAGAATAGCTTGAAAATCGACTTGATCGGTCGCTTCCCAAAAGAGCACATTTACCTTCGCCTCGTTTACATCTCCTGCATATTCAGGAACGACTCCATCCATCAATTCACTGGGAAGTTTCCAGTCTGTGGGAACCCGCATTATGTGTCGTACATCCAAGGCAGAAAGAACGTTTTGAGTCATATTGGTATCCACCTTGGCAACCCATGCATAGTTCGGAATGTACTTGATGAGTTCTACTCCATAGTAGGCATAAGCTTCTTTCTGTTCATCTGTTGGGATGGCATTGAACTGAACAAGCACGTACGCTTTTCCGTTGAAATAGGTTGATTGATCCGTGTAGAATTCGGCTACGTTGCTGCGCAAATCTCCGGAAAGTAATGACGCTTTGTTCCCAGCGTGAACAAAATAGTTTCTAGAATTGTTCTGAGCAAAAATGGATGAGGCAACGAAAATCGCTACGAAGAGCACGGAGAGCTTCATAATAAAACGGTTTAGAGGCTTTAAAATACACATAAAAACATCTCCATCGAAGGAATGAATGCTCTTACTACGACCAAGTTACAGTCATTCTTGGAAGCTAAACCGACGATTTTTTGGTTGTTTCCGTTTGTTTGATGTTTGGCTCGGATCGTTTGAATTCGCGAATGATTAAACGAGAACCTCTATCGTATTTAATGTAGCGCCACGCCCAGTTGGTGAATACGATTAGGCGATTTCGGAAGTCGACCAGGAGCATCAAATGGACAAACATCCAAGTGAGCCAAGCGAAATAGCCGGAAAAGCTGAACTTTTTTAAATCGACCACCGCCTTATTTCGGCCAATAGTGGCCATGGTTCCTTTGTCTTTATAGACGAACGCTTTTGTTTCCTTACCTCGTGCAAGTGCATTGAAATTCGATGCGAGCCACTTTCCTTGTTGTCCGGCAACGGAGGCCAACATCGCATGTCCTCGTGGATTTTCATCCGAGCGCATTTCAGCCATATCTCCTATCACATAGACGTCTTCATGCGCTAATGCTTTGGCACGATCATCCACTAAAATTCTTCCGTTTTTCGATCCACCCGTTTCCAGCCCCGGAAGTGTTCGTGCTTTGACTCCTGCCGTCCAAATAACAGCTTTGGAGGCGAAATTCTCCTTGTTGGTTATAACTGTCTCTCCGTCGTAACTTTCAACACGCGTGTTCAACCAAATATTTACGCCCGACTTCTTCAGAAAGTCGTATGACTTCTTCGAGGCGAGGTCGCTCATGGCTGCTAAAACGGAATCCGCTCCCTCTACCAAGTGAATTTCCATTCTGCGGATATCGAGATCGGGATAATCGTTCGGTAATACGTGCGCCTTCAACTCTGCTAATGCTCCGGCAAGCTCCACTCCGGTCGCTCCACCGCCTACAATCACAAAATTCATCAAACGGTTTTGCTCCTCGATATCGCTTGTGTTCAATGCCTCTTCGAAATTCTGCAAAATCATGCTTCGTAACTGCAAGGATTCCAGCAACGACTTCATAGGAACGGCATACTTTTCCACGTCTTGATTTCCGAAAAAATTATTCGTTGCCCCTACGGCTACCACCAAATGATCGTATTCAATCGGACCAATGGTTGTGTGTACCTGTTTCTTTTCCGTATCAATGCGTTCTACCGATGTTTTACGAAAGTGAAAGCGCTTCTTTCCTTTGAAAATTTTCCGAATCGGATAGGTAATAGAATCAGGCTCAAGCCCTGATGTGGCCACCTGATACATCAAAGGTTGGAAGGTGTGATAGTTGTTCTTGTCCAAAAGAACAATTTGATATTGCTTGGAATTGATCGTCTGTACGAATTTCAGCCCTGCGAATCCGCATCCTACAACGACGATCCTTGGGAGGTCAACGCGCGGAATATTCATGGTTTAAATGTCCTCATTATTCGGATAGGAAACAATCTTTTCGAGAGGAAAAGTACGCTGGAAAATTCAACCCGGGTAAGTAGCTGTAAACGAGTAAATACGGGAAGTTCAAGGATTGACTTCAATCTTATTTATAATTTGTATAGATGGAATTGATGAAAATATAAAGAACCCCAATACTTCAGTTTTTCGTCTTTTGTTACATTTACACTGAATCTAGTTAAACAGAAATTATGGCTTTTGAATTACCACAGCTTCCATATGCGTATGATGCATTGGAACCACATATTGATGCAAGAACGATGGAAATCCACCACTCGAAGCATCACAACGGATACACAACAAAACTGAACGCGGCTATCGAAGGGACAGACTTCGCTGGAATGAGCATTGAAGACATTCTTGCGAACTGTGCAGATAACGGTGCCGTTCGTAACAACGGTGGAGGATACTACAACCACAACTTGTTCTGGGAAGTAATGTCTCCAAACGGAGGAGGAACTCCTTCCGGCGACTTGGCTGCAGCGATTGATTCGGCATTCGGATCTTTTGATGCGTTCAAAGAAGCATTCTCAAATGCAGCAGCTACACGCTTTGGCTCAGGATGGGCATGGTTGTGTGTTACCGACGGAAAATTGGAAGTATGTTCTACAGCAAACCAAGACAACCCGTTAATGGGTACGGGATGCGGAGGAACTCCTATCCTTGGATTGGACGTTTGGGAGCACGCATATTACTTGAACTACCAAAACCGTCGCCCGGATTACATCAACGCGTTCTTCAACGTAGTAAACTGGGACAAGGTTGCTGAAAAATTTGCCGCTGCTAAGTAAGCACGTCAGATAGTTAAAGAATAAAACGAAAAGGCTGTTCTACATGGTAGAGCAGCTTTTTTTTGTGGTCAGGAAGGTTATTATATATAAAGCTTGGAGTAATTAGTTTGACGGTAAAACTTCTGTCCTTTTGGCTTAGCCCAAAAGAACGAAAAACCCAAGAACCATTTAAAGGTAGTTGCTTCGCACCGCAAGATTGGCTTACAATTTCTGCAAGGCAAGCACGAGCTGCGGCTTTAACCACTCGAGATAAATGCATTGTTCAATCCCCAACTTGCTACTACTGCAAATGGTTCATCCGTACTCGGATTGATAGATATTCATTCGTAGAATCATAGTTTTTCTTTGGAAACACATTTGCAAAAGGAATATTGAGTGTTTTATATCATTCTCCTAGATACCGCCGCTTTTGGGAGAAAGGCTTTTACTCCTCCCGGTTGTCGAGCTTGTCGAGACATGAGGGAGGTGCCGTAGGCGAAGGGTGATACAAAGACACTTAGGAATTTAACTGTAAATAAAAAAGTGTTTTGTGAACAACTCAGGACTTTGTTGATAAATACGCTGATTTTCAGGCAAACTATCTACGATTTGTAACGTTATTACTAATGAACGAACGTAACCAATATTGGGTGCGCGGTTATACGACTAACCACATGGATAATTCATTACACATAAAACGATTATTGATTGTCACCGTTTGCTTGTTTGCTACGGTAATTACAGTCTTTGTACTCGGATAAACTAGGCGATTTCGGGCATGTTGATTGCCTCAACACGCGGTACTTCAGGAACAGCTTTCTTTACTTGTTCCTCCAAGCCTGCTTTAAGGGTCATCATGGACATGGAGCAATCGCTACATGCACCCAACAGCCGCACAACTACAGTTGCATCGTCTTTGATTTCCACCAACTCCATATCGCCACCATCAGCATTCAAAAATGGACGAAGCTGATCCAACGCCTGCATTACCTTCTCTTCGATATGTTTCTTGTCTAGTGCCATATTATTTGGACTTCAGAAGATCTACTTCTTTTACAAAGGTACGAACTAATTCATCAAAAGCATCGGCAATTGGACTGTTTTCCTGAAATACAGCGGGTCTTCCAACGTCTCCAGCTTCACGAACACCTTGCACGAGAGGCAACTGTCCGAGGAAAGGAACGTTCATTCCCGCCGCTAGGTTTTTCGCACCGTCACGACCGAAGATGTAGTACTTATTTTCAGGAAGTTCCTCTGGTGTGAACCATGCCATGTTTTCAATAATTCCAATCACAGGAACATTGATGGATTCCAAACGGAACATGTTTACTCCTTTGCGTGCATCTGCTAAGGCTACCTCTTGAGGCGTACTCACTACAACAGCACCGTCTAGCGGAACATCTTGCACTAAAGACAAATGAATATCGCCGGTTCCTGGAGGTAGGTCGATCAACAAATAATCAAGTTTGCCCCAATATGCATCTGTGAACATTTGAGTGAGTGCTTTCGAAGCCATCGGACCGCGCCAAACCACCGCATTATCTTGCTCGGTGAAAAATCCAATGGATAGAATTTTAATTCCGTAACTAACTACAGGATTGATCTTTGGCGTTCCTTCTACCTCTAGCATGGTTGGGCGTTCATCTACCACATCAAACATGGTTGGCATGGAAGGACCGTAAATATCGGCATCCACTACTCCTACTCGATAGCCCGCTTTTGCTAATCCACCGGCGAGATTTGCCGTAACAGTAGATTTTCCAACTCCTCCTTTACCCGAGGCTACTGCAATCACATGTTTTACTTCCGGTAGAATTTTTCGATGCGCTTCTTTTGCTTCAGCTGGCATTGCTGCCACTTCACATTTGATTTCGATCTCTTTACCGAATTTGTTTTTGAGGTTGAACTCAATCGCTTCTTGCATACGACGACGCGCATGCATGGCTGGGTTCGACACCAAAACTCTCAGTGAGATCGTATTTTCTTCGATTTTCAATTCTTCTACCAGATTGGCAGAAACAATGTCTTTTTTTAGGTCTGGTTCCATGACGGCTCCCAGCACGTCAAGAACATTTTCTCGAACTAATTCCATGAACTTGTGGGAAATTACTTCCCTGATTTCGACTTGAATGATTTGATGGATTTCGCCATCATCTCAATAATGTTTTTCTCGTATCCCTCTTCTCTACTCTCCAACACGTACGTGATTCCGTCAATTGTTTTTTGTCCGAAAACGTGGTAAGATTTGTGCTCTACTCCAACCGTTGAAGCTGCTCTGTCTGATCCCTTCACCACTAACTCGCGCTGATAGAGAATCATTTCTGGTGTATCTATTAAGTACTTGATTTTGAAAAAGTCTTTGCGTTTCAACTCCTTCTTTTCTTCCTTAATATTATCCTTGATATTCGCCATATCCTCAATGTGTAAGGTAAAGTTTTGACCGATATCAATTTGCCAAATATGATCTTCTGGATGAGAAACTTCCGGTCTTGTGGATGCTCCAATATTTGCCGTTTCATCGGGCAGGTGGATGTATGCATTCAATCCATATTTGGAAAGATCCATCACTTGAAACTCGTAGTAATCCTCTAAATCGAGATCATTTTTATCCTCTTTTTCATCTTCTTCACCAGCACAAGAGGAAACGAAAAGCCCCACTCCAATTAAAAACAAGAGCATCAATGATTTATGAGCGAATTTTATAGACATAGGTAGTGTTTTAAAGCAACAAGCATTCACCAATGTGCAAATATAAGAAAATGCACGGATGCAAAACTTATAGAATCATCACGCCTTTCGCACCAAGTACAGGGATGATTTTCATGTTCTTCTCAGAAATCGTTTCTGGTAAAAAGACGAACTTCTTGTCGTACATCGTACTGTCTACGTAGAAGCTCACCCAGTACTCGTTTGCCAAGCCGAAAACCTCCTCCATGATGGGTTCTATTTTTGCCGCCTCTTGAGGAAGCAACACTTCGAGGGAATGACGCAACATGGAGGTTTCTACCTTTTCTCCGGTGTTGGCATTTACTCCATAGCCCTTGCTGGAAATGATGATTCCTTCCATGATGTCCTCACGAAGGTTCAGAAGGTATACATTGTAAATTTTCTCACCGACTTCATTGGTTTGTTGCACGACAGCAACACCCACATTTTCTACCTTCGGCCCCATTAATTCCTCACGCATTTCCCTTCATTTTTGGACGGTAAAAGTACAAACTTCAATGATTGTTCAGGGAATTATCTGTGCTTCTTTGGATGGGAACTTTTTGATTCTGATCCAAAGTTACATTGCCGCAGTTTCTGAAGCGAGTATCTTTCCAAGTGTAATGTACTGGAACAAGCCGAGGCAATGCCCGACTTGATATTTTACCTGATTCACGTATTCCTCGTCGTCTTTCAAGTGGTCAGGAATGACAAAATCCTCTTTCCGTTTCATTCCCAAACGAATGATCATTAAGTCACGATCTGGAATACAAATAATGTACTGACCTAGAATACCTCGACAGTAAAAAACATCATCTGCATTGCCTCGATACGTCCAAATGTGGTACCCGTAGCGATAATTCGGAAGTCCCTCCTCGGTCATTAAGTCATTTTGCTTGGTCATTTGTAGGAAGTACCAACGAGGAATGATTTGCTCGTCTTTGTACTTGCCTCCATTCATAAACAGGCGACCAATTTTCGCGAAGTCACGTGCTTGTGCGTACAAACAGCAAAAGGCTTTTTCTTGTCCATTTTTGGTATCCAAACTCCAATGCGCATCTTCCTCCATTCCCAACTTGGACCAAATCTTCTCGGAGGCATATTTACTGATTGATTTTCCCGTCGCTTTCTCCACAATCATTGCCAACAGCTGCGAGTTCGCTCCTTGGTAGTTAAATACCTTCCCAGGTTCGGAAACTTGTCGTTGACGCATGATCAATCCGTCTAAGTCGGTGCCGTAGTACGATTCTGCGTTGTCTGAAAAGGGGTTCACACCACTCTCCGTCCAACTCAAGCCAGAAGCCATTTGTAACAAATGCTCGATGGTAATCTTGTCACGGGATCCATTTTTGTATTCGGGAATGTACTTACAAACGGGGTCGTGGATATCATCAATATGTCCTTCGTCGATGGCAATTCCCACCAATATCGCTACCACAGTTTTTGCCACAGAAAACGAGTTCGACAACGTTTCTTGATTGTGTTCATCCCAGTACTCTTCGTAGATCAAGGTGTCATTTTTCACTACCAACAATGCCTTGGTTTCTAGCTCTTCAATGTACTGACGAAGATCATCCGGAATTTTTTGGGTATTGTATTTCGGATGTTTGGGGAACTCAAAAACTCTACCCTCACCTCTATCAACTTTACGGGTATGGAAGGTCTCTAGATCGTAAATAGTAGGTCCGGTGCGTCCTTTCAAGTACGTTTCCTTAATTCCACGGTAAATGTAGAATCGTCCTGTAAGGATAATAATGGCATTCACCACGAGAACAATACCGACAACAAACAATACAATCACACGCACTATTTTTTTGAGATGCTTCATTCAACGTGGTACATAAATCCGAATTGATCAGCAAGTTTTTCTTTTAAGACGTTTGAAACCTCCTCGAGGTCAAGCGGCTCACCCAGTTCTTGTTCCATGGAAGTTACCGCTTTATCGTCAATTCCGCACGGTATGATGTGAGAAAAATAGGACAAATCTGAATTCACGTTGAATCCAATTCCATGCATGGTCACCCAACGCGAGCTTTTAACGCCCATCGCACAAATCTTTCTTGCACGATGCGTATCACCTTCTATCCAAACGCCAGTAAGTCCGTCTACACGACCGCTTTCTAGACCGTATTCCGCCAGTGTTTGAATGACCGCTTCTTCCAAAAAACGCATGTACTTGTGGATGTCGGTGAAAAAGTGATCCAAATCCAAAATGGGATACACAACCAACTGACCGGGTCCGTGATAAGTGATATCTCCACCACGATTGATCTCGTAATAGGTTGCGTGGTGATCCTTCAGTCCTTGATCGTCTAAAAGAAGGTTTTCTTTATCGCCACTTTTGCCGAGCGTATACACATGCGGATGTTGGCAGAAAAGCATGTAATGTTCGGTTGGAACATCAGACTCTCCCTTTCGAATGCGAATTTTCTGATCAATAGTTCCTTTGAACAGTTTTTCCTGATAATCCCAGGCTTCTTTGTAATCGATTAGCCCCAGGTTTTCATAGTGAACTTTTGGTGTGCTCAAAATTTTGCCAATTCCCCTTTCAAGAAATCAATAACAGCGATGTCGATTGTATCAATATCATCTAGTTCCGCCAAATAGAACGATGCCCAATCAACAATGTTGATGAGATAAATGGATTGCTCAATTACAGATTCTCCTTTCGCGTGGATGTCAAATACAGAGGTTTTCTGGGCTATTTTATCGCGTGTAATTTCAATACGCTTATCGTTTCTTGGATGATTTCCTTTCGTCATGAAGAAAACCGGTGCAAAGCGGCGATCTCCTCCGCCCCATCCGACAAGTTCGTTGTGGTTCATCTCAGGAATTGGATTCGTCCAACTCAAGTACTTACTGTTCTCGTTGAATTGCTGTCTTGCTCGAACCAAAATTGGATCGTAGGCAGTTGTTCCGTACATGATTCCCACTTTTTGATGCAAGTGCTCTGCCAAACCTTTGGCTTTCATGTGAATGGTTTCAGACTCTGCTACAATCAAATCGCGTCCCGCTGCCATTTCTTTCAATCGATCTGCAGACGACATACCGATGCTAGAGAAGATATGAAGCAACTGAACAAGTGAGTAGGCCAATGCCGTTCTAGGTGGATTTCCGCCTGGTACTTTGATGAAATCGTAACCGTTTGATGCACACAACTCTTCCAGCTTTCCGCCGGAGCAAATGCCAATAATTTTCGCACCGCGTTTTTGCGCGCTCTCCACAGCTTCCAAAGTTTCCTCTGTATTTCCCGAGTACGATGAACCAATAACGAGCGTGTTCTCGTTTACAAAGTTCGGGATGGAGTAGTCTTTAGTGATAGAAACAGGCACGGTTAGTTCGTAGGACAACCATGTTTGCACCATACTTCCACCGATTCCTGATCCACCCATTCCACAGATCAGCACATTAGAAATAGTTCCATAATCGCCTTTGATGTTTGAATTCTGTGCAATTTCAAGTGCTTCCGTAATGTTGGATGGGAACGCCTCGATCAATTGTTTCATCTCCATAAGTCTACTTTTTTAATGTGTACTGATTTTACTCAGTTTTGTTTCACTTTAATGATTGTATAATTTGCGTATCCGGCTTCAATGCCTAAACGCTTTAATAGCTTCTTTAGTTTGTCTTTTGCACTCAAACGATGTTTCTTCGGATTGAAGCGAAAATTCCAATGTAACCGAGCCACTCGTTCTTGCATTACTTTTGGATGCGTTCCTTCAAATGGTATCAGCGCTTTGGGCTGCTCATCATAATCGTAGGCTTCGGCTTTCTCAACATTGTTTTCCATCCATTGATCGTCGTGCCAGTACTTGTTAAACGTTTCTTGCTTCTTTTGCATGGCTTCGGGCGATTTCACCCAGCCGTAATGATAAACACTTGCATCTACCCTTACCACGTTCAACTTTTGATTGTCTCCCTTGCGGAATCCTTGTGCGTCTTTGTAGGAGTAAATCTCTTGGTTGTTTCGCACAACGCGAATTTCATTAGGATACCAACTGGTTGGCGCACCTATGTACTCGTACGAACCGTAAAAATGCTTGTAATTGAACAACAAACCATCAACTTGCTCTTCATTTAAGCAATCCGCCATTGCCTTTCGGATGGCCGGGTAATCATTTTCATGAATCACTTCATCGCCTTGCAGATAAAATGCCCAATCAGTGTCATCTGAAATCGCTTGAAATGCCTTGTCAGTTTCTATCGCCAAAACACGCCCACCTTCGCGAAGGGAATCGTCCCAAATGGTTTCGATGATACGTACCTTTTTCGGATCTATAGATTGGATGAGTTGCAAGGTATCATCTTCGGACTTTCCTACGGCAACCACAACCTCATCGCACAATGGCAAAATAGATCGAATCGACTCTACAACAGGGTAATCATAGACGATGGCATTACGTACAAATGTGAATCCGGTAACCTTCATATTCTTCGGGAAATCAAAATTAGTAAAAGGTACAGGATGAGCAGTTTTTTGTGAATTATTTTGATGGAAAGACAAAAGATGGAAAGATGATGCTTCGACAAGCTCAGCAACCTCAAAAGACAGAAGACTTCTTATTGCTTACTCATTGATGGTCCACTCACAATTCATAATTCATAATTTAACATTCCTTATCCAATATTCATTATTCCTTATTCTTACGACTATCTTTGCCAAAAATTCAGTTATGAAAGCGGTTAAAGCAAAAGACACTCTATCGATCACAACAAAAGTGGTTCTTCCCAATGACACGAATACTCTTGGAAATCTTTTTGGGGGCGAGTTATTGGCTTGGATGGATGTTATTGCGAGTGTCGCAGCACACCGCCACTGTAAACGCGTGGTGGTTACGGCATCTGTGAACAATGTCTCGTTTCAACAGCCCATTGCTCATGCGTCTATCGTTACCTTGGAGGCAAAAGTTTCACGCGCATTTTCTTCTTCTATGGAGATTTTTGTAGATGTTTTTGTGGAGGATCATCTCAAAGGAACCCGCGTAAAAAGCAACGAGGCGATCTATACTTTCGTTGCCGTAGACCAAAACGGTGGTCCTATTGCCGTGCCTGAATTAATCCCTGAAACAGAAGAAGAAATTGAACGTTACAACGGTGCTTTACGACGTAAACAATTGAGTTTGATTTTGGCGGGAAAAATGAAGCCCGCAGAGGCAACCGAGTTGCGTAAACTTTTTATGGGGGAGTAAGTGGTGAATAGAGAACTGTGAAAAGATCATTTCCCTTCTAAATATTCTCTTCCAATTTTACAATTCACGCTCTCCGCGAAGTACCGCGCGTACCAACTTTGGATCGTATTCAAAGAACTTCAAATTCAATCGGTTTGCTAACTTTTGGGCAGCTTCAATAGCCTCTGAGCGAGAATCGTACTTTTTCAAGATACGTTTACCGCGCAACCTATTTCCAAATAAGGTAACACTATGATAATTGTTCGAAATAATGGTGGAGTTTGATGACCGACCATAAATCTGAGCCGATTCAAGCAGTGGCATTGCAGTAACATACTTGTATTTATCCAAGGGGTACTTCTTCCCTATTTTGATAAATCCGAAATGCACGCTGTAGTCGTGAACAAAATTCTTTTCCTCGTTGATTTCAACAACTTGTCGCTGCGTCAATACGAAAACATTGAGAACCAACAGTGCTAATCCAACGTAAAGCATGGTAGCAAAAATCAGGAATACCGCCAAGGCACTAACGACGATTGCTATGATTTTTATGTTCGGCGGCAAGGTATTTCCGCTGTTAAACTTGAGACTGACGGGTTCGTCTATTGGGGCCATGTGTTTTAATGAATCTTTGTACGCTCTAAAAGATAGTTAATTGAGAGAACAGTATGATGAGAAAAGGGAGAAGAAGTGTAACGACTCCTCTCACTTCTTACTTTTCACCTACCCCCTCAGCAATTGCTTCCACCTTCTGCTGCATCATGCAATCAAAATGCTTCTTTGGACAAGTTTCCGATCCAATTTTAGAGCAAGGACGGCATTTTAAGTCCTCAACTTGATGAATGGTATACGTTTTTTGAGTGGGCTGATACGGATACATCCCAAACTCAGGGACGGTATTTCCCCACACGGTCGACATCGAAACATCAAAACAACTAGCGATATGCATCATTCCCGTATCGTGCGTAATCAAATGTTTGGACTGTTTCACCAAGCTCGCCGATTGCTGCAGATTCAATTGTCCTACCGTATTCACGATATCCTTATCCAAGCCTGCTACTATCGAATTCGCCTTTTCTTCGTCTGAAGGTCCACCGATTAAAACAACGGGTAGCTCAATATTTTGAATGAGTTCTATCAACTTTTCAGTAGGAAGACATTTCGTAGCATGCTGTGCTCCGATAGCGATAGCGACGAACATTTTTTCTTTGAGTGCCCAATCGTCAAGATTGACTTCATTACCGGATTCAATGATGAAATCGCCAGGTTTTCCATCAGGTTTTACGCCCAAATGCGTCACGGCTTCGAAGTATCGATCGACTACATGGATGTCGGGCATCTTGTTGATCTTAGCATTGACCAACAACCACTTCTCCCAATTTAATTTTCGGAAAGTTTTAGAAGGTCGGCGCAACTTCGACTTCAGCCCTTTTGTTCGAATATTGTTGTGTAAATCGATGACCCAATCGTACTCCTCTTTTTTCAGATCATCAATGACCTCATCAATAGATTTCTCAATAGAGTAGACCTTTGAAACATAGGGATTGGGGGCAACAATGGATTGAAACGAAGATTTGGTCAGGTAGTGAATCTCGACATCATTCATTTGCTCTTTCACAGCACGAATCACCGGAGTTGTTAAAACAACATCACCAATAGAACTAAAGCGAACAAATAAAATCTTCACAGGGCAAAAGTAGCCGATTTTACGCAATTGAAAATTCTAATTTGAGAATTGAAAATATCGTGTAACTGATGTAACAAATGCTACAGACAATTTCCCAAAGTTTCCGACCTTTGTACTATGGCTTCATTCAAAGAAATATTACAATCGGATACACCTACATTGATCGACTTCCATGCGACTTGGTGCGGTCCGTGCAAAGCGATGGCTCCAGTACTAGATCAAGTGAAGGAAGAATTGGGTGAAAACATTAGAATTCTCAAAATTGACGTCGACAAAAACCCACAAGTAGCGCAAGCCTACAAAGTTCGTGGCGTCCCAACGTTTGTTCTTTACAAATCAGGCAAGCTGAAATGGCGACAAAGCGGTGGTGTAGATCGTAACTCGTTGATTTCCGTTATTCGGAACGCCTAACCTTTCGACTTAAACGTTTTTCATAAGTAAATCAGACCCTTTACGGTCCAGCTTTTCTAAAACTGGAATCGTAACCTTTACCATAATTTAATATGGAAACTTGTCTGGTACAGTAGAAAAATCTACTTTTGCCCCCTGTTTTAACAAACCTTTATTACAAAATGGGAGCTAATTTAATTTATGTGCCAATCGGATTGGCGGTTATCGGATTGATTTTCATGCTGATCAAAATGGCTTGGGTAAAGAAACAAAACCCGGGTAACGAGCGCATGCAGGAAATCTCGAAAAGCATCAAACAGGGTGCTATGGCATTCTTAAGTGCAGAGTATCGCTTGTTGGCAATTTTCGTAGTAATCGCGTCAGGAGCACTTTTTGGAATTTCAGCAGTTGTTGATACAACGCACTGGATGATTGTTCCGGCATTCATCATTGGAGCAATTTTCTCTGCAATTGCGGGTAATATTGGTATGCGCGTAGCAACGGAGGCAAACTCACGTACTACAGAAGCAGCTAGAACTAGCTTGCCAAAAGCCCTTCAAGTTTCTTTTGGTGGCGGAACTGTAATGGGACTAGGAGTTGCCGGATTGGCAGTTTTGGGTCTTGCTTTGTTCTTCCTTTTGTTCCTAAAAATGTTCTTAATAGGCGAAGGGTCGTTCTACAATGAAATGACAGTAGTTTTGGAGGCATTGGCAGGGTTCTCATTGGGAGCTGAGTCCATCGCTTTGTTTGCGCGTGTTGGTGGAGGTATCTACACGAAAGCTGCAGACGTTGGTGCTGACCTTGTAGGTAAAGTTGAAGCAGGAATACCTGAAGATGATCCACGTAACCCAGCGACCATTGCGGATAACGTAGGGGATAATGTTGGTGACGTTGCTGGTATGGGAGCTGACTTGTTCGGATCGTACGTAGCAACAGTTTTGGCATCCATGGTATTGGGTAACTACATTATTAAAGACATGTACGATGCCGGTCAAGTAAACTCTGAATTCGGAGGAATGGGACCAATTTTGCTTCCAGTAATGATTGCGGGAGTTGGTATCGTTGCTTCCATTATCGGAACATTCTTGATTCGAGTAAAAGACAATAACGCAAAAGAAGCTCAAGTACAACGTGCATTGAACGTAGGTAACATTACTTCTATCATTTTGACGATTGCTGCTTGTTTCTTCTTGGTAAACTGGATGCTTCCTGAAACAATTAAAGGAATGGCGTTCTTCGGTGAAGATGCGAAGGATATTTCCCGTATGAATATCTTCTATGCTACCTTGGTAGGTCTAGGAGTTGGATACTTGATCTCAGCATTTACTGAGTACTACACAGCATTGGGTAAAAAACCAGTATTGGATATCGTTAAGAACTCATCAACGGGTGCTGCCACAAACATTATCGCTGGTTTGGCAACAGGAATGATTTCAACGTTCTCATCAGTAATCTTGTTTGCTGCGGCAATTTGGGGATCTTACGCATTGGGTGGATTCTACGGAGTAGCCATTGCAGCATCGGCAATGATGGCGACTACAGCAATGCAGTTGGCGATTGACGCTTTCGGACCGATTGCCGATAACGCAGGTGGAGTTGCTGAGATGTCAGAACTTCCTGATGAAGTACGTGAGCGTACAGACATCTTGGACTCTGTTGGTAACACTACTGCAGCAGTTGGTAAAGGATTCGCGATTGCATCAGCAGCATTGACAGCTTTGGCATTGTTCGCTGCGTACGTAACGTTTACAGGAATTGACGGAATTAACATCTTTAAAGCGCCAGTTTTGGCAGCCTTGTTCATTGGTGGTATGATTCCAGTAGTATTCTCTGCATTGGCGATGAAATCTGTTGGTAAGGCAGCTATGGCCATGGTAAAAGAGGTACGTCGTCAGTTCAAAGAGATTCCAGGAATTATGGAAGGAACTGGGAAACCAGAATATGATAAATGTGTGGAGATTTCTACGCAAGCTTCCTTGAAAGAAATGATGTTGCCAGGAGCCCTGACCATCGTTACACCATTGTTGATCGGTTTGGGAACTGGATTGATTTCAGGAGACTGGCCGTTGGCAGCAGAGGTACTTGGAGGATACATGGCAGGTGTTGCTGTATCAGGTGTACTTTGGGCAATCTTCCAAAACAACGCAGGAGGTGCTTGGGACAACGCTAAGAAGTCTTTTGAAGCTGGAGTTATGATCGATGGAGAAATGACATACAAAGGCTCTGAGGCTCACAAAGCAGCAGTAACTGGAGATACCGTTGGTGATCCATTCAAAGATACTTCAGGCCCATCCATGAACATTTTGATCAAATTGACGTGTTTGGTAGGTTTGGTTATTGCTCCAATCTTAGGAGACGGTCACGGAGACGATGCTGCAATGGCAGGACAGTGTGGTGATAAAACAGAATGTCGTATGGACGGTGGTGAACATTGTAAAAAAGATGGACACTGCAAGAAAGACGGAAGCTGTAAAAAAGATGCTTCTTGCAAAAAAGGAGGCGCTTGTAAAAAGGGTGATTCTTGTAAGTCAGGTTCTCATTGCAAATCCGGTGCTTCTTGTGAAAAAGATGCCATGTGTGGAAAATGTGACATGAGCAAGATGAAAAACATGACCAAAGAAGAATGCGCTGCTTACTGTAAAGAGCAAGGATGTTCTGAAGCATGTACGGAGGCTTGTTTGGCTCACTACGATGAAGATGGAAACTTCAAATGTGGTGAAGGAAAATGTCACGAAGGAAAATGCGGTGAAGGCAAATGCGGTCACGGCGGAGAAACAGAAGAAAAAATGGGGAAATAAAATCTCTCTAAGATATAGAAACCCTGACCTCAAAAGAGCGTCAGGGTTTTTTATTTCTAACCAACGGAATTTTCTGTCAATTTTTCACTATAACGTAACTTTTTCATACAGCTCTTTGTTCTATTCCCATGAAACAGCTACTAACCACTTTCATCTTACTTACGGGTATTTCAGCTAACGCCCAGCAAGAAACGTTCTTCAATCAGTTTTGGAACAACCAAACGCACTATAATCCTGCTTTCGCCGGTTTAGAGCACCAAATGCAAGCGGGAGCCCTGTATCGCAACCAATGGAGCGGAGTCAACGGAGCTCCTGAAGATATTTATGCCTATGGCAATATGCGTTTAAAGGATAATTGGGGAATTGGATTGCAAGCACAATATGGCACCATTGGATTTAATACCGAATTTCAAACATTTGTACCCGCCAGTTATCGATTACAATTGAACGACAAAAATACCTTGGCTTTTGGGGCAGCACTTGGATTCAATCACCTTTCCACTTATGGTACATTCATTCCTCCGGAAACAGAAAATGATCCCGTACTTCCTTCGCAAGGAAGCATTCAATTTCTTACTGGACAAGCAGGTGTCGTTTTCAAAAACAGAAAAATCGCCTGTGGGATAAGTGCTCGATCTGTAGAATTAGCTGATCTAAGTGGGAACAACGGCTACGACCGAGTACCCCATTACTACGCCATGATGCAATACAAAATGCATCTTGGAAAACTTACTGCCCAACCCCTAGTGGTATTTTTAGAAGCCAATTACGGAACAGTTGTCGTTCAACAAATTCTACAAACAAACGTGAGGGTGATGTATAAAAATCAGTTTACAATTTTCGGTGGGTACGATTGGAGCAATGGAATCATTGCAGGCGGAGGTTACGATATTTTGGAAAAGTTTCGTTTGAACTACTCAATCACCTTTGTGCGTAATGCGTTACAGTCCGTGACGAACTACACTCACGAGTTCGCCTTTGTGTATATGCTTCAAACCAAAGAGTAAAATAAAACGTTAACAAAATAACCCTGACGATCTCGCGATGTCAGGGTTACTATTTAGAAACGCTACGCAATTCCTAAGATTGCTTCTTTAGTCCAGTAATTCTTTGTTGATGATTTCCTGAAATGCATTTTTGGGAAGAGCTCCAGCTTGCATCATCGGTTGCTTTCCTCCTGTTGGAATGAATAGCAAGCTCGGAATACTTCGGATTCCAAATACCGCTGACAATTCCTGCTCTACTTCCGTATCTACTTTGTAGATTTTCACTTTGCCTTCGTATTCTTCAGAAAGTTCCTCAAGAATGGGAGCGACAGCTTTACAAGGGCCGCACCAGTCTGCATAAAAATCTATAATCGCCGGAACGGAGTCTTGATAGTCCCACTCCTCGTTTGCATCGTAATTGAAAATTTCCTTCTTGAATTTATCTGTTGTCAGTTTTATCGTTGCCATAATCTTTGTGTATTTCTGCGAAGGTCCGAATTCTAGTAGAAACCCTGCGTAACAATTATTACTTAGGTTTCCTTAAGTTACCTTGGCACATTCTTTTAATTTGACGTGGAATGTAACTTTTCCTTACGCTCTATTGTTTCTCTTTATGAACGCCTGACCAAGCATTACAGCAAAAGCCTATTTTTTGACTATTAATTTATCCTACCATGAAAGGAATTTGCACGGCACTATTTATACTCTCCGGATTTTTCACTTTTGCTCAACTGGAAACCGTTCCTCATCAGTTTTGGAACAACTTCTCACATTTTAATCCATCATTAGCAGGACTAACGGATCAACAGCGCGGTGGTCTGATGTATCAAGGCAATTGGGGGAATCAACACAGCTACTTTGGCTTCTATAACCTTGCCTTGAAGAACAACCCTGGCACAGGCGTAAACATGAACCATAGCCTCGGCTTCAACAGTCAAACCTCAGAGGTTTCCGTTCCCATTAGCTACGATTGGAATTTCAAGGGAAGACATCATATCGCCTTTGGAGTTGCACCATCGTTTCGGAATTCTGTTTCTACTGGATTGATTTACGACACTACGCAAACGGGCACAATTTACACCACTGGAGTAGATTCCCCAGCCTCTCGAAATCATTTACAATCCCACGCTGGAGTTACTTATAAACACGGTCCGTTGCATTTGGGAGCGGGCGTTCGAAATGTTCCAATAGCTAGTGCGGGAGATGTAGGAACAGAACCATGGAAACCGCATTATTACGGACATTTTACGGTTGACCTATCTGTTGGCTCAAAATCTTCTTCTGAAACCAAGCACACCTTGGCTTTGTCCGCACTCTACACCTATGTAGATGGATTCAACCGAGTTGATTTGAATGCACGAGCTCAATGGGAAAATGGATTGAACGTCTTCTTGGGCAGTCGAGTTCGTGAAGGTTGGACAGTTGGTGCTGGTTGGGACATCCGCCAAAAACTACGATGTCTGTACTCCGTTTCATGGAGCCGAAGCAAGCTAAGCAATGGCAGTAATGTACAACATGGGATTTCGTTGGTGTATCATGTTTCCAAAAGATGATTAAGGCGTAACCATTTCTATTCGCTATCTTTTTCGGCGTAAATACAATTCTATGCGCAAAATTTCAAAAGCAGCACTGGCTTCCCTTGTCTTCTTATGTTCAACCCCACTTCTTTTTTCGTGTAGTTCCAACGAGGATTCTACAACGAACGACATCATACTTGCCATGCAGTTCGATAATTATTTTGAGAGTTCACGAAATATCTACGACCAAGGATATGGTTACTTTATTTCATTACGAGCTGAAAAAGGCGCTTTAATTGCTACTGATCGCAACGGTAATGCCCCAAGAGTTTCCATGATTGATACGCAAGTTGATGCCATAGAAGACATTGAGGAAGGCTATGAAAGAATTATCAAGGGAATTCATGAAGAAAAACGAAAAATACTAGCGGCAATCGGCGCTCAATCTGCATTATCAAAACTTCGGGATGACTACATGTACCCAGCAAGAATTGACGCTCGAAAAATCAAGGATGATGAAGAGGATTATTTCCACTCTGACGAGGTTTTAAGAAGTGTCGTTCGATACAGAGATGCAGTTGTCAAAATTTGCGCTAACTCCCACTATCGATCTATTAACGGTGAGCTACAACGAGATAAAAGTCGCGCTATTGGAGAAATCAGTCGTAAGGAACTAAAAGGAGACGAGAGCGATTCACAATATTTCCGTGAATTACTACAAAACGTATATCCTGAAGACAAGGTATTCTTGTTTGAAATACTACTATCGCTAACACCGCGTACAGGTGAAGATCAAACATACTCAGCGCAACAAGCTTTGCATTTTTTGTGTATACAAGAATCCAGGATTTTGCTAGCACGAAAAAAAGCGCTGGGTCTCATCAAAAGTCGTGTCAGTTCAGATTGCTACAGCTTTGACACAATAATGCCACTCGCGTATGGTCCAAGTTACTCTGAAAAAGGTGAAGAAGTAGAAATTAAAGTCCTCATGGCCGCATTCGACTCTACAAACAATCCTGAGGTTACATGCGAGCAAGGTGGAGTAATTAAAGTTCACGAGGGCGTAGCCACTCTGCGCGTAAAAGTAGATGAAACTACCACCTTAAATGGAACAATTACTGTTGTTAACAAAGCTGGTGCACGTAAAACCAAAGAGTGGAAAGTAACGGTTCCAGTCATGGATTAATCACTAAAAAAGTGGTTTCTACTTTTATTCATCGAAGAAACCACTCATCCATAACTCCCACTTTCTTGTTTCATAATTCCGTAAATTGTCACCTGCATTGAAAATTACTCCTTATGAAACTCTTGTTCTCAGCACTTTTCTTGTGCCTTTTCAGTACAACTTATGCCCAGGCTCCTCTTTGGTTGCGCTATCCTGCCATCTCTCCTGACGGTTCCACCATCGCGTTTAACTACAAAGGCGACATCTACCTTGTGGATGCCAAAGGCGGACAGGCAAACGCCATCACTACGCATCAGGACCACGATTTCATGGCCACTTGGTCGCCCGATGGTAAAACCATTGCCTTTGCATCCAATCGCTATGGAAACTACGACATTTACACCATGCCGTCTAACGGAGGTGCTGCGGAAAGAATCACCTTTCACTCTTCAGGAGATTATCCGTGTGCGGTAGAAAACGACGGTTCGATCCTGTTTACATCAACTCGACTTGACTCTTACTTGAACAGTCAATTTCCCTCAGGTGTATTGAGCGAATTGTACGCCATCGATACCAATGGAAACTTAGATCAAGTGCTAACTACTCCCGCAGAAAATGCGCAATGGAACAAGGACAAAACGAAACTCATCTATCACGACAGAAAAGGCTACGAGAATCAATGGAGAAAGCACCATACCTCATCCGTTGCGCGTGATATTTGGATGTACGATCCGCAAACCAAGGAGCACACACAATTGACCACTTTTGATGGTGAAGATCGAAATCCGGTTTGGAGCAGCGACGAGCAATCGTTCTATTATTTGTCGGAGCAATCAGGAAGTTTCAATATTTGGAAGAAAACAATTGCTGGTAAAACGCCCGTTCAAATCACTTTTTTTGAAAATCATCCGGTACGTTTTTTAACGATGTCCGATAAAGGTATTCTGTCCTTTAGCTACGATGGAGAATTGTACACGCTTCAAGAAGGCAGCGAACCGCAAAAACTCAACATCCAAATCAACATAGATGACAACTTTAACGCAACGGAGTTAGTGGACGTAAAAGGCGAAGTGAGTGAAATGGTACTCTCGCCAAACGGAAAAGAAATTGCTTTCGTAGCCCATGGAGAAATCTTTGTGACCTCCCTCGACTACTCAGATACAAAACGAATCACTAACACACCTGAACAAGAACGAAACGTAAGTTTCTCGCCCGATGGAAGATCTATTTTATTCGCTGGGGAACGCAACGAAAGTTGGAATTTGTATCAAGTAAACTTAACGCGTGAAGAAGAAAAATTGTTCTACGCTTCCTCAGTTTTAGAGGAGGAAGAAATACTTGTGAGCGAAAAAGAAACCTTTCAACCCAGTTACTCACCCGATGGAAAGGAAATTGCCTTTTTGGAGGAGCGCGTAATCTTGAAGGTACTGAATCTTGAGTCTAAGGAAGTGCGTACTGTTTTGGAGAAAAAATACAACTATTCCTATTCTGATGGCGATCAATACTACGAGTGGTCCCCCGATGGAAAGTGGTTTTTAGTGCAATACTTACCCTACAATCGATGGAATTCAGATGTTGGATTGGTTTCTGCCGACGGAAAAGAAATTATCAACTTGACAGAAAGCGGCTATGATTGCAACAGCCCGAAATGGATCATGGGCGGTGAAGCTATCTTGTGGATGTCGGGCAGAAACGGAATGAAAAGTCACGGCAGCTGGGGATTCCAAGATGATGCCTACGCCATGTTCTTGACAAAAAGTGCGTACGATAAATTCAACCTTTCGGAATCAGAGGCGGCATTATTGGAAGAAGCTGAAAAGGACAAATCAAAAGACGAAGCTTCTACTAGCTCAGCAAGCAAGAAGGATAAATCGAAAAAGGATGAGGACGAAAAGAAGAAAATAGATCCGTTGAAATTTGATTTGGAGAATGCTAAAGATCGTACCAAGCGCTTGACCATTCATTCTTCCAGTTTGAGCGATGCCATCGTAAAAAAAGACGGAAGCAAGATGTTCTATTTGAGTTCTTTCGAGAAAGGCTACGATCTGTGGGTGCAAGATTTCAAGAAGAACGAAACCAAATTGTTGGCAAAACTAGGTACAGGAGGCGGAAGCATTAAGTTTGATAAAGACGAGTCCCACATCATCGTAATTTCAAACCGTTCCATTCAGGTAATCAACGCAGAAAGCGGAAAACCAAAAGGAGTTTCTTACTCGGCTAAAATGGAGCTGAACCAACAAGCAGAATTTGAGTACATCTACAATCATGCATGGCGTCAAGCACTCAAAAAGTTTTACGTAGAAGACATGCACGGCGTAGATTGGGACTTCTACAAAGAAGAATACGCCAAGTTCCTACCGCACATCAACAACGGTCCTGACTTTGCTGAAATGCTGAGTGAATTGCTAGGTGAGCTAAACGCTTCGCATACAGGTTCCGGATACCGTTTCTCGAAAGAAGGAGGTGACCAAACCGCATCGTTCGGGTTCTATCCTGATTACGGTTTCGATGGCAAGGGAATCAAGGCGATTGAAATCATTCACAAAAGTCCGCTATTGATCGACGGATCGCATGCGAAGGACGGCATGATCATCACGAAAATTAACAACACAGAAATTCAAAACTTGCCACATTACTTCCAGTTGATGAATCATCAGAACGGGAAAAATGTGTTAGTGACTTTCATTGTTGATGGTAAAGTGTACAGCGAAGTGTTCCAACCAATCTCAATGGGCGCCATGAACAACCTTGCTTACGAACGCTACGTGAAAAAGCGCAATGCTCAAGTAGAAGAACTTTCCGGCGGAACGATTGGCTATGTGCACGTGCGTGGAATGAACGATGCTAGTTTCCGACAAGTGTACTCAGACGCACTCGGAAAACATGCCGACAAAGATGCTTTGATCGTAGATACGCGATTCAATGGAGGCGGTTGGCTGCACGATGATTTAGCGACCTTCCTCGGTGGAAAGATGTACGCTACGTTCGTGCCTCGTGGACAACAAATTGGACACGAACCGCTATCGAAATGGTACCGTCCATCGGCTGTTTTAATTGGTGAAGGAAATTATTCGGATGCTCATGGGTTCCCTTTCGCGTATCGTGCGCTCGACCTTGGAAAAACCATTGGAATGCCAGTTCCTGGAACAATGACTGCCGTGTGGTGGGAAACGCAAATTAACCGAAATCTCTACTTTGGAATTCCGCAAGTTGGTGTTCAGGACATGGATGGAAACCTTCAAGAGAACTATCAGTTCGAACCAGACATCAAAATCAAAAACGATTATAAATCGGTAGCGGAAGGTCGCGATAAGCAATTGGAAACGGCAGTCGAGGAATTGATGAAGGATGAGTAAATACTGAAAACAAAAACGCTTCTCCCTCCAAACAGGAAAGAGAAGCGCTCAGTCATTTTACTGGAAAAGGTGATTAGTTAGTAAAATGAGGGATTCTTTCGGCTTGCGTTTCGCCGTTAAGAGTGTACTGTAACAGGTAAATACCTTGCTCTAAATTCGTTACATCAATTTGGAAGCTCATGCCGTTTTGCTCAAACGATGGCACTTCAATCAATCGACCGGACTGATCGTACACCGCAAATTCCATTTCGATATCGTTCTCTGTAACAGACTCATCCAAAGTAGTAACATCCACAGTAATAAAGTTAGACATCACTCCTTTTTCGATTTCAACGGTGAACTTGCTTGGCTCCGCTTGACGCCATGCCGGAACTGCCGGATCACGAACTTTCCAGAACAAATCTCCCGGATCGTTAAAGGCTGTTCCTTCACAGTAATTCGTATTGTTGATCATAAAGAAACCGTCGTACTCGGTGTTCAATGATGTCGCAGAATTTGCAAATGGCAAATCGAATTGGTTCACCTCTAAGAAAACACCTGGAGGAGTTAGCGGCATATTACCACCGCCATGATCGTAATGCACCATCAAAATGTCTTGTGAACTTGGATCTGTTGGAGGGAACGCACACGTATGATCTACTGAAAAGGCAATGTGTACCTCGTCACGATCATAAGCTACCACCGGACGCGGGAAGCTAGGTGCACAACCGTTCATTGGAACGTTTACCAATGGGTTTGCTACCAAGTTTCCTGAACCAATAAAGAAGTGTCCAAAAACATCGTACAAACCACCGCCCATGTTATCCTGAGCCACAACTGTGTACAGATCAGGACCTCCAAACAATTGGTTTCTGTTTGCTTGAACGCGTGGCCATTCCCATCCGATACCATTCGTCGCAATGTTGACTGGCGGACTTGTTGGAGCTGCGCCTCCTGCTTGTAGAGTCATGTAATCATATGTCTCAATAATCAATTGACCGCCTTGCTCATAAGTTAAAACAAGCTCTTTCGAATTGTCCATTAGTGCCACGTCAGGCATTGTTCCAGGAGCCATTGGTACAATTGGTCCTGCTGCAAAAGGTCCAATTTGGAAAGCACAGGCAAAAACAGTTCCTCCACCGTCTTCCCACGTAAGGACACCATCTCCTTGGCTGCTCATATCCACATTCGGATTAATACCTCCGGCAATACCCGTGTTCATGTTCAATACATAATCTACCGGTACAACTGTGTTCAGGTAATAATCGTCAACGAAAATACCGCCGCCGTTTTCATAAGCAACGACCAAGGCATCCGCGTTTCCATAATATGCTACATCGGGATTGGCACCCGGTTGGTTATCTATGTCAAGCAATGCCGCTGTTGCAGCATCTCTCCATTGAATCCAGTAATCTCCTGCCGGATCATCATAAACGATTGCATTCCAGTGATAATCTGGAGCTATTGCGATCCCCGTGTTGTTTGTTACTCCCCAAATGGGTGTGTCCGGGTTTACCGACTGAATGATCTGTGCCGAGGCTCCAGTGGCAAGCAAGCCACAGAGCGCTAAAAGCGTAAATCTCTTTTTCATCTTTACTCAATTTAAATAGTTAATAAAAGCGGTACAGATTGCGCTTTACTGTACCTAACCTTTGGGAACTTTATGTCCTTTTAAATCGATTTAAAACACCGCAGTGCTTGAGGTTATTCCAAAGCTAAGAAGGATGGAATCAAGCATCAAGAGTACAATTGCGGATTTCTTCGCGTATTTCAACGGTACTTTTTTTACGTGGTTTCTCGTACGTAGAATCACTAAGTTGTATCTTGCAGATATGAAAGTGGTGGCAACAAATATTGGTGAAAAACAAACTGTTGAGTGGAAGGGTCAAGAAGTCATAACTGGGATTTTCAAGTATCCTGCAGAGCACGGCATCGTTTTAGAAAAAACAGACGTGAAATCCGATGCTGTTGTTGACCGCAAATACCACGGCGGCATAGACAAGGCATGCTATGCTTACTCTGCCGATCATTACGATCATTGGAAGGATTTGCACCCCGATTTGGAGTGGAGTTACGGCATGTTCGGTGAAAATTTAACCGTTGAAGGATTGGACGAAAAAACAGTATCAATTGGCGATACCTTTCAAGTGGGCGAAGCTGTTGTTCAAGTCTCGGAACCACGCCAACCATGCATGAAACTCAACGTGCGGATGGATTCAAGTTTAGCCGTGAAGCACTTTGTCGATTTTGGTAGATCGGGTACTTATTTTCGTGTTTTGAAGGAAGGAAAAGTACAACCTGGTGATGAATTTGTTCTCCAAGCGAAAGGAGAACCTGTACTGCCAGTGTTTGATGTATTTCAGATGATCTATGAGAAGGGCAATGATACGTTGCGAGAGATTGCCAAGGTGCATCCAGCGCTTGCCGAGACAACAAAATCGTCACTGTAAACGAATATAAATCCATTTAACACATTTTGTTTAACGTTTTTGTATAAATGTTGTACATTTACCCGGGTAAATTATACGTAGGTTTTATATGAAGGCTGTTTTACTGGGTGCTATCCTGCTTGTTTGCAATACATTATGGGCGCAAAACACGGGAACTATTCAAGGTAATGTAAAGGATCTCAATACGGAAGAACCCATTCCTTATGCTAAAGTTTTTGCCGAAGGAACGCAATTGGGGGCAATTACCGATTTCGATGGGAGTTTTAGCTTCGATGTCCCTGTTGGCACTTACACCCTTGTAGTTACCGTTAGCGGATATGAACCCTTGAAGAAGTTCAATATTCCTGTGAATTCCGGGAACGTGGAGACCGTAAATTTTGGATTGGAGTCCATCACGCAGGAAATTGGCCCCGTGGAGGTAGTTTACGACGAAAATAAAATTGCCAAAACAACGGATATGATTACTCCGTTATCTGTCCAAAAACTAACATCGGTAGAAATTGAATCCAATCCAGGAGGGAATTTCGACGTTTCCAAGGTGGTACAAACACTTCCGGGCGTAGGCGGTTCCTCAGGTGGTGCCCAAAGAAACGACATTATTATTCGTGGGGGAGCTCCCAACGAAAACGTGTATTATTTGGATGGCATTGAAATTCCGGTGCTAAATCACTTTCAAACACAAGGATCGTCAGGTGGTGCACAAGGAATTCTGAACGTTTCTTTTATTGAAGATTTGAAACTCAGCTCCTCAGCTTTTGATGCACGATACGACAATGCATTGGCCTCAACATTCGTTATTTCGCAACGACAAGGAAACCGCGAAAAGCTCTCAGGAAATGCCCGTGTTGGATTTACAGAAAGTGTTCTTACACTGGAAGGTCCGATGGGAAAAAAGAACGATTTTTTGGTATCGGCAAGAACCTCCTATCTCGACTTCCTCTTCACTTTGATCGACCTACCAATTCGCCCGAATTTTTCAGATTTCCAATTTAAAACAACCTTCCGACCGGACAATAAAACAACTGTTACTGCCATCGGTTTAGGAGCGTATGATCGATTCAATTTTGCCCCGACCCGCCAGGATAACGACGAAACAGAGTTTTTACGAAGATCTCTTCCTTTCATCACGCAGTGGAACTACACTACAGGGGTTGCCATAAAACGTCGAGTTGAAAATGGTTTTTGGAATTTGGCGGTGAGTCGTAATATGTTTGATAACCAACTCGATCAATTCGAAGATGCTCGCAACGGCGAAGAAGAGTTCCGAAACTTCCTCTTGGAATCACAGGAAATTGAAAACAAATTCCGTTTCGATTACAACAAATACGTGAACGGATGGAAATACTCTTTCGGGGTGATGGGGCAATACGTAAAGTACAACTCCAACTTGTTTAACAAAGTTACTGGGGCCGTATTGGACACTGCAGGGAATGAAATTGTTCCGGCAGTAATCATCGAAAATGAATCGGCGATTGAGTTTTTCAAATACGGTGCTTTCGGACAAGTCTCCAAAGAATTCTTCAATGAGAAATTGTTGGTTTCGGCAGGGGTTCGTACCGACATGAACTCGTTCACAGATAACGGAAACAATCCATTGAATACTTTATCGCCAAGGGTTTCCTTCGCCTATCACCTCAACTCGAAATGGGATCTGACGGCATCTCTAGGTAGCTATTACAAAATCCCGACCTATACCACATTGGGCTATCGCGATGCCAATAACGTGCTTCAAAACCAAGATTTGGATTACATACAATCCGATCACTACGTGTTGGGTACACAATGGCTCCCGACCAAAGGTTTGCGTGTTACTGTTGAAGGATTCTACAAAGATTACAGCAATTATCCGGTGTCGGTGGTCAATGGCATCTCTTTGGCTAATCAAGGACAAGAATTTGGTGCTGTTGGAAACGAAGAAGTGAACACCATTGGTGATGGTCAAACCTACGGATTTGAAGTTTTCGTGCAGCAGAAACTCGTGAAGAACATTTTCTATGTAGTGAGTTATACGTATGTACGTTCCTTATTCTCCGGAGCCGATGGTGAATTGATTCCTTCTGCCTGGGATAGTCGACATCTCTTCTCCTCTACTTTCGGGTGGAATTTTGGAAAGAACAAGAGCTGGAAACTAGGCTTGAAATATCGTTTTGCAGGCGGGGTTCCATACACGCCATTCGATCTTGAAGCCTCTCAAATGGTTTATGCAACAACAGGAAACGGTGTCTTGGATTTCGACAACGTGAATTCGGAAAGATTGCGTGCCTTCAATCAACTGGATTTCCGATTGGATAAAATCGTCAACTTAAAAAACGTAAGTTTCGATTTCTATGTGGACATTCAAAACATTTTAGGATTCACCAACGAAACACCGCCGTTCTACACCTTCAAACGAAACGAGGATAATACGGGGTTCGCAACAACAGACGGACAACCATTGGAACCTGATGGTTCCAACGCGATTCCACTGCTCATCTCTAACGAACAAACAACAGTGACACCAACAATCGGGGTGATTTTCGAGTTTTAAAGTACACCAAAAGGACATCGAGCGGAGCCGAGATGACCTTTTGGCTATTCCTTATCCCTTATCCCTTATTCCTTATTCCTTATTCCTTATTCCTTATTCCTTATTCCAACCTACAATCTCCCCGACTGACCCGACTCCGATTCCTTGATGCTAGTATTTGCCGTCAATCGACCGAATTTGAAGAAGACACCAATTTCAAAACCAGTGAATTGATATTGATTTTGGCTGTATGCTAGGTAGTTTCCATTGACTGTTTCAGTTCGATTTTGCTGTGGCATCAACTGATTCACCTCCGCGAAAATATTGATATCAGGATTGTCGAACTCTTTGGTCAATCGAACGCCCCAATGCGTCATAA
This sequence comes from bacterium, assembly GCA_024742305.1. Lineage (GTDB taxonomy): Bacteria > Bacteroidota > Bacteroidia > Flavobacteriales_D > Crocinitomicaceae > UBA4466. Next base: position 86,038 of record JANSYQ010000008.1, on the reverse strand, counting down.
TATTATCTGTGGAGGTATCATTCCCCCATCGGTTCATCCAAAGGCGATTCATGATCGTAAAGTTGTGCGGCAATTTGAATATGAGGTAGGAACTGAAACCGAACGTAATGTTTTCGTAAGGTGCTCGCTGAAAGATTTCGGTGAATTCGAATATGTTGTAATCCAACCAAATCGAGTTCCAACCGTCTAACCAATCCAAATTAATAGGAATACTGAGGCTTAAAGAGTATGTTTCGTTCAATTTGGCATTCCACGGTGTACTACTCGTGACAAAAGTTGTTGGATCAACAAACGTCAAGGTTCCAGCAAAATCTTCATAACGCGAGTAGCTCAAAGACAAGTTATATGAATATAAAATGTCGATTTCCAAGCCAAAATTATGCTCATACGAAGGTCGCAAATACGGATTCCCGAACTGCACATTTAAGCTATCAAGCACTCGCACGAACGGATCGAAATTCTGGAAAGATGGACGATCAATTCCTGAGGAATAATAAGCCGTTATCGCCAATTTCTCATTCGGTTCGTACAAAACCCCTGCATCCGGAAAAGGTAATAAATAGGAAGAATCCATAAATTGCTGACTGAGCGACTGACTATAACCATTCAATCGCGTGTACTCTCCTCTTATTCCGAGTTGCGCACCGAATTTCCCCCATTTCTTTGAAACTTGTGCATACGCACCAGCAATTTGCTCTTGGTAATTATACGAATTCGTATACGCCGGATCTTCCACCCATTGACCGTTTTCTATGATATACCGATTAAAGCGTTTGTCGTTAAACAGGGCACTAACATCCGCACCGAATTCAAAGAAGAAATTGGAATCCACATAATGCTCATAATTCAGGCGAACTTCACCAATGTTAGGTCGGTCCTGTCGCACAGCTAGCGCATTATACACTTGTTCTTGTTGCGATTGATAATCTCTAAAATCAGTGCTGAATTGATTCTCGCCATCGGAAATGCGTCGTGTATAATTCAAATTCACCTCAAGGGCGCTTCCGATGGTATCTGTATCCCAAGTGTAGTTTAAAAATGCTCTGTTGGTCAACCATTTGTTGTTGTTCTCCGAATGTGCTAATCGCTGTGTAGAAAGTACGCCTTGACTGTAAAAGTCTTGAGCGTTATCAGAGATATTTTGTCCTGAACTTCCATGCCCTCCTGTTCCGAAAGAAATGCGCTGATCTTCATTGATTTCATATCCTGCCTTCAACATATAGTGACGCCATAAACTGTTTCCATCAAGCTCAAATCCCGTGTTGGAATACAAAGAAGAATCCAACGTGGCATAATTGGAACTTCCAAAGTTGTAAAACTCACGGTAATGCAGTCCCACGTTGCCATTCAGTGAGAATTTTCCTTTTTTGAGATTAAGTCCGATGTTCGTGCCAGAGCGAAACTTCTTCTGTGTGTTCATTCCTGCATCAGCGCGAATATGCGCTCTATACCCCTGCAAGCTAAAATTATTGGTGTACACTTCTATTACTCCATTACCACTTCCTTGCGCGCGGTATTTCGCCGATGGATTCGTGATTATTTCAATTTTATCCACCTCACTCGCAGGAATAGCGCGCAATTCATCGTTGGAAATAATCGGCTGTCTATCAATGAGGATCAACGGTGTACCGCGTCCAATGATTTCAATGGTTTCATCATCGGGAGAGGAAAGTCGTGGTGAGGCTTTCAGAATATCAAAAAGCGTATTTAGTTGCTCCAAAGTGGTTCCTTTCACGTTTACCGACAATCCGTTCATAGTGCGCTCAAAAACGGGCTTTTCGTATACGACATTGATTTCATCTAAAAGGACATCTGAGCTCAGAATCACCGGATCAAAACGCATAACAGGCGGCTTTGCTACAAACGGAATAATCGTATCTACAAAGCCAGGTGCCGTAAGTTTGATGTAATATTGGGCATCTTCAATCGCTTCAAATTGTACTATGAAGAGATTGCTATCAATGAAATTACCCTTTACTAAACTCGAATCGGAACTATTGTAGACCATTCCTCGACCAATACCATCGGGCAAGTCAACGGCTTGAACCGGGACTTCTACCACCAAGGACTGTGAGAAACCGGTAACAGAAATAAGTAGCAAAGCTGCAAGTAGCGAAAGGAGTTTCATTCGAAAAATTTGAGTACGAGTATAACGCAATTCTCCTGTTCGTCACAACCAAAAAGTGTTAATCGACTTGTTGCCAATGCCCGTTGCAACAGGATTTACATCTTAGAATCATTGAAATCAGTATATTAGGCACCGTTGTAAATCAATGTAAAATTCTGTTAATCGAAAGACTCAGCACCCATGAAAAAACGATTTCTTTCCATTTTAATCATTTCCCTCGTTGCATCGTTCTCTTGGTCACAAGATTACATGACGCCAGAGAAGCTCATCGAACTCAACCGTGTCTCTCCTTTGGGAATCAGCAAGGATGAAACCAAGGTAGTTTATGCCGTTTCGAAGGTGGATGTTCAGTCGAACAAGAAAACCACGAACTATTTCGTGATGAATCTCGATGGTTCCGATGCGAAGTCGATTACGAACGTGAACAACTATCTAGAGGATAAAAACATCTCTCCGGATGGAAAACGAAAAGTTTCGGCAGAGGAAGTGAAGCTTCGTGATGTGTTTGGAACCGATCTTTACCCCGAGATGACGCAGTCAAACATGATGATTTACAACTCGTTAAACTATCGCCATTGGGACGAATGGGAAGACGGAAAGTACAGCCATATTATGATTTCCAATATCGACGGATCGAATAAAATGGATATCATGGCAACAGAACCATTCGATTGTCCGCAGAAACCATTCGGTGGCGAAGAGGATTTTATTTGGTCGCCCGATGGCAAATCCGTTTTGTACGTCACCAAAAAGCTTTTCGGTACTGAATATGCAGTAAGCACCAATACGGACATTTATCGCTTTGACATTGCTTCCGCGCAAACGACTAATCTTACCGACGATAACGAAGGCTACGATACAAATCCGGCATTTTCATCCAACGGAACTTTGGCTTGGTTGCAAATGAAACGTGACGGGTATGAGTCGGACAAGAACGATATCATCATCATGCGTGAGGGTAACCCTGTAAATCTTACATCAAAGTGGGACAACACTGTTCGTGAATTTAAATGGAGCAACGATGGATCGAAAATCTATTTCACGGCTGCTGTGGAAGGCACGGTGCACCTCTTCGAGCTTGAGGTTCCCAAAGGAAAAGCGCTACCCATGCCGCCAAAACAAATTACAAAAGGCCAATTCGATATCCGTGGAATCGTTGGACACGTGAAAGGAACCATGATTGTGGCACGTGGAGATATGAATCAAGCCACGGAAATTTACAGTGTTGATTTGAAGTCGGGTGAGATGAAACAGCTGACCCACGCCAACGATGAATTGTATGCGAGTGTGAAGCTCGGAAAAATTGAAAAGCGAATCACCAGAGCAACTGACGGAGCCGATTTACATTCATGGGTCATCTACCCACCAGATTTCGATCCTAAGAAAAAATATCCAACTCTTTTGTATTGTCAAGGAGGGCCGCAAGGCGCATTGAGTCAGTTTTATTCTTACCGTTGGAACTTCCAGTTGATGGCCGCCCATGGGTACATCATTATCGCGCCAAACAGACGTGGAATGCCAGGTTATGGAGTGGAATGGAACGAACAAATCAGTAAAGATTATGGCGGGCAAAACATGGAAGATTACTTGGCGGCGATTGACGATCTTGCAACGGAACCTTATGTAGACAAGGAGCGATTGGGATGTGTTGGAGCAAGTTACGGCGGATATTCCGCTTTCTATCTCGCAGCGATTCACCAAGGTCGATTTAAAAGTTTTATCGCGCACGACGGTCTCTTCAATTTGAAAAGCATGTACGGAACCACAGAGGAACTATTCTTCGTTAACTGGGATCTGGGCGGACCGTACTGGGACAAAAACAACAAAGATGCTTACGTAAGTCACAACCTTTTCAACCCATCTGAGCGAGTGGAAGATTGGGATACACCCATTATGATCATCCAAGGTGGGATTGATTACCGGGTTCCTATTGGACAAGGCCTAGAGGCATTTCAAGCGGCACAGCTACAAGGAATTAAAAGCAGACTCCTCTTCTTCCCTGAGGAAAATCACTGGGTTCTTGACTATCAAAATAGCTTGATTTGGCATACGGAATTTTACAAGTGGTTAGGTGAGACGCTCTAAAATTGACTTTCTAGATGGTTGAAAGGAGAAGGCAGAAGGTTTGGTTAGATAATTATTTCTAACTTAATTAAGAAAACCTGACCACATGAAAAATTTTAGATCGCTCTCCTTTTGGGTCTTGAGTAAAGAACTAGCTATTGATGTTTACTATGTAACAAAGACATTTCCCGCATCTGAACAGTTCGGATTAACAAGTCAAATGCGCCGCTCAGCCGTTTCAATCCCTTCCAATATTGCTGAAGGAACATCTCGAAAATCAGATAAGGATTTTTCACGCTTTCTCGACATAGCTATCGGATCTGCACATGAATTGGAAACACAGCTTGAAATTGCAATGGAAATAAACTACCTCTCCAAAGAGGATTATTCACGATTGAGCAAAAAACTAATTTCTATTACTAAATTAACCGGTAAATACCGATCCAAACTATGAAACACCCTGCCCCCTCTACCTTAAACCTTCAACCGTCAACCTTAATTATCAATGAGCCTTCCTCCCAAAATACTCCTCACCGGCGCCACCGGAGCTATCGGAACTGAGTTCTTGAAGCAAATGAAGGAGGCGAATCGCCTGGGTGAAGTGGCAGTTTTGGTTAGGCAATCGAAAAGAAACAAGAAAAAACTACGGAAATTCTTCGGGCTGCGTAAAGTGTATCATGGAGACCTTCACGACAATGCTGTGTTGAACGAAGCCGTAAAAGGAACCTCTTTGGTGATTCATCTCGCAGCGATAATCCCAACCGTCGAATCAAAGAATGAAGACTTGTTGATGCGCGTTAACGTCGAGGGAACGAAAAACCTTGTAGAAGCAATGGAAGCACATGCACCCGAGTCCATGCTGTTGTTCAGTTCGTCTGTTGCGATTTATGGCGATCGAATAAAAAATCCTAACATCAAAATTGGCGATCCGCTCTTGGGTGCCGATTACGATTTGTACTCACGAACGAAAGTCGCTGCGGAGAAAATAATTCAAAACAGTCGGATAAATTGGAGTATTTACCGCATGTCGGCCATTATGGGCGTGGGAAATCATAAAATGTCGGGAATCATGTTCTACGTTCCACTGGAAACACCCATGGAAATCACCACGGTTCGAGACACGGCAAGAGCCTTGGTGAACACGATTGATCACACGGAAAAAGTCAATCATCAAATCTTTAATTTGGGCGGTGGCGAAGCATGCAGAATTACCTACAAAGAATTTATGACCCGCGCTTTTGAAGCATTCGGACTTGGAAAGGTAGATTTTCCCGAGTACGCCTTTGCCAAACAAAATTTTCATTGCGGTTACTATATGGATGGCGACATTTTGGAAGACATGCTGCATTTTCGCTCCGATACCATAGATTCCTATTTCGAACGATTTCGAGCTGCCGTTCCTACTCTTCAAAGATGGATCACACGTCCGTTCGCTGGAGTCCTTAAATGGTATTTGACCCGACTTTCGGATCCTCTCAAAGCGTACAAAAACGGCAATAAAGAAGAAATTGATTACTACTTTGGTGAGATAAAAAATGATTGATAGGTACTTCATAGAACTCAATTTCATTTGGATCGGCGTTGCAGTCATCACCTTCCTTGCATTAATCATTTTCAAAATTCGAGCACCCTACGGCAGACATGCAAACGAAAAGTGGGGAAAGATGATTGCCAATCATTGGGGTTGGTTTTGGATGGAACTCCCGGCGTTGCTACTCTTCCCGCTACTGACCATTTTCGGTCCAAGAGACAAAGATCTGTTGACTTGGATACTCGTTGGAATGTGGAGTCTGCATTATTTCAATCGAACCGTCATTTTCCCGTTCCGATTACGAACACGTGGTAAAAAAATGCCTTTAACCATCGTTTTTAGCGCCTTGTTTTTCAATAGCGTCAATGGTTTTTTGAATGGATACTGGTTGGGGTTCTTAGCTCCAAAAGATGGTCCCATTTCCATGTTGGTAATTGGAGGGGCCGTCCTATTTTTTATTGGGATGTACATCAATATGGGTACCGACAACCGTTTAATCGCGCTGAGAAAACAACAAAGCGGATATCAAATTCCTCGCGGATGGCTGTTCCGTTATATTTCCTGTCCGAATCATTTTGGGGAAATCATAGAATGGACCGGATTTGCCATTGCTGCATGGAGCATTCCGGCAGCGACCTTTGCCATTTGGACCTTCTGCAACCTAGCACCAAGGGCATTGAATCATCACGAATGGTACAGAGAGCAATTTTCCGATTATCCAAAAGAACGAAAGGCATTTATACCGAAGATTTGGTGAACCGTTTGCAAATGAACCCCTTACACAAGTGCCTGATGAAATCCCATCAGAAATAGCATAATCTTCACATACTTACCCCATTAATTGACAGAATGCCCCTATATTTAACAGCAATAACGAAACTGCCATGAACAAAAAAGTACCCTCTGATATTGAAATCGCACAGAATTGCGAAATGCGTCACATCGAAACGATTGCAGACAAGTTGAACTTGGAAAGCGATCATTTGGAGCTCTACGGAAAATACAAAGCCAAACTTCCGTTGCAACTGATTGATGAAGATAAAATTGCCAAGAATCACTTGATTTTAGTGACTGCGATGACGCCAACGCCCGCGGGTGAAGGAAAAACAACCACATCCATCGGACTCACAGAGGGAATGAACAAAATTGGTAAACAAACCACGGTTGTACTGCGTGAACCATCCCTCGGTCCTGTTTTTGGAATCAAAGGTGGAGCTGCTGGAGGCGGTTACTCGCAAGTGGTACCAATGGAAGATATCAACCTACATTTTACCGGAGATTTTTCCGCTGTAGAAAAAGCGAACAATTTGCTTTCTGCGTTGATCGATAACAATATTCAGAGCAAAACGCGCAATTTGGGTATCGACCCGAGAACCATTGCATGGAAACGCGTGATGGACATGAACGATCGTGCTTTACGAGACATTACGATTGGTTTGGGAGGAACGGCGAATGGAATTCCACGGCAGGATGGGTTCAACATTACGCCAGCATCAGAAGTGATGGCAATCTTGTGTATGGCAGAAAATTTCGAGGATTTGAAAACGCGCCTCGGCAACATTTACGTGGGTATGACTTTCGATAAAAAGCCGGTGTATGCGAAAGATTTAAAAGCGGAGAATGCCATGGCGATTCTCTTGAAAGATGCCATCAAACCAAACTTGGTGCAAACGATGGAAGGAAACCCAGCGATAATTCACGGCGGTCCGTTTGCGAACATTGCGCAAGGAACCAATACCGTTATTGCCACAAAAACAGGGCTCTCGCTATCAGAATACGTAGTAACAGAAGCCGGTTTTGGTGCCGATTTAGGAGCTGAAAAGTTTCTTGATATCAAATGTGTTTCAGCTGGGTTGAAGCCAGAAGCCGTTGTTTTGGTTGCTACCATTCGTGCCTTGCGTCACCACGGTGGAGCATTGAAAGAAGAGTACAACACGGCTTCCGTAGAGCGTGTTTCCGCAGGATTTGCCAATTTGGAGAAGCACATTGAAAACGTGAAGAAATTTGGTTTGAATCCCGTGGTGGCGATCAATGCTTTCCCAACGGACACCAACGAAGAAGTACAGCTGGTCCAGCGCAAATGCGACAAAATGGGCGTAAAAGCTATCGTTGCTCGTGGATGGGCCGAAGGTGGTGAAGGCATGAAGGACTTAGCATCTGCGGTAGTTGAAGAAATTGAAGCCGGTAAAAACGAATTCCGTTCGCTCTACAACTGGAATATTTCCATTCAGGATAAAATTGAAACTATTGCTCGTGAAATCTACGGTGCAGATGGTGTCGATTATTCCAAAAATGCCATTGCCGACTTGAAGAAAATCGAACAGCTTGGGCTTTCAGAATTGCCCGTATGTATGGCGAAAACTCAGAAATCGTTCAGTGATAACGACGCCTTATTAGGTCGACCGGACGACTTCCGTATAACCATCCGCGAATTTGAATTTGCCGCTGGAGCTGGATTCGTTATTCCGATTTTGGGGAACATGATGCGTATGCCGGGCTTGCCAGCCGTACCTGCATCCGAGGGAATGCACATTGATAATGACGGTAAGATTTCCGGATTGAGTTAGAACCTCATCAACTTCCAGTGACAATCAGTTTGACACTTGCCAATACGAGTACCCCGGCCAGAACATAACGCAATGCTTTGTTGTTCCAACGCGTGCTGCCAAAATACCCACCAGCAAGTCCGCCAATGATGGCTAGTGGAATGTACCACCAAATTTCCTGAGGAAATACGACACCCGAAAGGTATTGACCGCTTAATCCTGCGGCAGAGTTCACCCAAATAAACAGGGCTGATACGGCGGCTGCCTCTTTTACGGTTCCCCATCGAAGCAAAAGAATGACAGGACTCAGGATAATTCCTCCACCAATTCCAATGAGTCCTGAGAAAAATCCGATGGCTCCACCAATGGTCAAACCGAGCAAAATATTACGCCCCGATGGCAGGAATGAAGTCTGTTGGGCATCTGCCTTTTTCACACTAATCATTCGCATTATCGCAAATATTAATAGAATTCCAAGAATTAACTTGTAGATAGCGGCATCTATTGTAATCAACCCACCGACAAATGAGAGCGGTATAGATAGTCCCGCGAAGAGTAAAAACAACCATTTATTGAAAAACCCTGCTCGGGCAAATTGAGCAAAAGAGATTCCAGCAACAAACAGATTCAGCAATAATGCCGTTGGCTTCATCACATCAGGTGAGAAAGAAAAAAGTGCCATTAGGGCGAGATATCCGCTTGCCCCACCATGACCAACAGAAGCATAAAGAAATGCTACGAAAGGAAGAATTGCTAGGAAAAGATAGTTGGATTCCACAACACGAAGTTAAGAAATCACGTTTCCCTATTCTTCATCTTTCAAAACAAACGTAATCGGAAGACGTGACCTCACCGCCACTTTTTCGCCTTTATACTCGGCGGGAATCCAATTCGGCATTATGGATATTAATCGAATTGCCTCAGCGTCCAACAAGGGGTGAGCCGAACGCGCTACTTTAATACTGTCAATACTACCATCTTCTTGAACGGTAAAATCCAAATACACTTTTCCTTGAATTTCCTGTTCTATTGCCTCTTTCGGATAATTCATATTTTTCTGAATGAATGCAATCAATGCCTTCGTTCCTCCATCATATTCGGCTTCAGGTGTATAAAAATCGACCGGATTGAATCGTGCAATTGAATCAAGTCGAGTGTTTGAATGTGGCACCGGATCCATTTTGGGCAGTGGTTGCACCGTATCTTGCCCTAAGGAAAAGGTAGCGGTCAAAACGAATATCAGAAGTAGTTTCATGGAAATGAAGACAACAAATATTGTTCCGTAATAAAAAGCGGAATGATGAACATTTAATAGCTGTGTTTACATGTTCACCACAAAGGCACGAAGACGGCACGGGACAATTGCTTTCGGGTGTTTACACAAGGTCGTCACTTTGTGATGACAAAAAAACAATCATCCATAATTTTTCGTATCTTAAATAGAAACCTACCTAACCTAATCATGACAGAAAATCAACTAGCAGCAGTTGTTTTTAACTGCGGTCTTAAAGTTCATCGAACACTTGGTCCTGGTCTCCTCGAAAGCGTTTACGAGGAATGTTTGTTTTATGAATTATCGAAACACAATCTGAAAGTAAAGAGACAGGTTCCCATAAACGTAAAATATGATGATATTGAATTAAATGTAAAACTTCGAGCTGACCTTATTATTAACGACAAATTATTACTGGAACTCAAATCAGTGGATCAATTTCACCCCATCCATACTGCACAGATCTTAACTTACCTCAAAATGACAAATATTAAACTTGGTCTGCTTATAAACTTCAACGAAAAACTTTTCAAGTCAGGGGTAAGACGAATCATCAATGGACAACTCTGAACGCCATACATTGGCGATCTTGTGCTCTTTTGCGTTCATGTCATCCAATCTTTCTTTGTGCTGTTGTGGTGAACACTTTTAAATCCACTCATCATCTTTATCACCTCATTCATACTTTCCCCACAATAGGTCGTAATAGAATGCTTAATTTAAACCGTCTAAAACTGCGAATTATGAAAGCCATCAAAGCGTGCGCTCTTGCACTTGTATTGTGTTCAACCTTCTCAAGCAACGCCCAAAAACTAGATATTCAGGATGCCTTCCCAACCATTAACGATGGACTAGAATATCGTTGCATTGGCCCATTCAGAGGTGGTCGATCTGCGGCAGTAACCGGGGTGGAGGGAAAGCCGATGTTATTTTACATGGGGGCTACCGGAGGAGGTGTTTGGCGCACTGAAAACGGTGGCACCACTTGGGAGAATATCTCCGATGGTTACTTTGGAGGATCTATCGGCGCGGTGGAAGTGTCGAAATCGCATAACAACATTATTTACGTCGGAGGCGGAGAAGTAACCGTTCGTGGAAACGTTTCCCCGGGAACGGGAATGTATAAATCCATTGATGGTGGTAGAAGTTGGACGCAAATTGGACTAAAAAACTCACGTCACATACCTCGTGTTCGCGTGCATCCAACCAATCCTGATATTGCTTACGCGGCGGTTTTGGGCGATTTGTTCAAGGATACCGAGGAACGCGGCGTTTACAAAACAACAGATGGCGGTAAAACATGGAGTCGAGTTCTCTTTGCTAACAATCGTTCAGGTGCTGTCGATTTAATATTGGACCCCGTGAACCCCGAGGTTATATACGCCAGTACTTGGAATGTACGCAGAACACCTTACGATTTCTCATCCGGTGGTGATGGTTCTCAATTGTGGAAATCTAACGATGGCGGACAAACATGGGAATCGCTTTCTGATAAAAAAGGAATGCCCGAAGGAACTTTGGGTATCATTGGGGTGACTGTATCTCCAGCCGATCCCGACCGCGTTTGGGCAATTATTGAAAATGAAAATGGCGGCGTTTTCCGGTCCGATGACGGTGGTGAAACCTGGGAAAAGACCAATTCCGATAGAAGCCTGCGTCAACGTGCGTGGTACTATTCGCGTATCTATGCCGATTCACAAGATCCCGATAAGATTTATGTGATGAACGTATCATACCACAAATCTACAGATGGAGGAAAAACCTTTTCATCACACTACGCACCGCATGGCGATCACCATGATTTATGGATAGCCCCGGAAGATCCCAATCGAATGATCATTGCAGATGACGGCGGAGCACAAGTCTCTTACGACGGTGGAAAAAGTTGGACGACGTACATGAATCAACCAACTGCGCAATTTTATCGAGTAACTACAGACGATCACTTCCCTTACCGAATCTACGGTGCACAGCAAGACAATTCCACGATTCGGATTGATTCTCGCGCTCAGTGGGGAATGATTGGCGACGAAAATTGGGAATCTACCGCTGGTGGTGAAAGTGCTCACATTGCTCCCGATCCAAAGGACAACGATATCGTTTACGGAGGCAGTTATGGTGGGTATCTCACGCGCTACAATCATCACACCGATATGAATCGTGCGATTAACGTTTGGCCCGACAACCCTATTGGATACGGCGCCGAAGGAATGAAGTACCGCTTTCAATGGAATTTCCCGTTATTCTTTTCTCCGCACGATGATAACAAACTCTACACCTGCTCGCAATTTCTTCATGTATCGTACAACGGTGGACAAAACTGGGAAATCATCTCCCCTGATTTAAGTCGAAATGATAGCACGAAATTAGTCGCGTCCGGAGGTCCAATTACCAAAGACAATACAGGAGTTGAATATTACGCCACCATCTTTGCCGCTTTGGAATCGCCGTATGAGAAAGATCTGCTATGGTGTGGATCGGACGATGGGTTAATTCACGTTTCAAAGGACGGCGGGAAAAACTGGTCCAACGTAACACCGAAGAAACTTCCTGAATGGGCGCAAATCAACAGTATGGAAGCCGATCCGTTCAATAAAGGAGGACTTTTCGTTGCTGCTACGAAGTATCGAATGGGAGATTATACGCCGTATTTGTATCACACGACCGACTACGGTAAAACATGGAAGTTGATCACCAACGGAATTCCGAAGGAACACTTTACTCGGGTAATTCGCGCCGATAGAGAAACGAAAGGATTGCTATACTGTGGAACTGAGTTTGGCATGTACACTAGCACTGATAATGGGGCCAGTTGGCAACCGTTCCAACTAAATTTACCTCCGGTTCCTATTACTGATTTGGCACTTAAAGACAATGATTTGATCGTTGCCACGCAGGGACGTAGCTTTTGGATTTTCGATGACTTAAACATCATTCGCGATGAAATAAAAGAGCCAACCAAAAAAGAGGAATTGCGCTTGTTTTCTTCTTATCCAACGGTCGGCTACGGTGGATCTGATCGAACGTCGTTGTTAGCCGGAACCAACCACCCGGCGGGAGTTAAGTTTTATTTCAATGTACCCGAAGGTGATGAAAAATTGACGCTAAAGTTTATGGATGCTGATGGAAAGCTGATTCGTAAATTCAGTACCACAGCCTCCGACAAAGACGATAAAATGGAAGTCGAACCGGGCATGAATAGTTTTGTTTGGAACACACGCTACGAAAAAGCGGATGAGTTTGATGGATTGTTGTTATGGTGGGGAACCTTGCAAGGTCCGAAAGCGCCTCCGGGGAAGTACATTGTGAGGTTGAGTAGTGAGAGTGATAGTGTAGAAACATCTTTTGAAATTTTGCTGGACCCAAGAACTGAGGGTACTGCAGAGGATCGACAGGCGCAATTTGCTTTCTTGTTGGAAATCCGAAACAAATTGGACGAAACCCATGACGCCATTCGTGCGATGCGTGAATTGAAGGGACAGATTTCCAGTTTGAAATCACGCATCAATAACGAAAAATTCAGCGCAGTGATTGAAGAAGGTGAACGTTTGGATTCACTGATGACCGACATTGAAAAAGTGCTGTATCAGACCAAGTTGAAGAGCAATCAAGACATGTTGAATTACCCGATAATGCTCAACAACAAACTAGCCCACGTAGCATCTTTGGCGAGTATGGGAATTTACCGTCCAACAGAACAAATGATTGAGGTTGCAAAGGACATCACAAAGAAAATTGATGTTGAATTGGAAAAATGGTACGCCATTCAGCAAAACGATATTCCAAAGTACAACGAACTTATCCGAACAGAGAAAGTGGATGTGATTGGGGTGAAGACAGAATAACGGTCATCGAGCAAGCGCCTTATTGAGCTTATCGAAGTGGTCGAAGCACCTTTCACCTCTATTTGACCACCAAACGCAAATACCCATAGTTGTATCCGCCGCCGTACACTTTCACCATGTACACTTCGGGTGCGAGGTCCTGAACGTTGATAACTCCTGTAGTTGTTCTAGAAAAGTGCTGTACTTTCTTCAAGGCACCCGACATCGAGAAGACTTGAACGCTCCACTCATGACTCAATTCTTCAGGAACCTCAACGGTAGTTTGTTCACTCGTTGGATTTGGGTACAACTTTAAACTAGGTGCTTTATCTTCGGTAATTTTCGGCGCTTCTTCAAATACATATCCGCCCCACATTTCGTTTACTTCCTCCATAAGTCCAACGAATTCGACGCGCTTTTCGTAACTCAACTTAGCATTTGGATCGCCAAGATTTTGTTTTCCTCGCAAAATTGCACGTGCCATATTTGCGTCTCCACGGTATTCACTTTCGCGCAAGCACATGGCAAATTCAACCACACATGAGGCAAATTTGAAATCGGTGGTGGTCTCTTCTGAACTAGATCGCATTGGATGTGAGAGCAAGGTACTTACGTCACTTTTCAATGGTTTGTATCGGAAATCAACCTTACCGAGTGGTGCATTCTTCTTTCCTGCCTTTCGCGATATTTGGTAGAACGCCACAACATTTTGTCCCATTCCTAAATCTCCCGCATCGATGGTATCATTATCAAATTGCCAGTTCTCCAACACTCGATTTTCGTAGCCAATCAAACGGTATTTTTCCACTACATCGGAGTCAAATTCCAGTTGCAACTTCACATCTTTTGCAATGGTATACATGCTTCCAGAGAACTCTGTATCGAATATTCGCGTGGCCTCTTTTTCAGAATCAATGTAGGCGTAATTGCCATTTCCGTTATCCGCCATGGACTCCATCAACTCATCGTTCAGATTGTACATTCCGAATCCAAGTACGCTCAGGAAAATGCCCGTTTCTCGTTTTTTCTCAATCAGTTTTTTAACGTTTGGGGTACTCGTAGTACCAATGTTCCAATCGCCGTCGGATGCCACAATGATTCGGTTATTACCATCTTCATCAAAGTATTGCATGGCCAATTCGTAGGCGGTTTCTAAACCTTTTGACCCAGCAGTCCCTCCGCCAGAAGTTAAACTATTCACTGCCTCAATAATTTTCTTCTTCTCAGCGCCAGAAGTCGGTTCCAATACAATGTTCGATGCGCCTGCATAGGTAACGATACTCATTCTATCTTCAGGACGCAATTTGTTCGCCAATTTGGTCATGCTGGATTGCGCCAACGGCAGTTTGTTAGGACTGTTCATTGAGCCGCTCACATCGACTAAAAAGACGAGGTTGGAAGGAGGCAAATTCTCCTCGATTGGCTTTTTCCCTTGTAACTTGACCATTAAAAGATCGTCTGATTCGTTCCATGGGCATGGTTGAATTTCCGTGGCAATTTTCAAAGGATGTGGATCTGTTTCCTTTGGTGCTTCCAGTTCATAATTGAAGAAGTTCAACCATTCTTCTATTCGAATAGCATCCTTGGGTGGAAGTTGCCCTTGATTCACAAAACGACGGAAGTTGGTGTAGGCCGCATTGTCTACATCTATACTGAAAGTACTTTTGATTTCATCGCTGCTGTTCACCCAATCGTTTTCAGTAAATGAAGCATAGCGCTCATATTGGGAAGCTACATCGGGGACATCTTTCTGCAAAACTTGAGAATTTACAACAAGTCCTTGGATGGAGTCCGTTGGTGATAGTTCATTCAAACCCTTACTACTGTAGTAGGCATCCGTATTAAAACCGTAATTGTAATCACCACTTCTGACCATTTGATGTCCTCGAATACCATTGCTTTTGTATGCAACTTGTGATCCTCCACTTGATGATGTCCCATACGCGTTGCATTGTTTATTACGGCTAATGTCGCAGGAAATAAATATCAAAATGGAAACGGTAAAAAGTAGCGAGAGGCGGATGCTTGCAGTGGTTTTCATAGAATTGTGTCTCTTGTGATTGATTTTGTATTCCACATAACTCAAAAAGTACGCTTTGGTTAACGGAAAGGATCAACGAAGGTGTTGAATACCTACTTTTTAAGTCCATGGTTACAGTTCAGTACAGGAATGTTTGATTTTGGTTCAACCCTTCGGAATTATGAATTAAGAATGTTGAATTATGAATTGCGGAATGGAGGTTATCGAGCTTGTCGAGATACCGAACTAGGAATAATGAATAATGCGTATCTCGACTTCATCGGCTTCGCTCAGCACAAGTCCGCTCGATGAGCGTATTTCATTCCACCAATCAAATCATAAACAATCGGTCTAGTGTCTAGGATCTCAGAATCTAGCGTCCTTCATTCTTTGAGCGCAGCGGTCTTTTATCTTTTGAGGTTGCTGAGCTTGTCGAAGCATCATCTTTAATCTCTCCATCAATTCACTTGAAAACGCTCCACCAATACTCCATTCTCAGCATGAATCAGAAACAAGTACACGCCCGTTTCAAGCTCATTCACGGTAGTAGAAGCATTAATCTCCGAAATTGTTTGAACGATTTGTCCTTGCATATTGGTAATTTCAATGGAATGTACTTCTTGATACTTCTCAATGACCAAGTTATTGTTTGGATCTAGGTACACTTTCCCTTCTAGCACTTCTTCCTCATTGGACAAAGTCGCGCATTCGCCAATTCCATCGTACAATTGCTGGTAACTTAAAGAGGTCGAGACGCGCTTCAACACCTTGTTGGGGCATACCATGTACACCACCGGATAGAAAGTGACGTTGTAATCATCAAATACCGTTCTGTCAGCACCCTCGACTTGAAAGATGGGATACGGTGTTCCGTCCAACCAATTTCCCGCGGTTACCCAAGCCGGACCGATTCCAATAAATGCATCGTAAAAATTGTATTGATCGTATTCAAGGGCAAACACCATTACTTCATCGGTACCGTTGGGTCCGTAGGTGTTGTACAAATTCTTCAAGGTTTCAGATTGATGGTAACCCCAACAACTCGGGCAATGCGCCGCGAATATTTCTACGAAGCACGTCTTCCCTTGATCTAGATAACTGTACAAATTATAGGTGTTACTATCTACGATATCGTCTAGGGTAAAATCAGGTGCGGTAGATCCGTCAGGCAACTGAGCATAAAGCTGCGTTCCAAAAAGAAGTGTGATTATAAGAAGAATACTTTTCATCGTTTTCAAAAGTGTGGTATCAATAGGAACGGAGAACTAAGTATTTTCTTACAAATTTGATGATATATGTATCGAAAGCGTTTACTTATGAAAGTAGTATTCGAATGATCAATCAAAACAAATAATAATTGGTAGTCGACATCTAGAGCGAACCTTCTTCCCATTTAGCTGCGCTGGTACCCACGGAGGCATTTTCTGAATCAACTCCAAATAGTGTGAATGGTAATTCGGGTTCTTGGGCTTAATTATTTCAATATTTGAGAGTGAACCGTCTTTTTCTACAATAAAAGAGAAGTAAATTTTACTAGAAAGCATATCATAAACTGTATCAGGATACTCAATGTTATCGATGATATAACGTTGCATTTCAGCTGCTCCACCGGGGAAATGTGCATCAACTTCGACTAGTTCGTAAATCGTAGTGTCTTCTGATTGCGAAAAACTTCCCAATGGAAGAAGGACTAAAAGAAAAATGCGTAAAGTCATTTTGATATGTGCTTTAATATATGTCTTTTATTATCACATGAAAACAATAGGGACTCGTACCTTCGATCGTACTTGAACCCCTCTGTGAATTGCTGGCTCCCATGATGGACACTTTTTGAAATAATCTATAACGGCTTCGTTGTGAATTGAATGCGAACCCTTTTCTATTTCAAAACAGCAAGGGGTACCATCCACTTGAATGATCATTGTAATATGTACTCGATGATCTAGTTCACAATCTGTCAATTCGCAGGATCGATAATCCAAAGTGTTAACAATAAAATGCATCAAGGAATCAGATCCACCGGGAAACTGTGCTTCTACATCAGGAAACCAAACGAAATCGCCCTTGGTTACATTTCCACAAACGGGATTGTCATCAAACTCATCATCGACCCAAGTGGTATCGAATTCTATTTGTGTACTACCAATAAGCGGGAGGAAGAGTAATATACAAAAAGGAAGAAGTCGCCGCATACTCTTACTTTAAGTTGATGTTCAAGGGAACTCGACAGCGTGAACGTACTTCTGTTCCATTTAATTTTGCAGGTTTCCAATTGGGCATTATACGGATAACGTCTTCAAAAGCTTTGCCGAGCTTGGTGCCATTCGAGCATTGAATATTGGTGAGCGAACCATCTTTTTCCACGACGAAGGTGACGTAAGTTCTCGATCGAGGATATTCATATGCTGAATCAGGAAACTCGATATTCTCATAAATAAATTTTACCATTTCAGCCGTTCCTCCGGGATATTCAGCCTCTACATCAGGGAAATCAACAATGGTGGTATCCTCTTGACTGAGGCTTAAAAAGGGAATAAATAGCAATAGAAGTAATAGTTTCATGCTGAGAAAACAGCAAGAATCGTGCTAGTTTTTCATTCTTTTTCGCCATTCTTTCCTAGAAGGAGCATAAAAGGGAATTGGCATACGACACCTAGTACTTATATACGTTCCATTTAACTGACCCGGTATCCACCTCGGCATAATCCGATAAATACGCAGTGCCTCTTCATCCAATAATGGTGAACACCCCTTTTCCACTTTAAGGTCTGTCAATTCTCCATTTTCCCTCACAACGAAAGAAACGTACACTTTACAGTCTTGATCTTTCGGTGTTAACGGATTTCTAAGGTTAGCATCGATGAAATCACGAATCGCTTGAGCTCCACCCGGAAACATTGCTTCGACTTCCGGAAAGAACGTTTCATCTTCAGCTTGTGCAAAACACGTGCTAGCACAAGTGATAAAAAGAAAAAAAATACACTTCATACTTCTAAATTAGCAGGAATGATAAATAGTTCCTTCCTTAGCCCTCAAATAATCAAACGTGGGTACCGTTCAATTTAACGCGTATTAATCGACTCAGCTTATCCATGTCCTCCCCCTCAGCCCCCCTATTAGAGACAACTTCCTAGATAATAACAATGCTTTGTTTTTTCACCACGAAGGCACGGGGAACACAAAGGAAAGTGTGAGAATATTCCTTGAAACAGGCCCACTATATTATGACTTTGTCATAATCCTCCCTCCTCGCCGGCAGGCACAGCGTCTTCACTACTTTTCATGGAATATCCTTCACCACGCGAAACCCAATATGAAAATATGCTTCTGATTGTTCGGCGCTTTGTCTCGCCTCAGGACGATATCCTTCGCAATGTCCCGCTTGGCATAAAAACGATCCTCCTTTGATGACACGCAAGGTATCAGAAACATCCCTTTTTAGTGGATCATAGCTTCTTCCTTCATAGACGTCGAAAGGTTCTGTTGTACTGTGCAGACTGAGTTTGTCGTGAATTTCCGAATTATAGACATCGGCGCACCATTCCCAAACGTTCCCAAGTTGATGGTGAATCCCCATTTGGTCTTTTGTATTTGATTTGACCGCAGCAGCGCCAACATTCTTTTTGTTCGCTTGCATAATGTTCGCATTGGCAGGATTCAATTTGCCCATTTTGGCAGCGTATTCCCACTCAATTTCGGTCGGTAAACGATAGCCCGCCCAATCGCAATATGCTAAGGCATCTCTATAACTTACTTGAACGACCGGAAGGTCTTTCCATTTTTGATAGGGAATCTTCTTTCCTTTCGGTTTTCGCCAGTTCGCTTCTGGAAGTATTTCCCATTGGTTAGTGTATACGAATCCTCCCCGCTTTTCGCCATCCGTTACATAGCCGGTTTCTTTCACAAAAGCCTCAAATTGGGCGTTACTAACCTCCGTTGTCGATAATTGAAAAGAAAGAACTTTGCAAGGAACAATGGGCTTCTCGTGCTCTGCTCCTACCTCCGAACCAAAGAAAAACCTGCCTTCAGGAATCGTTACAAATTCCATTTCTATTGGTTTTTGCTCCTCAGAACATTGCGTGAAGAGAAAAACAATCAATGAAGCGTAAAGGAATCGTATCATGTCGGGAAGAAATACGTTTTGTCGCCGATTATGAACTTTCGATCCATTATCCTCGGCCACAAATATTCTTGGGGCAAATCGGCATTCCACTCTTCAAAAAAGCGCAACAATTTCGACTTTTCATCTGGATTAAAATCACTTAAATCAATTTCCTCAGAGAGATCATTTTCTAAATTGTACAGGTGCAACCAATCATCACGCGTACTCATAATCAATTTCCACTTTTGGTATCGAATGGCCCGAATATGATCCGTCCTCCAGTATATTTTTTCGTGTGGCTCACTTGCGATTTCTCCTGAAACAAAAGGCAGCAAGTTCACTCCGTCATATTTTTGATTCTCGGGAATGACTACGTTACAGGCAGCCACGGTTGTTGCGAAAATGTCCAATGCAGAAACGGGATAATTATAAACCGTATGCTCACGCAAGTGTCCTTTCCACTGCATCATAAAAGGGACATTCACTCCGCCCTCAAACTGCGTAAACTTTCCTCCCTTCAACGGTCCATTATCAGTGGCTCCAGTATACGTTGCACCACCATTATCGGAAATGAAATAAATGATTGTGTTTTCTTCGATTCCTTGTGCCCTTACCTCGCTCAAAACTTCGCCAATGGCATCATCTAGCGCTTTAATCATC
This sequence comes from bacterium, assembly GCA_024742305.1. Taxonomy (GTDB): domain Bacteria; phylum Bacteroidota; class Bacteroidia; order Flavobacteriales_D; family Crocinitomicaceae; genus UBA4466. The sequence goes on along the minus strand of JANSYQ010000008.1, from coordinate 65,890 downwards.
GCTAAATACACCCGTTGATTCTTGTCTTTCACATGAGAAAATTGGTCATAGTAATTTTGAGGAGCTTGAAAAGGAACATGTGGCGCATTGAAGGACAAATACAGGAAAAAACTGGAATCTTTTCGCTCAGAAATGAAGGACTTGGCCTTATCACGTAAAGCAAACGTGAGATAATCTTCTTCTTCTACGACTACATTATTCTCTCGGATTGCCGCATTCTTTTTGCGTTTCATTTCCCATTGGTGCTTGGCACTCATGTCATCCTGAATATGATTGACATATCCGGGTGTTTTCTGTTCGGGCGTATACAATGAAAATGCTCCGTAAAATCCATATTGATAGTCGAATCCTCGATTGTTCGGAATGTGCTTCTCGCCATGACCCAAATGCCACTTGCCGATAATTCCTGTGGAGTAGCCCGATGCCTTTAGAACCTCTGCTAAATTGGTTTGATCTTCGGGAATTCCTTGATGTTCTAATTCTGCACGCGCTGGATATGAAGGTGGAGTTGCAATCGTCCAATCACCCAGTCGTTTTGAACGTTTTCCCAAAGCGTATTGCATTTTATTGGGATAGAACTCCATGGGCTGCGTTTCGAATCCATAGCGTTGTTGGTATTTCCCTGTGAGCATTCCTGCGCGGGAAGGAGCGCAAATCGGTGCTGTGACATACGCATCTTTGAATCGAATCCCATTTTCTCCGATGGCATCAATGTTAGGAGTTTCTATATGCGTGGCTCCATATCCGGAAACTTCGAACTTCCCTAAGTCATCGGCAACGATTAGAATGATGTTTGGTCTTTTGTCCTGCGATTTATTGTTCAAAGTCTCAAGAACATTCTTTTTGTTTTGTATGCCTTCGGAATCTGAAATAATATTCCATTTGTCATCCGCTGTTGACATGCAACCAGCAAGTATAAGTAAAGTCCCAATCGAGTAAAAAATGATCTGCTTCATTGGCGGATGATACGAACGCTTTAGTTCAAGTCTACCTTACTCTGCCTCACTTAGCCTAAAAGCTATTGGAAGTCGATACCTCGTGTGTACAGGCTTGCCATTGGCTTCTCCAGGTTTCCACTTAGGCATGGAACGAATAATTCTTTTTGCCTCACGGTCCAGTTCGGGAGATACACCCAGCATAACTCTTACTTGAGATATGGCACCGTCATTGCCCACAACGAACTCTAAATACACTCTCCCTTGAGTACCGCTATTTTTCGCTATTTCGGGGTAGTTCATATTTTCCTTGATGAACGCATCCATCGCATCTCTACCTCCGGGAAATTCCGCCTCAACGTCAGGGAAATCAATCACTTCTTGTGGAGCTACATTTGGTTCGGGTGGTGGAGGCACTGGCATTTTTGGTGGCTCTTCCTGCGCCCATGATAAGGCCGGAGTCAATAGAAGGAATAATAGGATGTATTTCATGTGTGAAAAGTAGACAATAATTCGTTACGATCCTCCCCCCAGCCTCCTCCAAAGGGGGAGTGAATTTCGGAAAGGTAGCAGTATTTGTTTTCTACGAGTTAATTTTACAATCACTCGCAGAATTTTATCCAACGCGAATAACGGCTCCCTCTTTGGAAGGGGGCCGAGGGAGGAGTATAGACTAAGCTTCGCTCAGAATAACCCTTCGGCTACTTCGGCTGCGCTCAGCACGAGTTCGCTCAGGGTAAAAAAAAACTCCCGCCTCTTTCGAAACGGGAGCCTGCATATAAAAGTTTATTTCGACTAATTGTTGAGAGCTTCTGCCCCACCAACAATTTCCAAAATTTCGTTTGTAATTGCCGCCTGACGAGCTTTGTTGTACTCTAACGTCAATGTACGTTTCAATTCTGTTGCGTTGTCAGTCGCTTTGTGCATTGCCGTCATACGTGCTCCGTGCTCAGACGCATGTGAATCTAACAAACCTTTGAACAACTGAGTCTTCAATGATTTCGGAATCAAATCTTCCACGATTTCCGTTTTTGAAGGCTCGTAGATGTAATCTCCAGCGGATGCATTTTCTTCTCCTTGTGTAGGAACGATTGGCAAGAACTGCTCGGTAACAATCTCCTGAGACGCCGCGTTGATGAACTTGTTGTAGATGATCACTACTTTGTCCACTTTTCCTGCTGCGAACTCTTCCATTAGGAACTCAGCCAGTTGAGAAGAACGCTCAAACGTCAAGTCGTTGAACATATCCTCTGCTGCTCCAATTCCTTCCGGGCGATAGTTTTTGTCGCTACGCTTGAATGCATCGTTCACCTTCTTACCCACAGAAATTACTTTTGTGTTGTATCCAGCGTACTCATCTTTCAATAATGCATTCACTTGCTTGATCACGTTGTTGTTGAATCCTCCACAAAGTCCACGATTGGATGTAATCGCAACGATGTAAGCATTTTTCACTTCGCGTTGGTGCGAGTATGCATTTTCTGAAAGATCGAGTGTTGCACTCAAATTTCCCAAAATCTCCTGCAATTTCTCAGCATACGGACGCATCTGCGTAATTGCATCTTGTGCACGCTTCAACTTTGCCGCAGAAACCATCTTCATCGCAGAGGTAATCTGCATTGTCGATGAGATCGAGGTGATTCTGTTTTTTATTTCTTTAAGATTTGCCATCTTATTTGGTTATAAGTGGAAAGTAGAAAGTAGAAGGAGTCCTTCCACCTTCTACTTTTTACTTTTCTCTTAATATTTCGCTGCTAATTCCTTCGCTACTTGCGCTAGAACGTCTGTTTCTGCGTCTGTGTACTTTCCTGCTTTCAACGCATCCAAAGTATCACGGTGCTTCGCGTTCAAGTAATCCAAGTATTCAGCTTCAAACGCTTTCACTTTGTCTACCGGTACGTTTTGGATCAATCCTTTTGTACCAACGTAAATGATTGCAATTTGATTCTCTACTGTGTATGGATCTCCCTCCATTTGCTTCAAGATCTCCACGTTACGAGCTCCTTTGTCCAATACAGACTTCGTTGCTGCGTCAAGGTCAGAACCAAACTTCGCAAACGCTTCCAATTCACGGAACTGCGCCTGATCCAATTTCAAAGTACCAGCTACTTTCTTCATGGATTTAATTTGCGCTGAACCTCCTACACGTGATACCGAGATACCTACGTTAATCGCTGGACGGATACCTGAGTTGAACAAGTCAGACTCCAAGAAGATCTGTCCGTCAGTAATGGAAATTACGTTCGTTGGAATGTATGCAGATACGTCACCTGCTTGTGTTTCAATAATTGGAAGAGCTGTCAATGATCCACCTCCTTTTACTTTTCCTTTCAATGACTCAGGAAGGTCGTTCATTTTTGCTGCAATCGCGTCATCGTTGATCACTTTCGCTGCACGCTCCAATAGGCGCGAGTGCAAGTAGAATACGTCTCCTGGATAAGCCTCACGACCTGGAGGACGACGAAGCAATAGAGATACCTCACGGTAAGCTACGGCTTGCTTAGACAAGTCATCGAATACGATCAATGCCGGACGACCTGTATCACGGAAGTACTCACCTACCGCAGCACCCGTCATTGGTGCGTAAAACTGCATTGGTGCTGGATCAGATGCATTTGATGCTACAACCACTGTGTAAGCCATTGCTCCAGCATCTTCTAATTTCTTAACGATTCCCGCTACTGTTGATCCTTTTTGACCTACTGCAACGTAGATACAGAATACCGGTTCACCAGCATCGTAGAATTCTTTTTGGTTGATGATTGTATCGATACAAACAGTTGTTTTCCCTGTTTGACGGTCACCAATAACCAACTCACGCTGTCCACGTCCGATTGGAATCATGGCATCTACCGCCTTAACTCCTGTTTGAAGTGGTTCGTTTACTGGCTGACGGAAGATAACCCCTGGCGCTTTACGCTCGATTGGCATTTCGAACAATTCACCTTCGATTGGCCCTTTACCGTCGATTGGCAATCCTAGTGTATCAACTACACGTCCTACCATTCCTTCTCCAACTTTCACAGAAGCGATTCGACCAAGACGCTTTACAGTGTCTCCTTCTTTTACTTCTGTTGAGCGACCAAGAAGTACAGCACCTACGTTGTCTTCCTCAAGGTTCAATGCGATTCCTTGTAGTCCACCATCGAACTCAATCAATTCACCGTATTGTACTCCTTTAAGACCATAAATACGTGCGATACCGTCACCAATTTCGAGTACGGTACCAACCTCTTGCAATTCAGCTTCCGAACGGAATCCTGAAAGTTGCTCTCTCAATATTGCAGAAACTTCTGCTGGTTTTACATCTGCCATCTTGTGTTGTTTTTAAGTAAGTGGTTAATTCGGCTTCTCGACATTTCGGCTCGCTCAATGCGGCGCAGGCTCGAAGACCTTCACTTTACCACTCAAAAAGTTATCGTGTTAAACGTTGTTTCAAATTATTAAATTGGCTCAGTACGGAAGCGTCGATTTGAACGTCTCCCATTTTCACCACGAAGCCACCGATTAACTCCTCATCGATAACCTCAGTTATTTCCAAAGTTCCTTTAACGCCACTTTGCACTTTGGCAACGATTGCGTCTTTGGTTTTTGCGTCCAATGGAGCGGCTGACACCAACGTCATTGGAACAATTCCTTTGTGTTCTTTTACTTGTGCTTCAAATGCTTCAGCGATTGTAGGCAAGTATGCCTCACGACCGTTTTTCGTAATCAACTCTACGAAAGACATGGTCAATTCCTCGAACTGTTCGAAAACAAGTTTGAAGATTTCCATTTTTTTGTCCGCCTTAATAATTGGACTAGCGATCAACAACTCGAAGTCACGAGCTTCGTTGTTCACCTGAAGCAAAAACTGCATATCACCGAGCACTGAATCAACGCTCTTTCTTTCGATCGCCAATTCAAGAAGCGCTTTCGCGTAACGTGCAGCTACTTTTGTACTCTTCATGCTTTCTTAGTTCATGTTAATGTCCTCTGCCAACTTATCTGCCAAAGCTTTTTGCTTGTCTGCAGATGACAATTCTCCGCGAACCACTTTCTCAGCGATTTCGATTGAGAATGCAGCAACTTGTGTTTTCAATTCTGCAATAGCAGCCGCTTTCTCAGCGTTGATTGAATCTTGTGCTGCAGCCAACATTTTGTTTCCTTCTTCTTTCGCTTTGTCCTTTGCGTCGTTGATCATTTTTGATGCTGTTTCTTTCGCATCTTTGATCATTGCGTCACGCTCAGCACGAGCTTCTTTCAAAAGGTTTTCGTTGGATGCTTTCAAAGACTCCATCTCTGCTTTTGTCTTCTCAGCCAATTCTAATGAGTCGGAAATTTTCTGCTCACGCTCATTTACTGAGTTCAAAATTGGTTTCCAAGCAAACTTGCGAAGCAAGAACAAAAGTGCTAGGAACAAAACGGTTTGCCAAAAAAACAATCCAATTGAAAACTGATCTAATAACTTATCCATCGTTTCGTATTATACGTTTAAATAACTCTAATAAACTCGGCGTCGCAACCAACCGTTGAAACACCGAGTTTTGCTCTTTGAATCCTTATGCTACCGCGAACAAAGCTGCGAAACCGATACCCTCGATAAGCGCCGCTGCGATCAACATAGCAGTTTGGATTTTGTTAGTAGCTTCTGGCTGACGAGCGATAGCTTCCATTGCAGATCCACCGATACGTCCGATACCAACACCTGCTCCGATTACTACCAATCCAGCTCCGATCAATTTAATAGCACCTGCTATCAATTCTACTGATTCTCCCATTTTGCTGTTTATTTAGAGTTAAAAATTTACGTTGTTTATTAATGGTGTGCTTCTTCAGCCGCTGCACCGAAGTACAAGGCAGTCAACATCGTAAAGATGTACGCTTGAAGTAGCGCTACCAAAAGTTCAATAATGTTCAAGAAGAACGTGAGTCCTACAAATGCTGTTTTTGCCAAGAATGCATCGAAGAAGAAGACCACTGCGATCAAACTTCCCAATACGATGTGTCCTGCCAACATGTTCGCATACAAACGAATCATCAAGGCAAACGGCTTAACAAATACCCCAATAATTTCAATTGGCATCAACAATATTTTCATTGGAATTGGCACACCTGGCATCCAAAAGATGTGCAACCAGTAATTCTTCTTTGCTGTTGCATTCGTGATAACGAATGTCATAATAGCCAACGCACACGTTACGGCAATATTTCCTGTTACGTTGATTCCCAATGGTGTCATTCCTGCCAAGTTCAAGAACCAAATAAAGAAGAATACAGTCAACAAATACGGCATGTATTTCTTGTGGCTTCCTTCACCAATGTTCGGGATAGCGATTTCATCACGAATAAATACGATGATTGGCTCGAAGAATTTTGCTGCTCCTGTCGGTGCCAATCCAGTTTTGTATGATTTTGCAATTCCACGGAACAAGAAGAACAATAGTACTGCCATCAAGATGGTCACTAATACGTTCTTAGTAATGGAGAAATCAAGTGGTGCCAATTTTACTTCTTCACCATCTACTTCTTTCTTTAGGATATTTCCGTGTTCATCAGCGTTGTAGATTTTACCGTCGTGGTAATCCAAAACGAAATACTTTCCGTTCGACTCTACTACTTCATGTCCATGATGGAATTTCGAAGACATAAAGATGTGTAATCCGTCTTCCCAAAGAATTACTGGAAGTGGGAAGCCAACGTGTGAATCTTCTTCACCTTTTTCCCCTTCGATGGTAAACAACCCAAAATCGTGAGAATCGTTGGTGTGATGTTTAACGTACTCTTTGTTTTCCGCACGCTTTTCCTCCTTCGTTTTTTCCTTCTTTTCGCCGTGGTCATCTCCATGACCTCCACTTGCGAATGCAGCCACTGGTGTAATCAGCGCTAGTACGAGTAAAAATCTCACTATTTTTTGCATAATCGGGGACTTGTTGTTCTCTAAATCCGCCGCAAAAGTACACATAAATATAAAATGGGGAAAAGAATGTTGGTAATTCTTTATTCGTCGTTGATAAGAATCAATTTTCCTCCGATTTTTCGTCGGAATCGTTCGCATTTTCAGACACTTCCGAAGAAATGCTATTCATAAGTCGAATGGCCAACAAAACTTCTGCTGTTAAACAAACCGCATACGGAATAAAAAAAGCGGCAAACGAAAACGATTTTACGGTTCCATTCATCTTCAAAAATGGGTAGATGATAGAAAAGAACAGTAAAAATTTGGCTCCTGTGGACATCAGAAATATCGACCCAAGTTGTTGAATTTTGTTGCTAAACGCCCATCCGAAGAGCACTAAGATTAACAAGGTGATACCTAAATTAAAGCTGTAGGTAAGAAGCAACAGGTTAAACGCGTTATCGTTCATGTCCTTTACTACAAAGTAATGCCCTGTGAAAAGCACTACCAATATTGAGATTAAGATCAGTGTGGGTTTAACGATTTTTTTCATCGTCTTCTTGCTTATTTATTCGGTTGACTTGTTTCAGTACGGAGTATAATGAAACGATAACGGCAAAAATAGTGAGTCCCATGGTCCACCATTTCTTGTTTGATGGATAGGCTTCATCCAACTCTCTTCCAGCCCAAGCTCCGAGAAAGATGGTGGCACCCATTTGGATTCCGATTCCTGTGAGTGCGAGAAAGCGGGTGGATTTCCTTGGTTCTTTTGACACGGATTAATAAATCACGTTTTCTTCTGGCTCGGCTGCTGGTCGAGATACGGGCTTTGCTCCAGCATTACTCATGGTACAATTACCTGAGAAGTTGGCCCCTTCTTCTACTTGTAGTTTGCTTGTGGTGATTTCTCCGACAATGCGCGCTGATGAACGAAGCGTTAACAAGCCTTCTACTTTGATCAAGCCATCAATCTTTCCCTCAATGTCGGCATCACCACACGTCAGGTTCCCATTGATTTGTCCTGTTTTACCAATCACGATTTTCGATGCAACAGTCACATTCCCTTCAACGATTCCGTCGATGCGTAAATTGGATTCAGTGATCATGTCTCCAACCACTTTGGAACCTTCAACGATTACATTCAATCGGTCCGGACTATCTGGTGCTACTGTTGCTCGTTTCTTCATGATTAATAATATTCGTTGTAAAAGTCTTCGTATTCCTGCAAGCTCATTCGCTTGAACAAAGTTGCCATATTTTCTTTAGAGATCATGAAAATTTTAGCTTCGTTAAGACTTAATAAGTGTTTTTGGGTGTTTTTGAAGGCGGTAATGTAGGTAGATGCCTTGATTTCATCCTCAAACTCTTTAATCATGATCACGCTTTCTTGATCCTTACCGAATAGCTTGGTGTCCAATGTCAACCCTTCCAAGTTGAAATATTCATTGTTAAAGGACGATACTCTTGATATTCCGGATTGGGAAGAAACGCCTTCAGGCAAGAATACAATCACGCGCATTTTGGAACGTTCATCGAACTCAAAAATCCCGGAATTGTCCTCGAAAACGATGTTATCTGAATATCCATTATTGATAATGTCGATCATCTCTTGTCCACGATCTGCTTCTTCAGTACCAGGATACTGTTCAACCAACATCTCTAAAACGGGAAGCAATTTCTTTTTGTCGCTTTCTGTTTTCCCCAAACACATCGCCTTTAACAACATGTACTTGGAGCGATAAATATTATCCGGCTCTTCGTCGATTACCTTGTTCGCTTTGGTTAAAACCGGATAGTACAAGGCTCTTTCATAGCGCTCAAGAACCTTCACATACTCTTGAATTGCTAGTGCATCACGTTCTTTCTTCTTAATGAAGTAGTCAGGATCGCGTAAATAGTTGGCGAAATCGCTGTTTGGATAATTGACCAAAATATACTGTTTGTAGCCTTCTGCCTTCGCCGCGTCTCTCTCCTTGGTCATGTGGTACAATTGATATGCGCTCAATAAGTCGTGCGGATCTGACATGATTCCTTTGTCTAAAGCTTTCTCAAATTGCTTTTTGGCTAATGCTGGTTCTTTAAGTTGATCGTTATAAATGCGACCCGCATCAAACAGCGCTTTCATTAAGCGAGTGTTCGAAGCTTCCATCATGGAGTCTGTTAATGGAACGAAGCTCATGAGATGTTCAACAGTTAGCGTATCTTCCGCTTTTACAGGCTCCTCGCCATCAACAACATCATTGCTGTCTAAGGTGATATTGACGTCTAGTTTGTTCGATCTACGCCAGTTGTCTTCATTCTCTCGCTGCCCCCACAATCTGCGGAACTCTTCCGTACCTTCTCTCACCACTTTCGGATTGTTCCAGTACCATTTGGAACCGTTTCCTACATCAACACTGAGGTTTTGATTCTCTTGCAATTCGCGCAATCTTTCCGCTTCACGGCGTTTACGCTCTTCCTCTGCTTTTTTGATGCGTTTGATTTCATCTTTGACAAATTTCTCACGAGAAGACTCATCCATCATGGCGATACGTTGCAGACTGTCTTCACGATTGGCTGTTTCCACAGCAACTACCAATTTTGCCAAACTTTGTGCTTTCCCACGAATTCCATCAGCATTTGGGTAGGTGTCCTTAATCACTCGAGCACACGAATCGTAATATTTTTGTGCTTGAACGTATTCTCGGCGACCAAAGCGATAATCCCCCAAACGCTCGTATGACATTCCTTTTTGGCGCGTATTGCTGGTGGAATAAAACGTTGACTTATGCAAGTTATCGACAGCCGCTTGATCGTTTCCTTCGTTGAATTCGATTTCAGCGAGAGCGTAATAAATTTGATCCTTGAATTCAGAGTTCTTTGGATCCTTCATCATTTTATGAAGATCCTTCTTCACTTTTTCACCGGTACCTAGGAAAGCACGTTTCAGACGAGCGTTGAACACCATTTCGTATTTCGCACGACCTTTGATTACCTTGGTAAAGTGTTCTGTTGCTTTTGGACGATCGCCTTCTTCAGAATACAATTGTCCGAGAATGAAGTGAACGCGAGCAACATTGTCCTTGAACCGTGCGTGTTCGAGTGATGCCTCTAGATATTCAATCGCCTTGACTCTGTCACCTCTTTCTAGTGCCAATTGCGCTTTTGTTTTCTCTAAGTCAAATCGGATGTCTTTGGGCACTTTCGCCGTTTCGTCATCGTCATCCTTCTTTTTTCTGCCTGGAATCTTGCTGCGTTTATTCTTCGAGCCCTTTTCTTCCGCTGATTCTTCGTTGGCAATTGCCTTGTCGAGATTGTCCAAGTTGAATTTCGCCTCGGTAAGTCTTCCGGTGGCGATGTTTGTTTTTGCCATCCACAACTCTCCAACGTATAGAGACGGATCATTGCTGTAGAACTTGCGTACAAACTTGAAGCTTTTCATGGCTCCCTCGTAATCGCGGCGGTAGTATGATGCAATCCCGATGGTGGTCCAGTTTTCGTCAATCCAACGGTTGTGTTCCGATTTTTTACGTGCAGGACGATCATTACTAGGCATAGAGTGATTTTTGATCACTTTTTTGCATTTAACGATGGCTGTATCCAGTGCAGGGTATAAAGCGGCAACTTCTGCCGTATCCGGAACGGGATCAATGGGGAGGATTTCGTAATAATTCTCAACGCGACCATCACGGTAACTTTCCATTCCTTGATCGATCAATTCGTTGGCGTTGTAATACCCGTTGTAATGTGCCGTAAGGCTATGGTAATTTCGGTTGATCCAGGTGTTTTTCTCTGTTGAACATCCAACGATTATCATCGTCATGATCGCCAGTAAACATCCTATTTTTGCCGTAGTTTTCATTTGTAACGTATCGTTCTTCTTTCAGAAGAACTCAAAATTGTTGATTTTATTGCCTATTCTGCAATTAATTGTCTTGCAAAACTAACGTTTCTTTTTCTTGCGGATAACAACCGCTGTGCTGTGCATGCTATTCTTTCGCTTGTAAATCTCTATGTGATCGATCCAAGATTCTAAATACACCTTCTCTTGCTCGGTCATGTAAACACTTTCGATATCCTCGTTCATGATGTAATCCGTGAAAATTTTAAGTGTTGTATTACTCAACGTTGAGTCACGTCCGAAACCATCGTAATACGCAGGAATAGATGTATGTACGTCCTCAATAATGTACAGTCCGCCTTCGTTAAGGTGTTCGAATAAAAAGCCGAGTGAAACTTGTTGATGATCCATATAATGACCACCATCATCGATAATAACATCAAAGCTACCACCCGATGAATCTATAAATGTTTGCAGGTGCTCGCGATTTGCTTGATTGGCGAGGTAGGTATGAATGCCTAATTTCTCAACCCACGGTTTTTCTTTTATATCAATTCCATATACCTCAACACTATCGAAAAAGCATTTCCACATTTTGTGCGAGGCACCATTAAAAATTCCGATTTCTAAGAGTCGATGCACCGAGTCTTGTAGTGGCGTCAAATGACGATTGTACAAATCGATGAAATTGTGAAACGATGGCTGCTTGTCGGTATTGAACAGTTCTGACAATTCAATCAAGTCTCTCTTGTGCAGTGAATCAGGAAGCTCTGTTAACGTGGGTGAACGCAATTCGCTTAGCTGACTGTTTGCTAGAAAAACAAGCAGAAGTGTACAGAGTGTCAAGACCTTTTTCATCCGCTCTAGGCAATGTTCGTGAAGACTTGCTGAATATCGTCGTCGTCTTCAATTTTATCCAACATTTTCTCTATTTCGGCAAACTGTTCATCGGTAAATTCTGTGGGCGCTACTGGAATGCGCTGTAGGTTGGACTTTTTTACATCAATTTCCATGTTTTCCAAAGCTTCTGAAAGCGAACCAAACGCCGTGTAATCTCCATAGACATAAACGGTATCTTCATCTACTTCAATTTCTTCCAATCCAGCGTCTATGAGTTCCAGTTCCATCATTTCGAAGTCCATTTCTTCGGTCTTCTCAAATTCAAAAACAGCTTTTCGGTTGAACATAATTTCTAACGAACCGTTCGGAACAACGCCTCCTCCTGCTTTGTTAAAGTACGACTTTACATTGGCCACTGTTCGTGCTGGGTTGTCCGTTGCACACTCTACAATGACAAGTACGCCATGCGGACCTTTGCCTTCGTATACCATTTCTGCATATGCTTCCGCATCTTTCGCTGTGGCGCGTTTGATAGCAGCTTCAATGTTGTCTTTGGGCATGTTCTGCGCCTTCGCATTTTTGATTGCAGTACGCAGGGTTGCATTCATATCCGGATCGGGACCGCCTTCTTTAGCTGCCATTGTGATTGCCTTTCCCAGTTTTGGAAATAGCTTAGACATTTTATCCCATCGTTTCTCCTTCGCCGCTCTGCGGTATTCGAATGCTCTACCCATAGTTTAGATTATTTGCTTACGTGCAAAAGTAAAAATTTGAAATTTTAAAATCCGATAGAAAATGTGTTTTACCCAATTCCTGTAAAAAGGAGCAGCTATCAATCGATCTTTCGGTGTTTGTTACGATGAATACGGTCGACTTTTTCTTTCATAAACATGACAATCAAAAAGAATACTCCTCCGTAGCCGATAAAAAGGAATCCTTTCCAAAAGAAGCCCATGTTGGTATCCGCAAATCGAAACAAGACTATCGCAGCATAAAGAAGCAAGCCCGCACTCACACGCCAAAATTTGTTCTGTTCACTTCCATCGACCATTATAACCACGGCCAAAATCAGCAAGTAGAGATTTGCAACCAGTGAGAGTATCCACCATGCATCGAACATCTCATCCAAAATCATGAGGAAAACGATTAACGCGGGAGAAAAAAGGACCATTTGATTGATGTTTTCATAGTGCTCGCGAAATTTGATGTAGTTGTAATAGATTCCAGCCATAAAAACGAGCAGGAGTACAAAGTAATACCATTCACCGCCGGTCCAATTATCCATATTGAAGAATGAGTCATAGCGGAAGGTGCTCATCATGAAGAATCGGTTGGAGAGAAATAACAACACGGTTACAATCACCAGTTGTGGCAACCAAATCATAATCCGTCGCCAAAACCAAAAATGATCCGACATGAAGCGCTGCGCGAATAAGTATACACCTATGTTCCAGGTGACGATCCATAATAGCCTGTTGCTATCAACCGTCATTAGTAGAACGGAGAATACCGTACTCGTTAGTAGCAGTGTGAGAAACATTAAGCGTAATTCTTGCACTTTTTTCGTTCGATCCAGCGCCATGAAGTAATGCGGTAAAAACGCCAAAACGAAAACCCAAAACCAAATACCATGCGTACCAAAATCGATTGGTGATGCCATTGAAAAACTGAATTCTGCTCCCATGGAGAGATAGACCAATAGAAGTGCAAAATACGCGTAAGCAATACCCGAAGCTCTTTTCACATAAAACAGTGGTATGGTGGCGACAATCCAAGTGAAAAGCCCTTCATCTGCCTCCCATTCGAATTCGAAAGTTGATGAAGTCAATGCCAGCGATGCTCCCATCATCAACATTAGGAAAAGGGACGTAGCTTCTATCCAAACACCGGAAAGCGGGTACTTTGTGTACATTCGATAGTAAAAAAATGCTGCCACTGCTACGGGAAGAATTCCAAAGAACCCTTTCACGCCCTTAGGGAAATCGTTCCAATATTCTCCCACGATCACAAGGAACCCTGCAGCAACTGTCAACGCACCTAGTATGCTAGAAACAATAAGAAAAAGATTCCAGTACGCTGGACTCTCCTCTGATCTCAGGTACTTTTTAATTTTGATTGATGATTCGGAGGAAATCACCTCCTTTTCGCCGAGGCGTTCTGCGAATTTCACTAAATATTGACTTAAATCGGCTCGTAGCATAGCGGTTTGTTTTTGAATAGAACAAGATAGCAATTCTACAATACAAGTCTGTAACTCCATGAAACCGAATAGCCTTCCGAGGTTCGTCATTTTTTTAACAACTATTTTTGAAAAATGTTCCTTATTTCACATTGTGATTTGCCATTTCATTGGCTACATTTGGTGAATACTATACGACAACAATATGCAGACTATACTCGTTCTAGGCGCCGGACTTTCCTCCTCTTCAATGATTCGATACTTACTAGAAAACTCTAAGGAGCAAAACTGGAAAGTACGCATTGTCGATCAGCAATTATCTACGGTTGAGAGTAAAATCAACGGGCATCCGAACGGTGTAGCGCTTTCCTTTAATGCATTGGATAGAAACGAAAGAAAGCCGGAAATTGAAAAGGCAGATTTGGTTATTTCCATGTTGCCTGCACGCTTTCATAACGAGGTGGCAGAAGATTGTATAGCACTCAAAAAGAACTTGATTACCCCGAGTTATATTTCTCCGGAAATGCGTGCTTTGGATCAGCAAGCGAAAGATGCCGGAATCATCATCATGAACGAAATTGGCGTAGACCCTGGCATTGACCACATGAGCGCCATGAAAGTGTTAGATGAAATCAAAGAGCGCGGCGGAAAAATCACCAGTTTCAAATCGTTTACAGGCGGTCTAATCGCTCCAGAAAGTGACGACAATCCTTGGAACTATAAATTCACGTGGAACCCAAGAAATGTAGTGCTTGCCGGACAAGGGGGAGCCGCTCAGTTTATTAGAAACGGAAAGTACAAACACATTCCTTACAACCGCTTGTTCGGACGTTTGGATTACATGTCTGTGGAAGGCTACGGCGATTTCGTTGGTTATGCCAATCGTGATTCACTGAAGTATCGTAAAACGTATGGTTTGGAAGGCATTCCTACCATTTTCAGAGGCACTTTGCGCCGACCTGGATACTGCGAAGCATGGAACATTTTCATCGAGTTGGGAATGACCGATGACTCCTACAAAATGCAAGGAACGGAGAACATGACCCCTCGACAGTTTGTAAATACCTTCCTTCCGTATCATGCGACAAAAACAGTAGAGCAAAAATTCAAAGAATTTATTCGCGAGGAACGATTGCACTTGTACGATAAATTTGAATGGCTAGGATTGTTTGCAGATGAACCGTTAGTGGGAATCAAAGAAGCAACTCCAGCTGAAGTACTGCAGAAAATATTGGTGGATAAACTCTCTCTGAATGACGGCGACAAAGACATGATTGTCATGATTCACGAGTTCGAATTTGAACTCAACAACGAATCGCACAAAATTGTTTCGCACATGGTGAATATCGGCGAGGACCAAGTGTATACATCCATGTCGAATACCGTAGGTCTGCCCGTAGCAATTTGCGCCAAGAAAATTCTTACTGGAGTAATCACCGACAAAGGGGTGACACTTCCTGTAGAAAAGCATTTGTACATGCCTATTTTGGAAGAACTTGCCACTTTCGATATCAAGTTCGTTGAGAAGGAACTGGTGCTCAGCTAAATTTTGAAGCAGTACCCCGAAATAGAGCAACTTTCATCCCTTCGAAAGCAATTCGCTATTTCTATCCATCCATTTAATGTGTATCTCTGCAACCGTTCGGACTTCCCAAAGGTGGAGTTTAAAATTGGCTCAAAATCGTACCACATTTTTGTCGATGATGAATACCACGATTTTAAAAAAGACAACCCGGATTTGCACTTGTGTTTGGTGCTACGAACTTTGGAAATGTACGAGGACGCTCCTGATTTTCTTGCTTGGTGTACACAATTCGAACTCGACGCTTCAAATTCAACGGCGAGAGAACATCACATGGAACTAGGACACATTTACAGGGACATTGAGCAACAAGTTGGAACTGTCGACAGCTACATCAGTGATTTGGATTTTCAATTGAACGCTGGAGCCGCGCAAGAGTTGAGGAGGTTACGGTAACCCATAACAAATTCATAATTCCTAATTCTCAATTCATAATACCAATAGCTTATCTTTGCACCAAAATTCTATCATTTCAGAATGTCAAAAGCAAAATACACCGTCACTGCCGCTCTTCCGTACGCAAACGGCCCCCTTCATTTAGGACATGTAGCAGGAGTTTATCTTCCCTCAGATATTTTCGTTCGTTTTTTGCGAATGAATCATCATGATGTAGCGTTTATTTGTGGTAGTGATGAACACGGTGCCGCCATTACACTCCGCGCGAAAAAAGAAGGGACGACTCCGCAAGAAATCGTGGATAAATACAACGCGATTATCGGCAAGGCATTTCAAGATTTTGACATCTCATTTGATATTTTTCACCGTACCTCAGCGGAAATTCATCACGAAACAGCCCAAGAATTCTTCAAGGTTTTAGACGAAAAAGGACATTTCACGAAAGAGACGAGTCAGCAGTATTTCGATGAAGAATTCGAGCAGTTTTTGGCAGATCGCTACATCACAGGAACGTGTCCCAATTGCGGAAACGAAAATGCCTACGGAGATCAGTGTGAAAATTGCGGATCGGCACTCAGCCCAACCGATTTGAAGAACCCGAAATCTACCTTGAGTGGAAAAACACCCATCATGAAGGAAACTTCGCATTGGTATTTGCCAATGGAGCGCCACGAAGACTGGTTAAAGGACTGGATTCAGCAAGGTACCTTGGACGGAGTTCAACAGCACGATCCGAAAAAATGGCGCAATCAAGTAGTGGGGCAATGCATGTCTTGGATTGACAATGGTTTGCGCCCACGAGCAATGACCCGCGATTTGGATTGGGGGGTAAAAGTTCCCGTAACCGGTGGCGATGGCAAAGTATTGTACGTGTGGCTCGACGCTCCTATTGGTTATATCTCCGCCACGAAACAATGGGCGGCAGACAACAATAAAAATTGGGAAGATTATTGGACCGGTGATCGCAAATTGATTCACTTTATTGGAAAAGATAACATCGTTTTCCATGCCATTATTTTTCCAATATTGCTAAAAGCGCACGAAGGATTGGTATTACCAGACAACGTTCCTGCCTATGAATTCTTGAACCTCGAAGGCGACAAGTTTTCTACATCACGCAATTGGGCGGTTTGGTTGCATGAATACATCGAAGCATATCCGGAAAAAATTGACGAGTTGAAATACGTTTTAACAGCCATTGCGCCGGAAACAAAAGACAGCGAATTTACGTGGAAAGAATACCAAACACGCGTTAATAGCGAACTAGCCGACATCCTT
This sequence comes from bacterium, assembly GCA_024742305.1. Taxonomy (GTDB): domain Bacteria; phylum Bacteroidota; class Bacteroidia; order Flavobacteriales_D; family Crocinitomicaceae; genus UBA4466. Next base: position 48,982 of record JANSYQ010000008.1, on the reverse strand, counting down.
GGAAACTTTGTAAATCGCGCTTTGGTTTTGACCAACAAATATTATGATGGCGCTGTGCCTGAACAAGGAAATTTGACAGAAGAGGATCAGAAAATCCTGGATGAAGTAGCTGCCATTCCTCAGCGTATTTCTAAGTTGGTTTACGATTACAAACTTCGTGAGGCACAGGCCGAAGCGATGAATTTGGCACGACTTGGAAACAAGTACCTAGCTGACACCGAACCTTGGAAATTGGTAAAAAGTGAAGAAAACGCTGATCGTGTGCAAACGATTATGAACATCGCCCTGCAAATCACGGCGAATTTGAGCATCGTATTGAAGCCTTTCCTTCCCGCAACAGCATCCAAGTTATCTGAATTCTTGAATTTTGACGAAAACGATTGGACCCAAGCCGGATCACCGAACTTGCTTCCAACGGGACACAGCACCAACAAGCCGTCTATCTTGTTCCAAAAAATTGAAGATGAAATGGTCGAAAAAGAAGTCGAGAAATTGAACGCAGCCAATGCATCAGAAGCTGCAGCGAACTTCCCTCCTCAAAAAGAAGAAACATCGTTTGATGATTTCACTAAATTGGACATTCGGTTGGGGAAAATTTTAGAAGCGGAAAAAGTGAAGAAAGCCGACAAGTTGCTCAAACTTTTGGTAGATACAGGCATCGATAAAAGAACGATTGTTTCGGGAATTGCACAGCACTATTCTCCTAAGGAAGTGGTTGGGAAAACGGTCACCGTATTGATGAACCTTGCTCCACGTAAGATTCGGGGTGTAGAATCACAAGGAATGATTTTGATGGCAGAAGACGCAGAAGGAAACCTAAGTTTTGTTTCTCCCGAAAAGGATTTTGCGCAAGGAGGAGAAGTGCGTTAGGAGACATAAGCTAATGTTTTCTTGATCTTATCTTCATTTTCGAAAGTTCGGATTGCGCTAAATTGCAACATGCGAGCGCTCGTATTGATATTTTCCTGTTTTGTTGTTCTCCATTCATCGGCACAAGTTACGCGACAACCCGTTTGGACGCATCATCAACCCGCCTACGATTTTGAAGTAAACGATTATGTCTACAACCATTTCGAAATTGTTGGAGGCGGACACGTATTCATCATTCTTCCCGGAGCTCATGCCAAATTGCGCTACGCACCTATCAATTACCAACGAATAAAATTCATCGCCGAATTGCGCGGGGAAGTCGTTACGGCGCCCATCGCAGGCTGGAACTACAATTTCAAAGTGGCTACTAGCTTTGACAACGGCGTAGGGATTCACGCAGGACTTGGACGATCCCACTATGTGTGGCGCATGCGTGACTATCCAAATGGGTACGAAGTGGAGAATATTTATCAAAATTCTGCGGAACTAGGAGTTCGATGGGAGACGTACCGGCGACAATGGGAGATTTGGGCCAGCATTCCATTGTATCAGAACGAGCCTGTTCCAATTTTCTCGGTGGGGTTTTCAGTGACTGCTGGTGGTTTGTGGGATTTTAAGGAGCAAAAGTGGTTCTTGCCTAAACGAAAGTAGCACTTCACCCTTTTTTCCAGTTTTCAATCCTATGATTCGCTATCTTGGAAAAGATGAAAACCGCTTACTATATATTGATGCTGTGCTTTCTAGCACTAACAGCTTGCTCCAGTCACGAAACACCAAAAGATGTTCCCTTTGAAATGATGCCCGATGGATTGAAGAAGTCGATTGAGGCTGAATTGATTGAATCAATCGAGAAAGATGTGATAGAATATCACGTTAAAATGGATAGCTTCTACAGTTTTGCACTAATACCGGCCTGCGGATGGATAGATAATCAGAATGTACTAAAGATTGACAGAAATTTTCACAGTAAAATCATGGTCCGGGATGAAATCGCATCTAAAGAAAGGTTACAAGCATATGTCAAACAATTCTATCTTGCCAATGAAGGATTAACTGCAAAGCAAACAGCCAAATACATTTATGATCGGGATTACGAATTTGTTGGTTTCCCTTTTTATTCAACTGTAACCAAGGAGGATATCGAGAGAAAAATCAAAGAAAATGAAGAAGAATTAAATAAAGCAGTGCAAGAAGAAAATGATGATTTTATTTTTTTCTACCAAGACCGTTTAGAAAAGTGGAAAACGAAAAAACAAGTTATTGAAACACTGGGCTCAAAGGAATTAAAGGAAATTCACCCGCAAACACAGATTCGAATTGTCGACAAATTGAATATGGAAGGACTATCGCCCATGACCACAGAAGCCATCAAAGGATTGATTCAAGTTCGCGATTATGCGTCAAGAAAATATTTCGGAATGTCCTACATGGACTTGTACTTTCAGGGAACACGTTTTCTACAACCGGATTCAGAAAAGAAATTAACGGCAATTGATCATTTATTCCCTACGAGTATTGTTGACCTTAGCTATGCAAGATTGAATAATTTATGGACAAGTTGGGAAATAGAAGAACCACCAATGATGGAAGAATAAAAACTACCTTAGCCGTACTCAATCAACCTACACGTACACCAATGCCCTACAACCTCACCGACCAACAGTTCGTTGAACAATTTCAAAACGCCGATTTCGTCTTAAGAACGCAATCCCAAATTGCAAAGGATTTTGAACGCTCCGGATTCTTGATTGAACTTTCAGAAAATACGCCACTTTCATTAGAAGAACTTTCCATTGTTGTGGCAAAAACATTGGCAGAAGTTATGCAGTCCGGCGAAACCATCACGCTGCAATTACTCTATCAAATTGATATACCACAGGAACAATTTCTGGCGCTCACCACCGATCCCGATTTTCTTTCGAAAGCCTCCGAATTGATTATCAGACGTGAAGCACAGAAAGTGTATCTACGTTCAATTTTTTCCTAGCTCCATCTCCGTTTACATTGTTATCTTCCACTTTATTAGAATCATTGCGCTTTTGTCTGTAAATTAGCGAGTTGATACAAAACACTAATTATGAAACTTACAAACCGATTATCTGCACTTGCGATAGCATTGCTTTTGGGTTGTTTTATCAACAACGCTCTAGCAAGTGAGCAAGATGATATCAATCCAACGATTGAAAAGGAAACTTCGAAACAAGAATGGACACTTGTGAAAGAAGCGAATGAAACAAAAGTTTGGCTGTCCATTTCAACTATTGACAACGAACGTTTTTTATCTATCAAAATAGAAAACACCACGGCTGAAAATCGAAACTTCTTGTGTTCACTGAACAAGAACAACGAATCGGTGATTATCACCATAGATGAAATGCGTGAAGCATACTTGGAGCTGGATCCTCATAGTACACATGTTATTGATGGAACCTACCTAATCTATATTGCAGAGGGTGATCAAATTGAAGACTTCACCGTAACGCTTAACCCAACCAAATAATACGCTATGAAAAGAACCTTACTCAAAATAACATTAGGATTATCACTTATTACGATTGGACAAAACGCAAACGGACAATGTCCAACATTCAACTGTTTGAACGATACGATCGTTAGTACGGCGCCGTCATCGTGCGATGCCATTGTAACATTTACAACACCGACCGCAACGGATACATGTAACCCAGGTGGTTTTCAAACATTCAACTACACGGGAGCCATGCAAACGTGGGTAGTTCCAAACGGAATTACTAGTATCAACGTGGATGCGTACGGTGCTCAAGGAGGATCGAATTCACCTCAGACTAACGTTAACTACGGTGGTCGTGTTCAAGCCGATTTACCCGTTACGCCCGGAACTACCATTTACATCTACGTGGGTGAGCAACCCAATGGACTCACTGGTGGCTGGAACGGCGGTGGAAATGGTGAAACTGGCGGACAAGGTGGCGGTGGTGCTTCCGATATTCGCATTGGCGGAACTACTTTGAATGACCGAGTAATTGTTGCAGGAGGTGCCGGTGGCGGTGGTTTCTGGAGCGGTCAGGAAGTACATGGTGGAATCGGTGGTGGTTTAACAGCTGGACCGGGATACCGCGACAACCTTTCCAACTATGGAGGAGACCCTGGAACACAAACTTCTTCTGGAGTTGGAACCTGCCAATCGTTCAATAACCCAGTTGTAGCTGGTGGATTTGGATTTGGTGGTGCACCTTCTTCTTGTGGCTGTGAAGGCTACGGAGGTGGAGGTGGCTGGTGGGGCGGCGCCGGTAGCGGAAACTGTCGTGGCGGCGGCGGTGGAAGTAGCTACACCGATCCTTCAGCAACCAATGTTATTCATACGCAAGGAGTGAAAGTTGGACACGGATCTATCACTATTTCTTGGGGTTCAGGTACGCCAACTATTACGCAAATCGCAGGACTAGCAAGTGGTTCAACTTTCCCTGTTGGATCTGTTACTCAGACATTCATCGCTGAAAGTGGAGGAGCAGTAGACACCTGTTCTTTCGTGATCACAGTCGTTGACGGTGAAGCACCTACGGTTTCTTGTCCAGGAAATACCATCGAAGTATGTGAAGGAACTCCAGTGAGCGTTGCTGCACCAGCGACGGCTGATAACTGTACAAGTACACCAACTGTTACGTATAATACAACAGGTGCAACTTCTGTGAGTGGAAACGACTCCATCACCGGTGTTCTTTTCAACCCCGGAACCACCACAGTTTGGTACATGGCAACAGATGCTGCTGGAAATGTAGACTCTTGCTCTTTCGATGTGATTGTGAACCCTGCACCAGCGGTTTCCTTGGATCCGTTCAGTGTAGATTCACTCTGTAATTACAGCGATCCAATCGGCTTGCCAACAGGTACACCTGCATCAGGAACTTATTCAGGAACGGGAGTGAGTGGAATGAATTTCGATCCGTCTGCTAGCGGAAATGGAACGTTCTTTGTTACTTATTCGTACACAGATTCACTAGGATGTACTGGTATGGACTCCACAGCGATTATCGTTCATGGATGTGCCGAAACCAACGATTTGAATTCATTTGCCGACCTCAACGTATATCCGAACCCATCAAATGGTGTGTTTAACATCGAAGTGAGTGGTCAAACAGGACAAGCAACATACGTCTTGACGACTGTTGATGGGCGCTTTGTTGCCAAAAACGAGTTCGCCATGGAAGATGTCCTCACCATCGACCTTAGCAACGAACCAAAAGGTTTCTATGTACTTCAATTGCAAAGTGCACAAACCACAAAAAGCATCACCTTGATCAAAGAGTAGATCAACGTTGAGATAAGAATTACGCCCGTTATCAATAGAGATAGCGGGCGTTTATTATTTGTACCAATTGTAACAAAGGGTTCGAAAAACATTATAGAAATGACGATTCATTCATGAAGACATGAAACTAATTTTGGTTCTACTTGGCTGGTTAATGCTACCCTTTATGGGGTTCACACAGCAACACATCTGTCTTCAATTTCAATCCACACGAGATAGCATAACATTTTCACCAGTAGAAGGTGTCAAAGTGGGTTCATGGTACAGATACATGCCCAATTACTACGTTTCTGATGAAACGGGAACATATTGCTTATATCTGCGTGATAGTGCCGACCTTAAAATCAACTATCTATTTGAGCACCCCAATGTTACCTTCCCCTATCAAAGTCTTTTGGAATTTCCGTATGAAATTAGGGACGGAAAAATCACTTTCTTTATTACAGGAGTGCCGCTGCCCGACAATCATAAGAGCATAATTATCTACAATGATCCCAAAGTAAAGAAACGTACCAAAGCAACTGTAATCATGCGTTGTTTTCCTAAGGACAAGGCGGATAGTATGATCCTTTTGGACAGGAAAAACAACTATTTGGGTTCTTTTGGCACAAAGGATTCTACCGAAATTCAGCAATTGCTTCATGTCAATTATGATGATGTTTTATTCGGCGGTAGCATAGTCAATACACGTTCAGGAGACACCACCCAATTTGGTTTCAACGAGTGGTTAACTATTCTTCCTGAGGTACATTTCAACCCGATCCAAAGAGCAAATAGTGAATTTGAAACAATCTGTGAGTTCTACAGGCATACCAACAAAATGCGCACTTTTTATTTGAATGAAATTGATGCCCTTGAATCAAAAATCCAACGCCTCAAAGACAGCTTAACAAAAATTCAAAACCCGGAAAGGTGGCTTGCGCTTCACAGGGGACCAATAAACTATCCATCAGCAGGAGTCATTGACGGTGTTTTTACACGGGATACCATTCCATTTTCTCACCCAAAATTCCCTTTAGAACTGGAGGAAGAAATTGTCGAGATAATCGAACGCCACGAACCCAAACGATCAGGAGTAATTACGATAGAATTAACCATTGATCAAAATGGAAAATCGCATGTTTTACCTTTGACAAATTCTAAGGATTTACTGGTTCTCCAAAAGGAAATTTGTGACTACCTTATTGGTTTAGATACAGACGTCTATTCCATTTCAAGCATCAACTATCCTTGGGTGCAAACCTTTGATATTGGTATCTACCCAGAATGGCGTTGATGCATCTTCTGATGCGATTCATCGAATTACCCGCCATTTGCCATTCTCATTTCCTAATCTTTCCCTAACTTTGATACTTACAACTTCCGTAAAACATGGATAAAGTATCATACGTGGGCAATGCAGATGTAAATGCAATTGACCATTTGTACAAAATGTATCTTCAAAACCCTGAAAGTGTAGATATTGGGTGGCAGAAATTTTTCGAAGGGTTTGACTTTGCCAGAACGAGCTATGAAGATGGCGGCGTTCCTGAAAACTTCCAAAAAGAATTCAAGGTAATCAACTTGATTGAAGGATATCGTTCGCGTGGACACTTGTTCACCGATACGAACCCCGTTCGTGAGCGACGAAAATATGCTCCAACACTTGATATCGCGAATTTCGGATTGGAGGAAAGCGATTTGGACACTGTGTTCCAAGCTGGTGAGGAGATTGGTATCGGTCCAGCTACCTTGCGAGAAATCATTGACGATCTCAAAAACACGTACTGCCGATCCATTGGAATCGAGTACATGTATATTCGTGAGCCCGAACAATTGCAATGGGTAAAAAACGCCATTGAATTGAAAAATCGTCCGCAATACAACAAAGAAGCCAAACGAGAAATCTATCGAAAATTAGCTGTTACAGCTGGCTTCGAATCCTTCCTTGGAAAGAAATTCGTGGGCCAAAAGCGATTCTCCGTAGAAGGCTTGGAAGTACTCGTTCCTGCTTTGGATGCCCTCGTGCAGAAAGGAGCCGACAGCGGTGTTGAACAATTTGTTATGGGAATGGCTCACCGTGGTCGCCTCAACACGCTAACCAATGTTTTTGAAAAACGTCCACGCGATATTTTCCGAGAATTCGAAGGAAAAGAATTCGATATGGACGGGCGTTTCGACGGAGATGTGAAATACCATCAAGGATTTACTTCTAAAGTAAAATCTGAAAGTGGAAAAGATATCATTCTTACTTTATCACCGAACCCGTCGCACCTCGAAGCTGTAAATCCAGTAGTAGAGGGAATTGCGCGCGCAAAAGTTGATAGTGTCCTTGAACATAACTACGAAAAAGTTTGCCCGGTGCTAATTCACGGTGATGCTGCATTCGCTGGACAAGGCGTGGTGTATGAAACTGTACAAATGGCGCAGCTTGATGGTTACAAAACAGGAGGTACCATTCATATTGTTACTAACAACCAAGTTGGATTTACAACGAACTATTTGGACGGTCGATCATCTACCTATTGTACCGATGTGGCAAAAACAACTTTGTGTCCGGTTTTCCACGTGAACGGAGACGATGTTGAGGCAGTGATTCAAGTAATGGAAATCGCCATGGCGTACCGTCAGCATTTCCAAAGTGACATTTTCATCGACTTATTAGGTTATCGAAAATATGGTCACAATGAAGGAGATGAGCCGATGTTCACTCAGCCACAATTGTACAAAGCGATCAAAACGCATCCAAACCCAGCGAAAATCTATTTGGATAAATTGATCAGTGAAGGTATCATGACTGCCGAGGAGGCGAAAAAGATGTCGGATGACTATAACGCATTCTTAGAGGAAGAATACGAGCAGTCGAAAACACGTGATAAGGCACTGGTTTATGACTTCCTAGAAGACGACTGGAAAGGATTCCGCACCGGAACCGATGAAGACTTCTTGAAATCGCCTGATACAGGTGTAGATAAAAAACGCCTTTTGGAATTGGGTCGCAAACTTGCCACCTTGCCCGAAGGAAAAAAATACTTCCGTAAAATCTCCAAAATCTTTAAGGACCGACTCGCTTCTATTGAAGAAGATCGCTTGGATTGGGGAGCTGCAGAAATGTTGGCTTATGCTACTCTGCTGGTGGAAGGACATCCGGTTCGTATGACAGGACAAGATATTGAACGAGGAACTTTCTCACATCGTCACGCCGTTGTTAAGACAGAAGACTCCGAAGAAGAAATCGTGACTTTGAACATGTTGGAAGACGGACAGGCGGAGTTTACGATCTACAACTCCTTCCTATCTGAATACGGTGTTTTGGGATACGAATATGGCTACTCATTGGCAACACCAAATGGATTAACAATTTGGGAAGCACAATTTGGCGACTTCTACAACGGAGCTCAAATTATGGTCGATCAGTTCATTACCGCTGGTGAAGACAAATGGGCCACGCAAAGCGGATTGGTCATGTTGCTTCCTCATGGTTACGAAGGACAAGGTGCAGAACACTCTAGTGGTCGCATTGAGCGCTTTTTGCAGCAATGTGCCGACACGAATATACAGGTCGTAAACACCTCAACACCAGCCAATCATTTCCATTTGTTGCGTAGACAGATGAAACGCGAATTCCGTAAGCCTTTGGTAGTTTTCTCTCCAAAAATGATCTTGCGTCACCCAAGTGCTACGTCTACTCTAGACGAAATGGCAAAAGGAGGATTCAAAGAAGTTATCGACGATGTTGATGCAAAGGTAGCGGACATCGATACTGTGGTTTTCTGCTCGGGGAAGTTCTACTACGAGGCAAAAGAAAAAGCGGCTGAACTTGAAGTGTCGAACATGGCATTTGTTCGTGTAGAGCAATTGTACCCACTTCCACGCCCGCAAATCGACGAAATTTTGAAGAAGTACAAGAATGCAGAGAACTTACTTTGGGCTCAAGAAGAACCTGAAAATATGGGAGCTTGGAGTTACATGGCAATGCAATTGCGCGATTTAAACCTCACGGGAGTTTGTCGTCACGCTTCGGCTGCTGCGGCAGAAGGATCGCACGACCTACACAAACGCCGATTAGAGCGATTGTTCAATGCATTATTTGAATACGGAAAAACAAAGGTTAAAGCCTAGATAATAAGGAATAATAAATAAAGAATAGGGAATAGTTGAAAGCAGTTTATTCATAATTCAACATTCATTATTCATAATTTCAAGAATATGTCAGTATTAGAAATGAAAGTACCAAGCCCAGGAGAATCCATCTCTGAAGTGGAAATTGCTCAATGGTTGGTATCTGACGGAGATTATGTAGAAAAAGATCAAGCGATTGCAGAAGTAGATTCTGACAAGGCGACTTTGGAGTTACCCGCAGAAGAAAGCGGAATCATCACGTTGAAGGCGGAAGATGGAGATACCGTTGCAGTAGGCGCAGTTGTGTGTTTGATTGACACTTCCGCGGAGCGACCAGAAGGAATGGATGCACCTGCGGCAGCAGAGGAAGCACCAAAAGAAGAAGCGAAAGAAGAGAAGTCCGCACCAGCAGAAAACAAAGCTGCTAGCGTGAGTCCGGACCCAGTTACTTCGACAGACTCAGCTGCCGGTAAGACGAACTACGCAACGGGAACACCTTCTCCAGCTGCGGCTAAAATGATGAAGGAAAACGGAGTAAGCGCCAATCAGGTTAATGGAACTGGTAAAGACGGACGCATTACCAAGCAGGACGTAGTTGCTGCCATGGCTGGTGGTTTCTCAACTGCTGATGCTGCTGGTTGGGGAGGAACGCGAGAGCAGAAGCGCGAGAAGATGAAAATGCTTCGACGTAAAATTGCAGAGCGTTTGGTTTCTGTAAAGAACGAAACAGCCATGCTTACCACGTTCAACGAAGTTGACATGAAACCAATCATGGACCTTCGTAAGAAATACAAGCAAGCATTCGCGGAGCATCATGAAGTAAACCTTGGATTCATGTCTTTCTTTACAAAGGCAGTAACGGAAGCGTTGAATTTGTATCCAGCGGTAAATGCTCAAATTGATGGACAAGAAATGATATTCCACGATTATGCAGATATCGGAATTGCGGTATCCTCACCAAAAGGATTGATGGTACCAGTAGTCCGCAACGCAGAGCAAATGTCCTTGGCTGAAATCGAGAGAGAAATCAAACGCTTGGCGATTAAGGCGCGTGATGGAAAAATCACTCCAGATGAAATGACCGGAGGAACCTTCACCATTACCAACGGTGGTGTTTTCGGGTCGATGCTTTCGACACCTATTATCAACCCTCCGCAATCGGCAATTTTGGGAATGCACAACATTGTAGAGCGTCCAGTTGCTATTGATGGGAAGGTAGAAATCCGTCCGATTATGTACGTAGCCTTGTCTTACGACCACCGCATTATCGACGGGAAGGAATCCGTTAGTTTCCTCGTGAAAGTAAAAGAAATGTTGGAGAATCCGGAGCGCATGATCTTCGGTTCAAAAGATCCATACGAAGTATTGCTAGGGCTGTAAAGAGTCCTCTGCAAGGGAAAATAGAAGGAAGCGTCGCGTCTCGATACCAATCGGGATTCGGCGCTTTTTTTATGGCTCCAATTTTAAGAATCGAGGTCAGACACACTTAAATAGTGTGTTCAATAAGCCAATCGTATTATCCATCAATGTAAGGGGCATTCTATTTTTTGCCTCTATGTTTATTTTTTTTTGCTCCTACTTCCCCCATAAACACTGGGATTCTAAAAATATTCCACTTTTCTGAAATCCAAAACACAAACCGTGTCGTAGGTATGTCGAATTAAAAATCAAACATGATGAAAAGATCAAATTTATTTCTACCTCTAGCGGTATTATCATTAGGACTAGCTATTAGTTCTTGTAAGAAAGAAGAAGTTGAAGAGCCAACACCAACTCCAACGCCACCGGCAATGCAGTCGGAAACGTATACGTACGAGTTCAATAACGGACAAGTAGTTCCATCGGCAGCGTATATGGGAAGTCACAATGACAATTTGTACGCAGTTATGGAAGTGGATGAAGTTTCGGCTTCAGAAACAATGATTTCCGTGACACTTTACAATACAGTAGACGGAGAGATGTATGCGATTCACGCACACGATGCAGCGGATCCAAACACAACTCCAAACGGAACACCTTATGATGAAACACCGAACTCAAACGTGTTTACTCAAATGGTAACAGGAAACGGAGGAATGGTGACAGCTTCGCAAAACGTGAGTATGTCGTTCTCTGATATTACAACCATGTATGAAGGTTTCTTTGTGGTACATGATCCACTACAAGGAATTAGCACTACTGACATTTCTACTTATTTGGTTGTAGGAAGCTTTGCCCGCATGCAAACAGCGACCAATTTCTCGTCTTCTGAGTTTATGTACGACTTCAATACAGGACAAGTTGATCCGAACTACGCGTACATGGGAACACACGCAAACACCTTGATGGGAACATTGCGCGTTCAAGAATTGGCTGACGGACAATCACGAGTTTCAGTATGGTTAGACAACACAATGAACGGTGAAACATACATGGTACACGCACACGATGCGGCAGATCCAAACACAACACCGAATGGAACTCCGTACGATGAAACACCGAATTCAAACGTATGTACGTTGATGATTAACGGAAACGGAATGACAGCCGGTGGAGCACAAGTTAGCACCATGTCACACGATGATATTACATCTATGTACAGTGGTTTCTTCGTAGTACACGATCCATTGCAACCAATCGATACTACAGATCCTACTACTTACCTTTTATTGGGAGCGTTTGCTCAATAATAGTAGAGAAGCGGTTCTACTATCTTGGTAGGACCGCTTATTAAAATATTGAGTACATTCGTGTAATGTCTCAAACAGCGGAAGTAAACAAGTTAATTAGCGAAATGCAGAAAGGCAATGAAGTCGCATTCGCACAATTGTACGACCGTTATAGTCCTGCCCTTTATGGAGTTGTCAGTAAAATAATTCGAGAAGAATCTCTGGCTCAGGACATTCTGCAAGATTGCTTCGTGACTATTTGGAAAAAAGCACAATCATTCGACGCAGACAAAGGCAGCTTCTTTACTTGGATGCTCAACATCTGTCGGAACAAATCCATTGATGTTCTGCGAAAGCAAAACAGAGAGTCAGATCACTTGAACACCATGAAAGAAACGGAAGCTCTAGATACAAAAGAAGGAGCTATGAATGTGAACACTATCGGACTCAACGACGTGGTATCCAAGCTTCCAGAAGAACAAAAAATAATTATCGAATACCTTTATTTTAAAGGGTATACACAAAAAGAAGTCTCCGAGGAATTAAATATTCCATTGGGAACGGTTAAGACAAGAGCTCGCTACGCAATTGGCGAATTAAGAAAAACGTTTACAACATTGCTTGTACTGTGGATATTAAAGAATATATAGCATCTGGGATTATTGATAGTTATGTCCTCGGCGCGGTTTCCGAACAGGAACGCCAAGAGGTACAGTGCTTGTCGAAAATCTACCCTGAAATTCGGGAGGAACTGCGCATTGCAGAGGAAGCTATGGAGCGCTATGCTGAGTCCATTGCAAAAGCGCCACCTGCAGCACTACGAGCATCTATTCTTGAAAAAATTGCGGCAACTCCACAAGACGAAGAAACACCGATTGTACCGTTGAAAAAAGTCGAAGAGGAAGCAACACCTGAAAAAGATGAAGCGCCAATTCGTATACTTCCGGTTGCTTACAAATGGGGAGCTGTTGCATCCGTATTTATTATTGTCACAGTGTCGTTGCTTTACTTTAACGCCTCCACAGAAGCAGATAAATTATCCGGCGAGTTGACCGCTATGAAGCAAGAGGCTTCGGACAGCTCAAAAACGCTGGAAAGCAAATTGAATGAGTTGCAATTGGCTATGGAAAGTGTGCAGGAACGTGAATCATTTATCAATGCGCCAAGCACGAGAAAATTACTCCTTGAAGGAACGGATGTGAAGCCTGACGCCAATGCTACAGTGTACTATGATGCAGACAATGGAAATGCTATTCTAGCATCATCAGGGTTACCAGCTCCCGATACCGGAAAACAATTCCAGTTATGGGCCATTGTAGACGGAACTCCCGTTGATTTAGGTGTGCTTGACAAAGACAGCACGTTTACACCAAGAATTTCGCTAGACAATGCGAATATTCAGGCATTTGCCATCACATTGGAGCCCGAAGGAGGTAGCAAAGTTCCAACCCTGGAGCAGCTTTACGTGATTGGTAACGTATAAAATCCAACTTTTTTTCGAAAACTGAAATCCAACTTTGGATCTACTTCGTATGTATACTGAAGTGAATAGCTAGGTAAGCTACTGTCATGGTAGCTGGGCGCATTAGCATAGTGGTCAGTAGTTAGTTGTGCGCCCAAATAGCGGCCGGGGTCATCTCTCACCGGTCGCTATTTTTATTCCCATTACTTCACTCCTAATTGGAGAGTAGTTTGAAGTAAATAATTCATTCACATTTTTTACCAAGTCTATCGTAAGAACTTACGTATTTTTGAGCGTTATCAATTTTATGGAACCGCACGTTTATTATCAACAGCGCCTCGACGCCATCACCCTTGTTTTAAAATCACTCAAATCCCGACTGCGCTTACTTGGAAGTTTGCGCTTACTCGTATTTCTCGCCATGGGATTTGGCGTCTATTTTTTCTTCGGTCAATATGCCTACGTCGGTGCAACACTTGGGGTGGGAATCGTTCTATTTCTCCTTCTCGTCAATCGTTATTCCAATACGCAAAATGCCTTTCGTTTCCATGATGAACTGCGGAAAATAAACGAAACCGAACTCAAACGATTACAAGGAGACTTAACCGACGCAGAGACCGGAAATCAATACATCTTTGAAGAACACGATTTCAATCAGGACATTGATTTGTTTGGACATGGCTCCTTATTTCAATGGTTGGATAGAACCGCACTCACCAACGGACAAAAAACATTGGCAAACTGGTTCAATAGCAATAATATCGACCAAATCGAAGAAAAACAAGCGGCAGTTCAGGAACTAAAAGATTGGACCGAATGGCGACAAGAATATACAGCGACCGCAGCCATGATAGCCTCTGAATTGCAAACAGAAGATGTTCTTCATTGGATGCAAAAGCACAAACCCTTCGTACCGAAGATTCACGCTTGGCTGCCTATCGTATTCTCAAGTATTTCCGGGTTGGCAATAATAGCTCTGAGCTTTGGTATCATTCCTTGGATCCCCATCTTTATTTGGCTAGGACTTGGCTTTGCCATCACCGGACCTTATGTGAAAAGGATCACGGATATGTACAACACAACTAGCAAGATCGACGATTTGTTGCGGCAATATTCCAAACTCTTGTTACAAATAGAGGAAGCGAAATTCCAATCGGTACAACTGCAAAAGTGGCAGAAAGAAATTTTGACAGATGGACGTCCGGCCTCGGTAACGCTGAACGAACTTTCTAAAGAAATTGATGCCTTGGGAAATCGAAACAATCTGCTCATGGCATTTGTAGGAAATGGATTACTCCTTTGGGATTTGCGTTACACGTATCGAATTGAAAAATGGATGAAGGGATTCAACGGAGCCCTAGAGGATTGGTTCGAAGTAATTGAGCGCATGGATGCGATGAACTCCTTGGCAAACTACGCATTCAATCATCCAAACTATATCTACCCGAAAATATCGGAAGATGCCCAGTTGCAACTTGCAGCGAAATCGCTCGGACATCCACTGCTCGAGCCGAAAAAAGTAGTCACCAACGACATCACTCTAAGACAAGAAGATTTCTTCATTATCACCGGAGCGAACATGGCGGGAAAAAGTACCTTCCTTCGAACCGTAGCAATGAATATCGTGATGGCAAATTCCGGCTTGCCCGTTTGTGCTGCATCGTTTGAATACCGACCAGTGAAACTCATTTCCAGCATGCGCACCAGCGATTCTTTGGTAAACGATGAATCGTACTTCTTCTCGGAACTGAAAAGACTGAAATACATCGTCAACAAGATTGAAACGGATACTTACTTCATCATTTTGGACGAAATTCTCAAAGGAACGAACAGCGTTGACAAAGCCGAGGGATCGAAGAAATTCGTGGAACGATTGGTGAAATCCAAGTCTACAGGACTTATTGCCACGCACGATTTGAGCTTGTGCACCCTTGCCGACAAATACACTGAGATCCAGAATCATTACTTCGATGCGGAAATCGTCAACGACGAGCTCTTCTTTGACTATCGATTCAAAGATGGCATCTGTCAAAACATGAATGCTTCTTTCCTACTGCGCAAAATGCAGATTGTGGAGGGGTGAATCGAGCGCTGAGGCTCTCGCCGTGCCTTCCGCAGGCAGGAAGCGCACTACCTTTCAAGATTTTCACCACACTCAACTCTCACTTTTCACACTCACTATGACCGGGTAGTCATATTTATTTCTATATTTGTGACCATGTAGTCACATTTATGGCAAAAAAAACATTTTTAAACTTACCGAAGGAGCGACAAAAAACGTTTCTAGACCGTGCTTACCGAGAGTTTACGCTTAATTCGTATGATGATGCTTCTATTAGTGCCATCCTCAAAGATTTAGGCATGGCGAAGGGAAGTTTCTATCAGTATTTTGATAACAAACGAGCGTTATTCGATTACTTGACAGAGCAAGTTTACGCTACCAAAGTTCAGTACATACTTTCGGTGAAACGGGAGAATTACGAGAATTTTTGGGCGTATTCACGGGCCATGTACGAGCACGGATTGGACTTTGACCGCGAGCATCCACTGAAAAGCAATTTTGCCTATCGCCTGAACGAAAATATGGACTCGCCCTCCGTGCGTGAAACGTTTGTACAGTGGCAAAAACAAGGCTTCGAAACGATCAAACAAATGGTCAAGGCGGAAGTGGATGCCGGACTGTTTCGAGACGATATCCCCTTGGATTCTGTCGCTCTCTTTTACATGAATATCGGTCGGCAATTGGTGGATCAATTGCGCATGACCAACCTCGAGGATTTCAACGAACGAATTGAAGCGGGACGTCCGTTACTAGCAGATGGAAACGAAGAACTTTTGTTCCGTTTGATCGATAACAACTTCGCCCTACTGAGTGCTGCACTCGATAAAAAATAAACGCTATGAACGCAATAGAAACACACCATCTCACAAAACTCTACGGAGAACATGTTGGGATGAAAAACGTCTCACTGGAAATAAAAGAAGGTGAAGTCTTTGGTTTTGTAGGTCCAAACGGAGCGGGAAAATCGACCATGATTCGCACGCTGCTTGGTTTGCTGCACCCTACGTCGGGAACCGGCACTTTGTTTGGTGTTGACATCACGAAAGGGGAAAATGTACGGGCACGCATTGGCTACTTGCCTTCCGAAGTGAATTATTACGAAGAAATGAGCTCCATGGAACTGCTTGAATATCACATGCGGTTTTATGGTCAAAGCGATCGTACCAAAATTGAAGCGTTGGCGGATTACTTCGAGCTGGACCTTCACAAGAAAATCACTGATCTATCCTTCGGAAACAAGAAAAAATGTGCCATTCTTCAGACACTTCTGCACGATCCTGATTTATTGATTTTGGACGAACCTACTTCCGGCTTGGACCCACTGATGCAGAACCGCTTTTTTGAACACTTGGAAGAACGCAACAAACAAGGAACGACTATATTCTTCAGTTCGCACATACTTTCTGAGGTTCAACGTATGTGCAACCGCGCCGCTGTAATAAAAGCCGGAGAAATCATCGCTATTGAAGACATTGGGGAACTCATGGCGAAACAGGTCAAGCGAGTACGACTGAAATACGCTCAGAAAACGGACTTTGAGAAAATCGACGGAATGAACGATATCCACTGGCACGGAAACAAACTTGGCTTCAACTATGTGGGAAACATTCACCCGCTATTGAATTGGCTGCAATCGCAAGACCTTCAAGACGTCACATTGGAAGAACCTGATTTGGAGACCATTTTTATGAACTATTACGAACGTTGAGATGAATTGGAACTTATACTTTACCGAGGTTAAGCGCAACCGCAAAAACCTCATTACCTGGACATTAATTGCCGTAGGATTTACAGCATTGGTTGTGAGTATTTTCCCAACGATGGAAGACATGGGACAGGATCTTGCAGAACTCATGAGCAAATTGCCACCTGAGATTGCCAAAGCGATGGGTATGGATGCCGAAACTTGGACCAATATTCTCGGTTTCTACAGCACTTATTATGGAATTTACATCATACTTTTGGTTGGCATCTTCTGCATGTCCACCGGAGCCACGATTGTTTCAAAAGAGGAACGCGATAGAACTTCGGAATTTTTGTTGACGCGCCCCTTATCACGCAAGCAAATTTTCAATGAGAAAATGCTGGCAATGCTGTCACTCACCTTTATCATATTTACCATTCAAACAATTGTAGCAACAACACTTGTGTTCATTTTTGGCTCCAACGTCAACTGGTCGGCTTTTGCCACCATGCATATTCATGGTCTCATTTTGATCCTCTTTTTTACTTGCTTGGGCGTGTTGATCTCCTTCTTTTTTCAACCCAAGAAGAACTTTATGGGCATGGTGGTTGGAATCATCTTCGGAAGCTATTTTTTGAATGCCGTTTCTCGCACTGCCGAGTCCATTGAATGGTTGGGGTATTTTTCTCCTTTCCACTACCTCGACTTCGATCCGTTGAACCCTGAATACAGCGCAAATTGGATTGGAATGGCGGTAATGGTTGTAATTTCAGCCGGATTTTTATTCGCTGCTTTTCGTTTGTTTGAGAAAAAGGATATTGCCGGGTAGGGTGTCACCCGCAACAAAGCAATCTGTATCTTTAGCGGTATGAGATCGCTACTCTTCTTCATTGTTCTTGCCTGCACGCTTGCCGCTTGCAACAAGGGGAAAAACAATCCGGAATCATGCAACGGATCAAGCACGCGAAGAGATGTAAAAATTTGCATTGATGCGGCTTCGAACCAAATCGACTTGACTCCAATAAACATAGATGTGGCCGGAATTGGCGCATTGGAGGTTCCTGAAATTGACAAGGATGACCCAAGACAAGCCGTGGAGAAAAAGGTTTTCACAATCACGGCAAGGGTGCATAAACTTAGCAAACACAGGGACGGTGACTGGAAAGTAAAGTTGACCGATGGCAATGATAAATATGTCAACTGTGAGAATCCAAATCCGGGCTGCGAATACGCAAAAGAGTCGGAATTCTACGATGCATTTGTAAATGCGAGAGAATGGATTGAGGCGAACAAGAACGATTTGGAAGGAAAAACAGTGACCATCACCGGCGTTGGGTTTATCGATATTGACCACAAGTATCCTAGAAACGCCGCAGACAACGAGATGGAACTACATCCCATTTTGAGTATCCATTTTTAAAATTCCATCTCCAACTGCTCATCAATTGCATCCGATGCGGGACTTTCGGCATCTAACTTTGACATGGAAATCCCCAACAAACGCACTGCTTCTTTCACTGGCTCTTGCGCCAACAATTCTTTAACGATGGGAAAAAAATCCTCCTTCTTTGACACGAAACGGTCTATGGTTCGGCTCCGTGTTTGTATGGTAAAGTCGCTATACTTGAGTTTCAGGGTAATCGTTTTCGCGTTCACTTTGGATTTCTTCATGCGACCCTCTAATGTATCAGCAATGCGTTCTAGATGCTCCAGCATGAATTCCATTTGAGAAATGTCTTTGTCCAAGGTGCGCTCGGCAGCAATCGACTTTCGAATGCGATCGGGTTTCACTTCACTGTGCTGAATGCCTCTGACAATGTTGAAGAAATGCGCCCCTGACTTGCCAAAATGTTCCTCCAAATATTCCTTTGAAAATCGCTTGAGATCCATTCCGTAGTGAATACCGTGCAACTTCATTTTCTCTGCTGTCACCTTCCCTACCCCAAAGAATTTCCGAATGGGTAATTGCTCCAAAAAGGGCAGCACTTCTTCGGGTGGAATGGTTTTCTGTCCGTTAGGTTTGTTGATGTCAGAAGCAATTTTCGCTGTAAACTTGTTCACCGATATTCCGGCGGAGGCATTCAGTCCAACTTCTTGCTTGATGTGATAACGAATTTCAGAAGCTAGCAATGTTGCTGAGGGATGACCCATCTTATTCTCCGTAACATCCAAAAAAGCCTCGTCCAAAGAAAGCGGCTCTACCAAATCAGTGTAACGATGAAAAATCTCGCGAATCTTGTTGGAAATTTCTTTGTAACGATCAAATCGCGGAGGAACGAAGATCAAATCGGGACACTTTATAGCCGCCATTTTGGAAGACATAGCCGATCGAACGCCGAACTTTCGTGCTTCATAACTCGCTGCAGCAACGACTCCACGCTCACGATTTCCACCCACAGCTATCGGTTTCCCCGCCAACTTTGGATTGTCCATTTGCTCCACCGAAGCGTAAAACGCGTCCATGTCAATATGAATGATTTTTCGGATGGGGAAATCCATGAAAAGGTAAAAATCTGAAAATTCTATCTTTACCAAAAGTACCTACATGTATCGATTTGTGCTCGTTCTTACGCTCATTTTCTTTGTGAATTTCACGTTTGCAAGAAAGATGGCCACTGCCTCGGATACTCTGCCTCAATCCACAACCATGATTGCGCCTCATGAAGATTCCATTCAGCAAGCGGATTCAACCAAAGCTGCAAGTGAAGTTGTTCCACAGCAAGAAGCAAAGACTTCAAAGTCTGAAAAAGAGGAGGTGGACAAAGATAGTTTGGGCTATAAAATCGGATATAACATTGGTCAATGGTTGATCCCGGGAATTTTGATGCTACTCGCAACAATCATGTTCATTCGACTGTCAAAAAAGAACAAGGAACGTCAAGATTGGGACTAAAAAAAGCCGTCACATTATTGCGACGGCCTTCTCGAATTATTGTTTGAATTTTACAATCCAGCAGCGTTCATACGCTCCTCCAAACGATCCAAACGTGCTTTCAAAGCAGCGTTTTCTTCTTGAAGATTTTTAATCAATTGTTGTTGCTCTTGAGTTGCCTCAATCAACACAGGAATAAGCTCTGTGTAACTTACATAGTGTGATCCGTCAGCAGCTACATCAACGATTTCAGGGAAGTATTGAATCACTTCTTGAGCGATAACACCATAAGTTGTAGTTGTTTGGTCCCCCTTTTCGATTTCCGCTGGGGCCAATTTAAAGTTGTACGTGTACCCGTTGATTTTCATTAAGTTATCCAACGCGTTTGTCACCTCAACGATGTTCTCTTTTCTGTTTTTATCAGATGCAGCAACCCAGTTACCCGCAGTGTTCAAATACGCTTTCAATGCCGTATTGTTGAATGGATCTGAATCTGTTGCTCCATTGTAAGCATCCTCATCGTTTACATACATCAATGCTGTTGGCTGTCCAGGCGCTCCGTCTCCCGGTGACCAAATCGTTACGTGATCCCCATCTCCGTAGATACCTGCCGACTCTCCTGATCCTTCGCGCGAAGCAACCATAAAGTGGTCTCCACCATCGCCATAATCTTGCATACCTGAAGAGTGGTTCCACTGATCGTCGTTATTAATGACCATCTCATCGTTGGGCGACTCAGAAACGCGAATCACACCAACAACTTCCAATTTTTCCGAAGGTGTTGTAGTACCAATTCCCACGTTTCCGGAAACCCCTGAGTACTGGTCGTTGGCAACTACTGTCCAATCTGTATCTCCTGCTGATGTCAAGTAAGCACCTCCGTCAGTTCCTGCAGTTACGATGTTTCCTGCATCAGCTGAAACGATGACTTGAATCTCGTTTGTTGGATCTGAATCGGCATCGTTCACCAAAGAAGAAAGATCTGCTGTTTGAGTTCCTCCTGCATCAACAACTTCCAAAGTTGTTCCGTTCAAAGAAACACCAGTATTCAACTCATTCGAAGGGTCAGCATCTGCATCATCAACGTTATCCGTTAACGCTGTTTCTGCCGTTGTTGCATGCAAAGCATACGGTACACTCATTAGCTGAGAAGTTCCCATAACACTGTAGGAAGTACCTCCAGCCAAATCAATAGAGGTCTCGATAAAGTACGGTCCATTTGCCCAGTCAATCAATGAAAAATCATCCACTGTAGTTCCTGTTCCAATTTCTAGATTGACCAATCCATACGCGTTGGTACTCGTCGCAAACTCCTCAGTATATACCGCAGTTCCTGTTGCACTACCTTGTAAAATCACCAATTGCATCCCTACGTTTTGGTTGTTTACGATTGTATTCTGTGCATCACGAACTACTGCTTGGTATTTGAATGATTCTGGCGATTGTGCATTAGCCGTTGCTGCCATCATAAGCGCAGCTGAAAAGGCGAGTAGTATTTTTTTCATGTTAATTCTGTTTTGATTAGTGTTTGATTAGTTTAAAATTTTTGAGTTGGTTTTGTTCTCCATCCGAAAGCGTCAGATTGTAGCTTCCCGGTTCCAAGGCTCCTACCTGAAGCGAAGTAAGCACATCTGAAAGTGTCCCCGATAGAACCAGTCGACCCGATGCATCGTACATGGCGTACTGCACATTTTCGAAGCTCGAAACTTCGATGTTGAGTACATCGGAGGAAGGATTGGGATAAACCGAAGCCGTGTAGTCAGCTGCGTAGTCATCCAAACCAACAAAATTCCAATTTGTTTGGTGAAACCCCTGTGTGAGGTCGTTACTACCATCAGTTCCTGTGTTGATGACAACTTCTCCTACTGTGAACGAAATTGATCCATTCGCGTTCTCATAGTGGTCTCCTTGTGTAGCCACCACTGTTTGACTAAATCCAGTAGAAGAGGTTAAAACCAAACACAATACCAGTGATTTTTTGATCATAAGTAGTGTTTAATAGGTTGATAAATATATGTCTACTCATTCCTTTTTGAACAAGCGCAATGAAATTAAATAAAATAAAATTTCAATTTACTGGATCGGGATAAAACCCTTTATATAGTCAGCAAATGGCAGTTACCAATGAATAATTTCAAAAAAAAGTAGACCGCACCGCAAGTTTTCAAAAGAAAGGGTTACTCAATCAAATAACGAACTTTTAATAACTCTTACTATGCGTAAAGTAAAGCAATCGATGCTAGTAACTTTGCTTCTGCTTTTTTTCTCTCAAGCACAGGCACAAGATTCTACCACCGTCCAAGACTTCGAATTGTGGACCGGAGTCAATTTAAAGAAAAGTTTCCTCGACGATAAAATGCGATTTGGGCTCTCCCAAGAATTTCGTTTCGAGGACAACGCCACTTCCATCAATAACCTCTTCACAGAAGCAGAACTCGGTTACAAATTCTTTAAAGGATTTCGGGTAGATGTCGGATATCGTTTTATTCGAAACAATCGAAACTCGGGCTACAGAAGCGAAGGAAGATTCTTTTCTGACATCAACTACAAGCACAAGCTGGATCGCTTTAAATTTGGATACCGCTTCCGATTTCAAAATCAAGGGGTGTTAGGAAGTGCTGATACAGATGATTATGCCGAGAACAAATACCGATTCCGATTCAAGCTAGAGTATAATATTCGCGACTGGAAGTTCGATCCTTATTTTTCTGCCGAAGGTTTTTTTGCTCAAACAACGAACCGTATCAACTATGTTCCAACTGTAATCGAAGATGAACAGCGCATTTCAGGGTTTGAAAAATACCGACTTACCCTTGGAACTAGCTACGATATTACTAAGAAAATCAATGTCGGTGCATTCTACCGATATGAACGAGAATTGGGATCGTATCCGCTCTATTATAACACACCGCGCCAGTACTTCATCGCTGGACTTAACATCAACTTTGATCTATAATCCTATGAAAGCATTTAAAATAATTGTGGCACTTGGAGCGCTGACAGCACTCACTGCCTGTAAAAAAGAAGGACTTATAAACGGTGGTAACGGATTAGAAGACTGGACCGAAGCCACCCACGGACACAATGCATCTCCAAATTACGATGTCGTTTTCAGCCAAACGGAAGTAAAACGTCTCGACTTTGTGATTGAACCAGAATACTGGCAAGCTATGCAAGATGATATCGAATCGTTGTACGGTGGTTCTACTGGTGGAGGTCCTGGTGGCCCCGGTGGTCCTGGCGGTCCCGGAGGTGGTGGTGGAGCCAATGTAGATGCAACACCCATTTACGTTCCTGCACAAATGTTCTTTGAAGGAAAACAATGGTATGACGTGGGACTTCGTTACAAAGGCAACTCTAGTTTGACCTTCGCCTACCAAAGCGGAAACGGAAAATTGCCTTTGCGTATTGAAACAAACCATTTCGAGAATGAAAACCCGAACATTAACGGGCAATCTTTCTACGGATTCAAACAGCTTTCTTTGTCCAGTAATTTTAAAGACAATTCGTATTTGCATGAGAAAGTAGCCGCGGATGTCTTCCGAGATTTCGGAGTGCCTGCACCCATGACAGCTTTCTATCGTGTGTATGTCGATTACGGCGAAGGTCCGATCTATTTTGGGCTCTACACAATGATAGAGGTAGTTTTCGATAGCCCGATGTTGAACCGTTCTTTTGGTAATTCCAGTGGAAACTGCTACAAACCTGATGCTAACGGTGCTTATCTTAACAGCACTACGCTTTCATCCTTCAACGATACTGAATTTCCGTTGAAATCCGGATCGGATTACTCCTACTCCGATGCACGGAACCTCATTAATGCTTTGATTTCCGATACGCGCACCAGCAATCCTTCTGCATGGAGGTCGGAGCTTGAGCAGCACATCGACATGGACCTTTATTTAAAATACTTGGCAGCAAATACAACCATGCAAAATTGGGACACTTATGGTCGAATGACGCATAATTATTATTTGTACAACAATCCGAGCACGGATAAATTGGTTTGGATACCATGGGACAATAACGAAGCCTTCGCGGAAACTGGAGGAGTCAGCGGTCCGTTGGAGTTCAATTTTTCCTCGTTATCGTCTACTCCAACGGGAACCCAAGGAGATGTTGCATGGCCATTAATTGAATACATTTACGACGATCCTGTGTACAAAGCGCAATACGATCAATACATCGATGATTTCATTTATTCAACGTACGATGTTTCAGAATTAACCACGCAATTTACGTACTATCACAACTTGATTTCACCATACGTAATTGGGGCAGAAGGAGAAATTGCCGGGTATACACACATCAATAATTCATCGGATTTCACAAATTCACTTAATACTTTGATTACCTCCGTGACAAATAGATGGACAGAAGCGGATAATTATACGCCGTGATTCGCATTTGTTAGAAACTCACAATGGAGTTTACAGAAATAAGAACGTCGATGTGCATGCCACATTGGCGTTTTTTTGTGCTTTTTGACAAAATGTACTGCCAAAATGAAAAAACATACCTTTCTTCATCAAACCCTGTGTTTCTCTAATCATTCATCAGCGTCAATTTTAACCCTATTTTCTTTCAATTTTTTATGTGCATGCATAATTAATGATTCGAAAAAGAATTTACTTGAATATCAAATAGTTACCCACTCATCCAAAATCATTTCCAACCTTATCTTTTTGATTATCAATTGAGAAAATATGTTAAAAACGAATCAAACATGTAATTTTTTGGAGGTCCATGCGTTCATATAGATAACAATACGGTTGTAGAAACAGAAAAAAATTGGCACACAATTTGAACTGTATTCAACAACTAAGTAGAAGTTAGTTTTCATAAGTAGTAGTAGTTTAGGTTTTGAAAGGGAGAAACGCCAGTTTCTCCCTTTCTCTTTTTAAAATTCCACCGGTCATCGAGCCTGTCGAGATGCCGAGATACCCTTTCTCTTTTATAAACAACTCAGGTCATCGAGCATTGCTTTCGCGTAGCTCCTCAGCCACAATACTAGCTATGAAGGAGAAGCTTCAGCGAAGCAAAGCGGAGCTGAGAAGCCCGTTCCATAAAAACTACCTTCATTAACGCTTCTTAACAACGCTCATACCCTACTTAAACCACTCAACACATTAACATGCTAAAAAAAAGTTAAAAACAATGCGTACATAATAAAGAGTCCCTATCTTCGTTCTATACATAACGATACGGTTGCAAAACGCAGGTAAAAATTGGCACACAATTTGAACTGTTTCAAGCAACTAAGTAGAAGTTAGTTTTCATAAGTAGTAGTAGTTTAGGTTTTGAAAGGGAGGAACTGGCGTTCCTCCCTTTCTCTTTTTATAACGCCACCGGTTATTGAGCTATGCCGAAATACCCTTTCTCTTTTTAAAATGCCTCCGGTTATCGAGTATTGAGATCATCGAGCATTGCTTCGCTGAAGCTCCTTCGCCATAATACTAGCTATGGAGGAGAAGCTTCGCGAAGGCAAGCCTGTCGAGATGCCGAGATACCCTTTCTTCTTCTATAACATCCAAAACCTCAACAATATAATGCGCGCATAATTTTTGGCACGGGATTTGAACTATCCATTTCAACTAAGTAGAAGTTAGTTTTCATAAGTAGTAGTAGTTTAGGTATTGAAGAGGAGGAACGCCAGTTTCTCCTCTTCTCTTTTAAAATGCCATTGGTCATCGAGCTAGCCGAGATGCCTCTTCTCTTTTAAAATGCCACTGGTCATCGAGCTAGCCGAGATGCCTCTTCTCTTTTTACAATGCCAGTCGAAATGTCCGTTCTTTTTTTTATGCTCTATTCAAAATTGAAAAAGTACAATTGAAAAACACTTTCACTCCTCTCGCTTTTCAGTTATTTCCTGTACCTTTGTACGCTGTATCCACAGCGAGATTAACCCTTTATGAAGAACATTCGCAACTTTTGTATTATCGCACACATCGATCACGGGAAAAGTACCCTCGCAGATCGATTGCTTCAAACCACCGGAACTATTTCTGATCGTGAAATGCAAGATCAGGCACTGGACGATATGGACCTGGAGCGAGAGCGCGGAATTACCATCAAAAGTCACGCAATTCAAATGACCTACGAACACGATGGAGAAGTATATACGCTGAACCTCATCGATACCCCTGGTCACGTTGATTTTTCTTATGAGGTGTCACGATCTATCGCTGCTTGTGAAGGTGCACTACTCATCGTTGATGCAGCACAGGGAATTGAGGCACAAACCATCTCTAACCTGTACCTCGCTTTGGAACACGATTTAGAAATCATCCCTATCCTAAATAAAATGGACCTTCCCGGTGCCATGCCGGAGGAAGTGACCGACCAAATTGTCGACTTAATTGGCTGTAGCCCGGATGATGTTATTCCAGCATCAGGGAAAACTGGCTTGGGTGTCGACAAAATTTTGGAGGCCGTAGTTGAACGTGTCCCAGCACCGCAAGGAGATCCCAATGCACCGTTGCAAGCCATGATTTTTGACTCAGTCTTCAATCCCTTCCGTGGAATCATTGCCTATTTCCGAGTTCGGAACGGTTCGTTGAAGAAAGGAGAGCAAGTGAAGTTCTTTAACACGGGTAAAACGTATCATGCAGATGAAATCGGCGTGTTGAAAATGGACCTGCACCCAACGAAAGAAGTGAATACGGGCGACGTAGGTTATATTATTTCTGGAATCAAAAAAGCAGCTGAAGTTAAGGTGGGAGATACGATCACCACTGTGGCCAACCCATGTGAAACGGCCATTAAAGGATTTGAGGACGTAAAACCGATGGTCTTCTCGGGAATTTATCCTGTAGATACAGAAGATTACGAAGAATTGCGCTATTCCATGGAAAAGCTGCAATTGAACGATTCTTCCCTCGTTTTTGAACCAGAATCATCCGCAGCACTTGGTTTTGGTTTCCGTTGTGGATTCCTAGGAATGCTACACATGGAGATCATCCAAGAACGATTGGAACGTGAATTCGGAATGACGGTGATCACCACTGTTCCCAACGTGTCCTACAAGGCATACATGAAAAAAACGCCGGATGAAGAAATCATCGTAAACAACCCTTCGGAATTACCCGATCCATCCGGTATGGAAATGATTGAAGAGCCGTATATCAAGGCGCAAGTTATCACGAAGGCAGAATATGTGGGACAAATCATGACCTTGTGTATCGAAAAGCGCGGTGAGTTGACCAATCAGGTGTATTTGACACAGGACCGTGTTGAGTTGAGCTTTGAAATGCCTATGGGGGAAATTGTCTTTGATTTCTACGACCGATTGAAAACCGTTTCACGCGGATACGCCTCTTTCGATTACCATCCGATTGGCTACAAAAAGTCGGATTTGATCAAAATGGATCTTCTTCTCAACGGCGAGCAAGTCGATGCACTCTCAGCACTTGTTCACCGAAGCAACGCTTTCGAGTTAGGAAAGAAAATTTGTATCAAGCTAAAGGAATTGATTCCACGTCAGCAATTCGAAATTCCGATTCAAGCAGCGATTGGAGCCAAAGTGATTGCTCGTGAAACCATCAAAGCCCTTCGAAAAGACGTTACGGCAAAATGTTACGGGGGAGATATCACGCGTAAACGTAAGCTCCTTGAAAAGCAGAAAGCCGGTAAAAAACGCATGCGCCAAGTAGGGAAAGTAGAGATTCCACAAGAAGCATTCTTAGCAGTTTTGAAATTGAACGATTAAAGAAGCACATCCAGCAAAGCTTTCGCTATGCCGGATGTGCTTCTTAAGCATTACTCTTCCCAGCCTTCTTGTCGCTGTAAAATGTAGTGATACGTCAAACTACCATCGTTATCAATGTGGTAGTTACTCACAAACTCCCATCCATTGCTGTACATAAAGTTTAACGCATCTACCATGCTGTTGAAAGATGAGCGTTTACCACTTTTGTCTTCAATTGTTTGCTGGCGCCAAGAGAAATCTTGCCCGTAATCCACAAAAACTTTGATTTTCGTCAGGTTGATAAAGCGCGTTTGCCCCACCAGCTCCACGTATTGCAATTCCTCCATGTTGTTGATATCAACACCGTCTACAATTACCTGTGCATTTCCTCCAAAAGAGAACAATCCGAGCGCTAGGGCTACCAAAATCTTTTTCATAATTAGTTGTATTTATTTTTACTGCAAGAAGTTACAAATTTTGCGCCAAGATTATTAGCGAGAAGTGAAAAGTATGAAGCTCGGGGTTTCTGACCTCTCTCTTATCCCTTTTCACCATTGCAAAAAAAACGGGGACGATTGCTCGCCCCCACTTTCTTACTTCGCCGAAGCGCTTACTCTGAGTCTGACATCAAAGTGGCCGGCGAAGTTTTCGGATGATTTCGGTTATCAATCCACCTTACTACTCAACTCATTCTTCAAACCATTCCATTCTATAAGGTGCATCTTCACCGTACCAACCGGTATCTTTGCTTTGATCAAAACTGGGATGCGATTTTCATCGGCTGTTACCCAAAATTGAACATCTTCTTCGTTTTCGAAATAGCGTCCTGTTTGTACCACTGGCACGAACTTGTAGCATTGGAATTCGCCTTTTCGAATCTTAATCTTCTCTTTTCCTTTGTACTTAATCTTCAAGTCGTAAATTTCGTCATCCATGAAACACTTGAACGAGAACACCTTTCCCGGTGTCATTCCCTTCATATTGAGCGTACGCGCCCGGTAGAAGGAAGAAATCATGTCTTGCATTCCCATGGAGATATTAAAATCTTTCTCTCCGTTATTCACCTTTTTTTCATGGTGTTTGAAGGTGTAATTCTGATTGATTTTATATCCGCCTTCATCCACGTTTCGAATAAAGTACCAAGGCATCATGGATTTTTTGTCGATGTAACTTTCGTATACATCATGTACTTTGTACACATTGTTGAAGCTTCCGAGTGTTTTCCCTGTAGCAACAACATGCTGTAGTTCCCGACCTTGTCCTTTTTTCGAGGTAGACTTTACTTCCACTGTGGCTTCACCAGCATCCACAAATCCATAGGTAACTCGATACGTCAACTTCTCTCCGGTTTTAAAAGAGTTGTTTCTAACGTAAGGATACGACACGGAGGACGTAGACGCACTACTCAATCCTACAAGGATGGTGGCAAGGCCCAAAAAATAGAGATACTTTTTCATCGCAAACATTTTAACTGTTACTGAGATAATACAAAGCCTGTGCCAAATAAAACGAAGAAATGATCCAAGCTATTGTATCTATGAATATTTCTTAGCGGTCGGAAAACGTTTACAAGCGTTCGGAAACATGAGTTGATTTTCAGGGGGTGAGCTTCGTACATTGCTAGAACAAATCACCAAATTTTACCGTTATGAGTCCTTAATCATCCCAATACCCTTTGAATGGTTTTTCATTTCATCACTAATTCAACCCCCTACATTATCTACACAGAAGTGGTATCCTTCAATTCTTTGGAATTGCGTTAAATACTGTTTTATGCGTAGTAGAAATTTCAATCTTGATGGCTTGTACAGGTCGTGCGACGGCTCAAAAGAATTGGTGCAATTCATTTTAGAAAAGTTGATTGTATCGACCCCAATCTTATTGGAGGAAATGGAGCTTCATTTACGAAACAATGACAGCGCATCTCTCAAAGAGGTGATGAGCAAATTGAAGTCTTATTTTCTTTCGATTCAAGCCAACTCGTTAGTCAAAAAGCTGGAAGATATTGAGGTCGTTTCGGAACAAAACTCCTCAAAAAACGCTGAACATGTGATCAAAAGCATCCAACGAGAGTTGAAAATTATTATTGAAGAATTGAAGATGAAAAAATTACGATGAGTTAAGAGATCAAGGAAAATCTAGTTATCAAAATACTGCCTAGAGGATGGGTACCCGATGCCGCGCACTGAGAGAATATTGTAAAATACATAACAGGTTTGGTGATCTGCTTTCTGCCGGTGTCGGGTATATTCTCAAAATATTAGAGAAAAGTGATTAGTGAGAGGTGAATACAGTTTTTCTTCTCACTTTTTACTTCTCTCTTCTGACATTCCCCTCTCACCTGTCTAAGAATTCATTTTGATTTTCGGCAAGCCCCAATCGTAGCGTACCGCAAAAACTCGGAATAGAGTCACCAAGAGAATTGTAAGTGGCAAACTCACCTCAGGAATAACGCCCAAACGATCTAGTCCGAGATAAGCCGATGCTCCTGCAAGTGCTGGAAGTGCGTACATTTCTTTTCGGAAAATAAGTGGAATATCATTACACAAAACATCGCGCGTTAACCCGCCAAAACAACCTGTAATCATACCGCAAAGAATTGCATAACCCGGATTGATTCCAAAACTCAGTGCCTTTTCCATTCCCGCGATAGCGAAAGTTCCCAGCCCGATAGCATCGAACAAAAAGAAGGATTTTCGAAAACGTTGCAAATGTTTGTGCAAAAAGAACACCAGCAATACGCCGACGCTTGTCAGTAGGATGTATTGGTAATTTTGCATCCAACCTACAGGATGTGAACCGATAAGTAAATCGCGTACGGTTCCACCTCCAACTGCCGTTACGAAGGCAATGATTGCTACTCCCATCAAATCGAAACGCTTCTCACCCGCTGCCAAGGCACCACTAATTGCGAAAACCAAGGTTCCCACAATGTCGACAACAAAAACGATATCGTCCGTGGTGTATAGCACTAGATTACGACATTCACAATTTTTCCTGGTACAACAATCACTTTCTTAGGATCTTTTCCTTCGAGCCATTTCTGCGCGTTTTCGTTCGCCAAGACCTCTTTCTCGATTTGGTCCTTGCTCATGTCCAACGGGAACTCTAGTTTGAATCGCATTTTTCCGTTGAAAGAAATCGGGTATTCATGGCTAGATTCTACCAAATGTTCTTCGTTGAATTCTGGGAATTTCGCATAAGATATAGTTCCAGCTTGGTTTCCAAGGCGCACCCACAATTCTTCTGCAATGTGCGGTGCATACGGAGAAATCAAAATGGTCAATTGTTCCAGAATGTGCTTGTTGTTGCATTTCTGATCGGTGAGTTCGTTCACGCAAATCATGAAATTGGAAACACCTGTATTGAAAGAGAAACGTTCCAAATCATCGCCAACTTTCTTGATGGTTTTGTGCAAGGTTTTCAAGGCGTCTTTGCTTGGTGTTCCTTCGTCCAAACTTACTTCGTTGTTCTTGTCGTGGAACAAACGCCACAATTTGCGCAAGAAGTTATGTACACCGTTAATGCCTTTTGTATCCCACGGCTTGCTTTGCTCCAGCGGCCCAAGGAACATTTCGTACATGCGCAGCGTATCTGCACCGAAGTCATCACACAAATCGTCGGGGGTTTGCACGTTGTACTTCGATTTGGACATTTTTTCTACTTCGTGACCACAAAGGAATTTCCCGTCATCTTCGGGTGCGAATATTGCATAGGCAAACTCCGGTCTCCAATGACGACATGCTTCTGTATCTAATACATCGTTTTCTACAAATGAAATATCAACATGAATTGGAGTGAAATCTATTTCGCCAATTAGCATATCAGTACTAAATGGATAATCATTGTAATGCTTGCTTAAATATCTAATATAGTCTTCTTTGGTAAACGAATCTTTACGCCTAAGCGAAACAAAAACAGGTTTCAATTGGCTGCCACTATCGACACGTTTCTCATCAACTTTCATATCAATTGAGACTCGATATATTATACTGCTTCTCCCCAAAATCATCCCTTGGTTGATCATCTTTTGGAACGGCTCTTCGAAAGGAATGTAGCCCAAATCGTACAAGAATTTCGTCCAAAAACGAGCGTACAACAAGTGTCCGGTTGCGTGTTCTGACCCACCGATGTACAAATCGACATTTTGCCAGTAGTCTACTTTCTCCTTCGCTACAAACTCACTCTGATTGTCTGGGTCCATATAGCGAAGGAAGTACCACGAGCTTCCTGCCCAGCCCGGCATGGTGTTGAACTCCATGCGGTCGCCTTTTTGGTAATTCCAAGCGCTTTTATCGGCACGCGCCAACGGCGGTTCTCCGTCTTCGGTTGGTAAGTATTTATCTACTTCAGGAAGTGTTATCGGCAAGTCTTCATCGGGTACCAAATGCGGCACTTCGTCTTTATAATAAACAGGGAATGGTTCTCCCCAATAACGCTGGCGTGAGAAAACGGCATCGCGCAATCGATACTGCGTTTTTCCTTTACCAAATCCGCGTTTTTCAATTTCGTGAATCGCCGTTTTGATCGCTTTTTTCGCTGGTAATCCGTTCAAAAAATCCGAATTGGCAATCATAGCATCTTTCTCGGCATAAGCACCTTCTGAAATGTCTATATCTTCGAAAATATTGATGATCTCGATGCCGAAATGCTTGGCAAAGTCCCAATCGCGTTGGTCGCCACAAGGAACCGCCATTACAGCTCCTGTTCCGTAGGAAGCCAATACGTAATCGCCGATCCAAATTTGTACTTTCTCTCCCGTAAATGGATGAACAGCAAAAGCTCCGGTGTTTTGTCCGGTAATATTTTTCACATCGGATTGACGGTCGCGCTCCGATTTCAAAGAAGCCTGACGTTTGTATTCTGCCACGTCCGCGGCAAACTCTTCTGTCGTAATTTGATCTACTAATGGATGCTCTGGTGCCAACACCATGAACGAAACACCGAAAATGGTATCCGGTCGTGTAGTAAAGACTTCGATTTCGTGATCAGTTGATTGAGCGGAGTCGAAATCAACTTTGAAGCGTACCGAGGCACCTTGCGATTTTCCGATCCAGTTGCGCTGTTGATCCTTGATGGAGTCTGTCCAGTCGATAGTTTCCAATCCGGTTAGCAAACGCTCAGCATACGCTTTAATTCGCATCGACCACTGGCGCATTAATTTCTGTTCTACCGGATGTCCTCCGCGTTCCGAAACTCCGTTCACCACTTCATCGTTTGCCAAAACGGTTCCTAAAGCTGGACACCAGTTTACCCAAGAATCAGCGAGGTAGGTCAATCGGTAAGACATCAAAACAGAACTTTGTTCTTTCTCCGACATCGCTTTCCATTCCTCAGCGGTAAACGTTCCTTCGAAGTCGTGCTCGGCGTTTACGTTCGCATTTCCTTGAGCTTCAAATGTTGCTACCAATTCCGCAATGCGTGCTGCTTTATCGGCGTCTTTATCGTACCAGCAATCGAACAATTGCTTGAAAATCCATTGCGTCCATTTGTAATATTCCGGAGACGAAGTTCGCACCTCTCGATCCCAGTCGAAGGAGAAACCAATTTTATCCATCTGACCGCGGTATCGTGCGATATTTTCTTTGGTTGTTTTCTCTGGATGTTGTCCTGTTTGAATCGCATATTGCTCCGCTGGAAGACCAAAAGAATCGTAGCCCATGGGATGCAAAACATTGTAACCTTGAAGTCTTTTGTAACGAGCAAAAATATCCGAGGCAATGTAGCCAAGCGGGTGCCCTACGTGCAATCCAGCTCCTGAAGGATAAGGAAACATGTCGAGGACGTAGTACTTGGGCTTATCAGAAAAGTCCTCTGCCTTAAACGTCTTGTTCTCTGCCCAAAACTCGCGCCATTCCTTTTCTATCTTGCGAAAATCGTATTCCATTGCTTCGTTACTTTTGAAGCGCCAAAGATAGTAAATGCATAGCGAATCAAGCGACTTTGCATGCATGGATAGGAAAGGAAATCCCCAACCCAAAAATGAGTTTCAAAAGCGGATTTTTCTATCTTAGTATTTCCATGCGAACGACGCTCCTCCTATTTCTTAGCTTCTTTGCTGTATGCACTTACAGCAGTGCTGTTCACGCCCAATCCCAAGGGAATGAAGAGCAGCTAATTCGCGCAGTTACAGCCGCAAAGTCTCCCCAACAACGTTTCGAATCTATGTTGGACCTGGGAGATTACTACAAGGCAAATAACATTGATAAAGCCGATTCCCTTCGAGAAGAACTTCTCAACGAGAGTCGAAAATTTGAAGATTCTCTTCGGTTTACCGCGTTGATGTACAGCGCTGAAGTGTACTTAATTCGTGGTGATTTGGATTCCTATTACAGCACGATTCTCGCATGCCAGCCTTTTCTGAACAAGTTAAAAGGAGATGAAGTTCAGTTCACGATTTATCGTCACCTCGGCTTTTATCACAGTAAGATGCAGGAATTCGAAACGGCGAAATCCTATTTGAAGCTCGCACTGAAAAAGGCCAAACGCATTCGTGACATCGCCAAACAGTCGGAAACCTATCAACACATCGCACTCAATTTCATGCGATTTAACGAAAAGGATTCGTCCCTGCACTACGCAAACAAAGCCATCAATGCTGGTCGACGAAGCGGAAACAAAGCAGAACTGGCGCGCTCCTTCAACACCATTGCGCAGGTGTACAGTTTTTTCGGTCAGGTGGAACTGGGCGTTGCAAAAAACCTAGTTGCGCTTCAACTGGCTCAGGGAGTTGGCAATTCACTTTTACTTGCACGCTTTTGCCGAGAAGTAGGACAAACGCAGCGAGAAATTCTCAACTTGGACGATGCCGAATACTACTTCCGTCGCTCTCTCAGTTACTCGCAAGCGATCAACGACAAACGGCAAATGGCACTGGCTCTCACCTTCTTGGCGACCGTTCAATTGGATCGTGATCAGTACGACAAAGCCATTAAAAACGCGAATCGCTCCACTATTTTACTGACGGAGTTGAATGACATTAACGGATTAGGACTTACGCACAACGTATTAGGTCTTGTGTACAAGGAGCAAGAGAATTACAGTGAAGCCTCCATCAACTTTAACAAGGCGTTGGTATTCTATGAATCGGCGGGAAACAAACAGGAAATTGCCGAGGTATACCATAACGTAGGTACGGTTTTCAAGGAGCAAAAGCGTTATCAGAATGCATTGAACTACTTAAATC
Organism: bacterium; assembly: GCA_024742305.1. Taxonomy (GTDB): domain Bacteria; phylum Bacteroidota; class Bacteroidia; order Flavobacteriales_D; family Crocinitomicaceae; genus UBA4466. The sequence continues at coordinate 14,122 of JANSYQ010000008.1, read as the reverse complement.
GTTCCATCGAAATTCGAGAACAATACAAGGCGAAGAGCCAAATTTATCAGACCTATCGCGTCATTGCCGATGTGTACAAAGAACTGAACAACAGCACCCTTGCTTTGGAGTACATGGAAAAGTACTTGGACTATGTAGACAGCAACACTACGGTGCAGGCCGCAACGCGCATCGCAGAGTTGAGTGAATCCTACCGATCTGAACAACGCGAACGATTGATCAACGCTCAAGCCGACTCCATTCAACGGCAGCGCCAAGAACGTGAAATGACCACCGCACGACTGGAATACAGTCAACTGCGCAACAACTTCCAAATGTATATCATCATTGCCTTTATTATCATTATCGTGATGGCAGGATTGATCTTGTTCTACCGCTGGAACCAAACGCAAATCAAGCAACGACAGCGGGAAGCGGAGATGTCGCAAACACTACTTCGTACACAGATGAATCCGCATTTTGTCTTTAATGCGATGTCGGTAATTCAGAGCTACATTTACGAGAATGACACAGAAAATTCGTCCAAATTTTTGGTGAATTTCTCCCGTTTGATGCGCTTGATTTTGGAGAACTCACCGAAGGAGCAAATCCCGATGGAAACAGAAATTGAGATTTTGAGCAAATATCTCGCGATGCAGAAATTGCGTTTTCAGGAACGCTTTGAATATGAGATTGTCGCTGATGATGAACTTATTGCCGAGGCCGCTCAAATTCCACCGATGATTACGCAGCCATTTATTGAAAACTCTATTGAACACGGACAGTTGCATACCATCGAAGGCGGGTTCATTCGTATATCGTTTACAAAAGTGGATAAGATGCTGCACATCACCATAATTGATAACGGTATCGGACGAAAAGCATCGAAAGCAAAAAAGAAAAGTTCTGCGCATAGAAGTATGGCAATGGAAATTACCGCAGAACGTGTGGAAAACCTGAATAAAAAGTTCCGCACCGATCGGTACATGCATATCGAAGACTATAATAAAGAGGAAGAAACAGGAACAAAAGTGTTAATTTCACTACCTTACACTTCTGAAGCCTGAAATAAAATACGACCAAACTATAGAATATGAAGAAGGTATTGATTATCGATGACGAGAACAGAACTCGTGAACTAATCGCTAAAATGATCGACTCATTTGGATACGATGTCGAAACGATTCCCGAAGGGGAAAACGTACAATCTGCCATCGCCGCCATTGAAAATCATCAACCTGACATTGTATTCATCGACATTCAAATGCCGGACGGTACCGGGTTCGATGTTATTCGTTCTATTGAAGACAAACAATTCGAAGTTATATTCATTACAGCTCACGAAGAGTTTGCTATCAAGGCTATTAAGTTCAGTGCTCTGGATTACCTTTTGAAGCCAGTTGATACGAGTGAACTTCGCGCCGCACTGGAAAAAGCACTTTCCACTATTGATGATCGAAAAGAAAAAAGCCAGTTCGAAGCACTCCATAAAAACATTCAGCCCAATGAGAAGCGCCGCTTGGTGCTAAAAACACAGGAGAGTGTTCACGTGGTGGAATTAGATCAAATCATTCGCTGTGAAGCAGACAGAAACTATACTTCCTTCTTCCTAAAAGACAACAAGAAGATTTTGGTATCTAAAACGCTCAAGGAATATGAAACCCTTCTTTCGGGGCATAACTTCCTACGTGTGCAGCAATCACACCTTATCAATATTAACTATGTGGACCGCTACGACAAGAAAAATGGTGGTGCCGTAGTGATGAAAGATGGTTCTGAAGTGCCTTTGTCTCCTGCAAAGCGAGATGCGTTCTTCACACGATTGGAGAATCTCTAAAATCAAAAACTCATTCGAAATCGTTAAATATTCATGCGTAAGTACTGAATATTCATTCTACCCAAAGCGTTCGAAAAGAACTTCTTATACTTACATTAAGAAATAAGGAGAAATGTCAGGTAATTTTCTTTGAGTTTCGCTTTGAAATATTGGAGGATTACTGCTTGGAGAGGCAGTTTCATTTTCTAGTTTGATTAAAGAGTATAACAGTTCTTAGCCTCTGTTTTGAAGCACGTTCTTACGAACAAGGCTTAAAGAAAATACCTGATTTTTTTATTTCACTTTGAATAAGGGTTTTAACTACCTACTACCAAGAAGATTGTTGTTACAACTACTACAAGAAAAATTAACTTACTACTTATAAAAAAGAGTTGACCACGAATCAACTCTTTTTTTTGTGCTAAACTTTTCTATTTCTACTTCAGGATACAGCCAGTTCAGATTTTAAGTACAACTTAGAATTACATTTATTTCTGTTCTACTTTGTACAATACGGGGCGACTTGGTGCAGCATCATTCTCGAATGGCGCAACTTGAAGATTCATAATGTATTCCCCATCTGAAATGGAATTTGGCACGTAGATCAACTCTGTGATGGTTCGCTCGTGATTTGGATTCTGTGGCACTTCCCAAAAATCGTGATGAAACGCCAACTCACCTCCGTCGGACTCGCGATCCACTGAGGGAAGGTCTAATAAAAAATGTTTCACTCCTTGTTCAATCAAATAAGCAGCAATCTCGCGCTCTAAAAACGCCGGATTACTATCCGAGTAGTTCATCGTTCGCTTTTCTGTCGAGTTTGGTAGTGTCCTTAAAATAAGCGCCTCCTTTTTTATATCTTGAGCCTTCATCTGCTCCAGCGTAATTACGCGGTCCGAATCTTTCCCATTCTCACGTGTTATAGGTTCAATCGAAATTACTTGTGCCTCGAAGAAGTACTCCTGAAGCTTCTCATTGATCGAATGCACTTCCTTGGTAATGTGTCCTAGACATTCCGTGTGTGTTCCATGTCCATGTGGATTGAAAAAGATGTCACGAAAATTTACCGAGCCTCCTTCAGCAACGGAACCAGTATAATGCTCTGTTCGGACTGGCTCAAAAGTTGGCGGATCAACATACCAAGCCCGAGGATTGCTCGGTGTGTTGCTTAAACCGAGAGAAATATCCAATGGTTGACTCGTGTCTATATACCGCTGTGCGTCTAGGAATAACTTCATTTTCCGAAGATATATAATTCCCTGCAACGAATAAAACCTCAAATAAATTCCCTGATTTTTGTTACCATGGTATTTATTATCTATATTTGGACACCTAAATTGATAAAGACATGAAAAAAGCAAGCGTATTTTTTTTGGCTGCAACAGCATTATTTGTAGCCTCTTGTTCATCTGAAGAAACTACAGATGAGAATGGAACAGAAGAGAAAGTAGAAGCGGTTACGTATACATTGGATCCTGCTGCTACAACATTGAAATGGCACGGTGAAATGAGTCCGGAATATGGACACGACGGTACGGTACAAGTAACGGAAGGGTCGATCACTATGATGGGAGATGCATTGGAATCAGGTTCTTTCAAAATTGACATGAACTCTATTAAAGTGACTGACGAAGGAATGGATGATGAAAAGAAAGGATACTTGGCAGCGCACTTGAAAGGAACTGCACCTGACGAGGATCATCCGCAAAATATGTTCTGGAACACACCAGATTTCCCAATGGCAATGGTTACTTTGAATTCGTATGACAACGGACAGTTATCTATGACTTTGAATGTGATCGGAAAAGACGTGGAAACTACAGTTCCAGCAACAATCAAGCAAGATGGCGACAAAGTTATGATTATGGGAGATTTCCCAATTAGCTTTGCAGATATGGGAATCCCAGGATTCATGGTCCCTGAATCAGGCGACGGAATTAATCCAAGTGTAGAGTTCTCATTAAATGCTGTTTTGACAAAATAGTAAGTAAGTTTCGTCTAAATAGTTAGGGGATTCACTTCGGTGGGTCCCTTTTTTTGTGTTCATACGCAGTTGTCGCATGTAGCTTTCGTAACTTTGAGGTATGAAGTCTGAATTCGAAAACATCATCTTTGATTTTGGCGGTGTCATCATCAACATTGACTATCAAGCCACCATTAATGCTTTCAAAAACTTGGGCATTTCAGATTTCGACTCGTTGTATTCTCAAGCACAACAATCTGATCTATTTGACGCCATTGAGACAGGACGCATTTCCCCTCAACACTTTATCAACGGCATTCTTGACCTTCTACCTTCCGGGGTAACTCCCAATCAAGTCGTGCATGCTTGGAACGCTATGATTTTAGACATTCCGAAGGGGCGAATCGACTTTCTCTCGGAGTTGAGACAAACGCACAATATCTTCCTTCTTAGCAACACCAATAGCATTCACATTGACAAGGCATTACGAGAGTGGAAATCGGTTTCGTCTGTAAATATTCACACCGTATTTAAAAAGGTGTACCTATCACACGAGATGGGCATGCGTAAGCCTGATGTGAAGATTTTTGAACAAGTGTGTAGCGAACAGAAGTTGATTCCTGCTAAGACCTTATTTATCGATGATTCTCTTCAGCACGTAAAAGGAGCCCGCGCGACCGGACTTACTGCTCATCACTTACTACCTCACGAGTCGATTCAATCTGTTCTTTCCTGACAGAGCTCAACCAGCAATCCGTGAGTGGACTTTGGATGAAGAAAAGCAATTCGTTTGTTATCTGCTCCGCCCTTTGGCGTCTGATGGATCAATTGAAACCCCTCACCCTCCAATCGCTTTAATTCTGCTTCAATATCATCTACCTCAAAAGCTACGTGATGGAAACCACCACGGTTTTTTTGTAAGTACTTTGCGATAGCCGAATTCTCGTTAGTCGCTTCCAATAATTCAATTTTGGATGTTCCTACCATCAGAAAGGCAGTACGCACTCCTTCTGATTCAACCATTTCCTCTTTGTAGCATTCGGTTCCCAAAAGCGCTTCAAAGGTTTTCACAGTTGCATCTATGCTTTCTACAGCAATTCCCAGGTGTTCAATTTGTTTTACCATAGCGTATAAAAAAACCCTGACATCCTAAGATCGCCAGGGTTTATCAATTTCTTGATTATTCTATTTCTTGATGAACTTTTCGTTCACGTTGTCAAAGTTGATGTAGTAAACTCCACGAAGCAAGTTTGAACAATTCACTGAAGATCCTACCCCTTTCTTTACGATATTTCCGTAGGCATCATAAATTTCGTAGCGCGTTTCAATCGGTGCTCCGTTTGCCAAGAACTTGATTTCGTTACGTACCTGAGCCGGCGTTTTAGTTACTGTTGGAATATCCGATGTGAATTTAATCTCGTCAGATGTTCGTTTTGTTCCTGAGTGATCCACTTGTACTACTCGCACAGTGTTCACACCCGAGTGCGGAGACACTTGGAACTCATACGAGTTTGTTTCTCCGGAACCTTTTCCTTGAACCTCACCTACAGTAACCCATTTGTTCCAACGGTACTGCTCTATTGTGAAAGGAAGTTTCCCGCGTTCTCCTTCTGTCGTCCAAGTCAACTTACCATTGTCTGAGATTTTCATCTCTTTTACGGTAAAAGTTGAGCGAGGGCGCAAAACTTCGGGATTTAAAATTTTCGGCTTGCATCCTTCGTTGTGTTCAATTACGATGAACACAGGCTCGCCGATCTCGATATTGAATAAGGAAAAATCAATTTCGAAGGCTCCCATACTTGTACCTCCCGGCATGATGTCTCCGTTTACCGTAACTTTCGTTGCGCAGTAACCAAAACCTTCATCATCCATTGGGTTGGAAACGTACAAGTTTTTTCCTTGGTACGTATCGTCCACAGACAACGCACCGAAAACTGTAACGTTTATTAACAGAAAGCCAATAAGTAGTGTTAAGTTCTTCATTGCTAAGTGAAATATAGTCAGTAGCGTTTGCCTATCAGTTTGCCTTCAAAGCATGCACGCCAAAAATTGGCTGTAATTTCAACGACCAAATATAATACCTTTTTATTTTATAGACAGGTTTCAGAGCAATTATTTGGCAACTTTCACGGAAATTTAACGTCAGTACAAAATTCATGTAATCTCTACGACGAACTTTCAACGATCTTCGATAGATTGCCATTTTTAATAGATTTTTGTTATTCTTGTATATTATAATAGAGACATTTAAGTGCCCTTGTTGAAAAGAATAACACTCCTTCTAGTTGTTTCCCTTGTACTCTTCTCGTGCAGCGAAGATGAGCGCAAGGAATTCGAGCATGCGGGTGGAAAAATCACGATGGCTCTTGACAATCAACCAACTACATACATTCCTCAAAAAGTTGGCGACTTCTATTCGGCCACTGTATTGAGTCAAATTACAGAAGGTTTGGTTGGCATTGATCCAAAATCTTTGGAGATTGTTCCACGTATTGCGAGTAGTTGGAAACAGAGCTCGGATGGTAAAACTTTTACCTTCTATTTAAGGAAAAACGTAAAATTTCATAAGCACAAAGCACTTAAATCAGAAAAAGATCGACTTTTAACGGCAGAAGATGTAATTCGCAGTTTTGAGATTGGTTGTGCCAAGGATAGCAAGGGGGAACCTTTGGCAACCTACAGCCTAGTATGTAAATCTTTGGTGAAGGGTGCAGATGCCTTTTACAATGGTGAAGCGAGCAGCATTTCAGGAATTGTTGGAAAAGGAAACAAGGTAACGTTTCATCTTACTTATAGCGACCACAACTTTCTTTACAAGTTGGCTCAGGTGAACTCACACATCATTTCGAGAAAGGTAGTAGATGGAGGATATGCTGGTGATGTTATCGGAACTGGCCCCTTTATGTACAAGAAGGAAAAATCCAACTCGGATTACAAAAGTTTGCTGCTAGTTCGTAACACAGACTACTATTTGAAGGATGATAAAGGAAATGCCCTTCCGTATTTGGATGAATTGGAATTTGTTTTCCAAAGTCGAAAAATGGCACAATTGGAAATGTTCGAGAACAGATCTATTGATTTGATCAAAGGAATTCCAACAAGTCAGATTACGAAAATGATGCAGGGGCGTTTGGAAGACTTCAATGGTAAGCCACCAAAACTCATTTTAGATGACAATCCGCTTTTGGAGAGCAACTACTACTTGTTCAATATGCAAGACGAACGTTTCGCAGATCCGAAAGTGCGCATGGCGTTTAATTATGCAATTAATAAGGAAATTATTGGTAGCGACATACTCAGAAATCAAATCAACGAAGTAGGCCTTTACGGAATTACCCCTCCCGTGCGACGAACGCTGAAAGGTTATGATTTTAAAGGTATCGGTGAATCGGGGTATGATTACGATCCCGAGAAAGCTCGAAAACTTTTAGCCGAGGCGGGGTATCCAAACGGCGAAGGATTTGGAACGGTACGCTTGCGTTACAACATCAACGATATTCACTCTGCCGTTGCCGATGAGTTTTCAAAGCAAATTCGCTCCGTACTGAATATTAATGTGAATATTGATGGCTCCACTTTCGAGCAGTTGATTTCAGATGCGGAAACAGGTAATGGTGACATTTTCCGATTAGGATGGTCGGCAGATTACCCAAGTCCTGAATCCTTCCTAGTGAATTTTTACGGGAAGAATATCCCTGATAACCCCAACGAGCCTTCGAAAGTGAACAAGTCGCGTTACAAGAACCCTGTTTTTGACGAGTTCTACGAAAGAGCGACGGGTACAAAGAAGCAAACCGATCAGTTGAAGTTCTTTGCCAAAGCGGAGAAAGTACTTTTGAGCGATCCTCCACTTATTCCTTTATGGTATAGCGGCGACTACGCGATTATCTATTCGGACGTTCGCAACTTCCATTTCAACTCATTGAATTACCTCGACTTTACGTATGTCTACAAGAAAAAGTGGACGAAAGAGGAATTCCTAAAAAAACATGTCGGCGATAAGTAGTTTTAACGACTACTTGCGTTATACGCAAGATGTTATCTTTGCATTGCGCGATACAAGAATTGGCTTGTCCAGTTTCAACGTATGTTTGACGCAGCAAACTATAAAACTCTATTTATGAAAGTAGCACTAATCCTTAGTATGCTATGCACTTTTGCAGCATACGGGCAGTCTCCTACTCAATCGGTCCGCGGAAAAGTTTTTGATTCCGAGACCAACTTCCCCGTTTATGGAGCGAAGATTCAAATTTTCACGAGTGATACTACATTAAAATTACGAGCACTTACCGACTTCGACGGAGCTTTCACCATTTTTAATGTTCCTGTTGGAAAACATCAGTTGGTAGCCAGTTATCTTACCTACGATACAAAAACAACCACCATTGAAGTGACTTCTGGAAAGGAGGTAATTGTACAGGTTCCCATGCAGGAAAGTTTTGTGGAGCAAGAAGAAGTTGTTGTGGAGGCACGAAAAACGGGCGAAGTTCGCAACGAATTGGCACTTATGTCGGCGAGACAGTTTAGCGTTTCCGAATCAGACCGCTATCCAGGCTCTCGTTCAGATCCGGCGCGAATGGCATCCAACTTCGCTGGCGTTGGTGGAGCAGATGACTCAAGAAATGACATCGTTATTCGCGGTAACTCTCCGCTTGGTGTTGTTTGGCGCGTTGAAGGCGTAGACATTCCCAACCCATCGCACTTTGCCATTGCAGGAAGTACAGGAGGACCGGTGACCATTTTGAACAACAAGATTTTAGCGAACTCAGATTTCTTCATGAGTGCCTTCCCAGCCGAGTATGGAAACTCTACCTCGGGTGTGTTTGATTTGAAATTGCGGAACGGTAACAACAATATTCACGAGATGACCGGGCAGTTTGGTTTCCTTGGAACGGAGCTTTTAGCCGAAGGACCGATGGGCATAAATGGAAATGCCAGTTACCTAGTTATGGGTCGATATTCCACCTTACGCCTGTTTGAGGTCATTGGCTTGCAAATTGGTACAGATGCCATTCCTACGTATGGAGACGGTGCCTTTAAATTTAACTGGCGCCTGAAAAACGGAGGAGCGCTTTCTTGGTGGGCCATGGGTGGAGCCAGTGATATTTCCATTGAAATCTCGGAACAGTACCCGTTGAACCTTTCTCAAAACGAAGCATCGAATGAGCTTTACGGAGAAGGAGATCGCGACCAATATTTCGGAACTGCGATGGCAGTGAGCGGACTTACGTACAAGAAGCCCATCAACGAGAAAACATATTTGACAGCAACTGCGGCGTACTCCATTGAGCGCCAACGCTCGAATCACAACTTCCTTTCTCGTCGGGCATACATTTCTGCGGAAGGCGATTCCATTATTGATCTTTTCGCACCTGTTGGAGACAGCATTTATGCACTGATGGCATACAGCTTTCAAATTCAAAAGACCTCAGGCTATGTTTCCGTGAACCACAAATTCAACCGTCGTCATTTGATTAAGTACGGTCTGAATGTTGATGGATTTTTCTACAACATGCAAGACTCTGTGCTTCAAGCTGGACACACCGCAGATCCTTCTACGCACAATTGGGTGAACCGTTGGGATTATGTTGGTGCAGCCGCACTGATTCAGCCTTTCGTTCAGTGGAAATGGCGCATGACGGAAAACATGCAGTTCACGGCAGGATTGCACAATCAGTACTTTACTTTGAGCAATAGCTTTAGTGTGGCAGAACCGCGCGTTGGTTGGAAACTCGATTTGAAAAACGGTCAGTCGATCTCCGCTGGAGGTGGTATGCACAGCATGACGCAACCGATGTACACGTATTTCTACCACCAATTGGATCCACAAGGAAACAAGGTATACGAGAACATCGATATGGATTTTTCGCGCAGTATTCACTCAGGCGTGGGTTACGAGAAAGCGTTCAAGAAAAGTCTGAATTTGAAGTTTGAAGCCTACTATCAACACTTGTACAACATTCCGGTAACGGTTACGCCGTCTGCCTTCTCATTGATCAATATGGGAAGTGGATTCCAGCGATTCTTCCCGGAAGATTTGGAAAATACAGGAACGGGAGAGAACTATGGAGCCGAGGTTACCTTGCAGAAATTCTTCGATAAATCGTTCTTCTTCTTGTTCTCAGGAACGGTATTTAATTCCTTGTATACGGGTAGCGATGGTATTCAGCGATCAACATCTTACAATGGAAACTACATCTTCAATTTGTTAGGTGGAAAAGATTTCAAAGTAGCACCACGTCATACCATCTCACTTGGGTTTAAAGTGACCTATGCGGGTGGACAATTGTATGGATACGTCGACACGGCAGCGACCAATCAGTTCCAAGAGATCGTTTTCCAAGACGCAGGATTCAACAGTCGTCAGTTTCCGGATTACTTTCGTTTGGATGCTAAAGTTAACTGGAGGTTCAACGCCAATAAGGTCATGCATGAAATTGGATTGGATCTATTGAACATTACAGGACAGCAAAACATACTTGGCTTGGCCTATGCACCGGATTTATTCGATCCGACAGCAGAGCCTACAGCAGAGCGCTACCAACTAGGTTTCTTGCCTCTTTTCTATTACAAGGCAGAGTTTAAGGTAAAAGCAAGGAGCTCTAAAGAATAAGGCGTTACAAAAAGACGGATTAAGTTCATTTAAAGAGTCCTAAAGCAGCTTATGTATTCCATTCATAAAAAAAGCCAGCCAGTTCGGTTGGCTTTTTTATTTGTCTGTATACATTCGGCATTACCCAAAAATCAACTCATACAATTCGGCAAGAATTCGTACTATTACGTAAACCATTTATTCACAGCTATGAGCAATACTGCCTATACGTGGCAAAACACCACGCTAAACGATTATTTATATGTCCACGGGAACATTCCGAAAGGTTGGGAAGATTTTTTCAATGCGGTCAAAACAAAAACCGCGATAGCTGAAATTTCAAAAAGTCTTGAAGGAGCTTTGAAGCAAACAAAAACCTTAGATCCTCCCTTACACAAAGTCTTTAATGCATTTGAATTAAGTCCCTTGGATCATAGTAAAGTAGTTATCATCGGGCAGGACCCAGCGCCAGAGTTAGGATTGGCACAAGGTATCTCCTTTTCCATTCCCTCGGGTGTTTCTACCTCCAAGGTTCCCTCTATACAACGAATCTTGTTGGAAGCTCAAAACGAAGGCATCGATGTCGATATTTTCGATGGAAACCTCACCCCTTGGGCGAAGGAAGGCGTATTGCTTCTGAACGAAACGTTAACGATCTCCTGCGGCGAAAAAGAATGTACTCCGGATAGTAATCTGCCGTATTGGGCGCCGTTTTTACCTTTACTTATCGACTTTCTGAACGTTTACAACAAGCCGTTGGTGTACATCTTATGGGGAGAGAAAGCACAACAAAACGTGCCGTTGATCAAAGGTTCGAATCATAAAATTCTCAAGGGCGGACATCCATCTCCCGAAGCAAACGGCAAGTACTTTTTCTGTGGTCGCTATTTCTTGGATGCGAATGATTTCTTGAAAGAAAATGGTTTAGACACAATTGATTGGACCCTCTCCGACAAGAAAAAGAAAGATTACGGCGCTTGGGTTTGGGGCTGGGACTCCGAAAAAGAGGCATCGTATGAGCAAGAGAAATGTACCGGGAGTGATCGGTGAATAGAGCATAAAAATTCTCAACCACCAACTAAAACAGAAAGGTATGAAGATAAATACAAAGAACATCGGTGAAAATAACTTAAGACAGGCCGCACATGCGTCCAAAAGTAATGAAACTAATTACCAAAGGCATCGAATCAAAGACAACAGAGAGAAGGAAACTACAATGATCAATGGTCAAATGCAATTAATGAAAAATAGCGGGGGCATAATTCAGCAAGTAGCTCAGTTAGCTACAAAAATCACTAACAAAGCGCAAACACTCCAGTATGATGATTATCTGGGCAATGGAGTAAAAAAAGTAAATGTTGGGCATCATATGAAGGCTACATTAGATCCAAGTGACCAAAGAGTTGGTTCTAGTCCAGGCGCAGCTAGCGGAACACTTTACAATTCATTAAGGCATTATTGGGGAGATGGAATCAAGGGGCATCTTCTCAATGACCATTTGGGTGGATTAGGGGTTGAGGAAAACCTTTTCCCGATTAGTTCCTCTGCAAATCATCAGCATCTAGAATGGGAAACAACTGTAAAAGGAATGTTATTAGGGCAAGTTGGAGCTGTTGAGAGAAATAAAAAACGACCACTTACGGCCCCGAAAGAACCTGTTTCCAATGTTTATTACGAGGTTGTTACGACGCCTAAGAACTCAAAACCAAATTTTGATGACGACCCTAAAGCTTTGATCGAATGTAGAGCTAAGCTAACGAACACGACTGTCCCATCTGCAAGAGTGAAGGTTTTTGGTCCGGTTACAATTAAATCAAATATTGCATCGGGTGCTGCAAAAAAGGGTACTGGCATGAATAGTCTATTGGATCATTACGGTTGGGGGGCCAGTGGAAGCGGCGTAAGATCTGGGACTAAAAAAATTACTATTACTCCTAAAGTGAAGCCAAGTCACCACAAACCAGGGTCCCCAAAAAGATACACTGATGGATCGGGTAAAGAATACATGGAGGTATTGTAAATAACGGTAACAAGAGTGTGGTAATTGAGGAGAAAGAATTGTCCTATTTTAGTGGGGTAACTGTAACCAAAACACTTGCATGCCAAACCCTAACTTGTACATTGAAACGTAAAGGTTGATCATTCGACCCTTTACGCTGGATGATATTGAACCCTCGTATCAAATGAATTTGGATGCGGAAGTGAGTAAATATACCGGCGATGGTGGTGTGGTTTCCAAAGAGGAGATTGAACGAAGAATCATTGAAAATGTCTTTGGTGATTACAAAAAACATGGATTTGGTCGACTTGCCGTTGAACTAAAAGAAGAAAACAAGTTCATCGGTTTCACAGGTCTGAAATACCTAGAAGATATGGATGAAGTCGACTTGGGATACAGATTTATGAAAGAGTACTGGGGAAAAGGAATTGCCACCGAAACCGGAAAAGCATGTCTAGATCTTGGCGTTAACCAACTCGGTCTTAATAGAATAATCGCCATGGTTCTTCCCGATAATATCGGTTCCATTCGCGTGCTACAAAAGCTCCATTTCAACTATGAAAAAGACATAATTGAAGAGGGAGAGTTAGCAAAACTATTCGCACTGGAGAAGGAAAAAGCAAAAAAAAGTGCGGTTATTAAACTGGAAGAATGAGCTCGGACACCCTCGAAATAATTAACAAAGCGCACAAGTTCTTGATTGCCGGATCTATCTTTTTTGCCTTCTTTCACTTCGTGTACTTATTTTGGAAATCGTATAAAAAAGCAGCCATTGCTGAAGATTTTTCTAGCATCGAAATAAAGAGAGTTCGGCAGGAATATTCAAAAAACTGGAAGCAATACTTGAAGATTATTTGGCACCCATTCAAAGTTTTTCTGATTTACCTACTGTGTATTTCGGTTTATTCAATTGTCGTGATAAAGTTAGGGTTGATTTGGTAGTCGGGAGACTTATCGCCTTACCAAACCGGACAGCTATCACACCCATTTGTTGGGCGGATGTACGCAAAGAATCCAACAACGGTATTGAACTCGCCGTAACCTAGACTCTGCTGGGCGTAGGATGAAGCATTGTTTGGGCGGGTTTTTACTTTTCCTTGACGGATGAAACCAGCTGAAAGCGTTGGCTGTACGAAGACGTGACGGAAAAACTCGAAGCGCGGAGAAACGTGAATGGCAGTGCCTATACCGGACATGCTTGTGGTTCGTTTCGTTTCTTGTCCTGCGAATTTGAAATCGTTACGCGACAGGATTCCGCCCACACTAAACCCGAAATTGGAAGAAAGTTTGAACTGATCACGATTGCCCAATCGAACCCAAGTATCGATGCGGCTCAACTCCAAGCGGATAAAGTTCATTCCATCAGAATTCTCGTAATGGAACTGCTTTCTATTGGTGACAATCGGCTCGGCGTTGTACGTCCCGGACCAATTGGTAACGTCATCAACTCCCGGGTCAATTTCCCCACTCAGGAAGACCTCGTTTTCATCGGCGAAAATGTATTTGAAATGGTCGTAGCCCAGTGAAATCGCCCAATGATCACGAATGTTGTACCCCAATCGTATGTTGAACTGTGGCACCGTTAAATTTGAAAGTCGTAAGTAATTGTTAGCGCTGACAATTGGTTGTTCGTCATGACCTTTCGCATCAGCCAAAGTGAAGTCGTAGCCTGGACCTACAAAACGAATGTTGCTGTTGGTGTATCTTGTTCGGTTGTATCCCCAATAACCCCAAAGTGTTCCGCGCGCATCCGATTCTTTTTTCTTCATTCTT
>JANSYQ010000041.1 GCA_024742305.1 bacterium | reverse complement strand
GAGTGAAATCCTGTCCTGGCGGGTCGTCGGCTCCGGCCCACGCCCGCCGCTCGCCTCCGCCCTCGGCGTCTCGTCCAAACGCCGGGTCGAGGCTCCGGCCCCGCCATTGATGCCTTGACAGGTGATACGATCCCAGTACCACGTGCCAATTTCGCTGAGAAATTAGCGCGTCATTTTACCTATCAGGTAGAAACAATCATTTCTAAAAACATTCATTTCCGACTTGGGTTTGACTATCACCGTAGAAGGGAATTAGCGCTATCTCAACGCCCTGGAGCCGCAGGATTCTCGTTAGGTTTAGGTCTGTATTTCAATAAGTTCCGCTTGGATTATGGCTTCCTAATCAATTCACGGGCAGGCTATAACAATATGATTACCTTTTCGACCCAACTCGATAAATGGCGGAAATAATCCTGCTAAAAGGGTTAACTACTCGACAAACTGAATTTAGATCAGTTATAAACTGCCAAATGTTCGTATTTTTTTGAAACCTTTTTCGAGAAAGTTAAGTACATTAGTTCAAACCAAACATTTAATTTATATGAAAAAGTCAGTTTTGACAGTTGCTTTGATCTTAGGAGCAGCAACTACTACATTGGCGCAGGACAAGCAGTATACTCCAGAAGCTGGAGATTAGGCTCTTGGAATTGACGCTACACCGTTTTTGACGTATTTCGGAAACTTTATTGGTGGTAACGACGGAAACGTTGCTCCATCATGGAACTTTCTGACTAACAATCAAACAATCTCAGGTAAGTACTTCGTAGAAGATGATATGGCTTACCGTGGAGCGCTACGAATTGGGTTTAACTCTGCAGGTGCCAAAATGATGGTTGCTGACAGAGCTTCAACTGCTACTGTAAGTTACCCAGAAGTACCTACATTGGTTGAAAACTCAATGAAAATGAGTTCAACAAACATCGGATTGTCAGGAGGTCTTGAGTGGCGTAAAGGTTCAGGACGCTTGCAAGGTTACTACGGAGGTGAGCTTGGAATCGCTTTCGGTTCAGGTTCGACTGAAAAGTACACGTACGCTAACGAATTGACACTTTCAACTGCAACTGTTGACGTTGACGTTGACGCTGCTGATGACTTTGGTGGTAACGTTGGTACAGACATCTACGGTAACGCTGCACGTACGATTGAATCAAATTCAGGTTCTTTCTTCGGTCTAGGAATCCGTGGATTTATTGGAGCTGAGTACTTTGTACTTCCAAAATTGTCTATCGGTGGAGAATTCGGATGGGGTCTTGCATTTACTTCAAACGGTGCATCTTCAATCACGACTGAGTCTGAAGGAATCAACGGTGCAGGTAACGAAGAAATCGCACAGATTACAACTGAAGGTAACAAATCTTCATCTTTCGGAATCGATACAGATTCAAACAACACTGTATTCGGTAACGCAGGATCAATTCGTATGACTTTCCACTTCTAAGAAGTAGAATCAATACATTTTAAATCCCGGCATCACGAGTTCGCTCGTTGATCCGGGATTTTTTTTCGCCCTACTCTACCCTTTCCCGCATATTTCACCATCTCCATTAACGCTACTGAACAATTTCAACTATCTTTGTTAGGTGTCACGTCCCGATAAAATAGTGGTTGCAATTGATGGATTTTCGTCCTGTGGCAAAAGCACTTTAGCAAGAGAGCTTGCAAAGCAATTGCATTACGTATTTATTGATAGCGGGGCAATGTATCGCGGGATCACCTTGTACGCACTCCGAAACAACTGCGTGAATGGAAAAGAATTAGACCGCGGTAAACTCATTCAAGAACTTGATCATATTCAACTATCGTTTCGATTGAACCCGGAAACTCAGAAACCGGAGCTTCATCTGAATGGAGAAAATGTGGAGCACGAAATTCGAACTCCAAAAGTTGCCAGCCAAGTATCTCAGGTTGCCACCATTAAAGAAGTTAGAGCGAAATTAGTCGATCAACAACGGGAAATGGGCAAGAATGGAGGCGTTGTAATGGACGGTCGTGATATTGGCTCAGTAGTATTTCCAAATGCCGAATTAAAACTGTTTATAACAGCAGAAATCGAAACACGCGTTCAAAGAAGGTATCTTGAACTGAAAGAAAAAGGGTTGAATACTGATAAAGAGGAAGTAAAAGCCAATTTATTGGAACGCGACCGCATCGACTCAACACGAAAAGAAAGTCCACTCATTCAAACCGAAGATGCAGTGGTCATCGACAATACGCACCTTTCACGATCTGAGCAATTGGAGCTAGCTTTAGAGCTTGTCGAAAAAAAAATAGTAACATTGGCGTAATTTCTTGTTATTAAATTAACACTACGTCAGATTATTCACTAGATTTGCCACGAAACCAACGAAAATAAACATGAGTTCAATTAGCCGTGTCACGGAAGACATCATCAATCGTAGCCCGTTCTTGCGCGAAGCAATGACTGAAAACCTCATCAACATTTCTGCACTTGCTCGTAAAATCAAACCGGAAATTGAGAAGGTTACCGGTAAAGAAATTAAAGAAGGGGCGATTGTCATGGCGATTAAGCGAATGACTCCTGGCGTATATCATAAGTTAGACGTTCGAATCAATAATGTTATTGGTGGAATTGGAGACTTTTTGGTTAGAAGCGACCTTGTTGATTTCACCTACGAGAACTCGGATTCACTGAGAGAAGCGCAAAGTGATTTGATACAAACCATTCGTCAAGACAAAGATTCTTTCTTCACTGTATGTCGCGGTATTACGGAAACTACCTACATCTTGAACTCAAAGTTTACCGAAGAAGCGAAGCAAATCTTTAGAAACGAACGCTTGAAAGCGCACACGAAAGATCTATCTTCCATTACGGTTAAGCTTCCAGAAACAAATACCGAGACATACGGGGTCTACTATTATATCATGAAGCACTTGGCTTGGGAAGGAATCAATATTGAGCAAGTAGTTTCCACAGCGAACGAATTCACTGCTATTGTTGCTTCTCAAGATATTGATGAGGCCTTTAAGATTTTGATGCAGTTGAAACGCAGTACTTAAGCTGCAGTTTCGTTATTCTTACACTGCTCTTCCGGACGTGCTCCGCACAGTCCACAAGCAGCGCCTTCTTCTTGAAGTAATGGGTTATTACTCGCACATGTTCCTGCGAACTCTCCATCCTTCTTCACCAAAATTTTGATTGCAATTCCTGCGAATGCAATCGCCAATGCTCCAATTGCGATAAGAACTAATGCCATGCTGCTTAATTTTACTATAAAGGTATTAATTTTTGTCGATCAATACGCCTTCACCCAATTCAGTGGAAGTAAGTGAATTTGGGCTTCCGATGTACCAAACGTCGCCCGTTGACTGCAATTGAATGTTGCAATCAGCACCTTCGGTATTTACTTGAATCAAACCAGCGGTATTCGAAACAATGTCTATGGCGTTGGTCACATCGAGATCATACGTGGACCCGAAACCGTTGTTTCTGATGTTCATCACCAAATTCCCAACGCTTCCTGATAAATCAAAGTTTCCCCAACCGTTAGTAATCGTAAGATTCATATTATTGTATGCAAGGTCCAAGTCAACTAATCCCGCACCGTCGCGAATGACTACCGTAAGATTGTTACCCGTCATTGTCGTTTGACTCGATATAGGTTTGGTTCCTTCAAATTCAATAAACGACATTCCTGAATAGTGCACTTCTACGGTTACTTCATGCTTGTAAGAGCGTAAAAAATTGCATTTGTTCTCATTCACTATGCGCAAAACGCCATCCTCTATGTCTGATGTAATGAAATTCACCAAGTTTTGTCCGCCGGTTATGTGTACTTGATCCGCCCCGTCTTGAATCAGCACAATGTTAACATTCGGACCAACAAAAATACCATGGAAGTTTTCTAAGTCACGCACTATTGTAGTTTCCGGTCCGGCACTTTTAAAACAGCTCCGATCTTCCGCTTTCTTACAGCTTGCTACTGCCAACAAAATCGATATGACGAATAACCACTTCATCGCTTAAACGTATATCCAATTCCGTACTCCACATAATCGGCGCGCGCCCAATGCGACTTTAATACACAATTGATATTCAAACCATTATTGAATACGTAGCGCATTCCAACGCGATGATAAACAGGCTCTTGAAATCCATATTTATCGCGGAGATAATAGCCCATTCCCACTACGATGTGAAAACGATAAAACGGCATTAAATATCCTACAAAGGCTCCCATTTGAAAAATATCGGCACTGGTCATAGGAACGTCAGGAGCATAGGTTTGTAATGACGATTTGTGCATAAAGTCCAAGGAAACCTCCATTCCCACCTGCGGGCGGAAGTAACGACGTCCCATCAGGTTTACACCAAAACATGGATACTTCTTTCCTCCTACCGGGTACACTTCTTTTGCAGACAACACACCAACAGCTCCAAACTCCCAATATTTCGGATTGACATCTGAAAAACGCGGTACGATTTCAGCTTGCGCCTCACGGATGCGATATCCGTAGCCCAAACTCACAAATGGAACATTTAATCCGAGATTAGGAACTTTCACCGCACCGTTAGAAAAGTGCGTCATGTCTACAATTGCGTTCAAAGCATACGGACCAAACTCGTAGCGACTCTCCACCGCTAAACTTACCAATGCATTCACGTGTGTACTTGTGGCGATGCTCAAATTGTTCAGCTCTTGGTTGTACACTTTGGGTGCGTAACTGAGTCCTGCTCCAAGTCGACCTGAGAACGTAAAGTTTTTGGTTTGAATCAACGGCATCGACATAAATCCATAAGCGCCGTAATAAATTCCGAAGAGGTCGCGATTACCCACAGTTCCTACAAAACCGGAGACTCCATAAGTTGGGTGATTGTATGGTTCATGCCAGTAGCGTTCTCCGTTTCCTTTGAAATAATAACTGAATTCGGTAGCGACCGCATGTTCCTTTACCACGTGTCCCATGATGCTTCGGTGTGCGATCAAGAATCCGAGTTTTGGACGGACTTCCAGCCACGATTCTTCCTGTGCATTCGCATGAATAGAACCGACACAAAACAGTAGCAACAGGAGCGCTTTCATGGAGCCAAATTTAAGGAGATTAATTGTACTTTTGAAAACAAAAAATGGATCCGAGACTTCAAGCTTTTGAGCGCCTTTTAAACATCATGGACGACCTTAGGGAAAAATGTCCATGGGATAAAAAACAAACGCTGGAATCTTTACGTCACCTTACAATAGAGGAAACGTACGAGCTTGCGGATGCTATTATTGACAACGATCTCGATGCCTTGAAAGGTGAAATCGGTGATTTACTGCTCCACATGGTTTTTTACTGTAAAATCGGTCAGGAAAAAGAAGCTTTTGATATTACGGACGCCTTAAATGGAATTTGCGACAAACTGGTTCACCGCCACCCTCATATTTATGGAGATGTTGAGGCCACAACAGAGGAGGAAGTGAAAGCCAATTGGGAAAAACTGAAGTTAAAGGAGGGCAAAAAATCGGTACTGGAAGGTGTTCCAAAATCATTACCTGCCCTTGTGAAGGCTGCACGAATTCAAGAAAAGGCAAAAGGAATCGGTTTTGAATGGGACAATCGAGCGGATGTTTGGTCAAAAGTAAAAGAGGAAATGGATGAGTTGGCAGAAGAAGTCGAATCGGGTGCCTCTGAAAATAAAATTGAAGAGGAATTCGGCGATGTAATGTTTTCACTGATTAACTACGCTAGATTTATCAATGTGAACTCTGAAAACGCCCTTTCCAGAACCAACAAAAAGTTCATCAAACGCTTTCAGCTAATGGAAGAATTGATGGCTTCAGACAATGTTCCCATTGATGATAGTTCACTGGAAACCATGGACAAATACTGGGATCGTGCCAAAGAGCAACTTCGTTCCGCTTCCCGTTAAATCAATCAGATATACAATTAAATAGTTTCGCGCTTTTCAGGACATGCTAATTCTATCGAATATCGTATCTTCGAGGCCGGACAAACAATACTTATGAAACTCTTTTACGCCTTTCTTATTTCTTTCGCCTTTTGCGGGGCGACTTTCGCACAGGATTTTAGTATTCGTGGGGTTCTTTATAGCGCCGAAGATGGCGAACCTCTTGGTGGCGAAAAAATCCGCTTACTTCGCATGGATAGCACTGCTGCTGGTGGTTCATATACCGATGACGATGGTCTATTCAATATCTCCAATATCTCCAAAGGAGACTACATCATTCAAATTCTTGCCTACGGTTATGAGGTAAAAGAAGTCAACTACTCCGTGACTGAAGCCTCAGGAAACAAAGACTTCACCTTTGAGGTAGAAAAAGACAAAGTGGTCGACATCGATGCCGTTCAAATCTCAGCAGAGCAACGTCAGAAAACGAGAGAGGTTTTGATTGGAGTCAACCAGTTGGATCAAAAAGGATTGGAGCGAATTCCAAGTACAGGTGGTGAAAACGACATTGTCGCCGCATTTAGTGTTACACCGGGAGTTGTGACAACAGGAGATCAAGGGGGACAGCTTTACGTACGTGGTGGAACACCAATTCAAAATAAGATTTTATTGGATGGAATGACCATCTATCAACCTTTCCATTCCATTGGTTTCTTCTCCATTTTTGAGACGGAGCTGGTAAAGAGCGCAGATATTTACACAGGTGGGTTCGACGCTCAATATGGCGGGCGAATTTCTTCCATTATGGACATTACCTACCGCGATGGAAACAACAAGAAATTCAGTGGTAAAGCTTCCGTTTCTCCATTTATGGGAAAATTGGTTTTGGAAGGTCCCATTGGTAAAAGTGATGGACCAGGTGGTTTGTCATACGTATTCTCAGGAAAGCACAGTTTGATCGATCAAACTTCAAGGACTTTATATCCGAATATTAATCGCGATGAAGAAACGGGAGAAATTGCAGGGATGCCCTTCTCGTTCACCGATTTCTACGGAAAATTGACCTACAAAGGTGACGGACGTTCGAAAGTTAGCGCGTTCGGTTTCCACAACAACGACCAAGTTAACTTTGACATTGCGGATATTAACTGGACACAAAGTGGTGGAGGTATGAACTTCCTACTCGTTCCTACCGGGGCGAAAGTATTCATTAAAGGTCACATCAACGGAAGTCGCTATTCTACCATTTTTGACGAAGCTTTGAGCGAGTCGGACACCGTTCGTCGTTCAAGTTCCATTGGAGGATTCGACCTAGGGTTTGACTTCACGTACTTCATTGGTGACAAAGGAGAAATCAACTACGGACTGAACTTAGGTGGATTCAATACAGACTTTACGACCTTTAATGAGGCACAGCGTAAGATTGAGTTGAAGAATTTTACCACGGAAATTGGAGCGTACGTAAACTACCGATTTGTTTCAACGCGTTGGGTAATCAACCCATCGATTCGTATGCAGATGTACGCTACTTACAGTGAAGTGTCACCAGAACCACGCTTGGGAATCAAATTCAATGCAAACGAAAAACTGCGATTGAAAGCATCCGGAGGGCGTTATTCTCAAAACTTTACTTCAGCAGCATCAGATCGTGATGTTGTGAACTTGTTCAACGGAATGCTATCTGCACCTACCAATGTTCAGAGTACGTTCATCACGCAGTTCCAAAACGAAAAGAACCCTAGAAATGGTTTGCAGTATGCTTGGCACGCTATCGGAGGATTTGAGTACGACTTGACGAAGAAGGTATCTATAAACGTGGAAGCGTATTACAAGTACTTCAGCCAGTTGAGCAACATCAACATTAATAAGCTGTACGAAGACGATCCTGAGTTTAACGATATTGACGACGTATTTAAGAAGGATTTCATCATTGAAAACGGAGAGTCTTTTGGTGCTGATTTATTGGTTAAGTACTCTGAGGAGCGCTTGTTCCTTTGGGGAGTGTATTCCTACGGGAACTCAACTCGTTGGGATGGATTCCAATTTTACCGACCAGTATTTGACCGTCGTCACAACATCAACTTGGTAGGAACGTACTTGTTCGGAAAAGACAAAGATTTGGAGGTAAGTGTTCGTTGGAACCTTGGTTCAGGATTGCCATTTACACCAACAACTGGATTCTTCGAAGAGCAAAACTTCCAAGACGGAGTGACTACGGATTACATAAACAACAATCCTTCATACGTAGCAATCAACTTAGGCGACTTTAATAGTGAGCGTTTGCCATACTACCACCGTTTGGACCTTTCTGTGAAGAAGCGCTTCGAGTTCAAGAATTCTACTGTGATGGAAATCAATGCGAGTGTAACCAACTTGTACAACCGTCGAAACATTTTCTACGTGAACCGAGTTACGGGACGCAAAATCTACCAGTTCCCTATTCTTCCAAGTTTGGGATTGAGTTATAAGTGGTAGGAGATTAGATCAAAGACGAAAAGCTCAAAGATTAAAGACACTAGACGGCTAGACACTAGACGGCTAGACGCTAGATAGACTAGACAATTAAGCTTTTCTAGGAGTTAACTTGAGGGATGATTGCATTCTCATCGAATGGCATAACTTTACTCCTCAACATTGGCTTATTCGAAAAATGACGAGAAATTGATTGTATTTTTCTCACTTCGCTTCCGGCTAAATCATCGCCGTGATTAAAACCATGTTAAGTACAATTTTCGTTATCGAAAATTGTACTTAACATGGTTTTATCTGAGAGTCCACATGAATGTCCTATTACAAAAACTTCATATACCGCGTTCTCAATGAAGGATAGTAAATTTTGATAATTATAGTTACGTGAATATTGCATGGACTTAACTCTCTCAAGGTAGATTGAGTCTTCAGTTAGTTCAAATTCTTGGTAAACTTCAGTTGTATCATCTCCATAGCCAAAAATAACTGGGTTTTCTTCGGAGTCTAGAGTTCCGTGAATTTGAATATGACTGTATTTTGAAGCTTCACCATTATGAGCATCCATCACTTGACTAAAAATATCTGTATAGTTGAAGTTCAGAAACAAAATTTTATTAGGGTCCTCAGTAACACTCGATTCACAATTATGCCGTCTCATCATAAACTCCCTTTGCTCATTTCCTTTTGCATTTATTACTTTGAAAAGAACTTTTCTAAATTCTTTTATTAAATCCGTATTAAAGTCTTTTTTGAATTGAACTAACTCGCTTGTTAAATACTCTTTGAAGCCATTTTCGAGAATGTTCATACCTTCACTTATAACTGACAAGGGCAAAGCACCCATTGCTCTGCCTCGTGATCCGAACGGATCAGTCTGATAATAAGCCCGCTTTAAAGCTTGGTAATAAAACGATTCGATATCTATCCAATTCGTTCCGTTATTTCTCAGAAGTTGGTTGACAAAATCATTTTTCACTTTAATACTGAGTGCTTTATTGGTATTTCCTTCCAATGAACTAAATGAGTCTGACTGATTAACCAGCTTAACAGTTCTTTCGACCTCATTAATAAAATGGTAGAAGAAGTCATCCTTTACCCTGACTTTAAGTAAGTCAGACTCACAAGTCATTTCGGAATATTTCAACATTTCGCGTATTGGCCGATAAACCGAATAGTCTATATAGTCGGAATATCGAGAGCGGAGTCCCATGGCTAGGTCAAAACCATTTCCAATAATAACAATTCGGTTATAACTCATAATACCGAATTTAATAAATATGAAGTCAGTGAAAAAGTGGAACTAAAATTCATACTAGATAGAAAAGCCCCCGGTAATCGAGCGAAGTCGAGATGCCCGGGGCTTTTAATTTGTGATATCTTTTTCTTATTCTCCCTTGGCAGCGGCACAAGCTTCGTTGTACTCTGTAATAATGGAATCCATGTTCAACATTTTGTAACCTTTCTCTTTATTGGCTACTTTTTCAGAAAGTTCTTTATTATCACTGATAAACTCAGACATTTTCTTTGAAAACTTCAAGCCGAAGTAAGAAGTCTGGTAACATTCTTCATCGTTTTTGTTTTTGTAAACAGTCTGAGGGGAGTATTTACGTGTTAAGAAGCTATCATCTGATTCCCCTGGGTTTCTTGTAACCGGCATAACCGCCTCTGGACGCCCGTAAAAGCGGTATGTACTGATACATCCATCTTCGATCAATAAGTTTCCTTTCAATGCTTTGCCAGTAAGTCCACCCGACCAATAAATAACGTGGTATGTTTTCTCACCCACGCGATATTCTTTGAGCTCATCTGTATCAAATTTCTCTTTTGTATCCTTGTCATCTAAATCTGCGAAGAAAACCACCGTATTTTGAATTCCATAAGGATTGGAGTAACGGATATGTCCGTTTTTTTGAGTGCCGTCTTTCAAAATTACGTATCCTTCATAGGTACCTCCCTCCGGGTACGCATGTACAGGTTCTTGGGCGCTAGATACAAACGTAGCGCATAGTAGCAGTGTAGATAATAAATATTTCATAATTGTAAACTTTGGTGCGCAAAGTACAACTAAAAACAACCGCGAATACTCTTCTCAAAAAACTTTAACAAAGATTTATTTAGGTCGTTATCCCGCCCAAGCCTTCATTCCGGCTTTTTGAGGTCCGTTTGGGTTTTCCACGGGTTTCACTTGGTATTTGTTGTAGAAGAAACGATTTACCTCGGGCAAGGTAAATGTGAGCATTTGTCCTTTTCTGAATACCGTTACTTCTTTTTGTTCGTCTTCGAAATAACTAAACCACTCGTTTACATTGTTTTGCACTTCTAAGCCGTTGACCGCTATAATTTCGTCTTCGAGCATGAGGCCACCCAATTCTGCCGGACCACCCGGGTACATGAGCTTGATTACCGCTCCTCCTCTACTTGAGTTTAAGAACTTAAATCCTAATCTGCCAGCGGCATAACTTTCTTCAGGCACGTGTTGTAATTCCAAACCGATATAATCAAAACAATACGTAAGCAAGGACTCAAAAGGCTTTGTCCCATGGATGTAATCGTTGAAAATCTCATCGAAGGAGAACTTGCCTACTGCTTCTACTGTTGCCTTGTAGTCTTCCTCTGAAACTCCTTTTTCTTCTAAAGCGAACTGGAAGTACAAACGTTTCATTACTTCATCTAAGCCGTATTTGTTCTTTGTCGCCTCTAAGAGTTTGACGTCTGTGATGAACGCCAAAAGGCAGCCTTCGGTATAGATGCTCACTTTTCTTCCCGGAGCGCCCGGCACGTAACCATCCAACCATGTATCAAAGGAAGATTCTGCCACAGAGTAATGGAACCGCCCATGATTGTCAAAATGGCTCTGCAATTGCGAGTTCATTTCATCCAAATACTGATGGAGGTTGAAAACACCGCTTTTGTGAAGGAATAAATCGCCCATATACGTTGTTACGCCTTCGCACAAATATCCTAGTGGAGAATAGTTTTCCTTAGTAAAATCATAGGGCATCATCTCTGCCGGGCGGATTGTTTTCACATTCCATGTATGGTACAATTCGTGAGAACTAACGCCCAACAACTCTTTGTAAAGCGATCCGAAAACCTCGTAGCAAGGTCCTAGGGCAATAACTGTGGACTTTGTGTGCTCAACACCGTGATACGTTTTGTACGGAAGAATCTGATTGATATAATGATACTCCTTCACAGGAAACTCAGTAAACTTGGCTATTTGTGCATCAGTAAAAGCTTGGAAATCTTTGATAATTCGCCCCCAATCAGGCTTGATGATTCCATTGAACCATATATGAAAAGTAACTCCATGAGACTCGTAGCTTTCCCGCTGGAGCATTCCTGAAGCTACAAACGGTGAATCCAGGAGCTCTTCTGTATTTTCAACGTACCACTTTCCGTTTTTTGATTCCATCGAAGTAGCAACCTCCCACTTCTCGGATATTTTCAGTGCTACTTCTACTTCCTTTTCGTAAGTTTCCTTGGTGAAAACACAGCAATTTACCGGATTCACATACAATTGGTCCTTATCTGCAAAAGTTGAGCCTGCGTTGATTTCACTTGCATAGTAGTTATAACTCACCATAATTTCATCGCAATTCGAAGTGTCGACTTCCCATGAATCTTTATTCACCTTGTGAAAGCGCAATGCGTTGCTCTTCGCGTCAGAGACCTTGAAATTTCGAACATTCTTGGCAAAATTCCCCAATTCATATCTCCCCGGTCTCCAAGATGGAAGATGTACCGTAGTTGTTTCCTTGATAACTGGAATTACTACCTCGATGTGTATGTATTGCGTGTTCGGTTGCGGAACGGAGAATGTAAATTTTACCATGGAAACAAAGTTATCATCTTTCACGAAATCAAACCTCCTTTTCTATCCAACCGGTGGGCTACTTTTTTCGTTAAAGTGACAGTTGATTCAACCAAACAAACTGCGAGAGAAATACATGACCGACACTATTTCCAACTTGAAACACTGCTTCTTTTCATTGCTGCTAATTGCAGGTGCACAAGTTGTTATTTATCAGAACAATCACCTAAAAGCTCAGTACGATCTATCTTTTGGAGCGAATTATGTTTATTGTTTTGGTGAACGCATTATCGACTTACAAGGCGCCACGTATCATTTGGATCATACGCAAGGATTTGAGTTTCTTGGAGCAAACAGTTACAAATTCAACGACTCTCGCTTTTCGGCTCATTTACGACTAGGATTTCGCTATTTGACGTTTGCCGGACGCTCGGAAAACACATCATACTCAGGGGCACTAAACAAGGTGTTCGCCTCCGGTGGCGTTGGTTACGCAATCGCTGATAAGATCAACGTGAATGCCTTCATTGAAGCAGAAAACAACAAAGAGTTCGACAAGTTCATTATCGGGTCAGGCGATTTGTTTCGCGTTAATCTTGCCGCAGAAACGCAATATTCATTTACAGAAAGACTAAGTGCCATCATTTTGGTCAGTCGGGCAATGACGCCTATTACCGAGGCCTACATATTCACCAATCCTCAATATCAATTCAGAGTTGGGGTTAACTATCGAATGCTGCCATGAAGTTATACGTGCTAATTATTGGTTTTGGTTTCCTCATTTTAGGTTGCACCAAGTTCGAAGTCAAAGAAGAACTTCCGGACATTGAAAACATCACGCCTGCCTCGATGCACTCTAATTTGGATAGAATTCATATTTCTGTGGCCCCAAATGATTGGGTTTCTATGTATTACCACTACACCGAGAATATTGAAATTGAGGGATTGGTTGAATATCATGATGCAGCCGGGAACCTGCTCTTCTCTAAAGACGCTACGATTCGAATCAAAGGTGCAAGTTCACGCCACCACTCCAATCGCTCTTTGGGTATTAAATTTCACGAAGTACTAGACAATCAGCACTTTCAAATTATTGATCCGAAT
Source organism: bacterium (assembly GCA_024742305.1). GTDB lineage: Bacteria > Bacteroidota > Bacteroidia > Flavobacteriales_D > Crocinitomicaceae > UBA4466. The sequence continues at coordinate 13,231 of JANSYQ010000041.1, read as the reverse complement.
ATAGCTTTGAACGGACACGATCTGAGCACGATTGCCTCTCTGCGCTTGCGAAATTCGGGCAATGATAATGGCGTTACTCATTTTAAGGATTTGGCCTACTCTCGATTGGCGTATGAAAACGGAATTGCTTTAGAAACCAAATATGGCAAACCTGTTCATGTCTTCGTAAACGGAGAATATTACAGTCTCTTGAACATGCGAACAGAGGATGATCGCGCAGGGCTAGCCGCATTGTTGAATGTGGATGCAGAGACTATCACCTTACTAAAAATGGACTGGCCCAATGGTGATATTGATTTTAGAGAGGGCGACGAAGTTTTGGGGCAGCAATTCATAGATGCCATAAACAATGAAGATGAACACGCCTTGGAAGAATTGATCGATATCGAAAACTTCATCGATTATATCCTTTTTCAGGACTTCATCGGTAATATGGATTGGCCGCACAACAATGTGAAGCTCTATAGCGTGGACGGAAGCAAGTTCCGATTTTTACTTTACGACCTCGATTATGCCGCCGACAGAAATAGAACACAACGCCTTCCGAAGTTGGAATACTTAGAAGATGATTTTTCGAAAATCTATCAAGTATTACGGAGACACGACAACGGTTTCATCGATCTTTTGGAAGAGAAGCAAAATGCCCTTTATACTAACTTGAGTATTGAAAAATTCAACTCGATAGTGGACAATTTAGCCGAGGAATTGAAACCTGAAATTGGTTATCTCATTAAAAAGAGAGGCGCCCCGAATAGCGTTTTTCAATGGAGTTTGAACGTAGACCAACTCAAACAAGATTTTCAAGTAAACGACTTTTACAATCGCAAGCTCTATGGACAACTTTAAATCCATATTACTTGCTTGCAGCGTGCTTCTTCTGATTCCGATATTAGGTTGGAGTCAAGACCTTAATACAAGAGATAATGAGCTTTGGACAGGAATCTCTTTGCGCTATGAGCTGAACAAAAAGATAGAGTTCGGCATGGACCAACAAGTACGTATGAGTCAAAATTTACAGGCGGTACGAAGTAACTTTTTCGAGTTTGGTGCCAAATACGAATGGAACAAATACGTGTCCTCAAAGCTTCAATATCGTTATACGATACGCAACGATCAACGGAACGTAAACAGATACACATTGGACCTGAATGCGAAATGGAAGTGGAAGTCAGTTGATTTAAAATTCAAATATCGCTCGCGTTTTCAGCATGCCATGGTTGTATATACCGGGCAGCCGTTCACCTATTTCAGAAACCGTTTGGAATTAAGCTATTACGGATTTAAAAAGTGGGAACCGTTCATCTCTTACGAGAACTTCTACAAGCTTAACCAACACCATGAATTTCGTGGAAACCGCTATCTCATTGGATGCGAAGTAAAACTCAATAAGGAGTTAGACCTTAGTTTGATTTATGGTGTTGATCAAGAAGTAAACACGAAAAATCCGGATTCACGAAATATATTTTCAGCAGTGCTTACCTATTCTTTCTGAGAATTATCCGGCAATTAACCCTTAAGCGTACATCTCTTCCTTCTGTGCTGCTACTTTGTCATCTGCTAGATAAGCGTCGTAAGGCATCATTTTGTCAATGATTCCATTCGGTGTCAATTCGATAATACGATTCGCAACGGTGTTCACCAACTGGTGGTCATGCGATGTAAAGAGAATCGTTCCTCCGAACTCTTGCATTCCGTTGTTCAAGGCCGTAATGGATTCTAGATCCAAGTGGTTCGTAGGCTCATCCATCATCAACAAATTCGCTTTTGCGAGCATCATTTTAGAGAGCATACAACGTACTTTCTCTCCTCCCGATAATACATTCGCAGTTTTCATCGCTTCTTCTCCTGTGAAAAGCATACGACCTAAGAATGTTCTGAGGTAAACTTCTTCTTTCTCCTCGTCTGTCTGAGCGTATTGACGCAACCAATCAATTAACGGTAACTTCTCTTCAAAGTATTCGTGGTTTTCGTTGGGAAGGTATGAGGTAGAGATTGTTGTACCGAAAGTGAACTCGCCTGCATCGGGCTTCATGTTTCCGTTCAAGATTTCAAACAAAGCAGTCAATGCCATGGAGTTATTAGAAACGAAGGCAATTTTATCGCCTTTGTTCACCACCAAATTCAAGTCTTTGAACAACACGTCGCCTTCTTCCGAGTGCGCTGTCATTCCTTCGATATTCAAAATTTGGTTTCCGGCTTCACGCTCTTGATTGAAGGTAATTCCAGGATATTTACGACTCGATGGCTGAATTTCTTCGATATCCAAGTTATCCAACATCTTTCTACGGCTGGTCGCTTGTTTCGATTTCGCTGCGTTGGCTGAGAATCGGGCGATAAACTCTTGCAATTCCTTCTTCTTCTCCTCTGCCTTTTTGTTTTTGTCCGCTCGCTGACGTGCCGCCAATTGAGAAGATTGGAACCAAAAAGAGTAGTTTCCAGTAAACAAATTGATTTTCGCAAAGTCGATGTCGCAAATATGCGAACAAACCGTATCTAGGAAGTGACGGTCGTGAGAGACAACGATCACCGTGTTTTTAAAGTCCAGCAGGAAGTCCTCCAACCAAGCAATAGTTTTCAAATCAAGGTCGTTGGTAGGCTCATCGAGTACCAATACATCTGGATTTCCAAATAGGGCCTGCGCCAACAATACACGTACTTTCAAATCGTTCGGAAGGTCTTCCATTTTTGAATAATGACGTGATTCGTCAATTCCCAAGTTCGATAACAAGGCAGCTGCATCCGTTTCGGCGTTCCATCCTTCCAAATCAGCAAATTCAGCTTCTAGTTCCGCCGTGCGCATACCATCTTCGTCAGAAAAGTCAGGCTTTGCATACAAGGCATCCTTCTCCGTCATGATTTCATACAAGCGCGTATGCCCCATGATTACGGTATTCAATACCTCAAACTCATCGAACTCAAAGTGATCCTGCTTGAGTACAGCCAATCGTTTGCCCGGCTCCAAAGACACATGTCCTGTTGTTGGATCTTGGTCTCCCGTAAGAATCTTTAAAAAAGTCGATTTCCCGGCACCATTTGCTCCAATAACACCGTAACAATTCCCGTTTACAAATTTGACGTTTACGTCATCGAAAAGAACGCGTTTTCCAAATTGTAGTGATAGATTATTAACTGCTAACATGTGGGTTCAATTTTGCTGTAACTTCTGTTTTTGTCGATAAAATACACCGAAAGGTGGCTTACGACGCTGCAAAGATAGCGTTTTGCTTCTGTTTCAAGGTATAAAAGCGAAAAAGAGCGGCATGAATAGAAACTAACGCATCCACTTTAAATTTCGCGAATACAGAAAGATGAAAAGCGCTGCAACTAAAGCACTAACAATGATAATAAACGTGGGTACGGCTGCCGGTGACATAAAAAAGTAATAATCACAGACGTAAATGAGTGAATAAACGATGTACAAATGAAAGCCCAATTTCTTTCCAATGAACATGTATACCACTGAGACTGTCCCTAAGATGTAAATGAACAAGTTTAGCGCTTGCACGTAGTAAAACTTGCGGTTCATAACCACGGTCATCGTTTTTAGCTTCTCCATGGTCGGCCTCCAAGTGGAGGCACCTTGCGCTTCAAGCTTTTCCATTTCCGAATCGAGCTCTTTTGTGTCTTTCTGAATTTGCTCGGACGAACTTGGTCCTACAGCATAACCAACGGCTACAGATGTAAAACCCAAGCCTAGCCATAGAAAACTAAGAATGCAAAGCACCAAAAGAAACACAGGTCTTTTCGGATGTTGTTGTGAAGGATTAATTGCTTCCATTCATCTTGTTTTTCACGAAATACACACTTTTTTGCATCAATTCATGCGAGTAAACATCTTGCTGAACAAAAGGAACATGTTTTCTGTATTCAGTTCGTAACTTCTCTAGACTTTCAGAACTTTTCTGATCTCTGAAATCCATGGCTTGGGCAGCGTTTAGCAACTCAATCCCCAGCACCGAATAGCAATTTTCCACTACTCGATACAGTTTCGTTGCAGCATTTGCCCCCATGCTTACATGATCTTCTTGCCCGTTGCTAGAATCGATCGTATCAACACTCGCTGGTGTACACAATTGCTTGTTTTGACTCACAATACTTGCTGCTGTATACTGCGGAATCATGAACCCTGAGTTTAAGCCGGGCTCTGCGACCAAGAATGGCGGTAATCCACGTGTTCCCGAAATCAATTTGTATATGCGACGCTCAGATATACTGGCTAATTCAGACAGGGCAATGGCAAGAAAGTCCATGGAAATCGCCAAGGGCTGCCCATGGAAGTTACCGGCTGAAACGACATCGTCCTCATCCGGGAAAACCGTTGGATTATCCGTCACCGCGTTGATCTCACGCTCTAAAATGGTTGCGCAATAATCAATTGCGTCTTTTGATGCACCGTGGACCTGTGGCATGCAACGGAAGGAATATGGGTCCTGAACGTGCTCCTTTGGACGTGCAATCATTTCACTTCCTTCCAAGAGTTCACGAACCTGTTCAGCCGTTTCAATCTGCCCTTTCTGACGTCGAATTTCGTTTACATTGGCTTGAAATGGATTCGGTCTCCCGTCGTATCCTTCTAGCGACAGTGTACCAACCATCGTAAACTTCTGCCAAAGTTGTCTAGCATGACTCACCGCGAACGAACCGTAAGCACTCATGAATTGCGTTCCGTTTAACAATGCCAATCCTTCTTTTGATCGAAGCTTGATTGGCTCCAGTTGAAACTCCTTCAAAACTTCTGCTGCAGGTCGTTTCTTACCAAGATAACTGACCTCACCTTCGCCCAAAATTGGTAAGGAAAGATGCGCTAATGGAGACAAATCACCGGAGGCACCGAGGCTTCCCTGTTGATACACTACCGGCAAAATATCTTTGTTGAAAAAGAACAACAAACGCTCAACCGTTTCTAGTTGCGCCCCTGAATTTCCTTGTGACAAGCCCAACGCCTTTAAAAGCAACATGCGCTTCACCAATTCGGCTGGTGCCTCCTCTCCCATTCCACAAGCATGAGACAACACAAGGTTACGCTGCAATTGCTCTAAATCTTGCGGAGAAATAGCCGTGTTGCACAATGAGCCAAACCCTGTATTTACACCATAAATGAGTGCATCATTACGCTCTACTTTTTCGTCCAAATAGGCGCGACAATGAAGAATTCGTTCCTTTGCTTCCTCACTCAGCACTACCTGTGTTCCGGATTTCAAAACAACATCAATTTGATCGAGTGTGACCCAATTGTTATTAATAACAAATGTATTCATCTATGCTTTGTTGAGGTAATTTGCCAGCGCATCAGGTTGAATATCCTTCTGTTCGCCAGTATCCATATTTTTAATTCTAAGCACGCCTTGCTCCATCTCGTTTTTACCAACGAGCGCCACAAACTTCACCCCTCGATCATTCGCGTACTTCATTTGTTTGTTCATTTTCGCTGATTTCGGATAGATCTCGCAAGAAATACCTGCTTCTCTCATTTTCTTGACCAATCGCATACAATGAGCAGCTTCTTCGTCTCCAAAATTGATAAAAAGCAGATCCAATCGGCTATCTACGCTCTCCGGGAACAGGTCCAACTCTTCCAAAACGTAGTAAATTCTATCTGCGCCGAAAGAAATGCCCACTCCAGACATGTTTTTCATTCCGAAAATACCCGTTAGATCATCATAACGACCACCACCGCAAATACTTCCAATGGATGTAGCACCACATTTCACTTCGAAAATGGCTCCGGTGTAATAATTCAATCCACGTGCAAGGGTAACATCGAATTCTATCTCTGTGTCTTTCAAACCAAGGTCTTGCGTGGCATTGAGCACGTACTCTAATTCTTTGATTCCCTCCAAACCTATTTCCGAAGTGGAAAGGTACTCCTTCATTTGACTCAAGCGCTCATCCGTATTACCCGAGATTTCAAATAATGGCTTGATTTTCTCAATTCCTTCATTGGAAACACCTTTTTCAGAAAGTTCCTTAAGGACTCCTTCCAAACCAATTTTGTCGAGTTTATCGATGGCTACCGTAATTGGAACGATTTTATCAGACTCTCCGCTAACTTCAGCTATTCCCGTTAGAATCTTACGGTTGTTGATCTTGATGGATACCTGTGGGATGTTCAATTTCGACAAAACCTCATCAAACAACTGGATGAAATCCACCTCGTAGACCAAAGAATCGCTTCCAACAACGTCAGCGTCACATTGATAGAATTCCTGATATCTTCCTGCCTGCGGTCGATCAGCACGCCAAACCGGCTGAATTTGATAACGTTTGAACGGAAAAGATAGTTCATTTTGATGCTGCACTACAAAACGTGCAAAGGGAACCGTTAAATCGTAGCGCAATGCTTTTTCAGACAACGAATTGGCAAAGCGAGGTAAGTTTTCTTCCTCCAAAGCCTTCAAATCCGCATCTTTCATTTTATCGCCTGACTTCAAAATTTTGAAAATCAACCGATCTCCCTCCTCTCCGTATTTGCCTAAAAGCGTCGACGTATGTTCGAAAGATGGTGTCTCGATTGGAGAAAATCCGTACACTTCGAACGCTTCTCGAATGGTATTAAAAATGTACTGTCGTTTGGCTACGACATCCGGCAAAAAATCGCGGGTTCCTTTCGGAGTAGAGGGTTTCTGCGCCATTAATTTTGATTTGCGGCAAATGTAACGATAATTGAAAAAAAAGCGCCCCCGACTTGACTACAGTGTTGTTTTACCGAGCCAATTTAAAACGTTCGCATCCCAAATATCATCGGCTTCTTTTTGTTCGAGAATATCAGCTTCCACAGCAAAGTCAATAACACGACCAGGATAGGAATTCGCTACCCCTTCCATTTCGCCTAACGGATAGGGATCGTCCAAACCAGCAATAATCTGAGAAGCTCCCACTCTTGTTTTCAGCAATTGCAGGGTGTAGGAGTCATGAACGAGCGTATCAAAGAACAAGTTTGGGTGCCCTAATGCCGCTCTTGGATCTTTTGTGTTTTCAAAGAGGTCAGGGCGACCGTCAAACCCTTGAAGGCGACGACCGTAATTTGCTTGCCCCAACATACAGCCATGTGCAAAGCAGGTGCGCAGGTTAGGAAAACGATGAATAAAATCTTTTAAGACGTAAAAATGAAGTGTATCTGCCGTTTGTGCCATCATCCAAACCAAATGGAATCGCCAGTATTCATTCTTCAGTTTGACCATTTTCTCTCCGTCATAGGGATGAATTTCAAGAGCAAGGTTGTATTCATTGGCCAATTCAAAAATAGGAAGCGCGTCATCGTCTGCCGTAGACACCCACTCTCCGTCTGCGTTCATGAAGTGAGAGGGCAAGCACAGTAGGTTCATTTTCAATTCCTCTACACATCTTTGAATTTCTTTTAGGGCATCCTCCACGTATAGCGGCTGCACAACAAATCCGCAAGTGAATTTATCCGGTCTTCGTTCCTGCACGCTTGCATTGAAGTCGTTCTGCCAACGGATGGCATCGTTGGCGTCTTGTCGCTCCCAACCATTACAATAAATTTGCGAGAGGTTGAGCATAACACCGTGATCGATGTTGTACTTCTCCATCCACTCCAATTTCTCATGAAAGAAAAAGCTTGGATCTGTGATAGGCCGGGACCAATCACCTTGTCTCATAAACTTCTTATCGTCATCTATCCAAAACAGTTTTTTGTCCTTCATGAACTTAGGGATCTCATGCGGCTCAGGAAGTATGTGACCGTGTCCGTTTATGCGGCGTTTTTTCATAGTGAGGAATGACGTATTTCGAATTTTTAATTCTAATCAAGCACATCGAACCGGATCGATTGGTGCTTTCGTTGCTCAAATATAATGAACAAAAAAATGCCTCCCGAACTCTCGAGAGGCATTCCTTTTATTTTCTTCGCTTTGCGAAAGTGTGGAGATTATTTCAATACTACACGTTTTGTCATTGTTCCGTTTGCTGTTTGGATCGCCACTGTATACGTTCCTGCAGCTGCTCCTGACATGTCAATTGAGAATTCATTTTGATTCTCAACGTTTGTCATTACCACACGTCCAGTAACATCCAATACAACTACTGTAAAGTCGCCTGAAATAGCTTCTTTCATCGTTACATTAAAGATTCCGTTACCTGGGTTCGGGAATACGATGAAGTTGTTGTTTGCCAACTCGTTCAATCCTGTATTGTCTGTTAAACAGAAGTTTGCAGTTTCAGAGAAGGTGAATGTTCCGTTCGGAGCTTGCATTGATGCCAATACTTGACCTTGTGCGTCTGTGATGGAGTAATCACCATCAGTATTACACCCTTGAACAGCCGATCCGTTCAAACCATCACCATAAGCATCCCACAAAGTGAATTCGTAGCATTCTCCTGAATTCAAACACCATTTAATTTCAATAGTTGTTTCGTTTGGATAAGCACCTGGATCTGATGTTGCTGTGTTTTGTGTAGCTGTTACTGGCAATGTAACGTTTTGGTTACCTCCAGTATACAACAAGTTATTGTTGTCATCGTACAACTCGTAAACAGACTCTTCACCGTAACAATCAGTATCCAATGTGAAGGTCACTTCTTCTCCAGTATTGTCTAGTGTGAACGCCTCAGCATCCGCATCGTTTGCTGTATTTGTATCAGAGTTTCCGTTTGGTGATGATGTGGAAGCATTAAAGGTATGTGCTCCATTCGTTGAAGTTTGCGACGGTAAGGTAATCGTTGTCGATTGTCCAGCTCCAAGAGAACCTGTCCAGTTTTCGGTCAAGTTTGTACCACCATCCACATCGTAGTTCAAGGTAAATGAAGAAATCGTATTCGTTCCGTAGTTTCTAACAACCACTTCTGGCACAAACCCTTCTCCACAGATAGTACCTGTTGGATAATTAATTGCGTCAACACCGATGTCATCATTCACCGTAGCCAAGTTACATACGTTGTTCTGACCCAAAGTAGAGCGACGTGGTGAAACAGACATAACTGTTTGCATGCGTGTTTTCTGATCTTCGGTAAACGTGTGCATACATGCATCATTCGTGTAGTCCATATAGTTTTCTACCATGTCTTGTGATCCACAGTTTGTAACGTTAGGACAACCGAAGTTTGATCCATCAGACTCTGGTGTATCTGCACAGAAATCACTTGCTGAACATCCACCGTCACCCCAAATATGGCGTAAGCCTAACCAGTGTCCTGCTTCGTGTGTCAATGTACGTCCCAAGTTGTAAGGAGAACCTCCTGGGAACGGACTTGCTACTGAACCAAGCGTAGAGTACAATACAACACATCCATCAGTGTTTGCTGAACCTCCATTTCCTGGCATTCCTGCCAACCCAGAACTACTTGGGAACTGAGCATATCCTAGAAGTCCACCACTTAGGTCTGCCACCCAAATATTGAAGTAGTCAGCTGGGTCCCACTGCGTGGCTGCTTTCATTCCATTTTCGAAATCGGCATTTGAGAATGGACCGTCTCCATATGAAGTGATACGGTTGATTCCTGCTTCAGCTAAAGGAGTTCCGTTTTCGTCTACCTGCGCCAAACAGAATTGAATTTCAGTATCTGCTGATTGCGGGTATGTACTTCCTGCTAAATCGGCGTAATCAATGTTCAGCTGATCCAACTGCGCTTGTACTTGCGTAGCAGAAACGTTTTCTGATCCTGAACCGTCCGTGAAAATGTGGAAGATAACGGGAATTGTATATTGGATTTTCTTTGCTTGCCCATTTAATTGAGCTGCTTTGAACTTTGCGATCTCACGTTGCAAAGCTTCTTCTTCTTCTTGTAGTGTTGGAAGGTTTGGGTTGTTCGCACGCATTATAGAATCGTTTTCCATTGTATGACAACGAATTTGCCCGTTCGGACCAACGATTGATTTGTACGTAATGTGATTGTGTGCATCGAGGTCCCTTTTCTGAGGAACTTGTTCCTGCGCGAATGCACCCACAGTTAAGGAGAGAGCTCCCAATAATAGGGCACTCTTCAGAGAGTTGGTTTTCATAGTTTTACAGTTTAAGTAAAGTTTAGGTACGCAAATTAAGAATTCTTTAACATATATACAAAACAGAATTATCCACATTATACTGCTCAAACAGGCGGTTTGCTACAAAAAAAGGGAAGCCGAAGCCTCCCTTTCCATTTTTATTCATTTAACAGAATTAGTTTTTCACTACGCGCTCACGATAAACGCTTGTTCCTGCTGTAATTTCAAGCTGGTACACACCTCTTGCGTAATCCGTAATATCAATGTCATGTGTTGCACCACCAAGTGTTATCACATCGACAAGCTTTCCGGCATTGTCAAAGATACGTACTGCCTCCAAGGCTGCTCCGTTCGATACAAACGTTACATTCCCTGTTGTTGGGTTTGGATAGATCGTAACAATTGTTTCTTCCAATTCGTCGATGCTTGCACAATCTTGAACTGTAATCACATCTGTATCTGTTGCTGAACAACCATTTGCATCCGTGTATGAATACGTAATTGTGTGAGATCCTATTCCTGCTGTCGAAGGTGAGAACATTCCACCCGAAACACCTGTTCCTGAATAAGTACCTCCCGCTGGGCTTCCACCTACGAGAGAGATGTCTGCATCAGAATCACAGAACTCCTGCGTCGTTAAGGCTAAAGTTACTGTCGGTAGCCCTTGAACAGTTAGGTCAAGCGTTACAATGGAGTCACAACCAGCCGCATTTGTTAGAATTGCCGTGTACGTTCCAGTCGCCGTATACGTATTGCCATCCGCTGCCCAAACATACTGATCACAAACGGTTGCTGTTTCTGTACCAGTAGTTGGCGTATTGATTGTTAAGTTCAACGTTACAACAGAATCACATCCGTTACTTCCAACCAGTGTTGTTGTGTATGTACCTGTTGACGTGTAGGTCATACCCGAAGTTGGCCACGTGTAGAACTCACAAGCAGAAGCTGTCTCAGAACCTGATGTTGAATTATTAATGGTCAAGTTCAAAGTAGCTGTCGAATCACAACCATTACTTCCTGTTAGCGTAGCAGTGTATGCTCCTCCAACTGTATAGGTTGTACCATTTGCTGACCATGTGTAACTATTACACGCTGTTACACTCTCAGAACCTGAAGTTGGCGAATTAATTGTCAAGTTCAAGGTCACTGTTGAGTCACAGCCTTGCGTATTCGTTAACACCGCTGTGTAGGCTCCGGAAGACGTATACGTCATTCCGTTAGTTGCCCATGTGTAAGAACCACAAGCCACTGCTGTTTCTGAACCAGTTGACGAGTTATTGATCGTAAGGTTCAATGTCGCGGTAGAGTCACAACCCGCAGTGTTGGTCAACGTTGCCGTGTACGTGCCACTAGTTGTGTACGTTGTTGAGTTCGCTGACCATGTGTATGAGTCACATGTAGTAACACTTTCTGAACCTGATGTTGCCGTGTTGATCGTCAAGTTCAGCGTTGCTGTGGAATCACAACCATTACTTCCAGTGAGCACAGCCGTGTAGGTTCCGCTACTTGTATAGGTTGTTCCGTTTGCAGACCATGTATAAGTATCACATGCCGTCACGGTTTCTGATCCCGAAGTTGGGTTGTTCACCGTCAAGAACAAGGTCGCTGTAGAATCACAGCCATTACTTCCTGTAAGGATTGTTGTAAATGTCCCTGATGAAGCATACGTTGTTCCGTTTGCAGCCCATGTGTAAGGTCCACATGAGGTCGCCGTTTCAGAACCCGACGTAGAATTGTTAATCGTTAGGTCTAACGCAACAATTGAGTCACAGCCATTCACTGACCCACCGACAATCGTGTATGTAGCCGTATTGTTTGAGGTTGTGTAAGTGATGCCATCGATCCAAGTGTAAGAGTCACACGCCGTGATTACATCTGTACCTGTAGCAAAGGTAGTGATCGTCAAGTTCAACGTTGCTGTAGAATCACATCCAGCTGCGTTGGTCAACGTCGTCGTATAGGTTCCACTTGTTGTGTAAGTTGTCGAGTTCGCTGACCATGTGTAACTATTACACGTCGTAATGTTCTGTGAACCTGAAGTTGAATTATTAATGGTCAAACTCAAGAACACTGTAGAATCACATCCAGCTGCATTCGTTAAAACAGCAGTGTAGTTTCCACTTGAAGTGTAGGTCATACCATTAGCGGCCCAAGTATATGAGTCACATGCAATCGCACTTTCCAAACTTGAGGATGAGTTGTTGATTGTCAAGTTCAATGTCGCCGTAGAATCACATCCGGCTGCATTCGTTAACGTTGTCGTGTACGTACCACTTGTCGTGTACGTAGTCGAGTTTGCTGACCATGTGTATGAATCACATGCTGTTACGGTTTCAGAACCTGATGTTGAATTGTTAATCGTCAAGTTCAATGTTGCTATGGAGTCACACCCCGCAGCGTTGGTCAATGTTGCAGTATAGGTTCCACTAGCTGTGTACGTCGTTGCATTTGCTGACCACGTGTATGAATCACATGCCGTTACGGTTTCAGAACCTGATGTCGAATTGTTGATCGTTAAGTTCAATGTTGCTGTAGAATCACATCCCGCAGCGTTGGTCAAAGTTGCTGTATATGTTCCGCTTGTTGTATACGTTGTAGAGTTCGCTGACCATGTATACGAATCACAAGCAGTTACATTCTCTGACCCCGATGTTGAGTAATTCACCGTTAGATCCAAAGAGACAATGGAATCACAGCCATTAACAGACCCTCCAACAATAGTAAATGTTGCTGTGTTGTTTGAAGCCGTATAGGTAATTCCATCGATCCAAGTGTACGAATCACATGCGGTAATCACGTCTGTTCCAGTAGCAAAAGTTGTGATTGTCAAGTTCAAGGTTGCTATCGAATCACATCCCGCTGCATTCGTCAAGGTTGCTGTATATGTTCCACTCGAAGTGTACGTAGTTGAATTCGCTGACCACGTATAGTTATTACACGCCGTCACGTTTTCTGAACCTGATGTAGAATTGTTGATCGTCAAGTTCAAAGTTGCGGTAGAATCACATCCTGCGGCATTAGTCAACGTTGCCGTGTACGTCCCACTCGTTGTGTACGTAGTTGAGTTTGCTGACCAAGTATACGAATCACATGCTGTAACATTTTCTGAACCTGATGTCGAATTGTTGATCGTCAAGTTCAATGTTGCTAAAGAATCACATCCCGCCGCATTAGTCAACGTTGCCGTGTACATTCCACTCGCTGTGTACGTAGTTGAGTTTGCTGACCAAGTATACGAATCACATGCCGTTACGTTTTCTGAACCTGATGTAGAGTTGTTGATCGTCAAGT
>JANSYQ010000007.1 GCA_024742305.1 bacterium | reverse complement strand
GCCTAAATTAGGAATTAGGAATGATGAATTATGAATGTTGAATAAGAAAATAGTGTTCCTTGGCTAAAGCAAGTTTGCACTGCACTGGGACAGAGATCATCGAGCTTGTAGAGATGATGAAGTTTCGAGATGAATGTAGTTGAGAAGGGCATCTCGACAGGCTCGATGTACTTCACCATGGAATTAAGTAACTCAATGACCACAGCTCACAATGTTCCAACAAAAAATCCCGATCGCTTTCACAATCGGGATTTCTTCAAATATCTTCAATATTATTGAGCGCCTTCTTCTCCAGTACCACTCGCATTGGTGGTAGCTTTTGCCAAGGCTTCTTTCTCTAATTTCAATAACTCTACCATTACTGTGTCTGTAACATCCTTTTCAGGATTTACGAATACAGCAGAGTTCACATCCATGATGTAATCGTACTTGTCACGTTTCGCTACAACACCAACGGCTTTGCGAATCATTTCCGTAATTGGCGTCTCCAATTCAGCTCTGTATGCTTGAATCTCGTATTGAGCGCTTTGCTGACGATTTTGGTATTCACCTTCTTTCTCACGGATCGCTTTTTCTTTCAATTGAAGCAACACTTGAGATGACGTTGGCGAGCTTTGAATCTTTTGGTAATCTTCGTACAATTTCTGTAGATCTGATTCCAAGTCCTGAATCTCTTTTGCCAGCTCTTTCTGGAATTCAATCATTTGCGTTTCCGCAGTTTTACTCATTTGAAGTGTATCCCAAAGTACTTGTGATTTCACGTGTCCTACTTTCGTCTGAGACATTGCAGTTCCTGCGAATCCAACTAATACAACTAGTGCGATTAAAATCTTCTTCATTTTGTTTGTTTAAACGTTTACTTTCCTTTTTTCTATTTTACGTCGACATCCATTTCTCGCAATACTTGATCGCTGATGTCATATTTAGGATCGGCAAAAACCAAGTTACTTTGATTGGCCTTGTCGAATACAAAAACATATTTCTTTTGTGAAGCTACCTTTTGCATTGCATCGTACACCTGATCTTGGATCGGCTTGATCAATTCTTGTCGCTTCTGAAAATATTCACCCTTTACTCCGAAACGTGCTTTTTGCATATTCATCGCTTCGTCTTCTAGGCGTTTAATTTCCTCCTCACGCTTTGACCGCTCTTCTTCCGGCAAAAGCACCTCTTCACGTGCGAAATTTTCTTTCTTCATGCGAAGTACGTCATAGCGCTTTTCAATCTCTTTCGTCCATCGGTCTGCCAACTGATCCAGTTTATCCTTTGCTGCTTGATACTCTGGTAGCTTGGTAAGAATGTAATCGGAGTCGATATACGCATACTTCTGACTAAAGGCAAACCCTGTGCCAAAAACGAAAGCTAGTGCTAGAAACAATGTTTTCATAATAGAACTTTTGCTTGCCGAACGGCGAAATTAATCATTTATTGCCACACGTGGTTTATAATTCTCCAAGGTTCATACCAATCGTGAAGTTCAGTTGTGTATGGTACCCTTTCGTATTGATATTATTGTTCACTTCTCCTACGGCAAAGCCTTGTGACCACGGATCTAGTCGGTCAAAGCCCCATCCGTAATCCAATCCGAGCATACCGAACATAGGAAGGAAGACACGAACTCCGACTCCAGCCGCTCGTTTCACGTTAAATGGATCGAAATCTCTAAATGTTGGGAACGTATTTCCTGCTTCGGCAAATCCAAGAACGAAGAAGGTTGCTGATGGATTCAAGGAAATTGGATAACGCAATTCAAGTGTGTACTTCGCAATGAGAGGATCACCTGCATCAGAACTCATGGAACGATCCGGATATCCACGCATAGCAATGATTTCCTGACCTCCAATTTGGTTGACTCCGGTCAATCCACTTCCTCCCATGTAGAATCGTTCAAACGGCGTCAAACCTTTCCCTTCGTTGTAGAAGCCCATGAATCCGAACCCGAAACGTGGCATCAAGATCAATTTTTTATCCGCTGTCAATGGGAAATACCATTCTCCGGTCAATTTCAATTTGTAGTACTCCAACCAATTGTAGCGTTCTTGCTCTGTTACACTAGAATAATCATCAATTCCATCCCACTGAGAGTATGGCAGTGTGGCTTTTCCTACAAAACGCATCGTTGAACCACCTTGCGGATAAATCTGCGATGTCACCGAGCTGCGAATCAAGGTATACTTAAAGGCAAAGTCGTTTGCGTAGCCATTGGTGAAGAGTCCAAATTGCGGTGAATCTTTCACGAAATACTGCTGGTAAGACAGTTCGTAATTCACAGTAAAATAGTCGTCTGGGAATTTCTTACGTCGACCAAAACCAATTCCAGTACCCCCGATACGCAGTCCTTCAAATTGATCACTTGTTGGTGCAAATCCGTTTCCGATTAGGTTCCAAACTCCCCAAACCGTTAATGAGTTCGGCTTTTTACCGCCCAACCATGGTTCTGTGAACGAAACATTATACCCTCGGAAGAAGCGCCCGTTAGTTTGCGCTCTAATGGAAATTCGTTGTCCATCTCCTCCAGGAAGTGGTGCCCAAGCTCCTTTTTTGAAGAAGTTCTTCGTGCTAAAGTTATTGAAGGTAAGACCGAGGGTTCCGATAATACGTCCGCGGCCGTCAATTCCTGTTCCTCCGTATCCACCGGAAAGTTCAATTTGATCGGATGATTTCTCCTCTACAACGTACTCAATGTCCACCGTACCATCGGCAGGGTTTGGAATTGGGTTGATTTGGAAGGCTTGCTCATTGAAGTAGCCAAGCTGTGCCAATTCTCGCTGCGTACGAATGATGTCGTTTTGATTGAAAAGATCGCCCGGTTTCGTTCGAATTTCTCTTCGGATCACATAATCGTTGGTTTTCGTGTTACCGGAAATAATTACGCGCTTCACACGTGCCTCCTTCCCTTCGATAATACGCATTTGGTAGTTGATCATGTGATTTTCCACACTCACTTCTACCGGGATTAAGTTGAAGAAAAGATAACCGCGATCACGGTACAAGGATGAAATATTTCGTCCATCTTGACTCATGAACAAGCGCTGTTCCAACAATTCTTTATTGTAAAGGTCCCCCTTCTGAATTCCTAACACTGTGTCCAAAAAGGTTGAACGGAATTTTGTGTTTCCGATCCACTCGATGTCACCGAAGTAGTACTTTTCGCCCTCATCAATTTTAATATTGATCGTCAGGTTTTTACTATCAACTTGATATACGGTATCGAAGGCAATTTCGGCATCGCGTAGTCCGACTTTTGTGAACTTTGCCATCATGGCTTCTTTGTCACGTTTGTACGCCGATTGAGAGAACTTCGAACGCTTGAAGAAGCGCCAAAATGCTTTCTGCTTGGTATCTTTCATTGCAAGGCGCAGCTTCCAAGTTGGAACGGAACTGTTGCCCTCAATAGACAATTCACCGATCTTCACTTTCTCGCCTTTGTCGACGTTGATGTAGAAAATTTCTGAACCGTTGATCAATGTGTCTTGAACACGGCGGATGTTCACATCTACGTTGTAATAACCTTTCTCACGGAAGTACCCACGAATTTTTGATTTCGTTGCAAAAACAAGGTTTTCCGTAATTGTTTTTCCTGAGAATAGAGAGATTTCCTCACGGACTTTATCTACTTCTCTTCGAGGCAAGCCTTCAAATCTAAATCGAGATAATTTCGGTCTTGGTGCCAGCTTAATTACCATGTAGATAACCCCGGCAACTTCCTTTTCCGCGTAAATTTCAACATCTGAGAAAATGCCTTCTGCCCACAAATTCTTCACCGCCTTGGTGATTTTGTCACCCGGCAATGTAATTTGAGAACCTTGACGCAAACCAGCAATCAAACGAATAGCATTGTGATCGTAGTTATCGGCTCCTTCTACTCGGATAGGACCCAAAGTATATTCTTGCGGAGTTTTATAATCGATATTCAATCCTACTGTAACAGGACCGTCTCCCGGTTGCGCAAAAGCGGCTAACATCGGAAGTATCATTCCACACACAAGTAGTAATCGTAAGGTTGTTTGTCTCATCAATTATTTTTCTAAAGGTTCAGAAACCAAGCCAAAGCGTCTGTCTCTACTTTGGTAATCCAGTACTGCTTTGTACAAATCTTCTTTTTTGAAGTCGGGCCAAAGAACATCGGTGAAGTGGAATTCTGAATACGCAATTTGCCACAATAGGAAATTACTTACACGATGCTCTCCACTTGTTCTGATGAGCAATTCCGGATCTGGCATCCCTTTGGTTGCCAAATGTGCAGAAATGACCTCTCGATCTATTTCTTCTTTGTCCAAACTTCCCGAATTCACTAACTCGGTGATTTGTTTCACGGCTTCGACCATTTCCCAATGTGCACTGTAGTTAAGTGCCAAAACGAGATTGACTCCCGTATTGTTTCGAGTGCGTTCGTATGCGGCTTTCAACTCTTCCTGACAACTTTCAGGAAGTCCGTTAGTTTCACCAATAGTTCGGATTACGACGTTACTTTCGTCCAATTCATCTACTTCTTTACCGATCGTACGAACAAGTAGATCCATCAGACCGTCGACCTCATCTTTTGGTCTTCCCCAGTTTTCCGTTGAAAAAGCATACAGTGTCAGGTATTCAACATTGAGTTCCTGTGCTGCCTTTAACGCCTCTCGAACAGCCTCTACACCGAAATTGTGCCCAAACAAGCGCTCTTCGCCTTGTTGTTGCGCCCAACGCCCGTTACCGTCCATTATAATGGCGATGTGTCGGGGCGTGTTATTTCGGTCTATGCGTTCTAGGATGGTCATTTCACCTATGTCAATTAACGAAGTTACGGAAACTATCGTATGTGTTCTAATATTTCGGTTGGAGGCTTAACGTACTTTAACAAAAAAGAGGGAGACAGCTTTACCTATTTCCCTCTTCTTCAATGTTTTATCACGCGCTATTCCGCCAAGACGATCACTTTGTTGTTGGTCATTTCAACCACACCTCCGTTAATCGCTACACGAATTGTATTCTTGTTAGAACCATCTACGGTCACTTTTGCGTTTCCTTCTTCTGTATATGGTTTTTCCAAGTCCACTTTTACATCACCTTTTGCGAGTGCTGAGATGATGGGCGCGTGTCCATTCAAAACCTGAAACGATCCGTCCAACCCGGGAAACTGTACTGCAGTCGCCTCGCCTTGAAAGACCAAAGATTCAGGTGTGATGATTTCTAATTGCATGTCGCTTGACTTTTTGTATTAAGCGTTCTCCGCCAACATTTTCTCTCCAGCTTCGATCACGTCTTCGATTCCACCTTTCAAGTTGAAGGCAGCCTCTGGGTACTGATCGTATTTTCCGTCAAGAATTTCGTTGAAGGCTTTGATAGTATCTTGGATATCCACCAATACTCCTTTCAATCCTGTAAACTGCTCTGCTACGTGGAACGGCTGAGACAAGAAACGCTGAACTCGACGAGCGCGGTGTACCACCAACTTATCTTCTTCAGACAATTCATCCATACCAAGGATGGCGATGATATCTTGCAATTCTTTGTATCGCTGCAATGTAATTTTTACACGCTGTGCACAGTTGTAGTGCTCTTCACCAACGATTTCTGGAGTCAAGATACGAGAAGTTGAATCCAATGGATCTACCGCTGGGTAAATTCCTAGCTCGGCAATTTTACGAGACAATACTGTTGTAGCATCCAAGTGAGCAAACGTGTTTGCTGGAGCCGGGTCAGTAAGGTCATCCGCAGGTACGTAAACGGCCTGTACGGAAGTAATTGATCCTGATTTTGTTGATGTAATACGCTCCTGCATCGCTCCCATCTCAGTTGCCAATGTTGGTTGGTAACCTACGGCTGATGGCATACGACCCAAAAGTGCTGATACCTCAGAACCTGCCTGAGTGAATCGGAAAATGTTATCTACGAAGAAAAGGATGTCTTTTCCTTGTCCGTCTCCTTCACCATCACGGTAGTACTCAGCCAATGTCAATCCTGACAATGCAACTCGTGCACGTGCTCCTGGAGGCTCATTCATCTGACCGAATACGAAAGACGCTTTTGATTCTTTCATTTCATTGAGGTCAACCTTCGAAAGGTCCCAACCTCCCTCTTCCATTGAGTGCAAGAAGTCATCACCGTATTTGATAATACCTGACTCCAACATCTCACGAAGCAAATCGTTTCCTTCACGTGTACGCTCACCTACTCCTGCGAATACAGACAAACCACCGTGTCCTTTCGCAATGTTGTTAATCAATTCCTGAATCAATACGGTTTTACCTACACCGGCACCACCGAACAATCCAATCTTACCTCCTTTTGCATACGGCTCGATCAAGTCGATTACTTTAATCCCAGTAAAAAGTACCTCTGTGGAAGTCGAAAGGTCTTCGAATTTCGGCGCTTCACGGTGAATCGGAAGTCCGTTTGAGTTATCAATCTCGTTGATTCCGTCAATCGCTTCACCAACTACATTGAAAAGACGTCCTTTGATTACGTCACCCGTTGGCATTTTGATAGCTGCTCCTGTAGAAACCGCTTCCATTCCGCGAGTAAATCCATCCGTTGAATCCATTGAGATTGCTCGAACTGAATTCTCACCAACGTGAGACTGAACTTCTAAGACAACACGAGTACCGTCATCTTTTCTAACCTCCAATGCATCGTAAATATTCGGAAGCTCCACTCCTTTCTCGAAGTTTACATCAACTACAGGTCCGATTACCTGTGAAATTTTACCTTTAATATTCGACATTTTCGTGCCTTTTTATTGAGTTAAATCGAATTCCGATCTTACGGAATTTTGGCGCAAATATACGGCTTTTCTTACAATAACAAGGTGGAAATAAAAAAAGCTATCAACGATGAAATGATTTTATTAACAGTCTGAATTAGACGCTAGACTAAGAGACGCTAGAAACTGGACCAAATTGGCTCTTTGAGAAAAATTAGACACCATATACTATTGGACATCGAGCCTGCGCTGTGTAGAGCTAAGTCGAAGTATCGAGATGGAAGTGCACCTCGGCGGGCTCGGCATACTTCATTTTCAAACCACTTAACCCATATTGACTTCTAAACTGCTCGAGTCGCTACCAAAGTCAAAAAGCCTAGTAGCGACTGCAAGAAGCGGTCTTGCATCTATTCTTCCAGCTTCACAAAGTGTTTAAATATAAAGCCAACATCAGGAATTTCAACTGCGATGGACATCCGACCCTCGTTTAAACGAATGACCTCAACGCATCTTTGCACGAATTGCAACGCGAATAATGGATCGTCTGAACACAGTTTGGTTTCTTCGATGCTGTATGGAGAAGGAATCTCCGCTAAATTTTCAGTAATCTCTTGCATGCCTTCAGTGGCTACAGTCATGGCGCCATTCTTACGAAAAGCAAAAAGCAGTTCTCCTTGAGGAGCTAGACCCGGTCCGTTTCTATCTTCACTTACGCCGATGAGTACCCAATTTCCGTAAAGTTCTTCCATGATTATCTCATAGGAGATTTCTGAATTTGAATTATCCACCTTTTTTTTAGGCGCATTCATTCGTTGAATGGAGCGTTTGTCAGCATCTGTCTCTTTGTCGCTTTCCGACATTTCACAACTGCAAATCAAAAACAAAAGTGACGTTAGAAGAAGAATCATTTTCATCGCTACGACTTTACATTTCGGCGAATCAAATAGGCCACCGGAAAATAACTGAACAAAATCGACAGTGCTGCTACGAGAGAAAATATCAGCAGTCCATCCATGGCACTTAACCCAATCGGAAACGCTTCGCCATTGGAGTTCGGCATTTTGATCAATGAAAACTGTAGTTGTGCCCAACAAACAGCATAGCCGAGAATCAATCCGAAAAGAATGCCTTTTCCTGAAATCAGCAAACCTTCAATGAAGAAAATGCGGAAAATATATTTTCGCGGCGTTCCAAAACTCACCATTGTTTTTACGTCTTCTAACTTCTCGACAAACAACATCGTGAGAGAAGCGACTAGGTTAAACGCCGCCAACACGAAGATGAACAGTAGGATTATAAGTACGATAATTCGCTCAGATTGACTGGTTTTATAGATCAATTCGTTCTTCTCATAACTGGTTTTCACTTTGAAATCTGACCCCACCAACTTTTGTACTCTTTCCTTTAGTTCGGCGTTATCCACTCCTTCCTTGGCATCAATATAAATGGCAGATATTTCATCGTCGAATTCCATTAACTCTCTTGATAGATCGAACGGAATGATCATAAACTGAGAACTTACTTCCCTATTGTAGCTAATGGTACCCGATACGCCAATTTTCTTTTGTTGAAACGGACTTTTCCCCGGGCGAATTTTCGCATCTCGTTTCGGAACGTAGCAATCAACCATGTCAACTCCCACTTGCTTGGGAACATAACCTTCCAACTTTCCTAAAACGCCTGCACCCAATATCGCCCGATCCTCGCCTTCCTCTCTCAAGTTGGGTTCACCTTCAGCCATATTATCGGCCATATTGGTCATTTTGAGAAAAGAGGGCTCAACGCCAAGCATGTTCACACTCACCCACTTCTTATCTCGCTTCAAAATCACGACTTCTTCAACGACACGAGAATGATTCTTAACACCTTCCAGTTTTGCTAATTTTTTCATGTCGATGCGCTCCTCATTGAACGACTTCCCTTTTTCTACTCGAATGGTCAAATCTGTATCGAATTCCGAGTACAAATTCTCGATCATCGTTTCAATTCCATTGAAGGCAGAAAGAAGCACAATAAGGGTCGCAGTAATGATGGTGATTCCCACAACGGAAATGCGCGTAATCAGATTGATTACATTTTTCTTCCGCTTGGTAGCGAGATATCTACGCGCTATGAAATAAGGAACGTTAATGCCCTACTTCTTTAAAAGTTCATCGATTTCATTGGCATAGTCCAAAGAATCATCAATGTGAAACGTCAGTTCTGGAATTCGACTCATATTTTTCAATCGCCTCCCAACTTCACCACGAATTTTTGAAGCATTCAATTTGATATTTTCCAACACCTCTTCTTTCGGTGGACCAGCAAAAACGCTCACGTAGCAGCGCGCCAACGATAGGTCAGGTGTTACGCGCACCACAGTTGCAGAAACCATTGCTCCAAGACACAACTCCCGTGCGTTGCGCTGAAAAATCATGGAAAGTTCCTCCTGAACTACCCGTTCTACTTTGCTTTGTCGAATTGAACTCATGTGGCAAAAGTAAGTAATAATGAATAAGGAATCATGAATAAAAGGTCTTCCCACAGACACAGTATTCATTATTCAATATTTCACTATTCATTATTAATAAATCTATCTTTGTCACGAATGAAAAATTTCCTTCAGATATATAGGTATACCTTCCGCTACCGATGGACGGCAATTACCGTTATTCTTTGCAACCTTGGATTTGTCATCTTCAACTTGATTTCGATGGCACTATTCATACCTGTTCTCAAGCTATTATTCGAAGGAACGGAAAAGGAAGTTGTTTCTCCTCCACATTACGACGAAACCTTTTCAGGCATATTCAAATACATTGGCGAGTGGTATAACTATGAAATGTACGCCATGACGGAAGCCGATCCCAAGGGAGCACTTGTTTTCGTGTGTATCACTGTAAGCATTGCCTTTTTCGTGAAAAACTTATTTCGATACGGAGCCATTTGGTTTCAATCTCAATTACGCATGGCCGTAGTACGCGATGTACGCGATGCCTTGTTCGAGAAAGCCATGAAACTTCCGATATCTCATTACACGGATGAAAAACGTGGGGATTTAATGTCACGAATGCAGAGTGATGTCGGAATCATTGAAAACGCGGTAATCTCGATGCTAGAACTGATATTTCGTGAGCCATTCGCTCTGTTTATCACCATTTCCGTTCTCTTATACTGGAGCGTAAGTCTTACCGTATTCGCTTTGTTATTACTACCAGTGGTTGCATTAATTATTGTGATAATCGGGAAAAGTTTAAAACGAACGGCCAAACAAGGACAAGAACAAATGGGCGTTTTAGTTTCTTCGATAGACGAAGCCTTGGGTGGCATTCGAATTATTAAAGCGTTTAACGCAATGAATCAAGTTGTGAAAAGTTTCCGTTGGGAGAACCTGAAGCATCAAAAATTGATAACCAAGGCTTTTCGTAAACGCGAACTTACCTCTCCTTTGAATGAAACCATAGGCTCGCTGGTAATGGTGACGATTGTGTGGTACGGTGGCCTGCTCGTTTTGGATGGTGGTGAAGCTGCAATTAAAGGGGAGGTTTTCCTAGGGTTTATCATTGTTTTCTCTCAATTGATGCGACCAATTCAAGGGGTATCACAAGGAATGTCAAATTTGAATCAAGCATTTGCTTCGTTGGATCGAATCAATGAAATTCTTGATGCAGATGAACGTATTTATGAAAGAGAAAACCCAGTAAAGGTCAATGAAATTTCCGAAGGAGTTTCTTACGAAAATGTTTGGTTCCGCTATCGCGATGAAGATGTAATTAAAGACGTTTCGTTCAAAATTCCCGCAGGTAAAATGATTGCTCTTGTTGGAGAATCAGGTAGTGGAAAGTCAACGTTAGCCGATTTACTCCCTCGTTTTTACGACGTTCAAAGCGGCGCTGTCAAGGTTGATGGTGTTGATGTGAAAGATCTATCGATGTTTGATCTCCGTCAGCATATTGGAATTGTATCTCAAGAGTCCATTCTTTTTAACACGACGGTTCGGGACAATATCGCGTTTGGAATGGATAACGCCGATATGGAAGACATAATTCAAGCCGCAAAAATTGCCAATGCCCACGATTTCATTATGGAATTGGAGGATGGCTATGAAACCAACATCGGTGAACGTGGCAACAAGCTATCCGGCGGTCAGAAACAACGTGTGAGCATTGCACGGGCTATTTTGAAAAACCCATCTATTCTTATTCTCGACGAAGCAACTTCCGCACTGGATACCGAGTCAGAACGATTGGTACAAGATGCTTTGGAACATTTGATGGAAAACCGCACGAGCTTAGTCATTGCCCATCGATTGAGCACCATTCAAAAAGCAGATGAAATTCTCGTATTGTCAAAAGGCGAAATAAAAGAGCGCGGCAACCACGAGGAGCTTATGAAAAAAGATGGGATCTACGCCAAACTCTCTTCAATGCAGGGAATCAACGGGTAAACTTGATATAGTCCTCCGGATTAACGGGCGACTGATTGTACCACAATTCAAAGTGAAGGTGAGGTCCGGTGGAATTGGAACCCGTGCTTCCTACAATCGCTATTGGATCACCAAGTTGCACACGATCTCCTATCTTTTTCAATGCTTTTCGCGCATGCTTGTACACTGAAGAATAGCCGTTTCCGTGATCCAGAATAACAATGTACCCATCTTGACGCGTAAATCCAGCATATAGTACCGTCCCAGAAAGACAAGCTTTGATGGATTCGTTCTTTTCCGTGACTACGTCAATTCCAGGGTGCGAACCTGGTGTAAACGCATCGCTCACCACACCTTTTACTGGCGATTTAAAATAAGGGATTGCAGCCTCCGTTCGATTTCCTGTGCGCATATCATCCTTTACCTTCTTCGAAACTTCAATTTCCGACTTGGATGGTTTGGTTTGAATGCTGCCGTAATCAGGGTCGGTTACTTCTGCAAGTGAGTCAATATTGCTATTGATAGGAACTTCTCCTCGCAAAATTTTCAATAACGCTCCGTTGTATTGACTTCTCAAAGCGGCTTCTTTTTCCAAGGCTGCAATTTTTTCAAATTGCTCCTCCAGTTGCTTTCTTTCGATGGTTGCGTCATTTTTACCGCTTCCAGGACCACCCATCCATGAGATTATGTAACTCATCCCAAAACCCGTTGCAAGAACCAATACCACAAACAAACTAATCACACGAATCCGCGTACTAGTGAAGCTCCACACCTCTTCAAAAGAGGCAGGATCCGACACCGAGTACTTCAGGCTTTTCCTTGATTTTTCAACGAGTTTTTTCCAAAATCCCATATCGCAAATCTGACGAATTTCGCGTCTGCGAGCAAATAAATTCTGAGCAGAATCGTTAACATTCTATAAATGAGACCCTCTTTGGCGTAATATTTGTGTTAATTTTTATCAAAATGGCAAACGATTGCCCAAGTTTTACGTCTATATTTATAGAAGATGAAGAGAATTGTACTTTTACTCCTTATGATTTTGCCACTGACCTCTTTCGGTCAGCTGATTACTAGTACGGCACAATCTCCCGCAGGATTGGTACAAAACGTTCTTCTTGGATCTGGTGTTACGGTTTCCAATATCACCTATAACGGTCACCCAGCAGCCATTGGCGAGTTCAATGGAACAAGCACTAATATTGGGTTGAACGACGGAATTATTATAACAACCGGAACGGTTTTAAACCAAGGAACTGATGGTCCTCATGGTCCAAACAACGTTGCTGATGGCGGAATGGACAACGGAACTCCCGGAAATGCTTTGCTTACCAATTTAGTAGGTGGAACAACCTTTAACGCCTCCGTGCTTGAATTCGATTTCGTTCCCTACTCAGACTCAGTGAAGTTTAACTATGTTTTCGGTTCAGAGGAATACGAGGAATATGTTGGCTCGCAGTTCAACGATGTTTTTGCCTTTTTCATTATTGGCCCAGGGTACCCAACACCAACAAACATTGCCCTTCTACCAAACAATCAACCGGTAGCCATTAATAATGTACACGACGCCGTTTCGAACCAGTTCGGAACCTTCGGAGCAGCTAATGCACAGTATTATGTAGATAATACGAACGGAGCTACCATTCAATATGATGGATTCACAGAAGTATTGACTGCAAAAGCGGAAGTACAATGTGGACAAACCTATCGACTAATCATCGCCATTGCAGATACAGGAGATGGTATTTATGACTCTGGTATCTTCCTAGAAGCGAACAGTCTTTCTTCCGACACTCCAATTGAAGTGGATTACACCTTATCGCAAGAATTGTTTGGCGCTCCGAATATCATGGGAGAAGGATGTGTCAGCGCGACGGTAACTTTGGACAGAGATCCAGCGCAATCTGCATCACCTATGACAGTACCGATCAACGTGAGCGGAACCGCCACAGAAGGCGTCGACTATTCCAATATACCGAACTCAGTAACCTTTGCAGCAGGACAAAGCTCCGTAAGCTTCACGATTGATGCTTTCCAAGATGCTCTTGTAGAAGGACAAGAATCAATCACCATAGAATTTCCCATCACGGACCCTTGTGGAAACGTGACACCGATCATTCTAGAGCTGGCAATAAATGATATTGAACCCGTGGAGGTAGAAATCGACGGAGGAACTATCAACTGTCCGGGCGAACAAGTAACTCTCACGGCAGTTCCCTCAGGTGGAGCATCTCCGTATACTTTTTTATGGAATACGGGGGAAACTACTCCATCCATTACGGTGACACCTGGAGCCACTACAACGTATAGCGTTACTGTTGAAGACGCATGTTTAGGAGATCAAGCGACTGACTCTTATGAAGTGGTTGTTCCCGTTTTACCACCGTTGGTACTGAATGAAACACCGGATATTACAGAAATTTGTCCATACCTTCCAACTACGTTGGCAGCAAATGCTTCAGGCGGTTCAGGAAATTACAGCTACACGTGGTCAACAGCAAATGATCCTAACCTCGGAAATGGTCCCACGTTGGATGTAATTCCATCCACTTCAACCACCTACTTTATTACCGTATCTGACGATTGTGGAAACTCTGCGTCTGCAGAAGTGGTTTATACAATAACATCGCCACCATTGGTATTAGATATTTCCCCAGGACTGGAAATTTGCCCTTCAGATTCTGCGTTTATTGAAGTATTTCCTACGGGGGGGTACGGTCAATATTACTATCTGTGGCCGCACAGTGGCGAAACGACTTCAGGAGTTTGGGTCAACCCTTCAGAGACAACAACGTATCAAGTTATTGTTTCGGATGAATGTCAAACATTCACGGTAGATACAACCACAACTGTAACAGTCGTAGCTCCGACGGCAGACTTCACTGTAACAAGTACGGTCTTCTTTAACAACTTGCCGATTACCTTCGAGAATCAATCGCAAAACGCGACAAGTTATATTTGGGACTTTGGCAACGGAAGTGGGGACACTTTCCCTCACCCTAGTACAACGTATCCTGACCCGGGAATGTACAACGTAACTTTAATTGCCATTGATGACAAAGGATGTACTGACACCATCACAAAGCCAATCAACATTGAAGAAGAGTGGTATGTCTACATTCCAAACACGTTCACCCCGGACGGAGATCGATACAATAACGATTGGTCCATTAGCACTGTAGGTGTAAAATCGCTTGAAGTGAATGTCTTCAACAGATGGGGAGAAATCATTTTCACCTCGAATGACCTAAATTTTGAATGGGACGGAACTTATTTAGGTTTGTACGTGCCGGACGGAACGTACACGTATGATGTCAACTTTGTGACCAATTCGGGTAGAGACAGAAACCTCAGAGGTCATGTTAACGTTCTGAAGTAAGAACGGATTTCACGCACACAAATTGATCTTCGGTTCTCCAAGAAATCATCACATTTTTTTCATGATGGGTTAGCACAACTACCGTACTATCATTAGATTCTATTAACATAGGAGCATTTGCCATTAACGGTATAACATCCGATTCAAAAGGATTTTGACCATATACCATGGAGTAAGAATACTCAATTCCATTATTAACGATAAGACCTTTCAACAACCAGCGTTTTTCTCCCGATGCAAATGAAAGAGAATCTAGGGAAACAGCATCAACAAAAACAGATGAAGGGTTTATATCTACACCTTTGAACTCTACACCAGATTCGGGCTTCTTCGAACACGAAAAAGCCATAAGAAGTATAATTACCCCAAGTTTAAAGTGACTTGGTACGACCACCGTCGACAGGTACGTTAATGCCGCTGATATACGAGGCTCGGTCAGAAGCAAGGAACGCAATAGCTTCAGCTACTTCTTCCGGTTCAGCGATTCTTTGCATGGGGCTCTGAGCAGCCATTCCAGCAAAGACATCTTCTACAGAATTGTTTGTTTTTCCCGCTTTAGCCTCCGCAATACTTTGCAATCTTCCCGTGTTGGTAGCACCAGGCAAAACATTGTTCACGGTAATATTGAATTCTCCCAGCTCATTCGCCAAGGTCTTACTCCAGTTGGCCACTGCCCCACGAACAGTGTTGGAAACCCCAAGATTATTCAATGGTTGTTTCACAGAGGTTGAAATAACATTAATGATCCGACCTCCTCCTTTTTCTTTCATTCCCGGATACAGTTGTTGCACCAAGATATGGTTGCAAATCAGATGTTGGTTGAACGCTGCAATAAACTCACTGGTTTGAGCGTCAATAATTGGACCTCCTTTTGGTCCGCCCGTATTATTGACGAGTATATCCGGCTGTGCACCTTTTGCTACGTAATCCTTCAAAACAGCCAAGAGATCATCCGGCTGAGAAAAATCCGCCACCAAAAAATCATGCTGCTGTCCCTCAGAATTATCCAATTGTTGGAGAGCATCTTTCAACTTACCTTCGTTTCGAGCAACCAATGTAATCCGCGCTCCACGCGCCGCCATTAACTGTGCAGAAGCCCATCCAATTCCTTGAGTACTGCCGCAAACAAGTGCGTGCTTTCCTGATAACTCTTTCATACGTTCAATGCTTTTGAAAGCAAAAATAAAGGAATACTTCTAATCGATACCTTTTCTATGTTCCAACCGAAAAGTCAATTTTTACATGTTGTAAAACCTACAATAAACAGTTACTGTGTTCGTAAAATAACAAAATGAAAATCGTTCCTAGCTCCCCATACCCCTACACATGAATCCATCAATGAAATATTCATTCTGAAACCCACTATACTCAATGGATAGGTTGAAATATTAAAAAGTTTGTGTATAAATCGATTTAAATACCGGTAAGAACTCAATAGTCAAAAGAAAATCTCTTTTTGAACGATTTCCAAAATACACTACCTTTGGCTCTGTTTTACAATTAAAATTCTCTTTTCTATGAAACAATTAGTATTATTTTTCTCGGCATTGTTTCTCAGTGTTGGGACTTCTTTTGGGCAGTGTCCCAATCCGGAAGTCGCACCATGGTCGGACAATGTTGAATCCCTGAACACCACAACTGGGGTGATCAGTCAAAACTGTTGGTCGGAAACTTCACCGACTGGTTACGATTGGAACATCGATGGAGCTGGATCTACTCCTTCTCCTGGTACTGGACCCTTGGGTGCAAATAGTGGTTCTCGATACTTTTACACGGAAGCTTCCGGAGCTGCGGTAGGTGTTGAAGCAACCCTTTTTACCCCTCAAGTTGATGTATCAGCACTGACAGTGCCAATGTTGACGTTTGCTTACCACATGACTGGTGCGCAAATGGGAACGTTGAACGTAGAGTACTCTGACAACGGTGGAGCATCTTGGAACTTGTTGACGTCTATCGTAGGTGAACAGCAATTAGCACAAGGAGATCCATGGCTTATTTCTGAACTAATAATTCCAGCGACAGGGGTTATCGACATTCGTTTCCGCGCTGTGAGTGCTGGATCTTTTGAAGGAGATATCTGTTTGGATGATATTGGAGTAGTTGAAGCACCAACGTGTCCAACACCTACAAACTTGTCAGTAACGAACATTCAGTCTACTCAAGTTGACTTGTCATGGACTGACAATGCAGGGGCATCTGAGTGGCAGATCGAGTACGGTCCTGCCGGATTTACGCAAGGTACTGGTACTTTCGTAACAGTGAACAACACAACGCCAACACTTACTGGCTTAACACCATCTACTAGCTATGACTTGTGTGTACGTGCGGTATGTTCGCCAGGAGATAGCTCAGACTGGTTGTGCGCAAACACATTCGCAACAGCATGTGCAACATATCCAACACCATTTATTGAGTCTTTCGCTACATCAGGAGTTCCATTATGTTGGACACAAGGTGGTCAAACAAACTGGGAATATGGTAGTAGTGCAACAACTCCTACCGGTCCTGCTGGATGGGGAGCGACTGGTACACCAGATTACTCAACACCACCAAACGGAACGTTCCTAATGATGGATGGTTCAGACAACACTACTGGTGAAGTAAGTACGTATACATCTCCACTAATTGATGCATCGACTTTGACATTACCAATGATGAGTTATGCAGTATTCTCGAACAACACAAACGATCCAACAAACAATATCTTGTTGGTTGAGTTTTGGGATGGATCTGCATGGAACACGATCAATACAATCCAGCAAAACCTTGGACCAAACTGGGTACTTATGGAGCACATTATTGACCCTGTAACCATTACGGGTGATGTACAAATGCGCTTCACTGTAACGGGAGGTGCTGGTACAACATTCTACAATGATATCTTGTTAGATGATATCGAGTTGAAAGAAGCTCCATCATGTCCAAGTCCTACGGCATTAGCCTTTACAGGAGGTGACAATACATCGGCTGGATTATCTTGGAATGCAGGTTGGCAGGAAACCTCTTGGATTCTAGAATATGGACCAACAGGGTTTACACCTGGGTCAGGAACACAAGTTGTTGCTCCTCAAAACCCAGACACTTTGACAGGCCTAGCTCCAGATCAATTCTATGAGGTGTATGTATACGCAGACTGTGGTGGTGACACATCCGCTGCCGTGGGTCCTGTACTAATTAACACCTTTAATCAAGGTGAATACATGGAGTGGGATTCAGATTGTCCTCTTGGAGGATTTGTTGACATTTCCGCTACTGGAGTTTTGTATGACCTCCCAGATGATGGTGAAGTAGGAATCGATCCTCTACCATTCACAATTCTCTTC
Source organism: bacterium (assembly GCA_024742305.1). Classification (GTDB taxonomy): domain Bacteria; phylum Bacteroidota; class Bacteroidia; order Flavobacteriales_D; family Crocinitomicaceae; genus UBA4466. Next base: position 113,380 of record JANSYQ010000007.1, on the reverse strand, counting down.
CAAAATGAACCTGTAACAAATATGTCGGTTGGAAATAACGGAGGTATGCAATTAGGCAACCCGAACCAAACTACTATTGGTTATGGAGGTAACTTCAACACACTGGCAGATGGATTCATGTTCCCTTGGGGAGATGACCTTGACAGTGAAACAGGTGATATCTTTATACAGCAAGTTGGAACATCTCCAAACTCTGTACTAGTGATCCAATGGAACAACAGTAACAACTTTAGTAACGGGCAAGGAACGGTTACATTCCAGGTTCAAATCGAAGAATCAACGAATGAAATCTATTACGTTTATGACGACGTAATCTTTGGTGGAAACGAATCAGGAGATGATTATGCAGCTAATGCTGATATAGGAATCTCAGGACCTAACCAAGATTACACTGTCTCTACAAACGATCCTACATATTTACAGGATAACTCTTGTGTGCATTTCTACTACACAAATTGTCCACGCCCTCAGAACTATTCAGTTACCTACACTACTACTAGTGAAGGAGCAATCACATGGAATGCTGGTCTTGCAAACGAGACGGAATGGCAAGTGATTTACGGACCACAAGGGTTTGACCCACAAACTAACGGTACATCAGTAACTGTGAACACTGGTTCGGCACTTGTAATTCCAGGTTTGGATGATATGACAACTTACGATGTATACATTATGGCGCTTTGTGCCAACGGTGATACGTCTGTTGCATTGACAGGTGATTTCACAACGCTTCCAAACTGTGCGGATCCGACTGGATTGGCTGGAGCAACTGCAGTTGATTCTATCTTTACTGCTTGGAACTACACAGCAAACTCAGGATTCCCAATTCAAGAGTTCGCGTTTGAGTACGGTCCAACAGGATACATGAATGGAATGGGTACTCAGGTGTATGGTATCGACACAATCAACACAACGGATACATTAGTAGACGCAGGGTTGATGAGTGGAGGATTGTACGATGTGTACATTCAGGCAGTTTGTAACACTGGCGACAGCTCGAACTGGGTTGGACCAATTACAGTTACTATGCCTTTGACAAACGACTCAACTTGTTTGGCTCAGGCGATTCCAGTAGACGGAGTAAACTACTCGTTCAACGGAACAGGAGCAACTGTAGCAGCAGGAGAAGCAGCAATTGCACCTCCAGCTGGACCATGTGACGGTCAAATGACTTGGTGTAACTCTTCAGTTACTGCTTCTACATGGTACACATTCATTGCACCGGCTTCAGGAAATGTGCGTATCGATGGAGAATTCCAAAACTTCGACGGACAGGTTGCTGTTTACGAAACAACAGACTGTAACGACTTCAACCAGTACAACCTAATTGGAGCGAATGACGACTTCAACACATCAGGTGATGATTTCGTTTACTTGAATCTTTGTGGATTGACTCCAGGAAACACGTACTACATGATGCATGATCCGAACGGAGCTGCTGGAGTTTACTCATTGCGCGTTCAGGATATTACTGTAGAAGCTGGTACAGACAACGGACAATTGGATGTTTGTTTGGGTGACATTGTTGACCTAAGCACTCAATTGACTGGTGCTGACGCTGGTGGTACTTGGTCAGAAGACATCCCGACTGCAGGATTTAACGATCCAATTTGGAGTTCAGCAGGATTGGCTTCTCAAGTATATACATTCGAATACATGGTTGTTGATGGATGTGCTGCTGATTCAGTTGAGACTACAATTCAAGTATGGGCACCATCTTTCGCTGGAAACGATGGTACAATTGATGCTTGTATGAACGAACCAGTTGACCTATTACAAGGATTGGTTGGAGGTGTTGGCGTTAGCTTCACAGGAACATGGTATGATCCTTCAGCAAACGCTCTTCCAAGTTCAGACATCTATGCAAACTCAATCCCAGGTCAGTACAACTATCAGTACATCGCTGGAAATGGAATTTGTGAAGATGACACAGCAACCGTAACGGTAATTGTAGACCCGAACTGTAACTACTTGAACCTTCAAGATTTGACATTCAACGGAATGGATATCTATCCAAACCCAACTACGAATGTATTCTACATCTCTAACGAAGGATCAACGGAAGTATTCAACTACGAATTGACAGACTTGAATGGTAAGGTAATTACTACAAAAGAAGCTGCAATTACAGGAGTTGAAACAACAGAAGTAAACGTTGAGAAGTTGGAAACAGGAGTTTACCTGATCCGTATCTTCAACGAAACAGCTGAGAAAACGTTCCGCGTTATAAAGCAATAAGAACGGTAACTTTTATGGGGTATTGAAACAGAATTCCCCGCTAAATATTAAGAGCTCTCCCGAAACGGAGGGCTCTTTTTTATTTTAGAAATTTCACAAATTGTGATTCGATTTGAACAAAATGAGAAAATCGGTTTAGAATAAGCGAACTACACAAACCTTTTTTTGATGTTTACCGCAAAATAACCTACTTTTGGCTCTGTTTTTAACTTACATTAATAAATTCTCTTTCTATGAAAAATTTGAATACTATCAAGCAATGGTCCTTGATGGTGTGTATGTTTTTCGTTGGTCTTACTGCTAGCGCTCAATGTACATACACATTAAATGGGTACGATAGTTTCGGAGATGGTTGGAATGGCGGTAGCCTCCAAATCACCGACAACGGCGTTCCTGTGACTGGATCACCATTTGCTGTAGCTGGAAGTTTCCAATCTTGGACTTTCACTGTAACATCTGGAAACACTATTGAACTTATTTGGACAGGTGGTGGTTTCTTAGGTGAAGTTTCTTTTGATCTATTGGATGACGGTAATAACACTGTTTATTCAATGCCTCAAGGTAGTGCGCCTGGTGGTACATCCACTGTTTACACTGGATTAATTCAGTGTGTTACTATTCCTTGTGGTGCATTACCTAATGGACTTACAGCAGGAAACTTCACACAAACTGGTGAAGCTGATTTGAGCTGGAACCCAGTACTTGGAGCAACAACTTACGATGTTGAGTGGGGTGCACCAGGATTCACACCAGGAACAGGAACGGAACTAGGTTCTGTTACAGGTACAGCAAACACTACTGAAACTGCAACAGGTCTCGTAGGAAATCAATTCTATGATTTCTACGTACAGTCTGACTGTGGTAACGGTTGGTCTCAAGTAGGTTCTTTCCAATACATCTCATGTGCTGCTCCAACAGCGCTTACATGGGCTGGAGGTGACTTAACCTCAGGTTCATTTAACTGGACAGAAAATGCCGGTGCAACAGAATGGCAGTTTGAGTACGGATCAACAGGATTCGCTCAAGGTACTGGGTCGTATGTTGGTGCAAACCAAAACCCAGATACCATCACAGGATTGGCATCGAACAGCTTCTACGAAGTATATGTTCAATCGGTTTGTGGCGTTGGAGATACATCTCTATGGACAGGGCCAGTTATCTTCAACACGTACAACCAAGGTCTGTACATGGAGGCAAACACATGGTGTCCGGATACAGGTTTCGTAGATATTACATCAACAGGAGTTCTAAACACCTTAGGAGATGATGGCGAAGTTACTGTAGCAATGCCATTCACCATGCTTTATCAGCAGTCTGTCGTTAACGATATTACTATCGGATCTAACGGTGCACTTGTAATGGGTGGTGGACAGCAAGTTGGATTTACCAACGGACAAATGGCAACATCCGCTGACGGTTTATACCCTTATTGGGATGACCTTTGGACAGAGCAAGTAGCTGGACAAGGTGTATACTACCAAACATTGGGTACTGCTCCAAACCAAATCTTTGTTGTTCAGTGGAACAAAAACCACATTAGTGGTAACCCGAACTTGACATACGTTTTCCAAGCGCAAATTCACGAGGCAACAGGAGAAATCTACTTCGTATACGATGAAGTTGAGCCTGGTAACCCTGGTCTTGACCTAGGAGGTTCAGCAACCATCGGTGTAGCTGGTCCAAACCAAGACATTCAGATTTCATTCAACAACACGCAGTATCTTACTGACGAGACTTGTGTAAACTTCTACTACACAAACTGTCCTAAGCCTGTAAACTTGAACATTACTGGTATTACTACTAACTCTGCAGACCTTTCATGGGGAGCTGGACTTTCCAACGAAACAGAGTGGATTGTTGAATACGGTCTTGAAGGATATACTCCGGGGCAAGGAACTAGCTTTAACATTAATGGTAATGCAGCTCAGTTAACTGGATTAGATGACGTGACAGGTTACGACGTGTACATCTACGCACTATGTGCTAATGGTGATACTTCTTTCGCACTTACAGGTAACTTTGTTACACTTCCAAACTGTGCAGACCCAACAGGATTTGCAGCAGCAACAGCAGTTGACTCTATCTTCTCTTCTTGGAACTGGACAGGTAACACTGGATTCCCAATTTCAGAGTTCGCTATGGATTACGGTCCAACAGGATACATGCTAGGAAATGGAACAACTGTATACGGAATCGATACAATCAACACTACTGATACTTTGTTCGACGCAACATTGATGAGCGGTGGATTGTACGATGTGTACATCCAAGCAATCTGTTTCCCTGGTGATACGTCTAACATGGTTGGACCATTCACTGTTACAATGCCATTGACCAACGATTCAACTTGTTTGGCTCAAGCAATTCCAGTAGACGGAGTAGAGTACTCTTTCAACGGAACAGGAGCAACAGTAGCAGCAGGAGAAGCGGGAGTCGCACCTCCAGCAGGACCATGTAACGGAACCATGACATGGTGTAACTCTTCAGTTACGGCGTCTACTTGGTTTACATTCGTAGCACCTGCATCTGGAAACGTTCGTATTGATGGAGAATTCCAAGATTTCGACGGACAGGTAGCTGTTTACGAAACTTCTGATTGTAACGACTTTAACCAGTACAACCTTGTAGGAGCGAATGATGACTTCAACCTTACAGGAGATGATTACCCATACTTGAACCTTTGTGGTTTGACACCAGGTAACACGTACTACATGATGCACGATCCAAATGGAGCTGCTGGTATCTACTCATTGCGTATTCGCGATATCGTAGTTGAAGCTGGTACTGACAACGGATTGTTGGATGTATGTTTGGGTGACACTGTTGACTTGAGCACACAAATTTCTGGTGCTGATGCAGGAGGTGCATGGTCAGAAGATATTCCAACTGCTGGATTTAACGATCCACTTTGGGCTTCTACTGGATTGGCTTCTCAAGTGTATACATTCCAATACATGGTTATTGATGGATGTGCTATGGACTCAGTTCAAACTTCTGTTCAGGTGTACCCACCATCATTTGCAGGTAACGATGGAACTGTGAACGTTTGTCTTAACGAGCCAGTAAACTTGTTGCAAGGATTGACTGGAAGTAACACTGTAGACTTAACAGGAACATGGTACGATCCTCAAAACAATGCACTTGGATCTGGTGAAATCACTGCGGCGTCTATCCCTGGTCAGTACAACTACCAGTACATTGCAGGAAATGGAGTTTGTCCAGATGATTCATCAACAGTTACTGTGATCGTTGATGCAGGTTGTGATTTCTTGAACCTTCAAGATTTGACATTCAACGGAATGGATATCTATCCAAACCCAACTACGAATGTATTCTACATCTCTAACGAAGGATCAACTGAAGTATACAACTACGAATTGACAGACTTGAATGGAAAAGTAATTTCTACGAAAGAAGCTGCAATTACAGGAGTTGAAACTACTGAAGTAAACGTTGAGAAATTGGAAACAGGGGTATACCTGATCCGTATCTTCAACGAAAATGCTGAGAAAACGTTCCGCGTTGTAAAGCAATAAGAAAGGTATCTTTCACGGGAAGTTGAAACACACTTCCCCTTTGATATTAAGAGCTCTCCTGAAACGGAGGGCTCTTTTTTTGTAGACAACTTTTTCTAACTTTACGAAGAATCAAAATTCAATGCCATGTTAGCACCCTTTAATCTTCAGAAATGGATCGATGATAACCGAGATTTACTGAAACCACCCGTAAGCAATAAAAACTTATATGTGGATGCCGGCGACTTCATTGTAATGATTGTAGGAGGTCCGAATGCACGGAAAGATTATCATTTTAATGAAAGTGAAGAACTATTCTACCAATTAGAAGGGGAAATTACCGTGCGGATTCAAGAAGATGGCAAAGCGAAAGACGTAAAAATCAAAGAAGGGGAAATGTTCTTATTACCTGGGAATATTCCACACTCCCCAATGCGAGGGCCTAATACCGTTGGATTGGTTATTGAACGCGTTCGTAAAGGTACAGACCTTACAGATGGACTTATGTGGTTCTGTGATGAGTGCAATAACAAACTGCATGAATTCAGATTCCCACTAGAAGATATTGAACATGATTTCTTGTCTCGATTCAGAGAATTCTATGCCTCTGAAGAATTACGTACCTGCGATTCTTGTGGTCACGTGATGGAAGTGGACGAACGATTCGTTTAAAACGACCTTTCCAAGCCATTAGAAAAAGACCGATGATGAACTGTCGCCGGTCACATACACAAATCACTCATGAAGTTACAGTTCCAGTGCATTAATCCAAGGTTGAATGCCATCTGCGATCTCTAGCGCTTTACCGTGAAAACGATTGGATAGTTCGTCGCTGTTTCTTAGTAGCGATTGAAACGAACGAAACTCATTGTACTTCTCCTGTTTCGCCTCAAGCGATTCTTGTCCATAAAGTGCTGCATACTTTTTCATAATGATGTTGTTTTTAATTCAGCTAGCCCTCTAAGTCTTTTTGATTTAAGATACAAGGCATTTCGGAAGCAACGCGGACGAATTTTCATTTTAGCCTTTTAGCTCAACATCAAAAAGGCACAAACTCGCGACTTGAAAAAAACAACATTATTGAAAAAGTGGCTCGTTGGGAACCGGAGCAGAAAAAACCTAGGGGCTAAAAAAATTAGCGAAGGAGATTCACATGACCTTCTAGAGAGTACTCCTTATCGGTGAAATCTGTAAAAGTGGCCTTCCAAACATACGTACCGTCCTGACATTCGGCTCCTTTGTAGGTCCCGTCCCAACTATCGTTGAAGTTCTCTATCGTGTGTATGACCTCTCCCCAACGATTGAAAATGAGCATTTCAAACGTTTTTACGTTACCCCCATACGCTTGGAACACCGGATTAACATTATCTTCTCCACCCGGCGTAAACGTATTAGGAACGTACACGAGAGGATCATAAAAGATGGCAACGGTATCTGCTGCAGTACATCCATTTTGGTCCGTATATTGAACAGTGTACGTGAAATTTTGATCCGGATTCGCAATTGGATTTGGACAGTTCACACACGTTAAGAATTCAGAGGGCGACCATTCGTAAGGCCCCACAGTGCTACTCGTTGCAGAAAGCTGAACTTGATCCCCAATAAATGCATGCACATCGGGACTTGTTTGAATGAACGGAGCTGGGTAGAAGTCCACATAAACTGAATCGTAATCAACACAACCATTGATATCTGTTCCGGCTACTGTATACATCGTGGGTTCAGAAGGTGTTGCCAATACACTCGATAAATTCGCATTATTCAAGGAGTTTGCTGGCGTCCAACCATAACTAACTCCCCCCTCGGCCCACAAAATTGCCGTTTCACCCGGACAAATAATGGTATCATTGAAGGCATTGATTTCTGCAGTTGTAACGTTTACATACACGCTGTCCACTAAGTCGTCGCACGCATTAGAGAATATACAGTAGTAGTACATTGATTGAGACGGGGTAATCGTCACCGTATTCGTATTCTCACCTGTAATATTCACATTCGGGTACCACGAATAGGAAGAAGCTCCACTTACAGAAATAGTCGTACTCGCCCCAGCGCATACCGTTACCTCATCAGGAATTACTGGTGTTGGCGGCGTAAACTCGACCTCTACGAGCACATTTTCGGTTAAAAGACAGCCTTCTGCCGTAGTAATTTCAACTGTGTATAAAATATCTGATGTGGGTGTACTTACCGGCGTTGGACTGGTATCATCGTTCAAGAATGTTGGAGGACTCCACTGATAGGATATTCCTCCACTAGCTTGCAGCTGCACAGAGTTTCCAATACAAATTGTGGTATCGTTCGATATAGCTCCCGAGGGAGAAACTACTTCTACATCTATATAGGCTGTGTCAATTCCACAACTATCCGAAATAATAACTTGAAAGGTTTGGTCCTGCATGATCGAAATCGTCGGAGTGGCAATATTCGGGTTGTCCATAAACTGAGCTGGGGACCATAAGTAATCTGCACCGCCAAACGCCTCTAACTGAACAGAATCTCCCGGGCAAATAGGACCTGGTAGCGGAACAATCCCTCCTCCAAAATCACCGATATTCAATACGAGTTCCACGGTGTCAGGAGAATAACACTGATTACTATCGGTAACCACTAACGTAACGTTGTACGTGCCTGGGTTCGAGTATAAATGCGATGGATTGACATCCGTAGAAGTGTTCCCATCTCCAAAATCCCAATAAAAGGTGTTCCCATTGGCACTGTTGTTCGAGAACACAGCCGGATTTGGGATACAAATGGTTGTATTTGGAACGGAAATGAGGGCATCAATTTGATTCAACTCAAACTTAAACGCCGCCAAATTACAATTGGAACTTCCATTTGCAGGTGACCAAGCCCCCGGAGTTGTTGTAAAACCGTTTGAGTTTCCACCGCAGCCTCCACAAACGGCATGATAAATTCGACCTGACTTGTCAAATCGAGACGTACCTCCATCCACGTGTTCATCGCTAATGTTCGCCGTTCCACCAAAGAAAGTTCCATACTTCAAGCTATTGGCATTCGGACCAAGAACGCCGATGTAAAAATTATTTCCATTGGTGGTGGTTTGATAGGCATTTGGTGTAACCGGAAAACCGTTGGTTGTAGAGCCCGGTGCATTTCCGTTATTAATATTCAAGGCACCTCCCCAACCAGAAAAATAGATATCATAACAATCTGACACCAAAAAGGCCGTTGGTGAAATCTCTACCTGACCAGTGCCGGCTCCCACCATGGTACGCCATTCTTGGGTGGACAAATTACTGGCATATTTCTGAATGAACTGTCCCGAATTAGCATTTCCATAAGTCACTCCTGAGATGCCAAGATTGGAATCCGTTTGACCTAAAACGTATACGCGATCATCAACATCCAATTGCACAAAGTACACTTGATCGTATTCGTTTTCACCGATGTAAGTTCCCGACTGTAGCGTACCATTATTTCCATTAAATCGGGCTACGTAACCGTCAACATCCCCCCCAAAAGACATGTCATAACCACCTGAAATCGGAAGGTTTGCCGATGTTGTTCCACCAGCCATATACACCGTGCCATTCGATGACAATTGGACCGAGTTCCCTGTTTCTTCACCCGATCCACCGAAATACGTTGACCAAATTAAGTTATTCAAAGTTGGAGTCATTTTGAAAACTACCGCATCTTGAACTCCTGACAAAGCCGACTGCGATCCCATTTGCGTTGGGAAGTTTGTTGATCGCGTGGTGGAACTCACAATGACATTCTCTTGATCGTCCAAAATAATTTCTCCGCGGAATTGATCTCCCAAATTTTTTCGAAGTGCGGCGATAATGTTGAGACCATCTGTATTCGATCCGCCCATGTATGTCGAAGCCTGTAAAGTGGTTCCATCAGCACTCAATCGCGCAACGTACAAATCTTGACCATCCGTGAAATTCAAAAGATTGGTGGCACTGGTTGGCACGTTCGGTCCACCTCCGTACGACGCATCATAAGGTGTTCCTGCCATGGGGAAATTGATGGAGCTTGTGACACCGAAAATGAACAATTCATCGTTGGCATTGGCAACAATACTATTGGCAGTTTCCGATCCAATCCCTCCGAGGTAGGTTGAATACAACAACGAACTTCCATCTGAGGTAAACTTCGTAATTCCTACGTCGGTGTAACGATCTTGTACGGTTCCTTGTGAATTGTTTCCCGTTTGAAAAGCTCCGGGGGTTATTGGGTACCCCAAACCAAAGATGATTCCACCAGCGAACAACGCACCTTGACTATCCGGAGTGGCTGTCATTCCCCAATTATCGGCAGAAGCTCCCGTGTATGAAGAGAATACCAAAGTTGGATCAATTATCAGCGTTTCGTTGGAGTCGTAGCCGTTCGGTAGGATAAAACGCACAGTATCTCCCGACAATTGAAATTCTATCTCAACATTCGCACCGCTTTCCTCCAACCACGCCTCAGGCGTTCCTTCAATAATTTCGCCGAAGCGATTGGCAATGTGCAAACTACCATCTTCAGCAATCGTCAACTTATCTTGACCCACATAGACCATTTCTATAATGTCTGAATCAACACCAGGTTGCAAGCGAAATGAATACTTTAACTGCTCGTTGGCTCCACTGAGAATCATGTCAATTCCAGGGTAGTAGTCGTGCATGGTCACCTTCTGGTAACTGTACAGTTTGCTTTGCCATTTGGATGGATCGTTACCAAGAATATAGTTGCGATAATGGCTCGATTGAATTTCTTTGGTTACTTGTCCTTGCCAGCTTGAGTTCAAAAAAGTGGATTGAATTACATGAAATCGAATGGGTTCATCTTCATGGTCGGCATGACTGTGTTCATGATCATCATGCTGACCGTGCAGTTTTAAATCGGTAAGGTGGTACGTGAATTTATCCTTCTCAATAAGCATTTCGCCCAAATCCAACTCCACTTTGTACTCCACTCTATCGTCCCATTGTCCGGCGTTTGGATGCAGCCAAACATCTTGCGCATTCCCCCCAAAGGAGAGAACCAAAATTGCTATTACGACGCATAAGTGCTTCATCAGTAATCGAGATTTCGAAAATCCTAGAGGAAATAAGCCTTTAGAAAACGAAATCACCCTCTAATATAACGGATTAAAGCCGGAATTGGTTGCGTTGGAATCCTACGAAAAACAATCACTCTTTGAATCTCATATCAGTCCATTTATTCTGTGTAACTTTGTACCTCATTTACGAGCGAAAGAAATGAGTGATCCGATCAAACACGAGTGCGGAATCGCACTTATTCGATTAAAACAACCTCTCCAATATTATGTTGACAAATACGGAACGGCCTTTTATGGGCTGAATAAGCTGCATTTGTTGATGGAAAAACAACACAACCGCGGGCAAGACGGCGCGGGGGTTGCAAACATTAAATTTGACATGTCTCCCGGTGAGCGATACATCTCGCGGTACCGTTCAATAGACAGCAAACCGATTCAAGATATTTTCGATCGAATCAACAATAAATTCGAAGAAATTGGTGAAGAGAACCCCGATTACCTGAAAGATGTTGATTACTTGAAACGTCATGCAGGATTCACGGGAGAATTGTTTCTAGGTCACCTGCGCTACGGGACATTTGGACGCAATTCCATCGAAAGCTGCCATCCGTTCTTGCGACAGAACAACTGGATCACGCGAAACCTAGTTGTTGCCGGAAACTTCAACTTGACAAACGTAGACGAACTTTTCGAAGTGTTATTGCACGTAGGGCAGCACCCGAAAGAGCAATCGGATACTGTAACAGTTTTGGAGAAAATCGGTCACTTCCTTGATACGGAGAACAACAATATGTACGACACCTTGAAGCCACAAGGGTACTCGAATCAAGAGATTTATGCAAAAATTGCAGAGAACTTGGATATCGAGCGTATTTTGAAAAATGCTTCGGAAGATTGGGACGGCGGTTATGCAATGGCGGGATTGTTCGGTCATGGTGATGCTTTCGTACTCAGAGATCCATCCGGAATTCGACCTGCATTTTGGTACGAAGACAACGAAGTATGTGTGGTAGCATCGGAGCGTCCGGTAATTCAAACAGCATTCAACCTGAAATACGAGGACATCAACGAGCTAAAGCCCGGACATGCCTTGATCATGAAGAAAAACGGTCGAATTTCCGAAACGATGATCAACGAACCGTTAGAACCGGCAAAATGTTCCTTCGAACGCATCTACTTCTCTCGCGGTTCCGATAAAGACATCTACACCGAGCGTAAGCAATTGGGGAAAAATATTGTTCCTCAAGTGATGAAGGCCATAGACAACGACTTGGATAATTCTGTTTTCTCGTTCATTCCAAACACGGCGGAAGTATCGTTCTACGGACTTATCAAAGGATTGGAAGATCACTTGAACGAAGAAAAAATACAGGCAATTACAGCGCTTGGAAACGAGGCAACTGAAGAGAAGATTCGCGAAATCTTGTTGAAACGTGCTCGTATCGAGAAAATCGCAGTGAAAGATGCCAAGCTAAGAACTTTCATCACGCAGGATGATTCCCGCGACGACCTTGTAGCACACGTTTACGATATCACGTATGGAAGTGTGAAACGAGGAAAGGATAACTTGGTGGTCATTGACGACAGTATAGTTCGTGGAACTACTTTGAAACAATCTATTCTTCGCATTTTGGACCGATTGGACCCGAAGAAAATTGTAGTGGTTTCCTCTGCACCGCAAATTCGCTTCCCGGATTGTTATGGAATCGACATGGCTAAAATGGGCGATTTTATTGCATTCGAAGCAGCCATCTCCTTGTTGCATGAGCGCAATATGATCTACGTGATCGATTCAGTGTACAAGAAGTGTAAAGAGCAGGAAAACTTACCGAAAGAGCAGATTAAAAACTACGTTCAGGAAATTTACGCTCCGTTCTCCGATGATGAAATTTCGCAGAAAATCAGTGAGCTACTGACTCCTCCTACCATTAACGCAGAAGTGCAGATCATCTATCAAACTGTAGAGAATTTGCACAAGGCTTGTCCTAACAATACCGGCGATTGGTACTTTACCGGAAACTATCCAACACGTGGAGGAAACAAGGTAGTCAACAAGGCATTCATCAACTGGAAAGAAGGACGAAACGAGCGCGCATATTAAGAAGTTATGAATCGAAGAACGGCACTCATATTTTACATTCTCAGTATTTATGTGGTGATCCAGTTCATTTGGTGGGGTGTTCAACTCGTCGACCTCAACAATCAAATTTATACCGAATCTACTGAGGTGCGTCAACGATTCACGATGATTGTAGGTGAAGGCGCTGTTTTCCTCTTGCTTTTAATCGTAGGTATTTGGCAAATTCATCGTTCTATTCGCAAGGACTTGAACTTATCCAAACGTCAGAAAAACTTCTTGCTTTCGGTTACCCATGAACTAAAGACGCCGCTCGCTGCCAACAAACTGTACATTCAAACGGTTACGAAGCGTAAACTCTCCAAAGAGCAGTCTGATGAATTGTTGCAAAAGGCCATTGATGAAAATACGCGCTTGGAGCAAATGATCGACAATATTTTGAATGCATCACGACTAGAGAATCAAGCATTGGAGCCGGTCATGGAAGACTTTGACGCCATGTTATTGTTTCGTCAGATGCAAACACGTTTTACAGATATTTCCGGTGAGTCCCTCATAGAATTGGAGATTGAGGATGGCTTGCAGATGCATGCAGATCGGATCATGGTAGAATCCATCGTTGGGAACTTGGTTGAAAATGCGCTGAAGTATGCAGGCAAAAACGAAAAAATAACCATTTACGCCTATTCGAAAGATGGGCAAGTTGTTTTTGGGGTAAAGGATTTAGGTCCAGGAATTCCAAAAGAAGAAAAAACGGAAATCTTTAAGAAGTTTTACCGATCCCAAAACGAAGACACGCGCTCTCAAAAAGGAACCGGATTGGGACTTTTCATCGTATCGAGATTGGTTTTCCTGCAAAATGGGACCGTGCAATGTCTTGATAACAAACCAAAAGGTACAGACTTTCAAATTACACTATAATTATGTCGAAGCACGTCGGATTAATCATTTTAGATGGCTGGGGAATTGGTGATCGTTCGGAATCGGACGCCATTTACCATGCGAATACACCCTACATGGATAGTCTTTTGAGTGATTACCCGAGCGCTACATTGACCACGTTTGGCGAACAAGTTGGTCTACCGGAAGGACAAATGGGAAATTCCGAAGTGGGACATTTGAATATTGGTGCCGGAAGAATTGTTTATCAAGAGTTGACACGCATCAACAAATCCATTCGTGAAGGAGATTTTTTCCAAAACGAAGTCTTGCTGAAAGCATTTGAAGAGGCCAAACAAAGAGGATCGCGCATTCACTTTATGGGACTCGTTTCAAAAGGAGGGGTGCACAGTTCTCAGGAGCATTTGTACGCTTTGTGTCAGATGGCGAAAGAACACGGCATTGAACACGCCTTCATTCATGCTTTTACAGATGGACGCGATTGCGACCCAACCTCTGGACTCCGTTTTGTGAAGGAACTGGAGGACGAGATTACGGATACACCGGCAAAAGTAGTTTCGGTTATTGGTCGTTACTATGCCATGGACCGTGATAATCGTTGGGAGCGCATCAAGAAAGCCTACGATTTGATGGTACACGGAAAAGGGGAAAGATTTGAATCTGTATCGGCAGCCTTACAAAACTCCTACGATAGTGATGTAACGGATGAATTCATTGAACCGAAAGTAATTGGCAACGAACCCAAAGCGTGGATTCAAGAAGGAGATGTTGTGGTGAACTTTAATTTCAGAACGGATCGACCGCGTGAAATTTCCATTGCACTGACGCAAAAAGATTTCCCGGAGTACGAAATGAAGCGCATGCCTCTCTCCTACTACACGATGACGAACTACGACAAGACCTTCGAGAACGTGAACGTCATTTTTGAGAAGGAGAATTTGACCAAAACCTTAGGTGAAGTAGTCGCAGATCATGGAATGACACAGGTTCGCATTGCAGAAACCGAAAAATATCCGCATGTAACGTTTTTCTTCAGTGGCGGACGTGAATTACCATTCGAGAAGGAAAATCGCATATTAATCAACTCACCGAAAGTAGCCACCTACGACTTACAGCCGGAAATGAGTGCTCCCGAAGTTCGCGACGCCATTGTGAAAGAGATCAAGGAAGCGCAGCCAAATTTCATTTGTTTGAATTTTGCCAACCCAGATATGGTTGGACATACGGGCGATTACGCTGCCATTCAAAAAGCTGTAGAAACGGTTGATGGCTGCCTGAAAGATGTGGTGGAAACTGGAAAATCGTTAGGCTACGAATTCATCGTGATTGCTGACCATGGAAACGCTGATTATGCGATAAATGAAGATGGATCTCCGAACACGGCGCATTCATTAAACCCAGTTCCGGTAGTCATGGTAACAGAAGATCGATCAGTTAAGTTGAAAGACGGAATTTTAGCCGATGTTGCTCCAACCATTTTAAGCCGATTGGGAATTACGCAGCCTGAGGAAATGACAGGATCGTCACTGCTCTTGGGATAGCCGCATCAGAATCAAACTTTTTTCAAGCAAGAGCTTATCTCTAAAAGTTGGAGAAACATACTCTTCAAAATAAATGTTGATATCGGTACTATCAAGAACTCCGAATTTCTCTTGAAAACTGACCTTTGCCACTTGCAACGCTTCGTCAAGAATAGGAAGTACGTACATTTCCATTATTTGCATATCCCCTTCATAATACCCTAAACTATCCGCCTTATAATCTTCTAAAAGCTCCTTGTATAAAACGCTGTCGCCCTCTGCATCGCAAATAATTGACTTCATGCGGACGGTTAATAAATGGATTCCAGTCACCTTTTTAGAATATTCATTACCACGAATGTCATTTATTAGTCCTTGGATGATTGTTACGAATTGATGTTGCTCAGGATGCGTCGTAAAAAGTCCCAATTCAAAATCCGCCAAAAAACTGGGTGTTTGGTCTGAGTACTCAAAATAAAGTTGTAATGGATAATACAACTCCAAGTAGTTGTATTCGTCCAATACTTCGGAGTGTTTTTTCTGAAGGTTGGTAATACACGATTGAATTTGATCGATGGCTTGGGACGCAATTTCACCATCCAACCGCATACTAATTGTATCATGATTGTAGTAGTCTTCCAAGTCCATTTTGTAAGATTCGAAGTCGCCTGTAAACCGCTCAAAGAAAAACTTTGGACCCTTAGGCAGTTTATCAACTTCCTTTTCCCAACACTTGCACATATCCTTGCCCAATCGTTGCAATGGGCGCTGATGCGCTAAGGAATCCTCCCAAGAACCATATATGGAATCTTGCGCATAGACATGAGCTCCTTGAGCGCCTAAAAAAAATAGAAGGAAAAGTGTTTTCATGTAGAAAAAGCAAGCCACGGACTTATAACGAACCAAGCTCTGTTCGTTTCAATAACTGGAAAAAAGTTTCAGTATGTCGCCTCTTACTCCGTTTGTAAGCTTAAACTCAGAATAGACGCAGACATTTCGCAACCTTCGCTATCCTCTAGAATTAACAACATTTCTTTTTGAATTTCTTCTTCACCAGTGGATTCGTACAATTCTCCGTAATTGGATTCAATTCGGGCCATGCATTTATCGATATCGGTAGCAACCTCTCCTTGCAGTAATTCCGCATCCTTCATGGCACCTTCTTCGTCTTCCGAAGCATATACTTCAATAAGTTGTTCCAATTTCGTTGGGTCGCCCTGCGAGTTGATAAATATCTCTCTAATTCTAGGTGATAGCTGTTCAGTAGATTCTGAAACACAATCGCATACTTCACGGGATATATTGACGTAATCGCTGTTGACTTCGCGGACCACCGGTGGTTCCATTTCTGAACTCGCAGAAGTTTCTTCCTCCATGTTATCATCAGAACTCATTCCGAGCTTAAAGAAAACAACAGAGCTCTTGCATTGATCTAGACCTTTCATAGCTTCAAGAAGCTTTTCTTCTGCTACTTCTTCTGAATCTTCTGAAAATCTATCCTCGTAGTCCGCTGAGACTCGATTAAAACAGGCCGTCATGTCTTCTAACATAGGTCCTTGAAGTACCTCCACATCTTGCATGGCTGCTTCGAGGTCATCTTCTACGTACTTTTCCAGCTCCGCTTCCATAAGTTCTTGATCTCCCTCAGACGAAACAATAATATCGATCATTCTTTCCGACAGGAAACTCATGGATTCGTTCACACAACCACACATTTCTTTGGCGGCATCTTTATAAGGGTCGTTACCAGCGCAGGTGAAAAATGTGGCAGTTAAAAAGAGGGGGAGGAGCAGTAGATTCTTCATAATATTTATTTTGT
Organism: bacterium; assembly: GCA_024742305.1. Lineage (GTDB taxonomy): Bacteria > Bacteroidota > Bacteroidia > Flavobacteriales_D > Crocinitomicaceae > UBA4466. The sequence goes on along the minus strand of JANSYQ010000007.1, from coordinate 96,294 downwards.
TCTGGTCGATTGAAACTTAAAGCTAATAAAAAGTCCCGACCAAAAGAATGATCGGGACCTTAGTATTCTATTTGACTTTTTTACATACCGATAGCCATCTTAACCATTCCGTAAGAACTTGCACATCCGTCTAAGTCTTTCAAAATATCAAGCATTTTTTTCTGTACTTCTTCGTCCGAATCTGTAGTGAATTTGTCGGAGTATTTCTTTTGAACTCCGTCAAGGCATGTAGTAAAATCATTAATAACAGCTCCTTGGAATTTCTGAGCATCTTCCATCGCTGCAGCTTGATCTTCCATCGCGTATTCCGCCATCATTGACTCCATCCTTGCTTGATCTCCGCCAAATTCGTTCAAAATATCTTGCATTCTCGGAGAAAGTTGTGCCGTTGCTTTGTTTACGCAATCACATGAGTCTTGCGCCATGTTTTTGTAATCCTCTTCAGTCGTGTTTCCACAAGAGAATAAAATCAAACTAAGAACGGGTAAAATAAGTAGTTTCTTCATAGGTAATTAAAATTAGGTTGTATGAATTAAAAGTCCACAATTTAACGAAAATGTGCTGAAACGCTCGAAATATTGGATAAAAAGCTTGGTAGACGAAGGACTACTCCATGTACATTTCGTACTTCGCGAATGCGTAGAGAACCTCACAGTTCTTTTTCTTTTTGATAAAGCTTAGAAGTTTCTTTTGGCGTTGCTCCTCTGAGTCTGTGCTATAAACCTCATTGTACTTCGTTTCAATATCCGTTAAACAATTGTTGAAATCAGCGCTTTCAATTTCCGCAATAGCATTGAGGTCATTTTGCGCAACTCTTGGGTACGTAGCCTGAAATCTTTGCATTGTCACCTGAAGATCTTCTCCTTCATCTGCCGCTTCTACCATGGCAGTTTTGAAGTCTCTCGACACGTTATCGTTAATGGATTGCCAGCAATCGCACATTTCTTCGGCCATGTTATCGTAATCGTCGTCTGAAGCAAAGTTACACCCAAGCAGTAACGATCCAAGTAGTGGTAGTAAAAGCAGTTTTTTCATAATAAATGAAGGGAATAAAGATTTAAAGCGGCTTAAAATAGCCAAAAATGGTCATAAGTATAGAGGAAATCCTATGGAATTACTTCTTCGACTTCTCTAAAATGGATGTTGTCGAAAATCCTTCTACCAAGTCAATAGCAGCGACTGTTCCTCCGTAAGCCTTCACTTCTTTAGAACCAACAATATACTTCTTGGAGTTGGCATCCGTTTCATTTGGATCGTAATCTGCGCCCTTGACCAAAACATCTGGTTCTAAAGCTACGATGGTTTCTAGTGGTGTGTCCTCGTTGAAAAAAACGACGGCGTCCACAAACCCTAATGAAGCAATTACAGTCGCCCGAGCATCTTCAGGATTAATGGGTCTGTTTTCGTCTTTCCCCAATCGTCTTACGGAATCATCCGTGTTTAGGGCTACCACCAAGCGATCTCCTAAACTTGCCGCCTTTGCCAAATACGTTACGTGACCTTTGTGAAGAATATCGAAACAACCGTTGGTAAACACCACACGATCTCCATTTAGTCGCCATCCGGCAATTACGCGTTGTAATGGGATGATTTCTGAAATTTTTTGTGATACGAACTCGAAACGATCTTCCATGAATCGAAGTTAGCTATTTTTTCGCCACTGCAATATGGCCAGTGAAAGCAATCCGAGTACGAGGATCAAAAGTGTTTGTGCTGCCCAAACAAATATTCCGAAGGCCGCAAAGTCAATCTCGTACATGCCCAGCACTGCAGTTACCCAAAGCGGATACACACCAATTCCTCCAGGCAATAGTGCAATCGCAGCGGCACCAACCACAAAGGCTCCTAATATCGCTTCAATAGGCATATCGCGTGTTTCTTCAAATGCCATTGCTGACGCCCACATCATACCGATGTAGGTGGCCCAAATGAAAATCGTATGAAAAACGAACGACCATTTGCGTTTCATTGTCCATACGGACTTAATTCCTTCCCAAAAACCGAGCAACTTGGTGTTTACCCAGTTTTTCACTTTATCATTTTTCAAATAGACGATGAAGCCGACAATTCCCATCAGCAACCCTGCTCCAAGAATGTACCAAAGCATCATGGAACTGCCCTTATCGCCTCGATCCATAATGTTTTCGAACTGCTCCGAATTGGTTTGAAGCACGGTGGTTATTAAAACCACACCTCCGAGCATCATCACATCGATAATACGCTCAACGACAATCGTGGCAAAGCCTTTTTCAAACGGAACATTTTCACTTTGGGTAAGCAATCCGGCGCGCGCCACTTCTCCTGATCTTGGAACCGTGTAGTTGATGATATAGCCGGACATAACAGCATGATATGCATTGCTCAACTTGGGTTTATATCCCATTGGTTCAAGTAGAAATAGCCAGCGGTAGGCTCGACTTAAATGTCCCGAAAATGCAATCAAAAGGCTGAAGGCGATCCAAAAGTAATTGGCGTTGAAAAAAGCATCTTTTGTTTGCTGTATATCCTTATCAGAGAGTCCACTGAGGAAATACCACGTCAAATACACCCCAATTCCAAGAGGGAGAACAATTTTGAGAATTTTAATGATGCGGTCTTTCAACAATCAATCAATTAAATTGGATTCTTCATTTGGGAAAACGAGCATCGGCTTAAAAGATTTTGCCTCTTCGAAATCCATGTATCCGTATCCAATGATAATAATTTTGTCGCCAACCGCTACTTTTCGAGCAGCTGGACCATTCAAACAGATAGTTCCGGTACCCCGATCTCCTTTAATCACGTAGGTTTCAAAACGTTCTCCATTGTTAATATTGACTATTTGAACGCGTTCTCCTTCAATAATGTTGGATGCATCCATTAAATCTTCATCGATGGTAATACTTCCGATATAGTTTAAATCGGCCTGCGTAACGGAAACGCGGTGAATTTTCGATTTTACAACTTGAATCAACATGTGGGCAAAAATTCGTTTGATTGTCTTTATTATCAACCTTGCTGCGCTAAAGCTTTGCGAAAGCGCGGCGCAAAGATACGCCAAATAATCACTTGTTACGACATGGAAATGTTATCCAACAAACGCACTTCTCCAGCAAAGGCAGCAATACATCCGTGCGTATTTTCGGTCCATTCGTTGACATCCTCAAAAGAACTTGCGTCAACAAACTCGATGTATTCCAACTCTAAGTCGGAATTTTGGAACCATTCTTTCACTTTGTCGCGCGCCTCACGAGGTCCGTACTTTTCTTTTTCGGCACGAACACGGTCCAACGACTGATATAAAATCAAGGCTTTGTCCTTCTGCTCGTCGGTGAGCCGTTCATTTCTGCTACTAGCAGCCAACCCACCTTCTAAGCGAAAAGTTTTGCAAGCGACCACTTCTACGGGTAGATTGAACTCCTCCACCATTCGCTGCACAATCGCCAATTGCTGCAGATCCTTTTCCCCGAAAAACGTGTGTGTAGGTTCGATAATTTCCAAAAAACGATAGACCACTTCAACCACGCCATCGAAATGACCGGGGCGAAACTCGCCTTCCATGATTTCCGATACGCGCCCTAAATTCATGCGTTTAGGTTCGTGTCCCTCAGGATACATTTCCTCCACTGTTGGTGCAAAAACAATAGTTTCTGCGGTAGCGTCCAAAAGAGCAATGTCTTTGTCGAAATTTCTCGGATACTTCTCTAAATCAGAAGCATTGTTGAACTGAGTTGGATTTACGAAGATACTTACCACCGTAAAATCGCAGTATTCAGAGGAAGTTCGAACAAGAGAGGCATGACCGGCATGCAACGCTCCCATGGTAGGAACGAATCCTACGGTTTTGTTTCGGGCCACATCCGCGAGGTGATTTCTGAGTGCCTTAACGGTCGTAAATACCTGAGTGTTTGACATTCGTTTGACGTTGAGAGAATGGACAAAACTATCCGTTTTTGTTGAAGTTCCGCTTTTTTTTCTATATTTTTGTAGCGTTTTATTCAATTAAATTTTCATGGAGAAAAAGAAAGTACTATTTATCTCTCAAGAGATAGCACCTTTTTTGCCCAAATCTGACATTTCTACCACTGTTCGAAACTTAGCTCAAGGAATTCAAGAAGGAGGAAAAGAAATTCGCGTGTTTATGCCGCGATTCGGTGTCATTAACGAAAGACGCCACCAATTGCACGAGGTTATCCGTTTGTCGGGTATGAACCTAATTGTGGACGATGTAGACCACCCACTAATTATAAAAGTGGCTTCTATTTCTGCAGCTCGTATGCAGGTATATTTCATCGATAACGACGAGTACTTCCGTCGTAAGTCAACATTAACAGACGAAAACGGAGACCACCACGCAGACAATGACGAACGCTCTATGTTCTTCTGTCGTGGCGTTCTAGAAACGGTGAAAAAATTGGGTTGGCAACCGGATGTAATCCACTGTAATGGTTGGATGACAGCGCTAATGCCACTTTATATCAAAAAATTGTACAAGAACGATCCGCACTTTGCGAACACGAAAGTGGTGTACAACATGTACAACGAAGGATTTAACAACAATTGGGATGCACGATTTTCCGAAAAACTTAAATTTGACGGGTTCTCAGAAGACGTTACCAATGAGTTTGCAGAGCCAAGTTTGGTGAATATCACACAGGCAATTGCAAAATATTCAGACGGATTAAGCGTTGGAAGTGAAGACCTCAACCCGGAGCTACGTGCTATCTTCGATGCAGCCGAGTGCGAAAAACTCGATTACGTTGCTGAAGAACACTTGAACAAAGAGGTTTCGGAGTTTTTGGACAAAGTAATTGAAGCAGAAGTTCTCATATAGCCCTATGCATAAATCGACATTGATGTGGCGGAGAGGATTATTCCTTTCCGCTACTTTTTTACTAATGGTTGCCGTTTCCGTTGGTTGTAAGAAGAAAAACTTTGAACTAGGACAAGATGTTATATCTGGCGAGGATCAAATTACCTCCGGTAGCATCGATACGTTTAGTATCTACACCTCTTCTTTTCGAACGGACTCAGTCATTTCTTCCAATCGCTTTTTTGGTATCCTCGGGTCGTGTAACGACCCTGAGTTTGGCACGGTGAATTCGGAAATCTACACCCAATTCCGCATCATTAACTTGGCGCCAACTTTTGATTTACCCAACATCACCATAGACTCAGTTGTACTCTCGATGGTATACAGCGGCGTGTACGGTTCGCCGGGCGATCAAACCATTGAGGTGTTTCAAATTGATGACACCAAGGAGTTCAGCGACACCACGGATTATTATCCATTCGATGAATTCCAAACAACGGGTACCAACTTGGTAGTTCCAGGTACAGAAACCATGTATCTTGATCCGAATGCGGTTACCTACGTCGACACCACTTTGGTGCAGTCTCAATTGCGCATTCAACTGGACACCAATTTTGCTTGGCAACTTTTCAATGAGGCCAACAACAATCCGGCGAGTTTTGCAGACAACGATGGATTTACGGAGTACTTTCAAGGCTTGAAAATTCGCACGAATAACGGATATCAAGCTCCGGGAGAAGGCGGATTGTTCTATTTCAACTTGAATGAAGCCGATTCAAAAATTCGAATTTACTATAAGTCAGAAGGAGAAAATCGAATTTACGACTTAGTCATTAACGATGTATGTGCCGATTTCAACCACATTGATTTTGTGGAAGATATGGATGTCACATCCGTGATAAACAATCCATCGCTTGGACAGCAAACCTATTACGCGCAATCGTTTCAAAGCCGTGGATTGGTGAAAATTCCAGGATTGGATAATATCCCTTCCAATGCTATTGTTCACTCGGCAACATTGGAACTACCAGTGCAATATCAAACCGGTCGTCCATTTGAACCCGGAACAGAGTTGAGCGTTTCTTTGTTTACCAGCTCCACAGACTCTACTTTGGTATCGGATGGATCTACCATTGGTTTGTATAGTTCGGGGAACAAAACCTTCGTGATCAACATGCGAAACTATGTGCAGCGTATTGTTTCAGGAGAAATCGAAAACAACGGATTTATCGTTTCACCGTTATTCTTCTCGAATACCATGGACCGAATCGTATTCAATGGACCTGACACGGATAAAAAATTAAAACCTACATTTAAAATCACCTTCTCAGAATTCTAGTACTATGTGTGGAATTGTAGCTTACGTGGGTACGAAAGAAGCGTATCCAATCATCATAAAAGGATTGAAACGGCTAGAGTACCGTGGCTACGATAGTGCCGGTGTTGCTCTGATTCGTGATAACGAATTGAAATCGTTCAAGAAGCAAGGAAAAGTTTCCAATTTGGAAGATTTTGCTTCTGAATCAAACACTTCAGGTTCCATTGGAATTGGACACACACGTTGGGCTACACACGGAGCTCCAAACGATACGAACGCGCATCCTCATGCAAGCGAAAGTGGTGATATTGCTATTATTCACAACGGAATTATTGAGAATTACGACAGCATTAAGCAAGAATTACTTCGTAAAGGATACACCTTCAAAAGTGATACTGATACCGAGGTGCTATGCTATCTCATCGAAGACATTCAAAAAAATACGGGAGTAAAACTCGGTGAATCTGTTCGTTTGGCGCTACAACAAGTACATGGTGCTTATGCCATCGTTGTGATGTCGAAAAATGAGCCGGATAAACTAATCGCAGCGCGAAAAAGTAGTCCGTTGGTGGTTGGAATTGGTCATGATGGGGACTTCTACCTAGCATCTGACGCCACACCTATTGTAGAGTATACCAAAAAAGTGGTGTACATGGACGACGAAGAAATTGCCGTATTGCGCCCCGGAGAAGATTTAAAACTATACAGCATTGACGACGTTGAGAAAACACCGTATGTTCAGGAGCTGGAAATGAACTTAGAGGTTCTCGAGAAAGGCGGATACGATCACTTCATGCTGAAAGAAATTCACGAACAGCCACGCTCCATTGAGGACTGTTTCAGAGGTCGTTTAAACGCTACCGACGCATGGGTTTCTTTAGGAGGAATCAAGGATTACGAGCAAAAGATGGTTAATGCCAATCGTATTATCATGGTAGCCTGTGGAACCTCTTGGCACGCGTGTTTGGTAGGAGAGTATTTGTTTGAAGATTTGGCGCGCATCAACGTGGAAGTTGAGTACGCATCGGAGTTCCGTTATCGAAATCCGATTATCAACGAAAATGATATTGTTATTGCCGTTTCGCAGTCGGGTGAAACCGCTGATACCTTGGCAGCACTCGAACTCGCAAAATCAAAAGGCGCGACAATTCTTGGTATTTGTAACGTTGTAGGTTCTTCCATTTCTCGTATCACTGATGCTGGCTCTTACACGCACGCAGGACCGGAGATTGGTGTAGCATCTACCAAAGCGTTTACTGCTCAAGTAACAGTTCTCACTTTGATGGCGCTGTCTCTTGCTAAAAAGAAGGGCACGGTAAGCGACTTGAAGTTCCGCAACTTGATTAGCGAGTTGGAAGCAATTCCATCGAAAGTACAACGTGTACTAGAAAAAAACGCGAAAATCGAATTCATTTCGGAACAATATAAAGATGCGAACAACGCGCTTTACCTTGGACGCGGAAGCTCTTTCCCTGTAGCACTTGAGGGTGCACTTAAGTTGAAGGAGATTTCGTACATTCATGCGGAGGGCTATCCTGCTGCTGAAATGAAACACGGACCGATTGCCCTTATTGATGAGGAAATGCCGGTTTTTGTTATTGCTACCAAGGGAACGTCCTACGAAAAGGTAGTCAGTAACATCCAAGAAGTGAAGGCGCGTAAGGGGAAAATCATTGCGATTGTAACGGAGGGAGACGAACAAGTGACTGCCATTGCCGATCATGTGATTGAAATTCCCGAAACGGATGAGCACTTGGTTCCACTACTGGCGACCATTCCGCTGCAGTTGTTATCTTACCACATTGCCGTAATGCGTGATTGCAACGTTGATCAACCGCGTAACTTGGCGAAATCGGTAACGGTAGAATAGGCTGTTTAAAAAAGCTTCTTTCTTGTGGATAATTGACCGACCAAAATTCATGGTTTGGTTTTTACAACGCTGTATATTTGAGTGCAAACCTTGTAACAAACTGTGTCGTGAAAACTATTCTCCTTTTATCCCTGCTTCTTTTTAGCACTTCGTCTTGGTCCCAAAACAGCTATTTTCAAACAACTATTGTTGATGGAGATACTACCGTTTTGCATCATTCAGGGCAAGTTTATTGGAAGCTATTCCAAGGAACAAAAGATGCTATTATTGAGTCTACTTTGCCTGAAGGAAGATCAAAAAGCGACGTCCAGTATCCAATTCTTTCGCGTGACTACGATGGATACGAAATAACTTTTCACGTGAAAAAAGGTGCTTCTGAGGAGTTTGATATTGTTTTTCATACAGGAGATAAATCGGTGACTTACAATTATCCAAACAAAATGGTCATTTACAGAGGTTCTGCCGTTCGATTTACACTGCACGATTAAGCACTAGACCAGCATTGAATGATCAGAAATCTTCTTTTTTGCATATCGGTTTTAGGCGGAAGTGTTTTCGCACAGAATAACTCCATTTTCCCTGAAAATTTACAACGGGAGTTAAAGAAGCTGGATGCTGCGGAGTTTCAACGAAAGAACTTAGACACCCTTCTCATAGACCCAATCACATTGTCTCCAGCAATTTATAACGATCCTTTTTGGTGGTCGGAAATTCAGGAGAAATACAATTATCGTGAAGATCAAATTCCACGTACGATCCGTTATACGTCTGCCGATCCCGAAAACTTCACTTCAAACAATCCAAAAGACTGGTCAGACGATTACTTCTATCCTTTGGAATCGTATACCCTTTTGAAAAACGGCTACGTAATTGAGCATGTATATTTGGACAGTACTGTTTTCTTCTACAATGAGCGCAATCAAATGTGTCTTTCTCGCAACTACACGTATGATTCAAAGCCAAATATGGAGAGTGCTCAGCTTTATCATTATGACGCCCACGGAAATGTGCTTTGGACCGCTTGGTTCAATCAAAGTGCGTCTGATGTATACCTTAACGAGTATGAAACCTTCAACTATCTTCCCACGGATTCAGGTTTTTACTTACGTCGAGATCATTATTATGTCTACGATACACTTTCGCAAGACCATGATCATTCTAGGGTTTACACCTACTACAACAAACAAGGAAGGCCGATGAGAAGCTATGAAAAGTCTTCTTTCGGAGATTCTAGTTTTAGTCAATTTGTGTACAGTGAATTGGGTACAGGCGAGAAAGAAAGAGTAAAAACAACGTTCCGCATCATACTTGATGAGTATGAGGTTCGAGACGAACAAGTGACTCGAATCGACCAAAAAGGTCGTGAAATCATCTCAAAGTCTACAAGGTTTGGAGGATCGTTTTCATATACCGACATGGACTCGACGATCTATCGAACAGATCAAGAGGTCCAGCTTTACAACCAAACGCCGCATGGGGTGTACAAGAATTCCTTGATTGAAACGCAGTTGGACACGTATGGAAATGTCCTGCGTCGTGAAATCTACGATTTGAACTCGGAAACACCTGAAAAAATTGAGATCTTGACGGAAACCCAATTGTTCTACCTGAAAAATGGCACCTGGAACTATCAAATTCTCAATCAAACCTATTGGGATGGTAGTCAGACGAAAGAATATTACAAGCGAGAGTTTTTGAATCAACCCATTAGCTCCTTCGACCCAAAATTTAAAGAAGATTCTTTCCTCTTGGAACTCATAGAAAAATCCATTCCTGCTGAAAAAAGATGAAACAATTTTTATTCTTCCTGATAGTTGCTGCTCACGCCTCTCTTTCATTCTCTCAAACACAAGAGGAGGTTCGGGCTGCTTTGGAAGGCGTCAATTCGCTAGAAGATTTGGAAGCATTTAAAGAAGATCACTCCGACTGGACAGTTTTCAGTAGAAAGGTAATGTCTCTTGGTTCTACCTACGACAGCACTATTTTTCACGCCGAAGTCGATTCTGTTGTATCCACTCGAACCAATGAAAATAGCCCGATTATTCTACACAAAATTATAGCCAAAGGAACCGAAGAGGCGTGTAAAGTACAATACATCTATTTGGACGGGAAACGGCGTTCCATGGGTGAAATGAACGTTCTTCGGAGTCGGATTATTGATGCTTACAAAAACGGCACTCCATTCATCCAACTCGTTCGAAAATATAGTGAGGATGGCAATGCAACCGGAACACTAGATTGGTTTTATGAAGGCATGATGGATGCCACTTTCGATATGGCCGTTCGCGATAAACCTGCGGGAAGTATTTTCACGGTTGATGTTCCACTTCGGTATTGGTATTACGTGGTGCTAAAGTCCGAAGAAAATCGAAAATTGCCGACAACATATACAATCAGCGTGCGTGTAAATCGCTAAAAGTTAACATACTTTAGACCGACGCGACTCGACTTAGATTTTAGTAAGTCGAAAAAAAAGTACCTTAAAATTGCAACCTTTTGCTTTGACCTGTGTCATTAATAAAAAGCCACATCATGAAATATTTCGGAATTTATCTCAGTTTGATTTTACTAATTGCTAGTTGTACGCCTGTTGAAAAAGGTACTCCCGTAAATCGCGAGGCAAAAATGGATCGTTCTGAGGATCGCTCCTTGAAAAAATCCAAAGCGGAAGCAGAAGTAGCTCAAAATGCGAAAACTCTTTCGGGGACTGAGTATAAATCAACCTATGCCTATTATGAAGGTGTTGGCAACGTTCAAAACACACCGGAAGCACCTGATCAAAATCTGATTGGTGATAGAAAGATGATTTGGAATGCTGACTTGGAATTCGAAGTAGCTGACTTGGAGAAGTCCTTCAGCGCTATACGAAGATTGAGCAAACACCATCAGGGATATATCTCCACAATGGAGCATACGAACGAAGGATATGAAGTATGGATGTCGTTAAATATTCGAGTTTCAAGCGATCATTTTCATGATTTAGTAGCGTCCATCAAGAAGCAATCAAAAAAGTTGGACGTAGCTATCATTACTTCAGATGATGTGACAGAAGAATATGTTGACATTCAAAATCGTTTGGAGACGAAACGAAAGGCGCGAGAACGCTATATCGAAATTTTGCGTTCAAAGACAGGAACCATCGAGGAAGTGATACAAGCGGAGGATGCCATTCGAAGAATTACCGAAGAAATTGAGGCGAAAGAAGGACGTTTGCGTTACTTGAACGATCAGATTGACTTTAGTACCATCGATATTCGTATGTACAAAAAAGTTGACCAAGAAAAGCCAATTATTGCAGAAGCACCAACATACGGAGACAAAGCAAAATCCTCCTTTTCATCGGGTTGGCAAGCTATTAAATCGCTAGGATTGTTTTTTATTACCATTTGGCCGCTAATCCTCATTATGGGCTTGTTTTACATTTGGAAACGCCGATGGATTCGCGAAAAACTGTTCACAAAAAAGACCAGTTAGGAATGAACTTGGTGTAGTTTTTGTGGTTACTTGTTGAAACGACTTATCATTCAAAAAGTACTACCATGAAAACACTTCGCAGATACAAGAAAAGCCAGTTGGTTGTTGCACTTCTTAGCATTCTTTTCCTTGGATATGGTTGTCAAAAAGAAGAGCCAATGCCTCCGGGAAACTTGGGCGTGAATCATGTTTTTGTGACTTTGGTAAAGCATGATCAATATTTGGACACCTCTACGCCGATTATACTTGTGAACCACCCCAACTTTAACCCGAACGATCCATCAACTTGGACGGGAGAGGCTGCACAATACGTAATTCATAAATACACGTACGATGTTTATTGCCATGTAACCAATGCAGGAAAAGGAACTGCCTTTGACGCAGAACTTGATGTTGGTTTTTTTTACGATGACGGATCAGAAGAATTTGAGACATACTACCTTGGCAATATTCCCGCTTATGAAGAGTACAAGAACACGCTAGAAATTGTCAGTTACGATAAGCAATTAGAAGAGTGTGCAGCTGAAGTTTATTGGTTCAATTACTAATCAAAGTTATTTAAACCATACCTCCGTTCACTCGCAAATACCGACTTCAAACTCGCATGCTTCAATCAGTTCTTGACGGTACTTTTTGTTTTGCTCCCAAAGCTCCATGAAGGCTTCTTCGCTTTCTGTTCCTACTTTTGCCAGATAAAATTCGGCATCTTTTTGGCGTTGCCAATCAAGAGCATAGGTCATCTCCTCCCCTTTTAGAATCTGCTTGTACAATTCACACGCTTTCTCGGGATCTGCTTCTCGGTAATAATCAGCGATCATTTTGATATGATAACTGGCAAAAACGTAGGTAATATCCTCCCCTTCCAACTCATAACCTTGCGACCATTTATCTATGGTTAGACTATCTTCGAACCAATCCAAATAGTATTCAATGGCGTCTGTTTCTCCCCGCTCAATATGAAGGTAGAGCATGTTAAAATACTGAAAGTAGAAGCCGTTATTTTTGATGGTATCCTCCAATAAAAGGTAGGCCACTGGATCGTCCAGCGATTTCACTGCATTACAATAGCTTTGTAAGTAGTCCGGATTTCCTGTTTCCTTATAAAGGTCCATGGAAATTGTTTTGGCTTCTTTAAATTCTTCCAACTCGTGCAAAACTCTTAAATATAGCTCTCGAACTCTCTCTTTATATATAGAGTCTGTGCATGTTTCCAAATACTTTTCTGCTCCCAAACGTGCCAAAGAAAACTGCCCTGTCATGTGTTGGGTAAAGAGCAATCCTGGGGTGAGATGTTCTTGTATTTGAGGATGATTTTCAAACCGATTGAGCAAAGCTTTGAGCATACCGCTGTACCTGCGCCATTCGGTCATGGGCGCTTCCTCTAGGTTGATGGTTTTGTTCAGTATTCTATTCTTTTGCTCACGCGACTTCCCCTCCAAGTGGGTGAATAATTGCGGCAAGTAAGTGTACAAATCATCCATTTTACCCAAATGCCATGCATAATATAGGCGTCGTCTGATGTACCCCTCCGTTTTGTATTCATTGCGAAGTAGCGCTTTGTACTCGTAGCGCATCCCTTGGTTTTCAATCCATTTTAAATGCTTTTGGTGAATAGATTCCCAAGTATATTCTTCTGACTGCGACCAAGAAGTCTGTGTGACAAGTAATGCAAAGAGCAGCACCATTTTATTCATGTCGTAAAGATAGCTGCTTTAATTTGGTTACTCTTTCAAAGATGGATCCAATGACTCTAACCAAATTTTAATGCGCTTAGCCTGATCAGTTTGCAGGTTCTTTTCAACGATGTACTCATGTATTTCAGATTTCCAATCACCTGTGATTTTTAAGGCAATTTTTGGATTACTTAAACGCGTATAATCCGCAAGGTTCAAAATGGTTTTGGCATATTTATCTATCCCTCCGTCAAGTAGTACATTGAAGTATTCTTGATAAACATACGTAAAGACAGTAACCTTAGGAGGTTTACATTCAACCTTTACCGAGAGGTCGTTGCTTTGGACGTTGTTCCAGTTCTTTTCTATCCATTCCGCGGATAAATCTTTCCTGTAGAAGTCAAAACCCAATACCATACTCACAAATTGTCCACGATTATAAAATCCTTTCCATTTATCAACCCGCTTGAAAACTACCGGAGCTTCTACCGCATAAATATGACCTAAATACTCATGGGGCATCCCGTCTTCCTTTACTACAGTTATGTTGTTCTTTTTCATTCGATTGATGAAATCTATTGCATTCGCTTTAATTAATTGGCAAAACTTCAGCGTTTCAATTCGTGCATTGATTTCAGATTGAAACGCGGGAAACGCATCAATATCAAAGACATTTTCACCGTAGTATGGCAAACTGTCTCTTGCATGCACAGCTTCATGAAACATGGTGGTCACTATCCGAAGTAGATTGTATTTATATTCGTTGGAAATACAAATCTTCTTCTTGTAAATTTCCCATTTACCACCTTCTTCATTGGACAATGAACAAAATTCAGCTCTTGAATACCCTTGATACTTATTAAAAAGTACCTTGCTTGCTATATTTGCGATTTCATTTCCATACAACTCTGTATAAGGACTGAATTCAATCACCTTCAGGGCATTGTAAAGGTTGTGTTCTTCGAGGTCGTCTTTATAAATTGAACGATCTTCCACCTCAGTGACCAGCCCTCCTGTTTTTTCATCAAATACACGAAACTTCGGGTAAACTGCTTTTTTTACACTCTTGGAATTATTGATATCCTTTTGAACTTTCGTCATAACATTTTCAATCTATAGACCTCACTTTTCTTCTTGCTGATTGATCGATAAATTGGTGACACCTTCGGGAAATTCTTGAAAGAAAATGCCTTGCTTTGTTCGCTCCTCTAGTTCAGCAACGATTGCTTTTTGTCGATCTGTTTCAATTGCCCGACGGGTTTCCAAATACGCTTCTGTCGCCTCCATCATTCCAAGGTGAGCATCTACATAGTACTTTCCTGTATTAATTGTGAATTGATCTTCGATTTTCGTTTCAAACCCTTCTACATAAAACTGCATTGTAAGTAGATCTAATAACTCATTCGGGAGTTGTTCACTCAAACTGTTTTTCCCGTCGTTATGCGGATTTTCTCGGGCAAAAGTCTGTATGACTTCTTCACACTTTTTTCGAATAGCCAGGGCTTTTTTATTGGCATCAATTGGCCCTGAAATTTTCAATATCTCAGGATCATCATCTCTTCGTTCTTTAGGGAATTTCGTGTACCTCAATAGGATTTGAGCGGATATGAGTTTGAAAATCTTATCCCTCTCTTCTTCCGAATAAATACTGAAGGCGCTGCGTATATCCGTAAAATCTTCTATTTCAAAAGTCTTACTAATCGTGATCCCGGTTCCTGGAATAATTTCGATGCCCGTATCAATTTCTATGATGACATTTTCTATTCGGATTCCAGTGTTGTAGACATTTGCCACTTGAAAAAAGTTGTAGTTGATTGTTTTCCCCTCGTTGATATTCGACAATCGTATAACGGAAGTTTCGCTCTCCATATCTTCTCCGGCAACTTTGCTCTCTTGTGACACCTCGCTGCTGGATGAGTTACTGAAAGACACTTTATTGTTCTCGGAAACCTCGGCACTACTTTTCGACGCAAGTTCACTTGCCTTTTTCGCTACTGAACTCAGCTTTGAGTTGGACTCCGATGAACTACTGCGCTCATAATCGGCAGTTGCATCAGCTTTGAACCAACCAAAACCACCGCTCGCTTTGACACTTGCCTTAAAGCTGGAGTTTGACTTTTTATTTCGAGATAGCATGCTTGAATTCTCGAATGAATCGGATAGTTTTGAGGCAAAACTATCATTGCGCTTTGATGCTTGTGTGGCCTCTGAGGCACTCGTGGCTTGGCTGCTCGACTTACTCTTACTGACTGTTTCCCAAGAACGCTTTTTGCTTGTTACAATCTTTAACTCACGCTCTTCTCCAGGAAAAAGATTCACAGAATGAGAAAACTCTCCAAGGCCAATCCCGTTCCATCGAATGTCCATGGTGTATTTCTCTTGAAATTCGACTGCAAATGGATGTAATTGCTTGCCACTAAACACTGGATCCTTAATTACAAGCATACGATCAGGTTTAGAGTTATTCAATCCATAAATAGGAATTACCAAAACGTGCGTTATCGTTTTCAATGGAGATTCGGTTAGCCGAATCACATGTTCTTGTAAGGTAATTCCGTATTGATCAATGTACTCTCCGTTTATTCGGCTATATTCACGAATATCCTTCTCAATATTTACCGTACCATTATTCTTAGGAGAAACAATCTCCTGAATGGTTAGTGAGGCATTTTGGGCATTTGATAACTGAATTTCAGTAGGGTGATTCGCGTTTGGTTCAAGCTCCTCACTTCTATACTTTGTGCGCCAGTACTTGTTCTTTACATTGTACTTCTGCCCTTCATGGATAAATATGTCACCCGAATTTAATAGCACAAACTTGTAATGCTCTACCTGAAATTCCCTGATTTTATCTGAATCTGAAATGTCGCTACACAGCACGTAAAACTCGACCCAAGTATTGTAGAGTTTCACATCTAGTTTCTGTACAATTTGTTTGTTTGAATCTGTCGAGTTCAGATTAAAAATAGTGGTGAAATCATCATTTTCATCTAAATTGGGAATTTGGACCCCAGCTCCAGACATAAAGGCTTCAAATTCCTCAAATCTCTCCTCTGCCTTTAGGTATTCGTTAAAACTCTGCTTCAAACGGCCTTCGGCATTATCGATCTCTTCTGGACTTATTAAAGCGGTTGATTCACCCTCTTCAAATAGTTTCCGAAAGTTTTGATTGTTTTGATCTAGTTTTGTTTTGATAAAGTATTTCTCTGCCCAAAGTCTTTTAAAAGTAGCCAACCACGAATTAGGTCGTAAATCAATATTGTAGACAGAAAATGTATGAGGGTACGCTTCGGTCGTTAATTTATTCAGTTCGGACACAAAGGGTAAAAACGTTTCATTTTCGTCTCCAACCCAACTATCCAAATTGAAATACTCACTGTCTCTATTTGATTGATCATATAAACCGACTCTTCCTTGTTTCTCAATTTGAAAGTTTCGAACGCGTATGACGTCTAATTCCGATCTCGCCTGATCAGCGCCGTCAGAGACAGAATATAATCTCACTAAAACGTCATTATCACCGTCATTTACGACCGTAATTTCCAATGTTTTGAGGGTTTGATTGGTGATGCGAATTCCTCTGCCATATTCAGTAGAATAGCCGTAAAGCACACGCCGAATAACAAGGTTATTCCATTCCTCTGTGCCTTTACTATTGTGAGAATACGACGCCACCCAATAATCATTCTCGCTATTAAAGTTAAATACAAGCCCGCTTTCTCCCGAAGTTCCAGCTCGAAACAATAGCCTCACACGCTCGGTTCCATTAACAGTTGGGTTTTTGGCAATAAGTAAGGTTCCTAGATTCTTGTGATTTTCGGTTGTGTCATTATCCACACTTTCTGATTGAATAATTGTTCTGCTTGAGGTTAGTTCCCACTTTGAGGATTGCTCGGCTGGATCAACGACTTGAAACCTTTGAAAAAATGGAAGTTGAAGGTCATAATTTTCAGGATCACCAATCCGGTCAAGAATTTCTTTATACTCTTTCTGTTTCGCCTCCATATCAGGATGAACTCCAAAACTTAACTCTCGGTCTTCCAGTAAACTCTTTATTTCTTTTTGCACTGGTTTATCTAATCCAGCGTTGTTATAAAACGTAACTGGATTGGTAATTACCGAGGTTTTTATTTTCAAATTTTCAGTATTCGATTCCATGGTGTCTGTATTTATCCAAGATTATTATTTGTTTTTCTATCGGGGTTAGAAACCGGCGTTTCGATACCCTTGATGTTGCGAACGTGATAATCAGGAAAGAGTCCGAGCCGGATTGCGGCAACAAATTCTTCTCGCGACATCATTTTACCGTCCTGATCTTTAAACATCTTATTCTGCCCAGACTCTTTTTCAAGAGTTACTATAACGTTGCGACCGTGCTGCACTTGTTTCGACACATCTTTATTATTGATGATAATCTCCAGGTTGGAGCTTTTTGGGTTTGCTTGGTTATGCACTTTTAAATCTTCTACCAAACGACTTATCTCCGAGATCAGGGTTTGCGCCTTCGAACGTTGCGAAGAGTTGACCCAAAGCGGTCCGGGAACCAAGAATATGAGGCGCCCTTTGATACTCACACTTTGACCGATATTTATTGAAATAGTCCATTCTTTTGTATGATCAGTGGCATCACTTGAGTTCACTTTATCAAATATCCAGTGACCGATATCATTTCCTTTGGACAGATGAGCACTGTACGATCCTAAAATTTCTGCAGAAGGTTTATATGATGCAAAGTGCTCACGTAATTGGAGAGTGATTGAATTATTAAGCGCTGCATCAACTTGAGAAAAAGCGAATTCGATGTTAAACAATTCATGTTGAAAGGTAAAAGTCCCATTTGTTGGGTAATCTCCTTTGATAGTAAGTGTTTTACCTTTCACACCAAATAACGTCGCGTTTACTTGTAATTCATAGGTTTTAGGTAACACAGAATATTGAGATACATCAAAGCAAATTTGCGTTAAATTCAAAATGATTTTTGGAGAATAGCTATAAACAGGTAATAGAACGCTATATGTAATTTCATAAACGGCTCCGCTTCCCGAAACCCTCGCAGTTGCGTAACTCATGTTTCTAGAGTCGTTAAAAGTAATAACGCCAATTTTGTCATCGGAATCAATCATCGCACCTTTACCATTGTCCTGCTCCCAAAAATCAAGAGTTATTGATCCTGAAAACTCAAGAGAATAATTTCCTAAGGAGGCTGAATCGCGCAAGCCAAGACTGTAGGCCCCAAGTATTCGCCGTGCATTTAACTCAATATAAACTTCATCTTTCGACTCATTTTTATCGATAACTTTTAGGGAATGTAGAATTAGTCTAGACATAAACAGTCTTTTTCAATTTCATTAAGAGGTTCTCAATCAATATAATCGAATTTGTCAAACAAACCTCTTAACATATTGTTTTTCAGCATATTTACGGTATAGTTCATGCGTACTTATACGCATACATTGTTACCAAAGTGTGCAAAGCGACCAACTGCTTAAAATTGCCTCAATTCTCATTTATGATGTCTTTAAAAGCACATTGAAAATGAAAAAGCGAATCGTGATATTTTATTTTGAATTACTTGTTACTTTCGGAATGTCAATTTCCATTATGAAACTCTCCGAAAAGAACAAAGATTTCTTTCACAACGTCTTTGATGTAGTACGATTGATTCCCGAAGGGCGTGTGACCAGCTACGGTGCAATTGCCCAGTACTTGGGCGCTCCGCGTTCCAGTAGAATGGTAGGCTGGGCGATGAATGCTAGTCATAAGGAAGACGGGATTCCCGCACACCGAGTAGTGAACCGGAATGGATTGTTAACGGGAAGAGCGCATTTCAATCCGCCGGAAGCTATGGAAGAACGGCTACGAAAAGAAGGCATTGTGGTAAAAGAAAATCAAGTTCAAGATTTCAAAGCGCATTTTTGGGATCCGACCGAAGAATTGAAGCTGTAGAATGACTCTGAAGTACATCGAGCGGAGCCGAGATGTACGTTCGAACTACTGTTCGTTATTCAATTCCTTGTAGAACATGTATTCATTCCCTGAGACACGCGCCAAATATTCGATCTCACTTTTAATATCGCGCATTTCTTCCGCTAGTTCTTCGCGGGGAGACATCATATTGCTTTCTTCAACGAGAAGGTATCGTTCCTGAAGGTTTTTGGCTTCTTGCAAACGTTCTTCATATTCTGATTTACAAGACGCTAAGGACACACCCAAAAAGAGTGCAAGTAGTAGTAGAATCTTCATAGAGCAAAGTAACGACACCTTTTTTTGTGAAGCAAAAAATTTGATAATCCAACCGAGGTATTCGATCAATTGTTGTAAGTAAATTTTCAAAGCAGACTTTCATGAGAAACGAGTACCTTTGAGATATGATATTTGTGACGGGCGGAACGGGTTTGTTGGGTGGACAACTTTTGTACGATCTTGTTTCTCAGGGTGCATCCGTTCGCGCACTGTATCGTTCCAAGTCACGATTAGCCACCACCAAACATTTATTTCGCTACAGAAACCCTGAGAAAGGAACTGAGCTTTTCGACACCATTGAATGGGTGGAGGGAGATATTCTCGATATTCCTTCTCTGATGGAACTTATGGCGGGGTGCTCACAAGTGTATCACTGCGCTGGACTTGTTTCCTTTCACCCGAAAGATCATGCTGTGGTTTTCAAAATCAATCGTGAAGGAACCGCCAACATGGTTAATGTGGCGTTGGAGTTGGGCGTTGAAAAGTTTTGCCATGTGAGTTCAACGGCAGCTATTGGAGGTGACAGTTCTGAGCCGATTACTGAGGCAACCAAGTGGAAGAACGGGGAAATCACTTCTGGGTATTCTTTGAGTAAAAATGCAGCGGAGCGAGAAGTTTGGCGCGCACAAGAGGAAGGTCTTACAGTGGTGATTATCAACCCAAGTGTGATTCTAGGTCCGGGCAATTGGAACGAAACCTCCTTAACTATTTTCCAAACGGTATCGAAAGGGTTAAAGTTTTATCCACCTGGAAGCAATGCTACGGTAGACGTTCGCGATGTCTCTTACAGTATGATTCAACTTATGGAATCGGATATCGAGGGTGAGCGCTACTTGTGCGTAGGATCGAATCAATCCTTTAAAGAACTGATGACCGTTATTTCGAAGGAGCTCGATATAAAGCCTCCTACTCGACTGGCGAAGTACTGGCAAGTTTGGATCGCTCGTTGGGTATTGAAAATTGTGAAGGGAATCACAGGTAAACGCAGCGCTATCACTAAAGAAACTGTCCACAATCTTTTCTCTCATAAAAAGTACGATACATCAAAGCTGGAAAACGCTATTGGAATTCAGTTCTACACACTTGAAGAACAAGTATCTGACAGTGTTTCAGGTAGATTTGACAAATAGGTAGAAAAAAAACCTCTTTCGTAACAAAAAGTTTCCCTTTCATGACAATTTTCGGAATTAAGCACTTCTACCCATTAGTTTTGCTTGAAACTAAAGAGAGATTATAATATGAAACATTTACTACTCACACTTACACTATTTATCGGTCTCTGTGGGCATAGCCAGTTAGACACCTTGGCAATTCAAGACTTTGAGCTAACGCCGCAAACGCCAACTTGGACCTACACAGGGACTCCATATGGATTTCAGCAAGGATATGCTCCAGCTTCCGGTACATCTATCCCAAATGCAGAATGGGGAATCGGAGGGTCACGTTCATGGCACGTTGAGCAAGTGAGCGGGGGTAACCCACTAACATTTGATAATGTAACTATTCCAGGTGGTTACGACACCATTCGTGCTAGTTTTCGATTGTCTGGACAAAACATGACTTCAACTACTGGTGGTCCCGACTATTTGGATTACGTGCTGGTAGAATACAGTCTGGACGGAGGAGCAACTTTTGTTCAACGCGTTCGTGTTCGCGGAGCTGATAATAACAATTGCTTTTGGTCATTCAACGCATTGGGTTCCGCCCAAGTTCAGCACCTTCCTGCAATGGAGGAGCTTTTCAACCCGGTGAATTCCGGATTACAGGAAACGGAAGGAATTAGCTACGTTGAAATCGCCTTCCCGGGAAGTATTACTGAATTGTCCCTTCGTATTACGCCTAGATCGAGTACAACATCGGATGACTGGTTAGTGGACAATGTGGTACTTACTGGAGAAAATCAGTGTATTACTACTACATCTGCCGTGACGGAAACAGTTTGTGAAACGTATACTGCCCCAAGTGGAGCTATTTACACCTCCAGCGGCGTATTCAACGATACTATAGCAAACACTGCTGGTTGTGATAGTATAATAACGATTGACCTTACAGTGCATACTCCCACTTCGGGAACAGATTCTTTGGTAGCTTGTGATTCATTGACATGGATTGACGGGATAACTTACACAGCATCGAATGACTCGGCAACGTTCACATTAACGAACTCGGCCGGGTGTGATTCTTTGGTGACATTGAACTTGGTCATTAACAGTACACCATCTAATTCGGTTACACAAACTGGAACTACACTGACTGCTGACATATCAGGATTGACCTATCAATGGGTCGATTGCGACAATAACAATAGCCCTATCAATGGTGAAACCGGTCAAAGTTATACGCCTATCAATACTGGAAATTACGCTGTGGAAATAACCTCAGCGACGTGTACCGCTACCTCTGATTGCTTTTTGGTAGATTATACGAGCATTGATGAATTACTACCTGAAGAAAAAGAGTTGGTGAAAATTGTAGACCTTCTAGGTCGCGAAACGAAATTTGTACCGAATGTACCGTTGATATACATCTACAGCGATGGCTCAACGGAACGAAAAATCAAGTCTGAATAAGAATAGAGAAGATTAAAATTAGACAAGCCTCGCATCTCGACTCCATCTCGACTTCGCTCGATGATCGACTCGATGATCGGGGCTTTTTTGTGAATTCATTAATTCTTTGCATCTTACTGTAAAGTCCTATCATGAAGCAAGTTTGTTTCTTAATTTTTCTGCTAATCGGCTTCGTATCCTTGAGTCAAAGCGGATATGATTATATCGAAAAAGCCGAAAAGAAAATTCAAGCCGGAAAGCTGAATAAAGCACTTCATTTACTTGAATTGGCAGATAGCTCCAATTATGGCTTTTGTGGGAATGCGTGGGCATCTGCCTATGACGCAATTGCTTTGAAACGAGCAAGAATCTACAAATTGCAAGGGAAGTCGGTCAAAGCAGCAGAGGCAATTTGGAACGTGGGTGGACCGTTTGTTTTTGAACAACACGATTCGCTGAAAGTTGCTTATTTAATTGAAGCTTACGGAGTTGAAGAAGTTCGAAAAGGCATCGATTTGGCTATTGACTCAATTGCCTTGGATACCGCTTTACCAAGATCAAATTACCCGTATGACTTACGAGTCTACTTCAGTTTTTCAGATCAATCATTCCGACTTTCTAATCGTGAAATTTGGGACGCCTATCATAGAAAACAGTTTGATGCAGGAAATTATGATGATAACATGGACTTTTTGCTAGATGCGATCCGTGAACAACCCTTTTATCAGATTCTTTCAGAAGATCAATCGAAAAATTGATAATCGCGATAGCGGCACACCATCATGAAGCCCGTGGCTTCTTCAGTAGTAATTACCGACTCCAATAGATGTGTTCTTGCGTTGTAAATGATTTGGATGTTTGTTTTCAAAACGCCATTTCGGTAGATCAACTTTTCAATCAAATTGCCCAAATCGTCGTAAGAAAATTCCATTTCTTCTACTGGTGTTTCGCTTTTGTTCGACAACTTTCTGATGGCGGCTAACTTACCCATTTCGTTGTACTCATATTGATACGTGTACACCGTGGACGTCATCTTGATACGTTCAATGCGCTCTGTCAAGTACCCAAGCTCGTTGTAATTGAAGAACTCATCCATGTAGGGCAAGTTGTAGTTGTTGTAGTAGGTACGCTTCAACTGTTTGTCGTAGTCGAAATACTCAATGCGCTCCTTGTTGAAGGATAGCGATCTAACAATGCGTCCGTTACTATCAATGTCGCGTTTGAACTCTTTCTCAATCAATCGATCCAGTGAATCGTAGGTGAAATGAACGGCGAGAAGTCCTTCTTTCGCGGTGGAACGATGTAGGTCCAGTAAGTTAGCGTCGTTATAGAAATAATAGTTGAATGTAGTGTCTTCGCTGCCATCGTCAGGGCGTGTTTCATACGACTCAACCAAGTGTCCTTCTTGGTCGAAACTATAACTCGAATAATACTTCATAGGAATGAGTCCCTTACCCGTTTTCATGTAGGAAAACTCGCCCTTTATCTCCTTGATTTTATTCTCTTTAATGAACGATTCGTTGAAGAACGGCTTCTCGGTAAATGCCTCGCCACTGCGATTATCCAACACCTGCCCGAAACTAAACATCGAGCACATTACAAATATTCCTACTAGTCTCACAGTACAAAAAAACGATTCTATTCTGCTATTATTCCTTTCTATTGGAATTGTTATCCAACTTTTACCGTTGATATACTTGCTTCTTGGCGGTATCCCAATCGGTAGTTGGCATTTGACAAGCTCCCTCAAAACAGACCATTATTTGGTCCTTTGGTGAGTTCAACTTGCTCACCGTCAGAGGCAATTCGGCATTGATCACAGCGGGAAGCAAAAAAGGAACGCCTGATTTTTGCAGTGTGAAAACGTCCTTTCGTTCGGAGGTGACCAGCTCTGCCAATCCATAAATTTCATGCAATAAAACCATGCCCCAGTTCGAATAGCCTGAACCGTATTGCTCCATGCCATCGTAAACATTTGCCAACATTGTTCTAGATCGCTCTAAAAAAGATGCCTCATTTAAATATCGACCCAAATAGTAGAGATTCCGTGCCATTACTGAATTACTGGAAGGAATGACATTATCATTGATTTCCATTTTTCGGGCAATGAGCTTTGTTTCTGCATCGGTGAAGAAGAACATTTGCGATTTGCCATCACCAAAGGCTTGAATGCAATGGTCCATTAGTTCTTTTCCTTTCAGTAGCCAATCAATTTTGAAAGTCGCTTGATACATCGCAATGCAGGCATCAATGGTGTGGGCATAATCTTCCAAAAATCCTTCGATAGCTGTTTTACCATCATTATAATTGCGGTACAGCTTTCCGTCTTTCCATTGATGATTGGTGATCCATTTCATCACTTTTTCGGCGAGATGGAGGTAGTGATCTTCTCCCAAAACCATATAAGCTTCACAAAGTCCTCGAACCGTCATGGCGTTCCACCCCGTCAAACATTTGTTATCCAACCCCGGACGAATGCGGTGACTACGTGCCGAGAGCAATAGTTCATTAACACGATTTAATTGTGCCTCAAATTCTTCTTGCGTACAATCAAGCTCGTTACACAACTCCACATCGGATTTACGTCGAAGTAAAATATAGTTTCCGTCCTCCCAATGTCCGTTCTGATTGATTTCATAAACGCGCCGGAACCAGCCAAAATGACGATCCAAAACGTTTTCGAGTTCAGCTGCCGTCCAAACGTAGAACTTCCCTTCTACTCCTTCGCTATCAGCATCCAAAGCGGCATAAAATGCACCACTATCGTCCAACATTTCTCGTTCCATCCATTGAACCGTCTGCTCTATAATTCGTTTATACAACGGTTTCTTAAAAACAGCGTAAGCTCTTGCATAAACGGTCAAAAGCTGCCCGTTGTCATAAAGCATTTTTTCGAAGTGTGGCACCTTCCATAGCATGTCTACAGAATAGCGACTGAATCCGCCACCAACCTGATCGTAGATTCCGCCAAGCGCCATTTGATCCAAGGTTGTCTCCACATGTTGCAAGGCTGCATTGTCGTCTTCGAGTAGTCCATAATTGAGCAAAAACTCCATGTTGGAAGGCAATGGAAATTTTGGCGCTCTACTGCTACCACCCCATTCATGGTCAAATGATTTGGACCAACGTTGAATCAATTCCTCCAATACATCCTTATCAAACTGCTTCGAATCAGACGCAACTGAAATCAATTCACTGCGCTGAATTCCTTCGTGTAAATTGGCAGCGTATTCTAGCACTTTTTCTTTTTCGTTATCGTAGGTATAGCGCAACGATTTCAGAATATTCATCCATTGCTCTTTGGGAAAATAAGTGCCTCCGTAGATTGGTCGTCCATCGGGTAGCGTAAAGCAATTCAAGGGCCACCCGCCGCTTTGGGTCATCAATTGCACTGCGGTCATGTACACTTGGTCGACATCTGGGCGCTCTTCGCGATCTACCTTCACATTGATGAAATGCTTGTTCATTATGGCTGCTACTTCTTCGCTTTCAAAAGATTCGTGCTCCATTACGTGACACCAGTGACAAGCAGAATATCCAACGCTGATCAGCACTAATTTGTTCTCCTTTTCGGCCCGTTCAAAAACATCGGGAGACCAAGGCACCCAATCTACAGGGTTGTGCGCGTGCTGCAATAAATACGGCGATGATTCTTTCGCTAATGCGTTGGTGTATTTTTCCATACCCTAAAGGTAGAAAGTAGAAAGTAGAAAGTGAAAGGCTCAAAGTTATAACCATAAAGTTGAGAGGAATATTACACTTTCAACTTATAGCTTTCTACCTTTTACCAACGTGAGCGTCTTTATTCACCTGTTAATTCTTAATAAATAATCCCCAACGGTCTCTCGCTTTGCTGAATACTCCCTAATTTTACGCCATTGTAACGTTTTGAAACAGATTAAAGGACTTCATATTACCTTATTCATGGCGGGAATTCTCGCTGTATTGTTCTTGATTACAGCTTACGTGCCGGATGAAGGCTGGAAAGTTGCAGGACACAATTGGAAGTTTCTCACCTTTGAAAAATTCATTCATCCGAAAACTCAAGAAAAGAAAGACATTGAAGAAATCGTGGCGGATGTAGATACTTCGATGACCGAAGATCCTTTGTTACAACACATGAATGGTTCTAACGGCGATTTCGGTGCTCCGTCGGGTGGGGATGTGAGTGAAAATGCCTCCACGGAATTATTGATGAACGACGCTGGAGAAGCCAATCTTCATGCATTTTTTCAAGTTTTGGATGGTGTTGCCGCCAACAAAACCAAAATTTCTATTCTGCACTATGGTGATTCTCAAATTGAAGGAGATCGCATGACAGGATTCATTCGCCAACGCATACAGAATCAATTTGGTGGATTTGGTCCCGGGCTTATTCCGGCAACAAACGTTTACAGTACAGTTTCCTTCAAACAAAGTTTTTCAGAGAACTTCCAGCGTTATACAGCATTTGGAGGGGCCTCATTGAAAAGCGGAAAGTATGGCGTGATGGCATCTGCCGCTCGATTTACGCTAGAGTACGCGGACTCTGTGAAGTTGGACACACTTAAGGAAGTAACAGGCTGGATTGAAGTGCAAAACTCAGGTTCTGCGTATGCACGAGCGCGTCAGTTCAATAATGTAAAAATGCACTACAACGACTGTAAGGCTCCTGTGAAATTGAACGTTTACGAGAACGGAACACTGATTCATCAAGAACAACTAATTACCGATGGAGCACAGCATACTGTTGCGTTATCATTCCCAACAACTCCGGGAAAACTGAAATACGAATTCATCGGAAAGGTAAGTCCAAACATCTGTGCCTTCTCTCTTGAGGGCGATTACGGCGTTCAAGTTTCGAACATCGGAATGCGCGGCTCCAGTGGTACGGTTTTCGGTCGTTTAAACAGCGCTACAGCGACCCCAATGTACAAAGAGCTCAATACAAAATTGGTGATCATGCAGTTTGGTGGAAACTCGGTACCCTTCTTCAAGGACAGTGTAAGCGTGCGCAATTTTGCCGGCTACTTCAAGGGACAAATCAACCGAGTGAAAGCCATGAATCCTGGCGCCGCCATTATCGTTATTGGACCTAGTGATATGTCGAAAAACGACGAGGGAATTTACGAGACATACGAATACCTGCCGTATTGTGTGAGTCAAATGCGAAAGGTGACACAAGATGCAGGTGGAGCATTTTGGAACCTGTACGCTGCCATGGGAGGCAAAAATTCCATGCCATCATGGGTAGAAAAAGGACTTGCGGGCAACGATCACATCCACTTTAGTAATGCCGGTGCCAAAATAGCGTCGCAAAAGTTTTACGAAGCCTTCATTGCCGCCTATGCTAGGTGGAAAAAGAGTTTATAGTTGAGATTTGTTGTAACCATACTTCTAAGCCTGTTGCTGACCTCGTCATGGAGTCAGGATGAACTCGTAGCATACGATACCGTCATGATTGACACAACGGCTTGGAATGGTGCTTTAAACACCTACACTTTCCCCGATTTTCGTGAATTCGATACCGCCGCAAAATCGGACTATCCTTTCGTTGATTTCAAGAAAAACAACTATCAGTTTTATACCGAGAATAGCCCCAATTTTGAGGTACTCTTCAAAAAGATGAAGCGGCTTCGCGATAAGAAGGAAGGAACCTTGAACATGTATCACATTGGTGGTTCTCACTTGCAAGCCGACATTTATACCAATGATGTTCGTGAGCATTTGCAGAACCGATGGTCCAACATTCCGGGAGAGCGCGGATGGGTTTTTCCCTTCGATTTAGCAGGAACGAACAACCCTTGGAACTACGAGTTCTCTTCCCCGAACGATTGGCATCCCTACCGATGTATTCCTCACAGACCGAGCAAATATGATATTGATTATGGACTTTTGGGAGCTGCCGTTACCTGTCCTGATTCTATCATCACCATAAAATTTAAATACGACCACACGGAGAACAAACCACCCATTAGTCATGTACGGATCTTCCACAACAAGGGCGAGTTCCCCTACTGGATGCACTTTGGTGCTGACGAATTGTTGCGAACGAAAACGAAACACAATGCCGAGTTGGGCTATACGGATGTTTGGTTCTCGGATGGTGTGGACACCTTGAACGTTCAGTTTGCGCGTACTGGACCAGAAGCACCCGAGCTGGAGTTGTATGGATTTGTAATGATGAACGATCGACCGGGTATTTCTTATACCGCCATCGGTATTAATGGTGCAGGATTATATACCTATTTGGCGAACGTCAATTTCGAAGAGCAACTGAAGACCTACCCCCCTGATTTCTTCGCATTCTCCGTTGGAACCAACGATGGAAATGTGCCTTATGACAGGTTCAAACCAAGCGTATACAAAGCAAACTTGGAGAAAGTGATGAAAATGGTGCTTCGTGCCAATCCCGATTGTGCTTTGCTACTCACCGTTCCTAACGATTCGTATTATCGAAAGTACTACTTGAATCGGAACATCGCACGAGAGCGTGATGTGATTATTGAGTTAGCGCAAGAATACGAAATGGCGGTTTGGGATCTTTATGGATTGATGGGAGAACTTGGGTCGAGTAAGACCTGGAAGAACAATAAACTAATGAAACGCGATTTGATTCATTTTACGCCTGATGGTTACCATTTTAAGGGAGATTTGTACCTTGACGCGTTTATGAAGTTCATGGATCAAATGGAGAAACGAGAACTACTAATGAAATCGAATCGATGAACCTGTTGATGAATTCGGACTGGCAATTTGGCGAGTTATTTACCCGCTTCAGCACCATCTTTTCTTGGGAAGTAGGCGAAGGTTCGTCACTAGTTTTTACCAAGTTAGATTTCTGGCTCTTCTTCCTTTTGGTGATGGCCGTATTCTCGTTTTTGAACAAGCACATCGTTACGCGAAGTATATTTCTGACGGTTATCAGTTTGTTCTTTTTCTACAAAACTTCGGGGCTGTACATGCTCCTACTCATCATCAGCGTCGCCGTCAATTACTTCCTTGGTGAAAGAATTTACAAGGCAGAAAAGTCGATCAACAAGAAATGGATTATTGCAGTTTCCGCAATATTCAACTTATTAATACTAGGATACTTTAAATACGCCTACTTTTTCACCGATTCGTTCAATCAAATGTTCGATACGGACATCGAGTTGGTCAACCATTTCGCCCAGTTCGGTAACGGATTTTTTGGAGATGGTACCTTCGTAGAAAAGATTCTATTGCCGGTGGGAGTTTCGTTCTTTACCTTCCAAAATATCAGCTACGTAGTGGATATTTATCGGGAGGAAATTAAGCCCGTTAAAAACTTCTTCCACTACTCTTTCTTCGTAACATTCTTCCCGCAATTGGTCATGGGGCCGATTGTTCGAGCACGCGATTTCATCCCTCAGATTGCAAGGCCGTTCTCTTTAAATAAACAGGAATTCAGCTGGTCGATTATTCAAATTGTGAAAGGGCTAGTCAAGAAAATTGTCATTGCCGATTTCCTCGTAGTACATTTTATCGATAAGATTCTCTTCACAGAAACCTTCACTTTTGATACCTATCCGGGGTTTGTTTTTGTGATAGTCATGTGGGCGTATTCGATTCACATTTACGCAGATTTTTCGGGTTATACAGACATCGCCATTGGACTCTCGCGCCTCATGGGCTTCGAACTAAAACCCAATTTCAACTCGCCCTACAAAGCGATTAGCGTTGCTGATTTTTGGCGCAGATGGCACATTTCGTTGGGTTCTTGGTTACGCGACTATCTCTACATCCCGCTGGGAGGAAACCGAACCGGAACGCTTGGCTCGTACATCGCCATATTCATCATATTCGTCTTCCTGATATTTATCACGCAATGGTACGATTTACTTTGGGTCTACCTCGGAGTTACTATTGTTTACCTCATTGGTTGGGCGACCATCAAAAACTTCAAACGCTACGTCCACCGCGATTTAAACCTCATTATCACAATGGTAGTTGGAGGTCTGTGGCACGGGGCCAGTGAGAATTTCGTGATTTGGGGAGCGATGAACGGTTGTGCTTTGTTGATCTTCAAATACTGGAAACGCATTAACGAATATCTGACCTCGAAATCGGCGTTTTGGTACTTATCGAAAGGGTTTATTGCCTATGCGATTTACTGTATCTTGCTGGTAAACTTCCCATGGCTGGATCACATCGCGATTCACTATGTTTATTACGCTTGGATGGGATCTGCTACTTTGATGTTGATCATCCATTTGATCACGAAGAAAGCACAGAGCGTTGGATTCTTTAAAAATGTCTACGTTCGATTTTGGCAAATCTTCGTAACCTTCAATTTCATTACGTTTACGCGAATTTGGTTCAAGTTAGATGAGGCGCGAAAAGGGCCGTTCAAAGAAAAAGGCTTAGAGGATGCTGCCGCCGATTTGCTTCCCGGAAAACTCTTGGATCGTATTTGGAACAACTTCGAGTTCACAATGGAGTATTTCTGGAAGTTTTGGGATTTATTCTACATTCCCATCATCATCATGATTGCCGGATTTATTGTTCACTGGCTACCAAATAAGGTTAAAAAACTGTATGAGGATGCTTATACCGCAATGCCTGTTCCGGTGCAAGCCATTTGCGTGGCAATCATCGTCTTCCTCATGTATCAGGCTATTGGAGCCGAGCAGCCACCGTTTGTTTACCTACAATTCTAAGGTCTATCTGCGGAATCAAACTGCATACTACTAGAGAGACTTTTGACTACTTGCGTTTTTGTTTGACGGTAACCACCTTTTCTACTAGGATTTCACCTTCTTCCTCCTTACGCAATACAACAGAAAACTCTTTTCCTTCCGGTATTATATGAAACTGATGTCTTGGTAGAAAATTACCTTTGCTATCAAACTTATCTATTCCGCATCCATTAATATTCATGTGATAACTCAAAGAATCAGGATGGGGTAATACTACTTCGAGAATAATGAAATCTTTGGAACGTACAGTATTGCCCTTAGATGGTGTGAGTTTTATATCCCAACCCGTCTGAGCATAAGAAACAAAGCCGGTGAGCAATAACGGAATGATGACGAGTAGAAGCTTTTTCATAAATTGTATATTCAACTCCAATATTAACCTTTTAAATCTTATCTCACCGCATGCAATTTGGAAAAGTCCTTCACCCGGAGTTAGTTGATTTCACCTTACCGAAAGATCATTCGGACACCTTAAATACCTTCGTAAAAAAAGGGCGGAAATCCGGACAACCAAATGTGTACATCGGTGCGGCACGATGGAGTCGAGCGGATATGAAAGGATTTTATCCAAGGGGAACCAAAGACGATTTGGCGTATTACTCCCGTCAATTCAATGCCATTGAGATGAACTCAACGTTTTATCGCATTTTTTCGCCGGAACAGTTTGCTAAATGGCGCGATCGGACGCCTGATGACTTTAAATTCTTTCCGAAAATTCCACAGGAAATTTCTCACTTCAAGCAATTGAATAACTTTCAGGAACCAACGGATCGATTCATACTTGCCGCATCTGAATTAGGTGATAAACTCGGTACGGTTTTCCTCCAGCTAAAGGAACAATTTGCTCCGAATCGCTTTCAATTACTGCAAAATTTTGTGGAAGATTGGCCTACAGATTTGCCTTTGACGGTGGAAGTGCGTCATGTAGATTGGTTCGAAGATGCTACAGTGGCGAACGAGCTACACAATTTACTGTCTGCACGAAATACGCAATTTACCTTGGTTGACACGCCAGGACGTAGAGATATGTTGCATATGCGCTTGCCAAACCCGAGCCCGTTTGTACGCTGGGTGGCGGCTTATCATGAAGTTGATTATCCTCGGTTGGACGAATGGGTGGAGCGCATTGCTGCGTGGTCGGAACAAGGAATGGAAGAGCTCCATTTTTTTGTTCATCAGAAATTAGAGGTGGATGCACCGTTGCTATCGGCGTATTTCATTGAGCGCTTGAATGCTCGCATGGGCTGGAATCTGAAGGTCCCAAACAGTCCGGAGGGTGAAACCCCGACCCTTTTCGATTAACCTCGATTCCAATCCACACATTAGCAGTTAGCAATGTGAAAAACTCCCACCTCTAACCAAGCTCTGAACTGAATACTCGAAAAAGTTCATTATTCGAGATGGGAGTTTTAGTGATGTTTGAGCGCTGACTTCCTGCCTGTCTACAGACACGGCGAGAGCCGCGGTCAACGCTAGTTCTTTATCAATCTTGTACTATTTTAATAATGTCACGTGTCCAACGAATATCTTAGTATCGTTACCATTCTCAAGCCCCGCAGTGATTTTCCATGTGTAGACTCCGTCTTGAACTTCATAGTCTTGACGTGCAAATGTTCCATCCCAACCCACTTCTAAGTTGTGTGACTCAAAGATGATGTCACCCCAACGGTTAAAAATCAATAACTCGTAATCGTTCGGATCGAATCCGTCCATTACTGGCTTGAAGATCTCATTTGCTCCGTTTCCGTCTGGTGTAAATGCATTAGGTACGTAGACCGTGTAATCACTGAAGACGTGTATGTATTTCACTGCCTGATCAGGACATCCTTCAGCAGAGTATGCTGTAAGGACAATTTCATACTCACCTGGCTCATCTGTTGGGAACGTGTGCGTTGGTTCAAACTCTGTGCTGATGTTCGATCCATCTCCGAAATTCCATTCGTAAGATACGGCTCCAACACTTTGATTCGCAAAACCTGTAGTTGGATCTAACGTGGTAAGAGACATATCCAAAATTTGGAAGGAAGCATTTGGACTTTCCATCACTCTAACTAATGACGTATCCACATCTGAACATCCATTCCCGTCAGTTCCTTCCACAATGTATTCCGTTGTGCTTGTTGGATAGAATTCTACTCCGTCTGTCACTCCGTTATCCCAAACGTATGTTAATGCCCCTGCTCCGTTCAGTGTCACTCCATCACCCGGGCAGATTTCTGCATCCGGTGCAGTAACAACTGGATTAGGATTGATGTATACGACAATTGTATCATTAGCCGTACATCCAGTTGCCAAAGTATCGTATACAACGTACGCTTGTGTTCCAGTCGGTACGAACGGCACCCCATCAATAATTCCGCCTCCCCATACAAGGTTCGGCGAACCTACTGCATTTAGTGTAATTTCCTCTCCGTCACATGAGTAGAAATCTTCTCCTGCGGCTACAATTGGAAGAGGGTTCACGAGTACGTCTACTTGATCGTTGTTAGAACAAGCATTGGCATCTGTACCGGTAACTGTATACGTTGTGGTTCCAACTGAAGGAGTGAATGCCACTCCGTTGATCACCCCGTTATCCCAAACGTATGTTAATGCTCCCGAACCGTTCAGCGTTACTTGCTCACCTTCACAAACTTCTTGATTTGGTCCAGCACTCACAACTGGCAGTGGGTTCACGTTTACATCCACTTGATCGGTGTTTACACATCCATTGGCATCCGTTCCTGTTACGGTATACGTTGTAGTTCCTAAAGATGGAGTAAATGCTGCGCCATCTGTAATTCCGTTATCCCATGCGTAGGATGATGCTCCTGAGCCGTTTAAGGTCACTTGTTCACCGTCACAAACGGTTTGGTTCGGTCCAGCGTCCACTATTGGAAGAGGATTTACGGTTACATCCACTTGGTCGTTATTAACACATCCGTTTCCATCTGTTCCTGTTACTGTATACGTTGTCGTTCCAACTGCCGGCGTAAAGGCTACGCCATTCGTGATTCCGTTGTCCCATGCATAGGTTTGAGCTCCTGATCCACTCAAGGTCACTTGTACGCCTTCACAAACCGTTTGATTTGGTCCAGCTTCTACTGTTGGAAGCGGGTTGACAGTTACGTCCACCTGATCCGTGTTCACACAGCCGTTTGCATCCGTTCCTGTCACTGTGTAAGTTGTAGTTCCAACGGCTGGAGTAAACGCTACGCCGTCTGTAATTCCGTTGTCCCAAACGTAGGTTTGAGCACCTGAGCCACTCAACGTTACTTGCGCACCATCACATACCGTTTGATCAGGTCCTGCGTTGACGTTCGGAAGCGGATTCACGGTAACGTTTACGATATCCGTACTAGAACATCCGTTTGCGTCTGTTCCAGTCACCGTATAATCAATGGCACCGATTGCTGGTGTAAAGGCTACACCGTCAATGACTCCGTTGCTCCAGTTGTAAGTTGATGCTCCTGATCCACTCAGTGTTACTGACGTCCCTGTACATACTGTTTGGTCCGGTCCAGCGTCTACTGTTGGCAGTGGATTCACGTTTACATCCACCTGATCCGTGTTCACACAGCCGTTTGCATCCGTTCCTGTCACCGTGTATGTTGTTGTGCCAACTGGCGGTACAAATGGTGTTCCGTTGGTTACTCCGTTATCCCAAACATAGGTAGAAGCTCCAGAACCGTTCAAAGTTACTTGCGCTCCTTCACATACGGTGATGTCATTTCCAGCGCTCACATTTGGCAGTGGATTTACAAGTACCACTACCTGATCTGTATTCACACATCCATTGTCGTCTGTACCTGTTACTGTAAAAGTTGTAGAACCCACTGCTGGCGTAAATGCCACACCATCTGTAATTCCATTATCCCAAACGTAAGATTGAGCACCTGAACCGTTCAAGGTAACTTGCGCACCCTCACATACCGTTTGATCAGGTCCAGCATTCACGTTCGGAAGTGGATTCACTGTTACATTTACCATGTCTGAGTTTGAACATCCGTTTGCGTCTGTTCCGGTTACCGTATAATCTATGGAACCGATTGCTGGAGTGAAAGGCACTCCATCAATAACTCCGTTGCTCCAGTTATAAGTTGATGCTCCTGACCCACTCAATGTCACAGCAGTGCCAGCACATACAATTTGATCCGGTCCGGCATCGACAATTGGTAACGGATTCACAGTAATATCAACTTGATCTGTATTTACACAACCGTTCGCATCTGTTCCAGTCACGGTATACGTTGATGTTCCCAGCGGTGGTACAAAATTCCCTCCGTTTGGCACTCCGTTATCCCAAACATAGGTAGTTGCTCCAGTAGCGTTTAATGTTACTTGTGCTCCTTCACAAACCGTTACATCGTTTCCAGCACTCACATTTGGCAGCGGGTTTACGAGTACTACAACTTGATCGGTATTTACGCATCCATTGGCGTCTGTACCCGTCACTGTAAAAGTTGTTGAGCCTACCGAAGGTGTGAAGGCTACTCCATTTGTAATTCCATTATCCCAAACATACGTGGATGCTCCTGAAGCTGTCAATGTTACTTGTGCTCCATCACATACGGTTTGATCTGGTCCGGCATCTACTATTGGTAAAGGATTTACCGTTACATCCACTTGATCAGTGTTTTGACAACCATTCGCATCCGTTCCTGTGACAGTAAAGGTTGTTGTACCTATCGTCGGAGTGAAGGCTGTTCCATCTGTGATTCCGTTATCCCATGCATAAGTCACAGCTCCTGAACCATTTAAAGTTACTTGTGTTCCCTCACACACAGTTTGATCCGGTCCTGCGCTAACTACAGGAAGTGGGTTGACAGTTACATCTACTTGATCTGTATCGACACATCCGTTGGCATCAGTTCCCGTTACGGTGTATGTTATCGTTCCCACTCCTGGGGTGAATGCAGCTCCGTCTGTAACTCCATTATCCCAAACATAGGTTGCTGCACCCGATCCACTGAGTGTGACGGCTGTTCCTTCACAAACAACTTGATCCGCTCCCGCATTCACTACTGGCAGTGGGTTCACTGTAACATCTACCTGATCGGTATTTTGACATCCATTGGCGTCTGTTCCAGTAACCGTATACGTTGTTGTTCCTAACGAAGGTGTAAATGCTACACCATCAGTAATTCCATTGTCCCAAACATACGTTACTGCGCCTGTTGCACTCAATGTTACTTGCGGTCCTTCACAAATTACTTGATCTGGTCCGGCATCTACATTAGGTAATGGAAATGCGGTAACGTTAAAGTTGTCAGTTGCCACCAAACACCCAGAAGCATCGGTAACATCTACTGTGTAAGCTCCTGCTCCCGCCGTTATTGAATTCGTCGTTTCGCCTGTACTCCACAAGATGTTGTACGGACCTGTTCCTCCACTAACGTTGGCAGTTAAAGTCGTTGTTTCTCCAAAACAGATGGGTCCACCGTCTGATATAGTCACAGTAACGGGTGGCACAAAAGTGACACGAATGGTGTCACAAATTGGATTCGGATTACATCCTCCTACATCCATACCACATACTTGATAATCAACAAAAGCTGGTGCACCTGAGTTGGGTGCTGTCACATACGTAGTGTCACATCCCAAAGTACATGAAAGTAAATTGTCATAATCTCCAGTTGCGCCCGGTGCGATACTCGTCCATGAAATAGTTGTCTCATCGTAGTAGTTACCATAAATAAACCCTTGACACGCCGCATTTAGGGTAATATCCGGACCGATAATTGGCTCTGAATAAGAGGTGATGGTAAAAGCATTGGTATTGTTACCCGGTTTACAGAATGTCAACGTATGCGGTCCTGGGCCATCCAAACATATCGGCTGCCCCACCGGAGTCACAGGTCCACAGTCAATCTGGTAGAACAAAGCCCCAGGAGGAACTGCTCCACCCGTAATTTGAAAGTTTACCGCAATTGCATTTGGGTGCAATGTGATCACAAACTCCAAACAATTATCTGGGTTTGTGGTTCCACAACAGTTTCCGTTTCTAGCTACAAGTGGACTCGTCCAATTCACATTTGGCGAAGCAGAGAGATCTACATTAAAAGTAGGTACTGTTGGGTCACAATATTGAGCGACTGATTGGTAAGAAAAAAACATTCCTGTCAAAAACAGAAGTGTCGTAAGGCGATGTAGATTGAGTATTCTTTGCATGGCGTAGTAAGTTTATCTCTTATTAATAT
This sequence comes from bacterium, assembly GCA_024742305.1. Taxonomy (GTDB): domain Bacteria; phylum Bacteroidota; class Bacteroidia; order Flavobacteriales_D; family Crocinitomicaceae; genus UBA4466. The sequence continues at coordinate 59,497 of JANSYQ010000007.1, read as the reverse complement.
AACGCTCTGAATCCATTACCGTTGCCATGCTTTAATTATGCATGCATTGCTTTATCGTCTCGTTAGGAAGTAAAAATGATACGTTCATCTATAAATTATATACGTTCATCAGTGAAATCAATTTATTATGCACGCCTACGTAAAATAACATATTCAACTTCCCATTGAATATATCTGTACTATGGGTGAATATTTAAAACTATGGTACTACCGCTACTTTGTTAAAATCGGTACTTTTTCGGTGTTTTCGGTTGAAATTCCATCATTTCACCTTCATTTTGGTTCATTTCAGATCTTTTTCCAGGTTTTTTGGTTTTTTCCCAATTCATTCATTTTCATCATTGATTAACAATAATTAGAAGTCTTGCCTTGGTATCGTAATTAATAAAGTTGGACATTGCAAAAAACCAACGTCTATGAGAGCCATTACTTTTTTTCTTCTGTCGCTTGTTCTTTTGGCATCCTGCAAAAACAAGACGAATACGGGAGAGCGCGAGGTGCTGAAGAATACCAATCCAAATGAACAAGCAGATATTGAATTAGTGTTTTGTTTAGATGCTACTGGAAGTATGGCAGGGCTAATCGCAACAGCGAAGGCAAAAATTTGGAATATTGTTGGTGTTTTGGCCGATGCGCAGAATTCACCTAAAATTCGCCTCGGTTTGATATTCTATCGTGATACAGGAGATGCTTTTGTCACCAAGGTTTTCAATTTAACAGACGACATTGACGGTTTGTATGATGAACTTCAAAAAATAGAGGCTCAAGGTGGTGGCGATGAACCAGAAAGTGTGAACTCAGCCTTGGATGATGCCATTCGCAAAATGCACTGGGGAACCAAGCGCAACGTATACCGCACTGTATTTTTGGTGGGGGATTGTCCACCTCACATGGACTACGCCGAAATCAAATACCCTGAGACTTCAAAAACGGCTGCTAAAAACGGTATTATTATCAACACGATTAAGCTAGGAGATGATTGCACCAAAGCCATTGAACATTTTAGAAAGATTGCGAAAGCAACGAATGGCGCGTATTTACATTTGGATCAAGATGCTTCCGATGTAGCGATTGTTACTCCATTTGACGATAGTATTTCTTCCCTTTCTTATCAAATTGATAGTACTAAAATTTACTATGGTGATCGGCGTCTTGTTTTTCAGAATCAGGCAAGAAAGGATAAAACTCTCAAGATGTACAGCTATGCTTCGACTGCTGTTGTGAGTGACCGTGCAACATACAATACAACCGTTTCTGGGAATTCAAACATGTTTGGGGAGCAGGAATTGATCAACGATTTGATAAAAGGAGTTGTTGTGCTGGAGCAAATTCCGACGGACGAACTACCTCCTTTGTTGAAATCTATGAATTTGGATGATCGTGAAGAGGAGATCAAGCGTAGAATTGCTGAACGCAAAAAACTGATGGATCGACTTGAGGAGCTTACGGAAACACGCAAAGAATTCATTCGATTGGAGGAAAAGAAATCGCAAGATCCTTCGTTTAGTCGAAAAATTCTGAAAATTATGAAGGCTCAAGCGAAAACAAGAGGTGTGACCTTGTAGTTTACTCTATCGTTCTGTGACTCTGAATAAATTTTGTCGGGTCCAAATAACCTTTGGTGTTGCTACTGTAGCCTTTACCAATTGGAAGCGAAAGATCTTCTCTTAGTTCTAAGTGCAAATGTGCCGGATATCCCCCGTGATTGTTCCCAATGGTGCCTATTTGCACTCCTTTTTCAATCCATTCGTTCTTGGCTACCATAATTGTGTCGCAGTGAGCGTACAAGGATTCAACCTGCGTACTGTCGGGCAAATAATGCACAATTCGGATCACATTTCCCCATGCGCCACCGAAATCTTCCGCGTAAACTACCTTTCCGTGAGCAATATTGTAGATGGGGTCGCCAAGGTCGGAATCTCCTCCACGTACACCATTCCAATCATCTCCCAAATGTGTATTCTTCCCGAAAGGTTGTGCATTATAATATCCTTTTGCGTCGGGTTTGCCCACTGGAAAATCAAATCCATCTGCTATGAGTTGCGGCAGTTCTTCTAGTTCTACCTCTGAGGTTGGGCTTTGAATTCTGTTGGATTGAGAATAGTCTGTGTTCATGGTGCATCCCATGAGTATAACTCCAAGTAAAAGTCGTACCATCATATCTTGGTAATTCCGTTTCCACATAAAGTAACATCTTCTAGGATTGTACTTTTTTCTTTAGGATATTTTGGGAGGAATTGCTTAAATAATGGCAAGACACCCACAGTTTTGATTCTACCACAATGGCACGGAGCATAGTCTATAACTAAAAACGTTTTAAGTGCACCATGGATTATGATTTCGTCAAAATCTAGTGCGTGACTCTCAAGTAAGTTTCACCAAATCTGCTCTGTGTTCTCTGTGTCATCATGGATTCAAAAAGCACAGCATTGCCTTCCTTACCGCCGGCTGGCGAGTTATCCAAGAAGCACCTTTGAAGAGATGCAGTGAGTTTCACAAATTGAGGGAAGCGAGAACATACGCTTAAGAAACACTTTTGCAAAAATCTAAATTAGGACTTACTATAATTGTCATTGAAGTCGCCCTCCATTTTGACCGCTGCCGGGACCCAATTTGATTTCGTGACTCGCACTTGCAATAAGCTGTTGATTGTGATCTATGCTAATGATTGTGTCTCCGCCGTCGATAATTTCCTGAAAAACGGCAAGTAAACGCTGAAGATCATGAACATGCAACCCTGTTCCGGGTTCATCCAAGAGAAACAATCGTGGAAGATGAGATGAAGTGACGAGTGCCTTTGCCAATTTCACTCTTTGGGACTCACCTCCTGAAAGTGTATTCGCTGGCTGACCCAATCGGATGTGCCCAAGTCCTAATTTTATGAGAAGCTGAAGTGTTCCTGAAATTTTCTGATCTGCTAAAAATTCCATAGATTGATCGATGGTCAACTGGAGCAATTCTCCGATGGACCGTTCTCGCCACAAAATGGCATTTATATCCTCACTGTAACGACTTCCGAAGCACGTATCGCAATCGGTCCACACATCACTCATGAAATCGAGGCTGGTTTTCACCCTCCCATTTCCGGCACATGTAGGACATTTTCCCTTTTTACTCAAATAACTGAAATCTGATTTCTTCAATCCGGTGCTTTTGGCTTCGTCCACTTTAGAATATATGGCTTGAAGTGCGTCTAAAATCCCCAAAAATCCCGCTGGTGTCATGGCGCGAGTCGTTGCCAAGGGTTGCTGGTCAATGTAGACAGTTTGGAACTCTTCAAATAGGTTGGCACCGGTTATGGATGCGCAATGAACAGGTCTTTTCCTCAGAGTGGATTGATACAAAACATCGCGCATCAAACTCGTTTTTCCACTTCCCGAAACACCCGAAATCACTGTAAATGCACCGAGTTGGAACCTTACATCAATGTTTTTTAAGTTGTTCGCCGATGCCTTGTGAACGGTAAAACTTTCGCTCGATTGCCCCTGAATCTTTCTCAAACTCACATTTTCATGCAAAAGACTATACGTTTTGGTATTTCTGTTCTTCAGCAGTGCATTCTGATCCCCTTGAAATATCACCTGACCACCATTTTCTCCAGCTTCCGGTCCCATTTCGATTATGTAGTCGGCAAATTGAATAAACTGAGGATCGTGCTCTACAACAACTACTGTATTGCCATGTTTGATAATTCCACGCAATAACTTTTCGAGCGTTTTGACTTGCTGTTGATCTAAACCGATGGTTGGTTCATCAAGAATGTACGTTACGCCATTTAAGTTAGAGTCCAGCTGACCAGACAGCAAAACCCGTTGATACTCTCCTCCGGAAAGTGTCGCAACGCCCCGATCCATATTCAAATAACTCAAACCTAAGTTTTCCAGAACAGCCAATTGTGTTAGAATCGAAGGGCTCACCTTTTTGGCAACTACCTTCGTTTTCGCGTCCTTAATCTTGGGAATATCTTCCAACAGTTCACGCATCTCAGAAACGGTTAACCGCATCCACTCTGCAATATTTTTGTCGAGGAATTGTATCGACAACAATTCAGATTTCAAACGACTTCCTGCACACGTTGGACAGGTAACATCGTGAAGCAATGCCTCCAAAGATTGGATGTTTTTATTCTGTCGTTTGCGCTCAAATTCATCATTTATATACCCGCAAAGTCCAAGCCACTTCATTTCTAGTTCTTGAACACCCGACCGCGATTTGTTCTTGAAGTTCCACGTTACCTTCCATTGTTCATCTCCCGTTCCGTAAAGAATTACTTGTTGAATTTCTTCCGAGAGTGCGCGCCATGGCTTGAATATGTCCCAATTACGCTGTTGAGCAATTGTTTGCAAAGTCGCCATGAATTGACCGTCGGGGTTGGAATAATACTTTAGTGACTTATTTTCTGAGAGTGCGCCCTCCCAAATATTTTTACTTGGCTCGATGACAACTAGGTTGGGATCGCAGGCTTCCACAACGCCCATCCCTTTGCACATTGGACAGGCTCCCAAATGATGATTAAAGGAAAAATGCTGTGCGCTGATGGTACTGTAATCTTCGTCAGCCACTCTGGCAATCAACAAACGAAAATGATCGTAAATTCCTGTGAGCGTTCCTACCGTAGATCGCTTATTATTTTGCCGATTTCTTCTTCTCAGCGCAACTGCGGGCGTCATTCCTGAGAAATTGTCTAGCCTCGCAACGCTGTTTTGTTGCACCAAGCTACGGCTGTAAGTGGAAAGTGACTCAGAGAAACGCGCACTTGCTTCGGAAAACAAGGTATCGTAAACCAATGAGGATTTCCCACTGCCTGAAACGCCCGTCACTACCGTTAGTTGTTGTTTAGGAATGGATACATCCACGTTTTTAAGACCGTTCGTATGAACTCCTTGAAGTTCGATTCGTTGGTTTGTTACGCTTTCGATTTTTCTATTTTCGGAAAGGGGCAACTCTTCCAAATGTGATGTTCGTGGGTTTCCTTGATAGATGATTTCACCTCCCTGTTTCCCCCCTTCAGGGCCCAATTCGATGTGCCAGTCAGATTCGCTGATGATGCGCTCATCTTGTTCGACGCAAACAATTGTATTTCCGTTCGATTTGATCCGTTCGAACATCTTCAAAAGCGTTTGAATATCGGAATGATGCAGACCGATACTTGGTTCCATCAGTAAGAAAAGACCCTTTCCTGAGCTTTTCTTTTGGAGCTGATTAGCGATTTTAATTCGTTGTGCTTCACCGCCGGAAAGAGTGGTTGATGACTGACCCAAAGTAAGGTAGCCCAATCCAATTTCCTGTAAAATTTCGACTCCTTTACGAAGGCGTTTTACTGTTTTGTTAGTTGTATCCTGAAAGAAATCCAATGCTTCATTCACCGACATGCGATATACATCCGCGATGGACTTTCCTTGATAGTGAATTGCCAATGTTTCTTTGTTGAAGCGATCGCCTCCACACGTCCCGCACTTCAAATCGATGTTGCCTAAAAAGTGCATTCCCACTTGAATTTTTCCGGCTCCCTGACATGTTTCACAACGACCGCCTTTGTTATTAAAGGAGAATCGAGACTTGGTGAACTTGGCCTTTTTCGCGGTGTCCAAGGAGGCGTATAAATCGCGGATGTCATCTGAAATGCCTAAATATGTAGCAGGATTGCTCCTCGGCGTGCGACCGATAGGCGATTGATCAACAAAAATTATATTCTTTATTTCATCCTCATGGGAAAACGCAACGCTACCGTCAGACTCCTTTCGTGATTCTAACCTATTTCGTAGTTCCTGCACCAACGGACGTGTTCCTGAACCGGACTTACCACTGATACTGTTCAGCCCTCCGAGTAGAAATCGTACATCAATATTTTTGAGATTACCAGTGTGACAGTTGTTCAGAACGAAACTATTGCTGGGTAATTTTTTTTCTGTTGTCTTCGCTGCAGCTTGTGTCGAAGTAGCACTGTTTTTGAGTGCCTGCAAGGTAAGACTGTTGTCTAAATTGCTTTCCAAGAATTTCTGAATCGGTCCGTTAAATAGCAGTTCACCACCATACAACCCGGCCTTTGGTCCGATGTCAATGATCCAATCGGCACTTCGAATTGTTTCCAAGTCGTGTTCCACCACAAGCACTGTATTACCACGGTTGACCAATACGTGCAAGTGTGCAATCATTTTTCGATTTTCGGTTGGGTGCAAACCGATACTTGGCTCGTCCAAAACGTACAAAACATCGCTTAATGGTGCCGTGAGTTGATTAATTACCCGAATTCGCTGTGCCTCACTCGCCGATAAAGAATCTGCTGCTGTATCCATAGTTAAATACCCGAGCCCTAAATCAATGAGAAGATGGAGTTTCTCTTGCAATTTTAGGAGGATGGTATTTGCATTTTCGGGGAATGATGCATCGGCGATCCAATCCTTCACACCAGTGAATTCCAGCTCAGCGACATCGGTAATACTCATTCGATTAAGTTGAACACTTCTCGCTTGCGGATTTAAACGCTTCCCATGGCAATCGCTGCACGTAACCGAAGAAACGTACTTCAAAATATTCGCGTTTCGATCCCGTCGGAGAATATCGGACATAATGGGCATCATCCCCTTATAGTAGCCTTCCTCTCTCGGTTTCGCTTTGATGCCTGTCCATTTTAATCGCGATTCAATACTGTGCTTTCCAAACGGTACTTTGATTTTATCACTTCCGTAGAGAATGACATTTTGCTGCTCTTCTGTTAGCTCTTCCCAAGGAATATCGACATTAAACCCCTCGGCTTCACACACCTGGTTAAGTACATCTATTGTCACTTGCGAATACATGATGTACCCTGTTGGAAGCGTTGGTGCTAAGGCGCCTTCTCGAAGTGTTTTGCTAGGATCGACGACCAACTTGTCAATATCAATTTTTTCCTCCTGTCCAATACCGCGACATTGTGGGCATTGACCAATTTCAGAGTTGAAAGAAAACAAAGAACGTGACAGCTGTAATTGTTCTTCTGACTCTCCGAAACGAGCGTAGAGTAAACGAAGTAAATCGTAGAGATCTGATAAGGTTCCAACGGTAGATCGCGCATTGGAAGCTGTTGTTTTTTGACCGATGGCGATAACGGGGGAAAGACCATCAATACTATCCACCTCGGGTTTGTTCAATTTGCCCAAAAACTGACGTGCAAAGCCGGGCATCGTCTCAAAGTAGCGACGTTGTCCTTCCCGGGCAATTACATCGAATGCTAAGCTCGATTTTCCAGAACCGGAAACACCTGTGACTGCAATGAGCTGGTGGTGCGGAATTTCCAATGAGACTCCTTTGAGGTTGTTGGTTCGGGCGTTTTTTATAGTGATTTTGTGCATTCTTGGTGAATCTATAAATTCGCTACTATGGCATTTACTTCGCTTCTGAAATCAGTGAGCGGCATCTAGCATCTCGGCATCTTGGCATATCGGCATATCGACAAGCTCGATGACCTCGATGACCTTGATGTTTTTATTACGAGGTCTCAGAAGGTTTCGTTCGAGAGCAAAAATAGTCATTGATTTTTTGCCTTGGCAAACTCAACAAGTTGATTAAAGTCACCATTAATAAGCGCTTCTTTCTTCCTTTGACTCCAGTTTTGAATCTGTTTTTCACGGAAAAAAGCGTGGTCTATTCTTGAATGACTTTCAAGATACACTAACTCTACGGGCAAATGCTTCCTTGTATAATTTGCTCCTTCGCCCGCTTCATGTTGCTTTAATCTTCTTTGTATATCCTTCGTGCTTCCAGTGTAATAGGTTCCATTTGAACACTTCAAAATATAGGTGTAAGCCATTTGCATAGTGGTTGGTTTTACTTTAAGATAATTAAAATTTAGGGTTTTTAATTGGGTGTTTAGCTTCAATTCTACCTTCGCGGTCGGCATCTCGACAGGCTCGATGACCTACCTGCGGGGTGAATTTCTTGAATCATACCATCTTATTTCATTGCTACCTTAGTGGTCGGCATCTCGACAGGCTCGATGACCTCCGAGCTGGGTGAATTTCATGAACGATGCAAAAGCGAAAGGACTTCGAGCTTGTCGAGAAGCCGACACCTTGCTCTTCAAATTACACCTCCTCCATCACTTCCATCGGCTTACGCATCATAAACCACAATGTCTTTCCGTCGCCTGAGTCGTTCCATGTGTGATATACTTCAAAGCCGTAGCGTTCGTAAACGGTTCGGTTTCTTTCCACCGAAGTTTCTAATAGGATGGGCAATTGCTTGCGTTCAGATAATTCAAAAAGATATTCTTTCAGTTCGAAAACTGCCTGACCGCCGTCTTTTTCAACACCAAGAAACCAAAAGTACAAGTGCTTTCCTTTAAAACGATGCTTTTTGATGTACGACTCTCGCTTCAATGTCTGGAATACCTTTTTCGGAGGGATGGAAAACGCAAAGCGGAGTTCTGCCCAAAATTCGGCAAAGTTGGTTCCTTTTGCGTCCGAGTCAAAGCACAGTGCGGCTCCTCTTCGGTTGGATGAAATGAAGGCTCCGGCACGATTGAACGCCTTAATAAATGCGTAATTCCCCAATCGACTAATTTTCTTTCGACGATTTCCTCCCGGACCAATTACAATGTTCACGCTAGGATTTTGTTCAAACGTATTGGTAATAATTCGAACGGCTTCTTCTTTGTCTTCGGTTGATGCGAGGGTCATGTTTCAAAGTTAGAAGAAATAGAGAGATAGGAGGACTGGGAGGATTACGGCATTTTGAATCGTTCGTGGTATTCAACTCTACGGTCCATCAAGTTTCGCATGAACTTTTTATTTAGTGCCCACATTTCGTCTTTGTGGAATTTGAGGAACTGACCGTCCGCATGAAAGCTGAAAATTTGCGTATCATAAATGGTCATTTTTCGAAAGGGAATCACCCAAGAGTAACGTGTATTCTTTACGTTAAAGTGTAAGATCGCTCCAAGGGGTCTTAGTTCGACGTTGCAATAGACAATGCCCGTTGCTTTCTTCATTATTTTCTCAAAACCTTCGCTGTACGAATCAATGAGCATACGATGACTGCCTATGGGTTCACCCGTTAATCTTCTGCGAAGTCCGAATGCTTTTCCGACCAATTTGTCGACTTGGCGCTTGGTTTCGCCGTCCATGTATGTACTATCAATAATCATAAATCTGTTTTTATGATTAGGCTGTGCGTTTGTTGCTAGTACGGATCTTTTTCTTTTACGAGAGAGGTAGCTCCTCCACCTTCAAAGAGATCCATTTTAACGGAGTATGGGTACTCGATGTTGGACATTCCATCAGTACCGGGTTCTTTCGTGACTTTCATTTGCCAAAATTCGCCGTTCCTCATGAAACTCAAAGCTTGTTCATTTTCGTCATCCGTGAATGGATACTCTAGGGGCCAAACTTCCGGAACTTCGAAATCTGCCGCATGAAAAAGCACTTGGTTTCCGAAAAAAAAGAAGTTCCAAAAGGGCTCCGTGAAAACGGCGTAGAAGTCAAAATCGCGTTTTCCTGACATAAAATCAGAGAGTAAATTGAGTTTATCGGCATCGGTGGGTACCTCTCCATCGTACCACTTGATTTGCTTCTCTTCTTGTACAATTTCTGTTGGAGGTTCTGCTTGATTCTCCTGCTGGTTCGAGTCATTTTTCACCTCAACCGGAGATTGCTCGGATTCAGAACCACAAGACGAGATACTCCATCCCAAACCAATGGTTACAGCTATTATGTAAACAATCTTTTGCATTAATTATTTCCAAAAAATGGTGTGTCCATACCGGCCGAATCGAACTTAAACATCGTGTCGTTCTCCGCTTTATCCAACTTATCGCTAACCGTTAAACTCCAAAGTACTAATTCCATGCAAAATACCTTGTCTTCCTCGCTCATATTCTTGCAGTGTTCATCAACCAGCGCAACCAGCGGTTGAACACTCTTCAAACTTGCTATGAAATCGGCGTCGTCATCGGTGTAATTTAACTCCAGCAAGTTCGAGTTGAACCATTCAATGATGTCGGTATATGTCGTTTTCACACCTTCTTTCTCCAGTCGAGGGATTCGAGGGAAAATACGCTCGAATTCGGAGATGATGGCGTTGTCGATAAGCATTCTCGCTACTTCATCTGCGCCTTCTTGCTCGCCTTCGTAAACCAACTCAATTTTTCCTGTGATGGAAGGCACAATGGACGGGAAATCGATCAAACGAACGCTGGTTCTGTCCGAACCTGTTTCTATCAATCGCAACTTCGCTGCTGCCACCAAGTTTTCCATAGCACTAATGGTCATACGCGCACTAACACCACTTTTCGCATCCACATATTCACTACTTCTAGCTTCAAATGCTACCTGCTCCAATAAATCTTTTGCCTTATCAGGGATGGCGATTTTTGCAAGATCATTTTCTTGTATTTGAGCTTCTTGCTCCGTGATGGCTCTCGCCAGTTCGATGGACTTCGGGTAATGGGTAAAGATCTGAGATCCGATGCGATCTTTCAATGGCGTTACGATGCTTCCACGATTGGTGTAATCCTCCGGGTTTGCCGTGAAAACAAATTGAATATCCAAAGGCATTCGCAATTGAAATCCGCGGATTTGAACATCGCCTTCTTGCAAAATATTGAACAAAGAAACTTGAATACGCGCTTGTAAATCGGGCAATTCATTGAGCACGAAAATACATCGGTTTGCTCTAGGAATCATACCATAGTGCAAAACGCGCTCATCAGAGTAAGGCAATTTCAAGGTCGCTGCTTTGATCGGGTCGATATCGCCAATTAGGTCCGAAACGTTTACGTCGGGCGTTGCCAACTTCTCAAAAAATCGTTCAGAGCGATGCACCCAAGTAATCGGTGTCTCATCCCCTTTCTCGGCAAGGAGGTCTCTCGCATGTTTTGAAATTGGGTTGAATGGACTGTCGTTGATTTCCGATCCTTTGACGATCGGCATGTATTCATCCAACAAATCCACCATGCTACGTGCAATACGCGTTTTTGCCTGACCTCGAAGCCCCAACAAATTGATGTGATGTCCTGCCAAAATTGCTTTTTTCAACTGTGGAACGACGGTATCCTCATATCCCCACAAGCCTTCGAAAACGGGCTTTTTCTCTTTAATTCGTGCGATTAAATTTGCTTGAATTTCTTCGTTGATGGTCTTTTCCTTGTATCCGGATGCCTTCAACTCTTTGAATGTAATTTCTTTCATTTTGTATTCCTTAAATTCTCTTAATTCTGTTTTTCTCGTAGTCTTCAAAAATCATCTCACCCAAGCCCGATAAGCCAGTGAGAAATGCTTTTCCTCGATTTTGCGCCGTGAACATCTCTACGAACTGACGCAGATAGGGGTCCTGAGCGATCATAAAAGTGGTGATGGGAATTTTCAATTTTCGGCACTGAGCAGCCTTGTTGAGACATTTTTTCACGATGTCTTCGTCCAGTCCGAAACTGTTCTTATAAAACTCTCCGTTGGGCAACTTGATGCAACTTGGCTTCCCATCCGTGATCATGAAAATTTGCTTATTGGTGTTGCGCTTTCGCCGCAAGATATCCATTGCCAGTCCTAGTCCCGCGACTGTATTCGTGTGATACGGTCCCACTTTTAAATAAGGAAGATCTTTGATTTTAATCGGCCAAGCTTCGTTCCCAAAAACGATAATATCAATGGTGTCCTTTGGGTATTTGCGCTTGATAAGCTCGACGAGTGCCATGGCTACTTTTTTGGCGGGGGTAATGCGGTCCTCACCGTATAAAATCATGGAATGGCTGATGTCAATCATAAGCACCGTACTCATTTGTGCTTTGTGCTTGGTTTCCTCGACCATTAAGTCGTTCTCGGTAAGGCGCAAGTCTGAAATTCCGTGGTTGATTTGGGCATTTTTCAGGCTTTCGGTCATGTTGACCATCGCTAAATCATCACCATAACTGTACGAGCGAAGTTCTCCGTCGCGTTCATCACCAACGCCCACTTTCGACGTGCGGTGGTTTCCCATTCCGCTTTTCTTCAGCTTACCAAATATTTGATCGAGTGCATGTTCTCGTAACGCTGCTTCTAACTTTGGAGTCAGTACGTTTCTACCTTCTCCGCCTTGACCTTGATTACCATCTTCGGGATCGATTTCCTCTCGAATGAATCCACGTTTTTTTAAGTCTTCGACAAAATCTTCGAAAGTATACTCATCGCTAAAAATGTCGTATTCCTCATCGAGGGTATTCAACCAATCGAAGGCTTCATCGAGGTCACCGGAGGTATGTGTGAGCAGTTCTTTGAACACTTCAAACACACGATCGAAATGATCTTTTTCCTCAGGAACGTGCTTACTGAATGTGAACCCTTTGCCACCGCCGAAAGCATCGGCAAGGCTAAAATCAAAATCTTTTCCCTTCATCCCTTTCTGCGTACTTTTTGATCGTACTTATTAAAGGTAAGGAATAATTGGATACCATGGTAGATTTAGGAGAAATTGGGAACTTAATCATCCACATGTCTGTTCCTAGCGACCTCTCTACCCCAAAATATCCAATAAATAAGAATAAAAGTCGCAATGATCCAAGACACGCTAATCAAACGGCTGGCATGAGGGAACTCCACAATAAATGTGATTCCTGCGGCGACTAGCAAAAGCATTGTTAGAATGAATAAAATTAATAATAGTTTGCCCCCTGTATTGTCTTTCTTTTTCTCATAAATTGTAGTGGAGAGCATAATTGCCACAGCATGGATTGCCCCCCAAAAACCGCCATATACTACGTACAAACCAATCCAAGATATAACATCATGGAACGGACCGTGAGAGCGCATATCGAATACATGATAATACCAATGGCACCACGCGTCAATAATTCCTTTGTCGATTAAAGTATGTATTTCACTAAACGAAGGGTTTATATTAACTCCTTTAGCTAATTCATACTCTGTTATTAATTGATTTAATGATAGTCTTCCATCAACTCCAGTATTTAACGATAAACCGAACTGAACCCAAAGATATACCATTCCGAAAGCAATGAACAAATGGAAAAGAGTCGCTGGAATTGTTACTTCAATGAAGGGCATTTGGAATTCTTCGGGGTCATAGAAGAGAATTAGCGCGCCTAGGATGAGAAAAGCAACTAGGAGTTGCGTCAGCAAGTTTAGATTTTCATTGTTACTAATATAATCCGCCTTACGTACTTCTATCAATCTCTCAAGTTGCTCAACCTGAGCTTCAGAATACACGTGATTATCAACTTCATTGGATTGATACTCAAAAACAGATTTATAATTTTTCTTCACGTAGTCCTTCTCGATAAACTCTTTTTCAGTAAGTCCTTTGCGCGGCTGGAAATAAGAAAATGAGTGGATCATTGCGGCGAGAGCAGCTAAAATGCACACCAGCAATGCAATACTATCGAGTTGGTAATACTTTCTATATCTTCTCATAATTCACTCAAATTCAGATTTTAGAGAACAGTTCTATTTCATATAGTTGTTTGGCGCTCTCAATTTGATCAACGAACCTCATAATCTGTTTCGTTTTCAACCCTTTAGTTTCAAAATCAATTGAACGACTTGCACTTGAAATAATGGAAATGACATGTTTTTTAGACAAAAAGTAATAGGCCAATAGCCCGCCTCCAAAAAGTGCGCATGCTAGTCCAATTACATTCAATGTGAAAATTCCCAAGCATAAAATTATTCCAATGATGAGATAAATTCTGTTATCGACGTATACTATTTCAATCGTTGCAATTTCATTCAGCATAATTGACGTTAACCGATCATGGCCTTTTTCATTTGAAGTATATCGGATCTTGTGATTTGTAAGCAGGACAGAGCCATCGCTCGACTCCGTAATTGTCTTTTCTTCAGTCATAGTGTGTGATTCATTGAATACAGCAAGTTATCACACGAATCAGTAAAAAACAATAGGTACAAATACCAAATTTCCTAAAATTAGGCTAGGCTCGAACTAATGCACTTTAATAAACCTTTAGTCTTATTAAAGAAACTGACGAAAATTCTCTTAAATTTCTCGGCTTACTCCTTCACCACCGGCAGTAAAATTCGACTGGTTCCATAAACCGTGTGCTCTGCCTTTTCAAAGTCTGATTTTTCCGCTTCGTAAATATTCTCCACGTACTTCTGCGGATTCAAATCAAAGAGCGGGAACATGGAGCTTTGCACCTGAATCATGATTCGGTGTCCTTTTTGAAAGGTGTGACGGACTTCAATCAACGGCACTTCCACTTCATCTTGAACGTTTGGTTCGAAAGGAATTGGGTTGGAGAAGTCATCACGAAAACGGCCTCGAATGTAGCCTACACGCACCAGCTTTTGATATCCGTTCATCTTCACGTTTGGCACATCGGTTGGCTCCGGAGCAAGGTCCATGGGCAAGACATCAATAATTTTTACATACAAATCGGCGTCTTGATGATCAGTAGCAAAGTCAATCAACGCGCGAATTTCGCCGGAAACATCGACATCTTCTGTCAAAACATCCGTGGTAAAGGTTAAAACATCCGGACGTTTGGATGCAAATCGTTGATCGCCGTTCATATACTTTTTGGGAGCCATTCGATAGAAATTATCGTCTGTAATGAATGGAACTGGATGATAAGGATCAGAAATAAATGTCAATCCCTCATTGGTCGACTCCGTTGCCAAAACTCCATCGGGATGCAGGTAGAATTGCACTGTGTCTTTGGGCATTGCAAAAGGATCTTCGTTGTATTCCTCCCAAGCATGTGTTCCCATGTTGAATACTTTCGCGGTAAAATCAAGATCGTTTCCTCGTTCCTTCAAATGGTACTCAAAATAGCGGAACTCCACCTCGCTTTGGTACTTCTCACACAAACTGTCGCCATAAAAGATATCTCCTAACTGATAGCTTCCCTCTCTGCGTTTTGGATGTCCGTGCGACCACGGTCCAAGGACCAACCTCGCCAATCCTGGCTCTGCCCTAGCCTCCATTTCGCGGAAGGATTTCACAATTCCGAATAAATTTTGTTCGTCTGTCCAACCGCCAACAACCAAAGTGGGACATTTTACTTTATCCAAATATTGCAGCCAGTTGCGCTCTTGTCTGTACGCATCGTAATTGGGATGTTCCTTGATGTTTTTCCAAAAGAAATTTTCGGGATGAATTACATCATCAAATTCCGTCAACGCCATTCGCTCTAGGAAGAAATCGTAATAGTCTTCCGTAATTTCTTTCTCCGCATCAACCACATAAGGTGCAGGTCGTTCGCTATACCAGGACTCTTTCGTAGGACCATCTTTTTGAATACCGAAAACGTCCAATACGGGCAAGTAATTCAATCCAAGTAACCCATACCGATTGAAATCTTCAAAATAAAAATTTGTCACGGGTGCCATTCCCAATACCGCCTTCAGGTTGGGGTGTCCAGTAACTGCTGAAACTAAGGATGTATGTCCTAAATAAGAGTTCCCGTATTGACCGATATTCCCATTAAAATTCTTCAGATTTTTCACTAGCCAATCGAACGTATCGTAGCTATCGGTTACTTCATCCGTGCGTTTTTTATCTGACCAAGAATACGGAGGTTTGGTATTTTCAAACGCTCCTTCACTCATCCATCTTCCGCGCATATCTTGATTCACAAAGATGTACCCTGAAGCCACCAAGTGTGGGTTATGCATAAGTTGATTTGGCATGGTATCAGCGCCATACGGTTTTACGCTGTAAGGAGTTCGCTTGATCAAAACAGGATAGTCTTGACTTTTGTCTTTTGGTGAATAAATGGAGGTGAACAACTGAACTCCATCGCGCATTTTGATGTATACTTCTTGCTTTTCGTAATCGTCTATGGTAAAGTTTTGCGCATGGGCAGAAACTGCCAGTAACTGGAGAACGAGGAGAATTGCGGGTTTCATTTTTTTAGTTTTTGCTAAAATAGGAAAAGTGTTGTGGAGGATGATTTCTTGAGGTACAAATTACGATAACTCTTGTACTCACAGCTTTGAAGGAGACCGGTTTTCAAAGGCAAACCTTTAAAATCAAATAAAAATTAAAGAGTAGTTAGTTATTCTTTCTAGCCCTTCAATTCACTATCTTTAACGCATGAAACTCCACCATCAGGGAAGTGGCGTAGCACTACGTAAAGTACAAATCGAAGATCGAGATCAGCTGGTTTTTCTTGCCAACAACGCAAAGATTGCTAACAATCTTCGAAACGATTTCCCGCACCCGTACACAATTGAAGATGCGGATAATTTCATCAAAAGTGCGCAAGAAGCCGACCCAACACTTCGGTTTTGCATTGAGAAAGATGGCGTTTATGTCGGAAATATTGGCATTCACCCACAACAGGACATCTACCAAAAAAATGCTGAAATTGGTTACTTTATTGGCGAGCCCTACTGGGGACAGGGAATTGCCTCTCAAGCAGTAAAAATGATTGTTGCCTACGGATTTGAGCAATTGCGGTATCATCGTATTTATGCAGGCGTCTTCTCCTACAACACGGCTTCTAAAAAAGTACTGGAAAATGCCGGTTTTACTTACGAAGGATCAGCCACGGAATCCGTTTATAAAAACGGACAGATATTCGATGAGTTACGGTACGCCATTTTAAACCCAAACCGTGCATGAATTTTAAATCATTATTCTCAGATACAACAAAACGTATCGACTTAATTACACATACATGAAACAACTAACACTAGCGGCGTTCATCGCTTTCGGACTACTACAAGCCTACGCGCAAGAGTTTTCCATCAAAGAGGGAGGAACCGCAGAAATGGAAAAACAAAAAGACAGTGAGGCGAATAGTTTCACGGCAGGCGGAACGCATTATCATATCACGAGTTACTTCAAGTCGCCAAGCTTTGCCTATCAAATGGCGAGCGTTTCGGAAGATGGTTCCAATTTTCAAACTGCCGACTTAACGATCGGACCTGGTGAGTTAAGTGATGCTTATTCTATTTCAGAGGTGCTTGGTATTGGAAATCAGGCCTACGTTATTGTAAACAATCAAAAATCTGATCCAAAGTCTCGCATTCTTTCGGCAAGAAAATTAAGCGCCGATGGAACCATTCAGGAATCGGGAACTGAACTCATGTCGTTTGGATATGAAAAAATGCTTCGCACAGGACGCATGATCGTTGCGACGTCTCCAAATGGGAAAAATCTTGTAGTGGTTGGAGTGCTTCCTTTTGATAAAAAAGAGTCGCGAAAATTTCAGATTCGCGTATTCGATGAGAATTTGAATGAAACCAGTTCAGGTGAATTCGAATTGGAAGGTCTGGCTATTAAAAATGCACGATTTGAAGCGGTTATCGCAGATGACAAAACCGTTTACATCAATCGTTACACGGCAAAAATGAAGGATGGTGTGAAGATATTGGTGCACGAGTACAGTCCAAAATCCTCTTCGTTGGAAAACACGTATTTAGTGGAAGCTGCCGAAGGAGAGGTTATGGGGGACTACCTGTACGCTACCAATGCCAATGGAGAGCTAGTGATTGCAGCAGCATTTCGAAAAGACATCAAGGTTTACACCGGAGACGAAGAGCAAACAGGCGTCTTCATCTTTCGAAACGTTGGAAAAAGTGAAGGGGTGATAGAATACAACAATTTGGACACTCCCGCTCCTAATTTCGAGTTAACCGGAATTCATTTCAACGGGGAAGTAACTTACGTAACAGGAGAAGATGCGAAGATGGATAAAACCAGCCCTGCACAGACCACTCCAACAACGGCCAATAGCACTTTCACGTTCACACACGGAAACGAGTACATTCTTGGGTTCAATCCTTCGGGGCAAAAAACCTTCGAAATACTCTTGGAAACAAATATGTCGGCGAGAACTACGAAGCATACCTTGTACTCAGCGGCACATGTAATCAACGGAGAATTGATCTACATTTTCAACGATCAGTTTTCAAAATACCGCGACGAAGATGACATTGCAAGTGGAGGAACGATTCCCGTTGCGACAAGAATTAACTCCAGCGGAGAAATTGAACTTATGGAGCCTTTTATGAATGATTTAAAACTATCCAATGGATATATTCTTTTGCCGAACTACTCTACGGTTTCAGGGAACACTGTTTCATTGCTTTCTCGCGATGGAAAGAAGCTTAAATCCGTTCAAATTAGCGTAGAATAAAACATTACATACTAGAAAATCGCCGTTAGAGTTATTACTTTGACGGCGATTTTTTTTACCATTGAGGTATGTTCAAATTCATTCTACCCATCGTGCTAATTGGAACTCTCCTCTCCTGTTCAGCATCCTCTAACAATAAGAAAAAGCCATCAAAACCTACTGTTCAGCTCAAAGAAGGCAACTACAATGTGGCATTTCTTATCACCAACGGCACATACAATACGGAATTCACGGCGCCTTGGGATATCTTTGATCATGTTCGATTTCGCGATGTAAAGAAAGGAATGAACCTCTTCACGGTATCGAATACCAGCCAACCAATTACAACTTTCGAAGGATTGAAAATTACTCCCGATTTCAACTTTCTAACGGACGAGCTACCACACATCGACATCTTTGTAATTCCTAGTGCTGAACACCATCTTGATAGTGATCTTGAAGACGAAAAACTGATCGATTTTGTAAGGAAAACAGCTGAGAAAGCCACTTGGGTGACTTCACATTGTGACGGCGCTTTCCTTTTGGCAAAAACAGGTTTATTGGATGGAAAACACTGCACTACCTTCCCGGCAGATTTAGAAGCCATGCGAGACATGTTCGAAGCTCCAATCGTTGAAGATAGCGTTTGGTTTGTACATGATGGTAAATTCATTACCTCTGTTGGTGGAGCGAAAAGTTTCGAGGCTTCTTTGTTTCTCTGCGAACTACTTTACGGGAAAGAAAATGCTATTGATCTCGCCGAAGGATTAGTAAT
Source organism: bacterium (assembly GCA_024742305.1). Classification (GTDB taxonomy): domain Bacteria; phylum Bacteroidota; class Bacteroidia; order Flavobacteriales_D; family Crocinitomicaceae; genus UBA4466. The sequence goes on along the minus strand of JANSYQ010000007.1, from coordinate 40,670 downwards.
TGATTGGAACCCAAGAGACATTCCATTTATGACAACTTTTAAGGTAGTGAAAAGGTAGATTCAAGCAGAATATTCAAGCAGCACTGGCTTATTTAACATCTTATTGCCAAAGTGTTCAAAACCAAGGGAATTGTTTTTATAATTCATGGCATTCTTCGATCTTTGTGGAACGATACTATGAGAACTACACGATTTACCTTTATATTGGTGTCTTTGGTGACACTTGCACCCTTTTTTATAAATGCCCAAAACAACTCGGCGGCACGCAATTGGAACAATCTTATCCTTGAAGCCATAAGGAACGATTATGCTCGACCGACTGTTCATGCGCGCAACTTGTATCATCATTCCATCATTTGTTATGATGCCTGGGCTGCATACGATCCATCGAAATCCACCTACTACCTTGGAAAAACTCATTATGGGTTTACAATGCCTTTTAGCGGAATAGCCATTCCCGGGAATGTGGAACAAGCGAGAACAGAAGCCATTTGCTACGCCTCCTATCGATTCATTGAAAACCGGTACTCCAATTCACCCGATTATAGCGCTACGCTCGCTCTTGCCAATCAACTGATGAATCAATACGGGTATGACCCATCGTTCACTTCGACAGATTACGTCAATGATGGAGCAGCCGCTTTCGGAAATTACCTTGCTGAACAAATTCAATTGTATGGGTTGACGGATGGTTCCAATGAAATCAATGACTTTGACAACACGTTTTACACTCAACTGAATCCACCCCTGGAAATGTCAACGGCTGGTAATCCTGACATTCAGGATCCAAACCACTGGCAACCGCTCTCATTAGACATACTCATTGACCAATCTGGAAACTTAATAACAACAACCCAACCGCACTTGTCGCCGGAATGGGGAAGTGTGAATCCCTTTGCTCTAGACACGGCTGCGGCTCAAGAAATTACGCGTGACGGAATGACCTTTAAAGTGTATTTCGATACCATGCAACCCGCGTTCTTAACGGTTGGAGATTCGTCTGCTTGGGACTCCTTTTACAAATGGAACCATACGTTGGTGAGTGTTTGGCAATCACATTTGGACCCAGATGACGGGGTTCTTTGGGACATCTCTCCGGCATCTATCGGAAACAATTTATGGTATCCTGACCCGAACGACTCGACCGCTTACACCTCGTTTTACGACCTCGTTAATGGAGGCGACCCAGGTGTTGGACATGCCGTTAATCCCGTAACGGGAATGCCGTATACACCACAAATTGTTCCCCGCGCCGATTACGCGAGAGTTCTCGCAGAATTTTGGGCAGATGGTATTGACTCAGAAACGCCTCCGGGACACTGGTATGAAATTTATCACTACGTAACCGATCAACCGACTTTTGTGCGTCAATGGAAAGGAGTTGGACCTGTGCTGGATCCTTTGGAATATGATGTAAAAGCACAACTCGCCTTGGGAGGAACCTTACATGATGCCGCCATTGCCGCGTGGAGCTTAAAAGGATATTACGACTATCTGCGCCCAGTTTCTGCCATTCGATATATGGCGGATCAAGGACAGAGTTCAGATACCAACGAATTGAATTACGATCCAAATGGAATTCCGCTCATGCCCGGTTTTGTTGAGGTTGTTCAAATAGGAGACACGCTGGCCGGTCAGTGGAACGAAAATGTTGGAAAAATCAAACTGTTTACCTGGAAGGGACATGAATACATCAACAACCCGCAAGTAGATGTTGCTGGTGTTGGATGGATCCTGGCAGAAGAATGGTGGCCCTACCAGCGTCCAACCTTTGTAACACCGCCATTTGCTGGATTCGTTTCGGGACACTCAACCTTTTCAAGAGCTGCGGCTCATACGATGGAATTTATGACCGGCTCTGCATACTTCCCGGGAGGAATGGGAGAATTTCTTGCTCCAATGAACGAATTTCTACAGTTTGAAGAAGGCCCGAGTGACACTATCGTTTTGCAATGGGCGACCTACATGGATGCCTCCGATCAATGCAGTTTATCGAGAATTTGGGGAGGAATCCACCCGCCTATTGATGATATTCCAGGAAGACATATAGGTGATGTGGTTGGGCCGCAAGCATCATTACACGCCGACTCCATTTTCTCTATTAACGAAGCAGCACTCACTTTTGCAGCGACTACAGACAGTCTGATTACGCGGACAGACATGGGAACTACCTTCGAGTTGAACTTCGGTTTTAGTGTTCCGATGGACACTTCTGTAGTACCCAATCTTACGTTCATCACTCCGACTTTAGGAACAGCGGTGGCGCAACAAGGTTATTACTGGATCGATTCTACAGAATTGGTCATCATCATGGATGCGTTGACCAGTTCCATTGAAATTTGGGATACTGATTTGGCATTGGACAATCTTACAACGGGTAACGCCATCAATCTTCCCTCCTATACTTTCAAAAATCTGTTCCTCGTGGATACGAAAAGTCCATTGGTGAGCAATTATCAAAGCAATCTTGCCATTCTTAATGATCCAAGTACTGCGCAATCCTTGTCCATCGACCTATTTTTTGATGAGCCGTGTGATACCTCCATTGCACCTACAATTCAATTTAGCGGTACGAATTACCTCAACCCAACATTAACCCTCCAAGGAAGTTCTTCTTGGCAAAATGATACAACGTATCTCGCTATTTTCTCCATTGATGATTTCGATGAAACGGTGGATGCCATTACCATGAGTGTTCAAACTGGAACAGATACACAAGGCAACCTAATGGATTCTGTTGGCTTGGCGGCTTCATTCGAAATTGACACGGAAAATCCAACCATTATTTCAGCAGTGTCAACCGAAGCTTTGATAAGTCAAGAAGATTTGGCCAGTCCGCAATTTACGGTAGACATCACATTCGACGAAGCGATGGACACGGTATTGGTACCGGTACTGAACTTTTTTGACCAAGGATCGCCGTACACTTCGCTTCTACAGAATATGAGCCAAACGATTTGGTTGGATGAGTTCACCCTTCAAGCTGAATTCTTCGTGTTCTCGAATACCAATAACTTAATCTCACTAGACTTACAAGTATCGAATAATACGGACGAAGCTGGAAACTTGCCGGTAGATTCGCTTGTTAGCAACGTTCTTTGGAGCGATATGAAATCACCCGAAGTAGTATCCATTCTTCCGAATGAAACAATAGTAAGTGATAGTCTCCTCGGTTCTACAGAGTATTACGTAGACGTAACTTTTGATGAACCATTAGATACAAGCGTTGTTCCTTTGGTCAACCACATAGCGGGACAACCCATTAACGGATCTATTCAATACAACGTGCCGCAAAGCTATTTCATTGATAGTATGACCTACAGGGCTCGTTTCCAAGTGATCGATGAAAATATTGAAGTGTCTCCGATTGACATAGAAGTTTCCTTCGCAGAAGATGGTTCCGGTAATGTGATGTCGATCTATTCAGAAAATGGGTTGATTTCCTTGGATACTAAAAACCCTCAAATCATTGGGCTGTACGCAAATACTTCCGTGATCAACGAGTGGGGCCAGCCTTGGGAGGTAATTGCTGTTTACGACGAACCTATGCGAGCCTCACAAATGCCCGATGTACAACTATCCGCCATTCCAGTCAACTTCCCGATGGTATCGAGTAATTGGGTAAATGCTACGAGCTTTGAAGTGATCTATGAATTGCTTGGAGTGCCTTCTCAGACGACCTTGGTAGATGTGACATTAGAAACAGCGAAAGATCTTGCCGGAAATGATCAATTGACTTATTCGGAGTTAGAATTCCTTGAAATTCAACCTTTGCTTGGACTTAATGAACTGTCGAGTGAATCGATAATTCTTTATCCCAACCCAGCGACTGAAGGTAGCATTCTGACCTTGCAAGGACTGGAAACGGGAGACAATACGATTGAGGTCAGATGTATCAATGCCGTAGGGCAGCAAATGCCACCCATCGTTATGACGAAGCAAAACAATCAGTTTATCTCAGAGCGAATCCATCTATCTGCAGGTTGGTACATGCTCAGCTATGGAAGCGCGAATTATAAACTTCTTGTACGATGAAAGAACTGTTATTCATTATTTCGCTTTTCTTCAGCTACCCTGTGCTATCACAAAATTTCACAGATGTCGCTGTGCAGCAAGGAATAACGTTAATTCAAAACACCTCTATCAACTTTGGTAACGGAATGTCATTTTACGACTTTGATGAAGACGGCTGGGACGACCTAACCTTTCCAACCAATGTTGACTCCATCTATTTTTATCGAAACGAATTGGGCTCTTTTGTAAAAGTAGAGCCGGGACTTTATGCGCCTGGGAAAGTTCGGCAACTAACTTGGCTGGATTATGATAACGACGGTGACCTTGACCTCTTTTGCTCTTTTCATGACATGGGAATTAGAATGTACGCGAATGATGGCAACTTGCAATTCACCGATGTCACTGCCGCTGCAGGTTTCGACACCTCGGCTTTTGAGGCATTTGGCGTGAGTGTAGCTGACCCAGACGAGGATGGCGATGTAGATATCTATGTTTGTGTGTATTGGCTCGCCAGTAGTTTAAATCCAGTTCCCAACCAGTATTATGAAAATCAAGGAAATGGCACATTCAATGAAAAAGCAATGATGCTGAACATTGACAACGGACTCTCCTCTACTTTTCAATCAGTGTGGTTTGATGCCAACAATGACAGTCACCTCGACCTGACTTTGGTTAATGATCGTCATGATTTTCAAGATGAATTGTACTTGAATGATGGACAAGGCAATTACACTGCTTCTGCCACAAGTATGGGGATAGATAACGACGGACATTTTCCTATGAGTCTCTCCATTTCTGACTACGATAACGATGGCTTCCAGGATGTCTTTAAGTCAGATGCTGCCAACGGAACGATGTGGAACGGTATGCCTTTAGACTACAAATTGTATAAGAATAACTTTGGTAATTCTTTTACGAACGTCGCTCCGTCATTGGGACTCAATCATCAAGCGTTTGCTTGGGGAGGGCTTTGGATTGATTACAATAACGACAGTTACGAAGACTTGTTTATTTCAACGGGATTCGTGGATACCATCAATAATCCAACGTTATCCTCCGTATTCTTTCAAAATAATCAAGGAGTAACGTTCCACAATGCTACCGACTCCATCCAAGCGAACCTCATTCATACTTCACATTCAGCCGTTAAAGGAGATATCAATCATGACGGTTTTTATGATATAGTGGTTCTTAATGATGGGACGCCCTCTAACATCCTCTTAAACGGAGGAAATGCCAATAAATATGTGCGAATTACAGCCGTAGGTACGGAGAGCAATAGAATGGCACTTGGGTCAACCATTAAGGTGTATGCGAACAATACTTGCCAAACTCAAACCGTACTTGCTGGAAGTGGATTGTGTGCCCAAAATTCACAACACATGATTTTTGGTGTAGAAAATTCGGATTTCGTTGACTCAGTCATAGTGACTTTTCCCAATGGAAATGTAGCAAAGCGATTTAACCTACCGACCAACAACGATTATGAAATACTTGAAAAAACGCTAGTTCAAGTAACAATTCCAACAGGACTTCCAAGCAACGACCTTTGTTTGGGTGACAACATCCAAATTGGAATTCCAGGATTAACCAATTACCAATGGAGCACAGGAGCCACAACTCCGTTCATTAATGTAAACTCTTCCGGAACCTATTCCTTCACGGCAGAAAACCAAGTTGGAGACAGTTTGTTTCAGTCGTACGATTTGGTATTGACGTTCCATGACGATGTTCCGCATCAAACCATTGTTATAGATGCTGACTGCGGACCCGGAAGTCTTGGCTATGCTGAAGTTTCTCCACTTGACCCTACCATTGTGGACTCCATAATTTGGAGCAACGGAACAGTTGGAGGAAGTATCATTGATGTGATTCCAAACACGTATAATTATTGGATTCACTCCATTTACGGATGCGTAGACTCTGGCTTTGTTACTGTGGGCGCTCAGGGACAATTTTCAACCCAATTTTTCACGACGCCTTACACAGATCAGCAGGATGGAACGGTGCAGTTTTACATTTGGGGAGGAAACCCGCCTTTTACTTACGTAATGGACTCCAATGTGATCTCGGATTATGTGGATACGTTGAGTCCGGGAAGTTATGAAGTCATAATCACCGACGCGTCAGGGTGTTCGGATACGGTAAATTTTGTCATTGAAAATGAATCCACTGCTTTTTTGGATGAATCTTTGCGTGATGAGGTGCAAATTACCTACATCAATGAGCAGGTATCAATCTGTGTTGCGGAGCACACAGGAAGATACGACGTCAATATCACCAATGGTATTGGGCAGAAAATCGCAGAATGGAAAGACTACGAAACAGTGGACTGTAAGACCACCAACATGCCGTTAGACCAAGGTTGGTACTTTGTTACAGTTCAAACTGATGTTGGACGTTACACCAAACGTATCTATTCGGAGTAACTTACTTCGATTGATCAATCTTGCGCACCATCGTTAAAATGGTTGCCATTCCGCAAGTTTCTCCAGTTTCGTCGTAAATATCAACTAAGAACTTCACGATTCCTTTGGCAATATCATCGTCTGAGCGTTTCTCCTGATCAATTTTTTCTTTAACGGTAAATCGAACACCGATGGTTGCACCTGGGTAAACAGGCTTGGTGAATCGCGCTTCGTCAATTCCATAGTTCAAGAGAACAGGTCCTTTTTTCGGATCAACGAACAATCCCGCCGCTTTCGACAGCAGGAAGTAACCGTGTGCCACACGTCGTTCAAAGATGGTTCCATCTAAGGAAGTCTCATCCATGTGTGCGTAGAAATTATCGCCTGATACATTCGCAAAGTTCACAATGTCGGATTCGGTAACTGTATGCTTATGTGTGAATACCGTTTCTCCTACGACCAACTCTTCGAAGTGCTTACGGAACACGTGCGGATTTGCTTCTGGCATTGCCGCACCTACTTGGAATTGCTGTGTGATTTCTGTGATTGTTGTTGGGTGACCTTGTATCGCAGTACGTTGTAAATAATGCAAGATTCCTCGTTTTCCTCCCATTTCTTCACCACCTCCAGCACGACCAGGACCACCGTGCGTTAGCAACGGCATTGGAGAACCATGTCCCGTGCTTTCTTTCGCACAATCTTTGTTCAACACCAAAATTCGTCCGTGCATGCTAGCCGCACCCACAACGTATTCGCGCGCTTCTTTGTCGTCTGGTGTTACGATTGAAGATACCAACGATCCTTTCCCCATTCGTGCTAGCTCAACAGCTTCATCCATGTTTTTGTACGGCATAATGGTTGAAACGGGACCGAATGCCTCCACGTTGTGAACATCCACCTTATTGAATGGATCACTGTTTCTGAAAAGAATTGGGGAGAAGAATGCACCTTTATTTTTATCAGCACCTACAACGTCAAAATTGTCCAAGTCACCGTAAACCATTTCCTGTGATTTCGCGAGAAACTCCACATTTTCACGAACACGATCCACTTGCGTGCGAGTTGCTAGAGCCCCCATTCGAACACCTTCCTGAGATGGATCGCCAATCATGGTTGTGCTCAATCGCTTGGAAATAGCTTCTTGTACATCCTCCAACAAGTTTTCAGGAACGATGATACGACGAACTGCGGTACACTTCTGTCCAGCCTTTACGGTAATTTCTTTGGTAACCTCCTTCACAAACAAGGCAAATTCTTCTGTGTCGGGAGTTGCTTTTTCGCCCAAAACAGACGCATTGAGTGAATCTGCCTCCAAGTTAAAGGCAACGCTTCTTTCTGTAATATGTGGCAAGGCTTTCAAGACTTTTCCAGTGTGAGCACTTCCGGTAAATGTAACGGTATCTTCCAAGTCAACGTGGTCAATTATTCCTCGACCCAAGCCACAAACCAACTGTAGTGACCCTTCCGGTAAAATGCCTGATGCAATAATATCGCGCACCATGACTTCGGTCAGGTAACAAGTGTATTCCGAAGGTTTTACCACAGCAGGAACACCAGCCATTAAGTTAACCGCAATCTTTTCGAGCATTCCCCAAATTGGGAAGTTAAATGCATTGATATGAACGGCAACTCCTTGCTTCGGAGTCATAATGTGATGTCCAATGAAAGTTCCTTCTTTGGAAAGCGGCGCCATGGTTCCATCCACGTAATACGGTAAGTCCGGAAACTGACGACGCAAGGATGCATTGGCGAAAAGGTTTCCGATTCCCCCTTCGATATCAATCCACGAATCAACTTTGGTGGCTCCTGTCCATGCACTGACTTCGTAATATTTCTTTTTCAACGATAACAAATGAAGGGCAAGTGCTTTAAGCATTCGACCTCTTTCTTGAAAGGTCATCTTGCGTAATTGCGCACCGCCTGTTCTTCTTCCATATTCCAAAATGGCTGCATAATCGAAACCAGCACTGGATGTCTCTCCAAACTGCTCTCCCGTTATTGCATTGTAGAGTTTTGTTTCAACCCCTTCTCCGTCAGTCCATTCACCTAAAATATAGCTTTGATATCGTTGCATTATTATTATTTTTAGTCAGCTAAAGATAGCCATAATAAAATGAGCCCTAAAAGTCAGAACACGGATATTTTTCAATCCGAATTGGTCGATTCCGCTACAATTGATGGGTTGGTTTTGGCTATTTATGAAAACGGTTTGTTGCTCGTTAAAGTTCCCAAGTACTTCAGTATTACCATGGAGGTCTTTACGAACTGTCAGAAGTATATCCGAAAGCATGGTGAAGACAAGCGATATCATTTCATTTTTGAGTTTGCCAGTTTCTCGGAAGTTGACCCTGAACTACGAAAGCGAAGAGCAACAGCTGATGGCACCGAGTTTTCACTGTCAGATGCCCTAGTGATTTCCAACTTACCACAAAAAATGATGGGTGATTTCTACCTCAAGTTCAACAAACCCGTACGTCCCACGAAGTTTTTTTACTCTTTGGATAAAGCCTTGGAATGGTCATTGAAACAGAAAGAAAAAACGGAAAGCTAGGGTAGAGCAACTTCGCAAAAAGCGTTTTCAAGAAAGCGCTCCAAATGTTCAATTTCCACGTGCTCCATGACGACGATCTTATACCACTTCGGTGCATTATAATTGTCGGGAACCAATCCAAAAGTAGCCGCGACTTCCCTACTCAAATGCGAACTATCAATAGTGACAATGTTACTTTTTGGGTGTCTGCAATAACGTATTTCTCGATCGTTCAGTTTGTCGCAGAGCCAATCGGTGCGTTTTTGCAAGACAAATATTTTTTCGTGCCAACCAAACTTTCCGTAGGTCATTAAAATCATCCAAACGGCGATGGCATTGGCACCCGATCTACTTCCAATCAAGGTAGAATCTTGACCTTCGACATAACTAGCTTCTTTGGTGTGCGCGTATTGCATCCAACCTTTTCGGATGAGAAAAATTCCTGTGCCATAAGGTGCTTGTGCCATTTTATGAGCATCCATGGTAATGGAGTTGACATGCGGGTTATTGAAAGTCAACTGCATATCGTTGCTAGAAAACGGAAAGTAGAACCCGCCGAATGCTGCATCCACATGAATTTTAAAAGAGAGATTTCTTTTTAATAGGGCATCCAAATACATGTCGATGTTGTCCACTGAGCCAAACATGGTTGTCATCATATTAGCAACAACAATGAAGTAGCGCACTCCCTGTTTCTCAAGGTAACCTATGGTTTTCTCTACTCCTTCTTGCGTTATTGCCATCGTCTCTTCACTTGTCTCGACTGGCGACCATCTCAAATGCAACAAATTGGCTGCTTTGGCCGTGGAATAATGGGTGTGCTCACTCCCGATAATCGCAATTTCTTCATGCTTTGCACCGAACTCTTGAACGAAGTAATTCCTGTAAATCCAAATGGCCTGAAGATTTGCTTCTGTCCCGCCTGACGCCACGTAACCATCGCACGAATTCTCTTGCGCCCCCATAATTTCCTCGGCACAAATTCGAATTGTTTCTCGCTCTAAGGCATGCGTACCTTCGAAATAGGTTTCAGATTGACTCAAAGTATGACAACCAATATGATTGGGATTTTCCACCATCGTCGACAAAAACGGTGCATTGTCCAACAATGTATGATCGGGCGAAAACACTTTTGTGTCCAAAAAAGATGCAGGCAGGCCCAACACATTTTCTCCACGAAACCCTCTGTTCTTCCGCAATGCACCAAAAACGCGCTCCCTGATCAGACTTTGATTTAACTTCTTCCACATAGCCTTCAATTTACTGGCAAATGACGGGAAATAGTATGGTTGAAATAATGACTTTGGTCAGGAATGGATGGATTCGATGGTCCCATCCTTCTATTCCATTCAAAAGCGAAGCGATCCAATTTATGTGCAAAGCAATCTTTTATCTAACTTAGACACCATGCGATTCTATATTTTATCAATTTTCATCATTATGAGCATTTCTGCGCAGGCACAAGACAAGGTGGTTTTGGTGATTCACGGTGGTGCTGGCACCATACTCAAGAAGAATATGACCGAAGAAAAGGAGGCAGCTTATGAAGCAAAACTTCGTGAAGCCTTGCAAGCTGGGTATGATGCCTTAACCGCAGGAAAAACGAGTGTTCAGGCAGTACAGTCGGCCATTCATGTCATGGAGGATTCGCCCTTGTTTAATGCAGGAAAGGGAGCCGTTTATACCAATGATGAAACACAGGAAATGGACGCATCCATTATGCGTGGGTCTGATAAACAAGCGGGCGCCGTGGCTGGAGTGAGCACTATTAAGAACCCGATTGATGCAGCTATTGCTGTGATGGAGAAATCGGAACATGTGATGCTAGCAGGAAAAGGTGCTGAAGAGTTCGCGGAAAAACAACGCGTTACGATCGTGGACTCATCTTACTTCAAAAGTGATGTGCGATTAAAACAACTCAAGCGCGTTCAAGATCACGAAAAATCTGTGTTGGATCACGACGGCGACGACCGTGGCGAATTTGACGAATCCGAAAACGAATTTAATGTCGATTATATCGAGGATAAAAAATTTGGAACCGTTGGAGCAGTTGCCCTAGATAGCGCTGGAAACCTTGCAGCAGGAACTTCTACAGGAGGAATGACCAACAAAAGATACCATCGAATTGGCGACTCACCCATAATTGGGGCGGGCACGTATGCCAACGAATTGGTGGGCGTTTCCTGCACAGGGCACGGGGAATTTTTCATTCGAAACGTTGTAGCCTATGATGTTGCTGCACTCATGGAATATTCAGAAATGACCATTGAAGAAGCCACACAGAGAGTGATTGAAAAGCAAACTGAAATGGGCGGAAAAGGCGGATTGATTGCTTTGGACAAAGACGGAAACGTGAGCCTTCCTTTCAATACTGCGGGGATGTATCGAGGGTACATCACTGAAAACGGCAAAATTACTATTGAGATTTACGATCATCAAGACTAAAACCACCACTAATAATCCATTTTATGAAGTCAATTTATATCATCACAACAACCTTTCTTCTGATTGCATTTGGAAGCATTTGTCAAACGGGGATTGCATGGGATCCAGAGTCCATCGTATCTGACGGGAGCATCTATGGAAACATCCGACCACGAGCCACAATGGTGAACGATATACCCGTTGTGGTATATGCAGGTTTTGGTGATGAAAACTTGTTCATTTCTCGCTGGAACGGCAGCGGATTTGATACGCAGTCTGTTCTTCCTCCCGGAACTTCTACTTACGCGGCAACTTGGACAGGTCCTGATATTGCATCAAAGGGCGACACCGTAATTGCCGTTTTTAAGTTAAAACCAGCCGAATCGGGTAACGTATACGTAGTGCGCTCGGTTGATGGTGGAGTAACCTTTTCCGATACCATTCGTGTGGGAAGTTACACCGGAGGAAATCATTGGTTGCCATCCATTGAAATGGATGATAATGGAAATCCAACAGTTGCTATTATGATTCATGACGGCTCTTGGGCGAATCCAAGGCAGGCGCTTTTCCAATCGAATGACGGAGGGTTGACTTTCGGCCCAGCATTGGAAGTAACGACCCCTATTCCTGGTGAGGCTTGCGATTGTTGTCCTTCTGAGGTTGTTATTGATGGAAGTCGAGAAATGTTGCTTTTCCGAAACAATGAAAATAACATACGCGATGTACATGGAGTTCTTTCCGTCGATGATGGACAAACATTTCCCTACACGGAAAACGTAGATCAACTAGACTGGAACATCTCACAATGCCCAGCGAGTGGCATGGACGGACTTTTCGAAGGAAATAATTTCTACACCACATTCGCAAGCAACGCTTCCGGAACTTATCAAGTATATGTATCGCGTTCTGATGTCAACGGAGGCTTAAATATGACGGAGATTGTAAATGTCCCGACACCTTCAGGAGGACAGAACTACCCTACCATTTCCGGTGCAAACGATACCATCCTCCTAGCTTGGGAAGAGCGCATCGGCACCAATAAAGACATTTACTACTCTGTAAGCACAAATGGTGGAGTGAATGCACTTGCCAACCTTTCAGCAATGAAACTACGAGCAAACGAGATTACCGTGGCCAACCAAACGAATCCGCATATTCTCTATAAAAATGGAATGGCGCATTTATTCTATCAAGATGATGCTAACGGAAATGTAATGTATCGACGTGGATCGGTACAAAGTGTTGCGGGATTGACATCGTTGGAACTCTCGCCTATTTCTGTCTATCCCAACCCAACCCAAGGGAATGAGACATTTGTAACAGAAGCAGTAAATGTTCAAGGGGTATTTACACCTGACGGAAGACAAATTCCGTTTTCCACGATATCAGAAAATGATGGTGTTGCTTTGCAATTTGAGACTTCGTATACCGGAATCGTGTTAATTCATTGTACGGATTCGAAGGGAAATTCTCGGACATTGCGATGTACGAAAACCGTAGATTAATGGGAAGAAGGTAGTTGAAGCGTGCTATTTATGTGCATAATATTGCCCAAATTAGACATTTGCCTAATTACCAAATTCTATAATTCTAGAAATGTTAAGCACTGATTGACAAACACTTGTTTTAGCTAAACTCAAATTACCACCTCGTAATTATCTGCATTCTCTTTGATAGATTGCAAAATCTCGCGAATTTCATTCAAATCGAACGAAGTCACCAGTTTCATGCGCGTCTCTTTGAAGTGCGCAATTCCCTTGAAATAGTTCGTATAATGCCGTTTCATTTCGGCTACACCCAAGGTCTCCCCCTTCCATTTCACACTCATCTCTAAATGACGTAGCGCTGCTTTCGCCTTATCTTCGACCGTGGGTTTTGCCTTATGAGTGCCCGTTTCAATGTAGTGCTTGATCTCATTAAAAATCCACGGATTTCCAATAGATGCGCGCCCAATCATAACGCCGTCAACACCATATTTCGACTTATACTCTACCGCCTTTTCAGGAGAGTCTATATCTCCATTTCCGAAAACGGGAATGCGCATACGTGGATTATTCCGAACATCGGCAATCAACGACCAATCCGCCTCTCCCTTGTACATTTGCTTTCGCGTACGACCGTGAATCGAAATGGCTTCAATTCCCACATCTTGCAATCGCTCAGCTACCTCAACGATATACTTGGTGTTGTCATCCCAACCAAGACGCGTCTTTACCGTAACTGGCAACTTTGTGGATTTTACAATCTCGGCGGTCATTTTGACCATTTTCGGGATATCTTGTAAGATTCCAGCGCCAGCACCTTTACACGCCACCTTTTTTACAGGACAGCCGTAATTAATATCCAAAATATCCGGATGGGTTTGTTCGACAATTTCCGCTGTTTGCTTCATGGAGTCGATTTCAGACCCAAAAATTTGGATTCCGATGGGGCGTTCGTACTCGTAGATGTCCAACTTCTGAACGCTTTTTGCCGCATCCCGAATCAATCCTTCTGAAGAAATGAACTCCGTGTACATCAAATCGGCACCATTTTCCTTGCACAATGCACGGAACGGTGGATCGCTGACATCCTCCATGGGAGCCAACAAAAGCGGGAAGTTCCCCAATTCAATATCTCGGATTTTTACCATTGGTGGTGCAAAGATAGGGACTTTGGGAATTATGACTGAGGAATTTCAAATAAACTACCCAGTCATGGAATGCTCTATTAAGTTGACTGAAAAATAGGGAAATGAGTTGACCTGGTTCAATTGAGAAGACAAACAAGCCTTACGTTCGTTTGCAGAATCTTGCCCTTGTAAATTTTCATGTAGTTTGGTCGTTCTTATCGCACGATTAATCGCTGTGAAATGAACTCTTTTTCTGTGAACACTTGTACATGATACACCCCGGAAGTAAGATTAATTTGTAATTCCTGCGAAGCTAGATTTGGCTCCATTATCAGTTTTCCGTGCAGATCAGAAATTAAGATGCGATCAACGTTTTTAGGAAGCTCCATGATTACCTTCCCCGATGTCGGATTCGGATACATACGGAACCGGATTTTTGGCGTTGACTCGATTACGTCTAGAGTAGAAACACAGCTGTATGGATCATTTGAGACGACTTCCCAAGCGATATTTTGCATAATTGCAGCTTGCTCTGGCGTTGGAGGGTCAAATGCCCAACCCGCAGCAGCAATCGTTTCGTGGGTTAGTCCAACGGGACTCTCTCCAAAAATGGTTGCATAATGTACGCACGCTACAAGATAATACGTTTGTTCCGTAGGATGAATGGTAGCCACAATAGTATCTGTTGGATCAAAAATTTCCGTCCAATCATTGATTCCCTGGACAGTTCCTGCAATGATGCTGTCTGCATATGCTTCAAAGGCCTCCGCGACGGGAACCAAACAAACTTGTCCATTGTTAATCAAACCAACGGAGTCAGCCACCTGTTCCCATAATGGCCGCATGGATTGATTCATTTGTGACCATGCCGCAAATGGATCCGGTAAAGTCAAATCTACTTCGTTGTGGAACTCCATTAAGTAAATGCGTGCATCCGGATTACCGGATTTTGCAAGATCGTAAAAGTTATCGGTCGATTCAACAGAACGCAACTCACAACCCCAAGGATGCCCATAAATTACTTCCTGAATGGGAATTTGTTCTGCAAGTACCACAACATCGTACCCATTCGGTAGTTCCTCCCAAGAGTCTGTTCCTCCCTGCGGGGTTGCGTGATTATTCCATTGGGTTGAAAGACATGTTCCTCCGATGAATTGATAATTATAATCATAACTCAAATGACCTGCGTCGGCTGCCAAGTCATTCACCATTTCCCCTACAATAAGGTCCCATCCGAAACCGCTGTGTCCGATGTAGTAAGTATTGTGCTGCGCGTTAGAACCAAACGCTAAAAAAAATAGGATAATTAGGATATTACTTTTCATAGCTGTAATTTTTTGGTAAAGTTCGGGGACCTTCTTCGACGAAAATTGTAAAAACCCGACACGTTTATAAAATGTTGCGCTTTGAGAAATTTCCTCCCGACGTTAAGCTGCGAAGCTACGTGCATTATTACTTTGTGATTAGCCATGGCAGCTCGAACTCTTTAACACACAACCACTTTCACACCAACCACCCACAAGGCACCTTCGACTTAATGTTCGCGTTATCGGGTGGTGTGAGATTGGAGAATTACAAAGAGGAGCAGTTTCAATTGAATCAAATCTTTGTAATGGCTCAGCAAGAGGGTTATTTTAACGTCAAATTTGATGATAACGCACACATATTAGGCGTTGTTTTTTATGCCGAAAGTTTCTCGAAGTTATTCAACCTTCCCCTTACAGAATTAACAAACTCTGGATGTCAACTCACGGATCACCTAAGCTCTGACTATCAAAATTTTTATGAGCAACTTCACCATTTTAAAAATGATCAAGAACGTATTTTTGCTCTGAATAAATTCATTGAAAAACAACTGTCAAAAGTTGATTACTCATTTGATAAAATGGATGTTTTGATTCGATCCATTCGAACGGGAAAAGCTTCTGAAAAAATTGAAGATTTGGCAAGGGCTTCGAATATGTCGGAGCGAACCTTGCAGCGAAAACTAAAGGCAAATTTGGGCATTGGACCTAAAAGCTTCTCAAAAATCAACCGTTTTAAAGAAGTACTCGTTTGCATTTCTACCCACCCTGAGTATGATTGGCAAGATCTCCTTTATCGTTTTGGATACTACGACCAAGCCCACTTCATCAAAGACTTCAAGCGCTACACCGGCAAAACGCCTGGTGAATTCTTGAAATCAACAGACGATTTATCTCAGTTGTTTTTGGAAAAGTAGTTAGTCGAAATCGAGGTCTATTTTCTCTTCTCCCGGCTTCTCTATTTCCTCTCCGAAATTGAAAAATTTGCGATCCTTTTTCTCCTTTTTAGGCTTCGTTTCTTCAATAATATTGTCGTTTTGCTCGGTTGGATTGATGATTACCTCTATTTTTTCATGCTCGAACTTTTCCTTCACATACTCCTGCACAGTTGTATCGTTTTTGAAGAGTCCGAATTCCGATTTGAAAATAGATCGCGCATCGGCAGCCGCTTGTTTTCGCTGTTCCTTTTTATGCGCTTTGTTCGCCTCGGAATCCCATTCAAAACTTGGGTCGTATAAGTCGCCATACATACGCATAAACACATGTTTTCCGGTGCCATCATCACGAATTTCGCCAAATTCGCTAGTCTCGGCTTGCTTTAAATCGCGGAAACGGAATCCGAAGCGATAGTCAATTTGATTCGAGAAAGTATGCTTTCCTGAGATCTCTAGATCCAACGCAGATGACTTCACCGACATATTCGGAATCACAATCACACCATTTCGTATGATCAACGTATTCTCCAAGCGATCAAACTTGAGGTCCAACAATTTCTGCTCGAACATTTTGATGTTTTCCTTTCCAATTGCGATACGCGCCGAGGCCATTTCATTCAAACTTTGTGTAATCTCTCGGAACGCCTGAACATTTTTCAATCGTCCATTATCAACGCGAATACCCGCAGTGGCTTCAATGGAATTCATAATAATACCGCTGCGTAGATCGAACGGTGCACTGAACTCTAAACTCACCTTCGCGGTGCCAGTAATGTTCCGACTTTTGATCACATCCTGCTCGAAGTTATCCCACTCTTTGAACAATTTTTGGAAGGAAATGTTGTTCGAAACAATATGACTTGAAATGTAGAAGATTTCCGGTCGGTCCTCCGAAATTTTTACCCAACCAGATGCGTCGGCACCGCCATTCGATACATTTAACTTGGGGAAGTGAATCAAGCGGTCCTTTATTTTCATGTTCCCGCGTAAATTCAGAAAATCGTGTTTGTCGTAGCGTAATTTCTTCACATCCAAGTACGCTTTTCCTTCTATATCATCAGGCAGAATGAATAGGCGCCCATGCTGGAGTTTATCTTCTTTAGAATCCGAGCCTAAATCCTCTAGAATAATGCGATTGCTATGAATATCGACATCTGCAACGAGGTTTCCGGTCTTTGCAAAGTACTCTGATACTGACAGAAATCTACCGTCAATTGCAAAGTCTGACGACCCAATATTGAGGGTAATGTTATCAAGTCCAACACGGTCATTTCGTAAGAATACACGCCCCTCGATATCCCGATAGATGCGCTTATCATCAACAAGTTGTGCCTTAACTTTGTTGAACGCCACTTCGCCTTCGCATTTTCGAATGTCGTAAGTTTTGCTCTCATCCTCTTGCACATGCGTTTTTACGGCAAATCGTGAAGATACATCTACTGTTCCTCTGAATTGTTCAAATTCTGTGAGTTTGAATAGGGATCGAATCACCGAAAGATTGACCAACCCAACGGCATCTCCTTGAAATAACGGCGCCTCAAACTCAGTGATCTTTAAATTGGCTCGAAACGGACCGCCTTGAGTTTGAAAACCGATGTTTTTCAGTGAAACAAACTCCTTATCCGCTCCGCCAACGTTGGAGTAAGCTCCTTCCAGCGATAGTTCCCTCAGCGAAATTCCACTATTTGGATCACGAAGCATTCCTTTCTCCACACCAAAATCGCAGGTAATTTCCACGGGCTCTGTTGCTTCGTTCTTTCCGTTTACTTTTAAGTCAAACAACAAGGTTCCAGCTCCCGAGAACGCTTTGATGTCCTTCGTTTCCTCCATGGCGAGATTGTTCGCCGCATCTTCAATTCCGATATTTTTTCCGGATAGTGCAAAGTTGAAACCGAGCGTGTCTACCTTTCCTTCGAAATGGAACGGTAAATTGGCAACCGAAATCGTTGATTTTGGAATCTCCACAGTTCCATCCCGCGTATTGACTTTCACCCCAACGCCCAATTTTGCAGGCTTGTTTGAAACAAGGGTCAAGTTGCCACTTTTTGCCGCAATGATTTTCAAATTGCTTTTTGCTGCCGCCGTGAACACATCCTTGCTGAGATTCCCTTCCAAGGACATAGTTTTAATATGCGTTCGGTATTCTTGGGCTGTTGCATCGTTGATATAATTGAACCGAAAATTGGTGAATTGTACGTTTTTCAGCTTGAAATCAAACGATTCTCCACTACTCTCTTCGGGTTCTTTGAATATGTCGTAGTTGTTGTTACCCGCAGAATCTACATGCAAATTCAACACCCCAGGATGAATTTCGAGGCTTTTCACCTTGTATTTTTCGCGCCAAATATCGAAAGGATTGACCTTACATCGAATCAATTGGGTGTGCAGTAGGGTATCGCGTGAAGTGGATCCGTCGCGTGGATCTTGCACGTACACATTTTTGAAATCAATGGAGAGATTCGGGAAAGTGCTCCAAAAGGTTAAATCTACCTCAGAAACCGTCACTTTTGCCTTCAAATGCTTGTTTGCCTCGTCAATAGCGGCTTGGCAGATATCGTCTTTGTAGATATACAAAAGCAATGATATCAGCAAGAAAAGCGAAAGCAGGGTTCCGAAAAACCACTTTGCAATTTTAATAATACGCTTTTTCCGCATGGTTCAAAATTATGGCGAAAAAGTCAAGCCCTTACCGCGATGTCCTCTATTTATCAACGCGAAACTGTTGGGATTACGTATGTAAAACCTTGAAAAATTGGGGGCTTTAACATTTTTCATGATCGTGCAGCGTTTTCGAGTCATTGTGTATCTAACTAATTAAGAAGAGAGAAAAAATTGCTTTTATCAAAGAACACCGGGCGCCGAATTGTCTAATATCGGAAGTCCGGTTTTTCTTTTTTAGAAACTCGATCCTATCAATAAACACACGAGTCCGGCGCCAATTAATGCGACTGAAACGATGAAGCCAATGTACGCACCTCCCAATAAATAGTGCACAATAGCATAAGCGATGAAAACAAGCAACAAAATGATCAGAAATAGGAAGAACCCAAGAATTCCAGCTATGATTCCGTTTCCGCTAAAAACCAATGAATAAAAGAGGTTTTCCAAAATCCAAAACCCAAAGTAGGAGAACAAAACACCAATGAGTAAGTAAGCCCCCAAACCCAACATAGCATATCCAACATAAAGAAAACCGTCGCCCGTAAAACTACTTGCTTGAGATGATGACGACTTTTCAAATTTGGGCAACTTCAGCGGGGCGAACTTCCGTTTTTGCTTGATAAAAACCGAATTGACTTGTTCGTTTACTTTGACAGATTTTTTGGGACGCTGTTTCTCTTCATTTCGTATTGTTGATTCTCTCGCTTCGAGAGCCTGGTCGTTAGAGTTTGACGTTTTTTCATCATGCCAGCTCTCAACTCCAACCGAGGCTTGGTCATCGTCTCCACTTCGGTCATCTCTACTCCGCTCAATGTCCGCAGTGGAGACCTCATCCTTCTGTACCTTGTAGTTTTTCTTCCACTCGACATGAAAGCCAGGACGGTGTACGCGTTTGGTGACAGTACAACTGAGCAATAATAAAAAGAGGAAAATAGAAGTGGTTTTCAGCATAATCGTTAACAAGAATTTAACAACTTCCGTGCCATTGGTAAAAAATAGCAAAGCCTTGCTCGAATACTTGGATAGAACCATCCATCACATCCCCTGATAAACCGCGTTTAATCGGCATTTTCTTATTACCTTTGCCGCGGATTTAAAACAACGAAATGAGTTTATTAACAGTAGGATCGGTTGCCTTTGATGCCATTGAGACACCGTTTGGGAAAACAGACAAAATCATTGGTGGTGCCGGAACATACATCGCGCTTGCAGCATCTTTTTACAAGAATCAACAAAATCTCGTATCGGTAGTCGGAGACGATTTCCCGGAAACTTACTTACAGCAATTGCGCGACAGAAACGTCAACTTGGAAGGATTACAAATCAAAGAAGGAGAGAAGTCTTTCTTCTGGTCAGGCCGATACCACAACGATATGAACTCACGTGATACACTCATCACGGAATTGAATGTTTTGGAGCACTTCGATCCAACCATTCCTGACTCGTACCAAGGAAGCGATTACCTCATGTTGGGAAATTTGAGTCCACAAGTACAACGTCAAGTAATTGAGCGTTTAACAGAACGTCCAAAATTGATCGCCATGGATACCATGAACTTTTGGATGGACATCGCAATGGACGACCTGAAAGCTACCTTGAAGCTGATCGATGTTTTGATCATCAACGATGAAGAAGCACGTCAACTTTCTGGTGAATACTCTTTGGTAAAAGCATCTCAGGTGATCCGAGAAATGGGGCCTAAGTACTTAATTATCAAAAAAGGAGAGCACGGAGCATTATTGTTCCACGGAGATAAAATGTTCTTTGCACCGGCACTTCCGCTGGAGGAAGTTTTCGATCCAACTGGAGCCGGAGACACCTTTGCTGGAGGTTTTATGGGCTACATCGCTAGCACAGATGACATCTCTTTCGACAACATGAAACGTGCGATCATCAACGGTTCTGCTTTGGCTTCTTTCTGCGTGGAAGAATTCGGAACGGAGCGCTTGATGACCATCACAAATACAGACTTAGAAGAACGCATCGCAGAATTCGTTTCCCTAACGAATTTTGAGATGGAGCAAGTAATTGGATAAACCATGGAAAGCACTGATTTTATTGACCGTTTGAAGGAACTCGCAGCCAACGAAGATGTTATAGCTGTTAGCCAAGAAGTAAATGAGCTTCGTTCGAAATTTTCAGACTATGTTTTGGAAGAAGAACGCAAGGCGCAAGTAGCCAAATTGGAAGCTCAGGAAAAAGGCGAAGAAGTTCCGGAAACAGAAACTGATTTTGGCAAAGAGGCCTTTTATGAAATCTATGATGCTTACAAAGCAGCGCGCAAAGCAGCAGTAGATGAACTGAAAGCTATCGAGGAACGCAACTTACAGCAAAAACGCGGGTTGATTGCCAAGTTGAAAGACGTAGTTCAAAACGAAGAAAATATCGGTGCTGCTTTCGCTGCCTTCAAAGAAGTGCAGGAAGAGTGGAAGACCATTGGTGATATTCCTCGCGACAAGCGAAACGATATTCAAACGGAGTACTCCAAATTGATTGAGGACTTCTTCTACAATATCAAAATCTACAAAGAACTAAAGGACCACGATTTCAATCGTAACCACCAACTAAAGATGGAACTCATCGAGAAGTTGAAGCAACTGGTGGAAGTAAAGAGCATCAAAGAGGTGGAAACACAATTGAAGGCGCTTCAAAACGATTGGGAAGACATTGGTCCGGTTCCGAACGAGAAATGGGAGGAACTGAAGGATTTGTATTGGACGGAGGTGCGATCGGTTTATGACCGTATCAACCGTTTTTATGACGATCGTCGCTCTGAGCAGCAGGAAAACCTCAAGAAGAAGCAAGCGATTATCGATGCTTTAACACCTGAATTGGAGGGGATTGAAAGTTTGGACTCTGTAAAAGAATGGGACGATAAAACGTCTTTGGTCCTTGATTACCAGAAGCAATGGAAAGGAATTGGCTTCGGACCGAAAAAGGAAAACGATAAAATTTGGAAAGAATTCCGCGCTTTGTGCGATCGTTTCTTCGAGGCGAAAAAAGGATTCTTCAAGGAAGCCAATGCAGCGTTCGATGCAGTCGCTGAGAAAAAACAAAAATTGATTGAAAAGGTAGAATCCATCAAAGACTCCACCGACTGGAAGGAAACTTCTAACCAAATCATTCAATTGCAGAAAGAATGGAAAAAGTTGGGACACGCTGGTCGTCGTAACGAGCAGAAACTATGGAAATCATTCCGTGCAGCCTGTGATCATTTCTTCTCTGCACGTCAGGCACATTTTGACGAAAAAGACAAACAATTCGAAGTAAATCAAAAGGCGAAGGAAGCACTTTTGGAGACTATTGAGTCGTACAAATTGCCGGATTCAAAAGAGGAGGCATTGAATCAACTAAAAACCTTCTCGAAAGATTTCAATGAAATTGGACACGTTCCGATGAAGGTCAAGGATGCCATTTACAATCGTTTCAAGAAAATCATGGACACGCATTACGGAGCCTTGAAAATGGAGGGAGCTGAGAAAGATCGTGTGTTGTTTCAAGCGGAGATAGAAACGATTTCATCAGCACCAAACGCCTCTCGTAAGTTCCAGCAATTACGCAACGATATCCGCCAGCAGATTGACCGAGAGAAAAAGGAAATCAACCTCCTTGAAAATAATCTCGGCTTCTTCTCTAGCAACAGCAAGGGAGCAGATGCACTTCGCAAGGACGTAGAGAAGAAAATCGATCGTGCCAACCAGAAAATTGACGGACTCAAACGCAAATTAAAAGCCATTCCGAATGAATAGATTCATCAATGCCGTCTTGTTGTTTTTTACGTTGATCACAGCGTTTGTGGCGATTTATGTCGGCTTTGATTTACCTTTCGGAATTCTCAAAACTACTGGAGCCGATATCCCTTATGTCGATTACGTTTTCCACGGTTTGGGACTTTTACTTTTTGTCATCGTTTTGCGTCGCTCTTTCAGACGCTGGATGGCAATACGGATCGTTAGTCGTGAAAGCAAATTCAAATGGAACGAAGCTGTTAGTAAGGAACGAAAAGTTCGCGTCATCATATACAACGCATTGGAGTTCTTTGTGTACGTTTTTGCCGCCTTGGCTCTTTATTGGTTGACAGACCGTGCCTGGGCCCCAGTACTCGCGTTACTTTTCGCCGCACTAGACAATCTCATTTTAATCGCGTTCAACAAATCCTACCGCGTTGGACTTACCTCCAAAGCTGTGATTGTCGCCGATAGAGAAGTCGTGGTACTATATTTCACCGGACTGCGCAAGGTAAGTGTACATCAACAAACCGTATATTTCGATTATATCAAGGATTTGCAGTTATCGTTCCCAACGAATTGCCTTTCTGAGGAGCATCGCACTCAATTCTTCGATACACTTGAACAGCAGGTCGATCGAGATAAGGTGTATTTTTCGAAAACGGGGAAGTAGGCTTTTAAGACACTAGACTTTTAGACGCTAGACACTAGACTTGGAGATGTCGTTTGTCTAGAAGCGAAGCGGTCTTATGTCTAAAAGTGACCAACGGGAACGATCTAGCGTCTCTGAATCTAGTGTCTTTTCCGTATCTTACTTCCATGAAAAAGTGGACCCGCCGTGAATTATTACCACTCATCGGTGCCGGATTGGCAGGAAGCGCGTTTGTAGCTTCTAGCTTCAAGGAAGATGGAACCGAAACGAAAGAGCAGTTAATTGAAATTCCTTTATACGCTAGACCTTCTCGCCTAAAAAAAGGCGATACCATTGGCATTTGCACACCCGCCGGCGCATTGCGTAGAAACGAAGAAGTTGCAGAGTTCACCAAAGTTCTGAATCAAATGGGTTTTGAAGTGAAGGTTGGAGAAAACGTGTACAAGAAACATGGCTACTTCGCAGGAACGGATGAAGAACGAGCTTCAGATTTCATGAATTTTATACAG
Source organism: bacterium (assembly GCA_024742305.1). Lineage (GTDB taxonomy): Bacteria > Bacteroidota > Bacteroidia > Flavobacteriales_D > Crocinitomicaceae > UBA4466. Next base: position 16,894 of record JANSYQ010000007.1, on the reverse strand, counting down.
GATGAGACGGTTCGAGGCATTTTCTTTTTGCGTGGTGGTTGGGGTTGTGCACGCATTCTTCCCCTACTTGATTTCGATTTGATCCGCAAGCACAAAAAGGTAATTATGGGGTTTAGCGACCTCACTTCCCTACTTAATGCCATTACGGAACATTCGGGAATTGTTACCTTTCACGGCCCCGGAGGAAATTCTTCTTGGAACGAATACTCCATCGACTACATTCGAAAAACAACCATGGGCAATGAGCTCACGAATTTCAGAAATACTGGAGCCGATCATCCAATCATAACTTATTCCAGCGGTACGGCTTTTGGAACGCTTTGGGGAGGAAATTTGTCCGTTTTGGTTAGTATGATTGGGACGCCCTATTTCCCGAAAATTAAGGATGGATTGTTGTTTTTGGAAGAAGTGGGCGAAGAACCGTACCGAATAGATCGCATGTTGACACAACTCAAGCAGGCGGGCATTTTAGACCGATGCAAGGGTGTCATTCTTGGAAATTTCCGAAAGTGTACGGCAGAGGAGCCGCACCGCGCTTTCACCCTAGAGGAGGTGTTTGAGCAACACTTCCGTGACATTGAAAAGCCGGTTTACTACGGTGCTCAAATTGGACATACGGTAAATAAGTTCACTGTTCCTATTGGTATTGATGCTCGTATGGACGCCGACAAAGGAACGTTTCAACTCACTTCATCAGCAGTTAAATAGTGTTTTTCCTTGCTTATATAATTCTGCCCGCATTGATATTGGGCAATCTCGTTTTGATCATTGTCAACCTTGCTGACAAAAAAATTCATCCCATCTCCGCATTGTTTTTCGTTGCTGTTCCTATTGTTGCGTTCATCGTGCATTGGAACTTCTTTCCTGCTGAACGCAAAGAAGGTTTCATCGTTTTTATTCGTTATCCGGAGTATGTATTGGTGCACTCTGCCATCAACGCGGTGATTTTTATCATTTTAAAAATTACCATTCGCTACGAGAAAAACCCCACGAAGAAATTATTACCGTGTTGCTGAAGATTCCCAAGAAACGTCTTCCGAAAATGATGATTTACTCGATGGATAGCTCGAATAGCTTCAATTATCACGAAAATTCAAGGAAATTTTAGCACAAGTTTTTGAATATCCCGAAAAATTCATAAATTTACTTATTGTATTTTATACCATAAGTATTTATTATGAAAGTTAAAAGACGCACATTGAATGAATTGAGACAAACGAAAGATGTAGTTTATAAAGTTCCGGGCACTAGCAACGGAAGTTCAAATTACTCCGTAATCGAAGGGTACTTGCGCCACATGCGTGAGGAGCAGCGCACCTCTCAAGTGAGCTTGAAAAACTTCCTAGTTTACCTAGAGCGCAACGACCTTCAAATCGTAAAAAGCTAAAGAGGGGATTCGTCTCCTCTTGGTTTTTTCCTTCAATCAAAGGTTTATACCCCCTTCACTGAATGTGTCAATGCTTGTACGTCAAAACACGAATTTCCTGTTTTAAATTGCGCTTCGCATCACTCAGTCCAAAAATGGGCACATAATGCCCCTTCCCTAGCTCGGCTGCATATTCCATTTGCGCTTTGTCGCGTTCCTTATTTTTAATTCCTACCACAGATAAGTGAATGCCCTTTCGAGCGTATTTTTTTACATAACGTTGGTAGTCGTCGGAGTCTCGGTTAAATGCACCGTCGGTAATGATAATCACATGATTTACTCCACCTTCAATCTTTGCTCGGCTGGCTTGCTTATATCCCAATTTGATTCCTTTTCCTCCTGCAGTGAACCCTGAGGCTTTCAAATCTTCCACTTTTTCTTTGATCTCCGATTTATCAGAACCGCTTGTTGGAGGAAGCAGAACATTCGTACTGGTGGAGTAAGTAACGATACCCATTTTGTCTTGTGGACGTAACATGTCCGTCAATTGGAAAAGGGAATATTTCATTAATTCCATTTTATCTGCATCCTTCATTGAGGACGAGATATCCAATACAAACACTACATTAATCGGGTTGAAGTTTTGACTGGTGAAATCATCATCATCTAACTCTTCGAAAGCCGGAGGAACTTCGGCAACATACGTTGTAGTGTCCGTTTCTATATGATCTTCTACCTCGATAATTACTTCCGGCGGAATTTCGGCTAAAATTATGGTATCCGGCGTAGGAACAGGCACTGGAACTATTTCTTCCGGCTTGCGCTCCAATTCCAGTACAAAGTAGTTTCGTTTGAAATTGATATATGCGCCCAGCTCCTCTGGAAAATACCCTTCGTGAGTGGCGTAGAAATAACTCAATCCCAAGGTGGCTTCTTTCTTGATCTTCCCGTTACGATCCGTGTGTTCCGTCCAAACATCCTGCCCATTTTGTATCAGACTAACGGTGGATTTATTCAACGTTTCACGCGTTTCTTTATCAATGGTGACAACCGTCAAATCGAAGGCATTGGGATCTTTCCCTCCCGGACGTTCATTGAAGTTGGGACAGGAAGTAAATGAGGAGACATCGTTTTGATCGGTTTGTTTCAGGTTTCCGGTGAGTTTGATTCGAACGGGTTCATTTCTATCGCTCGTGAACACCTCTACATTGTAAGAAAATCGCCCTTTACCCGGAGGGTTCACTTGCAAGCGCAGAATCACCGTGCTGTCCTTTTCTATGATGGATCCTGAGTTGATATACACGACTTCATTCGGCTTTTTTACACTCAAAATCCATTCTTGCTTTTGTCCTTCATTGGTTAAAAGGATATCGACAAAACGGAAATCGTACGCCTCTAAATCACCGAAATCGTGCTTGGTTTTATCAAAGGTGACTTGGGCCTGCAGCTGCAAACCGCAGAAAATGGTAATAAGGATGAGTAAAAATCGCATAATTGTTCTTATTCAAAAAACGCGCCGAATCGGAATTTGTTACGTAAGAAACGAAAAATTGCCCCACTTGATACCCCTCTTCCCGGTTATCGAGCCTGTCGAGATATAAGGGAGGTGCCGCAGGCGGAGGGTGAATATCGAAACGAAAGTCACCCGCTCAACATGCAATTTTTGCTACCGCAAACTAAATCCCAACAACGTTTCTTGAAACTCTTCGGGCGCCTCGGCATGCACCCAGTGACCCGCATTTTCAATAGTGGCTAATTCCATATCAGGGAATTGTACTTCCAACGAGCGGATGTCCTCATCTAGGATGTAATTGGACATTGCTCCTCGAATAAATAGTGTTGGAGTGAAAATTTCATCCGCTTTAAATCCACTGAGAATGTTCGGCATTTCACGCTCCAAAACTGCGACATTCATTCGCCACGCCAGCTTCCCCTTCTCTTTCCAATACATGTTTTTGAGAAGAAATTGCTTCACACCCTCCGATTCAATGTAGGCACCGAGTTGATCTTCAGCTTCGCTTCTCGCATCGAGGTTTTCTATGTCCACCGCCTTAATTCCAGCGATTATATGCTCATGATGCATGGGATAACTTTTGATCCCCATATCCACGATGATCAGCTTCCTTAGCAGCTCTTCGCGTTTTTCAGCGACGTGCATGGCTACTTTCCCGCCCATGGAGTGTCCAACCAGCACAACATCCTCCAACTCCAAATCATCGCAGAGTTCTAGAACGTCATCCGCCATAATTTCATAGGAAAAATCATCGCTCCAATCGGAACGACCGTGATTACGGAGGTCTACGAGAATGACACGATAGTACTCTGCCAGTTTCTTAGCGTGTGTTTGCCAGTTGTCAGAAAATCCGAACAATCCGTGCAAGATGATCATCGGATCGCCTTCTCCCAGCTCACGATAATATAATTTCATAGTATTTTTTCAAGGATGTTCGGTTGGCAGTCTGTGCCAAAATAGGTTTTAGAACCAAGAGAATAAATCAAAGAATCCGCTGCTTAACGAAGAATGTGATGACGTTTTGATAGCTACCGCGCGCTTTTCCTTTTTTGGTTCCTCCAAGCTAGAAGTTTCTTCCTGCTTATCCGAAGCCGTATCTAAGTAAGGCTCTGAGCGCGTATTGATCACTGTAAATTGCCCCTTATTCGCTGCCGCGATGATCGCAACGATTTTGTCAGCTGAAATCTTGTTTCTATCGAACGCCACTTTGGCCACGTCGACGGTTCTTTCTTCATCAAAGTCGAAGGATACTTCCTTCACGGCATTTGAGGCGTACAACTCCTTGCGAATCGTTCCGCCGCAACCCATTTCACAAACCATCCCTTCAAGATCTACTACCAAAAGACGATCGGCCTTAACATTCGGAAGTTCAGCACCCATTTCCTTCTTCTCATCATCTCCTTTTTCGATTCGCACTTTTGGCGCTTCCTCACTACAAGACAGAACCAAAGTCACTAATACGACTGGCAATGCTGCCAAAATAAATCGTGTTTTTTTCATAACCTCCGAAATTACAGTTCAAAAATACTTGTATACGAACGTTAAAACAAGTTTTCCCTGATCGAAACCTGACAAAAACAAGCTAAAATTTCATAACTTCTTGGGAATTCTTACCAAGTCACAGGAAAGAAAAATGGTACTTTTGACAAAAAAAGATCGTGAAAGTGCAATCAGCTGAATTCGTGATCTCCAATACGGAGGTAGCTAAATGTCCAACGGACGGACTTCCTGAGTACGCCTTTATTGGTCGTTCTAATGTCGGTAAATCCTCGTTGATCAACATGCTTACGGGCAACAAAAAACTGGCAAAAACTTCCGGAAAACCCGGTAAAACACAGCTTATCAATCACTTTATTATCAATGGAGATTGGTACTTGGTGGACCTACCTGGGTACGGTTATGCGAAGACATCGAAAACGAATCGGGCAAAGTGGGAAAAATTCATTTCGGAGTACCTCACTACGCGCAAAACACTAACCAATATTTTCGTTTTGTTGGATGCGCGCTTGGAACCCCAAAAAATCGACTTGGAGTTCATGAATTGGTGCGGAGAGAAAGGATTACCTTTTTCCATGGTCTTCACCAAAATTGATAAGCTGTCCAGTTCTGCACTACAAAAGAACTTGGCTCAATACAAAAAGGAAATGCTGAAGTATTGGGAGGAATTACCACCTGTTTTCACCACTTCCAGCGTGTCAGGATTTGGACAGGAACGCATCTTAAATTACATCGATCAAATCAACACAACACTTCGTTAGGAAGTCAATGAAGCGTAGAAGTGTGACAAAAGTCACTTTTTAAGCGTAGAAGATTGACGATATTTGTACTAACAATCTAAGAATTATGATAGTAGAGCAATTATATACTAAATGTTTAGCTGAAGCGGCCTATTACATCGAAAGTAATGGGGAGGCAGCTATTATTGATCCACTTCGCGAGACGGCTCCTTACATCAAAATGGCAGCTGACAACGGCGCAACGATCAAATATATTTTCGAAACGCATTTTCACGCAGATTTCGTTTCCGGTCATGTCGACCTAGCACAGAAAACGGGTGCAGCCATCGTTTACGGACCCATGGCAAATCCTGGATACGATGCAATTATAGCTGAAGACAATCAGGAGTTCAAAATTGGTGATGTGACGATTAAAGTATTGCACACGCCCGGACATACACAGGAATCATCGACTTTCCTTTTGATAGACGAAGAAGGAAAGGAAACGGCAATTTTTACGGGAGATACACTGTTTTTGGGTGATGTTGGTCGACCGGATCTTGCCATTAAAACGGATCTTACGAAAGAGGATTTGGCAGCAATGTTGTACGATTCGCTTCGTAACCGCATCATGACCTTGCCGGATTCCATTACGGTTTACCCGGGGCACGGTGCCGGATCTTCTTGTGGAAAAAGCATGAGCAGCGAAACCGTAGGAACGCTGGGCGAGCAAAAACAGACGAACTACGCATTGCGTGCAGACATGACCAAGGAAGAATTTATCAAGGAGGTGACAGAAGGTATTTTACCGCCGCCGCAGTACTTCCCGAAAAATGCAGTGATGAATAAAATGGGATACGATTCTTTTGATCAAGTCATTGCCAAAGGGAATCGCGGGCTTTCTGTTGAAGAATTTAAAGCAGAAGTTGCCGACGGAGCCTTGATCCTTGACGTTCGTACCGAGCATGATTTCGTGAAAGGATTCATTCCAAACTCATTGTTCATCGGCTTGAACGGAACCTTCGCCATGTGGGTAGGCGCTCTGATTGAAAACATCGATCAGAAAATCGTATTGGTTGTTCCGGAAGGAAAAGAAGAAGAGGCAGTTACGCGTTTGTCACGTGTTGGTTACGACAACACCGTGGGCTACCTCAAGGGAGGAATTGACGCATGGGATGGAACTTTGAACAGCATCGATAGCGTTTCTGCACAATCTATTGAAGGAACGCACGCCGATTTGAACATTGTTGATGTGCGCAAACCGGGAGAATGGGAAGCAGAGCATATAGACGGCGCAACGCATCACCCGCTGGATTACCTGAACGACAACATGGATGATTTGGATAAAAACACGCATTACCATGTGCACTGTGCCGGTGGGTATCGAAGTGTCATCGCTATTTCTTTGCTTATGCAAAATGGCTACACAAACCTGACAAATATCCTCGGAGGAATGTCTGAGATTTTGAAAACAAATATTCCGAAAACAGATTTTGTTTGTCCTACGCAAGTGAAGCGGGGCTGAGAGTAAGTCAAAAAGAAAAATGAAAAGGGAGAAGTTGATTGAAAGGATCATCATCTCCCTTTTTTAAAATCATCTTTCACTTCTTTCCTCTCACCGTTCACTTCTTACTCTTCATCTTTCTCTTCTCACCAAAAAACACAATCCAACCATGCCAACGAACAAAGTTTTCATTGCCACCAGTATCGACGGTTACATTGCAGATAAAAACGGAGGTATTGATTGGCTGCATAGCGTTCCCAATCCCGAAGGTGATGACATGGGCTACAACTCGTTTATGGATGAGGTTGATGCGTTATTAATGGGGAGAAAAACCTTTGAAACTGTTTGCTCGTTTGACATAGATTGGCCCTACTCTAAGCCTGTTTTCGTGCTGAGTAACTCTTTGAAAGATATTCCAGAAAAATACGAAGGAAAAGCATTTTTGATAAATGGTGATTTGACAGGTGTATTGACTACGATTCACTCCATCGGTCACGAGAGCTTGTACATTGACGGAGGATCTACCACCCAAAGTTTCCTCAAAGAAGGATTAATTGACACGATGATCATCACACAAATCCCCATATTACTCGGTGGTGGAACTCCGTTGTTTGGAGAATTAGAGGAACCCCAAAAGTTCACGTGTGTGGAAACAAAACACCTTCTTGGTCAAGTATCTCAGAGTAGATTCGAAAAGATGCATTGAATGAAAAGGAAGAATTTGGTGATGGATGAACCAGCTCACATTTCACTTCTTACCTCTCACTATTCACTTCTTAACGTTTACCTTTCTCTTCTCTCCAACATAAAAAACTCCAATAAATAGCGTTTCAAAAACACGGTTGTTTTACCTTTGCGCCATGGAACAAAAAGAGGACAATTTAAAGGACATTATTTCCCACGCGAAGGAGTACGGATTTGTATTCCCTTCATCGGAGATTTATGATGGACTTTCAGCGACTTACGACTACGGTCAATTGGGGTCGGAGTTGAAGAACAACATCAAGTCGTACTGGTGGAAAGCCATGGTTCAAATGCACGAAAACATCGTTGGAATTGACGCGGCGATCTTCATGCATCCAAATACTTGGAAAGCGTCGGGTCACGTGGATGCCTTTAACGATCCTCTTATCGACAACAAAGATTCCAAAAAGCGCTACCGTGCCGATGTGTTGATTGAAGAGCACATGGAAAAGTACCGAAACAAAATCAAAAAAGACGTTGAGAAAGGAAAGAAGCGCTTTGGCGACGATTTTGACGAAGAGCAGTTTCTAGCAACAAATCCTAACGTGTTGCGCAATCAAGCGAAAATTGAAGACATCGAAAATCGTATGCGTGAAACACTAGGAAATGGTGATTTGGAAGGTGTCTACAACCTCATCATGGACCTAGGGATTGTTTGTCCGATCTCCGGATCTAAAAACTGGACAGAAGTACGCCAATTTAACCTTATGTTCTCTACAGAGTTGGGTTCTGTTGCGGGTGATGCCTCCAAGATTTATCTCCGACCTGAAACAGCACAAGGTATTTTCGTGAACTTCCTGAATGTGCAGAAAACGGGGCGTATGAAAGTACCGTTTGGAATCGCGCAAATTGGTAAAGCGTTCCGAAATGAGATCATTGCACGTCAGTTTATCTTCCGCATGCGTGAATTTGAGCAGATGGAAATGCAGTTCTTCGTTCGTCCGGGAGAGGAAATGAAGTGGTACGAGTACTGGAAAGAGCAGCGCATTCATTGGCACAAGAAACTGGGATTAGGAGAGGACAATTATCGTTTCCATGACCACATTCAATTGGCGCATTACGCTAATGCAGCGGCAGATATCGAATTCAATTTCCCAATGGGCTTCAAAGAGCTGGAAGGAATTCACTCGCGTACGGATTTCGACTTGAAACAACACGAGGAGCACTCCGGCAAAAAATTACAATACTTCGACCCAGAATTGAATGAAAACTACGTTCCGTTTGTCATTGAGACATCCATCGGACTGGACCGTATGTTCTTGGCTGTATTGAGCAGTTCTTACAAAATGGAAGACTTAGGAGAAGGCAAACAACGAGCGGTACTTTCGTTACCTCCTGCACTTGCGCCATACAAGGTTGCTGTGATGCCATTGACCAAAAAAGATGGACTTCCGGAAAAAGCACGCGAAATCATGGATACGTTAAAGTTTGATTTCAACTGTATTTACGACGAAAAAGGCGCTGCAGGACGACGATACAGAATTCAAGATGCGATGGGAACACCTTATTGTATCATGGTAGATCACCAATCTTTGGAAGACAATACGGTAACGATTCGAGACCGTGACACCATGGAGCAAGAACGCGTTGCTATTGATCAATTAGCGCAGATTATTGGGGAGAAGGTGTCGATGACGACATTGTTGAAGTAATGAATTGTTATAATCATCCGGAGGTACCTGCGCTCGGCATTTGCAAAAATTGTAACAAGGGAATATGCATGAGTTGTTTAACCGATGTCGGTGATGGTATTGCGTGCACCGAAACATGCACTGATGAGGTTCGAAAAATAAACTCGATGATCAATCAAGGGAAGCGAAGAACTTCTACAAGCGGATTTATTTATCTACTCTCCGGGGCCGCCTTGCTATTGGTAAACATCTTTATCTTGAAGCGATTTGACCCATTTCTCTCTGTTTTCGGTGGTGTTCTGTTCCTTCTTGGTCTGTACTCTGTAATTATGAACCGAGTGCGCCTTGGCAAAAAACCCTTGGATCAGTTTTGATGAATTTTGTATTGAAATCTTTCGTACGTTTCTTAAAAAATTGAACATAAAGAATCCACTATACATCGCTTCTATTCTTGTTCGTTCTGTTGGGTGTTCTCAATCAACTACTGGCGAATTCAAGGCGAAGAACTTGGGAAAGGATTAACGCAGATTTCGGAATTTGAGTAAATTCATCCCATGGCTGAAAAAGAAGATATCGACACCACTCGATCAAAACTTGCAGTTGAAAAAGATCAACTGGATAACGAGAAACTCCGCTTAGAAATTAAGGACATGCAACGTCGTTGGTATGCTAAACCGGCATTCTTAGGACTAATCCTGCCATCTGTAGTTGCCTTTTTTATAGGCTTAATAACCGATTACATCAGTTTGGAGGAGGCTCGAATTGGACATGAAAAACAGCGCGAAGAGTTTGTTTCAAAATCTGTTCAACTGAGAGATTCATTACAATCCATGGAGGCCAAGTTACAACAGGATAGCATATTAAATGTCAAGTTGCAAAGCATACGCGCTCTTGAGTTCCTGACTACCTATCGTTACTACCAGATAGAAGACCAACAAGCGGTTAACGAAGCGCTCATGTATGTGAATAATAAATTTACATCGTACTCTGAAAAACTGTTCTCTGAGTACCCTTCTATTGAGGCCACCGAGCAATGGCAATTGGTTGAATCTACCTTTAATTCTTGGACCCCATCGGAATCAGGGATTGAAAAAGCCAATAAGATGAACAAAATAATTAACAGTTTCTACGCCCTGCGAAAAGAAGTCATCACTAAATTGGCTAATTAGCCAGCATGATCTCGACGCGCATGTTCAACCCTCTTTGTTCATTCGATTTTACATCGGAAACAACAGGTTGCGTGCTTCCGTAGCTTTCTACAGTCAATCTATCTGCATCAATTCCATTCTGAACAAGATAATTGTACACGGCCAAGGCTCTTTGATGCGATAATTCCTTATTGGTTGCACTGTCCTCCATCTCATCAGAGTGACCTGCTATTTTAATGTTTATAGAAGTTGATTTGAGTACCTCTAGAAGCGTCTCAAGTTCGTATTCCGAAATTGGTAAAAACTCATTGGACTCCTCCTTAAAGAAAAATTTATCCGGCGCATTCTTAAGAAATGCTATTTCATCAATTTCTTCTACTTCCAACTCAATAGCCGCTAAGTCCTCATAATCTTTTGTCTCGAAGGTTTGGGTAAGACAATCGTCACATTTTACTCGTAAAAAAGGCATCTTAGATCTTTCATACTCAAACGCTACTGACTCTTTTCCCGATTCTTTTACGAATAGATCACTACTAACCCCATTCTTGGTTTGGCTTATGTAGATTTTCACTTTCTTGTGAGTCATCAGCTGATGATTCTTATCGTATACTTTGATCTTAACTTCCTCTAAATTTTGTGCAAGAGAAGAAACTGCCATGAACAGGGCAAATAGAAAGAACGAAACAATTTTGAATACCATGATTCTTATTTTCAGTGAAGTAGTGTTCAATGTAACAAATTCCTATTAACTTTCTGCAAAAACCATTAGAATGCGAATACTACTTCTACTGTGCATAGCTATTTCGATCAATAGTTCTTTCGCACAAACAACCACAGACGAGGACCTTCAAAAAATTTGGCAAACGAATGTTCAACCCATAATTGACTTGAATATTGAGCAATTGAAAACATCTGTGCAAGTTCCATTGGGCGGTGATTGGTTTGAAGAGATTGATCCTGAGATGTGGGAAGACGATGTAACGGAAGAATTCTTCTACGACAATATCGAGACCATTTTCACGGAAGATGCACGCAACTATTTGGCTGGGAAAGATTACAATGCTTTGTCAGTAATGGGAGACGAAGATTGGACCGTTGTGACTTTACTCATCGTTCTTTCCGAAGATGAAGACGGATTTGCCGAGGAATCAATGGGACTGGAATTCGAATGGGTGGAAGACAAATGGTTGCTGACCGGAGTTACCTTTTATTAGTTCACTTCCCCCGAGCTATTTGAACCAACACGTAGATTAAGAAAATCCAAGGGGCTCCGTGTAGGAAAAGATCGAACCAATCTAAGGCTGGCATTGGACGACCGTACCAAAGGTTTTTCAGTTGTTTCCAAATATGCGGATGTGGGAAAAACGGTGCCAATCCGAGCGTTAAACTCGCGATGATGGCCATTCCTAAGTATTTTTTCATTTTTTTCGCTTAAACGGTTCCACCAAATGTCCCCAAAAAGACTGCGGATAATCTTCATCGTTGTCGAAGCCAAGTTCGATATCACGTCCATCTGAAGGCACATGCGCTGTTCCGAAAAGATAATCCCAAATGCTCAGTGAGATCCCGTAATTCATTCCGTATGGTCGATCTTCAGGTAAATGTTTAGCGTGGTGCCAAATATGCATTTTCGGATTGTTGAATAAGTATCGGAACGGACCATAATCTAGGTTCAAATTCGCATGATTCAGGTGTCCGATGAGTGTCGCGAGGTAATAAACGTAGAACGCGTACTCCAATTTGAATCCGAAAATCAAAGATAGAGCGACGAACTTGGCCGGTTGATAGAATACGTTTTCCATGAAATGATAGCGCACGTGAGCCGCAAATCCCATCTCCTTCACCGAATGATGCACCTTATGGAACTGCCACAAAACTGGCACGCGATGCAATAACACATGAACACACCATTGCGCCAAGTCGGCAATAAAGAAGTAAATAACCAATTGCCAACCCCATTGCAAGTGCGATAAATCAATCAGTGCGCCACCTTTGTAACCGAAAAGCTCTAAAAATGCTACGAATAGATCGTACGTCACGTTCACCAACGCGGCAAACAAAACAACCCGGAAAATGAAGAAATTGAAGAACATGTAGAAACTATCCAACCAAAAATCTCGCCTGATTATTGCCTGTTTTTTTCTCCATGGCACCACAATTTCAAGGACCCAAATTAGGATAGAAATCAATATGAGAAAGTAGAAAAAATTCGGAAGTCCGTTGTCTTTTATGGGATCAACGAGGTAGTTCCAAAATCCTTTGGCTGCACTTTCATAACTGGACACTATGGTATTCCAATAACTCAAAATTCAATTTTAATCTACGTAAGGTATCATTTTTGTCCAAGCACCACCATTGTACGCCTCAACACCAGCGGCTTTCATTTGCGCTTTCGCACTCGCTGAACGAACTCCCGAAGCACAAACACAAATTACGGGAACTTCTAACGATTTAATTTGCTTCATGCGACTCCCCAGCGACTGCAAAGGAATATTCTCTGAACCTGGAATGGCACCACCACTATATTCACTAGGAGTACGCACGTCAATAATCACTGCACCGTTGTCGAGCAAGGCCTTGTAATCTGTTTTCTTAAAAAGTTTACCAAACATATAAGTTGTTTCTTACAAAGTTAGTGCAGGGGTATGGATTGTAAGGTAACTTAGGTTGCACTTCATCGAGCATCTTGGCTCCGTCACTCTTCCTTAGACGTGTTAGAAGTGATATACATACGATAAGCAATCAAACCGGGGATTCCAAATATGAAAATAAAGGCGAGCATCCAACCTTGCCCTGTCAATCGGAAGGAATCGGCGTACTGTAAACTTGAATCTTCGAGCCCCAAGCCGAAAAAATAGCTCAAACTCAAATTTTGATCCTTCGTAATGGTTGTTTCGTTGACCGTCCATGTTACTTCACCATTAAAAAACTCGACGGGTAATACACACAGCGCAATCGCTACGATTACCGAACTCACTATAAAAACAATCAATGCTTTTTTCTTCGCTGCACTCATTCTGATCACTCTGATTTGATGGACTCAAAGTTACTATTAATTTTACCATCATGAGCGCACGTTTGGGCTATCTATGCAGTTCTGAAAGTTGGGGTGGATTAGAAATGAATCACCTTAGAAATGCCGTTTGGATGCATCAGCGCGGACACAAGGTGCTTGTCATTACCGTAAAGGATTCTCGTTTCGCCCAGGAGGCAGAAGCAGCTCATTTAAATGTAGCATACATTGAGAAGCACAGCAAATACTACGATTTCAAAAATGGTCGCGTTTTGGTCAAGATCCTGAAACAACAGGGGATTACTCACATACTCATTCGTGCAACACGCGATATGAGCATTACAGCTTTTGCCAAATGGAAGCTGAAAAATGCCTTGCATACCTCGTACTTCATGGAAATGCAACTCGGGGTTAAGAAAACGCACTTTCTGCATGCTAGACGACATAACGAGATAGATCTTTGGTCGTGTCCACTGCCTTGGCTGGAGGAACAAGTGAAAACGATGACGCGCTTCAAGAACACGATTGTGCAAATCCCCTCAGGGATGGATTTATCGCAGTTTCATACTGTTCCTTCGAAGGAAGATGCCCGAGCTGCATTACAACTACCGCAAAATGTCCGCATTTTCGGTTTGATGGGGCGTTTCGATCCGCAGAAAGGACAATTGTTGCTTCTCAAGGCAATGAAAGAGGCTAAGAACAAAGATTTCCACGTGGTACTTCTCGGTGAACCGACACACAACGAGGCACAAGAATATTATGCAGAAATGCTTGACATTATTCAATCGGAAACGTTTAAAAAGCGTGTGCATGTTCGTCCTTACATGAAAAACCCTGTAACATTCTATAACGCCATCGACTGGTTTGTCATGGCAACCAAGGCAGAATCTATTGGTATGGTGACAATGGAATCGCTTGCCTGCGGAACTCCGGTTTTAGGAAGTAATGCTGGCGGAACTCCGGAAATTTTAGAGCATGAAAAAGGCGGAGTCCTATTCGAAACGCAGAACGTACAAAGTTTGGCTGAAAAAATTGATACAATCTGTTCTGAAAACATCACCCGAAACCCGCAAGTACTTCGTGAAATGACACAACAATACGACCATAATTCCGTTTGTGCTGCGGTGGAATCCGCATTGGGACTACGATGATTGTCGTGTTCCCCTGAATTGTCGTTACTTTTAGAAACATGAATTTATACTCGAACAAACAAAAATGGAAGATCGCCTTATTGATTTTGGCCCTACTCACCGTGGGAGCTTCTTTGTTTGTTTCGAACCAAATAGTGTCTAAAGTTGGCGAACGCGAAAAGGAAAGGGCACAACAATGGGCGGATGCGATTCGGAAAAAAATTGAATTGGTTCGATTGACCAACAACACCTTCAATAGCCTTCGTGCAAAAGAACGCGAGAAAATGGCACTTTGGGTGGAAGCAACTGAGGAAGCGGCGAAAAAAAGTCCCTTGGATAAAGATTATAGCAATAGTTTCCCGCTTCGAATTACACAGAACAACACCGATATTCCGGTAATCGCTGTCGATAACGACGGTTATATTTCCGCCAATCGAAATTTGGATTTTGACACCTCCGACATTCGGAAGTTGTACCCAGACGCTACCAAACGTGAGTTAATGGATCATTTCGATGACTCCTTGTTAGTTCTAGCAGATGCATGGAAGAAGAAAAATCCATCCTTTACCGTGGAGGTTTTTGACGATTTCTACATTACGTATTGCTATGACGATTCTCAGATTATCGACTCTTTGGAAAACGTTCGAGACTCCTTGATTGAATCTTTCAACCGCGAACTTATCGACAACGAGGGACTGGTTCCTGTCCTGCTCATTGATGCTCAATCGCGAGAAATCATAGGAACGAATATTCCCGAAGCGCGCGAAATGCGAATTGCGAATTCGAGCATTACAGACGAACTGAACGACAAGCCGATTATTATTGATTTTAAAACGGGTGAGAAGAATCTACTCTACCATGGCGACAGTCCAGAATTGCGTCAGTTGAAGTACTTTCCCTTCATACAATTCACGGTAATTGGACTCTTTGCCTTCATCGGCTACCTCATTTTCAGCACCTTCCGAAAAGCTGAACAAAATCAAGTTTGGGCAGGAATGGCAAAAGAAACGGCGCATCAATTAGGAACACCGCTCTCCTCTTTAATGGCTTGGATTCAATACTTAGAAACGCAAGAAGCCGACCCGATGATTACTTCAGAAATGCAAAAAGACGTGAACCGATTGGAGAAGGTCACCGATCGCTTCTCAAAAATTGGTTCGGGTGCCAAACTGGACTCGGAAGATGTTGCAGAAACAGTCCGAAACGTAATGGCGTATCTGAAGCCACGTATTTCTGACAAGGTGGAAATCACCGTGGACGCGAATGAGCAGCAGCTGGTAAATCACAACGCATCCTTAATTGAATGGGTTGTGGAAAATATTGCCAAGAATGCTGTTGATGCTATGGAAGGCGAAGGAAAGTTGCACGTTTCTACGAAAACGGAGGGCAATTGGGTTCACATCGACATCAAAGACAACGGAAAAGGAATTCCACCGAATCAAATCAAAACAATCTTTCAGCCTGGTTTCTCCACAAAAAAACGTGGTTGGGGACTCGGTTTATCACTCGTTCGCCGTATCGTCAAGGAATATCACAAAGGGAAGGTATTCGTTCTTGAATCGCAATTAAATATTGGAACAACGTTCCGCATTAGTTTACCGAAATAATGAAGATTTCTGAATTGAACACCTCACTCGGCGCTGTTTTGGCGATTAGTGCAATCGCTAGTTACGGCTTTCTTTATTCGAAACTGTCCCATTTGGACGCCGTTGGATCGATGGTATTTTTCGCGATTTCGCTGGCTTTGTTGCCCGTTTTACTGATTGGTATCACTGTGGCATTGTCGAAATCCAAATATCAGAAATTCTCCAGCGACGGATTCAAGGTAGGTGCCTTTCTACTGGTTACACTGTTGATGTATGTAGTTTGGGAAGGTCCCTCCTACTGGGCATTTACGTTAACGTTCGGTGCCATTGCGGGAGGTTTACTATTTGCGTTAATCAAGCTTGAGGAACACATCGTTAAGTTCATTTATACATTGTTTGGACTGCTGATTGTTGCGTTCATTGTAGTTTCCGCAACGACCTTCGTGAATTAGTGTTGGCTGTCTTCAACAAATATCTTGGCTGGAGCGTAGTTCTACTTTCTCTGCTCACATTGAGTGGATTTCTCATTTTATCAGATCATTTAGGTGGATGGGCAAATGCAATTTTAGCATTCATTCTCCTCAATCTATTACCTTTTATTGTAACAGGCGTTTTGGGAACTAGGAACCCAATAGAGTATCCAATGACCCGCATCATCGCCTTACAAATCAGTCGGTTCTATGTTTTCGTAACCACGATTCTCATTCCACTAACAGCTGATCACGATTTTTTTTATATCAGTATCATTGGGATCTTTGTTATTCTCGCCTCATTCTACTTCAAGGTGCACAAAGAGCTACAATTGCTAATTTTTAATTTCATCGGGGCATTGATCGTTGCGACCTTCGCAATTACTGGGGTAAGTGGATTGATAGAAAGCTATTGAAGCAAGGTAAAACGAACTTTCCTGAATGCAAACATTTCTAAAAATGTACAATTAGGCAATTAGGCAATTAGGCAATTAGGCAATTAGGCAATTAGGCAATTAGGCAATTAGGCAATTAGGCAATTAGGCAATTAGGCAATTAGGCAATTAGGCAATT
>JANSYQ010000009.1 GCA_024742305.1 bacterium | reverse complement strand
TGAGCCATTGCCACTTGTAGTGACAATCAACGGAGATGCACTTTTATGTAACGGCGATGCTGATGGAAACGTGACTGGAACAATCAGTGGAGGAACAGCGCCGTACATTATCACACTTAACGAAACGGGAGCAACACTGAACGTAGCTACCGATGGAGGATCGTATGATTTCTCAGGACTAAGCGCAGCAATTAGTGGAGGCTTTGATCAGTATACAGTAACTGTAACAGATGCGAATGGAAATAGCAACGGTTGTACTGCAACAGTAGGCCCAGTGGATATGATAGAGCCAGACACATTGAATCTTTCTATGACCCCTTCTATCTATGCAGGCGGGTGGAATGTAACAGGATGTGTGAATGACGGAACAATTGACCTCACAGTATCTGGAGGTGTGGCTGGTTATACGTACGATTGGGATATCGATGGTACAGGAGACTTCGATGATACTGAAGACTTGAGCAACCTGCTTCCAGGATGGTATAATATTCAAGTAGAAGATGCCAATGGATGTCTTATTGATGACAGCATCTTCCTTACGGCTCCAGCGGCGCTTAACTCCACAACGATAGTAACTACAGACTATAATGGTCAAGATGTGAGCTGTCAGGGTGCATCTGATGGTGGGATAAGTGTTACTGCTATCAACGGAACGCCTGCCTATACTTATGAGTGGGCAGATGCTCAGGGAAATGTAATTTCAACAAGTGCTAGTGTCAACGGCGTTTCGGCGGGATGGTATTATGTAACAGCTACGGATCAAAACTACTGTACTGCATATGATTCTATTGAGGTAATTGACGCACCGCCGTTAACTTCAAACATTATTATTTCTTCCAATTACAACGGACAAAACATTTCATGTTTCGGAGCAAGTGACGGATCAATTGATTTTACGGTAAACGGGGGGACTCCAAGTTATACCTTCCAATGGACAGACGATCAAGGAAATGTGGTGGGAACATCGGAAGATCTAATAGGTATCCCCGCAGGAACGTACAGTGTGACAATGAACGACTTAAATGGGTGTTTGGTCGATACGAGCATCACCCTAACAGAACCTCCATTTTTAACTGCAGTTACTTCAGTTACCAGTGATTATAATGGTCAAGATATTAGTTGCTTTGGCCTGTCTGATGGAGGAATTGATGTTTCAGCCAATGGTGGGACACCTGCACTCTCATACGAATGGACAGATGACCAGGGCAATGTTGTATCAACTTCGTCAGTTGTGAACGGCATACCAGAAGGACTTTATACAGTTGCTGTAACCGATGTCAATGGATGTCAGGTCGTTGAAGATATTTATGTTTCGCAACCACCAGCTCTGAACTTGAACATAGATATTCTGACAGACTATTTTGGACTGCCAGTAAGTTGTGTGTCGCAGCAGGATGGAGAGATTCAAGCTGTGGTCACTGGTGGAACACCGGGCTATACTTATGTTTGGGATACGAATCCGAATCAATTTACACCAACAATTATCGATCTCGGCATTGGAACCTACAATGTTGTAGTTACGGATACAAATGGTTGTCAGATATCACAATCCGTAACTCTAGACGCACATCCGATTCCAATCATAAACCCAGATCTAGCAATGGAAGTATGTCAAGGAGAAACTGTGACATTTAGTTCTAACTCTGCCCCAACCGAAAGCTGTGAGTGGGAGTTCAGTAACGGAATGATCTTGAATGATTGTGGCCCGAATACCTTGTACATTGATGAAGTAGGATGCTATGATGCACAATTAACGGTAACAAACCAATGGGGGTGTGTAGATTCAGCCTTCATGACAGACTACATTTGTATTCGACCAAATCCAGTCGCAGCTTTTTATGCCAGCAATGAGATTGTTTCTGTGTTAGAAACGGATGTCGAGTTTATCAATGAATCTACAGGGGCAATTGATTACCTGTGGGACTTCGGTGATGGCTCCACTGCGACTACGGTAGATGCTTACCATCAATATTCATTAGATCAGCCGAATGAATACGATGTGACATTATATGCATATAATGAGTACGGTTGTGAGGATACTGCGATGCTTCAAATTGAAGTAAGAGATGTACTGTTATTCTATGTGCCGAATACCTTCACGCCTGATGGCGATGAATTTAATAATGTATTTGTTCCTGTAATTGGTTCAGGAGTGAGCTCAGAGAATTACCATTTCATTATTTTCAATCGCTGGGGCGAGATTGTCTTTGAATCTTATGATCCTGCGTTTGGATGGGATGGTACTTATAATGGTAGGTTGGCTCAAGACGGAACATATACTTGGAAGCTAACGTTAACCGCAAGTCAGAATGTGATAGAATCCGGAGAAAGAAGAGAGCACATTGGTCACGTAAATCTAATCCGATAAATAAATATTATTTCCAATAAAGAAATAGATGTTTCGGTGCGTTCTTCGGGACTTCTTTTTTTGAATGCTGTCAAGAAACCCCAACCTTAACATTTAAATTCACGTTAAAAAGGAAATGAAACACCTGATGAAAGCACTTTCCTTATTTACTTTTTCCATTATCATATTACTATCCTGCAAGAAAGAAACCTCTTCTTCTGAAAACGGTTTGGGCGGAGTGTATTGCCCTAATTATGGTGAGAACTATCCAATAGAAGACACGAATCTCATCAATATGAAATATTTGGTCGGAACCTATTGGAACTTCATAGATTCTGTTTCTATGACAAACGATAGTGTATACATTGAGTCTGCTGAATTCGAAGGGGTATCGACGGGCTGTGGTGGAGAAGTGGAGAAGCATTTTATCACTACAAGATCGGCTTCTACACAAGAAGAGATGACTTTTAGCGTATTTCCCGGAGGTTTTAGTACGGGAGGAACGTACGGGCAATCATGGGGCGAAACTATTTTTCCCGATTCAGAACACAATCCTGTGTTTTACGATTCCATTTTTATCTATGATCAATTCTACCATAATGTGTACAACACAGAATTAGTCGATTATCCATCGGCAGGTGAAACAATGCACTATTTCATAAACGAAGATTTCGGAATTCTTCGTATCGAAAAGTATTCAAACGGAGTGCTCACCTCAAATCAAAACATTACGAGTAAAGTGATTGTACGGTAACTGGAGGAGATGCATAATGTTTATTTTATGTATTTGATTTAAAACATAAATGAAAATTAATCGAATAGGTCCAGTATATTTGATCCTGTAACCAAATTCATAGGACTATGGATATTTCAATTACGGGTAAGCAAAATCAGAGTCACTCTTTTCAATTTTTTGGTCGAACGAAGAAAGCCAATCGCGAAAAATCCCTAGAGGCATTTAAAGGCATCGAGGTAGATTTGTTCAGCTACTCAATCGCTCCTGATAAATTTGAAGACGAAGTAAAAAACGTTTGCGGTGAACACTTCT
Organism: bacterium; assembly: GCA_024742305.1. Classification (GTDB taxonomy): domain Bacteria; phylum Bacteroidota; class Bacteroidia; order Flavobacteriales_D; family Crocinitomicaceae; genus UBA4466. The sequence goes on along the minus strand of JANSYQ010000009.1, from coordinate 115,068 downwards.
ACGTGCACCTTCAGTCGGACGTGAGCGAAGACTACGCAACTTTCTATATCACACCAAAGGACTACTGTCTTGTTGATGGTGGAATGATGTACACTTCCGCCGGTAGTATAATTTCTGAGTTGATTACCCGTGGATTCCTTATCAAAGGTTACTGGACCGTAGAGAAATAAGTCAAAATATGGATAATGGGGGATAGAAAGAGGGCCCATTAATATTGAAGGAGTTCATGCTAAACGTGGGCTCTTTTTTTTATTTTTTCTCAATGGAAAATTGTCTTGGAAATAGACAAAAACCGAGAGATACCTTACCTTTGTGCTATGGAAAAAAGAGCAACGTTTAGAAAATTGTTCATTGGGTTTCCGGTGATCGCAGTATGTATCTCAACGCTATTTTTTATTGCTGATATTCCGGCTTTTTTCTCCAATCACCCGCACTTGAGTTTGGCAATAACTATTGACTTTTTAGTCATCGTTCCATCGCTATATTGGCTCACCATCCGTAAGACATCCATTCCGAATATTACGGTTGTACCTGTTTTGGTGCTGAGTATGTTGTTGTGTGGCTTGGCATTGCCCGAAAACCGACAGTGGTACCTGAATGGGTTCGAACAATGGATATTTCCGTTCATTGAGTTAACGGTTATCTCTTTCGTGGTTTGGAAACTGCGAAAAGTGGTTCTTGGCTACAAAGCAAGCCGCGTTCAATCCGTGGATTTCTTCTCTGCGTTGAAAGAAGCATGTGCCGATGTTTTACCTAAGTCCGTGGTAATTCCGTTTGCCACTGAGATAGCGGTTTTCTACTACGGTTTTATTGCCTGGAAGAAGCGAACTTTGACAGCAAACGAATTCTCCTACCATAAAGAGAGTGGCACCGTTACGCTTCTGTTTGCCATAGTAGGTATTGTCACCATCGAAATGGTTACCGTTCACGTGCTTCTGGGAAAGTGGAGCGCAATGGCAGTATGGATTCTAACTGTTTTAAGTGCATACTCAGGACTGCAAATTTTCGGTTTTGCTAAGGGTGTGAGTCGTCGCCCAATTGTCATTGAGGATGGTCAACTGAAACTTCGCTACAGCTTTTTGAAAGAAGCGGATATTCCTTTTGAGCATATCAAAGAAGTCCGATTGGAAACGAAAGACCTTAACCCCGAAGAAAATATAGCGAAACTGTCCTTATTACATGATTTGGAGGGACACAATGTAATCCTTGAGCTTGAGGAGCCTGCAACACTTCACGGAATGTACGGTAGCAAGAAACAATTCACTAAAATCGCTCTTCACATTGACCGAAAGGAAGACTTTCGAGCTCAGGTTCAAAACAACCTTCCTTGACTGCTTTCCAGTTCTAATAAAAACTGTTTTCGATGCAGTCCACCAGCGTAACCCGTAAGTGATTGATCCGAACCAACAATTCTATGACATGGGACTACAATCGCAACGGGATTTGCTCCATTGGCCGTCGCCACAGCTCGGATTGCTTTTACATCTCCAAGAAATGTAGCTTGCTCCTTGTACGATCTTGTGCTTCCGTACGGAACGTCTAGTAGAGCCTCCCATACTTTTTGCTGGAAATCGGTGCCATGCAGATGAATGGGAAGGTCAAATTTTTGAAGTTTCCCATCAAAATAGGCCGTCAATTGCGCCTGTAATTCTTGATGTTCAAGTGTTTTTTCGTTAACGACTGTCGACGTTTCTAACCCTTTCGGGAAGGGAAGGTCAGCATCAGTGGAAAAGGAGAGTAGCGCCAAGCCTTTTGTTGTAAATCCGGCGGTAAGCTTCCCAATAGGACTAGGAATCTCATGAAGAAATACGCGATCACTCATCGTACAACGGAACTCCATTCACGTCCGTAGTTAATACTTCGCTCATGTAGTCGAAAAAGGGTCGCATCGCCTGAAAACATTGATCTAGGTGGTCGGCGAAATCGGGGGCCAATACTTCTTCGTCTGTGAAGTTTCTCGAGAAAATAAACTGCTTGTATCGGAGCAAATCAATGTTCTCGTGGTCGGGATCAAAACCTTTTGGAGCTCGTTTCAATTGTTCACCCTCCAACGATCCAAAAGTATTCACGAAGTTCTTATCCGCTAAGATTTCTCGCAATTCGGAAGCGTCCGTGGCTATTTCCTCACGAATGCGTTGCAAATCTTCCTTGTTGGGAGCCCAAAATCCTCCGCCGACCATGGAGTTTCCATCGGGTTCAATGTGAAAATAATATCCGCCTCGTCTTAGTTTCGTTGCACGTCTGAAGCCACCGCTCCAATGCGTTTTGTAAGGGCTCTTATCTTTCGAGAAACGGACATCTCTGTAAATGCGGAACAAACTCTTCTTGCCCGATTCCGTTTCAATTTCATCGTGTTTACGCAACTTATTCAACACATCGTCCGCAAACGCAATAACCTCTTTGTGGTTCTTTTCGTACAAGGGCTTGTTTGCCTGAAACCAATCACGGTTGTTGTTTTTTTGAAGGTCCTGAAGAAAAGTAAGATTGTGTTTTGAAAGTTGTGCCATGACGCTAAATTAGAGCCTCTAAAGTACCAATCATACGGCGCTAACGCAACTTTCGAATGACGAAATCAACACGACGATTCATATTTTCATCCTCCTCGGTTTTTTCCGGCCAGTTTTTGGGACATCGATTGCTGTATCCTTTATAGCTCATACGTTCTGCTGGTGCTCCCTTATCCAGTAAAAAACGATACACCCGGTGCGCTCGCAATCGACTCAGTCGATCTCCATCGCCACAACATACATGTCCACGAATATGCAGGTGAAGTGTTGTATCCTTTAAAATCCATTGCGCCATTTCCTCAAGTTTGTACTGATAGTTCATGTCTACATCGTACTCACTGCCGAAATAGGGCATGTAGAATTCATATAAGTATTCGTTGTTGCGCAGTGCGGTATCCAATTCGATCTCCTGTGCACGTCCCAAAAACGTACTTGACAGAAGGAGAGTAATGAATAATAATATTCGCATACTATTTTGTGTAAACTACGTCCACGCGTCGGTTTTTAACTCTGTCTGCTTCGGTTCTTTCCGGCGTTACCAAAGGTTCAGTATTACTATATCCTTTATACGAAATCCGATCTTTTGAGATGCCACGTTTCCGTAAGTATTTGTATACATAACGCGCACGCTTTGTACTGATACGTTGGTTGTGTCCGCAGCAGACGTGTCCACGGAAATGTGCCTTGAGATCCGGGTAGGAGACAAGGGTTCTATACAGCTGATCCAATACGGGTATGCTTTCGCTTTTTATCACTCCTTTGTTGCCTCTAAAGTAGATCGGAATTGGAATAGGTTTGTTTTCTGGAATGATATCATACGCAGGGATTTCCACGAATAAGTCGGTCTTTTGCTCGGGCGTATGAATTAACGCTATTACGCTATCTTGTTCATCCGGTGTGAGTTCAACAATTTCTTCTGCTGGTTTCTCTTTAACCTTCCACGCTTCTACTACAGTGTAATAAATATCCACCCGGTTCCAATGTACCGGCGTAAAATTGATAGCAATGCGCTGTGTTCCATAACTGTTCATGGATACATTTGCACTATCCGCAGCCAAAACTTGAAGCACCTGTGTCATTCGTTGAGTGGAAATCGTTTTGCAAGCAGCTGCCGATGAGCCCTCACAAAAAGCATTTATTTCAATAATTTGATAGTCGCCTTTGTCGAATGAAGACTTCAAACGCTTGAGAATGAACTCAGAGTATTCCGTCAATTCTGTCGACTTGCCAATGAAGTATACAGACTGTAATTCCACGCGGGCATTGGCGCGAAAGGCGATCATAGCAAGTAGGAGTATTAGCCATCTCATACTCAGAACTACGCAAATTCGATACCAAAGGTTACGAAAAAGCCCCTGATCATCGACAGGAGTCGAGATACAGGGGCTTATAGTAGAAGGTGATATTTTTATTTAAAGTCTTCTAGGTCGAAGCTCTCATTGATTTTTCGCTCCGTTACTTCGCCCTCCAAAGAGAAACGTCCGCCAAAGTTTTGATTTACTTCATCAGCCATTAAGAAGCCGTTGTATTCAGTGTAATCTCCGTAAGTAACAACGATCTCCATGGATTGTCCCATTTGTTCTTGAATGGTTGTAACGCCCTCTTTAAGATACGTTTCAGCGTTGTAATAAACGAAGGTTTCGTTCTCACCGTCGTTCATTTTTACCAAGTAACATTTCTTCCCGTTGAATTCTTCAAATCCGAGCATTTCGTATTCCATTCCGGAAGTTGCGTAGTTCATTTCAGGAATAAGTCCTGGAGATTTCTTCTTAGCCGCGATTTCTTCCGCTGTCATTTCAGCTGTGCCCGTTTGCATGTTCCAGTTTCCGCCTTTTTCACCATCGAAATAAGACTTTGCGTACAAGGTACCCATCATGACTGTTTTCGATCCTTCACGCCCATCATTCGACCAAGCTTCGGTAGTTTCGGCCTTTCCCATTTGACTGGAAAGCTCCATAGTGGTCACCATAGACTTCATCTTTTTTAATTTCTTATCCAATTTCTTCCCGGTTGTACCCATGGCAATCGCTTTCACGCTCTTATCGAACAATTCTTCGGCAGTAATATCGGCTTCTTCGCGCTCAACAACCTCTCTACCGAAGGCATCCATGCGCTCAATTTTACCATCCGAGTCGAATTTCGTCAAACGATCCACGATTTCCTCGTTACCTACCACTACAATGTTTGCCTTGTTGGCTTTCATGTACTTCTGAGCCACCTCCAAAATGTCATCTTTGGTGATAGCGTCTAACTTTTGCAAGTACGTTTGGTAGTAGTCTTTTGGTAAGTCGTAGCGAATGATATTCAAAGCGAATCGAGCAACCGTCGCAGGACTTTCTAGCGAGCGTGCAAAACTTCCGGCCATAGATGCCTTCGTTAGTGCCAATTCATCATCTTCAACCAACGCGTCTCCAATACGCTCAATTTCGTACAAAATTTCTGTGATGGAAGAATCGGTTACTTCGTTTCGGAAGTTTCCACCTGCCGTAAACCAGCTTCCGTCTGATGTAACGACAGCGCTAGAACGACAACCATACGTATAGGCTTTGTCTTCACGCAAGTTTTGCATCAAACGGTTACCAAAGGCTCCTCCACCCATAATTCCATTCATCACCATAACTTTTAAGTAGTCTGGGTGAGATGGCGTGATGTCCATTGGGAAAGTAACAGAGATAACGGACTGAACCGCTCCTGTTTTGTTTACGAAGATCACACGGCTACCGTCGTTGCTGATCGCAGAAGGAAGATTCGCACTGTGAGCAGCAGGACCTGTCCACTTTTCAAAATACTCAGAAAGCGTTTTACCGATTTCATCCGCTTTAATGTCTCCCACAATTACCAAGTACGCTCCTTTTGGAGTGAAAGTTTCCTTGTAATAGTTAACGACAGCTTCGCGTGTAATATTCGCTAAGGTTTCTTCTGTCATAACCTCGCCGTAAGGGTGCGAAGATGGGAAGTTAGCAACAGCACGTGCGTTGGAAACCATGGTTCCTGCGTCTGATTTCGCAGAGGCTAAATTGGATTCGTTTGTCTTGATAATACGATCAAATTCTGATTCAGGGAAGTTTGCGTTCATCAAAACATCCGTCATCAAAGTCAATCCCATATCCATGTGCTTTGTCAAACAGGACAAACGGATCGAGTTGTTGTCAGCACTTAAATTTGCGCCAATGTAGTCGATTTCACGGTCCAAAGCATCCTTTGAACGTGTGGTAGTTCCTGACATGATCAACGATCCGGCAATGTCCGGAAGTCCAGCCATGTCGCCGTACGTTTTTGGTGTTCCGTCCATCACTAAGTTGAAGGAAACACGCGGAAGTTTGTCGTTCTCAGAAACGATTACTGTTAAACCGTTTTCCATGGTGAAGACCTTCGAGTCCTCAATATTTATTTCAGGTGCAGGACCCGCTTCAGGTCGAACCGAGCGATCCAATTGTGCCATTCCCAATACAGGAAACAACAACCCTAATGCTAAAATATATCTTTTCATAATGTCTTTTCTAGATGAGGATTAATTCTGCGGTTCTTCTTCCTTTGGAAGGTAGTGCATGATGACGCGCGCATCTTTCGTCAAATATTTCTTCGCAACGCGCTGAATATCTTCTCGGGTAACCTCCATGTAACGATCCAACTCGTTGTTAATCAATCCGGCGTCACCAAAATAAACATGGTTGTTTGCTAAGTTCTCTGCAATTCCAGCAACGGATGAGTTAGAGGAAATGAAATCATTCTCGTACTGGTTACGAATCTTTTGGAATTCTTCTTCACTCACCAATTCGTTCTGAATTTTTTCAATCTCTGTATCGAACGCCGCTTGGATTTGATCCAACATTTCAACGTTTGTATAGTTGGTATCAATTTGTGCAATTGCTGCCATGATTCCAATACCTGCATCTTCCAATCCGTAGTTAAACGCAAAGGCAAACTGTGCAAGTTGCTGCTTCTCTACAATAGACTTATTGATTCGTGATGAAGCTCCTCCTGAGAGAATATCGTTCATCATTTGAATCGCGTACATGTCCTCATGCGTTTGATTTGGCAATTGATACGCCATGAACAATCCAGGCAACTGAATGTTATCATAAATGGTCTTCTTACGCACCTCATTCAGTTGTTCCTTTGCCTTTTCCGGACGAGGTACAACGTTTTTCATATCCGCAAAAGTCTTCACCAATTTTTTTGCTTTTGGATCTTTCGGGTTCATGAAATCGTTTTTATCAAATTTTGACTTTGCAACACCGTATTCTTCTTCAAATGTTTGTGCATCCATGGTCACGAAATCGCGATACAAATTGATTGCCTGTCCCTTTGGAATAGAGGCAAAGTACGTGTCGATCCATTCTTTTGTTTGCTCAATATCGATGTCTCCGGCGATTGATAAAGTAGCGTTAGAAGGCACATAAAATGTACGGTAGAAGTCGATATAGTCCACTTCTTGCGCTGCATCTAAGTGCTCCATGCTTCCGATAGGCTGCCATTTGTATGGGTGCTCCGTAAACATGGTTCCGAAGATATTTTGGAAAAAGGTTCCGTAAGGCGTATTGTCTACACGTTGACGCTTTTCCTCCTTTACAACGCTACGTTGCGTTTCAACCCCTTGGTTATCAACTTTCGCATGCAACAAGCGCTCGCTTTCTAACCAAAGACCCAATTCGAGTTGGTTCGAAGGAAGAATTTCGTAGTAGTACGTTCTGTCTTGTGAAGTATTGGCATTTAATGTACCACCATTTTTTTCCACTAACTCACTGTACTCACCGCGATCAATATTTTCGGACCCTTCGAACAAAAGGTGCTCAAAGAAGTGCGCGAAGCCTGTTCTTTCTGGATTTTCATTTTTTGATCCAACGTGATATAAAACCGAAACCGCTACGATAGGCGTTGATGGTTCTTTATGCAAAATCACGTGCATCCCGTTGTCAAGGTCGTATTCCACGAACTCGATTTCTCTTTGCGAAAATCCTGTAAATGCACTGCAAATCAGGAGTCCCGTGATGATTAAGTGTTTCATTTTTGGTTATAATTTAGAAGGTGCAAAAAACAAAAAAAGAGGGCATATTGGTGCCTATTTCGGATACGCGGATAGGATGCTTTACAAACGGTAGGAGGTTTCAGATTGTGAATTTGGTCAAATCTTCCTCTTTCGGGTTGGTCTGAAAATTGCTAACTTTCCATTATGAAGCGAATTCTCGTAGTTGTACTACTCATATCATCTGCGCCTGCATGGAGTCAGGACGTACTACCCATGTTGGACTTCAATAACCTAATGAAGAGTTTTGAAAACGGTATATTCAGAAGTATTGGTTTACAACCGGTTCGAGAATATGAAGCGGGAGATAACGTTGTGGGATACTATGATTTCCGAAACAATTTGATGGTGCATCACGGCGAAAACCCGGAGCAACTGGCGAATGTCGAAGCGGAGTACACTGTTTCCGACTTCTTGCTTACCTGGAAAATAGCGACAACATTAAACCTTTGGGATGACGGCGAGCAGCGAACGTTGACCTTTCAAGTGGGGAAGTATCAAGTGACCGACAGCTTGGTTGTTTTTCAGGATTTACGGTTCAACACGGTGAGCGTCTATTACAACGGCGAAGTGCACGAATTGATCTCCTCCTCGGTTGATTTACACATGCCGGAGTTTGTGGGTGAAAACATCATCGCCTTCCGTGATAATGGGAACTTTTACAAAGTTTTTTGGCGCGGAAAGATTTACGAGTTGGACGTATGGCACAAGCCGTTCTTCTTCCAAGGAGGGACAGACATGGTTGCCTTTAACGACCCCATTACAGGTACGTTTGCTATTTTTGAAAACGGACAGTTTTTGGATGTTGAGAGCTTTCACATGCGTCAATACAAAGTGGGTAACGGCTTGGTAGCGTATGAGAATTTGAACGGCGATTTAAAGCTCTATCAAAACGGCGAAATCAAACAGCTAACCAATTTCGGAGCCTCCACTTGGGAAGTGCGCGATAATGTTGTTTATTGGGTAGAAAACGGTTTCGCATTTGCATACATTGACGGTCAGCGTATCGAAGTGGCAAAGTACGAACCGAAAGATTTCGCTCTAAAAAACAGCACCTTAGCCTTCCGCAATTTAATGGGTGGGGTAAGCGCGGTTCAAGACGGTAAAATAATAGAAATTACCAATCAACTTGACGCACCATTTGAAATTCACGGAAACTCGGTCTTGGTAGAGTTGTTCAACAAAACCTACATCGTGCTTCAGAATGGAAGGAAGTATCAGCAGTAGGGGGAATAGACGAAAGACCGTTCGTTGCACTCACTAAAAGACACTAGACACTAGACTTTGAGAGGCTAGTTCTAATTGTCTTCGTTTAAGAATTGTCCCTTGGAGAATCCAACGGATTCTTCTTGTGCCCATAGAAGCAATTGTCCTCGTGTTCTCCGTGCCGCCGTGGTGAATAAAACAAAGGTTATTCAGGTTTTCTTAGGGGGTGCTAAACACTAGATTTTAAGACGCTAGATTAAATTGTCTTCGTTTAAGAATTGTCCCTTGGAGAATCCAACGGATTCTTCTTGTGCTCATAAGAGTAACTGTCCCCGTGTTCTCCGTGCCGTCGTGGTGAATAAAACAATAGTTACCCTCCACTCTCACCCTCACCCCCATTCTCATCCTCGCCCTCACTCTCAAACTACCCCTTTTATCTGTCCAATAAATCACTTTCTTCATTTTTCCGCTTAGGATGATACAAATGGTAAACACGGACCGAAAAAAATAACCGCGCTGCCTCAAGAATTCCTAGTCCTAGCCAAAGTTCTACAGGAACCTGGTGAATTTCATAGACTCCCAAAGGAAAAAGGTCCAACAAAAAGTAAAACGTAAAGAAACCAAAGTAATAGCGAAAAGGTACCGCTACAATGTACAAGTACAGTCCCATTTTCTTTCCGCGTGAAATCAAACTCCCCGCGACTAGTATAGAAATCAGCACCAGGAGCGAGCAAATAGTATTGAAAATCCCCATCCCCGAAAGTCCTTCAAAACCGTACTCCCAAATGAATTGGAATTGATGAAGATGGTGCAATACAAGCAATAAGTCGGCACCAAGAAAAAAGGTGTTCCAAACGCGAATTTTAGATTTTACTGGATGCGATTTCAGCATGACTTCGCCAAGTTAGTAGAATGATGATAACTTTTTGCAATTGTTCTTTTCTCAACGCTTAATACTCTGTATTTTTGAAATCCTAAAAATTGAACGAATGAACAACTGGTTTACAGTCAAAGTAAAATACACAAAGCAATTGGACAACGGCGCGTTGAAGCGTGTTTCTGAACCCTATTTGTTGGCGGCAATGACGTTTACCGACGCGGAAGCTCGCATCTACGAAGAATTGGGAGCAGTGATTCGCGGAGAGTTTGCCGTAACAGGAATTGCACGAACAGAAATTCACGATATTTTCGCCTATGACGATGCAGACGTTTGGTATAAAGCGAAGGTAAAATACGAGAACTTCGATGCAGATTCGGAAAAAGCGAAGAAGGTAACACAGAACTTCCTCGTTTCTGCGCACTCCGTAAAAGAGGCCTACGAGCGCTTGCAAGAAAGCTTGAAAGGATTGATGGTAGATTTTGAAATTCCATCAATCATCGTTTCACCCATAGTTGAAATCTTCCCGTTCCAAGAAAATTTAGATCGTGAAATCAGCCGTCGCCCTATCGAAGAGGTGGAGGAAGAAGAGGATGAAGAAACAACTGGACCGGGAGCCGTATTCTCAGCTTCAGGGTCCGACCTTGATGATGAAGACGAAGACGACCAAGAAGAAGGCGATAGTGAGGTTGAAGACGATTTCGAAGAGGAAAACGAAGATTAATTGGGAGATATCAATCAAATAATGGATGCGTTTCGTGACGGACATCACGAATTCGAAAATGGACATTTGCACGGTTTCGAAGGTGCTGATCCGTACGATTTGTTCAATCTTTGGACAGAGGAAGCGGTAGCCAATGAAGAAATGGAACCAAATGCGTTTGTGCTTTCAACCGTTTCTGCTAACGGTCAACCTTCATCTCGCATCGTTTATTTGAAAGACAATATTGACGGTAAGCTTGTATTGTACACCAATTACAGCAGTTTGAAAGGAGAAGAAATTGATGGAAACTCCAAGGTATCCATGCTTTTCTTTTGGCCGAAGTCGGCTCGACAAATACGAATCGAAGGCAAATGCTCAAAGGTTCCCGCTGAAATTAGCGACGCTTACTTCGCTTCAAGACCACGAGGAAGTCAAATTGGTGCTTGGGCATCAAATCAAAGTGATGTACTTTCTGACCGTGAAGAACTTGAAAAGAGAGTAGAAGAATACGAAGCCAAATTCCCGAACGAGGTACCTAGACCTGAGGATTGGGGAGGATATTGGATTGAACCTTCGAAGTTTGAGTTTTGGCAAGGTCGACCATCTAGATTGCACGACCGTATCGTTTTCAGAGCTACTGATTCCGACTGGGAAATTGAACGACTCAACCCATGAGTGCGTACGAGATTTACCCAAAAATTCACACGTTTTCGAATGGAATGCGATTGGTGTACCTAGAGCGCAAAGCTTTGGTGGCACACTTAGGCGTAATGATTTTGGGTGGTTCGCGCTATGAACGACCAGAAGAAGAGGGACTTGCCCATTTTCTCGAACATTGCATTTTCAAAGGAACGCAGAAGCGCAAGGCCTTGGATATCTTTTCAGACTTGGATTCTGTTGGCGGAGAACTCAACGCCTACACCAATAAGGAAGAAATTTGCATTCATGCTTCCTTCCGAAAAACACACTTCGGAATCGCATCGGAATTGATGGGCGACATCGTTCAAAATGCATCTTTTCCCGAGGATGAAATCAGTAAAGAACGAGAGGTGGTACTGGATGAAATAATCTCCTACCTTGACTCACCATCAGAGCGCATTTTTGATGAGTTTGAGAGTCACGTATTTCAAGGTCATTCGCTCGGTTACAACACTTTGGGTAGCAAGGAATCTGTTAGCGGTTTTCACCGCGAGCATTTGAAAGATTACATGAGTCGATTCTTCAAAGCTCCCAACATGGTGCTGTCCTTCGTGGGGGATTTGCCTTTGGAAGATGTGATTCGCCAATTAGAGGAAGACTTCGGAAATATGAACGGGGGAGAAGTTACGGATATCGTTACGCAGCCCGGGGCATTTCAATCGTTTAAAATCCGGGAGAAACAAGCCAATTATCAAACGCACACGGTTATTGGGGGGCAGGCACCGTCTTACCATGACGACAATCGACGTGCGATGACTCTACTTACGAACGTACTTGGCGGACCGGCGCTAAATTCTCGGTTGACCCTGCTTATTCGTGAGCAATATGGATATGCGTATAATATCGAAGCTGGGTATTCTTCCTATTCCGATTCAGGATTGTGGAGCATCTACATGGGCACAGATCGTAAGTATTTGGACAGAGCACTTGAATTGATTTACAAGGAGTTGACGATTATTCGCAAGCGAGGCTTATCATCCGTGGAACTTAGTCAAGCAAAAGAGCAATTAAAGGGGCACTTGGCACTTTCGTTAGATAGCAACCTAGAATTGATGTTCAGCTTGGCAAAAAGCGTCTTAATTCATGGGAAAGTGGATTCCGTAGCAGAAATCTATGAACAAATTGATGCCATTACTGAGGAAGAAATCGCTGAAGTTGCTAAGCAACACTTCGACTTAGAAAAGTTGGGTGAATTGATATTTGAATATTAAATCTCTTACTTGAATTACACCAGCTGTTACAGGCCATTCCCGCGATAAAAGTGAAGCTCCGTTTTTGTACCATATTGTGTCTCCTTGTTCTTATCGCGAAGTAACGTTATTCATCATTCTTCCAACCTCTCTTTGATAATTAGCGTTCCATAGTAAACTCAAACTGCTTGTAAATGAAAACGCTGCTATTCTCTACGTTGCTCCTGTGGAGCTTGAACTCTCTAAGTCAATACGATTTTTACCAATATTTCGACGGAGCCGATACGTCGGCAACGAACTCAGTAATTTTTGAAATTGACACAACCAACCCAAATAATATTTGGCAAATCGGACCACCGCAAAAAGCCGTGTTCAATAGTCCGTATAGCGCGCCGAATGTACTGGTTACAGATACTTTGTTGCCATATCCAGCATTGGATACATCACGCATCACTGCCACGGTGGAATCACCACAAGGATGGTGGGGTATTTGGGCGTATCAGTGGCAACAAAAACTAGATTTCGGTCCCGGTGACGGTGGAATTCTTGAAATCTCAGTGGATAGCGGAGCCACGTGGATCAACGCTTTCTATAATCCATACGTGTATAATTTCTTTGGGTACGATCAACAAAACTATGGTGTGATTCCCAATTTAGATGAAGGTTTTGTTGGTGTTGACACAACATGGCGAAACGTTTGGCTTTGCTTCGATGTTTCATGGTTGAGTATGCAACAAGATTTACACGTACGATATACGTTTATCAGTGACAGCACGGGTGGCGTGGCAACTCCTAACGATGGCTGGATGATCGACAACGTACTGTCACAGCCAACTTGGGTGCATACCATCAATGAGGTCAAACCGGATGACTACATGGAGGTGTATCCAAATCCCGCGAACCAACAAATAAATATTGTCACCGAAAAGAAAACAGAGTTTCACATCATTGAAAAGTTGGCACTGTACGACATGAATGGGAAGAGAGTTCGTTACTTCGAGAACGTGCCCACCAAGTTTTTCGTTGATGTAGCCGATCTTCCGGAAGGAACTTATCAAATGCAAGTACAGACCAATTTCGAGAAAAGAAGCTTCGATATACTTGTTCAACACTAGTGATGAAAGGAATTGTCATTTTCTTTTTTTCGGCGGTAACCTTGCTCTCGGTTCAAAGAAATGCCAAAGAGCCTGTGCGTGTGCACTTGGAAACACCGTTGGCATTTCCCAAAATGCCTACCAACGAGAAGAACCCTCTAACTGAAGAGGGCATTGAATTGGGGAGAAGGTTGTTTTACGATCCCATTCTAAGTGCGGATAACTCCTTCTCTTGCGCCACATGTCATCAACAAAAGTTTGCATTCAGTGATGGTAGAACCAAAGGCATAGGAATTCATGGCGATACACTCAGACGAAACACACCCGGACTGTTCAATTTAGCGTGGTATCCACAATTGTTTTGGGATGGGCGGGCAAGTTCACTGGAAACACAGGTGTTTGAACCGGTTCGAAAGCACAACGAAATGGACTTGAATTGGTCAGAAGCGGAACGAAAAATTCAAAAGCAAAAGCATTATCGAGACATGTTTAAAGCCGCATTCGGATCGGAAAAAGTCGACAGTGTAAAGATTGCTAGAGCAATTGCCCAGTTTGAACGATCCATGATTTCTGCAAATTCAAAATTTGATCAGGTGCTACGTGGCGAACGTTTCTTGTCGGAGTCAGAATACCGCGGATTTATTCTGATGAACGATCAAAATAAAGGAAATTGCCTGCACTGTCATACTTCTGATGGAGATGCTTTGGGCACTAACGGACAAATGGTAAACAACGGTTTACAACGATATACGAACAATACGAATGATATCGGACTGGCAGAATTAAGTGGAAACCCTCTAGACATAGGAAAGTTCAAAGTTCCATCATTGCGAAATCTCGTTTTCACCGCCCCATACATGCATGACGGTAGATTCGAGACCTTAGAAGAAGTGCTTGATTTTTACAGCGAAGGGGTCAAGGATGCTCCTGAAACCGACGCTAGGATGGCTCGTGCAAAGCATGGAGGAATGCAATTGACCGATCAAGAGAAACAAGACATTATTAATTTTCTGAAAACAATGTCCGACAGTTCGTTTATTACGAATCCGGCATTTTCTTCCCCCTTTCAAAGAGAACCATAATTGAGGAGTTTCCTAACCACAACGGCACAGGGTGGCGCGACCGGTTATTAGTATGCGCTTACATGCCAATAGTAAGCACCGTGTGTCCTTGTGGTTAGCTGCTTCTGCTGGTTGAAAATTGTATCTTAGCAAAGCATGCAAGCTACTCTTTTCAAACTTTTGGGTGTGCTCATGATCCTTTTGGGGATGAATGGGATGGTTTATGGTCAGAAAAGTGACTGGAAACAAGACAGCACGTATCTCAATGCCCATTTATTCGATCAACCGGATTCTGCTTTGATGCTCTGCAAGAAGTGGCTCCAAAAATCAACAGAGGGAAGTAAAAGGTATGCAGCCTTGCTTTCGAGAAAAGCAGTGATCGATGATGTACAAGGCCGTCCCGGAGATGCCGTGAAAGGGTTTCTCAAGGCGATTGACATCCAAGCCAAGAAAAAAGATTCAACCGAACTTTCCTTTAGTTATAACAACTTGGGGATCTGTCAGTTTTACATGTACCGATACGATGAAGCGATTGAGAATTATCGAAATTCAGCGCGAATCGACAGTCTCATGAACGACCTGAGAGGTTGGGCAGGAACGATGCTCAATATTGCCATCATATACTCGAATCAGGGCAAAACTGACGATGCGCTGTACATTTATAATGACATGATTGGTGTTATGCACGAGGTGAAGGACTACAGCCTTGATGCGAGTATTTACTCGAACCGAGCAAAATTGCTGGTCCTGCAAAAGAATTATAAAAGCGCATTGATAAATGTAGAAAAAGCGCGTCCGGCAGTACTTGAGAGCAATGATCCATCTCCAAAAATGACGCTAGAGGTAATCGCTTCAAATGCACATCTCGGACTACTTCGATTCGATGAAGCATTGTCTGCCGCAAGACGAGGTGTTGGCTATGACACAGGAAACAATTACCCGGAGCGTCGAAGCCATTTGTACGAGTGTATGTCCCATGCTTTCTATGCAAAAGCCATGATTGACAGTGCGAATTATTACAACGATTTGTATCAGGAAATACGTGATTCATTGTTTACGTCTGAAACGCAAGAGCAGCTATCGGAAATTCAAACGAAATACGGTTTAGCGAAGCGCAACGAGGAACTAGCCGAGTCGCAACTAAAACAAGTTAAGTACAAAAACCGATCTATCCGGAGTGCCCGAAAGGCCAGCGAAAGCAGAGAGCAGCGCAACTTGTTTATGGCGGTTGCAGCAATCCTAGTAGTAATAGGGTTGTTACTGTGGATTGTTCTTCAAAGAAGACGCTCAGAGCAGGCACTTTTGCAAGAGAAACTACACTCAAAGGAACAATTGGTCGAACAGAAAGAAGCGTTTTTAGGAGAGATTCATCACCGCGTGCGGAACAACTTGCAAATGGTGTCCAGTATGCTTGCTATGCAGGAACGTACCTTGAATGATCAACAAATGACTTCAATTTTGGAATCGAGTAGGAGCCGAATCGAGACCATGAGTCTCATCCACGAACGTTTGTACAAGAATTCTTCAGGACGATCCGTAGACCTAAACGAATATGTACAACAACTCTCCAATCAAATTGTCGGTGCCTACTCGAACAAAGAGATAAAAATGGAGTATAAAATCGACGCATTGCAGCTACATATCGACTCCATGGTACCTCTTGCGCTTATTCTCAATGAATTGATCACCAACAGCCTAAAATATGCTTTTGAAGATGGAAAAGGAACGATTGGCGTCGCTCTTTCTGTCGTAGAAAAAAGGTTGATTCTCGATTATTGGGATTCCGGAAAAGGTTTCTCAGAAGTTCCTAGTGGATTCGGAAGCCGATTGATGCAATCCTTATCAAGGCAACTAAAAGCAGAAAGAGAGCAGGGGATGGGGTCAGATGGATTTCATCAAAAGTTCTATATTTCACAATACAAAACTTCGGAGGAATGAAACGAATAGTGATTGTAGAGGACGAGGCGCTAATCGCAGATCACTTGGCATTATTGCTTGTGGACCTGAAGTATGAAGTACTAGCAATTGTTGACAGCGCCGACGAACTATTCGCGGTTTTGGATACTTCGAGACCTGATCTTGTGTTGCTTGATATCCAAATTCAAGGAGCGCTCGATGGGGTCGACATCTCACACGTTCTCAATAGCAAGTACGAACTTCCTTTTGTTTTTATTTCTTCAAATACGGATGATAAAACGCTGAGTAGAGTAAAACACGCCAATCCCGCAGGATTTATCTCGAAACCGTTTAAAGTGGAACAACTACGCAGTGTTTTGGCGCTTCTACCAGCAAAGAAGCCCGATGCCAAGCAAGAAGAAATCAATTCGCATTTTTTCGTGAAGGATGCACTGGGACATGTAAGATTGGCATATGAAGACGTTCTTTATGCCAAAGCAGACGACAACTATACCCATTTGCACACCAAGGATAAGCGTTACGTTCTGAGTGCCACATTGAAAAAGACGGAGGAGCAGTTGGCATCCCATGGGTTTATTCGGTGCCATCGTTCCTACCTTGTTAATTTGAAAAAAATCGAACGCTTGGGAGGAAACTTCGTCTTGATAGGCAATGAAGAGATTCCGGTAAGCGAAACGCTGCGTAAAAACATTGTTGAGCGCCTAGATCTTCTTTGATTTACTTCTTAAAACTCCCGATTCACCCTATAATTTTCCTGATTCACCAAGTTAAATTCTGCAATCGCCCGTGTGATGGTAGTTTGCGGTCAAATAAAATTGAATCAGATGAAAACATTACACATTACAATCGCACTGCTTTTGACTTTTCTTTGGAGTTTGGAGTTGAAGGCACAAAACTATCCAGCAGATCCTTCTATCGCAACTATTACGAGCGATATGAAAAAAGATGAGGTCACAAAACAACTGTTAGAGTCGTATGGTTATGATCCCGCTTTGATCAATAAAGGGAAAATTCGCATGGCACAAAAATCGGAGCTAAAGGACTATTTCTACACGAAATGGTATTGGAGATCGGATGATGCGTACAAGGTATCCTTGAACAAAAATTACATGGACATGCGAAGTTTCTCCACGTTTTTGGTAACTCCCAAAGATGCAAAGGGAATCTCACACAAAATTTTCTTCAAAGTAACGTACACAAGACGCACTCCACAGGATTTTGAAGACAATAAATGGAACTATGAGTATCTATTGTTAGATCCAATAGAATGCGAAAGTTACGGTTTGCCGAAGCTTACAGACGATGAGCGCAAGAAGATGATGATGGATTATATCATGGCAAATCGAAAGTCAAATGAAACTTTAATGCATCCGCAGCACCCGATCAATAATATCATAAAAGTTGATTCTGTAATGGCGTATTCGCATAGTTATCAGTACTATAAAAACCTCTCTGCTACGAAATTTCACTGGGGACTCAGTATTTTGGGCGAATATATCACTGATAAGACAGCAGAAGGAGGAGCAGAACGTGTTGATCGAGATTACTTCATAATACCTTTTGAAGCGACTTACAACAACGGGTCCTACAGTCTGCAACCGATGCAGAATGGTTGGGTCAAGAATTACTTAGATCCAGACGCACCTGGATTTGAAGTAGCTAACAATGCTGGATTAATTCGTTCTGTGAAAGACATGAAGGACGATCCTCAGTGGTTTGAAACGTTAGCGGATCGTTCTTTCGAGGAACTGATGCAGCAGAAATACAAGGTGGAGCAGCCCGTTGGAAGTGAGGCTTTTATTGAAAAGCGCATGGAAGAAATCAATACAGCTTTGAAAACCTTGGAAAGTGGAGACGGTGCAGCTGTTGTTAAGGCTTTGAAACCATTTATGAATCCAAAAAATGCAGATGCACTGGCAAAGTCATACGGAGATTTGATTCAGAGCTTCACAGATAAAGTGTGTACTCTGGAGGTAACGCGAACTCAGGGGGATATTCCTTATAGCTACGAGTTTGGAGATACAGAAGGGCCGTACATTGACTTGACAATTAGCATTCGTCGCGAAGCTGCGAGAGATAAGGAGACAAAGAAAAAATACAAGGCGGCGGGTATGTCATCATCGGTTTTAAAATCTACGAGTCGCGGTTCAGAGTACGGTAAACTTTCGAACAAGTCTTACGATCAGAAACTAGAGCTTGTTCTCATTGATGGTAACTGGTACATTAATCAATCTGCAGATCAAGATGAAGTGAAGATAGCCTTCTAGGGTCTGATTCAAGGCGCAACAGCGCAAGGAAATGGTCGTTACTCTCAGTGCGGCCATTTTTGGTTTGGTGGTATAATTCTAGAAATGTTAAGCTCCAAGGAATTGCCTCAATTTTGCACCTTCCAAGTTCTTATCCTTCTTACCTTTGCTTCATGGAAATTCGCCCTGTTACTCCTCAAGACGCTTCAGATGATATTCAGCGCCTCTACAACATCATGCTTCACGCATACAAAGTAACGGAAGTAGAGATTTGGGGAGAGGATTACAAGCGTATGTTGCCGGATGAATTTAGTGCAATTATCGAAAAAGGAGAGCTCATCGGTGCTTGGGTTGAAAATGACCCAGTTGGCAGTATTCACACGTATCCACTTAACAACAACACTTATGCCTTTGGATTGTTCTCCGTAGATTTTGATTACAAAGGAATGAACATCGGTCGTGCTTTGATTAAAGCAGCGGAAGAAAAAGCAAAGTCGAACGGGGCCGAATTTATGGAGTTGGAAATATTGCGCCTGAAAAACAAAGAGTTGGAAGCGAAGCAACGACTACATCATTGGTACTTACGCTTAGGTTATCAACATATTTCCACCACAGATTTCATTGAAAGAAAACCTACCAAGGCAGAAAAGGCAAAAAACTTCATCGCGCCTTCTGTGTTCGATTGTTACCGAAAAGTATTGAAATAGTCCTTTTTTGAAGGTGTTCCACCAATTTCAAGAGAATTCGAGGTGTAAATGAGTGAAAATTGAATTTTACCCCCTAAAAAAATAGGGGTGTGTTGATAAAAAGTTGCTTTTTTTTGAATTGACCCCCTGAATTTTGTTGTAATTTTGTAAAAAAAACTTTTCGTCATGGCAAATCAGCGAATGCAAGCTTACTACGATGTTCTTCACAGAACACCCAAACCCATCGATTTTAACGGGAAAATTTCTGAAATCTTCGGAGAAAACGTATTTCACCTAGAAGTAATGCGTGAGTACCTTCCAAACGAGGCGTACAAATCCATGAAGCAAGCGATTTATGAAGGTACACGCTTGGATCGTGCGATGGCGGATCAGGTGGCTTCAGCGATGAAAGACTGGGCCATTACCAAAGGAGCTACGCATTATACGCACTGGTTCCAGCCATTGACTGGATCAACAGCAGAAAAACACGATGCTTTCTTTAAACCTGTTGGACCTGGAAAAGCTATTGAGCGTTTTGATGGAGACTTATTGGTACAACAAGAACCGGATGCATCCTCTTTCCCGAACGGAGGCATTCGAAATACATTTGAGGCACGTGGATACACAGCTTGGGATCCTTCTTCTCCAGCATTCGTAATTGACAAAACTTTGTGTATTCCAACCATCTTTATTGCATACACAGGAGAAGCATTGGATTACAAGATGCCGCTATTGAAAGCACTTCAGGCTGTAAATAACGCTGCAGTTGATGTATGCCGATACTTTGATAAAAACGTTGATAAAGTAACCGCTACACTTGGGTGGGAGCAAGAATACTTCCTTGTAGATAAAGCATTTTTCAACGCTCGTCCAGATCTTATGATGACAGGACGCGCCATTTTCGGACATGCTTCCGCAAAAGGACAACAATTAGACGACCACTACTTCGGATCAATTCCAACACGTGCAACTGCATTCATGCGCGAGTTCGAAACAGAAGCTATTCGATTAGGAATTCCGGTAACAACACGTCACAACGAGGTAGCGCCGAACCAATTCGAATGTGCGCCAATCTTTGAAGAATGTAACCTGGCAAACGATCACAACCTATTGTTGATGGATCTTTTGGAAAAAGTAGCACGCCGCCACGATTTCCGTGTATTGCTTCACGAAAAACCATTTGCAGGCGTAAACGGATCAGGAAAACACAACAACTGGTCATTGAGCACTAATACAGGCGTGAACTTGTTGGCACCAGGTAAAAACCCTAAGTCGAACATGCAGTTCTTGACGTTCTTTGTGAACACGATTAAGGCAATTCACGACAACGCCGACTTGTTGCGTGCTGCCATCGCAGGAGCTGGAAACGATCACCGTTTGGGAGCCAATGAGGCACCACCAGCAATTATTTCTGCATTTATCGGTTCGCAATTGACTGCTGTTTTGGATAAGCTTGAGAAAAGCATCAAAGCGGGGAAAATGACACCGGAAGATAAAACAGAATTGAAACTGAACATCGGTAAAATTCCACAAATCTTATTGGATAATACAGACCGTAACCGTACTTCACCGTTCGCATTTACAGGAAATAAATTTGAATTCCGAGCGGTTGGATCTTCAGCAAACTGTTCTTCTGCGATGATTGTGTTGAACACAATTATGGCGAAGCAATTGCAATTATTCAAGGCTTCAGTCGATGAACGCATTAAGAAAGGTGATAGCAAGGACGAGGCTATTTTGAAAGAATTGCAGAAATTGATCAAAGAGTCGAAGAAAATTCGCTTCGAAGGAAATGGGTACGGAGAAGAGTGGGTGAAGGAAGCAGAATCTCGCGGACTAAGCAACCTAAAAGATTCTCCACGTGCGCTTCAAGTTTGGGGACGCAAAGAAGTGTCTGAATTGTTCGATGAAATGGGCGTTTTAACACCGCGCGAGTTAGAAGCACGTCAGGAAATCGAATTTGAAAACTACGTGATGAAAATTCAAATCGAAGCTCGTGTGATCAACGAAATGGTGCGTAACTTCATTGTTCCAGCGGCTGTTCAGTACCAAAACAAATTGATTTCAAACGTTAAGGGCTTGCAGGATGTTTTGGGAGCGAAGGAAGGAAAAGCTGCCGGAGCCGGACAAATTGAGGTGATACAAAGTCTCGCAGCACACATGAACGAAATGAACAAAGCGAACGATATCATGTTGGAAGCACGCAAGAAAGCGAATCAAATTGAAGATATCGAAGAGCGCGCTATTGCTTACTGTGATACGGTAAGAATCCACTTCGATAAGATTCGTTATCACGTAGACAAGCTAGAATTGCTTATCGATGATGAGGAATGGAGATTGCCAAAATTCCGTGAAATGCTCTTCACGAGATAATCGAAAGCATAACGAAAAGTAAGAAACCACCGTTCTTTGAGTAAAGTCAAAGCGGTGGTTTTTTGTTTTTGACAATCACAACAAAAAGGAGCCAATTATAACATAAGCCTTGGTATTGTGTTGTATAGCGTTAAATTCGTCCAACGAATACGGTTATGTCAAGAATTGGAATTGTTATCATCGAAGACGAATTTTTCGTTGGAAATCAACTCAAAGACCTTGTCTTAGATTTGGGGTTTGATGTGGTTGGAGTATATCCATCCGCAGAGCAATTTCTCAATACAACCAACTGGGAGTTTGATGCCGCGCTTGTGGATATATTCTTGTCTGACACTCTGACGGGACTCGATGTGGGTGAACATTTGAGTAAGCGAAACATTCCCTTCGTTTTCATTACAGCAAATCGTGATGAACTAACCTTGAAGGAAGCGGCGCGTCTGCAACCAGCGGGATACATCACAAAGCCGTTTCAACGATTTGATGTGGTTGCGGCCTTGGAAAAAATCCGATTGAGCCAACAAAAAGCCATCAGTATTCGAACCAAAAACGGATTGGTAGATATGGCTCCCGGCGACATTTACTACATCAAAGGCGACGGAGCATACATCGAGATTTACACCCATAAAGGAAAAACAGTACAGCGTAAATTGCTAAAGGAAATTGCTGAAGAGTTGCCCGATCAAGACTTTTTGCGCGTCCATAGATCTTATTTGATCAACCGAAACTTTGTAGAGTCTCGGCGAAACGGAGAAGTTATGGTCAATGGAGTTTCTATTCCCGTTTCAAGACGATACAAGGACGCTCTCTGATAGTTAACTGCCCTCATCCACTTTAAAGTCGAATTGATACTTACCCGTATTCGGGTCGAATTCAAAGTTATCACCACCCAAATATTGAATGAGATTTCGAATCAATTGAGTGCCCATGCCTTCCTTGAAGTTATTTTTTCGCTTGGATTGATCAACATAGCAAAAACGCCACTTTCCATCCACGCGCTCCACAGAAACTTGTATGTTGTTAATAGTGTCGGGTGCGTGCTCCAGTGTATTGGATAACATTTCGTTGAGGATTAGTCCAAAATAAACAATGCGCTCACTACCAATTTCGACGTCGTCCACAGACATGCTCATTTGGAATTCTTTCGGAGCCATATTGGCATACAAGCGCTCAATTTCATTGAAGTAGAGTGAAAGTGAAATATTCTCGTTGTGATCGCGTGAGTGGAGGTACTTGTGCAAGGCACTAATGGTATTTATTTTACCGGCAATGGATCGAACTACGCGCGACTCACTATCACCCACACCTTTTTGTGTATAATCCAGCAGCGCTTGAATCATTTGAAGATTGTTCTTGATCCGGTGGTTGCTTTCAATCACCAACATTTCGTAACGGTGATTGGCTTCTCTCAAGTTCTCATTGATTTGTTTATTCTTTCGCTTTAGTTTTCGTTCTCGGAACATAAGCAGAGCAATAACTCCAGTAACAAAGAGTGCAACAATTAAGTAGATGAGTAATCGGCGCCTATTTCTATCTGCTTTTTCCAGCTGGGCTCGATTTTTCTCGTTTTTAAGCTTTTGTGCCTGAACCTGTTGCTGCAATTTGTCACGCTCATAGACCTCTCGAATGACGAGCATTTTTTCGGAGTTGACTTGCTCCCGATTTTTCAGCGTATTCTCATAAAGCTTGATAACGTAGCGAAGGCCAGCAACTTCATCGCCTTTTATGCGTGCCGCAATCGCCAATGCATTGTAAGCAATCGTTTTCACACGGTACCAATCCTTACCTTCAATAAGGTTTTCAAGTTCCTCCATCAGCGAGTCCGTTACCACAAAGTCGCGTCCGAGACATTCGAGTTCCAACAAATTGCTCAGTGGGGTAACCATTTGTTCATACTCGCCAAGCTCCTTGAAAATTTTACAGGAATTGGTAAAATACTCACGTCCCTTTGGTGAGTCACCACGACGAAAAACGTACAAGCCTATTTCATTGTACAGAGAAGCGATTTCAAACTGATTTTTCTCCGGTTCAGAAAGTGCGAGTTCAAGAGCTGAGTCAATGTAGATAATGATGCTGTCAGCCTCAGATTTCCGAACCATGTCACCATATTCTTGGTGTACAGCGGCCATTCTTCCGAGGCGTTTTACACGAAGTTCGAGCGGCACTTGATAAATTTCTTGCTTACTCATCGACCAAAGACAATTCAACGCCATGGGAAAATCTCCTGATGCTCGTAAAATTTCTCCTTTTAATGTGACAGCAATGATTTTCTCCTTAGGATTTTTCGCTTTTCGAATGGCAAGATCCGACTGTTCGAGTGCTTCCGCCAATAAGTTGACCTTGTGATACTCTTTGGCCTGCGTTATATGCGATTCATAGCTAGATGTTCGCTTCTTGGTTCCCTGAGAAAAGGAAGTCACAGATGCTAGTAGACAGAAAATAAGCGTAAGTAAGAAAGCCTTCGATTGCATGGGCTAAAACTCGGAAAATAATAGGAGAAAATCTAGCGGAAAGTGGCGGTCGGGACGTTACTTGTAACAGAATTATGTCGTTTACAACAATTAACTGTAACACCGAGAAGTGTTAGTCTTCCTCTTCTTTTTCAGCGTATTTCTTAAGGAATTCTTTTTGTTCCCTTGCATGGGCTGCATCTAGACGTATGAACTGATGTTCATTATACCAATCAAACTTCGCCACTTCAATAGATGTTATGGAATGGTTCGTATTTAAAGATGTCATATCGATGTCCAGTTCTTGAATTGGGCGGAACCTAACAGGGAATCGATTGATGGAGTCACTCGTAAGATCAAATGAAACATACTTTTCCAACAAACCCTCTCCACGAAAATGAAGTGTGAGATAACATTGTGCTAATATTTTGCCATCCAATTGATACCTACCAGCCGTGTCAATATGCGTTTTGGCAACCAGTTCGCCTTCACGCTTCATAAAAACCTCAACTTCACGATGAACACTGTCAATAAAACTTACACGACCTCGGAACTCAATGTGTATTGTGTCCTTTGCAGTATAGAAATCGTCCTGCGAAAAACTTTCAAAGGGAAATAACGTCAAACAAAATGAGAAGAACAGTAATTTCATCAATCCTTAATTAAAATTCATCAATTATCATTCATCATTCAACATTCATGATTCAATATTCATTATTCATGATTCAATATTCATTATTCATTATTCATTATTCATGATTCAACATTCAATATTCCTAATTCCCTAAGGAAACTCATACGCCCCGATATCGGGAGCTAAAACATCCCTCGGAGTAACACAAATATCCGTTCCTGGATTGTTACCCAAAGTAACGCCGAATGCACTGTCTCCTGCTCCGTCAAGAGGTGAACCGTTTGCCCAAGTATAGTCCAAGTTACTTACATCGTTAAACAAAGGATCTAAGTTCCAGAGGTTTCCATTGGTATAGAATGCATCTGTAAAGGGTTCGTCTGCGCGAATCAAGTTTCTTTGGAAGTCGAGAACAATCGTTCCTAAGGTGGAAGTGTCCATCGCTACTTCGTAATCTCCATTACCATAAATAACGCTATTGGTTACCGTTCCTTCGTTAATAGGTCCGATGGTATCATTGAAATAATTCGTAATTCCAATAGCTGCACCTACGTTATCGCCAGCTCCGTAGCTCAACAAATGACAATGATTGAAGTGAAAGTCGCCGCCACGAAGCAGAAGGAAGGCATGAATACCATTGTCTGAAATCAAACAATTCTCAGCTTTCAGTTTTGCCCCGTCATAAATGAACGTTCCGTAGCGCGAACAGTTTTGTATAATGGTGTTACTCAACTCCAATGTGTAACTGCTGTTGCCGGGATCTTCGCTGAACATGTGAATTCCCGCAATACCGTTTTTAATTATAGCATGATCGATTCTGCTTGGCAGGGCTTTTTCAAAGTAGATGCCATAATATTGACCGGAAACATCGTCATACTGTGACTCCAGTCGATCTCCTTGAAGCGTGACGGGATCGGTCTTCGTGCCTTCTATAAACAATGCTCCTTTGAAGACGTAAATCAAAGAGTTGTTGTGAAGGTAAATATCCGTTCCTGCCTGGATGGTAAGATTCTCACCTTCATCAATTCCTGCATATCCGTAGATTACATGTGGTTTATCGTTCGGCCAAACGCCTGTATTAAGATCGTTATAATGGAAGTAGGCATCTTGTCCCCACGCCGCTAAAATCACAAACTGATCGGTTCCGTTGGTTCGAAAACGGATGCTGTCTTCAATAACCATGGGCAGCGTGCCACCGTTCGGATCCAAGGTAACTTCCACAAACACCCACATACTGTCGTTGGCTTCAATCTCCAAATTATTGAAGAGTACGCTTGATAATCCGTCTACGTTGATTCGAAAAGGGGAGTTCTCGCCACCCATCAACTCAATTTCATCCACGCGCACATTCTGATTGCTGCGGTTATAGACTTTCAATCGTTGCGTAGTGGAACCAATCGTTGTGAAAACCGTATCAAAAACCACAGTATCACGAGAGAAATCTAGGTTTCCTTCAGAAAAAAAAAGTGTCTTTCTTACAACTTGTTAACTGAGATGCAAACAAAGCAATTAAGGCAAATGGCAATAAAACGGCTAGTTTCCGCATAAGTATTGTACTTTCGTTGGCAAAGTAACGCAAAAAGAATAAGTTTTATTTTATTCGGATTAATACTTTACTTTTTAAAAAGTTTACATATCTTTGCGTCCCGATTTTAAGGGAAAAAACATTGTTATGAGAAAAGATATTCACCCGGAAGATTATAGATTGGTAGTATTTAAAGATATGTCGAATGACTATTCTTTTTTGTGTCCTTCATGTGCAGCATCAAGTGAAACTGTAACATGGGAAGATGGAAATGAGTATCCATTGATCAAATTGGATATTTCTCACAAGTCGCACCCATTCTTTACCGGAGTTGTTCAATTCGTTGATACCGCAGGTCGTATCGATAAATTCAACAACCGTTACCGTCGTAAATAATACAACGTATTACATATTTGAAGACCATTCCTACTCGGGGTGGTCTTTTTTTGTTGGTTATCCCTCAAGACAAAGGAAAGTGGGAAATAGTTACTTGAGAGATTACACTAGGTTATGACGAGGTCATAATTCTCTGTGTTCTTTAATCGTGCTAGCTTTTAAACTATGCTCCTTGACTTCGTGGTAAACTCACAGTTGCGGGCATCTTGCCAATTTCTAGGTAATTAACTTTGAGGTGGAATTCAAGAGGGTGATTTGAGATTCCCTCACTAATAATCCTAACTAAAAAAAAACTGGTGCCGAATTTGCAGTAATCCCTTTACAAGTAGCTTCGAACAACTATCTTTACAACGTATGAACGGTTATAAATCCATAGCAATCTTATTGATGCTGTTGCTTTCAGCAACTTCATGGGCGGGTCGCATTGAAAAAGGATACAAAGCCCTTCACGTATACGACTATTTTACGGCGAAAAAGCACTTTACCAAAGCACTTAAATACAACGAATCGCCTGGGGCGCAGGGATTGGCCATCATTTACTACAGAGACGACAATCCGTTTCATAGTTATGATTCAGCTTTGGTATACATTGAGCGTTCAATCGCAACTTTCGATATGGTCAAGGAGCGCAAGAAACTGAAGTATGCCAAGTTCGGCTTCACCAAGGATAGTTTGTATGCCATTCGTCAAGATATCAGTACACATTTCTACAAGGAAGCATTTGAAACACATTCGGTCCTAACGCTCACTCAGTTCATTGAACGCCATCCTTGGGCACAGGAAGTCGATGAGGCCACGCAATTAAGAGATTCACTTGCCTTCTTTAACGCTGTTGAGGTAAACACGAGTATTGCGTTCAAAGGGTTCATGGATCTATATCCGAACAGTCAATATTACGAATTAGCACGCGACAATTATTACGACGTACAGTTCTTAGAAAGTACCACTGACGGATCTATCTCATCTTTCCTTCAATTTATTGAGGAGAATCCAAGTAGTCCGCTACGACCTGAAGCAGAGAAAAAGATATTTGAATTGGCAACGGCTGAGAATACGTCGGAAGTTTACGAGGAATTTATCCGTGATTATCCCGATAATCCACACGTTGATAAGGCTTGGTGGCGCTGGTATCAATTGGAGTTAAGCGATTACTCCACAGATGTTATTTCGTTCTTCTTGGACAGTACCGAGATTCCTTACCAAGACGAACTTCTCGAAGATCGTTCCTTGTTTGACGTCATGTTACTTCCTTTCGGTAAAGAGGGAAAATTCGGCTACATGCGTAACACCGGTCGTGTTCAAATTGCTGCTGAGTATGATTACGGTTCCTTTTTTCAAGAAGGGTTGGCTATTGTAGCTAAAGATGAAAAGTTTGGGTTTGTGAACAAACGGGGAGGGCTTCAAATTCCTTGTCAGTTTGAATCGGCAAGTGATTTCGTCAACGGACTTTCCATCGTAGAGAAAAACGGTCGGTTTGGAATGATTGATCGCAATGGTGCCTTTGTTTTTAAACCGATGTATGAAGACTTAGGTTTGCTTTCCGAAGGACTTTCGTATGCTATGGTGGCGGAACGATACGGCTATTACAATCTTTCGGGTGAAATGGCGATACCACACTTGTTTGATGATGCCTACGATTTCAAAGATGGAGTTGCGAAGGTAGAAATAGGCGGGAATCAAGGATACATTGATACCAGTGGTTCGTTTATCATCCCAGCCGTACACGAGTCTATTGACTGGTACCAAGATACTTTGTTAGTCTTTAGCGATGAAGGTTTGTACGGAATCATGAATGCTCAGGCTCAGATTTTTGTGGAACCGCAGTTCGAGTGGATCAACCCACTGCGTGAAGGATTGGCAGTGGCGGAAATTGATGATCGCGTTGTCTACCTAGATTCTGTGGGAACCATTGTTATTGATAACGGATTCGAAGTGTATCCCAACTATCAGCTCAAAGGAGAGTTCCGAGACGGTGTGGCTGTTATCAAGAAGAAAGACGCGTACGGCAGAATTGATAAACAAGGAAAAATCATAACAGATGCGAAGTTTGAGAACTTGGGTATAGGAAAAAACGTATTTCCCGGGAAGAAAGAAGATCAGTGGGGCTTATTCAACGAAAAAGGAAAAACAATCGTTTCTGTTCAATACGATGGAATCTTCACTGTACCTAATGGCAGTTTTATCGTTAATATTAATGATACTTTGGGAGTAATTGACGAAGTTGGGAATGAATTGGTACCAAGGGCGTTTGAGTCTATCGAATCCATTAAGGATGATCTCTTTTTGGTAGGCGCGAATGGATTGTACGGGGTATATCGTAACGAAGAGTTGATAGTTCCCGTAAAATACAATCAAATTGGTCTTTTCAGTGAAGATTACCTATTTTTAAATAAAGAAGGATCACTTGCGTATTACGATTTGGAGAATGGTAAGTTGGTCGAAGTCAAAGAGTAATGCTAGATGCACTAGATAAATATAAATTTGGATTGTTGGCGGCCGTTATGACCTACATGATCATTTTTATGTATTCGAATGCCGTTACTTTCGACTATATCATTGAACGCGACCCCATTTTAGCGGAAACTACTATCGAAGATAAAGACGAGGCATTAGAAATCACCCCAGATGAAATTGACGTTCCGGAAGACTTCGATTACAACGCGGAGGTAAAGAATTTGGCGCAAAGCAAAAATGATGATCGCGAAGCTTCATACGACGACTACGGTCCACCAAAATCTTCGAATCAAATTGCTCAGGACATCAAGGCTTTAGAAGCGCAGATGCAACAGGAAGCCGGAGGTTCTGCGGAAAGAGCGAAATTGCAACGACTGATTGATCAACGCAAGGAAGAGCAAAAACAGGCGAAAGAATCTGAGAACAACACGACACCAAGCACCAGTGGTTCGGATAAAAAGTACGCTGGATATACAATGGTCGAGTGGGATTTGGATGACAGAAAAGCGCACAATAACAATCGAGAAGCGATCCGTAATCCCGGTTACACGTGTGGAGACAGAGCAAACGGCGTGGTTGTGGTAGATGTGAAAACGAACTACAACGGAAATGTTATTTCAGCGAAATACAACGCGGCAAGAAGCACTGGAGCTACCAGCTGTATGATTGAACGAGCGATACAGTATGCGAAAATGTCGCGTTTCGAATACAGCAACAAGGCCAACGAACAAACGGGATACATCAAATACACGTTCGTATATAAGTAATGCCAACAAAAATCATAGGAACGTACGAAGATGTGGCAACCTCCCTGCCATTAAAATCAACAGATAGTTTGTTCATTGCATCAGATGTGAAACAACTTGCTTTGGACGCTCGAAGCGCAGGAAAGGCATTTAATGCAAATACCTTCATCGAGTCATTTCAAGCCAAGCTATCTAAAGGTACGCTGCTGATTCCAGCATACACCGATAACCTAAAAAATGGCGATACATTTGATCAAGCAAAATCGAAGCCGACTACCGGAGCATTATCTAATAAGGTAGGCAGACGAAAAGATTTTCAGCGATCCAAAGATCCGCTTCACTCAGTGTATGCTTGGGGTAAAGGAGCAGAGGAAATTGCGGAAATGGATGGTAATAGTTCCCTTGGAGAAGGCAGTATCTTCCATTGGATGCATGATAACGCTTGTAAAATGATGTGCATCGATGTTCACTTTCAGAACAGTTTGACCTACGTTCATTTCGTGGAAGAGCAGCGAAAGGTGACCTATCGAAAACCCTACAATTGGACCATTAAGCGAATCTTCAAGGATAATTCTGATGAAAAGTCCTTTGTTTTTTACAGCCGTCAGCCGTGGGTGTTAACAGATTTAGAGTTGCTCCAAAACCGAGCGATTGAAACAGGTGTAGCGCAAGTTTTTCAATTAGAAAATGCCGAGATTCTCTTCTTTGACATTAGGGAAATGCACCAATTAATCGAAAAAATGTTGGACAACGGGGAGAAGTTGCACCGGATCAGTCTCATGCATTTCGTGAAAGGGGTTGCGAAGAAGATTCTTCGTCGGAATTAATTGTTACGTTTCGGCCTCTTGGCAAGCTCGAAGTCCTCTGTTTTCAACTTTTCCAAGAATTGGGACTTCGAGCTTGTCGAGAAGCCCTAAAGTTTTGCCTTAACTTCGGTCATTTCTGTATTTTTACCAAAAACAAATCGCATGAGTGGAATTGATTGGAAAACCGTAAAAGAATACGAAGATATTACCTTCAAACAAGCGGATGGAGTAGCGCGCATTGCGTTCAATCGTCCCGAAGTTCGAAATGCTTTTCGTCCGAAAACGGTAGATGAGTTGTTGGAAGCGTTGATTATTTGTCATGAAAGCCAAGAAATAGGCGTTGTTCTGATTACTGGAGAGGGACCTTCACCAAAAGATGGTGGTTGGGCGTTTTGCTCGGGTGGCGATCAACGTGTTCGTGCGAAACGAGGTTACCAAGGACTGGACGGTGTAAATAAATTCAATATTCTGGATGTACAGCGTCAAATTCGATTCATGAACAAAGTTGTGATTGCCGTCGTTCCAGGTTGGGCCGTTGGCGGTGGACACTCACTCCATGTGGTTTGCGATATGACTTTGGCGAGTAAAGAGCATGCAATTTTCAAACAGACGGATGCCGACGTTGCTTCCTTTGATGGAGGATTTGGTTCGGCGTATTTAGCACGTCAGGTAGGTCAGAAGCGTGCCCGTGAAATTTTCTTCCTTGGGTTCGATTACTCTGCACAAGAAGCGTACGAAATGGGTATGGTCAACAAAGTGGTTCCGCACGATGAATTGGAACAAACGGCATACGATTGGGCACAAGAAATCATGACGAAAAGCCCAACGGCGATTAAAATGCTGAAGTTTGGCTTCAACCTGATTGACGATGGATTGGTAGGACAGCAAGTGTACGCTGGAGAAGCAACACGACTGGCTTATGGAACTGATGAAGCAGAAGAGGGAAGAAATGCCTTCTTAGAGAAGCGCCAACGTGACTTTAGTAAGTTTCCGAAGTTTCCTTAATTGAATTTGAAAAGCACAGGTTTCATCCACAAAAAAGGCGATCTTTTCAGATCGCCCATTTTCTAGTTTCATTAAAGACTTAAGCTCTAACGTATTCTTTGACGTGAGTTGCGTCATTACCTTACGCGTTTATCTCACTCTAATTTTCTGTCCGATTTGTAGAATGCTAGTGCTAGAAATTCCATTTAGTTTACACAATGCGTCAACAGAACGACCATGCTTTGCTCCAATTTTCGAAAGTGTATCACCGGAGCGAACTATATGATAACGAGCGCCAACAGTTCCTTGTGAAGCCGTTGCGGCAAGTGGGGCAGGAGTCGCCGTGTGATCGTGATCGTGTTGATGCTCATCGTATTCGTCTACGTCATAACACTTCAATCCGTGTGCATTTTTTACCACCATCGCCAAGTCTAGCGTATCTGTTTTCAAGCAGTAATTCTCTAAATCAAAAACAAATTGTGGATCGAAGGGTACATA
The DNA here is from genome assembly GCA_024742305.1 of bacterium. GTDB lineage: Bacteria > Bacteroidota > Bacteroidia > Flavobacteriales_D > Crocinitomicaceae > UBA4466. Next base: position 82,996 of record JANSYQ010000009.1, on the reverse strand, counting down.
TCCGTAGCGTACTTCAAAGTGCAAGTGCGGAGAATAAGATCGACCCGTTGAACCGCCAAGTCCAAGCAATTCACCAGCTTGTACAATTTGATTCGGCTCTACATTGATTTTTGAAAGGTGTGCGTAGAACGTTTCCAATCCATTTGGGTGGCGTACAATCACCAAGTTTCCAAATCCGCCAGAGTTCCATTTTGCGTAACGAACTTTCCCACCGAAAGCCGCTACTACGTTTTCTCCAACTTCTAACGGAATATCTACGCCTTTGTGATGACGACGACGTCCGCCAAATCCTGAAGTGGTCGGTTTCTCCACTGGAAAAGCATATCCGAAAGTTGAATCAACCAAAGCTATGGTTCCTTTCGGACTGAATCCAGCCGGTGGATATTGAAAAGTGACATCATTGTTCCAGTCTTCCATATACACTCGTGCTGTGTCGTAAAAAGAAACCGATACTTCTTCCGTCGCTAGTGTCGAGTCAGAAGGATTGTTCGTTGCCATCGCAAAAATGGGAAGAGAAACTAAAAATAGAACGAGCGTGTTTCGCATATCTGAAGTGCTGTTTGAGATTGCAAAACTACCTAATTTTCAGTGATCAACAAGAGCGGGCTTTCTAAAATTCGTTAAAGATTGCCCCAGAAACGTTAAGGTTCAGTTAAAGTTCGATGAGTTTAACGGAAGTTGGAGAATCGGAGGCGATATCGAGAGATTGAAAAAGAATAGGGAGATAACATGTATTTCAAGAACTATTTAAACTTACCATATCACTCACTAAGTGCCAATGGAGTTAATTCCATAGGTAGAATCAATTATAGTTTACCACAAAGAAACGGAGCACACAGAGAATAATAAAAACGTAAAATAGGAAAAGTACACTGAGGATTATGACAACGCCATAATATAGCGCACCTCTACTAAGTCATTTTAGCACTTTACTTTGTGCTCATAGTGCCTTAGTGGTAATCTCACATCAATGTTTTTCCTCCTATTTCGGAAACTAATTAAAGAGTATGGTGTTTAATACTCCTCCCGAAATCCAAAGCGCACCCCGATGGACAATTCCGGCAAACCGCCTAGAGGCTCCCGAAGAATTTGATCGAAACGGTATTCGGCAAAGACAAAGCCCCAATCATATCCCAATTGAGCAAAAACTGAAAAATCATTATACTTATGCAATCCTCTAGTGCTCAACTTGTCGTTTCCATTGATTCTTGCATACCTTGCAAAATACGGGAGTCGGTACCGCGCTCCGAGTGACAGCAATCGACTTTCCTTCACATAAATGGAAGTCACCAAGCCAAGGTTGATATCAAAGGTGGTAAAGCGCTGAATTTCGTGAGAAATAGTCGGGTCGGCTAAATCTTCGCTGATGTAGTTCGCCTGAGTGAATCCAAATCCGAATTCGTAACCTAAAGCAACGGGTTTTGTCAACAGCCAATCGTGACCGAAAATGTAATCAAAGGAGTAATTGTTCAATAGTTCAGGGTGAGCTGCGTCGAAATCAATTCCTCTTCCAAACTGCCAAAAGATACCGAAATACACGGGAGCATAAAGTGAGTCGTAATAATCGTAATAGTATTCGTCGTCGTATTTATAAGGGTTCATATCCGTTTCTCCTACCGACGCATTGTTTCTAAAAAATACATGGCGAATCTCGTCCTCAATTATTTCAATTTTCTGACCGTAGTGAAAGGCAGAATCGCACGAATAGAAGGTAGCTGAATACAATCCAATGGGAATTTCATCCAAAGTATCTCCAACGCGTATGCTCTTGAAATACAGAGTAGAATCCTGGTTTTCCAGTTTCAAATTGTACGTGGCGCATTGTACATCTCTAACGAAGTTAATGTCTGTGTTTAGACCGCCAGTTTGTGCGGAAGCCAATTGCATCCAACTAAAAAATAGAAGGAACGATATGAGTTGTTTCATGTATATAAATGTAAAAAAAAGTGCCTCAGGAAACCCAAGGCACTTCTCAGAAGTATTTTTTCGTGCTTACTTTTTGAAGTTATCAGCAACAATCAAATCTTTTGTTCCGTGACCCCATGAATAGAATCCTTCACCACTTTTAACGCCTTTTTTCCCAGCCGTTACCATATTTAACAAAAGTGGACATGGTGCATATTTTGGGTTTCCGAATCCGTCGTGCAACACCTCCAAAATTGCCAAACAAACGTCGAGTCCGATGAAGTCTGCCAATTGAAGCGGTCCCATTGGATGGGCCATTCCCAATTTCATTACGGTGTCAATCTCTTCAACGCCCGCAACGCCTTCGTGAAGGGTGATGATTGCTTCGTTGATCATTGGCATTAGAATTCGGTTCGCAACGAATCCTGGGTAATCGTTTACCTCAACTGGAACTTTGCTCAACTTCTTGGATGTCTCCATGATCAATGCAGTTACTTCGTCTGATGTGCTGTACCCGCGGATAATTTCAACCAATTTCATAATCGGCACTGGGTTCATAAAGTGCATCCCGATTACTTTGTCTGGGCGAGAAGTTTCTGCCGCAATTTTCGTAATTGAGATGGAAGAAGTGTTCGTTGCCAAAATAGTGTTGGCGTCCGTCATAGCGTCCAAGTCGCGGAAAATCTTCAATTTGAGATCCACGTTTTCAGTGGCTGCTTCTACAACCAACTCTACACCTTTAACGCCTTCTTCCATAGAAGTATACGTAGTGATGTTATTGAGGGTGTTGTTTTTGTCGTCTTCACTGATTTTCTCTTTGGCAACCATGCGGTCCAAATTTTTCGTGATTGTCGCCATTCCTTTGTCCAAAGAAGCTTGAGCGATATCAATCAATGCGACATTATACCCGAACTGAGCAAATGTATGGGCGATTCCGTTCCCCATTGTTCCTGCTCCAATAACTGCTACGTTTTTCATATACTGATTTTTTGAGATACAAATATAGTGTTCCGAGGCGATTTGAAGGAGGAGGAGTAGGGCAATTTTGGTACCTTTACAAGAAGCGTCTTGATAAAATCGACATGGTAGATGTTCCTGAAAATATTGTTTTTTATGACGGCGATTGCGGCTTTTGTAATCGCTCGGTGAACTACGTATTAAAGCACGACAAAACCAAGTCAATTCATTACGCTAGTTTGCAGTCGGAAATAACCAAGCAGATATTCTTACGAAACGGTTGGCCGGAAGCAGATCTGAGTACCTTTTATTTCTATCAGAATGGGGAGTTGTATGAAAAATCTCGCGCGGCATTCAAAGTGGTAGCATTTTTTCCTTGGTATATGCAATGGCTACATATATTCAGGATATTTCCCGTTGCTTTCCGCGATTGGATTTATGATCAAATTGCTAAACGTCGACGAAGAATCTCAAAGGGGTATTGTGTTATGCCCAGTCCCGAGGAACGAAAATTGTTTTTGGGTTGAACCCCGTATAGTTGAGCAAATCCCGTACATCTCGACAAGCTTGCCTTCACGAAGCTCCTTCGCCGCAATGCTAGCTATGAAGGAGAAGCTTCAGCGAAGCAATGCTCGATGTGCTTATTAATCAATCCCTTCACTCATCTACATAATCCTCAACATAGCGAATAATCGCACGAGCAATATCTTTTCCTGTTGCCGCTTCAATTCCTTCCAATCCCGGAGAAGAATTTACCTCCATAATCATGGGGCCAGATTTCGATTGAAGCATGTCAACACCAGCAATACCTAGTTTTAGAACACGCGCGGCTTTCAAAGCTGCCTTTTCTTCGTCTTCGGTCAGTTGAATTAACTCGGCTGTACCTCCGCGGTGCAAGTTAGATCGGAACTCGCCTTCTTTTGCCTGACGTTTCATGGCACCAACCACTTGTCCGCCTACTACAAATGCTCGTATATCTGCGCCTTTCGCTTCTTCGATAAACTCTTGAACGATAACACGTGCTTTCAATCCTTGGAATGCCTCCAAAACCGACTCGGCCGCACTGCGGTTTTCCGCGAGAACAACACCAACACCTTGAGTTCCTTCCAACAATTTAATTACGTACGGGTCAGGACCTACTTGATCCAAAATTTTAGAAGAGTTCTTGGAGAAGTTGGTAAAAGCCGTTTTTGGCAAGTTCAACCCTGCTCTTGATAAGATTTGTAGTGAACGCAGTTTGTCACGAGATCTCGTCAGTGCTTGAGACTCCAATGAGGTAAAGACCTTCATCATTTCGAATTGACGAACCACGGCAGCACCATAAAAAGTTACCGAAGCACCAATACGAGGAATAACAGCATCCACATCATTCAATGGCTTTCCACGGTAAAACACCATCGGTTTTTTCTTTTCGATGTAGATATCACATTTCGTATGATCAACGATGAGCATTTCGTGTCCGCGTTGTTCTCCAGCCTCTTTAATTCGAGCCGTTGAGTACAATTCTGGGTTACGCGATAAAATGACAATTTTCATAATTCAGTGCTTTGATGAATTCGGTTAACGTCAACAAGAAACTTATTCCTCAAAAAGCGTCGACCAATTAAAATAGGATAATTCATATTGCTTCGATCCGTAAGCGTCAAGCGGATAGGGTAGTGCGTTCCCAAAATTTCAATTTGTGTTCGAATCATGTATCGAAATTCTTCCTGCCCATTGGAGCTGCGAACCTTGACCGATTTAAAAATTTCAAAAGTCAACTCTTCTCCCGTGTACTGCGAATGACTTGGGTCCAAAAAAATACAGGTAACACGATCGCCATCTACCGCAATATGATGACAGTGGATACTTGAAGTATAAGCTCCTGTGTCAATCTTTGCTTCAATTTTAGATAGATTCAAATCAGTGAAATTCACCCATTCGCGTCTACCAATGACCGTATATTCTTGTTGCTCCATTTTTACAAATCGGGGAGCGAAAGTAGGGAAAAAATGAAACGATCAAAACCATCTTCTGTTATCATTACATCAAGGAAGTGAAAAATTGTGCTAAACATCCTGTTTTTCGAGGCGTTCCGACTACATCTTAACCAGCTTTTCTCTCAAAATTTGTCCATTTTCAAGGTGGATTTCTATGAAGTAAATTCCTGCTGATTGATTGGCGATGTTAAAAATGGATGAAGTCGCTGAGACCTTAATCCCAGGAAGTTTCCCTTTTTGTCCGTTGGAATGAACAAGGAAAACGCTCTTGACTGGATGAGAATCAGGTGTTGTAAGTTCCAGTGAGCTTTGTACAGGGTTAGGAGATAATTGGATTTGCTCTTTTTCGATCAGTTCGTTCACGTCAAGGTCAAAATTGCAATTCGAACCAACTTCCACAACGCCGTTCAACTGATAGCACTGAAAGTAATGCCCGCAATTGAGTTCAATCGTAAACGGCTCAAAAAGTCCAATGTCTGATCCCATACCTTCGAGAATGTACGTGCCAACAAGAGCGTTTACCGAGTCAGAGATGTACATCTTACGGCGCATTGTACCATTGATTTGAATCATCTCAATACTGTCAACTACAGTGGTAGCCGACGAGTGGTAATAGGTTTGAGGAGTGCTCTGTCCTATCGCAATGTCAAAGTCGTACAATAATTCCTCACCATTTTGCTCCATCGAGTATACTTTCATGCTGTCCTGTCGAATCAAGCCAATTTGACCGTTGTAACTATACCCTCCAACTCCACCATTGTAAATGGTCGTAGTTCCTCTTTTAAAGACTTTGTGCCACAGCGTTCCATTGATGAGTGTGTCTCCATTCAAATAATACACCCAATCCCATTCTTGCGAATTGCCTTGGCCATCATAGCAAATTTTGCTTTGTTGCCATTCGGGGTTGTCGGAGAAATAATTTGGCACTTGCGCTTGAGCACTGAAAGAGATCAAAATTGATATTATGTAGAGGTGTCGAATCATTTTTTTACCACTTTGGTTTGAATTTCTTCTCCATCTGTGAATTCGAAACCAAGCAAATAGTTTCCGGGTGGCAAATTTTCTACCGCAGAACAGAAGGTGCCGGTGGTATATTTGAGATACATCACTTTCACTAATACACCTACCGGATCCGCAATATGTACCGAGCGCAATATCTTTCCTTTTGGTATATCAATACAAAATTCATCCTCCATTGGATTCGGTCGAATGTTCAACAGTTCTTCGCCTTTTTGCTCAAGCACGCTTGCCTCGAAAAAACAATTGGTCCCCAACAATACCTGTCCATTCAAACTGAAACAATTGAATTGATATCCGCAGTTCGGCTGATCGCAAACTGGCTCAAAGAATCCTCCGGGCCATCCTACACCTTCAATCATGTTACTGAACGAACCCGTGGTTGTTTCCGTGAAATAAAGCTTTCTTCTTTGCTGGCCACCGAAAGTGATTTGTTCAACGCTATCAAGTACGATGTAACGATCACATACATTGTAAGCCACAGGAAACGTGTCTCCAACAGCGACATCAAAATCATACAGTAAAGTATCATTGGTTCCGTTCCAGAGGTGCACCTGATAACCGTCTTGACGCACTAAGTAAGCTAAGTCATCATAAGTTGTTTGCGGACCACATGCAGGTCCCGTTGGGCCGTCCGTCATGACCGATTGCCCGCGTTTAAAGCACTTTTTATACGTCAGTGCATTAATAGTTGAGTCACCGTTGATATAATAAACGAAATCGCGGTAATCAACACAGCCGTCCAATGTGCATGAAGATGCTTGATTCCATTCCGGATTATTCGCAAAGTAATCTACCTGCGTAAAACCGGCGGTGAGTATGAAAAGTGCAAAAGCTGAAGTCAGAAATCGCATGGACGAATTTTTAGGACAAGTTACAATGATTTACGGAATCGTACCAAGATTTGATTTTTTAACAATTTTTGATGCGTTCGAGAAGCTCTCATTCGTCCAATGGTATGAATTTGAAGACTATGTTTGTAAATCTTGATTACTTGATTGTATTGAACTGTTTCTTCACTTTTGAGGAGGTATAACCAATTACACAACGAATGGCGTTTATAGTATTTTTTTCAGTTCTCATTGTAACACTGAATAGTTATGTGGTTTTTGCCACTTGGAACCACTTTGGTGACGGTCAATGGGGATTGATTTGGCGTTTGTTTCTCGGTTTTATGGTCGTTTGGGAGGTGACGACGTTGTTTATAATGTACTATCAATTTCGTCCCGATTACGGAAAAACAAGTGTGGCATCGAATTTATTCATGGGAGTTACCATGACCTTTCTCGCCTCCAAGTTGATTTTCATCGTGTTCTTGCTGGGTAATGATATCTATCGTTTGATTCGTTGGCCGATTGAAAGCGTCATTTCGGATGAGTCCGTTTCTTTTGAAAGTCGCCGGAAATTTATTTCGAATATCGGCTTGGTTGCTGCGGCAATTCCTTTCACTGGCTTGTTATATGGCACTCTGAAAGGTCGATACAGCTACAAAGTGTGGAAGCAAAAGTTGACGTTTAATGATCTACCTGAATCTTTCAATGGACTGCGTATTGCCCAGTTGTCTGATATTCATTCAGGAAGTTTGGATAACCCCGAGGCTGTTCGTGACGGACTAAGAGAGCTAATGTCCTATAAACCCGATATGATTTTACTCACGGGAGATCTTGTCAACAATTTTGCCACGGAAATTGATGATTATGTAGATATTTTCAGGGAGGAGCTCAGAGCGCCGCTTGGAATGTACGCTGTTATGGGAAATCACGATTATGGTGAATACGTTCAATGGAAATCCGAAGAGGATCGATTGAAGAACATCAACGACGTAATGGATCGATATAGGTTACTTGGCTTCGACCTTCTGAACAATGAATCAAGAGAATTAGAAGTCAATGGCGAGTCGATTCAGCTGCTCGGTGTTGAAAACTGGGGAGGAGGTGGCTTCCCGAAATACGGTGATTTTGACAAGGCTATTGAAAATGTTGCTTCCGACAGTTTTAAAATTTTGATGTCGCACGATCCCGATCATTGGGGATTGAAAGTACTCGATCACGAAGTTCATGTCAACCTGACGCTCTCCGGTCATACGCACGGAAGTCAGATGGGAATTGAAATTCCGGGTTGGGTGAAATGGTCGCCCGTGAAATATCGCTATAAACGTTGGGCGGGATTGTATCAAGAAAAAGATCAATACCTCTACGTGAATCGCGGATTCGGATTTATTGGTTATCCCGGGCGCATCGGAATTTGGCCAGAAATCACAATTTTTACGTTGGAAAGGGAGTAAAAAGTGAGAAGTGTACGGTGAGAAGAATCCTTTCACTTTTGACTTTTCACCTCTCACTTCTAATTATGAAATGTCTTAAAAATTGAAATCAGCCTTTCCGGAGGCAACATTCCGTTCTCGTGTTCCTTCATAGCAGTGAGAACTTCGTCTGTGGCGCGCGGTGCCAACCCCATTCGTATTCCAATCTGTCGGATATGCAAGATTTCTTCATCTGAAACACTCTTGTCCACGTTCATCATCAAAACCAATCGCTGGAATTGAACAATTCGATCCAACTCGTCTTTCGGAGGCGTAAATTCGATGTATTCATCGAATAATCGCTTGAAATCTTCGTCACTAACTTGCAGTTGTTTCGCAATAGCATAAAGAAATTCGAATTCAGCAGTTCGTAACTCCTTATCTGCTTTCGCCAGCTTGATCAATTCTGACAACAAGCTTAGTTTTTCCTTCAAAGAGTCGTTCATGACTGGAAAAATAGCAAAGTTTCACGACATACTTCTTGCAATGCCTCCGGCATGTCGGCACTCGTCCATGGATGAGATGCATTGAAGGTATGCTGTGCATTCTCAACTCTAATCAGCGAAGTATTTGTCCAGGTTGCCAAGTTTTCGCCTTCGGAAATTAGTACGGAAGTATCATCAACACCGTGAACAATCAAGCACGGTTTGTTATTCTTTCGACAGTAGTGCTCAATATTCAATCGTTTGCTATTGGCTTCAAAGTCTCGATATTGATCAAAGTGATGCGGCATGTCCTGCTTAGTGCGTCCATTTTTCACATAGCGATAAGTTGATTCACGCCAGCTTTCCAAAGCTTCGCCTTCGGGAAACCGTTTCTCAATGGAAGAAATCCCTGCCCAAGATGCCCATTTTGAAATGTGAGGATGTCCCGATTGTAACGCCACGATTCCTCCTCCGCGAGAGTGTCCTACAGCATAAATCTCAAGATCCTGAACTCCACGATCATTCCATTGTTCCGTCTTATATCTTTTTCGAAGCAATGCCACCATGCAATCGAAATCCACAAGCTCTTTTGAATAGGTGTTACGAGAAAAGGCTTCCGTATCAGGGAAGTCGATAGGATTATCCGTTGTTCCGCCATTGTGACTGACATTATATGCCACAAAACCAAAAGAGTTTCGAACGAAATAATCTCCTGCAAGGTGCCAACATCCCCAATCCTTAAAGCCCATGTAACCGTGAACAAAAAGAACGATTTTCCCATTCCAATTTTCGGGAATAGTCAAGTCGTAAAGACTTTTGCGTCCATCAGCTCCAGTATACTCTTGGTTTCTTTCGTGAATTACGTGCATATCAATTTGTTCTTTAAAGCGAAAAATAATGATTCCCAAGGAAGAAGACGGATATTGAAAAGATCCATTTGGCATTTAATACGAATTCGATTTTTCGAGTGTGCTGAAATGGCTATATTTACCGCTTTAACCCCGTGGTCAATTATGCGGATTTTACTAGCTCTCATTCTACTAACTATCATTGGATGTACCGATTCCTCGGACTCTCAGGTATCGGGTGGGCAGTTTACCGTTCATTTCAATAATACAAAAGACCACGATCTCGCCAAGGACATCGTTAAGTTTTGGAAATCGGATTCGTTGATAACGGGAAAACCACAAGATGTTCGATTAAAACGTACCAATGGCGGCTATGATTTACTGCTTATCGCCACAGAAAAGATGAAGGCCGATACGCTGACTTTTGAAGATATCAGGTCATTAACTGAATTAGAGCAACGACTTCAAGCAAACGTTTTTGGAGACAAAACCGTAACCATTGTGGTGGCAGATGAAAATTTCAAACCTTTATACCGTCCAACTTTGTAAACAATGCTTTTTCTAGAACAAAATATCAAAGGAATTTGCGAGCGTCACGGCTTGGATTATGCCGATTTTCTAGATGAGTTGGATGTAGATCATCCAAAGGACCTGTCGATATACGACTTAGAGGCAATCGCGGAAGAATACGAAATTGACCTATCTGCGCTATTGTTCAAGCATACATTTCGCACGTCAGAATTAGCAAATCGCTTAAAAAATATAAAGTTGCTGATTTTGGATGTGGATGGCGTTATGACTGACGGAGGACTTTACTTTACCGATGAAGGTGATCACATAAAGAAATTCAATGCGAAGGATGGAATGGCGATTGCCCAGCTCACCAAACGCGGATTTCAAGTGGGAATAATTTCTTCGGGATTTTCCGGAACAGCGGTAAAACGAAGAGCAGATTTGTTAGGTATTCAACACTGTTCTGTAAATAAAGAACCAAAATTAACGCGTTTACGCAATATTTGTGCATCTTTATCAATTGACCTGGACCAAGTAGCGATGATTGGAGACGATATCAACGACTTGGAAGTATTTGAGGTGTGTGGCTTTTCTGTGTGCCCGTCAGATGCGGTGCCGGTAGTCAAAAAGAGAGCAGATTTAATTTTGAGTTCAGAGGGAGGAAAAGGCGCAATTCGCGAATTTGTGGATGAATATTTATTGGAAGAACGACTGAAATAAACTACTACATGGATATTGTAACATTGGGAATAATTCGAGAGGGAAAAGTGCCGCCAGATAAGCGTGTTCCCCTAACGCCAAGTCAATGCAAATCATTGATAGAAGAATACCCAAATTTGAAAATTGTAGTACAACCGAGCCCTATTCGAGCGTACTCAGACCAAGAATATAAGGATGCAGGAATTCCTTTGTCTGAAGATCTTAGTGCTTGTGATATCATCATTGGAGTGAAAGAGGTGAACATTGAAGACCTGATTCCCGGGAAAAAATTCATGTTCTTCTCCCATACTATCAAGAAACAACCCTACAATCGTGAGCTGCTTCAAGCCATTGTAGACAAGAAAATACAACTCATTGATTACGAAGTATTGAAAGATACTTCCAACAAACGTATCCTTGGCTTTGGCCGCTACGCTGGAATTGTCGGGTGCTACAACGGTTTACTCACTTTTGGGCGAAAACACGGACTTTACAACCTAAAGCCTGCTCATGAATGTCGCGACAGAAAAGAAGTAGAGGAAGAATTGAAGAAAGTCCAGTTGCCACAAAACGCGAAAATTGTGTTAACCGGATTCGGTAGAGTAGGACACGGTGCTCGCGAAATTTTATCCGAGATCTCCATCAGGGAAGTTGATGCCGAAGCATTTGTTTCTCAGGAATTTGATGGTCCCGTCTTTACCCATTTGGATGTCAGCGATTACTATGCTCGAAGAGATGGTGGGGCATTTAATAAAAGTGAATTCTACAGTGATCCGACTCCGTATAAATCGACGTTCCCACGATTTTTGCCTCACGCCGATATGTACATTCCTTGTCATTACTGGAGCGACAAAGCGGATTACATCATCACACGTGACGACCTCAAAGCAAAAGATGTACGATTATCTGTAGTCGCAGATATCTCATGTGATATTGATTGTGCTGTAGCCTGCACCATTCGTCCAAGTAAAATCAGTGACCCTGTTTACGGTTACAATCCGCATACGGAAGGCGAGGACGACTATATGAAAGAGGGTGTCATTGCGGTTATGGCAGTGGATAACCTTCCATGCGAATTGCCGTTAGATGCCTCGGAAGATTTTGGTAGCGAGCTGATCAAAGAAGTAATGCCACATCTTTTGGGTGATGACGAAGACAAAATCATTGAGCGTGCCAGCGAAACAAGTTTAGAAGGAGGGTTAACAGAATATTTCTCATATTTGGAAGGCTATTTAGCCGGAACCGAATAAATCATGGAAAAGGGAAATAAGAAAATCATCAGAGGCTGGGTCATGTACGACTGGGCCAATTCAGTGTATAATTTGGTGATTTCCTCCGCGATTTTCCCCATTTTTTATGACAATATCACCACGAATCAATTCGTCGAGAAAAATTTTGAAAATCGTGAGGCTTACGATGCGGCAGTTCTGAAAAACCCTGATTTGACTGTTACCGTCGATTTCTTCGGTATGGAAATGTCCAATTCGGTACTGATGTCCTTCGTGCTTTCAGCGTCATTTTTAGTTGTTTCGTTTCTCTCGCCCATGCTTTCAGGAATTGCCGATTTTTCAGGTAGCAAGAAGCGCTTCATGCAATTCTTCTGTTACCTCGGAGCGTTGTCATGCATGACTCTGTATTGGTTCCATGCAGATCATTTGGAATTAGGGATGTTAAGTATTTTCCTTGCCAGCATTGGGTTTTGGAATAGTTTGGTGTTCTACAACGCCTATCTTCCAGAAATTGCCGAACCAAAAGATCACGATAAGATATCTGCCCGCGGATTTTCACTAGGATATTTCGGTGCTATGATATTGCTTGTTCTTTGTCTCGTTTGGATTCAAGTATTCGACGGAGACGTAAGATGGTGCTTTGTTGGAGTAGGAGTTTGGTGGCTCGGGTTCTCGCAATTGACATACAGAGTATTGCCCAACAATGTTTACCAAAAGAAAAAAGAACCCGGGGTTATTTGGAAAGGCTTCCGAGAATTGAAATCGGTATTTCAGGAGTTTAGAAAAATCACACGCCTAAAGCGATTTTTATTGGCGTTTTTCTTCTACAATACAGGTGTTCAAACGGTGATGTTAATGGCGACGTTGTTCGCAAAGAAGGAAATCCTTTGGCCCATAGATGATGCCACAGGAAAGCCGGACGATTCAGGACTCATTATAGCCATTTTGTTGATTCAAATTTTGGGAGCCGTGGGAGCATTCACCATGTCTCGATTGTCCAAATACATGGGGAACATTAAAACGCTCGGGCTATCCGTTTCTATTTGGATTTTGATTTGTGCCGCGGCCTATTTGGTTACCACTCCCGTTCAATTCTACCTTCTTGCAAGTGCCGTTGGTTTGGTCATGGGGGGAGTTCAGGCCCTATCACGTTCCACGTACTCAAAAATGCTACCGGAAACGAAAGATCACGCCAGTTATTTCTCCTTCTTTGATTCCTCAGAAAAAATTGGAATCGTTGTCGGAACCCTATCCTTCGGTGTTTTTGAAGCCATTTTCGGGAGCATTCGATATTCAGTGATCGCTGTTGCCATCTTCTTTATCATCGGTTTCATCCTGTTGTTCTTCATCCCTAAAATGACTGGGAATAAAAACGAAGACGAGGATGACGATGTGCATGTTTCGGTTCTTTCCTAGGGAGTGCTTATAGAAATTTGTATTTTCAAGGCTCAACTAACACAAGAACACTGACTATGGTTTCAGAAGAAGGAAAAACACGCGCAATTATTGCTCATATTACACTTATCGGTTGGATCATTGCACTTGTGCAAAACAATGAGAAAAAGGACGAATTTGCCAGTTTCTACATTCGACAAGTGTTGGGTCTGATCATCATTGCAATTGGACTGTCTTTCGTTGGGTTGATATTCGGTATAATCCCTTTCCTTGGACTCATTATTGTACCAGCCATATGGATAGGTATGATAGCCCTTTGGATTGTAAGTCTCGTAGGAGCAGTAAATGGCGAAAAGAAAGAGCTACCGATCTTAGGCGCTCAGTTTCAAGAATGGTTCAAATCAATGTAAGTTGGTGAAAAGTGAGAAGAGAACAGTGAGAAGAACTTCTCACTTTTGATTTCTCACTTCTGACATCTGACATCTGACTTCTCACCTTTCTCTTCTCACTTCTTATAAAAAGGCAACTTTACTACCTTCGCTTTCAACGATTTGTTACGCACTTTAATGAAGATTTCAGAATCAATAGCGCTGTGCTCAACAGTTACGTAACCCAAACCAATAGCTATTTTCATCGATGGGGACATGGTTCCTGACGTTACACGACCAATGATGTTGTCGTTCGCATCGGCAATTTCGTAGTCATGACGAGGAATTCCACGGTCTATCATTTCAAAAGCGACCAATTTACGTTCAACGCCATTTGCTTTTAAGGCGGTTAAACGGTCTTTGTCGATAAAGTCAGCATCCTTCTGCAATTTTGTGATCCAACCCAAACCTGCTTCTAGTGGAGAAGTTGTATCGTCAATGTCGTTTCCGTACAAACAGAACCCCATTTCCAAACGCAGCGTATCGCGTGCCGCTAAACCAATCGGTTGAATTCCGAAGTCCTTTCCTGCTTCAAATACTTTGTTCCAAACTTGCTCTGCTTCACTGTTCTTGCAATAGATTTCGAATCCTCCACTTCCGGTATATCCTGTTGCTGAGATAATGACATGCTCAATTCCAGCAAAATCGGCTACTTCAAAATGGTAGTATTTAATCGCTGACAGATCGATAGAAGTTAGTGACTGCATTGCCTCAACCGCCTTCGGTCCTTGTATGGCCAACAGAGAATACTCATCTGACAAGTCGCGCATTTCCACATCAAAAGAGTTGTGTTTTGAGATCCAGTCCCAATCTTTTTCAATGTTGGAAGCATTCACCACCAATAAATACTGCTCTTCTTTAATGCGGTAGATGATCAAGTCGTCAACAATCCCGCCATTCCCATTGGGCATACAGCTGTACTGTGCACGACCAATTTCCATTACAGAAGCATCGTTTGTTGTTACTTTTTGAATCAAGTCCAAAGCGCCTGGCCCAGTCAACAAGAACTCTCCCATGTGTGAAACATCAAACACACCCACGGATTCGCGAACCGTTTGGTGTTCCGCGTTTACTCCTTCATATTGCACGGGCATGTTAAACCCTGCGAAAGGGACCATCTTTGCGCCCAATCCTTCATGTATGTGTGTTAATGCTGTATTTTTCATGGTTTGATTCAATATAAATTTGAGGCAAAATTAAAATTAAAGCGAGAGCGAAAAACAGCAAAGTGAAAAATTCACGCTTCTTCCATGATTTGTGCCAATTGTTTTCCAACAAGTGACCCAATTGCAACGCCCATGCCCCCCAAACGTACGCCACAAAATACATTCGTCTCTAACTGCTTAATGATTGGTTTTTTAGTGCTTCCCACACCCATGATGCCCGCCCAAGAATGATCAATGGAATAGGCGGTATTGGGCAAGATGACTTCAGATAGAAGTGTTTGTAAGGAAGATTGAATGTTGGTGGAAGTAGCGATGTTGGTTGTGGTTTCGCCTTCAAAATCAAGGTTTCGACCGCCCCCTAATAAAATTCGGTTGTCAATATTGCGGAAATAGTAGTATCCTTTTTGGTAATGGAAGGTACCTTCAATAGCAAGATTGTCAATGGGCTTCGTAATTAGCACCTGTGCACGCGCTGGAGCAATATCATCTTCAGGAAGAAATTGTTTCGCAAACCCGTTCGTGCACAAAGCCACTTTTCCAGCGGAGATTTCGCCCAATTGTGTTTCCACTCGCGCCATTGTACCCTCCGCTTGAATACCTTTTGCTTCCATTCCAAAAAGAACGGAAATACCGGCCTCGACAACACGTTGGTAGTAGACCGCATTCATTTTAGAAGTGTCAATTTGTCCCTCCAGTCGATTTTTAAATCCTCCAGAAACGCCACGAAAACCGAACCTCGAGGCAACCTCATCATCCCATGAGTATACGTTCTTTTCTCCCGAAATCTTCTCCAAAGCTGCATTGAACTCAGGGATACGCTCAAGAATTTCTTGCTGAACATCTTGTTCATCCTCTCGAATTAAATCCCAAGAACCGTTGATTTGCAGATTCATGTTTTTTTGTCCGATAATCTCCTCTAAGTAGCGCAATCCTTCCAGACGCAAGGCAACGGTGTCCCAAACAGTTTGATCATCGAATTGCTGTAAATCATCGGCGAGTTCTGTCGGACTTCCAAAACAAGCAAATCCAGCATTCTTCGAACTGGCTCCTGAAGGAAGTAAACCGCGTTCCAAAATCAGGATTTTGGCATTCGGATTTGAACGTTTGTAGTGCAAGGCTGTACTGTATCCTGTAATGCCGGCACCAATCACGATTAAGTCGCACGAATCGAAGAAGTGCTTGCGTTCCCAATAACTGAATGTAGCTCCGTTTAGCATGGTTTATACTCCATTTCCGATTGAGGAAAGTAGCCCCAAATCGGAACTATTTTCGCATATTTGTTAATTAATTCTATCAAATTTAAACCATTTCTGTAACTGGTTGTACAGGATAACGTTTAAATAGAGAGGCATGAAATATTTTATACTCGTTTTCGCTTTGTTAACGACCGTTTTTGGATGGTCGCAGGAACTCCCTTTTCAATTCAAAGGTAGAGTAAGCAATTCCGACAATGGAGGGAATGAAGGCGGAGTAACTGTTGCTATCGTTCAAAATGGAAGCACAGTATCGAGTGTAACCACGGCCTCCAATGGGAAGTACAACCTTGAAACTCCTATCAATTATCAATCGGCTCCCTTCGATGTCGTTTTCAGCAAAGGGGGGATGATTACCAAGAAAGTTCGCTTCGATTTAACGAAAATGAACGAGGAAGATGTTCCAGCAGGTGCGGTACGTCCCGTTCAAGACTTGGATATCGACCTGTTCGCAGATCGACCAAATGTGAATTTCGATTTCTTGGAGACGGAGCCAGTGGCTAGCTTTGAATGGGATACAAGAAACTTTTACGCCAATTTAGATAAAGGCGGCGCAGCTGCTATGAAAAAGCGTATCAATGACCTTCTAGCTGAAGCGGAAAATGCGGAAGCGGAGCTGGAAAAGAATTACGCCGAGGCTATTGCCAAAGCAGATGCGGCGTACGATCAGGAGAATTGGGAGGAAGCGCTTGGTCATTATGAAGATGCACTTGGTTACAAACCAACAGAGAAACATCCGTCGGATCGCATAGTGGAACTTGATGCCCTCATTGCGGCAGCGAAAGAAGAAGCTTTAGCACAAGAACAAGCCCAAGGTGAATACGATGCCCTAATTGCAGCAGCAGATCAACTTCGTGATCAAGGAGATTTGGAAACTGCCGTTAAGCGTTACGAGGAGGCGTCCACAAAAATGCCATCAGAGCAATATCCAAAGGATCAAATAGCAGCCCTAAAAGCGCAAATCGAACAGCTTGCGAAAGAGAAGGAAGCACAAGAGGCGTATGACAAAGCCATCAAACGAGCCGATATTTTCATGGGGCAGAAAAGCTGGAAAGCAGCACGTGATGCCTACACAGAAGCGTCGAACCTGAAACCATCGGAGCAATATCCAAAGGATAAGTTGGCAGAGTTGCAGGAGAAACTTGATGCAGCTGCTAAAGCAGAAGAACTGAAAAAACAATACGAGGAAGCTATTGCAGCAGCGGATGCAGCCTTTGACGCAGAGGATTGGAAAACGGCGAAAGAAAAATACGAAGAGGCATTAAGTATTGAGTCTGCATCTTCGTATGCCAAAGGACGCTTGGATGTGGTGAAAGGTAAACTAGACGAGATTGAAGCCGCAGAAGCACAGGCAAAGAAAATTGAAGAATTGTTGGCAGAAGGTCAGCAAAATATCGACGATAAAAAATTCGATGATGCTATTGCCAATTACGACGAAGTTCTTGGACTAGAAGCGGAGAATGAAACGGCCAAAGAAAAGAAAGCGGAAGCAGAAACGTTAAAGGCTGAATTGGAAGCAAATGCAGCAGCGGAGGAGCAGTTCAATAACCTGGTAAAGGAAGGAGATGACGCTGTTGGAGCTGAAAATTACGAAGAGGGTATTTCGAAATACAAGGAAGCACTTGAAATTAAAGGCGATACAGAAGTTGAAGGGAAATTGGCAGATGCTGAGGCCAAGTTAGAAGCAAAGAAAAATGCAGAAGCGGTAAAAGAGCAGTTCGAAGCACTCATAGCGGAGGCGGAATCGCTATTTGAGGCTGAGAAGTTGGAAGAGTCCAAAGCAAAATACGAAGAAGCACAGCAACTGGACGGAACGAGTGATATTCCACCAACAAAAATTGCAGAAATCGACGGATTGCTTGCTGATCAGAAAGCTGCTGAAGAAAGGCAAGCGAATTACGATGCTGCGATAGCAGCGGCGGACGAGCTATTTGATTCTGAAAAATGGCCAGAGTCTAAGGCGAAATACGAAGAAGCTTTGACCTTTGCTGAGGATCCTGCCTACGCGAACGGTAGAATTGCCGAGATTGCAACAAAAATATCAGAAGGAGAAGCAGAGGCTGAGCGCAAGCAGAAGTATCAAGAAGCCATTAGTGCTGGCGAAACAGCAATGGGCGTAGAAGATTTTACATCCGCGAAAGAGAAGTTTGAAGAAGCGCTGACGTACACCGATGAACTAGAGTACGCTCAAGGTAAAATTGATGAAATCGACGCTATTTTAGGCGAACAGGAGCAACTTACCGCCTTACTAGAAGAAGGGAAATCGTTGTACGAAGCTGGCAAACTTGAAGATGCTAAAGGCAAGTATGAAGAAGTCTTGGCTATCGAGTCTGATAATGAAACGGCTCAAACCGAAATAGATAAAATCAACACGGAGCTAGCGGCATTGAAGAGTGCCGAAGAAAACGAAGCGGCTTTCCAAAAGTTAAAGGAGGATGGATTTGCCCTGGCTGATGATGAAAAATACGACGAAGCGAAATCGAAACTTAAGGAGGCGTTAACCATCAAGGAAGACAGCGAGGTACAGGCGAAGATTGATGAAATTGAGGCAGCCCAAGGAAACGCAGAATTGGCAGAAGAAGTAAAAAGCTTGATCATGGACGGTGAGGCTTTCTTCGGCGATGAAAAGTTTGAAGATGCCAAAGGGAAGTTCGAGGAAGCATTGGCGAAAGACCCTGGAAATTCTGAGGCACAAGCAGGATTAGATAAGACTGAGAAGGCGATTGAAGAGGAGAACGCACTCGCCGATCAAGAAGCTCGATTCAACGAACTGAAAACGGAAGGATTGTCGCTCAAGGACCAACAGAAATACACTGAGGCGAAAGCCAAAATCAACGAAGCGCTTTCTATCAAAGACGATACTGAATTAAAGAAAGCATTAGAAGATATTGCGGCTGCTGAGGCTCTTGCAGCTCAACAAAACGAAGAGGATGCCGAGTTCAACGAATTATTGGCAGCCGGTGATGAATTGGTGAATAATGGTCAATTCGAAGAGGGAATAGAGAAGTTCAAGGAAGCGAAGACCGTTAAATCGGAATCGGAAGTTCCCGACCAAAAGATTGCAGATGCCAAGCAACAAATGCAAGATGCAGAGGAGCAGGCAAAATTGGACAAGGAATACCGTGAGTTGCTGGACAAAGGCGATCAATTGGTAGAGGATAAAAAGTATGTGGAAGCCATTGAAGCCTTCAATGCAGCAGGAGTTCTCAAGCCAAATGAGCAAGAACCTGTGGACAAAGCGGCCAACGCAGAGGAGTTGTCGCGAAACGATCAAAATGATGCCAACAAAGCCATCGAAAAGAACTTGCGCATCGCAGAGGAAAAAATCGAAGAAGGCGACTATGATCGAGGTGGTTCAATATTGGACTTAACGGAAGGACTTGTTTCCAGCACAGAGCACAGAGATCAGATTAAAGAACTTCGCGATAGAATTAAATTGTACAAAAAGCGTGACACAGACTACGCTAAGCACATGGAAGATGGTCAAAAACTCTTCGATGATGAAAAGTATGAAAAGGCGCTGGCGGAATTCAAAGAAGCTGCCATTCTAAAGGAAAACGAGCAAGCACCAAAAGATAAAATCGACGAAATAAATGGGATTCTGTCCAATCTTGCTTCAATAGAAGAGCGTGAGGCCCTGTATAAAGAGTACATGGAAAAAGGGCAGAAAAAACAAGATGCGAAGGAGTATGAAGCAGCTTTGTCGGCGTTCCAAAATGCATTGTCTGCGAAAGCAAAAGATCAAGCTGCTACTGACAAGATTGATGAAATCCAGCAAATTTTGGATGACATTGCCAACAAAAATGCGGAAGAACTGGCATTACGAAATAAATTTGATGCGAAAATTGCAGAGGCTGACGAGTTGTTTGAATCTGAATCCTATCTAGATGCCAAGCACATGTATGAGGAAGCTTTGGCTATTATTCCAACGGATGGCTACGCTCAAGCGCAGGTCGACGAGTGCGTGAAAAGAGAAAAAGCTAAGTCGATTGTGCTCTTCGAAAAGCAATACAAGAAACTTATCGAGGCGGCAGATGCCAACTTTGAGGAAGAAGATTACGAAAAGGCGAAGGAACGCTACACAAACGCTATCGGGATGAAGGAGGATGATCCTTACCCAAAGAAAAAACTGGCGGAGATCGAAGCTATTTTGAATCCAGCTAGTGTTCAATCGGCAAAATTGGAAGATCTAGGAACGCCAATATCAGGCTCGATTCTTGATGGACAGGCATTATTCGCGAAGGCGGAGGATGAGCGTCAAAAAATCGAGCAAAGTAAAATGCAGGATAAATTCGACAAGTCCAAGGAAGGAATAGATCAGCGCTTGGCTCAAAAATCGGACGAACGTGATGATGCTCGCCAGGAGTTAGTGAAAGCATTGGCAGAGGCAGATGCCTACTCTGAAGGAGCAGTAATGCAACAAGGTGAAAATGCAGACATTCTAAAGGCAGCACAAGAGGAATTGAGCGAATTAGAGGCCGATGACTCTCGAATGGACTACAATGTGAATATCAGTGATCAAGAGCAACTAACAAATATCGTTGAAGGAGTCGCGTTGGAGTACGGTGAAGATGTGAATGTATATAGAGATAACGCAGAAACGGTTCTTACGTACGAACAGGCTCTAGAAGATGCTTTCCGTGAAGATGCTCAAAGCGATTACAGCAGTAATATAACCTCTGATGAGAAGCTGACCGCAGTGAAAAATCAAGTGGTGAGCGAGAATATTGATGATACCCAAGAACGCGACAAGGTGAGAAATGATGTTGTTGAGATTGTCACCGACGTCAACGAAGAAAATGACGTCAGAAACAAAGAGGACTTCGAAGCAAATCACACTTCACAAACGGTAATTGATGGTGTCTATCAAAAAGTAGATTACAAAACGGCTGAAGACGTTCAAATTTCAGGGGATAATAACGAAGGAGTAAAAGTCATTAACAATGAAATTGCCAACGCGGATTATGATTTGGGTACTTCCGAATCAGTGGATGTGTGGGATGCAAACTTGGCTATCGTGGATATTGAAAAGAAGTATTCCACTAAAACAGCAGAAGACGAAGAAGGGATTGCCAAGAACGGAGCGAAACTTTACGAGCTTGGAGAGAGTATTCAGGATCGAGCAGATCAACAAAATGCCGACGAGCGCGTATTTGCTATGGACGCAGATGCTCAAATAGAGGCGTACGAGGAAAAAACGCGTTCTGATATGAGCGGCATGGATGATAACCGCATTGCATCCGTTGAAGTGTTGAAAGAAGGAGACAAGCAATTGGCGGAAGCGCAAGATGCGCTAACGGGCAAAGACAAGGATCAGGCGTATTCTAACAAGGAGATAATCAATACGCAAACAGTTATCAATTCTGATATCAGCGATGAGGAGGAGCGAATGGGCGTTCAAAAACAAGTGGACAACATTGCGCTAGAAAACGACGAGAATTCAAAATCTTCAACAACCAAGCAATCGAAAAATCAGGAGTTGTTGGGCGACTCAAAACGCATCACCAATCGTGAAAAGCAGAATCGAGAGGATTCAAAGCAAGAACAGCTTTTCGAAAACGCTGACAAGATCAGTAAAGTCGATGATTCACCTCAAAAGAAAGTAAAGGTTGCCAATTCATTAGGAGAAGAATATCCCGAAGGTGTAACAGAAGAAAACTTTGCGCAGAACGACCAAAATGGATTGATGACAGCCATTGTGACGCGCAGAGTGGTAGTTATTGACGGTCATGCTGATGTTTACGTTAGAACGCAATCACGTGGCGCTATTACTTATTCAAAAAACGGAACAGCTGTAACGGAACATGTTTGGAACTCTGAAACACAAGGTCCTCACCTTGTTACTCATACTAAGTAGCCTTTTAATAGGGTGTAATTCAACACAAAAAAAAGAGACTGCAAAAGAAGAATGGCGCGAGATTCGTGGTGAGACTCAAGGAACCACTTATGGCGTAATTCTCAAAGATCCTGCCGATAAAATTCGAAAAGTAGCACTAGACTCCATACTGCATGACTTTGATATGGCATTATCTACGTACATCGATGAGTCGCAAATTTCTGCAATAAATAATGGGAGTGACACGATTCATTTTACGGACGAATTCGGTTACTTTTTGGATTGTTTCAAAATCAGCCAAGAGGTTTTTGAAAAATCGAACGGGGCATTTGATCCCACTGTCTTTCCATTGGTGAAAGCATGGGGATTTTTCAAAGAAGAGGCACCCATTCCAACCCAGTCTGAGCTAGATAGCATCCTCACTTTTGTAGGACTTGGGAACCCTTTGTTTAAAGCCAAATTCGTAGAGAGGAGAGGTACCTTCGTTAAAGAACACCCGTCTTTCCGTTTGGACTTCAATGCCATCGCACAAGGGCTGTCAGTAGATGTTCTTGCCGATTATTTGAAGAGAAATGGTATCCAAGATTACTACCTAGAGATTGGTGGCGAAATTGTTGTGAAAGGGAAGAACCGCGAGAACGAAAAATGGCGCATTGGGATAGATTCGCCTCAGCAGGAAGAGGGAAAGCGTGTAATAAACAATGTTGTTCATATTACCGATAAGGCGATTGCTACCAGTGGGAATTACCGAAAGTTCTACATCAAAGATGGTGTAAAGTATGCCCATACGATTGACCCAAAAACAGGAAGTCCGGTTCAGCATTCATTATTAAGTGCTTCCGTAATAGCAAATTCATGTGCTGAAGCAGATGCCTATGCGACTGCATTTATGGTTATGGGAGTTGAAAAATCCATGGAGTTCGTGCAAAATCATCCGGAATTGGATTTAGATATCTATCTGTTATATGATGATGGTACTGGAGAAATTCTCAGCGAAATGACAGATGGGTTCGGGGCGTATTTGAAGTAGTTTTAGAGGAAAAGAGGTCGTTGGAATTAGGTAACAGGACTTCATTCTTTGTCTACAATTCTACAATTAGACAATTATACAATTCGAGAAATGTCGAATTTGGGCAATAATTGAGTTATATATGAGCATCTAACGTGTTCCGTATGTGAATTATTTTATTTCTCTAAACTTTGGTATTCACCGTTTTCCGCATCCATCTGTGTGAAAGTGTTTCCCTACTTGGTTTTTTAAACATCCTTTCTTTTTACTTTTCAGAAAAAAGTATCTGATGCAGTCATCAAAAGCAATTCATGGAGTCATTCTGTTGAGTTTACTAGCCATTGCGTCCGTCATTGTCGCCTACTATTGGCAAATTGACGATTTAGACGGTATCCGTGTCCTACCGCGCTACCTTATGGTTCTTTTTCTAGGCTATGTTCTCATACAGATGCTCAAACGTTGGCTGTACAGAGATAGACATTGGTGGGATTGGCTCTATTACCTTGGATTGGCAGCGGCAATGCTTCCTACATTTATGGCCTCGCAAGAAAGTGCACGAATGTTCCATCTAGTAACGGATTATGGGACTTTATTTCTCATTTTCCCCGTTCTATCAGATTTTTACACATTATTGAAACGCAAGGAATGAAAGTTCATTTTATAGCTATTGGTGGAAGCGCCATGCATAATTTAGCCATCGCATTAAGTCGTAAAGGAATGCAAGTGACAGGCTCGGATGATGAAATTTTCGAGCCCTCAAAATCTCGTTTGAAAAGGGAAGGCATTTTACCAAACGATATTGGCTGGGATCCTTCGCGAATCACGGATGATTTAGACGCTGTTATTCTTGGGATGCATGCTAGAGAGAACAATCCGGAGCTAATCGCAGCAAAAGAAAAAGGTATTCCGGTCTACTCTTACCCCGAGTATCTATATGAGCAAAGCAAAGAGAAGACAAGAGTTGTTATTGGCGGTTCGCACGGGAAAACGACGATCACTTCCATGATTTTACACGTTGTGAATGCACTGAACTTGAATGTCGACTACATGGTAGGGGCACAACTAGAAGGCTACGATTGCATGGTGAAAATTACGGAAGATGCTCCCGTGATGATCTTAGAAGGTGACGAATACTTGAGTTCGCCAATTGATCGTCGACCGAAATTTCATTTGTACCAACCCGATATTGCGATAATCAGTGGAATAGCTTGGGATCATATCAACGTTTTCCCGACATACAAGAATTACGTAGAACAATTCAACATTTTCTGCCAGCAAATAGAACAGGGGGGAACTTTTGTGTTTAATGCTGAGGATGAGGAAGTAACGAAGTTGGGCGATAAATACAAAGACGCGATTCAGTGCGTATCCTACGAAACACCTGATTATGAAGTAACAGAAGAGGGAACACTGGTCCACTTTGAAGGGGCCGACTATCCCATGAAGATTTTTGGCGCACACAACCTTCAAAACCTGATGGGAGCCATGCGCGTAGGAGAGGCTATGGGGATTTCACCGAATGATTTCCTAACCGCCATGCATTCTTTCACCGGAGCCGGCAAACGATTGCAGAAAGTGACCGAAACCGAAGGGTTCACTATGTACAAGGATTTCGCGCACTCGCCGTCCAAATTAAAAGCAACTACAAAGGCAGTGAAAGAACAATATCCGGATAGAGACGTAGTTGCCTGCATGGAACTGCACACATTTTCCTCCTTGAAAAAAGAGTTCCTACCGGAGTACGATGGCGCCATGAATGCTGCTGATGATGCATTGGTGTATTTTAGTCCTGAAGTGGTAGCACATAAAAAACTGGAGCCAATTACAAAGGAGCAAGTGGCTGCCGGGTTTGGAGGAACCGTGAAAGTGGTCAATAAAACACAAGAAGTATTGGATTTCATACATAAACGCGACTGGAAGAATAAAGTGTTGCTAATGATGTCTTCTGGGAATTTTGATGGAATTGACTATGAAGCGTTGGGGGAAGAGTTGAAAAGTCAACAGCTGTAGTCGGGGTAGTTTTATGAGGATTAGAAGAACTGACCTTCCGGTTGTAATCGTTGTATTTATTGCCATTTTACTTAGGCTTACTACATTACCATTCTCTCAAGTGGTTGATGCCGATGCAGTAACAAGAATCTTTATGGCGCAAGAATGGTGGGAAAACCCAACGTGGATTTCCGATGGAGTTTGGCCACCCATGCACCAGTATTTCTACGGATTGATCATTGGGGTAACAGGCGACCATCAGACAATACCAATTCTCATTTCTGTGTTGCTCTCTTCTTTGTCAGCAATTCCTATGTATGCTTTTATCAAAAGAGAATACAACGAAAAGGCTGCCTTTTGGATTGCATTAGCTCTAGTCTGTTCCCCCGTTCTATTTCGAAATAGTTATCACACGCTGTCCGGTACACCTTTCATTTTACTCCTTCTTTTGAGTATGAACTCATTAAGCAAATCTTGGCGAGAATCGTCGCTCGTCGATGCATTTTGGGCAGGTCTATTTATGACTTTAGCATGCGGTTTTCGATACGAAGGGTGGTTGCTATTTGCCGTTTTTACCGGTTTTGGAGTAATACAAAAGTCGTGGAAAACGACGGGGCTTTTTTGGGTTACAGCCATGATATTCCCCGCTTTTTGGATGATAGGGAACTACATGTCGCATCAAGACTTCTTTTATGGACTTTCCGGTGCGTATGATTGGAATGTAGTACAAGAAGGCGTAAATTCTTACTTACCAAGAGATATCATTCTTTTACGGTGGTTCTTTTTTCCAGCCAGTTGGTTTTTCTTATTCTCACCAATACTTGTTGTTGCATTGATTTGGGGACTTGTTAAATTAATTCGACGTAAACAATTTCAATGGAATAAATGGCGATGGGGAGGCGTATTTTTATTGCTTCTAGTAGTCTTTATTTATAAAAGCAACAACGGAACTTTGCTGAACCAGCATCGTTTCACTGGGACATTAATTGTTTTTTCATTACCGCTATTAGCACTGCTTTGGGAATTAGAAAGTAAAAGATTGATTCAGATAGTCAAATTCGGAATCATTACGTTATTACCGCTTTCTTTTATTTGGGGTAAGCCGAATTATGCTAACATATTTCCTGATGGAACCTCAACGCACTACGCGCTAGATCATTTTCAACGCATTTCTTCGCAAGGTTTGGCTGCTGTAGCTCGTTTGCGAAATCAAGATGTGGTTCAAATGAGTGAGGTTATCAAATCAAACTTGGAAGAAGAAGACGCACTAGTAGTAGATTTCATTGATTGGGAGTCATCCTATTATATCGCAATTGAATCAGGCGTAAATCATGACCAATTGTTTTTGGTGAATGGGGCTTCAAATGCGCAATTGGATATTTACAACTTGAGGAAAACGATGCTAAGCAACAAAAAAGGGTTGATATTGGTGAGTAATAACTCAGAATTGGCGAACCTGCTTTTTGAAGATGCAAGCACATTATCCAAGGACTTAAGTTTGCATATTATAAAACGTTATGAGCGAGGGAGTATCCTGCGCTTTAATGTAAGTGGGAAATAATTAGTACCTTTTTAAAAGGATGCAATTCTTCATCTCGCGATGAATACAAGGGATAAATCATTAAGGGTAAGCCAGAGCGTTGCAGTGAATCTACTGTTGATGTTCATAATAATGATGGTTGTTTTCGGACTGGTTTATTTGGTTGTCTATGCGCGCCAACAAGCTCTTAAAGGTGGCGAAACGCATATAACTTCGCAATTGATTTCAGTTGCACAATCTATGGCGATATGAAACTCCCCGTTCCCGGTTTTGTCTCTCAGGCGTTGTCCTCTTTGATTAATAATAATCGTAGAGTGAAACGCACTCCATTCGATAAACTGGATGGCTCTCGACCCAACGAAGGCTTAAAATACAAAGAGGTTTCCGATGAAGAGCGAAAACAAATTGTCGCTGAGATTATTCAAAAACGCAGGCGTCGCTTTTTAGTTGGCGCACTAATTGTATGGGGAACTCTCATGATTTTGTTGTTACTTTTTGTCCTTTTATAAGGATGCTCCACCTATTCATTCTCATTTCTGATCCTGACTTTCCTCATGTTTTATCGGGTAGTTATTCATCAACTTTGAATAAACACTTAAAACAAACAGAATGGGAGAAACAGTTGACATTACACCAGGAGAAATCAGTATCGCATTTGATGCGCCAAGAGCAGGAAAAATTAGTTTGAAGGAATTGGGAGTAACCGATGAGCAACTGGTTTTGGAAGGAGGGTTTTTACGCTTGGTATTCAATTTGTCTGGGATTGGCGAACATCATTATTATCAAATGCCAACCGTAGAATTCGCCTACGCGGAGAATTGTTCAGAGATCCATTGGCAGTGCGATTTTAATGGCGAAACCATTCTAGATACGCTCGATCATCATGGGCATACATCGGTATTACTTTTGAACCGCAAAAAACTAGAATCATTGGAGCACAGACACGAAAATGTATTGATCATCCATGGCGAGTTCCCGGAGCCATTGCATTTGAATGCAGAAAACTCTTACATCAACTTCTTTAGGTAACGAGTAAGTACATAAGATAGATAAGTTACACAAGAAGAAAGGCAGATCGAAAGGTTTGCCTTTTTTTCGCAGTGACTTCCTGTGATGTCAGCATTAAAAAGAGGGCTTCTAGAGCTAGACTTGCAGTTGCCCTTTTGCCTACACCACTAAAACATACACAGCCCATCCTTCTCGCCCTTTACGTCATTGCGGTGAAAAGCAAACAACCGGCAGGCCTTGAAAAGATGAGGACAATTAATTGGTGAATCGAGAAAAGAATTACTCAGAAGGTGAGTCCAAAGTTTCGGGCTTCTTCCTTGGTCTAAAAACAATCCTTCGATATATAATCGTAATGAAAATACTGTTCATTGCCGACATCACAATCAACCCAAGCAGTGTTACAACCAAAGTAGCTGTAGCATTCAAGGTACTTCGAGCGCTGTTCATGGCCTGCTCTTTGATCTCTTCTTTCGAAAGTACCTCCAAGTCAGGGTTTTCCTTTTTGATCTTCGCAACACCGCCTGGTGCATTCAATTGTTGATCAATCGCATACTCGCGCTCTGCCAATTTGTGTTGATGAAACTCCGGATCAATTTTCGCATAATAGAAGTAGAGAAACGTCCCTACGATCAACGCGTAAGGAACCCCCGCTGTCATTCCGTTCTTAATGTCTCGAAGTCCATTACTTTCTTCCGTATCGCGCATTTTTTGGATGAACAAGCCAATTCCAATGGCGGCAATTAGTAAGAAAAGATTGATCAACACAAGTGCAGTGATGTCGTACCCCGTAGGTTGGGTGAAATAGAACACCATCTTCACTGCTATGAAGATCACTGAACAAATAAGCCCGGTGAGAACGGTAATACGCATATTAGCTGTTCATTGTTACGAGGAACTCCTCGTTCGACATCGTGTTATCCATGCGCTCCTTCAAGAATTCCATGGCTTCCACAGGGTTCATATCGGCAATAAATTTACGGATCAACCAAACGCGTTGCAATACATCCTTGTCCATCAACAAATCTTCACGACGTGTACCGGATGAAATAATGTCAATAGCAGGGTAAATACGACGGTTGGAAATCTTACGATCCAACTGAAGTTCCATGTTACCCGTTCCTTTAAATTCCTCGAAGATTACTTCGTCCATTTTGGAACCCGTTTCTGTTAAGGCTGTTGCTAGAATGGAAAGTGAACCTCCATTTTCAATCTTACGTGCTGATCCAAAGAATCGTTTTGGCTTGTGCAATGCGTTCGCGTCAACCCCTCCGGACAATACTTTACCAGAAGCTGGTGATACGGTGTTGTAAGCTCGGGCCAAACGTGTGATCGAGTCAAGCAAGATGCATACGTCGTGACCACATTCTACCATGCGTTTCGCTTTCTCCAAGACCATGTTCGCCACTTTTACGTGACGATCCGCCGGCTCATCGAAAGTAGATGCAACTACTTCGGCATTTACCGAGCGCGCCATGTCTGTAACTTCTTCCGGTCGTTCATCAATCAATAAAACAATCAAGTACGTTTCAGGATGATTGGCTGCAATAGCATTGGCAACATCCTTCAAGAGCATCGTTTTACCCGTTTTCGGTTGTGCCACAATCATTCCACGCTGACCTTTACCGATCGGAGCAAACAAGTCCATTACTCGCGTAGACATCGTCTCTTGCGCGTGTCCTGTTAATTTGAACTTCTCATCCGGGAACAAAGGTGTCAAGTATTGGAACGGCACGCGATCACGAATATATGATGGTGGACGACCATTGATGGACTCTACTTTCACTAGCGGGAAGAATTTCTCTCCTTCACGCGGTGGACGAATTGTACCTGTTACAGTATCTCCCGTTTTCAGGCCAAAGAGTTTCACTTGACTTTGAGAAACATAAATGTCATCTGGTGAAGGAAGATAGTTGTAGTCTGATGAACGTAAGAATCCGTATCCATCAGGCATTACTTCCAAAACTCCTTCTGCAGCTACAATTCCAACAAGGTTGTACTTTTCGTCATCCTCTTTGGAGTTGCGCTGATTATTGTTTCGATTGTTGTTTCGACTGTTTCTATCGTTGCGGTCGTTTCTATCGTTTCGATCATTTCTGTCATTACGATCGTTTCGACCCTTATTTTGATCTCCTCGACGATTTTGAGCTTGCCCTTGATTCTGCGACTGATTTTGTGGTGTTTCTGCTGGTGCCGGTGTAGCGCCCACTTCTTCCGCTTTCGCCGCTGCTTTTGCCAATAGTTCCGATTTGATATCGGCTTTCTTCTTTTTTGGCTGCTTTGCTGTTTCTCCCTCAGACTTTTCCTTTTCAGAGTTTGCCGGAGCATCCTCTTTAAATAGGCTTGGTTGGCCTTCCGCATCTTCGCTCATCACTTTACGACGGGCACGTTTGCGTTTCGGGCGTTCTCCTTCTTCCGAATCAGCGGATGCGCCAGAGTCGTTGGAATTTGACCCCGCAGCAAGTAATTTGTCTACTATTTCACCTTTTTTCAGGGAAGCAGCATCAATACCTGCAGCTTTGGCAATTTCTCGTAATTCGGCAACCTTCTTGCCTTCCAGTTCTTTTTTGTCCATAAATTGGGGATGTGAAACTAATCTATTGGGTAATCTAAAATCTGAGAATTTTCAGTTTTTGCTGCTGATGAGCAAATTGTGGTACAATGATACGAATTATCTGGAATTGTCCAAATTTCGAAAAAAATAAGTTCTGCACATTGGTTCTGTGAATAGTGCAGCTCGAAATAAAAGTTGGATCTGAAACACGTTCACTTGGAGAGCCTCGGTGAACATTGGAGAGGCACGGTGAAAAGAATGTTTCCGAACACTGAGGTTCTCGAAGTGGGCGCGAAATACACTAATCATAATTCAAATCGCTATATTCGAACTCATGAGAAAACTAGCTTTGCATTGGAAAATATTGATTGCCATGGCACTGGGTGTTGTTTGGGCAATTATCTCCGGATATTATGGTTGGAACAGTTTCACAATAGATTGGATTGATCCCTTCGGTACCATCTTTATCAATGCGCTAAAACTTATCGCCGTTCCATTGGTGCTCTTTTCCATTATTACAGGAGTTGCCGGAATGGGAGATCCAAGATTACTGGGGCGAATAGGAGGGAAGACCCTCGGACTTTACCTCATGACGACTATCGTGTCTATTTCCATGGGCTTGCTCTTGGTCAACGTATTTCAACCCGGAAAAATCAGCAACGAAGATACGCGAGTGCAGCGCCGTTTGCAGTATGAGTTGTGGGCAGAGGAAGCGAAAGTTGAGATCAAGGATGGACGTCATGAGCTTGAAAAAGTCTCAGAAGAGGACAGAGCTAGAGCCCTCGAGGCAAACAATGAATCAAAGGATAAAAAGGAATACAAAAAAGCGGTAGAGAAACGTGAAAATGCCGAAAAAGCGAAAACAGGCGATGGACCGCTCCAGCCTCTAGTGGACATGGTGCCAAGTAACATCATCGTTGCAATGGGGGATGGAAGATTCATGCTTCAAGTCATCGTTTTTGCCTTACTTTTTGGTTTTTCATTGGCGTTACTTCCAAAGAATAGTCGCTCTGATGGCGTGGTGAATTTCTTTGAAGGGATGAACGACGTGTTTATTAAAATGGTGAACCTCATCATGATTGCGGCTCCCTTTTTCGTTTTCTGTCTCATGGCTGGTGTTCTAGCGAAATCGGCAGATAGTTTAGAGCAACTTGTCGAAATATTCCTCCAATTGCTAGAATATTCATTGGTAGTTATTGCTGGACTTGGCTTGCTCATGTTTGGTTTTTATCCACTGTTGTTGCGACTTTTTGGAGTGCCGATTTCTTACGGGACCTTCTTCAAGAAGATGAGTCCGGCGCAGTTTTTAGCGTTTTCTACGAGTTCCAGTGCAGCGACGCTTCCGTTGACAATTAACCGAGTGACCAAAGGACTAGGCGTTTCGGAAAAGTCGACAGATTTTGTTCTTCCTATCGGGGCAACTGTGAACATGGATGGTACTTCTTTGTATCAAGCTGTAGCCGTTATTTTCTTGGCGCAATACCATGATGTTGATTTGGATCTGATGCAACAATTGGGGATTGTACTTACCGCAACATTGGCTTCCATTGGAGCTGCTGCAGTTCCAGGTGCCGGATTGATTATGTTGATGATAGTGCTTGAATCTGTCGGATTGAATCCAATGTGGGTAGCGATTGTGTTGCCGATGGATCGTATTTTGGACATGTGTCGCACGGTAATCAATGTGACGAGTGATGCAACGGTGTCTGCTGTCGTCGCGAAGTCTGAGAAGATGGAGTTTGCCGAAATCGACCCCAACGAATCGGTTTCTGAATAGATTTTTACAAATCTATCAAGATGGGCGCCGGATTCGTCCAGGTTTCGATGTCAATGGAGATGACAAATATGTATCAAAAACCTCTTGTGGACGTTCGGCATCCATCTCGACAGATTTACCTAATCAAAGTTGTTCGTCAAAGTCTTCACGATCTAATTTGTATTTACGGTGAATGACTTTGTTTAAGGTGGTGATAAACCAAATTCGTTTTCGTTCGGTTGTGTTGCAATTCCCCAAACACGTATTTCCCTCCAGTTCAGTCAACGGTCTTTGACTCAACCTAACTTTCGCTCCATTTTCTGTTGTCGCTTCTGCTGATACGCGTATTCCCGGACAACAATAATCTTTTGCGTGTTCATAGATAACTTTACGTCCTTTTTTACGCTTGGAGGTCATGCTCATACCACGCAATGGGCAATCGCAGTAAATGGTAACGGATTCTAGATGCAAGCCCGATTTGCGCTTCACTTTAAATCGAGATTTTCGTGTTATACTACCTCCGCCTTCTTCAGGAAATGGACCACGATCACAGTTTTTAATTCCCGTTCCAGCAAGTCCCAATTCGAAGTACGTTTCTCCGTCTACTTCAACGGGTACCAATTTATCTTTTGACGTTTCGTGCCAAGTTCCGTCATCATTCATTTGCCAAAGAGTCATGCCATCAATATTGCAAGCCGTGCGTGTTGGGAGGTAAAATTTGATTTCAACGCCTTCACAAATGTCGTATTCAACCATTCCAGCTGAAACGAGCGCTATTCCATCTTCGGACATAGTTGTTAGTCCGGCTTCTGCCATGGATTCCGCAGAGCGTACCTCGTTTAATTTCACACAATTCGGATTGGCTAAATAATCACAGAGATTGATTTTGTATTTACCGCCCGAAGCAAGCTCAATGAGTGTATCCTCAGTGCACAAATCAATGGGTTCTTCATACACTGTTGGTTGGACCTTCGGAACGGGGTGTGCGTAAACCAGCACTTGAACACGCCGGTTTGCTTGTTTCCCGTTGGCGTCGCTGTTGCTTTCTCTTGGCTTCGCCTCTCCTTGGTAGGAACTGAAAATGATATTCTGAGGTATGCCAGCTTTGATGAGAAAACTCTCAACGCCCAACACGCGTTTTTGGGACAGTTTCATGTTGTAATCGTCGGAGGCGTCGCTGTCTGTATGTCCCACGAGTACAACCGAATCAATGCGACTTGTGGGCGTACTCTCGAACAAACTGTTCAATTCTGATTGATACTTTTCTGTAATGTCGGATTTATCGGAATCATACAGAACGTGATACTCAACATCTTGTGCTGAAGAGGTGATAGTTGTAAAAGAAATTAATACGAATGCAACAATTGCTTTTACCATAATCAAGAATTTTTTGTCGGCGGTAGGAGCCTCCTTTTTCTATAAATGCATCTCAAGGGCAAAAGGTAACCGTGAAGTGCAGTTATTTTTTTTGAGTCTCGCAATATTCCTTTACGGCAAGCATGTCATTTCGCAGAGCTTTGCTAATCATTCCCTTGATCATACGTACAGACATTCGTGCAAGAAAATTCGAGGGAACTGCCGTCATAACAAACCGTAATTGAACACCATCCTTTTCCGCTTTCGTTGAAAATGTAGAATCCCATGAAGTGCCTCCAGCGTTGGAAATCATTCGAATGTGTGAGTTTCTTTCTTGATCTACAACTTTAAGAACTGTGGATGCTTTTCGTTTTCCCATCACGCGCGTTTCTTTGAATTGTGTTCCTGGACCGGATCGTTGCTCCGAGAGAAATTCAATGGAGGTAATTTGCGGTACGGCCTCCATAAATTTTTCAGGAGAGGAAATTGTTTCAAAAACCAAGTCAATAGGTGCGTCAATTAGAATAGTTTCGGACCAAACGCTCATAGGGAGAGATTTGAATTTCAGTTAAACTACGGACACTTATCAGCAAAGTACTCTTTGAGGTTCTTGTTGCGGACTCCGGTACTTTCAAGTTGTTCTATAACAATACAAATGGAATCGTAATCTTCCATTTCTTCATACGTTGCAATCAATGAATAGTACGTGTCCGTGTAATACGGCTGTTCTTCGATAAGCTGTTTGTACAGGTCGATCGCTTGGTCGTATTCCTGATTGTGGTAATGCCAAGCGGCACGAAGCTCTCTGTTTTCAAAATAGCCCGGATCTAATCGCTCAGCTATATTCAGCGTAGTAATCAACTCATCTAGCTTGCCAGTGGTGAGAAGACAACAGGCTTTGTTGTGAAGAGCAGCACCATTCGTGCTGTCTTTCTCCAAAGAGGCATTGAAGTTTTCTAACGCAACCTCGCAATTGTTTTCGTTCATGGCGTTGATTCCTTTATTGAGTAGCTGCTCCGCTTTGCTCACTCTTGATTTCTTTCCGGGAAGTTTTACGATCATAAGGCCGTTCATCACTGTAATAAAAGCCACATACTTTTTATCGGGAGAAATCACTGGAAAAAGGTATTCTTCGCCTACTGATTGTTGTCTGTAAAACTCCTTGCCATTAACATTTATCGTGAGAATAGACGAGAATCCTTGGGTGGTAAGGGTCGCTTCAATGTTGTCTAGGGTATCTCCTCGCACATGGCGCATGTAATTGTCCAACTGAAAACTAGCGATGGTTTCTGAACTAACGGGCTCCAGTAGTTCCACTTGATTAAACCCTCCGGGAACCCCTCTGATTTCTGTTTCAACTAAAGAAGCTCGAAGTGCCATCGCGTACCATTGGTCCAATACATTGACGTATATCGTATCCGAATTCTCTGACCAAATCGGTAAGTAATCCAAACTTCTACGCAGAACCAAGGCAACATCGGCATCCAAACGGTCCATTTCTTTACCAAGATCCCGTCGGTATTGCGCCTGAGCTGAATGGTGAATACTTACTGCGAGAAATATAATTAGGAGGGATCGAGTCATAGTTTCTCTTTTAAGTACATTCCAGTTGCGCTTTCTTTGCATTGGGCCAATTCTTCAGGAGTTCCCGTAAAAACCAATTGCCCACCAGCGTTTCCACCACCTGGACCAAGATCAATAACTGTGTCGGCACATTTTACCACGTCCAAATTATGTTCAATAACGATGATGGAATGTCCCGCCGAAATCAGCTCATTGAAGGCAATGATCAGTTTGTTGACATCGTGAAAATGCAAACCAGTTGTGGGCTCGTCAAAAATGAAGAGCGTAGCAGG
Organism: bacterium; assembly: GCA_024742305.1. Taxonomy (GTDB): domain Bacteria; phylum Bacteroidota; class Bacteroidia; order Flavobacteriales_D; family Crocinitomicaceae; genus UBA4466. The sequence goes on along the minus strand of JANSYQ010000009.1, from coordinate 47,979 downwards.
ACTTGAACTTCCTTTGGCAAGAAAAGATGCGAGCTTTATGCGCTGAGCCTCTCCGCCACTAAGCGTGCTGGATGCTTGTCCCAATTGCAAATACCCGAGCCCTACTTTGATCAAGGGTTCAATTTTCGCGGCAATTTTTTGCTCAATACGACCTTCCGAGGTGTTAAAGAAGTCGTAAGCAGAGGCAATGTCCATGCTGAGTATGTCGGCAATGGATTTACCCTCGTATTGAATGTCGAGTGTTTCGGCTTTGTATCGCGTTCCAGTACAATTCTCGCAGGTCAAGTGAACATCTGCCATAAACTGCATTCCAACAGTGATTTCGCCTTCGCCTTCACAAACCTCGCAACGGCCACCTTCTACATTAAAACTGAAGAATCCCGGCTTGTAGTTGCGCGTTTTTGCTAATGGTTGACGAGCGAACAAATCACGAATATCATCGAAGGCCTTTACGTACGTAATTGGGTTGGATCGTGACGATTTTCCAATGGGGTTTTGATCGACGAATTCAATCGCCTTCACATGAGCGAAATCTCCCGAAATAGATTTGAAATCTCCCTGTTTATCCCCGTAGATGTCTAACTTTTTACGAACAGCCGGCAGTAGAATTTCCGTTACTAAAGTTGATTTTCCCGAACCACTTACTCCGGTGACGCACACCAATTGATGCAGCGGGAAATCGACATCGATATGTTGCAAGTTGTTCTGACGTGCTCCAACGATAGATATTTTGTTCTTCCCTTTCCTTCGTTTCTGGGGAACAGGGATTTCTTCGCTTCCAGTCAAATATTGAGCTGTGAGACTGTTTTTCGCTTTGATCAATTTCTTGTGCGGTCCTTGAAAAACAACTTCACCACCGAAGACTCCAGCCTTCGGACCGATGTCCAAAATTTCATCCGCAGCCTTCATAATATCCTCCTCGTGCTCTACCACGATTACCGTATTGCCGAGATCACGCAAAGATTTCAAAACGTTGATCAATCGCTCCGTATCCTTCGGGTGTAAACCAATGGAAGGTTCGTCCAAGATGTACATTGATCCAACCAAACTACTTCCCAGCGAGGTCGCTAAGTTGATGCGTTGAGATTCTCCTCCAGAAAGTGAATTGGATTGACGGTTCAATGTTAAATATCCGAGTCCAACTTCGTCCAAAAAACGCAGACGGTTGATGATTTCGGGAAGAATGCGCTTGATCACCTGAGCATCATATTTCCCGGGCTTCATACTTTCAAAGAAAGCCAAGCTATCTATCACGGGCATTAGAACGATATCCGTGATTGATTTGCCGTTTACTTTTACATAGGAGGCGTCTTTGCGTAAGCGAGTTCCACGGCAGTCCGGACATTCCGTTTTACCGCGGTATCGTGACAACATGACTCGGTACTGAATTTTGTATGACTTACTTTCCACGAAACGGAAAAAGTCATGAATTCCTTTTACGCCCTTGGTTCCGTGCCATAGCAGGTCCAATTGCTCCTCATTCAATTCTGAAATAGGGCGATGAATGGGAAAACCATGATCCGAAGATTGTGCAATAAAACGATCTCGATATTCACTCATCTTGTCTCCTTTCCAAGCAACAACGGCTCCTTCGTAGAGACTCAAATCTTTATTCGGGATTACGAGATTCGGGTCGATTCCGATCACCTGACCAAATCCCTCACACGTTTTGCAGGCACCAAAAGGATTATTAAAAGTGAAAAAATGCTCGCTGGGTTCTTGAAATTCCATACCATCTAGTTCGAAACGGTTGGAGAAATCAGCCATTTTATCATTGGCAACATCCAAAATCAGGCAGGTACCGTTTCCTTCCGCGAACGCAAGCGCCACAGAGTCGCCGTACCTTGAAACATTGTCGTCATCTGAGAAATCGATTTGAACTCTATCTACCACAAGTAGGGCAGAGGAGATGTCCTTGGGAGTTTTCTCAATAACTTCCTCAATCAAGACAAAAGCGTCATTATGATACAATCGAACGTAGCCTTGCTGTTTCAAAATTTCTAATTGGCGTTCGTTGCCGTATTTTTTAAATCCCTCTAAAGGTGCTAGGATAACAGCTCTAGATTCATCTTTTAAAGTATGTAAATGGTCCACAACATCTGTAACCGAGTGCTTTTTGACTTCATTTCCTGAGATCGGGGAGTACGTCTTACCAATACGGGCGAAAAGTACTTTGAGATAATCGTAAATCTCGGTGCTTGTACCAACGGTTGAGCGCGGATTGTTCGATGTGACCTTTTGTTCAATAGCAATAGCCGGGGCAATTCCCTTGATGTAGTCTGTTTCAGGTTTGTTTAATTTCCCAAGAAACTGACGCGCATAAGACGACAAACTTTCGATATATCTGCGTTGTCCTTCTGCATACAATGTGTCAAAGGCCAAAGACGATTTCCCCGAGCCTGATAAACCCGTGATAACGGTAAATTTTCCGTGTGGTATTTTAACATCAATGTTTTTAAGGTTGTGAACCCTTGCCCCTTTAATTTCGATTTCCTTCTGCTTCAACCTATGATAATTTAACTGCTAAGACATAAAGATAATAGTTCTAGGAGGGGGAATTACCTGTAATCGTTAAATATTTTATCAAGAGAATTTACATGCCATCGAAGAACGAAAAAGAAACGAAACGCGGGCATAGCAAACATCATTCTACCGGTAAATCCAACAGTAGAAATGCAGAGCGAGAAAAAAATGAAAAAAAATCAAAGTTTCTACCAACCCTTTGTAAAGCGCATGCGTTATGCTGATGTACGTGAAAAAAATAGTCTACCGATTTGGTAGTTTGTTTAATTTTCGTATCTTAGTTATTCAATTCAAAATAAAAACGCGATAGCCTATAGGATATAACATTACTTAAACACAGTTTGAACTCAAGATTTAAACTACTTAAACAGGTAAGTTATGGCTATGGAAAACATCGACGATCGCGTTCTTGTTAGCGCATATATTAATGGAGATGAGCAAGCATTCGAAACACTGCTCATGCGACACAAGGATAAAATTTACCGTTTTATTGCAATGAAAGTTCGTGATAACGCTTTGGCGGAAGACATCTTCCAAGATGCGTTCATCAAAATCGTGAACACGTTGAAAGCGGGAAATTATAACGAGGAAGGAAAGTTTTTGCCATGGGCCATGCGTATCGCGCACAACTTGGTTATAGACCACTTCCGAAAAGCAAACAAAGTAAAAATGATCTCGGAATCAAGTTCGCAACGCGACGATTTCAATATTTTTCACACTATCCAACAGGAAGATGAAAATGCCATTGAGATTCTAACGCGCGAAGAGTTGGAAGGTCAAATGGTCGGGCTTATCGATCACTTGCCGGAATCACAACGAGATATTCTAATAATGCGTATCTTTAAAGAAATGTCTTTCAAAGATATTGCTGAGTTGGAAGATATCAGTATCAACACAGCACTAGGAAGAATGCGTTACGCGTTGATTAACATGAGAAAATTAATCGATCAACACAATTTGGTCGTTCATATTTAAGAAGTTGAAAGTGGTTGTTGCTTTGAGATGAGTCCACAATAACTTTTAATGTAGTAAGTATAAAATCCCGGTGTGAAAACATCGGGATTTCTTGTTTTGTGGAAATCGCTCCGTTTAGCATCAAGTTTCTATGTATCGATTTGTTTTTATTTTGATTTGTCTGCTTCCAACTCTATGCAACGGGCAGGATATTGTTTCTCTTGAGTTAGATTCAAGTTTTGCAGATGATAAAGAGCGACCTGAAATTGAGAAATACGTGCAAAAATTTGATTGCTATATCTACGCTACAACATCGAGTGTGTGGTCAAGGAATTACAATGCGCTTGTATTTGGGAGGAAAGATGACAAGTGGAATGCTTGGCACTTAGATGTTTCGTACAAAGGAGAAAGGCGCCATGAGCAAACGAAATTCAAAACAAAACGGCAAAAGTTGAAGAAGTCGCAAGAAGAACTTTTGAAAGTTGTAAATGGCTTTGATACCCTGAATATGGCTAATTGGGAAAAGAGCAGTATTGATGGAATCTTGGCACTTGATGAAAGTAGTGATACCGTCATGATCATGATTACCGATGCAAACACCGATATAATCGTTTTAAAAAATGAAACTGGAAGGTATAGCATGAATTCGTACGCTCCGTGGTATTTTCAACCGAAGTTTTACATGGAAGACCGTTATTGGTTCATGTGCGCGACGAAAGCTTTTGAAGGATTTTTCTATCAATCCGTGATGATTTTAGAGACTTCTGAGCAAGAATGATGCGTAAATGTAAGAGTAATTCTGGTCGAGAGTCTAGCGTCTGAATATCTAGCGTCTAAAGACTACTCCTCAATCTGCATGTGACGCTCCTTCTTGTCTTCGTAAATATCGTCTAGGGTCACTAATATGGCTGTTTCCTCTACGCTTCCAAATTCGGGGTTTACAGCAGTGCCGAAGGTTTTCATCGTAGGCGACAGGTTCATGTAAATATTTACCAACGGTGGAATGAACTCGCCGCGTTCTCGTACAAAAGCATTCAATTTTTTAAATCCCTCCTTGAAGTCAAGTCCCTCCAAGATAGCATCAAACGCTGCCTTGTCATACGATTGCTGGAGTTGGTGATGTGCATGCATCAAATGATCTCGATCTGGGAAATAATGGTGCATAAAATGCAGAAGGAAATCGCGCGCTTCTGTATTATAGGAAGGGTACATTGTCACTTTTCCGAAGAAGTATTTTATTTCCGGGTGGTTCAATACGATAGCGCCCAATCCGTCCCAAATATTGTCCAATGCGAAAAGACCTTTCCTTGGATTTATGGCAGGTTGAAAGTTTGGCTGAACCCAACTACGTCCTAATTCAATCGTATTCGGTAGGTATGAACGAACAAACTCCTCGCTGAACTGAAAGTAATTCGCTGTGGAAAGTTCCAACTTCTCCGACTCATCGTTCAAAACCTTGTTACAAAGGATGTAGCGATAACCGCCAATGATTTCCTCATCTTCAGGCGACCAAACAATTAATTGATCGTAGCACTTCTCTGAAGTATCATAATCATCTATATCTAGTGCCTTTCCTGTTCCGCCTCCGCCCTTTCGAAAGGATACTTCTCGCAATCGGCCTACTTCGCGGACGACATTCGGGGCGTTGTGAAAGTTTACTGCGTATATTTCATTTCCTCCCTTTCGCGTTTTTCTCAGAAATAAATCTTTCGAAAGTTCGCTTTTTAGAAGCTCTCTGTCTATGGGGGGAATGATGTTATCCATTGTTTAGTTCTTTTCGTAAGTCGTAGACTTTTTCTTTAATCTGCTGTGCTAGTTCCGTGTCTTCAACAGAAGGATCCAGTTCAGTGGCGGGAATAGGTTCTCCAACAACAAATTCAAAATGACGATCTCGTTGTTTGAACAATTCATTAGCAAGATACAACATTTCAATGTTGGTCTTGATGCCAAGTTTGCCACGAATATTGGAAAGTCCGTAAAAGAATCGCGACAATCGGCCGTCAATGTATATTGGAACTATTGTTCGGTTGAATTCTTTCGAATAAGTTACGAATGTTTTCTTCCAAACCAAATCTTTCACTTCTCCTTTTTGCTTACGACTTACAAGTCCTGCCGGAAAAATACAAACTGCTTCATCCGATTGGAAAAGTTCCTTGATTTGCTCACGCACAGACGCTCTATTTTTGTTGATTTTATCAACTCCGACAAACATCTCTTTCATCGGGTCCAAGTTCATCAATAGATCGTTCACGATGAATTTTAAATCTTTTCGATGATCCTTGAGAGCAGAAACCAAGATCATGGCATCCATCCCGCCCAACGGATGATTCATCGCTAGAACAATCTTTCCATCTTTCGGAATGCGCTCAATGTGTCGAACGTTTATCGTGATATCGAAATAATCCACCACGGCTTGGCACCACTCGGCATTTTTTATGTGAGCATGGTCGGCAATGAACGCATTAATTTCAGCCTGATGCAAAATATACTTCAGATAACTGATCACAAAGCGAGGTGTGCGTTTCAGCGTCTTCGGGTTCTTGCTGGCAATCAGCTTTTCAACATCGATAAAGTCTTCATCACTCATATCAAATGCGAATTTACGGCATTCGGTTCACCTAACGATTGTAAGGCGTTTGATTTTATTCACATTTCAACTTGCAAAAAAGCGGCGTTTTTGCGTGAATTTACTTCTACCTGTCTTGACTTTATTATAGCTTTGTACTTTGTATTAAACGCAAGCGAAAGAAATGATAGAACTATCGGAACGACTGCAGTCCATGGAGGAATCTGCAACGATTGCAATGTCTCAGAAGAGTAGAGAGTTGCGCGCTCAAGGCAAAGATGTGATCTCATTGAGTTTGGGAGAACCCGACTTTCACACGCCTGATTTCATTAAGGATGCAGCGAAGCAAGGGATGGATGATAATTTCACCACCTATACGCCAGTTCCTGGGTATTTGGACCTCCGTGAGGCCATTTCCCGAAAGTTCAAACGCGATAACAACCTCGATTACTCGCCGGACCAAATTGTTGTGTCAACGGGTGCCAAGCAATCCATTGCCAACACAGTTTTAAGCATCGTAAATCCTGGCGATGATGTCGTTATTCCAGTGCCATACTGGGTTTCTTACAAAGAAATCGTTCGGGTGGCGGAAGGAAACGTCGTTACGGTGAGTGCGGGAATTGAAACTGATTTTAAGATTACGGGTGCTCAACTAGAAGCAGCTATTACGCCGAAAACGAAAATGATGATTTTCTCGACACCATGTAATCCAACGGGATCGGTTTACAGTAAAGAGGAATTGCGCGATTTGGCAGATGTTATTGTTAAGTACCCCAACATGGTGGTGATTTGCGATGAAATCTACGAGCACATCAATTTTGGGTCGAAACACGAGAGTTTGGCACAATTTGAAGACGTAAAAAATCAAGTAGTTACTGTAAATGGTGTTTCCAAAGCGTGGGCAATGACCGGTTGGCGACTTGGCTACATCGGAGCGAACACGGAAATCGCGAAAGCTTGTTCTAAAATTCAGGGGCAATTTACCTCAGGAACATGTTCCATTACTCAACGCGCGGTAATCGCAGCTATGGACGCTGATCCGAGTGAAGTTGCAGATATGGTGAAAGCTTTTGAATCGAGAAGATCCTTGGTTTTGGATGCGCTAAGTCAAATTGAAGGGGTTAAGGCAAACGTTCCGGGAGGCGCATTCTACGTTTTTCCTGATGTTTCGTACTTTTACGGAAAGGAATTCGATGGACAGAAAATTCAGGATGCCAACGATTTAGCCATGTACCTCTTGAACGAAGCACTTGTAGCATTGGTTTCAGGGGAAGCATTTGGTGACCCGAACTGCATTCGTATTTCTTATGCTGCTTCCGAGGAAACACTCACGGAGGCAATGCGCCGATTGAAAGTGGCGCTTGAAAAGTTGAAGTAATGGACGTATCCACCATATTTTCAAAATTCGATTCCTTACGAATTCTCGTTATCGGTGATGTCATGATTGACGCCTACGTGGAAGGTCGCGTAACACGTGTCAGTCCGGAAGCACCAGTACCCATTGTCAATCTGAAACATCGTACGCGAAGATTAGGCGGTGCTGCCAACGTAGCACTGAACCTTGCAGCTTTGGGTGTAACACCGATTTTGACAAGTGTAATTGGAAATGATGAAGGTGGAAGCGATCTTTTGAATCTTATGGAAGAAGCGGGCATGGTTACTTCGGGGATGGAGCAGAGTTCCGATCGAAAAACCACGGTGAAAACCCGCGTTATTGGAAATCACCAACAGTTACTTCGAATCGACGATGAAATTATTGCTCCCCTGACTTCCGCGGAGGAGGACCAAGTGATTGCCAATGTAGCCAAGCATTTGCGAGATATAGATGCAATCATTTTTGAAGATTACAACAAGGGAGTGTTGACGGAGCGCGTAATTGGGGAAGTCATTAAAATGGCACGTGAGAAAGGAGTGATTACCACCGTCGATCCCAAAAAAGAGAACTTCTTCTCCTACAAGAACGTAACGATGTTCAAACCTAACTTGAAGGAATTGAAGGAGGGGCTCAACATCGACGCGGATTTATTACCAAAAGAAAAAATATTTGAAGACGCCATTGAAGAAATGGAAGCACGATTGCAGAACGAAATTAGCTTTGTGACGCTCTCGGAGCATGGTGTCTTTATCCGAAATACTGGTGCGAAGCACTATGTTCCTGCACACATTCGAAACATTTCTGATGTAAGTGGAGCGGGGGACACCGTAATTTCCGTAGCTACTGCTTGCTTGGCTGCCGGAATGGAAATTCGAGAAGTTGCAGAATGGGCAAATTTGGCAGGCGGACTGGTCTGTGAACGCAGTGGTGTGGTTCCTGTTGATAAAAAGCAATTGCAGGCCGAAATCGAGAAATTACAAGAAGCATGAGGATACGCGACCTGAGAGAGCGGATCAATTTGTTGATTTATGATTCAAAACCCGGTGTTCTGAGAGCATTGACTTTTTTGAACGTTCTAGTGTCGCTTACTGCTATTGGTGTACTCATTTACCTATACGGATTCCACATCACACCTGAGGCAGAAGCTATGTGTTTCTCAATAATTCAGGCAAGTTTCGGATTCTACATTGCGCGTTTCCTTATCAAGTTTGTTTACGATTTCAATCCACGGCAATTCATAAAGGATAACTGGTTCGAAGGCATCATTATTACCATTTTATTGGTCGAAGGAATCGCCTACAACCTCTTCGACGGAATGATTTTGGAACCCGTTTTTCAATCCATTGGGTTTGATGAGTTTGGGACATTCTCCACGATATTCGTTCAGTTATATATATTTATTATCATCCTTAACAACCTCTTCAAACAGCGGAATTTCAAACCTTGGATGAAGATTCACCCGGGATGGCTATTTACGATTTCCATTTCCTTAATGACACTCATCGGTGGGTTGCTTCTTATGCTCCCGGAGATGTCAACTGTCAAAGGTGGATTGCCCTTTACTGACTCGTTGTTCTTGTCAATGTCATCCGTGAGTGTTACGGGGTTATCCACGGTAGATGTAGCCGAAACGCTCACCTTCAAAGGGCAGGTAGTTGTGATGGTTTTAATCAAACTGGGAGGTTTGAACACCATTGCCTTCGGGGCATTGATGCTTGTGGTGGCAAAATTCGGAGTAGGAATTAAGTACCACGAAGTAATAGAAGATTTTGTGAATCGTGACTCTATTTTAAAAGCGAAGTCGATGCTGGCAAAAATCGTTCTTTGGGCAACAGCTTTCGAGGTGATTGGCATCGTGTTGCTATTTATCGGTTTTGGAAATCAGGGTGTTTTCGCAGATACCGGAGAGCGCTTTTTTCAATCGGTTTTCCATGGGATTTCAGGCTTTAATAACGCCGGACTCTCTACTTTAAACGGTGGTTTGATGCATCCCGATGTAATACATAATACCTTCGTTCATACAGTGGTCCTTATTCTATTCTTCCTTGGAGGTTTTGGGATGATTTATGTTTTTGATGTCTTCGAAATTCGTCGGATTCGTCAACGAATGCGTACACCATGGAAAAGCTTTGAGTTTGGGACGAAAATATCCTTGTATTTCACCTTAGGTCTCTTGCTGTTGGGGGCGGCTGTCTTCTTTATTTTCGAGTGGGATGGAACCATGGAAGGAAAGAATACCTTGGATATGGTAGTGACGGCTCTTTTTGAATCCATGACGACGCGTAATGCCGGATTTAATGTAGTAGATACTGCAGCCTTGAGTGTTCCCGTGTTGATCATCTTTCTCTTTTTGATGTTTATTGGAGCTTCCTCTGGTTCAGCCGGCGGGGGTATTCGAACGTCTACCTTTGCGATTTTGTGGGCATCGGTACTATCTACGATCAAAGGAAAGAAGCATACGGAACTGTTCAAAAGAACGATTTCCAACGATTTAGTTCTCAAGGCTTACGCAATTTTCATATTCTTTGTGATAGGAAATATTATTGGGCCGTTTATTTTGGCGATAAGTGAAGCGGATTTACTGGCTTCAGGAAAATACGACTTCATGGACCTTGTATTTGAACATGTTTCTGCAGCCAGTACTGTAGGTTTATCAACAGGAATTACGTCAGAGTTAAGTACAGTTGGTAAATTTGTACTAATCGTGGCCATGTTTATTGGTCGTGTTGGAACGCTGACCTTGGCTTATTTGGTTGGGAAGCGCGTAATGAGTAAGAATTATAAGTATCCTTCGGGACATACAATGGTGGGTTGATAAAGTGAAGAAGATGGAAGAAAAGAAAGTAGTAAAACCGTACAATGATCGCGATACTTCGAAGAAAGAAGAAGTCGCAACGATGTTCAACAATATTTCCAAGCGATATGATTTTCTGAATCATTTCCTGTCGCTGGGAATTGACAAAATTTGGCGTAAGAAAGCCATTCGATTGCTTCAAGAAGTAAAGCCAAAATCCGTTTTGGATATTGCTACAGGAACTGGCGATTTTGCCATTGCGGCATTAAAATTGAAGCCTGAAGAAATAATTGGAGTGGATATCTCGCAAGGGATGCTGGACGTTGGCATCGAAAAGATGAAACGAAAAGGTGTAGATAACATTATATCCATGCAACTGGGAGACTCTGAGAAGTTGCCTTTTGAAGACAATCGTTTTGATGCGCTCACCGTAGGATTTGGTGTGCGTAACTATGAAAATTTGGAGAAAGGATTAACGGATATGCTGCGCGTACTCAAACCAGAAGGAAGAGCTATCATTCTTGAATTCTCTAAACCGCGCAAGTTTCCGGTGAAACAAACTTTCGGATTCTACTCAAAAAGAGTGATTCCATTCTTAGGGAAAACGATTTCAAAGGATAAGCGTGCGTACGAGTACTTGCCGGAGTCGGTAGAAGCGTTTCCAGAAGGACAAGATTTTTTAGATATCATGACGAAAGTGGGTTACAAAAATGTGGACAGCCAATTGGTAAGTGGCGGCATTGCTACGATTTATTGGGGGTCGAAATAGGATATGCAAAGAAGACAATATTCAAATATTATGAGCGTTTCAAAGGTCATGAGATTGATACTCATTTTCCTATTGATTTCCTCGTACAGCTTCTCTCAGCGTCAAAAACCGGAGAACTACAAGCGCTTTGATGAAAAGTTGTTGCACTTTGGATTTATGTTGGGCGGAAACACATCCGACTTCACTATGCTTCGCGAATTAAACGCATACGAACAGTATGGGGTCACATCCTTGACCAATCAGTCTGCGCCGGGAGGACAGCTCGGAATTGTAACAACCATGAAACTCGGAACGCCAGTTGTAAGATTGCGCTTTATTCCAACACTTTCGTTTCAAGAGCGCATTTTGAATTATACATTCATGCCCAACGATACCACGGAAATTTTCAATCAAGAACGCATCAGTTCCACCAACTTGGATTTCCCACTCATGTTCCAGTTCCGAACGCTGCGCGTGAACAATTTTGCGTCGTACTTTCTCGTAGGAGGTCAGTATACGCTTGATCTACAATCACAGCAAGATGCTAGTCAGAATTTCACTGATCCATTCATTAAGTTAAATCGTCATGACTGGAGTGGGCAACTCGGTTTCGGAGTAGAATTCTTTGCGCCCTACTTCAAATTCGGAATGGAAGTCAAATATCAGCACGGTTTCCGAAACGCTCATGTTAAAGACAATGCTGCCATTGCGCAACCTATTGATCGGTTGTATAACAAGGTTTGGTGGTTCTCTTTAATCTTTGAGGGGTAGATTTGCGCATATCTTTCACTTTTACTGCTCTAATTAGACAATTGCCTAATTAGATAATTGTAAAATTCTAGAAATGTTGATAATATGTTACTATCTTCTTAAGTTGTTCTAAGTCTTCACGTCTACTTTTACCCTTATCATCTAAATCCAGCGAGTCACTCAAAATCTCCCTTATCTTTGCAACGCTATGACTCCACAAACCGTTCAATTTCAGATGACGCCCGAACAGGCGAAGGATGATGCCTTTCTAAAATCACGCATTGCCAAAGAATTGCGCTTAGAAGAAGACAGTTTTCAATTTCGGTGGAAAAAACGATCTATCGACGCGCGCAAGAAGGCCATTAAAATCAACGGTTCGTTTGAAGTGATCGGAGCTGAAGAATCATACCCTGATCCTCCATCGTTTTCACCTGTTAAAGTAGACCCAAAGAAGAAAATAGCCATTGTTGGCGCCGGTCCTGCTGGATTATTTGCTGCTCTTCAAGCGCTTGAACTTGGATGGAAACCCGTGATTTTTGAACGTGGTAAAGATGTTCGTGCTCGTCGTCGTGATTTAGCAGCCCTGAATAAAGAGGGAATTGTGAATCCAGAATCGAATTATTGCTTCGGAGAAGGCGGCGCAGGCACGTATTCGGATGGAAAGTTGTACACGCGATCCAAAAAAAGAGGCGACGTACGAAAAGCCCTCGAATGGTTTGTAGACTTTGGAGCGAAGCGTGATATTTTGGTGGATGCACATCCTCATATTGGAACGAACGTCTTGCCGAGAATAATCGTTGCGATGCGCGAGAAAATTCAAGAATGTGGCGGCGAAGTGCATTTCGAAAGTAAAGTCACGCAATTTTTATCGGAATCAGGACGCATTACAGGAGTTGAAATCAACCATAAGGAGAAATATTCTTTCGATCATGTGATTGTTGCCACAGGACATTCAGCACGCGATATTTTCAAATTATTTCAGGAAAACAAATGGGAGTTGAAAGCAAAGCCATTTGCTCTAGGAGTGCGCATCGAACATACACAAGAATTGATCAACAAAATTCAGTATCACGGACGACAGAGCGATGATTTCTTGCCACCAGCAAGCTACTCCTTGGTTACGCAAGTGGAAGGGAGAGGAGTTTACTCGTTTTGTATGTGTCCCGGCGGAATAATTGCTCCTTGTGCCACAGAACCCGGCGAAGTAGTAACCAACGGTTGGTCACCATCCAAAAGAAACAATCCTACGTCAAATTCGGGCATTGTGGTAGAGATTCACCCGGAGGATTTTGATGATCCTACCAATCCTTTTGTATGCTTGGACTTTCAGCGATCGGTGGAGCAAGCGTGCTGGGAAGCCGGAGGAAAAACTCAAAAGGTACCGGCACAGCGCATGGTCGATTTTGTAAAAGGTAAAAAATCAGAAACATTACCAAATTCATCGTATCAACCTGGATTGGTTTCTGTAGATCTCAACAAGGTATTGCCCGACCTCGTAGCGCGAAGATTGCGCAAAGCATTTGAAGATTTTGGACAAAAATTGAATGGATATCTCACGAATGAAGCGGTTTTACACGCACCAGAATCAAGAACATCCTCTCCCGTTCAAATTCCACGAGGGGAAGATCTACAACATCCTGATGTCGCTGGATTGTATCCTTGTGCGGAAGGTGCCGGTTACGCTGGAGGAATCATCTCAGCGGCGATTGACGGAATGAAATGCGTGAAAACCATCGTTCAAAATGTTAAAAATTAATCGACGAACAACAATTGAATGAGTCCCCCGTTTTGGTGTGAAATCACTAATTATGAAAAGCTTCATTGGTATATTTTGCCTGCTTCCTGTTTTTGCACTTTCACAATCGAATACAGAAAATCAAGAGGAAATACAGCCACTTCTAAAATGGAAAATGATCAATATGGACCTCAGTTTGGGGTCTCGAAATTATGCAGACTTCGGTTCTGAAATAGGCGCTGAGGGATTTGTGAAGAATAAAAAGGAACTCGAAGGTTCAGATGATAAATTTTATCCATATACACCATTTGCTATTGGCCGTGGTGCTTCGACGAACTTCGGTTTGAATGTAGGTTTCTCCACCGGAAAAAAGCGACAAGAAGTACGGTTTGGAGTCAATTATTCACGTTATTCAATGGTACTTAGTGAAAACCATATAACTGCAACTTCTGATCATTTGGACTCATTTCAAGTGTATTATCCGGATCAAGGACCATCACTGGTTTACTTAGATAGCGTTTGGATGGATAAGGAACGACTTTACTATACGAAACAATTGGTCTCATTGTCAGGAGAGTACATTTTCAGAACCGAACGCAGTCGTTTTTCAGGTTTTGCTGGATTCGGTGCACAACTGGGCGTTTCTGTTCATCAGAATATTCAATATTCACGATATCAAGCATACAGATACGAGTATAGAGACGACGATGGTTACCTTGCCTTTCCGAATTATTCGAGCTATGCAATTTGGCCCCAAGCACCATATGCGGCTTCCACGAATGAAATATATCTCGATGGCGAACATAAGGCACTCGATGCAAAAATGATGTTTGTTTTCGCACCATACCTTCCAATAGGTATTGACTATACGCCATTCTACAATCGTGATTTTCTCAGTCGATTCAGTATCGAAGCAAAAGGACTTATTGGAACTGAATTTAACATGTTGAGCGGTGCTCCGGTTGAAATCAATCCATTCTTTGGTATTAACTGGGGAGTTCGCTACACGTTGCCATAGTATTTAGTTCCGTTGATTATCAATTCGCTCCAAAATAGTGCAAGAGGTTCACTACAAACAACCAAGTGAACACTCCTGCGAATAGGAAGAACAGTCCGTTCATCAATACTTCACCGACCCGAAATAGTGTTTTCTTGGGGATTTCATACATCGGGTAATAGGCGAATTGAGTGGCAATTTTTCCGATCCAGTACGCTGCGATCAATCCTGTGAGTGCGCATGCCAAAGCGGTGCCGTTCTGAAGCTCATAGAACATCAATAAAGAGATGATTCCGAACGAAAAATTGAGCCCTTGAATGTAGCGGCCATACGTTTTAGCAATTTCCTGATTTAACGGACGCAGTTTTTGAATGTCGCTGTACCAATCGAACACAACGTGACGGATGTAAGGATATATCAACGCGGTGAAAATCTGTCCAATACCACCAGCAATAATGAGGCCTGTGGGAACTTTAAATTCTATCATGATAGACGTTTTTTAAGGGTGAATTGTAAGGTGTATCCAAAAATGATGGCAATAATGAGCATGGGGATGCCGCCTGCAACAAAAGACATGATCATAATTACCGGAATGGAGAGAATCCAAGAGGGCTCTCCGTGCATGAGAGCCATAAGAATAGTTACACCGACGTCACTGCATAAGGTGGTGAATACTGTAGACTTGATACCAGCTAAAACTGGATGCAGTTTCTTTTGATTGATCTCCTTTGCTGCTTTTGCTCCGAATAAGGCAGAAAAAGTCAGTCCTACGGAAATAATTGATAGAATCAAGGGGTAGTGCATAGGACGTAAGGAATTCTTTCCAAAAATGACTAGTACAGCTATTATACCCAACAGTCCACCTGCCATTCCCAGCCATGCTCCGATTTTTTTCTCTTTTTCCATTTTATTTGTTTTTAAACTTTCAGGAATAATTGAAAGTATATGGTTAAAAAAATACTACACCATTTTCAGCAATTGACGGTAGAACCAATGTTCATCAGATCGAATGAACTTATCCATTAAATCGTCTGCCTTTTGGGTGAAGCTGTCAATATCGTTGATTAACTCTTTGAATTCTTTCGTTTCCTTATCGTTTCCCTCCACGTTTTTCACTTCTTGAATGACACGGAGCATGGGTTCAATTTCACGTTGACGACGCTGCTTAACTATTTGTCTCGCCAGTGCCCAAATATCCTTATCCGTAACGAAAAACTCGCGGCGCTCACCGGGAATATGGGTCTTGGTCACAATGCCCCATTCAATTAGAGTGCGCGTGTTCATATTCGCATTTCCACGTGAAATCTGAAGTTGCTCCATCATGTCCTCCGTAGAAATTGGTTCACTGGAAACCAACAGCAAAGCGTGAATCTGTGCCATGGTTCTGTTTATACCCCAGTTAGACCCTAGAGTTCCCCATGATTGAATAAAATGCTGCTTTGCTTCGTCTAATTTCATATTTCAAATATATAAAACTTTCAGAAATAATTGAAAGTACATAAAGAAATATTTTTTAATCGGAGGACTGAGGCTTTAGAAGTCCGTAAATTTTTACTTGGCAGATCGCCTTTTTTGATAAATCTTAGTGGGAAAATCTTCCTAACAAAATCCCCGTCGCGACAGCAACATTTAACGACTCTGCGCCGCCTTTGCCTGGGATGTGAATCGGGTGGGAGATGAAATCAATCAACTCTTCGGAAATGCCATTGCCTTCGTTGCCCATCAGTAGAATACCTTCTTTGGGTACGGTAACACAATGCATGTTTTCCCCTTCGAGTAGCGCGCCAAACACCGGACGATCAACATTTTCAAAGTAATCCTCAAGCCTCTCATACCTCACGCACACCCTGAAAATTGAGCCCATGGTCGATTGAACAACTTTTGGGTTGAAGCAATCCACCGTTTGCTGAGAGCAAACAATGTCCGTAATGCCAAACCAGTCCGCCGTTCGAATGATTGTCCCCATATTTCCTGGATCTTGAACGCCATCTAAAACAAGCGTCCAAGGTGATTTTTTCGTTGAAATCTGAGGTTTTTTCACCACCGCAAGCAAGGAACTCGGTGTCGATAATCCGCTGATGGCCTTCATCGTGGCAGTATCCGTATGAAATTGCGTACCAGCAAAATCAAGAGATTCATCTGTAGTGACCAAACATTCAACGGTCGCACTTTCATCCTTTAAAATTTCTTGCACCATTTTTGCTCCTTCCACAACAAAGAGCCCTTCCGAGTCCCTGTTTTTTTTTAGGCGCAAGGATCGGATCCATTTAATCTTATTTTTCGAGAGAGCATCCATGAATGCTTTTATTAAATTTGCTTGAAGTATTACATTAAGTGCAGCGCACCAAACTTACATATATTCTGCCGATCCTGATCCTGTTCGTAGTTGGTTGTAATCAAACCAAGTATGTTCCGGAATCCAAATATTTGATCAAAAAGAACAAGATTACCATTAAGGGAGACAAGTTGGATAAGGACGATGTGGCTTCAATTGTGCGGCAACCAGCGAACTACCAGCGTTTGTGGATCAAGTGGAAACTAAACGCCTACAATACCTTTGATTCATTAAAAATTGCCGAGAAGCGAGAGAGAAAAGATGCTGAGATCAAAGCGGAAAACCAACGTCGCTTGGAAAAGCAGAAACGTATCAATCAAAAACGAATTGCAAAGGCGAAAGAAAAAGGGAAGGACTTTTACACGCACAAAACCGTTCGACTAAAAGACACGATCAATCCAACGAAATTTTTTCGCGAGTGGTACAAGTATGAAATTGGTGAACCTCCAGTAATTTTTGATAGTACGGCATTTGAAAAGACCTTGGAGCAGATGTCTGCCTACCTGAAACAAAAAGGTTACTATTATGGCAAGGCAGAGGGATTGGTAAAATATAAAGGGAACCAAAAAGCTGTCGTAAGTTATGTCATAACCACTGGGGATCGTTACATGATCCGCAAAACCAAAGTGGATTGTAAAAACGAAGAGGTTTTGGCCGCGTACAATGATTTTGTGCGTACAAGGCACGATCCACCGCTGATTGATAAGCCATTCGATTCCGAATTACTGGACAGTTACCGCTCACGTGTAGCGAAATTCATGCGTGACTCATCATTCTACGGATTCAGTGCCAATCACATCACCTATTTGGCAGATACGTCCAGTGCAGATATGTCCGTGGATTTAACCATTGTTTTTGGGGATAGAACGGTTCGTGCAAACCCATCTTCTGACTCTTTGGTTCAAATCAGACACAGAAAATATGTGATTGATGAGGTCTTCTTTCACTTGGCAGACACCTTGCAATACGAAGGAAACTTCAAGAATATGATGCAAAAAAATGGATTCTCGCTTTATAACGGTCCGTTTTTGAACACCGTAGATACCATGGTGTATGCAAAGGAGAAAGGCGGACGAAGGTTAGAAAATCGTGAAGCCATCATCTACTACAACGGAAAACCATTCGTAAAACCTTTGGTTCTTGAATCTCAAAACTTTTTGGAAAAAGATTCGCGGTATTCCAACAAGAACGCAGAGGATTCCTATGCTGCATTGCTTCGGATGGATCTTTTTAAGGCGATCAAAACCGAGATTGTCGAATTGGACTCGAACCGCTTACAAATTCACTACTACATTGCACCGAAAAAGAGTCAGAGTTACTCCTTTCAACCTCGAGCAACGAATACCAACGGATATTTAGGAGCCTCAGCATCCATCAGCTATACCAATCGTAATTTATTTCGCGGAGGAGAAAAATTGACCTTTTCTATTTCCGGTGGGTTTGAGTCACAACCTGCTATATTTGATGAATCGCAAGGCGGTCAGGTGGTTACCACAGGTCGAAGTTTCAACACTTTTGAAATTGGTCCAAGCGTGCGATTGACCCTACCAGGATTACTACCATTACGAAGTAGTGATATTTCCAAGAAACGCCGTCCGCAGACAATTATCTCGGCCGGTTACAGCTATCAAAACCGAGAGGATTTTGAGCGTCGCTCCTTTCAATTGGACTACGAGTGGAAGTTCATTGTTACAAAAACATCCCTTTTCGAAGTGGGCTTACCGGGAGTCTCAGTCGTTCGTTTTGTCAATATCAATAAGTCAGAAGAGTTTCAGCAGCGCTTGGATGATTTGGGAGATTTGTTCTTGCTGAATGCCTTTAGTAATCAGTTTATTTGGCAGGATTGGCGTTTTCGCTATGAGTACAATATTAAGGAGAAACCCAACAGGAAGGGGAATGCTCAATTGTATTTTGCCTCAGTATTTGAGCCGGCAGGAAATGTTTTGAGTGTATTTCGACCATTCCAAGATACGACGGAATTGGGACAGTATGCTATTAATGGAGTAGGGTACTCACAGTTCGCACGTCTCGATAATGAACTCATATTCTCCAAGCCGTTCCGAAACGAACGTAGCATCAATATGAAACTGGAGATTGGTGGTGGAATTCCATATGGGAATACGACAACAGCGTTACCTTTTGATTACAGTTTCTTTGCTGGTGGGGCCAACGACAACCGAGGTTGGCGTGCAAGGACTTTGGGACCGGGTGGATATAAATACTACTTGGACACACTTCGGAGTGCAACGCAAATTGGAGATTTACGCCTTGGCGCTTTCGGAGAGTTCCGTTTTGCCATTAACTCATTTTTCAAAGGGGCAGTTTTTGTAGATGCTGGAAATATTTGGACCACATCTGAAGATCCCAACCGACTAAATGGACAAATTTCGGCGGACTGGTGGCGCCAAATTGCCGTGGCAACAGGATTCGGATTGCGTATGGACCTCGACTATTTCATCATCCGATTGGATTTAGGTATTCCTATAAGAAACCCGGCGTTGCCTTCCGGCGAAAACTGGATCTTCCAGAAAAAAGATGAGTTCTTGCAAGAGGTAGAGAACGTTTTCGGCCCTGATTGGGAGAATTTCACGCCGAACCTATACCTTCCGAATTTCCATTTAGGAATTGGATATCCTTTCTAAAGGAAGTTATACTTCAAATACGTACTTACTTCCGTCCATGGAACTTTCACAGGGTTGTTGCATTTCCCGGCTTTCGGATGAATTTCTAAACCTTCCTTATACAAACGAATAGTCATATCGCTCCAATTGAGATTTTCTCCGTTGGAAATAAGTTCTGCTTTGCACGTGTCGTCACCGGCATCGGAAACAAGTTCATTAATTCGCGTAAGTCCTTTCGCTTTTTCCTTCGGGTCGAAAAGGTCCGAGTAATCAACCAACTGTCCTGTTTCTAAACTGAAGAACAAATAACGG
Source organism: bacterium (assembly GCA_024742305.1). Classification (GTDB taxonomy): domain Bacteria; phylum Bacteroidota; class Bacteroidia; order Flavobacteriales_D; family Crocinitomicaceae; genus UBA4466. The sequence continues at coordinate 28,269 of JANSYQ010000009.1, read as the reverse complement.
TGATCGGTTTCTGCAAAGTCAATACAATTACAAACAAGATGGAGTTCCACATGATTTCCCTTTTGTACAAGTCCGTAATCGCCCACGCAGAAGTCGCTTACCTCGGCATCCATTAAGTTTCTTTGAATAATGGCATTCATGGTATCAGCAACCGTTGGGTTCTTAGAATAATGTGCCACTGGATAACGCATTCCGTTGTCGAAAGTCTTGTCTGAAAATTTAATTTGAGACATTACCGATCCGCACAGGATCAACATAAGAGTTGTAGCTAAATATTTCATAACGCATCATTATTTACTATAAGATACGCAGAATCAATAAGAAAGGTTGCAATTTACTCTTCTACCGTTAGATTTGCGAAACGCAAAAGAACTGTTTTAGAGCCGTGTTTCGGAAAGAAGATGGTAGCTTTTTTATCCGGTCCGTTGCCTTCTAGCTTGATCACCTTTCCTTTACCGAAGCGATCATGACTTACATTGTATCCCACTTTTAAATCAAGCATTCCGCCCGTTTTGGGTTTGCTTGGTTTTGCTTGGTCCACGCGCTTCAAGGAAGGCGACTTTGCGAAACTTTTGTTCAGTCCGCCAAGTCCAGCAGGATTCTCAAACGAATTACTCATTCCGCCACTCAAAGATCTACCTCGACCACGTTCAGGAGTTTCGAAGTGCAAGTATTCCGGCGAAATTTCATCAATAAAACGACTTGGTTCGGAGGTGATTAAGTTGCCCCACTGAAAGCGAGATGTTGCATAAGAAAGCGTACAGGTTTCTTTCGCTCGTGTTACTGCAACATAAAACAATCGACGTTCTTCCTCCAACTCTGTTCTTGAGTGCAGTGCCATTTGCGATGGAAAGAGGTTTTCTTCCAATCCCACAAGGTAAACGTGTGGAAATTCCAGTCCCTTACTTGAGTGAATGGTCATTAACGTGATGTGATTTCGCTCGTCCCCCTTGTCTTCGTCGGCATCCGTTAGTAAGGCTACATCCAACATAAATTCAGAAAGCGACTTCGACTCTCCTTCTTCACGGGAGGCAGTAAACTCTTTGATACCGGAAAGTAATTCCTCCACGTTTTGATATCGTTCCACTTCTTCAGGTCCTTTGTCTTTATCGGAGCGCATCTCCTTCAAAATACCGGAAGTTTTGGCGATTTCCTGCGCTAGTGTATAGGCATCCATTTTGTCCAATTGAGCGGCAAAACTTTTGATCATGATCACAAAATCAATCATCTTGTTTCTCGCACCGGTGGTCAACTGAACAGGATATTTCGCAAAATCACTGATTACTTCCCAAGGAGAAACGTTGTAGTTGTTCGCTGCGACAATCACGTTTTGAAAACTCGTTTGGCCGATGCCACGTTTTGGGTAGTTGATAACACGCTTCAACGCCTCTGTATCCAGCGGATTGGCCGTAAGGCGGAAATAGCCCAGCAAATCCTTGATTTCCTTTCGTTGGTAGAAAGAAAGACCGCCGTAGATTTTGTACGGAATATTCAACTTTCGTAAAGATTCCTCGAAGGAACGTGATTGTCGATTCGTTCGGTACAAAATGGCGAAGTCATTGTACGTCAATCCAGGTTCTTTGCTCTTGTCAAAGATTTTGTTGGTGATCAACTTTCCTTCCTCATTATCGGTGAGCGTTCGGACAACATTGATTTTCGCTCCTTCGCTGTTGTCGGTCCAAACATTCTTTTTGATTTGATCCTTGTTTCGGGCGATCACGCTGTTGGCGGCTTCCACAATATTTTTGGTACTTCGATAATTCTGCTCTAGCTTGAACAGTTTGAAGTCCGGATAATCTTTTTTAAAGTTGAGAATGTTCTGAATATTCGCTCCTCGGAACGAGTAGATACTTTGGGCATCGTCTCCAACTACACAAATATTTTCGAATACAGCAGCTAATTTTTTTACGATGAGGTATTGCGCATAGTTCGTATCCTGATACTCATCCACTAAGATGTATTTGAACTTGTGCTGGTAATGCGTCAATACATCCGGGAAATCTCGCAAAAGAACGTTGGTATTGTACAAAAGATCATCGAAATCCATTGCGCCGGCATTGAAACAGCGCTGTACGTACGTTTTGTAAATACGCCCCAACTCCGGGCGTTTCGCCATGTTATCTTCCGCTTGAATATCTGGGTTTTGCATATACGCATCAGCAGAAATCAAGTTGTTTTTCGCAGATGAAATCCTCCCCAACACATTTCCGGGTTTGTAGGCCTTGTCATCCAAGTTGAATTGTTTGATAATCTCCTTCAGCAAACTCTTCGAGTCCTGCGTATCGTATATCGTGAAGTTACTCGGGTATCCTAGTCGATCTGCATTGTAGCGCAAAATCCTTGAGAAAACAGAGTGGAAGGTACCCATGGTGATGTTCCGAGCTTCGCCTTCCCCAACAATGTTTCCGATACGCTCTGTCATTTCACGAGCCGCCTTGTTGGTAAAAGTCAGCGCCATGATATTGAACGGATCCACACCATTTTCCATCATGTATGCAATGCGAAAGGTCAAAACACGCGTTTTCCCGGAACCCGCCCCGGCAATTACCATGGTTGGTCCTTCAATGTTTTGCACAGCCTTTAATTGACTTTCGTTTAGTTCGTCGAGATAACCCATTGCGTTGAATGTTGAAAATTGGGGATTTGAAGGTTGATTTGATCCCTAAACACAAATGTAGGAAATGTAGTCGTAGATAATGGCAATTCTACAGATAACTCATTCACATCGACTGTTGAAAAGGTAGTTGACAGTTTGGTTTGACAATTGGGGAGAAGCTTCCTATACTGAATGGAAACACTAGTCTTATGAAAAACAAAGTAATCTTTACGCTTTTGTTCGCATTGGGTATATTCTCTGAAGCGAATTCTCAATCGGTTAATGTGATCTATGACCATGATTCGATAAACATCAAACAAATCTATGAATCGCCTTTTGTTTCAGGGGAATTAATTGTTGTTACAGGTGATCCCTATTCACCGTTCGATAATCGTTTTTATGTTCTTCCATCACCAGGAGCTCAGCTTGTCGAGATGACTTTTACAAATGTCGCGGCAATAAAAAGTGATCCGGTGTTTCAAGGGAGCAAGATGTTCTTTAAAGGATCAATTCCAGGGCTAGGGCAAGAGCTTGTTATGTTTGATGGAACTTCGACTTATTTATTTGATATGGACAATAGCCCAGCAAGCTCAAGTCCAATAATTACAGAATTCGATGGCGATATATTCGTTAACTCAATAATTGGGTCTAGTCGTGAATTGTTCAAATATGATGGAGGGACAGGTTTCAGTTCTATTGCCGATGGTTCTGATGACCAACCTTATGAATTTGCCGGGCAGCGCGGTGATGATTATGCCTATATCACATATAGTATCCAGAACGGAACGAAGATCAAGGTGACGACAGATAACAATGGAGTACTCAGCACAATGGAGGTGGCTCAACTTGAAACTGGAGAGGAATTCATTGATGCGAAAGTATTAAACAACGAAGTATTTGTGCAGACCAAATTGAACGATGCTTCCGGTACTATTCATCGCGTGTATAAAATAGATGATATGAATACTACAACTATTCATTTCGCTGATACTGGTGCATTTGTTTCAAAGGGAAGAATGTTTGAGTTTGGGACAAGTTTGATGTACTACAAAGTGCAATCGGGGCATGGTGAAGTATTGAATATTACTGCACAAGGACAGGGATTTGTTCATGCAAGTATAGATGTGAATCAGTTCGATATGATAGAACATCATGTTGTCGCCAATAATAGATTGTTTCTAGTCGGAGAGAAGTACGTCGTTGACGCTACGTCTGGATTAGTTGTTGATATCGTTACAGATGGAATGAGCATTCAACCATCTTCTGCGTATGTCGGTGCAAGTTCGTTCTTCCTATATGAAATTCACCCTTCTCTTGGACAGATGTCTGGAATCTTAGAAGTAGGGTTGAATGGTATCGATTACGATCGACACATGGTTTCCACTGACGCTGGAAGTCTGCAGGTTCAGGACTGGCCCATTGAACATAAGATGGTGGAAATGAATGGTAACATACTGTTCCTATTTAGGGAAGAAGGAACGCCGAGCATAGATATTTACGAATTGTCTCCTTTGTTATCAATTGATGACAAGGAGCTATCAGAGGTGAATTTATATCCAAACCCAATTGAATCTCAAGGTGTATTAAATATTCAGACAAATACAACTTCAAGTGCCTCAATTGAAAATGTTTCCGGTAAACAATTTTTAGAAATGGACTTGCAGAAAGGATTGAATCAGGTTTCCTTGCCACAACTGTCATCGGGGATTTACTTTTTGAAGATCGAATCAGGACCTTATAAAATCGTCGTTACGCCCTAATTTTCAGCACACTTCCGTAGTCGTTATTATAAGGTGACAAGAAGTGTCCTTTTCTTACTATAAATCTTTAACTTTGCCGCCTGACTAGAGTTTTATAATTAGAGAATTGGAGAATTTGTCGATTTTTAATTCCTTAAAGAATAGATAGTAATGAGCCATGGAATCAAGCCCGGGGTGGCAACAGGAGATGAAGTTCAAAAGATTTTTGCCTATGCTAAGGAGAAAGGATTTGCCTTACCCGCAGTGAATGTTACCAATACAAGCACTGTCAATGCAGTAATGGAAGCAGCGTCCATGATGAACGCGCCTGTCATTATTCAGTTTTCAAATGGAGGAGCACAATTCTTTGCCGGAAAAGGTCTGATTAACGATGACGAAAAGGCAGCAATTGCTGGAGCAGTTTCAGGAGCGCGCCACATTCACGCCATGGCAGAATTATACGGAGCTACCGTGATTTTACATACAGACCACGCGGCGCGTAAATTACTTCCTTGGATCGACGGATTACTTGACGCTGGAGAACAATTCTACAAAGAAACCGGTAAGCCTTTGTATAGCTCCCACATGATCGATCTCTCCGAAGAGCCTTTGGAAGAAAACATCGAGACTTGTAAGGAGTACTTGAAGCGCATGGATAAAATCGGAATGACACTTGAAATCGAGTTGGGAATTACCGGTGGAGAAGAAGATGGCGTTGACAATACCGATGTCGATTCTTCGAAACTCTACACACAGCCAGAGGAAGTGGCATACGCTTATGAAGAATTGAGCAAAATCAGCAATCGTTTCACCATTGCAGCATCTTTCGGAAATGTACACGGAGTTTACAAGCCTGGGAACGTGGTGTTGACACCGAAAATCTTGCTAAACTCACAGAATTTCATTCAAGAAAAGTACAACACAGGGCACAATCCGGTTGATTTCGTATTTCACGGAGGCTCGGGCTCAACACTAGAAGAAATTCGCGAGGCCATCGGCTACGGAGTTATCAAAATGAACATCGATACCGATTTGCAATTCGCCTTTACAGAAGGATGTCGTGACTACATTACAAGCAAAATTGACTACTTGAAAACACAGATCGGAAATCCGGAAGGAGACGATCAGCCAAACAAAAAATACTACGATCCGCGCAAATGGATTCGTGACGGTGAATTAACGTTTATCAAGCGTTTGGAGCGATCTTTCGCTGACTTGAATAACGTAAACACATTATAAAATTGAAAACAAATAGTTGAAAATCGGAAGCTAGGTTTTTCATTTTCAATTTCATTTAAGATATTTAATACTATGGGTTGGTTTAAAAGAGAGAAAGAAGGGATCACAACTTCTACGAAAGAGAAGCGAGAAACCCCCGAAGGGCTTTGGGAGAAATGTTCGAACTGTAAGACAATATACTCCAAAGATGAGTTGGCAGGAATGGCCTACGTGTGTAATCGCTGTAACCACCACGAGCGCATCGGCTCCCAACAGTACTTCGAAATCCTTTTTGATGATGGAAAGTACACGGAGTTGGATGCAAAGGTGAAAGCAGGTGATCCATTGAAATTTGAGGATACCAAAAAGTATACGGATCGTATTAAATCTACACAAAAGAAAACAGGTTTAACAGACGCTATTCGCACGGCGAAGGGTAAGTTGGACGGAAATAATATTGTCATCGCTGCGATGGACTTTTCTTTCATTGGAGGTTCAATGGGGTCGGTTATGGGAGAGAAAATTGCTCGTGCAATTGATGTTGCCATCAAAGAAAAAGCGCCTTTCATGATCATCTCAAAATCAGGAGGTGCACGAATGATGGAAGCGGGATTGTCTTTGATGCAGATGGCAAAAGTTTCCGGTAAACTCGGTCAGCTTTCTGAAGCGAAATTGCCTTACATCTCGTTCCTGACAGATCCGACTACTGGTGGTGTTACTGCATCATTTGCAATGTTGGGAGATATTAATATTGCAGAGCCAGACGCCTTAATCGCATTCGCAGGACCGCGCGTTGTAAGAGAAACGATTGGTCGTGATTTGCCTGACGGATTCCAAAAATCAGAATTCGTTTTAGAGCATGGGTTCTTAGATTACATCGTAGATCGTAAAGAACTGAAAGAAACTTTGGCACTCTCGCTGGAACTGTTCCGATCGTAGAGACCAATTGCAAGAACTTTGCTGAAAAGCTTGTTAATTCCAACAAAAGAGTATCTTTGCACCGTTGTTATCGAAAGACGATAGCAGTACATAAAAATTATTTACATAAATATTGGCATGTATTTAGACGCAGAAAAGAAGAAAGAAATCTTCAAAAAACACGGAGGATCAGATGCAAATACTGGTTCAGCCGAAGGACAAATTGCCTTGTTCACTTACCGAATTTCTCACTTGACAGAGCACTTGAAAAAGAACCGTAAAGACTACGGAACGCAGCGTGCACTTCAATTGATGGTAGGTAAACGTCGTAGTTTGCTAGACTATTTGAAAAACAAGGATATCGAAAGATACCGTGCAATCGTAAAAGAGTTAGGACTTCGTCGTTAATTCTTTTAATAAACATCTTGGAGAGGGGACAGTCGAATTCGTTCGGGTGTCCCTTTTTTGCTTTCAATTCAAAAATTGAAGAATTGAAAATTCAAAATTGAAGTTGAGAAATGGCAGTGTACAAAAGCTTTGAAGATCTAAAAGTTTGGAACGACAGTCGAGAACTCAACAAAATGTTATTTGACATATTGAAAGAAAAGGATGATAAGATTTACGGGTTTCTTGTAAATCATATCTACAAAACTGGAGGCAGTATTATGGATAATATTGCCGAGGGATTTGAGAGAGATGGAAACAAAGAGTTTATTCACTTTTTGTCAATTTCGAAGGCTAGTGCTGGAGAATTGAAATCTCAGTTATATCGTGCCTTAGACTCTGAAGTGATTAATCAAACTCAATTAAAAGACTTGACGAGTAAGGTGAATCACATAATTGCACAGCTTGTTCAATTCATGAAGTATTTGCAATCATCAAACCGAAGAGGCAATAAATTTCAGGAAAGTGAAATCGTATACGAGGCAAAATTGAGTTGGGAAGCTTTTTTCAATCATTAAATTTCGAATCCTCGAATCCTTCAATATGAAATTAAATTAAGTAAACAATTAAAAATGAATATAGGAACAAAAAAGACCATCACTACTGGCGGTAAAGAAATTTCCATTGAAACTGGAAGGTTGGCGAAACAAGCCGACGGAGCTGTAGTGTTACGAATGGGCGACACAATGATTTTAGCAACTGTAGTAGCTGCTAAGGATGCACGAGAAGGAGTTGATTTCCTTCCATTAACAGTAGATTACAAAGAGAAGTTCGCAGCTGACGGACGTATCCCAGGTGGATTTTTCCGCCGTGAGGCACGACCTTCAGAACGTGAAATTCTAGTGATGCGTATCGTAGACCGCGCGTTGCGTCCACTTTTCCCGGACGATTACCACGCAGAGGTTCAGGTAATGATGCAGCTTATTGCTTATGACGGGGTAAACAGTCCGGATGCATTGGTTGGATTTGCGGCCTCTACGGCCATCGCAATTTCAGATATTCCGTTCAACGGACCAATGTCAGAAGTACGTGTAGGACGCGTAGACGGACAGTTCATCGTGAACCCAACGTTGGAAGAGATGGAGCAGTCAGATATTGATTGTATCATCGCAGGAACCAAAGAAAACATCGTGATGTTGGAAGGTGAGATGGAAGAGATCTCCGAAGACGAGATGGTGGAAATCATCAAGATTGCACACGAAGCAATCAAGGAGCAGTGCCAGTTCCAATTGGATCTAGCTGCTGAAATCCCAGGATCTTCTCCAAAGCGTGAGTACTCACACGAAGATCACAACGATGAAATCCGTGAGAAAGTATCAGCATTTGCTTACGAGAAATGTCGTGAGATTGCTAAGCAAGGAATTGCTGACAAGCACAAGCGCTCAGAATTGTTTGGTGGCGTAAAAGAAGCGTACATCGAATCACTTTCTGAAGAAGAGCTAGAGGCTGAAGAGAAATATATTGGCGTATACTTCAAAGAGGCGATGAAAAAAGCCGTACGCGATACAATGCTACACGACGGAGTTCGCTTAGATGGACGTCAGTTCAATGAAATTCGACCAATTTGGTCAGAAGTAGATTACCTGCCAACAGCTCACGGTTCTGCCATCTTCACACGTGGAGAAACGCAAGCGTTGATGTCATTGACCTTGGGAGGTAAAATGGACGAGCAAATGATCGACGATGTAACGTTCAAAGGATCTGTGCCGTTTATGTTGCACTACAACTTCCCACCATTCTCAACCGGAGAAGCACGACCAATTCGTGGTACTTCCCGTCGTGAGGTTGGACACGGAAACTTGGCGCTTCGTGCCTTGAAACCAGTACTTCCAGCAGATAATGCTTACACCATCCGATTGGTATCTGAGATTTTGGAATCTAACGGATCGTCTTCCATGGCGACAGTATGTTCCGGAACATTGGCATTGATGGACGGAGGTGTTCAAATTAAGGCTCCAGTATCCGGTATCGCTATGGGATTGATCGCAGGAGACGGAAAATTCGTTGTATTGTCCGATATCTTAGGAGATGAAGATCACTTGGGTGATATGGACTTCAAAGTAACAGGAACGGCAGCAGGAATCACAGCGTGTCAGATGGATATCAAAGTAGACGGACTTCCATACGAAGTATTGATTCAAGCGTTGAATCAAGCGAAAGAAGGACGTGTACACATCCTAAACGAAATGTTGAAGACGATCGCAGCACCGAATCAAGACTTCAAACCGCATACTCCGCGAATTGAAGCGTTCAATGTACCGAACGACGCAATTGGAGCGATTATCGGCCCTGGAGGTAAAATCATTCAGCAGTTGCAGAAAGATACCAACACGAACATTACCATTGAAGAGTTGGAAACGGGTGAAGGACAAGTGCAGGTAATGTCGAATAATGCAGACGACATGAACGCAGCGGTTTCAGCAATCAAATTGATTGCGTTCCCACCACAAGTAGAGGAGGGAGCCGAATACGAAGGAAAAATCAAGTCGCTTCAAGCGTACGGTGTCTTCGTAGAAATCGTTCCTGGAACCGATGGATTGATTCACATTTCTGAATTTGCTCACGAACGCATCAACAAGATGGAGGACGTATGTAAAGAAGGAGATTTGGTGAAATTCAAAGTGGTTGGACGTGATCCAAAAACGAAGAAGTGGAAACTTTCACGTAAAGTATTGCTTCCAAAGCTAGAGCGTAAAGAAGAAGCGCCAAAGGCAGATTAAGCAAAACACATCAATAAAGAAAGCCCTGACCTCGAAAGAACGTCAGGGTTTTTTATTTAGACGTGGCTATTTCGCTACTCTTTTGAATTATATTCACTTGTATTTTAGCGTCGTTTACGCTACTTTTCTCTTCGCTTACCAAGTTTTATTGTCCCTATACTAAAAGCTGTCTAAGTTTGGCAGAAAAGGTACGGTATGAAAACAATTCTTTTTAATCTTTTCATTTTATTCGTTTCCACGGCATTTGCGCAGGAGATGGAAATAACTGGTACAGTGACCACCTTGGATGGCTCGCCGGTGAAAGGTGCGATTATTATCGATCAACGAGGCACTACTTTGGATAGTACTAGAGAAGATGGAACGTTTCGCGCAGAGGTGATCACTGAAGAGCGATTCGGAGTTGATATGGCTGGGTTCGAATTAGCATGGACCAAAGCAGAAAAAGGGAAACGTAAGTACGACATTGTACTTGATGTTGAGGTTCAGGAGTTTGAATCAATCGTAATTACGCGTCGTAATTCGGAGGAAGCACTAGACATCAAAAACGTAAATATTATTCACTATCAGCCCTTGGACGGAGCTATTTTAACGCTTAAGAAAGAAAAGCGAACCTACTACCTTGGAATGGACAGTTTGCGGCGAGAAGGGGTGAGCTACGCTTTGGATATTGACAGGCCTCGGGAACTCTTTTTTGATTGCTTTCGAAACGCCTACGTATTAAACGCGGAGACAGCCTATCAATTCGTTATTGTGGATTCAGGCTTAGTGATGTTATCAGAAGTGCCGATAGAAGTGTTCAATCAGTATATTCGTCCGTGTGTAGCGAAGTTTGACGACCGATTGGTAATGGAAGAACTCAAAAGCCTCAACAAAGAATACGAGTTGGTATTGTACAATAAGCAAGAGCCTCGCACTATCTATCACAAAAGAGATGAACTAGGCTATCAAGCAGCTTTCGAAGCCAGTGTTGCAGTAGGTAAGATGGTCGACCCGAATAATGGAGATACTTTAGTAGATCCGGTGTATTTGCGGCGTCAACAACGACGCGACGTGTACGGTAGACATGATACTGCCGAAGAGTTTAAACGGGCTAGAATAGATCAAAGAGAGGCAGAAGTGAGTGTAGAACGCGAGGCTACGTTAACTTTCAATGCTCCTGATTCCTTGACAACCATGGGCCAAAATCAACGCGGACCCCAATTCGGTTCACAAGACGCATGGAAGGCAAGTAAGAATTGGGAACAAGGAATGGCGGCTTACATGTTATTCACGCAGCCCGTCGACGTAAAAACCTTCCAAATTGGCAATTTTGCGGCCGTCGTCGACTTCGATTCCAATGTAGTTCAGGTATTCGATCATTACGGGTATTCCATTAAAACGTCCAGTTTTGCAGTGCCAAGTGATGTGAAAAACGTGCTGCAAGACAAGGCTACAGGGTATTTGTACCTCTATACTCGTGACAAGGGGAATCATAAAGTTTATGGTTTGGATGCATTCACAGGAAACGTAAGCTACCTCAAGAATTTTGGAGGAATGCCACATACGGAGCAAGCCATTATTTACGACGGATACCTGTATTATAAAGTGCTTGAGCGCGACTTCTACGGAATCAACCGAGTACGATTACCCAAAATGGAATTCTTCTCAGAAGCCGATTAAGCCAACTTGTTCAAGTAAATATCGAATTGAACAGTAAGATTTCCTTCGGTATCTTCCAAAACAATAGGCAAGATGCGTGCTTTCGCTTTTTCTTGCGATGCCCAAGGGTCTTCATCAATGTGAGGGTCTCCGGCAAAATAGATTTGAGAGATCAATTCTTGATGTTCCTCATGTGTCACACGAAAATGAATGTGCGCCGGGCGATACAGTTTTCCATTGAGGTACTTGCCGGGCAAAATCGTTTTGAAAGAGTACGCCCCCGCATTATCCGTAGTTTGTTGAGCACGATGACGGAAATCACTAGAAGTGTTGTCGTAATCACCTTTCGTATCACAGTGCCAAATCTCCACCTTTACATTTTCCAAGATACTCGTGCAGTCATCTGTATAAACCTTTCCTTTAATGGCAACGCGAGATCCGCTCAATCCTGAAAAGGTCATGTCCGATTTTTCTGGCGCATCAGGTCGATAAAAAGGACCTAAAATGTCATTTGTGGTAGCGCAATCACCAACGTGCGTCGATTCCGGTAATTCTGTTGATTGTGATGCACGTGGAACGGCACAGCCGATTGTGGTTAGGGCAAAGGCTGCCATGCCGCTACTTTTCAGAAATTCTTTTCGGTTCATATAAGGGGTTTTGATCTACTACATTTCATTTGACGCTGAGTTCAAAATGTAAGCACTAAAGAATGTTAAAAATACAAAGATTAATACGAGAGGACGAGCAAAGAATTCGTGTATATTTAAGCAAGCATAAATGAATGATTAACCGAAATTAAACGAATATGGCAAGTAAGAAACTTCTCAAAAAGCGCGTAAAGAGAATCGTATACGAAGTATTGGATAGTTGCGATTACCACATTGTGAATGAGCATCCATCAGCAGACAGCGCTGACAAATTAATTGATGAAGCGGTAGACTTTCACGAAAACATTATTGGTCGAATAAATGGTTCCAACGAGAAGAAGGAACTCAAACAAATTGCCTCTGAAGTGGACAAAGCAAGTGCTGATTTTACCGACAAACTAAACGGGTTGAGTTAAAAAGCACCGCATGAGTAAAACAACCATGAAACACATGATCATGGGGCTAACTGTATTTGTGGCGGCCCTAATGATGCTTTTGGCACCTTCGAAAAACTTTCAATTTTGGGCCACGATTGGTATCGCAACACTCATGGTTGTTTTTTGGATTTTTGAGGTCCTCCCCATATATGTTACGGCGCTTTTACCCTTGCTGCTTGCGGTCCCTTTGGGCGTATTGGATCCATCTGAATTGGCACAAGCCTATGGACATAAATTCGTTTTCCTGTTCTTCGGAGGATTTATGCTCTCGCTGGCTTTGGAAAAGTGGGGAGTACACCAACGCATTGCCGAATTGATTATTCGCGCTATCGGAAATTCAAAATCACGGATTTTACTTGGTTTTCTACTGGCAACTGCATTGTTGAGTATGTGGGTCTCGAACACCGCAACCGCACTCATGATGCTGCCCATGGCATTAGCCGTAATCGATAAAATTCCGAAGAAGAAAAACTCCAAGTATTCCTTGTATTTACTGCTTTCTATTGCATACGGAGCCAGTATTGGTGGGATGGGAACGCTTGTAGGATCGCCACCAAATGTAGCAATGGCAGGCGCGTTGAATGAAACGTATGGAATCAACGTCGAATTTATGGATTGGTTCAAAATTGGCTTCCCGCTCAGTATGATCATGATTTTCATCGTCTTTTTCTACTTCCGATTATTATTGAAAAAAGAACGAAATGAAAAGCTAGAGGAGCTTACCTTCGAGAAGGAGCCCTGGACGAAAAATCAAATTCGCGTACTGATATTGTTCGGTTTTATTGTGGTTCTTTGGTCGTTTAAATCGCTAATTGAACCAGCACTGGGGATAGAATACGGCGATGAAATCCCGGCAATTTTAGGAGCGATTTTACTCTTCGTTGTTCCCAGTACATCGAAATCGAAAGCACTGCTAGAGTGGAAGGATACGAAAAAAATGGCTTGGGGAATTCTTTTGCTCTTTGGTGGTGGAATGGCACTGGCAAAAATGATGGATGTAAACGGGGTAGTAGCAGAACTTTCTCAGGCATTTAATAATTATCGTGAACTTCCGTTGATATTGATTCTGCTCATTTTTGTTTCATTTTCCATTTTCGGAACAGAAGTTATGTCCAATTTAGCACTGGTTCAAGTGTTTGTTCCAATTGTAGCAGTTTTTGCGGTTGGAGCCGATGAATATTCCATTCTTCAACTTTGTATGCCAGTTACCTTGGCTGCTTCTTGTGCATTCATGTTGCCCGTGAGTACACCGCCTAACGCCATCATTTTCTCATCAGGACGCGTGACGGTGAATCAAATGGTTCGCGTTGGATTCATCTTGAATATAGTCGGAGTGCTAATTATCACGCTTTTCTCCATGCTTTTTATTCGATAATAGACCAATGACTACCGAAGAACTCAAGGAATTTCTCTTTCATTCCATGCGACTAAAGGCTGACCATTTACCCAATCATCATATAGATCTATATTTTGAATGCGAGCAGTTAGCGGAAGAAGAGTTAGATGCTTTTGTGGATCAGTTGCAAGGTATTCTTTCTGACAATCAATTGGGTGAGCTCTTGTTGTATGCCATACACGAAAATAATAATGAAGGAAACTTCAAGTTGCTATGTTTCGATCACCGTAAGATCAAGCTTACTTTTACAAAGCTTTTGCCTCTGCTACAAAGTACTAAGTTTTTTGAATTCGGATATGCGACAATGTTCATTCCAACGAAGTCAGGAGGTTACAGAACGAGGGGAGAGTCTTTCGGAATGAGATCAGAGGGACGAGAGGACCCTGACGAGGTAAATGCTCACTTGCCAATCCCGCCCGGTTGCGAACCAACTTTTAGAACGCGATTTGAGAAAATGATAATGAAATTATTTGGCGGGTAACTCAACCATCATAACCGTTATTCATTATTCAATATTCATTATTCCTTATTAAATTAGTGCTATGAAAGTTTTATTATCTCCAGCGAAGGCGATAGACATGACCAAAAGACTCAAAACGCAGGAAGTTTATGAGCCTATGTTTATCAATGAGGCAGAAGGATTGATGAAGAAGATGCGAAAATTTTCCGCGAATAAAATCGGGAAGATGATGCACCTCTCGAAGGAGTTGTCTCAACTGAATTACGAACGCAACCAAGCGTGGGAACCATCCACTGAACTCACGGAAGAAACAGGACATGCCATGGCAATTTTTAATGGTGAGGTGTACCGTGGATTGGATGCTTTGACACTTGACAAAAAAGGGATTCAGGTGGCACAAGAAAAAATTAGAATTCTTTCCGGACTCTACGGAATGCTGCGACCATTGGACGTGGTTCGACCCTATCGTTTAGAAATGGGAACATCATGGGCGGTAACAGCTGCAAAGAAGAACCTATACCAATTTTGGGGAAGTAAAATTTGCGATGCCTTGAATGCTGAAGAAACAGACGTAATCGTGAACTGTGCGTCTGCCGAGTATTTTAAAGCGGCACAGCTGAAAAACGTAAAGGCGCGCGTAATCACTCCTGTGTTCAAAGATTTTAAAAACGGTGACTACAAGGTGATCATGGTTTTTGCAAAGCAATCTCGAGGGGCCATGGCACGATATATCGTGGACAACAACATTGAAGATCCGGAGGAAATAAAAGGCTTCAACATAGGAGGATATCAATTTGATGCGAATTTGTCTACGGAGGACGAATGGGTATTCACGAGATAACACGAATAGACAAATGGCGTAATTGATGCGTCCAACAGTCGATTTGTCAAATAATCAAGCAGTCAATCCATCAAGCAGTCAATTTGTCAAGCAGTCAACTCGTCAAACAATCAAATAGAAACATTGAACCACATTTGTATTAAATTGTACCGTATATAAACAATGCTATGCGCTGGATATTTGTGCTTCCCTTTTTATGTTTTCTGAGTTGCTCGGGGAATTCGCAAATTGAGGTGCACACGCCGTTTCTGCATAGTCAAGAACAGTTTGATCAGTGGAGCTCGACTCCTCTCTATCAAAAATACGGTCAGGTTTCGTCCCTCAAGATTGTATACGACAACCACAACGACTCTCTGCATTTTGTTTCCTCGGAACAGTACGAGTACCATTATCAATTTTGTATGGACCGATTGCATTTTCCCAACGATTTGTCTCGATTCAATGAAGAAGCCTATTCTGATAGGGAAGACAGACGGTTTTTAATCGCAAATATTAATTATTACAGGGCTCTTGACAAGTTCACGTTGGAATTAGGACCATCAGATAGAATGAATGTCGAGCATCTAGCAAAGCTGTTTCAGGCGGTGAAGCGAGAGGTATTTTTTGATGACCGAATGTATCTAATGCTAAATACGGCGCACGTCAACTCATTGAATCTTTCCGATTATGACATTCCGGTGATAAGTCCTTCTGAAATATATAATGGACAACGTTATCAACCCATTTCCAAATATGCTGCTCTCGGTCGCTTAAGGGTGATCACCGATTGGGATAAACAAAGAGATTCCATCCGACCTGAGGATATTATTATCATCGATGATATTCCGCAAGTTTTTCCCATGGTGCAAGGCGTTATCGTGACGCAATTTCAAACGCCATTGAGTCATGTGACTTTACTCGGTCAGAATCGACGAATTCCAATATGCGCCTACACAGATATTTTCAGTACACAACGTATTTTGGATTTGGATGGAGCCAAAATTTCTTTTGATGTTTCGCAAGACACCTTTAACATCCATCCGGAACCCAACGCTGATTTGAGTAAAATTTGGGACAGAGGTCGAACTATCAAACTTTCCAAAAATGTTCGCGTAGACTCATTGATTCCAATTGAGTTACTAGGTGAGAAGCACAGTAATATCGTTGGTTGCAAGGCTTCCAACTTGGGTGAGTTGAATCAATACGCGAAAAAAATGGACTTTGCCGTTCCGGAAAGCGCTTTTGCCATTCCCTTTTATTTTTACGATCAGCACGTTCAAAAAAATGGAATTCAGTCGAAGATTGATGCTTTACTAGCGAAAGACAATCGTATGCGAAACAGTGCCGACATCCGAGCGGAGCTAAAGGAGATTCGAAAGCTCATCAAGTCTACGCCGGTTGATGATAGACTAACGCGTGACGTAGAAAACATGATTATTCGTTTGGGGGAGTATCGTCGTATGCGTTTTCGTTCCTCTACAAATGCTGAAGATCGTGAGGGCTTTTCAGGTGCGGGGATTTATACTTCAAAAACAGGGGAGGTTGGTAATCCTGAAAAGCCAATAGACAAAGCCATTCTAAAAGTTTGGGCGAGCCTTTGGTCCTTCAACGCCTTCATGGAGCGCGAAGCTTTTAATATTGATCACAGCACGGTTGCCATGGGAATTTTGGTGCATCGTTCATTTCCTGATGAAGCGGTGAATGGTGTAGCGATCACATCCAATTTATACCGCGACGATTACCTTGGCTTCGTGGTAAATGCACAATTGGGCGATGAAAGTGTTGTACAGCCAAATGGCGGAGTACAATGCGATGAGTTTATTTGCTACCCGGATGAATCTACTTCTATTTATGGTCGTCAAGAAGCCGGTATTGACATCATCAATTACTCTTCTTTAAACGACGGCAAGCTTGTTATGACAGAAGAAGAAATTCAGCACCTAGCGAACGTTTTGGAGCTGATCAAAAGGCGATATGCACGAACACATTACACTAAAACTAGCTATTTTAATTTGGCATTGGACCTAGAGTTCAAGCTGGATAGGGATACGAGGCAATTGTATATCAAACAGATGAGGATATATAACCATTAAATTCTTAAAACTCATACCTTGAGAATAATAGCAGAGACTCTTATTCAATATTCAATATTCTTAATTCCTTATCGATTTTCCTCATTTTTTATTCTATTTGTAGTCAATGGAAAACGAGGGTAAGAATAAAGACAACCAGTTAATTTGGCAGGCTTTAGCCTTTATCGCTGCATTCTACCTTTTGGCACTGTTGTTTACTGAGTCCTTTTGGGGATTCCATTTCTTGACACTGGCACCAAGTGCGTCAGTGCTTTTTACCTTGCTCATAATGGTCGGATTTCTAATACTTGGAAATCAAAAAAAAGCATTGGGATGGTTGCTGCAGTTACGTTTTAATCGTATCGGTAAAGCAGCCATTTTGGCGGTTCTCTTTGGGATTTTGTTTCATAGTTTCAACTTTGTAAATGATGCTTACGGAGATGCATTACGTCACCAAAAGTTTTTGCCCGAGGTAGTTGAAGAACTTAACCAAGATAGAGCGGCTAAAGCATTTACAATGAATGTTTTTCAATCCAAAATAGGGGAGATAACGGTGCTGAATGCCGTTGAAATTATTTCCTATGAAACCGGAGCAAAAGTAACAGAAGTCTTCCGCTGGATTGGAACAATTTTCGGGATGGTATTCATTTTTTGCTGGGCACTGTTCACCGATCGGTATTTCGAAAAGAATCGCATGTCCAATGTCATATTGATACTAGGACTCCTTTCCCCATTTATTCAGCTCTTTTTTGGTCACATCGAAATTTATGCTCCTGCAATTACTATGACGGCAAGCACCCTCATGTGTCTCTTACTTTTCCTAAAGGAGAAGAAGAAACTTTGGGGAGTGTTAATGCTGGTGAGTCTACTTTTCGCCATGAAGTTTCATTTTGTCTCCATTCTTATGTTGCCGACGTGCGCCCTAGCTTGGGGCAGCTATTTCAAAGAATCATTGGCTAGCCATATAACATGGAAAAAAATGTGGCTTTGGGCAATTGTTCCGGTCGTCATTATTGGGATTTTTGCGTATATCTTCATCTTTAAAGATCACGCCGACCCACGTTTCTTAAATGGGGAAATTGACACTTCGGAACGATTATTTTTGCCCACTTTTTCCCCCGAAGCTCCATTGGACCGCTACAACCTTTTCAGTTGGAATCATTTGTGGGATTTCTTCAATGTATTCTTCTTGTGGTCGGTAGGAGGAGTTTTTGTGCTTATCGTTACCATTTTTCGCAGAGGAAAGGTAGATTGGCATCACCACGGTCTGATTCTTTTAGCTATGACGCTCATCTTCTACGTCGGGCTATTTTTCATGGTGAATCCGTTACTTTCAATGCCCATAGACTTCGATCTATTTTCCCTCCCAGCGCCAGTCTTCCTATTATTTTCAGCGGTACTGTTAAGCCAAGTGAAAGATGGAGAATTTGCTGTGAAAATGGCAGTTCCAGTATTGATGCTGTCTACATTGACTATACCAATTATTGCTACAAACCACAATGTTGAGGCGACTTCGAATCGACTGGAGTATTTAGGTCGACATACCTTTAAAACGTATTGGATTCGCTCTATTCAAACGCTACGGGTGGGACTAGAAATGGATCCGGAAAATTACGAGAAGCGATTGCTATCAAATATCAAGAAACTAGAGCCTTACGCCATCAAAGGGAAAGATCAAGAGTATGCCAATTTACTATGGAAGACTGGGCAATTATATCGAAAGAATGGAAACGCCGAGGAGGCGTTGAAATGGCATTTGGCGTCTAGGGAATACTTCGCCGATCTCAACTACAACCGAATTGGAATTGTTGAGTCCTTTTATTTACTCGGTCAATTTGATGAAGCTCTTAACGAAAGCATGGAGTTAGTGAAAAGAAAACATCCTTCCGAAGAAAGGGCGTTAAATATTGCATTCGACTGCGCAATTCAGGCAAAAAATAAGGAAGCGGTTCTCAAACTAGGAAAACGACTCCAAGTACTTTTTCCCGAAAACTCGTACTACACAGAAATAATGCATGCTTTTCAAAAAGATTAAGCAATCAAGCAACCCAGCAGTCAAGCCGTCCTACCTTCTTCTCCCGTTAAAACTCAAATTCCTCGTTCTTCTCAATTACCTCCCAAGTATGATCTGCCAACAATCGAACCGTTGCCACAAACTCAAAACTCTTCTTAGAACGTCCCCATTGATCCGGCGCAATGAGTGATAACAAAAAGCTCCGATTTTCCTTTTCGTACAAATGATACACGTGATTAATTAATGGTTCAAATCGCATCTCAGCTCCATAGATGATCTCGGAAACAACCTTTCGATCCTGCAATGCTTTCGCTTGATCTGCCAAAAGCTGCATCTGCTCTCTGATTTGATCCAACTGCATGTCGGTTTGATGTTCCATCGCCGCGATTGCTCTCCCTTTCACCTTTCCCTGATCCTCTGGTTTTACCACAGCAGAACCCGCATGATGCCCATATTCGAGCGAGTGCGGATTTTCCGTGACCTTATCGGGATCAATAGGATTTTCAAATTTTTCAGACATACCTCAAAGATACGAACAAACAGAGAAAATCTAAAGTATCAATTTGGAACTGGTAAATTGAATTCAGCGCGAACCTTATCCGGAACAGGATAGCCGTAGCGAATTGCCTTTGTGAAAGACATGCGTGCCTTTTCGTTCTGATTGGAAAGCGCATAATTCATCCCCAAGTAGAAATGTGCCACACCATTCTCGGGCTGACTGCTGAGAACTTTTGTAAAGTCTCGAATGGCCTCACTACGATTGCCCAAATCTGTATGAATAGCCGCTCGAATTTCAAGATAGCGGGTGTTCTTTGGCTCCAAAGATATCGCCTTGTTAACAGCCTTCAGCGCTCGTGAAAGTTTGCCTTGCATCTTCAATAGTACGGCATAGTTGAAGTAGGCGAGCGAATATTGAGGGTCAATTTCAATAGCTCTTTCAAAGTGATGTTTTGCCTTGTCTCCATCGCCCTTCATTCCGAATATCTTGGCAGCATTTAAGTGCGCTTTCGGATAAGGCGTTGTACCTTGAGTAGCCTTCAAGTATCTGTCCAAAGCATTTTCAAAGTCTTCTCGCGCTTCATACAATAGTCCTAATTCGTAATATGCTTCTGCATTGGGGTGAAATTGAACGCTCTTTTGAAAGTCATTAAACGCAAGATTAAGCTGATCCTTTTGCTTGAAGTAACGGCCTCTACATAAGTAGGGGAAATAAGCATCAGGGTAGGCCTCAATTGCACTGGTCCAAAGCGTTTCTCCATTATTCCATTTGCGTTGTTGATCAATAGATTGACTTCCAAGAAGAACAGGAAAAACAGTTATAAGGACCAAAAATAGAGCAGGGTGAAATCGTTTTTGATCTTTCAAATATTGAAGCCCGCATGCAAAGAGGTAAAATAGCCCAATGTAAGGCAAGTAAGTGTACCGTTCGCTTGTGAGTGCTTTTCCAAAAGGAATTATTTGTAATAACGGAGCAATGGTTATGACAAAAAATGCCAATCCGAAAAACAGTTTTTTCGAATTCCGAAACGACCAATAGAGTAACCATAAAAAGACAGCCAATGGCACAACGGAAGCATAGAACAGCCAATTCATCGAAGAATCCACTGGAAACGGATGGAAAACGGAAAGCTCGATGGGCACAAATGCCTTGAATCCATAAACAATGAGGTTGTAACTACCATAAAAAAAAGTTGGGACTGGATGTTCTTGGTTCATGGCAATCGATCCTGATTCTGCCTGTCCCCATTGTGCTGAGAATACTGCGGCTAATGCGAAAACAGCTATGGGGATTTTATTTCCAAGGGATTTAATTCGAAGTTTTCCGTCCAAAAGAACATCAGTAAGAACTAGAATTACGGGAAAAACGAAAGCAATCGGTTTACTCAATATTGACAACGCGAGCAGTCCGAGAATGGTGCCGTACCAAAGCCATTTTTTCGAATTGGTACTGATTCGAAACTGTAAATAACTCAACCAAGCCAGCAATAGAAAAAATACGTATAAAACGTCTTTTCGTTCAGAGATCCATGCAACAGATTCTACATGCATAGGATGAATTCCAAAAAGAAATGCGGTGAATGCTGCGACTAAAACAGGAGTCTTTAATTTTCGGATTACTACGAATACCAAAACCGTATTCAGTGAATGGAAGAGAACATTCGTGAAATGAAAACCAAAGGGGTCCAAACCCAAAATCTGATAGTCAATCGCGTAGGAAATTAGCGTAACAGGGTGATAAATCCCAAGGACTTGATCTGTTTCAAAAATGGCTTTCCATTGAATCGAGTCGGAAGTAATCAAAGCGTTGTTGAGAACGTAAGTGGGGTCGTCCCAATTCACCCAACCGTTAGACAAGGATGTAGAAAATGTCATAAATGTCACAGCGAATAGGATAAGCCCTATCGCGAAAGGATGTTGCGACCATTGCTTCCATTCCGACATAAGTCCGAATCTACAATTTTTCACGCTATGGAAGAAAAAGGAACGGAATGAAAATCTTTTTGAGGGAATTTATAACTTCACCCCTGTGAAAAAAACTTTCATTCCAGAGCATTTTCAAGTGACTATCATTGCCTTGGTGGTTCTTTTGCTTTATGTGTTGGCTCTCCTTTATCCAGATACGTGGTGGGGGCTGCATTATCCGGCGTTTCTTGGTAAAGGAAAAGGTTGGCTGATTGTTTTGGCTGCAATAGCATTCACACTTTACAGTCAGAAGTACAATCCATGGAAATCCATTCGCGGCAAAAATAGTGGCGGCAATAGTTGGATTTGGATTGTTGCGATAACTGCACTTGCTGGTATCCTATTTTATCAACTACCCATTTTCAAAGATGTCTACGGAGATTCTCTGAAAATCATTCCATCAACAGAGTTTATCGTCACTGAGTTTACTGCAAAGAACAAAGAGATGGTCACCAGCTTTGACTTGACCAATCTGAAGCTTGGAACGGATACCACACTTGGAATTATTGCTTGGTTATCATTTACAAAAGAGATGCAGTTGGGGGAAGCTTTTCGACTCTACGCAACCGTTTGCGGCGCGGGCTATGTATTTTTCATGCTGTTAACAGCCTTCAAAATAGCTAAGGACAGTCAACAAAGGTTGTTGTTTGCATTACTCGCCATCGGAACTCCTATTACCTTAAATTTTTGCGGACATATTGAGGTATATGCTCCCGTTTTATTTCTACTCGCGGCATTTTGGTACGCAATGATTCGCTTTTTAGAATCGCCGACATGGAAGAATGGAGCCATCGTGTTTATCCTTTGTCTATTGAATGCGAAGTTTCATGTTTCCGGATTGTTGACTTTCCTCGCGTTTGCCGTAGCTCTGATCGTTTTGTTTCAACGAAATAAAGGAAAAGAGCTGAGCTGGAGAAAATTTGGGGCTGCCGCTCTTGGCATTTTCTTCACCATAGGATTTTCGATCTACGCATTCGTCACAAAGAGCATTTTCGGAACGAGGAGTTATACAGAGGAGAACTTGACCGATGCCATCTTTTTACCAATCAAGGCGTCCGATCCAGCCCCTTTAGATCGTTACAACCTTTTCAGCTGGAGCCACCTTTTCGATTACTTCAATATGGCATTCGGATGGTCGGCAATAGCCATTGTAGTCGTAGGTACGGCGCTTATTTTTAAGCGCAAAAGCATCGATTGGAACAAGCCTTTAGTGATGATCTCAGGATTGGCATTTGTATTCTATTTCCTTACTTTTTTCGTGTTGAATCCGCTCCTTTCCATGCAAACAGATTGGGATCTCATGAGTATTCCCGCAGTGACGCTCATTGTATTCGCCATAGCAATCATCTCATCGGTGAAGGAAGAAAAGGAAGAAGTAAGATCTTTTACGTCGTATCTCTTGGCTCCAGCTGTTGGACTCTCTCTTATTGCCACCATGGGCATTTTCGTGAATGCAAACCAAGATTCTTTGTCGAAACGAATCTTCTCCATGGGTAAATACAGCTACAAAACCTATTGGGTTGGAGCGAGTACTCCTATTACGGAAGCTATCAAACTCCAAGAAAGCAATGAGGATAAGTTCAAGATGTTAGAAAGCGCTATCAATGAGTTGGAACCGTACGCTGTTTATGGGAATGACATAGAATATGCAGCACTGCTCAATATGATGGGCAATTATCATCGGGATGTGAACAAAGATTACAACGAAGCGCACAAGTGGTACCTTGAATCTGAAAAAGCAGACAAACATCTCCTCGAAAATATTCGATGCCTGACCTATACTCACCTTATCCGTGAAGAGTATGAGCAAGCTAATAAATATGTAAATAACTTGGTATTCAATAAGTATCCAGATGAGGTTACGGCACTTCGCTTAGGTATTCGATTGTCAATCGAAGTAGGAGAATATGATCGTGCGAAGCAATACTGTGAACAACTGCTTCAATTGAAACCGGAGGACAAATTCACTCAAAAAATTCTCCATTTGTTGAACACCGAAGAGGACAAGTCAAACATAAAGTTGAATTATCGTCAATAGCTATTGTGAAGGAATTGTTACCTAACCCCATTCTTTCATCTTTAGTTTTTTTAACAGGTTTGGATTCCCTATATTTGGTCTCGTAAATTTACAATACCATACTCTATCTAAATTACTTGAGATGAAAACACTATGGAAATCGGCTTTTGCTGCCTGTTTAGCATTGGCTATTAGCGCTACTACCAACGCACAAACACTCAACGAAACCCAAGGTACTGGATCAGGAGCCAGCATTACTTCGGGAGATTACAACACTTTTTATGGAGATTCCTCCGGTTATTCAACTTCATCGGGAAGTAATAATACGTTCATTGGTGAACAGGCCGGTTTCTCCAATACATCTGCTTCAGACAATACTTTTATTGGACAGGATGCAGGTCACTCTAATACTACAGGTGTGGATAATACTTTCCTTGGGAAACGTGCAGGTTATGCAAGTACTGGAACGGATAACACGTTTGTCGGTACAGAAGCTGGGGAGGCAAATACTTCAGGATTCGATAACGTTTTCATCGGAGAAGAGTCAGGTCATCTGAATACGACAGGTAACGATAACGTATTTGTAGGAGAGGATTCCGGATACAACAACACAGACGGTGATGATAACACTTTCATCGGAAACAACGCAGGTCGATCCAACACAATTGGTTACAGAAACGTGGCTGTTGGTAACGACGCTCTTTATGATGTGCAAGAAGGTTGGTGGAACACAGCAGTAGGTGATTCTGCAGGAACAGATATGCGAAATACTATCGGTAACACCATGATCGGTCACGCAGCTGGAGCAGCAACCGAGCATGCTAGTTACAATACCTTTATTGGAAACAACGCAGGTTGGGACAACAACCGAACCAATGGATTAACAGGCGAAGGATGGCACAATACGTATGTTGGACATGCAGCGGGTTATTCCAACCGTGAAGGAAATTACAACGTCGGACTGGGGTCTTTCGCTGATTTTCGAAGTGTAGGGTATATCGGAGACGGTGATAATCAAGGATGTGTATTCATGGGGTACAATGTAACTGTGGATGAACAATATTCCGTAACTATCGGTTACAATGCAGGAAACTATGGACAAGGAACGGTAGGTATTGGAGCTGAATTGAGCTACTACAACAACAACACCGATTATACGGTTGGTATTGGTTACAACGGTCAAGCAGCCAATGCGCTGAGGTCAGTAGCAATTGGAAATGATCACCTCTTGAGTATTGCAGATAACTCTATCGCTATAGGTGCATATGACACAATTCTCGGAGATAATGGTATGACAATCGGGTACGATGCTTATTCTTCGGGAAATTATTCATCGGCTTATGGTTATGGATCAAGTGTTACAGGAGACTCGTCCATGACATTTGGTATCGGTTCAAGTGTTACCGGAGTAAACTCCATTGCTATCGGAACAGGAACTAACGTCTCAGTTTCAAACGAAGTCTTTATCGGGAATACAGCAACAACTTCCATTGGAGGAACAGTAAACTGGACAGCAACTTCTGATGGTCGTTTCAAAACGAATGTACAATCGAATGTCCCAGGTCTCGACTTCATTAACAAGTTAAACCCAGTGACGTATAACTTCGATACAGAGAAGTTAAATGGCTTTAACAGAACCAATGGGATGAATGCCTCTCAAAAAGCATCAGGAACTTATTCTGGTTTCATTGCTCAAGATGTACAAAAAGTTGCTCAAGAACTTGGGTATGATTTCTCGGGTGTGAAAGTACCTGAAAATACGGATGAAGAAATGTACGGATTGCGTTATGCTGAATTTGTTGTGCCTTTGGTAAAAGCGACACAAGAGTTGGATGCAAAAATTGCAGCTCAGGATGCTCAAATTGAAAAACAACAAGAAATTCTTGCGGCTCAGCAGCAATTGATGGAAAAGTATGGCGAGCAATTGGAAGAGTACAATGCTGCCGTGGCAACTTTGAAAGCAGAACTAGAAGCACTTGAAGTAGAAGTTAAAACGCAAAGCACGGGTATCGAAGCATTCGTAGGAGAGGATAAATAATCGACATTTAAAAGACGATCCTATGAAAGATATTTGGACGAAGTTAGCGTTCCTTACCGCGCTATTGCTCGCAACCAATCCGGTTAGTGCGCAGTTAACGGTAGGTAACACCGAAACACTGGTAAACACCACAACTGCAAGTACTCAACAGTCGCCGGCTGTGGCAATGGATACCTCAGGTAAGTATGTAGTTGTTTGGGAAAGTGAACTCCAAGACGGAAGTGGTTTAGGAGTTTACGCCAAGATTTACAATGCTGATCACTCCGTGAGAGTTAGTGATTTCCTTGTGAATACCGTAAACACGACAAACGATCAGAGAAATGCTGATGTTGCAATTACACCTGACGGAAGTGCTATCGCGATAGTTTGGCAATCAAATCATTCAGGTTCCCAAGATTGGGATTGCATGATCCGATTCTATAACATTGATGGAGTGGCACAAACATCAGAAATGCAAATTGAAAGTTCCACCACTAGTCAAATGTATCCTGAAGTTGCTGCAAGCGACGACATGTTTGCAGTGGTGTTTATGAATAATATATCTGGTGATAAGGAGTACGCTGTATCAGGAAGACACTATAATGCTACTGGTGCAGCAATTGGAGCAGCCTATACAATAGATTCAGTCGGGCAGCATCTTTCCCACCCAACATTAGCTATGGACTCCAGTGGTAACGTAATTTTCGGATGGCAACATCATAATGTTGCAGGAGACCCAATTACAGAGATTCGCGCGAGAAATTATGACAATACTGGGAGTCCCACGTCGACGGTTTATTACTTGGCGGTTGAGACAAATCAGAATTTATCAGCCCCTTCATTAGCGAGAGCCAGTACAGGTGAATTCATCGCTGTCTTCTCTTATTTTGATCAAGACGGTGATCATTACGGTATTTACGGTCAAAGATTTAATAATACAGGAGTGGCAGTAGGCGGAGTGTTCAAAATAAGTAATAGTTCCAACGGTTCTCAAGATCACCCTCAAATTAATTGTACAAGAGATGGAGCATACTACTCTGTGACATGGACAGACGAGTCAAATGATGGGAGTCTTCAAGGAGTTTATGCAAGAGTTTTCAATTATAACCTTACATATTTAAACACGGAACAATTAATCAATACCACGACAGATGATCGTCAAATGTTGTCTGACGTTGCCTTAAGTGTTGACACAAATGAGGTGGTATATGTATGGCAAGGAGGGTTGAGAAAAGGTACAACTGCAGGCTTGGATACCGATGAATATGGTATTTATACAAGTTCATTAGAAATTGCGGATTTAGAACCACCAACTGCAATTTGTCAAAACATTACGGTTTACTTAAGTGGAGCAGGAAGCACAACCATCTCGGCAACAGCCGTTGACGGTGGAAGTACTGACAACATAGGAATTACTAATTATTCCGTGAGTCAAACTTTGTTTACCTGCGCGAACATTGGAACTAATGTTGTAACGTTAACAGTAGAAGATGCAGCAGGAAACTCTGACAACTGTTTGGCAGTAGTCACTGTTGTGGATTCCGTGGCACCAACTGCCGTATGTCAAAACATAACTGTTTATTTAGATGGAGCAGGAACTGCTACGATCACTGCAGCAGATGTAGATAATGGAAGCACAGACAACTGTTCTGTAGCATCATTGGCGCTCTCCCAAAGTTCATTTACCTGTGCAAATACAGGTGCAAACAATGTAACATTAACCGTAGCCGATGCCTCCGGTAATATTGGGTCATGCATTGCGACAGTAACAGTAATTGATTCGGTTACTCCAACGGCAGTTTGTCAAGATATTACAGTATATCTCGATGGTGCAGGGAATGCTACCATTACAGGTGCTGATTTGGACAATGGTTCATCTGATAACTGTAGCGGTTCTCTTATCTATACCCCTTCTCAATCATCATTTACTTGTGCTGATATCGGAGCGAATTCTGTAACCCTTACAGTAACAGATGCTGGAGGAAATAGTGCAGCTTGTTCAAGCATCGTAACAGTCATAGATTCAGTTGCTCCAACAGCCGTTTGTCAGAACATCACTGTATACTTAGACGGAGCAGGAAATGCTTCTATCACGGCAGCAGACGTAGATGGTGGTTCTTCCGATAACTGTGGAACACCATCCCTTGGTATTGATGTTTCTTCGTTCTCATGTGCAAATGTAGGAGCGAACACAGTAACATTAACGGCGACAGATGGAAGCGGAAACGTAGCATCTTGCTCGGCAATCGTAACGGTTGTTGACTCGGTTACTCCAACGGCAGTATGTCAAGACATTACAGTATACTTAGATGGAGCAGGAATTGCTTCCATTACCGCTGCTGATATTGACGGAGGTTCTACAGACAATTGCGGAACTCCAATCTTGTCAGCTTCTCAATCAACCTTTACATGTGCTGATGTAGGAGCCAATAATGTGACACTGACAGTAACCGATGCAAGTGGAAATTCTGCTGCATGTACATCAGTTGTAACAGTGGTCGATTCAACAGCACCGACGGCAGCTTGTCAGAATATCACAGTATACCTTGACGGTGCAGGATTGGCAACAATCACGTCAGGAGACATTGATAACGGAAGTTCAGATAACTGTGGTATCGCGTCTATGACAGTATCACCAGCGACATTCGATTGT
>JANSYQ010000027.1 GCA_024742305.1 bacterium | reverse complement strand
GTACCTCTTGCGAAAGGGGAGAAAATTGGTGCCTTTTGTTTGTCTGAACCAGAAGCAGGATCTGATGCTACCTCGCAAAAGACAACGGCCATTGACATGGGAGATCATTACCTTTTAAATGGTACGAAAAACTGGATTACCAATGGTTCTTCGGCTTCCATCTACTTGGTGATTGCTCAAACAGATATTGAGGCAGGACACCGCGGAATTAATGCTTTCATCATCGAAAGAGGAATGGAAGGATTTGTTGTTGGTGCGAAAGAAGATAAAATGGGAATTCGCGGATCGGATACGCATACACTCCTTTTCAACGATGTAAAAGTTCCAAAGGAAAACCGCATCGGAGAGGATGGATTTGGATTCAAGTTTGCCATGAAAGTACTTTCCGGAGGACGTATCGGAATTGCTGCACAAGCTCTCGGAATTGCAGGAGGAGCCTTGGAGTTGGCAACTGCGTACTCGAAAGAGCGTAAAGCTTTTGGAAAAGAGATTTCCAAACATCAAGCGATTGCGTTTAAATTGGCAGATATGGCAACGGAGGTAGAGGCAGCTAAGATGTTGGTATACCGTTCTGCATTGGATAAAGATCAAGGTAGAAGCTACGATCAGTCAAGTGCTATGGCGAAGATGTATGCATCGAAAGTGGCCATGGAACAAACTGTTGAAGCCGTTCAAATTCACGGTGGATACGGATTCGTGAAAGAATACCACGTTGAGCGCTTGATGCGTGATGCGAAAATTACGCAGATCTACGAAGGAACAACGGAAGTTCAGAAAATTGTTATTTCTCGAAACTTGTTGAAGGACTAAGAGAGAAACAGAATAATTGTAATCCCGCCAATTCCGGTTGTTATCGGAAGGCGGGATTTTTTTGCGTTAATGATTTGAAGCGATTACTAAAATTCTAGAATTCGCCATTTCGCGTATTCGCTTGTTCGCTTGTTCGCGAAATGGCGAACAAGAAGTTGTTAAATTCCTAGGAATTGATTTCGAAAATCACGAAATTATATTTGGTGTACCCTAAAGAGTTTCAATCAGTTTCTCAAGCTGTATCCCTCTAGATCCCTTTAGTAGTAATAGTGCATCGGTAATCGGTTTCATCTTAATATGTTCCAATGCATCTTCTACCGTCTGAAAGTGCTCAAGAATATTTTCCGACGTAGCATTCCCAAACTCTTCGCCAACCGTATATCCACGGAGGTTATGTTTTTCAACTAAATCAATGATTTTTTGGTGCTCCGCCTCAGATTCTGTTCCAAGCTCACGCATATCTCCAATAATGAAAAGCTTATTCTCAGCTGAAATCATTTGAAAGCTATCCAATGCGGATTTCATGCTTGTTGGATTGGCATTGTAACAATCTAAAATGAGGGTGTTTTTTCCCGACTTAAATACCTGTGAGCGATTGTTTGTAGGGGTGTACTCTTCTAGAGCCGCGGATATTTTTTTGTTTGGAACTTTAAAGTGGACACCAAATGCAGCAGCAGCGAGGTAATTGTAGAAGTTATACTTACCAATCATTTGTGTTTGAATCACATCAGAAGCGTATTCATCATGGTTCCAAGTCATTTCCACGAAAGGGGAGAGACGAATCAATTTACCACGGACCGAATTATGATCTCCTTCTCCGTAAAGAACCAGTGGGATATCGGCTGGAGTGTTTTTCTTCAAGATGTCGTCGTCGCCATTAACGATGATGGTTCCTTTGTTTGTTTCAATGGAATCATACAGCTCGCGTTTGGTCTTGAGAACTCCCTCAAAGCTTCCGAATCCTTCCAAATGAGCCTTACCAATATTAGTTATTATACCGTGTGTAGGTTCAGCGATGGCACTGAGTTCCTCAATGTCTTTAAAGTGATTGGCACCCATTTCTATAATTGCCACTTCATGGAAATCTTTCAGTCGCAACAAGGTAAGCGGAACACCAATATGATTGTTGAGGTTACCTTCTGTAGCAAGAACCTTATATTTTTTACTGAGTACCGAATGAATAAGCTCCTTCGTGGTTGTTTTTCCATTACTTCCTGTAATGCCAATGAAAGGAATTTCAAAGCGATTTCGATGATGATTTGCGAGCTGTTGCAAATAGAGGACGCTATCCTTCACAAGTGTCATTTCACCTCCTTCCTTGAAGTAATTGGGATTATCAACGATGACATGACTCGCTCCTTGTTCGAGAGCTTGTTCTGCAAACGTATTGCCATCAAAATTGGCTCCTTTAATGCATACGTATAAACAATCCTTGAAGATTTTTCGTGTATCGATACAAATTCCTGAGCTTTGGTAGAAAGGGGAGGTGAGGTGCTGTTCCATGCTTCTAAAGTAAAAAAGCCCCGACAAATCTGTCGAGGCTTCTTTTTTATTTTTCAACGTGCGTTTGTTCGATAGCGCGTTACTTTTTCTTTTGTTTCTTTCTTCCGTAGTTGAAGCCTGTAGGAGAACCTACACGATCCATTGCACAACGGAAACCAATTGCGTCGGTTGACTTGTCTTCGTCTAAGAAGCGACGCTGACTCGGTGCCAACCAGTAAGCACGATCTTTCCATGAACCTCCTTTGTAGACACGTGATTTATCTGAAATCAACGTTGTAGGCCATGAAGTGCGATCTCCCGGTTTTACTTGTCCACCGTCCAAATCATACTCTTCATGCTGACTTTGGTACATGATCAAGTTCGGGTCACGAGTTGCTTGGTTGATATCATTCTTACGCTCATCATTTGCGTAGAAGATTGAGCTTTCGATATCACCATCGAGGTAATCAATGTAATCATCACGACGGTAGTTTAAACGACCAATGTTTTCTTCTTCCGTTACATTTCGGTACTTCAATTTACCTGGCGTATCGATAATAAACTCGCGGAACCCGTCACGAAGAATAGTAATTGCTTCGAAAGCATACTCTTCACCGTCTGGACCTTCACGGAAGCTATCTGTAAAGATTTCATCAAAGATTCGGTCTTGGATAAGTGCAGAAGCTTCAATATAATGCTTCTCATTTTGCCACTCCAATGCTTGGTCAATCACTTCATTGATGTCACGAAGCAACTCCAATTCAATCGAATCTTTCACTTTTCCGTGCGACACGTAGAATGGATCCGGAGCATATCCTTGTCTTACTTGGTTACGAGAACCAATGTTTGCTGCCAAACCAACAGGGATGATAGTATCGTTTGGATCGTGATTGTTTGCTGAAATACGTTGGAAACGAATACGCTCGAACTCGTTCAAGTACTCTTTCATTCCGTGAATGTCGTACTGAACTTGTTGGTTACGCTGTTCAATTCGTCCTTCGTTGTTCAAAAGCTTCGTCTTGAAAACATTTCCTCGGAACGGACGGAACTCATCATAATCCTCACTAGTAAGTGGACGGTAAACATCCTTAACCCATTCTGAAACGTTCCCTGCCATGTGGTAAAGACCGTAGTCATTTGGCCAGTAAGATTCAACTGGAGCTGTAACATCAGCACCGTCGTTCAAGTTTCCTGCAACCCCCATGTAATCTCCTCGACCACGAACGAAGTTTGCTCGGATTTGACCCGTAAACTGTGCTTCATCCTGACGAACCCAGTGTCCATCCCATGGATAAATACGACGCTCATCGATGTTTTCTGTTCCTGCCTGAAGGTTTCCAATCAAACCAGATGCAGCAAATTCCCACTCCGCTTCTGTTGGGAGGCGATAGCGTGGAAGCAATATTCCGTCTTCCATACGTACTTGGCGACGACCAAGTTTTCCTTTTGCATCTACGTTATCTGGATTTAAATCTTCAATATTCTTCACCAAAGACTCTTCATCGTATTGTCCTGCATAGTATGCGTCTGTGTTATATGCGTTTTCGTTACGTTGATCGTTATTGAATTGGAAAATACCTTCTCGAATCAGAATGTACTCATTCACACGGTCCGTACGCCATTTACAGAAATCATTTGCTTGCAACCAAGAAACACCAACCACTGGGTAGTCGCGGTAGGCTGGGTGACGAAGGTAGTAATCAACGTACTTCTCATTATCTCCCAACTTAGAGCGCCATACCAAAGTATCCGGCAATGCATTCTTTTTAACCATTGGATACGATTCTCCGTAAGCACGGCCGATCCAGTATAGGTACTCCAACCAGTGGAAGTTTGTTACCTCAGTTTGATCCATGTAAAATGACGAAACAGTTACACGCGCCGGGCGGTTGTTCCAATCAAACATTACATCTTGCTCTGTTCGTCCCATTGTGAAGGTACCACCTTCAACAAGAATAAGTCCCGGACCTGTCTCTTGGTCAACAAATGGAACCTTTTGGAAACCTCCTTGCTTCGGGTTGTTGTAATCCCAACCCGTTACTTGGGAAGCCTCACGCGAACACGATGCAATCACAAAAACTCCTGCTACCGCAAAAGCCATGGCTTTAATTAATCGCATATTATTGGTTTTGGTTTTCATCTTTATTTTCTTTCACAATCACTTATACAACGATTGCATTTTATTTTCGTTACAGTTTTTTAAAAGGAAGGACAAGAAATTGTTTTAAACGATGGTGGCTTATCCTTACAGTTCAATAACAATCCGAGAGAAACCTCGTGGGAACCTCCGGAAACACCATTATTCAAACGTGATACGGTAATATCGTAGCTATATCCAAGTCGGAACTTTCCGGTATCCACTCCAATTGTCAAGATAAAGGCATCACGATTACGGAACCACGCTCCAGCATTAAATGCTCCGTACTGTATATATGTACCGAACATCAGCTCCTGGAATCCGTTTTGATATTGGTAAATGACATTCGGCATGATGGAAGTCACGTTCTTATATTGCGATTTTGCTCCCAAAGGAATTTTTGCTCCCATGTGTCCAGTCATTCGAATAGGCAAACGTGAAGACCCAATTATCATAGATTCGTCTGGACGGTTCAAATGGTGTGCTGCAAATCCAAAGAAGAAATGTTTGTTATAACCTACCATTCCTGCAGAGGCATCAAAGAAGTAACGACTACCACCTCGCTGCACATCTCCCGTTTGGTAAATGAATCCACGACGCGGATCAATCATATCTCCGAATGTCAATTTATCCCAATCCAAAAACTTGTTGAACATGGCAGCGCGTGCGCCAAACATCATTTTGAATTTACGACTTACGTTTAAATGATAAGAATATACCGCTCCTAGCATGGAGGTGAAAATGGTACCCTGACCTTGCTGGTCATGCATCGCAATGACACCGAATCCACCGGAAATATTTTTGAAGTACTGATCGTACGACATGCTGTATGTAACATAGTTACCCGTTAGGCTGGGCCACTCATTACGATAGTTCACGGCAAATCGCGGACACCCATGAGAACCAGCAAAAGCAGGATTCAAATAAATGGGATTAGCATAGAATTGCGTGAATTGTGGGTCTTGACCATAAGAAACAAATCCTGTGAGGCAAAATGCACTCATGATCAAATATGCTTTAAATGTCTTCATCAACTTAGGTTATAGACTTTGTTGAGTGTAGTTTAACGGTAATCTATGAACAAAGTTACAAATATTGCAAATTGAGTATAATATTCAAACAATATGTGCGTTTTTTTGTGTGGTCGGAAGAATGACCTGATATTTGTAATATGAAAACTAATTTCGGTTTGAAGAAACTGCTAACAAGTACAATTGTACTTTTAATTCTATGTGCAGGAGCGAAAGGGCAGGTGCAGTCAGAGACGGTATCCATAGTGTGGGAGTCGCCTGTAGAGTATCAGTATGGCGATGAATATTTCAAAGTACCGAGTATAAAAGGTCAGTCGCTTGACGGTTATTGCCCTAACTTTTTCTACAAATCACCAGTTGGAAAAGGTGTTGGAAATATTTCTTTGGAAGATATCGAAACACAAACGGCGACAGTTGCGGATAGAAAATACCTGGAACAATTTCATGTAAAAGTTCCAAACGAGCTTCAAGCCGAATTCAAAGTTTCTAAGCAGGGAAATGAAAAATATGCCGTTGTGAACATGCTTCCATTTGTGAATGAAAATGGACAAATCAAACGAATTACTTCCTTTAAAATCGTTCCGAAGAAGGGCGGAGTAGCACAGGCAAAGCCACTTTCGAAAGACTTTGCGACAAGTTCGGTGTTGGCACCGGGTAGTGGGGAATGGTACAAGATATCCATTTCAAAAGACGGATTCTACCGAATTGATCGTGAATTGTTAGCATCCATGGGAGCGGATGTGGATAACATCAACCCGCAACACATAAATGTATTCGGAAACGGCGATGGATTGCTACCAAAGCTCAATTCAGCTCCGAGAACCGATGATTTGGCGAAGAATGCCATTCAAATTATTGGAGAGTCAGACGGCTCATTCGATGCTGGAGATTATATTGTATTCTATGGTTGGGGACCACATCGATGGTATGCAAATGGAACCACCGACTTCTATCAAGAACGCCACGTATATTCTGATGTGTCTACTTATTTTATCAATATTAATCCAGCGGAAACTCCGCTTCGAGTGGAAAATGTATTCAACTCACCAGATCCCGTAACGCACAATGTTACCACCTATTCTGATTATCGCGTTTACGAGCAGGACTACTTGAACCTTGTAGGCGGAGGAAGTCGTTGGTATGGAGAGTTGTTCGATGAAGGTCCGGGTTTAACGAGAACTTTCTCGTTCAGTGTGCCGAATATTGATGCGTCAACTCCGGCAAATTTCGAGGTTTCAATGGCCTCTAGCGCCAACAGTAGCTCAGGTACTGCGCAACGTTATTTTGTAAATGGTAATCAATTGTATGATGCTACTCTACCTTCCGGAGTTGATTTCGGAAGAAGCACGGTTTCTTTCGATATGCCGAATCCAACCACAGTTATGCCTTTGCAGATTCAAGTTCAACGAAATTCTCCTGATGTTTTGACGTACTTGGACAAGATCACCTTGAACATGCGCCGCCAATTAGTATTCTTCAGTTCGGATATGCAGTTCCGCGATTTAAATTCTGTAGGAACGGGAAATGTGGCGGAGTACCAAATTCAAAATGTGCCTTCAACTGGGTATGTTTGGGAGGTAACGGACCGCCATATTCCTTGGTTAGTAGATGGAACCAATAACGGCGGAACCTACACGTTCACAGCCAATGCGGACTCATTGCGAACATACGCAATATCCAACGGAATAAATTATCTTGAGCCGACAGCCGTAGGTCCGGTTGCACCTCAGAACTTGCATGGACTGCCACAAGCTGATTATTTGATCATTACGCACTCCAATTTTGTTTCGCAGGCTGAACGATTGGCGAATTTGCACCGAGCGCAAGGATTGACGGTTCATGTAGTACGAACAGATCACATTTATAATGAATTCAGTTCAGGAATGCCGGATGCAACAGCTATCCGAACTTTTGCGAAGATGTTCTACGACAGAAGCGCCACAGAACCGGGACCTGATCTAAAGTACCTTTGCTTGTTTGGCGACGGGACGTACGACCCGAAAAATCGTGTTCCAAACAATAATAATTACGTTTTGACCTTTCAATTTGATCAGGACAACAATTCAGAGAATCATATTGCCATGATGCCGTCCGACGATTATTTCGGAATATTGGATGATAATGAAGCAATTGGAGCCTCAGACTTAGTGGATGTTCACGTTGGTCGAATGCTAGTATCTGATTTGCAAATGGCGAAAGAGTTAGTGGATAAAGTCGAACACTACATGAATAACGGGTCAGGAATTTATTCTACGTCGAATACCAACTGTAGCAACGATGATTATTCTTCCACCTTCGGGGATTGGAGAACGACCTACGCACTCATTGCTGACGACGAAGAAAACAACTATTTCTTGAATTTTGATGTTGAGCCGCAGTACGAATACGTACGTGATACGCTACCTGAGATGAACTGCATTAAGATTTACCAAGATGCTTATCCCCAAGTAGTAACCGCAGGTGGGGAACGCTATCCAGAGGTGAACGAGGCCATTGATTCTCGAATTGAACGCGGAGCTCTTGTTGTGAATTACGTTGGTCACGGAGGCGAAGTAGGATTGGCAGAGGAGCGCGTTGTAACTATTCCAATGATTCAAGATTGGCGAAATATTGATGTGATGCCACTCATGGTTTCTGCTACGTGTGAGTTCACCAAGTTCGATGATCCGGATCGCGTATCAGCGGGTGAGTGGGCATCGTTGAATCCGTTCGGTGGAGCTATTGCATTGATGACAACAACGCGTTCTGTCTACTTTAGTGTGAACACAAATATTGGTCAGGCGTTCATTGAAGAGGTCTTCCGAAGAGATGCGCAATTGCGTCCAAGGACGTTTGGTGAGATTATAACAAGAACGAAAAACCAAGTAGGTGGAAACAACAAGCGAAGCTTTACATTGATTGGTGATCCTGCCTTACGATTGGCGCTACCAAATTTCTCTATTGTAACCGATAGTATTAATGGACAAGCAGCGGGGGCAGTAACTGATACGATTAAAGCTTTGAGTCGAGTTACGATTAAAGGACACATAGAAGATTTCAATAATCAGCAGATTTCAGGGTTTAACGGGGTCTTGTATCCAACGGTGTACGACAAGCCGAGGCAGCAAACAACTTTATCAAACGATGGGGCTGAGTCGCCACCGTTTACTTTTGAAACGCAAACAAATAAAGTATACAGCGGAAAGGCTTCTGTGGTGAACGGAGCATTTGAATTCGAGTTTATTGTGCCGAAAGACATCAATTATGCCATCGACTTTGGAAAGATTAGCTATTACGCTGAAAATGGAAGTACGGATGCCTTTGGCTACGATACCAGTTTCTTAATTGGTGGATTGGATCCAAATGGAATAGTAGATGAAGAAGGTCCAACTATCGACTTATACATAAACAACGAGAATTTTGTGAGCGGCGGAATTACAGACGAAACGCCTATTCTAATCGCTGATGTATTCGACGAAAACGGAATAAATACCGTAGGAAATGGAGTAGGGCACGATATCGTGGCGGTTTTGGACGGAGAAACGGGGAATCCAATTGTCTTGAACGACTTCTACACGGCTGACCTTGATTCCTATCAAAGCGGCCAAATTCGTTATAACTTTTCGGCACTCGACCCCGGTCCTCACACACTTTCACTGAAAGTTTGGGATGTAAACAATAACTCATCGGAACGCAGCATTGAATTCGTTGTTCAGGAACAGGAAAACATCGTTTTGGATCACGTTTTAAACTATCCAAACCCGTTCACAACTCATACAGAGTTCTTCTTCGAGCACAACCAGGTGTGTAGCCAATTGGATGTACAAA
Organism: bacterium; assembly: GCA_024742305.1. GTDB lineage: Bacteria > Bacteroidota > Bacteroidia > Flavobacteriales_D > Crocinitomicaceae > UBA4466. The sequence continues at coordinate 33,869 of JANSYQ010000027.1, read as the reverse complement.
TACAAATATTAACCGTTGCAGGGAATTTAGTAAAGACAATTAATGAAACAGTTCAAACACAAGGCTTTCGATCAGAAGGAATTGCCTGGAATGGTTTGGACGATTTTGGGGACCAACTTGCAAAAGGAGTCTATGTTTATCGCTTGAAAGTGAGAGCGCCCAATGGTGAAATTGCCGAGAAAATGGAAAAATTGGTGATTTTGCGCTAGGCGTCACAATAAAGGGTAACTATATACGTATATTTGCAAGTTCAACATTTAAAGAATGATGATTAAGAAATTTCTAAGCCTACTATTTATAGCGGGAACTACAACTGCGATTGCCCAGCCAGACGGTCAGGGAAGCGGAACAACGCAAAACGATCTACAGTTAAATACTATTACAACTGCCATGCCTTTTATGTCCATTACACCGGACTCAAGAGCAGGGGGAATGGGAGACGCAGGAACAGCCTTGAGTGCTTCCTCTACGTCTATTTACTGGAACACTTCGATGATCAATTTTGCAGAAGAGCGTTCAGAGATTAGTGTTTCGTACACGCCTTGGTTACGTCAATTGACCAACGATATCCATCTTTCCTACTTAGCTGGATACTACAATATCAACAAACGACACGCAGTTGGAGGCGCTTTGCGTTACTTCTCATTGGGAGAAATCACTTTTACAAGTGCTCAAGGGGATGTGTTGCGTGAAGACAAACCAAACGAGTTTGAAATTACTGGAGGATACGCCTTCAAATTGAACGAAACCATGAGTGTTGGATTGAACGGAAAGTTTGCCTATTCCAACTTGACTGGAGGATCTGTAATTCCGGGAGTTGATACAAAACCAGGAATTGTAGGTGCTGCAGATTTGTCATTCACGTACTTCAATCCTGATGCACGTATCGGTAAAACGAAGGGAGATTATGCATTCGCTGCAACCATCAATAACATTGGTAACAAGGTTTCGTATTCAAGTATCGCAACACGAGATTTTATTCCAATGAACTTGAAAATTGGTAACTCTTTTAACGCGAAGTTTGATAAGTACAATAGCTTGACTTTCTCTCTCGAATTGCAGAAGTTATTGGTTCCAACGCCGCCAATTTATGACTTTGTAGGTGGAGATTTTGTGTTGATCGCTGGAACGCCATCCGATGATGTTGGAGTGATTGCAGGAATGTTACGATCTTTTGGAGACGCACCGGGAACGCCTGTTGAAGATGAAAATGGGGATTACGTTCAAAATGCTGACGGAACTTACCAAGTTGTTGGGGGGTCAAAATTCCGCGAGGAACTTACAGAAATTAATATTGCTACAGGGTTAGAGTATTGGTACAACAACACGTTGGCCGTTCGAGGAGGATTCTTCTACGAAAGCAAAAACAAAGGAGCACGTCAATACTTCAACTTCGGAGTTGGATTCAAGTACAACAAATTTGGAATTGACATTTCGTATCTAGCTGCCTTGCAACGTTTGAACCCATTGGCGAACACACTTCGTTTCACACTGCGTATGGCGTTGGGTGAAGGGGATGCAGACAATCAAGAGTAATTGTGAATATACGCATCGGATACGGTGTTGATGTACACCGATTGGCCCCGGGAATCCCACTTTTTGTTGGAGGAATAGAAATTCCATCTGAAATTGGTGCCGTTGGTCACTCCGATGCAGATGTTTTGCTCCATGCTATTTGCGATGCACTTCTTGGAGCGGCAAATCTTCGGGACATCGGTTATCACTTTTCAGACAAGGACCCCAAATTCAAAGGGATCGACAGTAAGATTTTGTTGAAAGAAGTCATGAAGTTGATCGAAGCGAAAGGATATTCCGTTATCAATATTGATTCTACCATAATTTTGGAAAGTCCGAAAATGAATCCGCATATTCCTAAAATGCAGGAGGTAATTGCGGAAATTCTTAAAGTGGATGAGGATGCTGTTTCCATCAAGGCAACGACCCACGAGAAAGTAGATTCATTCGGCGAAAGTAAGGCGATAAAATCTTATGCAGCCTGTCTTCTTCATAAGTCCTAATTCTTGACTTACGTCTTTCTTTTCTAATCTGTATATTTGTTTTTCAAACGAGGAAAATGAAAGTAAACCCACAATATTCTACCAAAGAAGCCTTATTGGAACTGTACAATAAACCGCTACTGGAACTGGTTTTTGAAGCGGCTACAGTACACCGTAAATACCACAATCCACGCGAGGTTCAGATGTCATCGTTATTGAGTATCAAAACAGGTGGTTGTCCCGAGGACTGCGGCTACTGTCCTCAAGCAGCACGCTACCACACGGATGTGGATACCCATAAATTGATGACTGTAGAAACAGTGGTTGAACAAGCAAAGAATGCTAAAGCCAACGGAGCGTCTCGTTTGTGTATGGGAGCTGCTTGGCGTGAGGTGAGAGATAACCGTGATTTCGACAATGTGATCGAAATGGTACAGTCCGTAAACGATTTGGGCATGGAAGTTTGTTGCACCCTCGGGATGATGAATGAAGACCAAGCGCTTCGTTTGAAAAAAGCAGGATTGTTCGCATATAATCACAACCTTGATACATCTCCGGATTATTACGACGACGTGATTTCCACACGAGAGTACGAAGATCGACTGAATACTATTGACAATGCTCGTAAGGCAGGGATTTCTGTTTGTTCCGGTGGTATTATCGGAATGGGAGAAGCCGTGGAGGACCGAATGGGACTGCTATTGAGTTACATGCAAATGGAGAATCCGCCAGAGTCAATTCCTATCAATGCCTTAGTTGCGGTGGAAGGAACTCCGATGGCTGAGCAAAAACCGATTGAGCAGTGGGAAATGATTCGCATGGTGGCAACAACACGCATTGCATTCCCTCAGTCGATTGTACGTTTGTCGGCAGGTCGCACCAAAATGAGCATGGAAGCACAGGCGCTATGTTTTATGGCGGGAGCCGGTTCTGTTTTCGCGGGAGATAAATTGCTTACTACGCCAAACCCTGAATTCAACGAAGATGTAGAAATGTTCAAAATTCTAGGGTTGGAGATGAAAGCGCCTTTTGCTGATGGAGAGCAACCGATTTCTGAGTCGGACCCAATCATTGAAGCACGCAAAGCAAAAGAAGCAGCAAGAGCGAAGGAATTGGCCGAGGCACGTGAAAAAGCAAAGGACGAAAATTTTGCTCCAAGAAAAGTGACTGTAGAAGGTTAATTGGACGCCAAACTACATAAGAAATTGTCGGAAAGACAGGAAAAGGGAACATTACGTTCCCTTTCTTCATTTGAAGGGTTTACTGACTTCTTCTCGAATGATTATTTGGGAGTTGCACGAAACAACAGTTCACATCTTCCAGCTGCAGGAAGTACGGGTTCTCGATTGCTTTCCGGAAACTCTGAAAAGTACAAAGTAGTCGAGCAAAAACTCGCATCTTTTTTCGAGTCTGAGGCCGCACTTCATTTCAATTCGGGATACGATGCCAATTTGGGAATATTCGGTACGCTCCCGCAAAAAGGTGATACGATTCTTTACGATGAGTTGATTCATGCTAGTGTGCGCGACGGTGTTCGTTTGAGCTGGGCGAAGTCGTTCTCGTTTCGGCATAATGATGTCAATCATTTGGAAGAACGTTTAAAGAAAGCGGAAGGAGCAGTTTATGTCGCGGTAGAATCTCTGTATTCCATGGATGGAGATATTGCACCTCTTCGTGAAATTGCAGCGCTGTGTGAGCGATATGATGCTTATTTGATTGTTGATGAAGCACACAGTGGAGGTGTTTTTGGAGACAAAGGCAAGGGTTTGTGCCACGAATTGGGAATTACGGCGAAGGTCTTTCTTCGGTTGGTGACTTTTGGCAAAGCGTACGGATCGCATGGAGCGGTTGTTCTTTGTAGTACCGATACACAGCAGTTCTTAGTCAATTTTTGCCGTTCGTTTATTTATTCGACTTCCTTGCCGGTTTCTGTCCTTGAGCAAAACTACAATGTAGCCACTGATTTTAGTCTAGAAAAAGCGAGACGGCAGTTGCAAACTTTGTTGATGGAATTTCGCCAGCGAATAGAGGGGATAAGAACTATTTCGGATCCTAAATCACCGATTCAAATTATTGAGTTGGGTGATGTTAAGAAGACAAAGACCATCGCGGAAGAACTCCAAGCACAGAAAATCGCAGTTAAGCCCATTTTTTCCCCAACAGTCCCTGAAGGAAAGGAGCGACTGCGCATTTGTTTGCATGCTTTCAATACTTCGGCGGAAATTGACCAGCTGATTCAAACTCTTACTTCATTGCGCTAAGTTCATAGTTCGGAGTCGAGATGCGCGAACTGCCGCCCATCAAAAAAGCCGATCCTTTCGAACCGGCTTCTTGTATCTTTTGTCTTTCAGTCTATCATCCAGTGTCTGAAAGTCTAGCGTCTAGTGTCTAATGTTTACTTCTTGGTATCAACTTCAACTGTCGCCATTTCTTCCGACTGGTATTCACCAGCATCCAATTTGGTTTTCATCTTCGTGAACGTATCAATTGTGTATTGTACATCCTCCAACGTGTGAGACGCTGTTGGAATCAAACGCAACATGATCACATCTTTCGGTACTACTGGATAAATAACGATAGAGCAGAAAATATTGTAGTTCTCACGAAGGTCGAAAGTAAGATTCGTCGCTTCTGCCAAGTTTCCTTTCAAGAATACTGGAGTCACAGCTGAGTTGGTTACACCGATATCAAATCCAGCGTCTACCAAACCTTTCTGCAATGCGCTAGCGATTGTCCATAATTTTTCTTTGTGCTCCGGCTGATCGCGCAACAATTCCAATCGTTTGCGAGCTCCTACAACCAATGGCATTGGCAATGACTTCGCGAATACTTGCGAACGCATGTTGTAACGAAGGAATTCAATGATGTGTTCTTCGGCACAAATGAATGCTCCGATTGACGCCATTGATTTGGCAAATGTTCCGAAAAGGATATCGATTTCATCGTGTACACCTTGCTCTTCTCCAGAGCCTTGTCCGCGTTTTCCAACTGTTCCAAATCCGTGTGCATCATCAACGAACAAGCGGAAATCGTATTTACCGGATTTACGGAATTCAACGATCTCTTTCAATTTACCTTGATCACCGGCCATTCCGAAAACTCCTTCCGTAATTACGAGAATTCCACCGCCAGTTTGTTCCACGTTTTTCGTAGCACGTTCCATCTGCTTGTCAAAGCTTTCCATGTCGTTGTGCTTGAATACAAAACGTTTCCCGGCGTGCAAACGCATACCATCTAGGATACATGCGTGAGATTCACTATCGTATACAATAACATCGTTACGGTCTACCACGCTGTCAATTGCAGAAACCATTCCTTGATATCCAAAGTTCAAAAGGATAGTATCCTCTTTCTCCATGAAATCAGAAATTTCAGCTTCCAATGCTTCGTGTTCGCTGGTTTGTCCCGTCATCATTCGAGATCCCATAGGATATGCCAATCCCCATTCCTTCGAAGCCGCAGCATCTGCTTCACGCACTTCAGGATGGTTTGCCAATCCAAGATAGTTGTTTACTGACCACACGAGGCACTCTTTTCCACGGAAGATCATCTTGTTTCCGATCTCTCCTTCCAACTTCGGGAAAGTGAAGTATCCGTGAACTCCTTTTGAGTATTGTCCGAGTGGACCTCTGTTCTTCTTGATTTTGTCAAAAATGTCTTGAGCCATACAATTGCTTTTCAATAGAGGGTTTTTAAAATTTTACAGAACCCGCTAAATTCGGTACAAAAGTACGCTATTTTCCTTTGTTAGGGGCTAAAACGGGGCTTTTTTATCAACACAAGGATGTAAAACAGCATGTTAAATCGTTTTATACGGCGTGACAAAAACGATTGTTTTCTTCTCATTTATTTTTTCTTCTAATTCACACTTAACGCCCGTTTTGGCTGGGGATTAAACTTTGACAATGGAAAAAATGTCACTTTTTGCAATCCATTTTTGCTTGAATTTCGTATATAAAATAAGACAGCAAACGAAGAAAGATATGAAGGGATTGATACTTACATTACTACTCAGTTGCAGCGTGTTTTGCATTAACGCTCAAACAATAGATACGAATTTCGTAGACGGAAAAATCTACGTAAGAACTGTGCAAGGAGCTTCTTTGGACCTTTCCAATTACGATAGTTCAAACCTCGTGTTAAATGGAATTCTTGCCTCGTATGCGGTTACGGACATCGCTATGCCATTCCCAGGTGTAAACAACGAGCTTGATAGAACTTTTGAATTCACTTTCAATCAATGGAGCCAAGTGGATGCTTTAATTAATGAACTTGAACTTTTGGCAGATGTTGAGTATGCTGAGAAAAAAGTGCTGCATAAAACTACAATGATTCCAAATGACGTTCACCCTTCCCAGTGGGCGCTTACCAAAATTCAGGCATTTGATGCTTGGGATATCACAACAGGTGATGCTCAAATAAAAATCGCAATAGTGGATAATGCGGTGAGTAACGTTCATGAAGATTTGCAATCTGCCATTTGGGTAAATCAAGGCGAGGTTCCGAACAATGGATTGGACGACGATCTGAATGGGTTTACGGATGATTATCAAGGATGGGACGCTGCAGACGGTGATGGAAATCCAAATCCTCCCACATCTGCTGGGTCTTCTTCACCATTTACTCATGGAACGCATTGTGCGGGAATTGCTTCGGCATCTACCAACAATGGAACGGGCGTAGCCGCAATTGGGTTCAATACCTTGATCATTCCAGTAAAGTGCTCTCCTGATGGAAGTTCTTCTGAAGGTGCCGCCCTAACGAATGCTTATGATGGTGTGTATTATGCAATGCAGGTAGACGCCGATATTATTAGCATGTCTTTTGGATCAGAATTTCCTTCTCTTACGGGAGAAAGTATCATTTCCGCAGCGAGTCAAATGGGGATAACCCTTGTTGCTGCGGCTGGAAATAGTGCAACAGACGCACCGCATTATCCAGCAGCGTATCAAAACGTTATTAGCGTTGGTGCTACGAATCAATCGGATATGATTACTTGGTTTTCGAATTATGGCTCTAGCATTGATGTCATGGCCCCCGGACTGGATATTTACAGCACGCTTTCAGGTGCCGGAGATGAATACGGTTCGAAGAGTGGAACTTCTATGGCTTGCCCGATGGTTGCTGGATTGGCAGGATTGGTATTGTCTCAGGACCCAAGTCGTACTCCGGCAGAAGTTGAAATGTTACTTGAAGCGGGTTGTGACCCTATAGATTTGTTGAATCCAGGATACGAAGGAATGCTTGGAGCAGGCAGGATCAATGCACTCAAGACGCTCGATCAAAGTGCTTCATTAAGTGAAAACAATACCAATTTGACGGTGTATCCAAATCCAGCGGAAGAGTTTGTTCTTTTGGATGCTTCCTTGGGACTGCAAAAGGCGGAGTGGATTTCAGTGAGCGGCACAATTTCAAATGTAGGACAACTGTATGAGTCGAGTGGTGAGATTAGAATTGCCACGCCGAAGAGTCCGGGAGTCTACTTATTGAAAATGTACATTCAGAACGATGTGGTGCATCGTAAAATCGTGGTGCGCTGATTCTATAGATTCTTATCCAAGAGGTACAAAAACGATGCGATAGCCGCACATCCAAGTTCTAACTCGCGTTTGTTTACGTTTTCAAAAACATCGCTTGGTGCATGATGAAAATCAAAGTACCGTTGTGAGTCTGGCACGAAACCGAATAGAGGGATGTCTTCGTATTCGTTTTTCAAAGGGCCAATGTCAACACCACCATACCCCGGATCGAAAACGTGTAAGTCGTAGTTCGCAAAGTAGGATTCGAAAGACGCGAGCATTTTCAAATGCTCTTCATTTCCGTTGCAGGTAAATCCGCGAGGGGCAAATCCACCCCGGTCGCTCTCCAAAGCTGCCACGTGTTTTTCACCTTTTTCCTTTACAATTTTTGCATACGATTTCCCTCCAAAGTTTCCATTTTCCTCGTTCATGAAGAATACCAGGCGAAGCGTGTGTTTGGGTTGATAATTCAACTCTTTTAAAATTCGAAGCGCTTCCAAGCAATGAATAACGCCAGCGCCATCATCGTGTGCGCCTTCTCCAGTATCCCATGAGTCTAGGTGTCCGCCGAAAGTGATGATTTCATCCGGCTTTTCCGATCCTTTAATTTCGGCAATTACGTTGTACGATGTCACATCGGGAAAACTTTGGCAGTCCATCTCCATGACAAATTCCAACGATTCTTTTGCATCCACTAGGGCTTGAATCAACTCCGCATCTTGCGTAGATACAGCGGCTGCAGGAATTTTCTCTATGCTATCGTTGTAGTGCATGGATCCGGTGTGCGGATGAGGGTCGACGGGCATTCCTAGTGAACGAATGATCACAGCCTTCGCTCCAAGTCGCGCTCCTTCAACAGCGCCATTACCACGAATAGGATAACATCCTCCATAGGCACGAAACGTACTTATTTGCTTTTCGTCCATTGGTTGATTGATAAATACAATCTTGCCTGAAACTTCCTTCTCTGAGGCTTCTTGCAGGGCAGACAATGACGGGAAAGTGATCAATTCTCCTTCCATAATTCCATCAGTTCCAATGGAACCGCCAAGTGCCAAAAGATTGACTTTTATCAGTTCACCATTTTTTTTTCGTACCCAACCGGCCTCTTTTGTCCCGCGTTCCCAATGCGGCACGGTGATTTCTTGCTTGTACACCTTGTCAAATCCATACGATTTCATTTTTGCCTCTGACCATTCGACAGCCATAGCTGCTTCAGCGGACCCGGTGATTCTCGCTCCGATATCTTTACACAAGCTTCGTAGGTTTTCGTATGCATGACCATTAGAAAGTGCAGCGTCATACGCTTGTCTTATGAAGAGGGAATCGTTTTGTGCTTGAACAGATTTAGCTGAGGTTAAAAGGAGTGAGATAAAAATGAGAGAACGCATAAGATTGCTTTTGAGGAAGCTAAAATAATGAAAGCTGAGCGGAAGTTGGGTGTGAAAGTGAGAGAAATAGGGTAGCGACGTTGATGGAATCAGGCTTCTGTAATTTCAGATGACGACAGACAGTTGTAAAGCAAATCGTGAAATTCTCGAATTCGCTAAATACCTTGTTCGCGAAATGGCGAACAAGAACTTGTTAAATTAATAGGATTTAATCGATGAATTTCGTATTTTCTATTGTTTAGAGAGCGCCTGTCGAATCGCAACGCACTTCTCCAAAATCCCTTCCAATTTATCCAACTGTAACATCGTGTGTGGATCGCTTTTTGCCGTTTTCGGGTCAGGATGTACTTCCATAAAAAGTCCATCTGCTCCTGTAGCTATAGCCGATAATGTAATCGTTTCAATAAGTTTTGGGTCACCACCTGTTACGCCTTCCGTTTTGTTCGGTTTCTGAACAGCGTGTGTACAATCCATAATTACCGGTGCATTCAACTCCTTCATACGAGATATCGAAGTAGCATCAACGATCAAATCTGAGTAGCCAAATGTTGTACCACGTTCGCACAGCCAAACTTTATCATTTCCAGTTGACCTCACTTTTTCTAGCGGAAACATCATAGCTTCCGGTGATAGGAATTGTCCCTTTTTAATGTTCACACCGCAATCTGTTTTACCGGCTGCTAGTAGCAATTCAGTTTGTCGGCAGAGGAAGGCAGGAATTTGAAGATTGTCTACATATTTGGCCACTTTTTCAGGCTCATGGCTTTCGTGTACATCGGTAATTGTCTCAACGCCGAGTTCCTTTCCTACGCTTTGAAGTATTCCCAGCGCCAACTCATCTCCAATACCAGTAAAAGAGTCGAGGCGAGAGCGGTTGGCCTTGCGGTAGCTTCCTTTGAAAATGTAATCAATGCCTAATCGGTCGCAGATGGCTTTCACCTCACGCCCAATGATGAAGGGCATTTCATCGTCTTCGATGGCACATGGTCCAGCGATTAATGTCAATTTATTCTGATACTTCATTCTTTGCTTTTTTTCCAAGGTAGCCGCTATGGTGACGTTTGGCGTAAGCCTCTTTGGTAAATCCGATGGCTTTCATCGTTTGAACTACGATAAGATCTCCAACCACGGTCATTACGGTAGTGGAGGTAGTGGGAGTAAGTCCCAACGGACATACTTCTTTCGGTGATCCGGTACAAATGGTGATATCGCAGTACTCGCTCAATTCACCGTCAGGGTTTCCCGTTAAACCGATAATTGGCATTCCTTCGTATAGTCGCTGTGAAAGATGGACGAGATCCAAAATCTCATTCGTTTTACCCGAGTTGGAGATAAGAAATAGAACATCATCTTTCTGAAGCATTCCCAAATCTCCGTGTTGCGCCTCACTTGGATGCAAGAAAACAGATGGTGTTCCTGTCGAAGACAGCGTTGTGGCAATGTTAATACCAATTTGACCGGCCTTACCCATTCCGCTGATGACCACTTTTCCTCCTTCTTGGTGAACCTGTTGGAGAATACACTCCACAGCGGATTCAATGCTTCCGTCGAGTGGAATATTGCGAATCGCCTCAATCTCCGATTCAATTATTTGGCGCATTTCTTCTTTCATGTGCGTTCTTTTCAATGCCGAAATTATCCAAAATCGACCAGTTGAGCGTAAATTCTACAGATAAAAGATGAAAAGAACTGAGACAAAAGACGTGTACCCATTGGACGAGCATTATCTTTCAAAGGCAAATAGTCTTTCATCTTTGAGCGCAGCGGTCTTTTATCTAGGCTCTCCGCACTTCAAAATTCCATCTTTCCGTTATCTTTGCTGAAAATTCGAATTACATGTCTCTGAAATGTGGAATCGTTGGGCTTCCGAACGTTGGAAAATCAACCTTATTTAACTGCTTGTCGAACGCGAAAGCGCAGTCGGCGAACTATCCGTTTTGTACGATAGAACCTAACATTGGAACCATTTCTGTTCCTGATGAGCGACTGGCAAAATTGGAGTCTTTGGTTTCCCCTGAAAAAGTGGTACCAACGACCATGGAAATTGTGGATATTGCCGGTTTGGTTAAGGGCGCGTCAAAAGGTGAAGGACTTGGGAATCAATTCTTGGCCAATATCCGCGAAACCGATGCCATTATTCACGTGCTTCGTTGTTTCGATGACGGAAATGTGGTACACGTAGATGGATCCGTTGATCCAGTGCGTGACAAGGAAATCATTGATACCGAGCTCCAGTTGAAAGACCTAGAAACCATTGAGAAACGAATTCAGTCGTTGAGTCGCGTGATCAAGTCAGGAGACAAGGATGCGATCAAAGAACACGATTTGGCGAATCGTATCAAAGCCATTTTGGAGGAGGGTGAATCAGCTCGAACATTGACAGTTGACGACAAGGAAGCTCCGATCATGAAGTCGTTTCAATTGATTACATCAAAGCCAGTGATGTACTTGTGTAATGTCGAAGAAGCTTCGGTAAAATCAGGAAATGCGCATGTAGACGCAGTGAAAGAAGCGGTGAAAGATGAAGATGCCGAGGTACTTGTGATTGGTGCGGCCATCGAATCCGACATTATGGAGTTGGAGACTTACGAAGAACGTCAAATGTTCCTTGATGAATTGGAATTGGAAGAACCAGGCGTAAATCGTTTGATTCGCTCGGCGTATAAATTATTGAATTTGGATACGTACTTCACAGCAGGTGAGAAGGAGGTACGCGCATGGACCATCAAAAAAGGCATGACCGCTCCTCAGGCGGCCGGCGTAATTCATACGGATTTCGAGAAAGGATTTATCCGAGCTGAGGTAATGACCTACGACGACTTTGTGAACTTAGGAAGCGAGGCAGCTGTGAAAGAGGCTGGTAAATTCAGAGTAGAGGGGAAGGAGTACGTGGTTTCTGATGGAGACATTATGCATTTCCGCTTTAATGTTTAATTTTAAAATAGAACTCAAACCAAACATATATTATGACAATCGCAGCGAATGATCCGAACTTAAAATCATGGATTGAAATCCCTGAAAATTCTGACTTTCCTATTCAAAATATTCCCTTTGGAGTGATCAAAACGTCTGAGGGAACACGAGTTGCTTCAAGAATTGGCGATAAGGCCATTGATCTTTTGGCACTTTTTGTTCTCGGATACTTGGATAATCTTCCTTTTGATCGCAGTGATTTCGAAACAGATGCGCTGAACCCAATGATGGAAAAAGGAAAGCAGGGTACACGGGCATTACGCAACCGATTGTCAAAGCTGTTTAGCGAAGGATACAACGATCTAGCAAAAAACGAACACCATGTTCAACAAGTTCTGATCGACGTGGATGATGTTGAATTATTGATGCCGGTGAAGGTGGGCGATTACACCGACTTTTACTCAAGCGAACAACATGCCTTCAACGTAGGGTGTATGTTCCGCGATCCTAACAACGCTTTGCTGCCAAACTGGAAGCATATTCCGGTAGGGTATCATGGTAGAGCTTCATCCATTGTGGTGTCAGGAACGCCTGTGCATCGTCCAAAAGGACAGCAGAAACCAAGTGAAGATGAACCACCAGTTTTCGGTCCGTGTAAACTGTTTGATTTCGAACTGGAAATGGGCTTTGTGACCTATGAAGGAAAACCGTTGGGAGACTCAATCACAACAGAAGAGGCAGACGATTACATTTTTGGAATGTGTTTGTTTAATGATTGGTCGGCGCGCGACATTCAGAAATGGGAATATGTTCCATTAGGGCCTTTCCTCGCGAAGAACTTTGCATCTCACGTTTCTCCTTGGATTGTCACTTTGGATGCTTTGGAACCGTTCCGAGTGGCGGGACCAGTGCAAGATCCGAAAGTACTGCCATACCTTGAGTATTCAGGAGACAAGCACATTGACATCAACTTAGAGGTGGCCATAACGCCGGAAAACAGCGAAGAGAAAGTCGTAGGAAATTCCAACTACAAATTCATGTACTGGAACATGAACCAGCAATTGGCGCACCATACCGTTAATGGTTGTAACATCAAAAATGGTGATATGATGGCGTCTGGAACTATTTCAGGTCCGGAAGAAGGACAATTCGGTTCCATGTTGGAGATTTCCTGGAAAGGCACAAAGCCAGTCGCTATGCCTGATGGAACAGAGCGTAAGTTTATTTTAGATAACGACACTGTCACCATGCGCGGTTACAGCGAAAAGAACGGTGTTCGTATTGGTTTTGGGGAGGTTACGGCGAAATTGCTACCGGCAAAGTAAATGCAAGAAGAACTCAACATCGACCTTGAGAAAGAGCGTAAGGATATTTTAAATGCCTTTCGCGGTTTGCTTCGTGCCTTAAAAAATCGAAGCAAGGAAGATACGCGTCTTATCCGTAAAGCGTTTGACGTTGCCGTGGAAGCGCATAAAGACATGCGTCGTAAATCAGGAGAACCGTATATTTTTCACCCAATTGCCGTGGCACGCATCTGTATTGATGAAATGGGGTTGGGCGCTACTGCTGTCGTTTGCGCATTGTTGCACGATACGGTGGAAGATACGCATATCACACTGGAAGATATTGAGGACTTATTTGGACACAAAGAGCGTCTCATTATTGACGGTTTGACCAAAATTCCGGAGGTTTTTGACGAGAATGCATCAGTACAAGCGGAAAACTTCCGTAAGATGGTTTTAACCATTTCGGACGACATTCGTGTGGTTCTGATCAAATTGGCCGATCGCTTGCATAACATGCGCACGCTTGATTCAATGCGCCATGACAAGCAAGTAAAAATTGCCTCGGAGACAACGTTTCTTTATGCGCCACTTGCGCATAGACTGGGCTTGTATTCGGTGAAAAGCGAATTGGAAGATTTGGCTTTGAGTTACACCGATCCTGAAGTTTATCAAGACATACAGAACAAACTCAAGTCCACAAAAGATGCTCGAAATCGCTTCATCCGAAGATTTACAAACCCTATTCGAGAGGCGTTGACGCGTGAGGGCTATCGTTACAAAATCAAAGTAAGAACGAAATCTATTTCTTCGATTTACAGAAAGATTCGAACGAAAGGTGTTCCATTTGAGGAAGTGTACGACATCTTCGCTATTCGAATTATATTGGATACACCTGAAGTACAGGAAAAGCCTGATTGTTGGCGCGTGTACTCAATTGTAACAGATTTCTATCAGCCCAGTCCTGATCGTTTGCGTGACTGGATTTCAACACCACGGGCGAACGGTTATGAATCTTTGCATACAACGGTAATGTCTCCTACTGGAAAGTGGGTGGAAGTGCAGATTCGAAGCGAGCGCATGGACGAAATCGCCGAAAAAGGCTTGGCAGCGCATTATCGCTACAAGGAATCGAAGACGGATGAGAGTAAATTTGATCGTTGGATCGCCGAAATTCGTGATTTGTTGGAGAGTCCGGATGTCAACGCCATGGATTTCATCGACGAATTCAAACTGAACTTATTCGCTGAGGAGATTTACATCTTTACACCTAAAGGGGATTTACGCGTTCTTCCTACGGGTTCTACTATTTTGGACTTTGCTTACGACATTCATACGGACATCGGAGATAAATGCATCGGTGCGAAAGTGAACACCCGTTTGGTGCCCTTGAGTTATCAATTGCAGAGCGGTGATCAGGTAGAAATTATTACTTCCTCGAAGCAAAAGCCGAACGAGGAATGGCTACGAATGGTGGCAACAGCTCGTGCCCGTCAGAAAATTAAGTCTTCGTTAAATGAAGAGCGAAAGCGAATTGCAGCTGATGGACGAGAAATTCTTACCCGAAAACTTAAACAATACAACCTTCGTTTTGCTTCCGAGAACATTACGGTTTTAGAGAAGCTGTATAAGATACCAAGTGCGACAGAACTGTATTTCCAAATCGCAAAAGGAAAAATCGACTTGACGAAAATCCGTGAGCTGGAAAACAAAGCGGGATTACTCCAGTTGGAGAAGAAAAGCTCTGTTCGTAAGAAAAGTAAGTACCACATTTCTCCTATGGCGAAGGTGGATAAATCGGATACGATTATCATCGGCGAAAATTTTAAGGATATTGAGTATCAGATGGCGTCTTGTTGTAATCCAATCCCTGGAGATGATGTGTTCGGTTTCATCACAATTAACGATGGAATTAAAGTACACCGTTACAGTTGTCCAAATGCGGAACACTTGATGTCGAAAATGGCGTATCGTTGTATTAAAGCGCGCTGGGAAAGTTCAAAGCTCAAAGAAAGTTTGGCTTCCATTACGGTGTATGGAATCGACCGAATTGGATTGGTGAATAGAATCACTGAGATCATTTCCAATCAGCACAACGTGAACATGAAGTCCATTTCATTTGAGACAACGGACGGCGTTTTTAAGGGGTCGATAAAAGTGTTGGTTTACGATACCGAGCACCTGAAGTCACTCATGCACAAGTTTGAGCAAGTAGAAGGCGTACAACGCGTTGTTCGACAAAGTGAAGATTAATCAAACATGCTTAAGAACATCTGTTGATTGTTCACTCCTCCTTGATTTCCAGCAACGTTTTGCGAGATAATGTTCCAACACGAAAGGTGCGCTAACAAGTTGACTTGTCGTTTTGATAAGTGTAACTGACCAATCGTTTCATAGTAAGGAAAATGAGCGAACTGTCCGGCATCACCGAGGGCAATATCATCTTGAATTAATCCCTCCAATTTATCTGTAAAGTCTTTCACATCTGTGTTAACAACCCACAGGATTTTACCGAGTGTGTATGCCTCAACTCCTAAATGTGGTTGGTCCATAACTTTTACATTTTCCATTTTCCACATGGTTGTTCCACCTTGTATGTAAATGTCGTAAAGGTTTTGTGTGAATTCTAGAAAGAGATTTGGATCAAAAACACGGTCGTAAGCAAATGTCGCGTAAGAGCTTTTTTGTAATGGATCGCCCGGTTTATAGTTTTCCGGGAAACGCTCCCAAGGAAGGTAATCTTCATCCAAAATCCCCGTTTTCGTTTTGGGTTGATAGCCGAATAAAACGGCAATTTGCTCGCTCACCACCACCTCTTCGTTTTTATCATCCCAAGAGATGGGAGTGGATCCGTTCACAAAAGCAATGATGGAACCAAATTTACGTCGAAGTAAAGCAGTAATAGCGGTATCTTCTAAATTTCCGCCATCTGCAAACTCATATTGCTGCGACGGTTGTGCAGGATTCATAACCGGCCAATAGTACTTTTTGGGAACAATACTTTGAACTTCAGACGGCCATTTCGTAGCTTGAAGCAGTGTCTCCGCAAATGCCGCGCTACTCAACCCTGAAGCTGTGTGAACGGAAAAACGATTTTCCGGTTTTACCACCCGTATAGTATTTCCTGAAGGAGTTGATTGATTTTTGGAACCAAATCCAAAAGGATCGATGTATCCGCCTCCCAAATCCGTAACATTCAAGTTGGATTTTGGAAAAGAAGGTAGAATTCCTGCCATTTTTTGCGTGCTCTCCATTGGGAACAATTGGTCCGATCCTTCTTCGGGAGCAATATTGAAGTTGACAATTAACTCAGGTCGACCTTGTTTCGGTACATAAAAATCGTTGATTGTCAGTTCCGTGTTATTCGGCTGGATTTTCGTATTGAACCAATCTAGTGATTCTGTAAAATACTTCGGTCGCGTTGTGTTGAATAAATCAAACGGTGCGAAAACATATTCACCAATCACTCGTACCCAAAGATCGTCTGCCGGAACACCTTCTAAATACAGTTCTACGGCTCTTGTTGCCATTTCAATTACACCAAGGTTTACAGCAGCCTGCCCCATGTTGTGCGGCGAGAATCGATCCAACGCCGTTGCAACCTCACCATGGTAATCCAAGGTCAATTCTCCCGGATCTCCAACGGGAGCACCAAGAAAGTTGTCATCATCAATGTGATTTGGAAGATAGGTGTATAATGAAGATGCCCATGAACCTCCTGATACAGCCGAAATCGCCGCTACCTCTTCTAATTTGCCTAGATGCTTCAATCCGCGTAATTGTCCTAGAGTACACGACAGCGAGCGAGAGCCACCGCCTGAGAATGCCACGCCAACTCCCGTACCCGTAGTTTGGTACTCCTTGTACATATTGACGGTATAAACGTTACTGACTTCCGACGGATTTGTTGGAGCCGAATCAGTTGGCGGAGCCGTTTCTACGTAGGCATCTGAGTCTGTAGTTGATGCCGCGTTATCAGCGTTCTTTTTTCGTTGTTGTAAGATCAATGCCACTACGGCACCAATTGCTGCGCCTATAAGCGCCCAGGTAAGAATAGAAAAGTCCATATCAGTGAATAACGGTTATGCCTTAAGGCAAGCTAATAATACAACAAAAGTCAGAAACAGTGCCAAGTTGCTTCAAATTCAGGTATTTGTGCGGATACTTTAGGTATTTGTATCAGGTAGATAGTGACTTCGCTCCTTTCCATTTAAATTGGATCGACTGCTGGGTGCGCCATGAGTTTAATTCCAACTGATAATTGCCTTTGGGAAGTTTGTCGAGGTTCAACGAGAAAGAGTGCACTCCTTCAGTGAGATCTACATTTTTATCGCTGTATATGCTGTGAGTTTTTACGTCTTCTAAGTGCAGATGAATCTGATAGTTACCGTAAGCTTCAATGATCAAGCGACTTTCTAACCTAACTGGAGCAGGTGAGATGTAGGCGATAAAATCGGTTGTTTCTGTATCGTATACCAAATCTGAGCGCTTGCCAACATTGTTTCTTTGAGGCCATGGCATGATTTGTTCGCCTGTGGGAGAGTTTTGTGTAGGTTGCGCTGTGTAAGGCGGAAAGTCAGGTTTTTCTGCCTCGGGGACGCAAACATTACCAAAGGTAACTCCAATATCTCCTAAGATCCACACAAACTCCTTGTCATCATCACAGTCAATCGGTTTTTTTGGATATTCGTCCCAAGTTATTAAACCATTTAAATGAGGAAGTTCATTGCCAATATTCACAGATAACGTGTCGATGGATGTGGTGTGTTCAGTTGAATCTCTCGATACGCGTAGCTCATCCTTTTCGGCATCTTTATTTAACATATTCGTAGCCTCTTCTTCCATTTTAGAGACCACTTCCTTGGTAAGTGTATTTTGACAACTGAAGAGTGTTAATCCAAAAACAGCAAGCAAAGAAACCATCCAAACAGATTGAAAACGTTGTTTTTCGCTTTTCCAATAAAAACCTATATCGTTAACTTCGCTGAGTTGTCTATGAGAGATATGTCCGCAGCTACGCTCCTTCTTGTTTAGTTTTTCAGTGAGAACTTTCCGTATTTCGAAGGGATTCATTTTGGTAAAATCTGTCACCTCTATGGCACATTTTTTACAAAATGCTCCCTTTTCGGTAGGAGTCATTTCGTTCCAGTTTTCATGACAAGGTTCGGGAATATGGAATTTCATGCGTGAAGTAATCTCTACTGTAAAGACACATACCGTATAAAAAGGTTGTCAGGGTTAACAATTATTTAGCTTTTCAACGAAAACGGGTATTTAAATTTTCTCACAATCAGTGAATTAATTATTTTTAGAATGGAAATCTTTACAAACAGACTATGAAAAAAAGCTACCTTCTCTTAGGATTATTGACATTACCGCTAGCGCTTCAGGCGCAAAATCGTGTTTCCGTGGTGGAAACTTTTACTTCTTCAACTTGTCCTCCTTGTAACCCAGGGAATCAACAATTAGAATCGGTTTTGGGTAATGGACAAAACGATAACAATACGGTTTCGATTAAGTATCAATTGGATTGGCCCGGAAATGGTGATCCATACTACACCGTTGAAGGCGGAGATCGAGCAGACGGATATGGAGTATCAGGTGCCTTCTTCATACTTGGATGGGCAGACGAGTTTAAATCCGAACAACTTATCGCAAGGTGACTTGGATGCAGTACATGCAGTTGCACCAAAAGCATTAATTTCAGGAATCTATCAAATTGACGAAGCAACGCAGACCGTTTCTTTGGATGTGGATGTAGAAATGTTGGAAAATACACCTCCCGGAGTTCGTTTGTACATGGCGATCTTTGAGTATCAAACATCAAATAATGTTGAGTCGAACGGTGAAACGCAGTTTGAGCACGTTATGAAAAAGATGATTAATGGTGTGGGCGGCGTTGTGATGTCGCCAATGATGGCGGGAGAAACGTACAACTGGACGGGGTCCTACACATTCGAAGGGAATTACCGTTTGCCTGCAAGTGCACAAGATCCAATTGATCATGCTACAGAACACAGTGTCGAAGAATTCTCTGATTTGGGTGTAGCTATTTGGGTACAAACACTATTGGACCGAACTGTATACCAAGCGGCTTATGCTGTGCCGGGCGTTGTTGGTTTGGAAGAAAATGCCAATGCAATCGCCTCTGCGAAATTGTATCCAAATCCTTCATCAACAAATACAACGGTAGCCATTCAATCTATCGAGATGCAGGATGTAACCTTGGAGTTGATCAATGCACAGGGACAAATAATTTCAACGGAAACTTTAAATAATGTGCCAGCCGGACGTACAACGCACGAAATGAACACAGCTAATCTTGCGAACGGAATGTATACGGTGCGTATTTCATCCGAAAACGGATTGGTGAGCAAACGATTGGTTGTTCAGCACTAAATAAACGAACATACTTTGTTAAACCGCTGCATCGCGACTTAAATCGATGATCGGCGGTTTTTTTTTTGTCCAAACTTTTAACAAATGAATAGGTAAGCCTTACCGTTCAATCAACCACCAGTAAAACGACTATGTAAAGTTTCTTTTGGTACGTACCTTTCGTGGGCAACTTTGAAAACTATTACATCATGATGAAAGGATTTTACTTTATTCTATGTTCTTTTTTAGCCGTATTTACCACTCAAGCTCAAAACCGTGTTACACTAGTGGAAGCGTTGACATCCTCCACTTCACCGGGTTGTTTATCGGCCAATCAAAATCTTGAAAACATACTGAGTTCAGGGCAGAATGAGAGTAATACCGTTCTATTGAAGTATCAAATGTCTTTTCCCGGAGATGGCGATTCTTACTTTGTTCCTGATGCATTAAATCGTGCTTTTGCTTTGTACGCGGACACTATCAATGGATTTCCGGCTGTTCCCGTACCTGCTGTGATTTTAGATGGACAGACAAAAATGAATACGAATGCTTTAACTAATACAGATGTTGCAACGGCATTACAAAATGCACCAAAGGCGACAATTTCAGGTGTTTATTCGGTAGATGCAGTTGCCCAAACGGTGGACATTACCGTAGATATGGATGCCTTAGTCAATATTCCCAATGGTTCCTCGGTTCGATTGTTCATGGCCATTTTTGAGTACGAGACAACAGGAAATGTTGGTACTAATGGAGAGACATCCTTTCAGCATGTATTTAAAAGTTTTGTAGGCGGCAATCTTTCGGGTGAGGCACTTCCGGGGATGGTTGCCGGAGAAGCATATCAATGGTCAGGTACGCATACTTTTCCTGGGAATTATCGACTTCCGGCAGATGCTTCAAATCCAATCAATAATGCGGTTGAGCACAGTGTGGAGGAATTCTCCGACTTAGGCGTAGCCATTTGGGTGCAGGATACTGATACAAAAGAGGTGTATCAAGCAACGTATGCTTTACCGGGCACCGCAGGATTGAATGAAAATATCCCAAGCATTGCGTCTGCAGAACTCTACCCAAATCCTTCATCAACCCATACAACGCTAGCCATTCAATCTACCGAGATGCAGGATGTTACCTTGGAGTTGATCAATGCACAGGGACAAATTATTTCGACGGAAACTTTAAATGATGTACCAGCTGGACGTACAACGCATGCCTTGAATACTTCAGATTTGGCAAATGGAATGTACACAGTGCGTATTTCATCCGATAACGGATTGGTGAGCAAACGATTGGTGGTTCAGCACTAATTGCTTGGTCTTAATAGACTTGAATTTTGCCGTCTTGATATTTATATCCTTGCTTTGCTCGATAAATATATACTCCTGATGGCAATTCTAGTAATGCTTGTTTCTCGAATGGTTGCAGCGAATACCTTGCTATTGTTTGACCTTGCATTGTGATTATAGTTAACTCAAGGGGTTCATTAGTGAGATTCTGAAGTCCGGTTTGGTTGACATCCGCAAGGATTTTTATGATTTCAGTTTCGGTATCCACGCCTAGGTGAATACTTGGGTCAACACCGCATAATGTGGTATCCGAATGCCCAGCATCTCGCGGTGACAATATCAAATCACCCGACGATGTAGGTTCGTTCATGTAGGTTAATTGACCAGTAAGTGCCGATAAATCTTGAATTTCGGTAGCGGTTACGTTAATATCTAGCATATTACACATGTCAGAGGCGTTTTCATCCATGCTCAATACGGAACTTCCATCTCGGTGTGCAGACATGGGCATGATGATTTGATTGTTATAAGGATTTACTTTCAATCCTTTTACCGCATAAGTAGAATGCCAATACTGATCACTAGAAATCGCTTTGAACTCCTTGGCCCAAATGATGTTGTTCGATGTTGCGTTTGGGTCAAATCGCATCACAAAAAACTGATAAGTTGGGTAGTTATTTGGGTTGTATATTTCTCCGTTTATAATCAAATGACCATCTGTGGTATTCGCAATATTTCTTAAACGCATGTTCGTTCCCGGCGTTGAATGCGTGAAATGCCAAGCATTGATGATATTCAAGTTGCTATCCAGTCGCATCATTCTACCACTTTCATAATAGTTATTGGAGACATAGTTGATAGGAATGTAGTAACTATCATCCATGTGGGAGGTGTACACTTTCGAAGGAGTAACAAAGTCGACAGTGGGATCAGAAGACTCATATTCCTTGCATACCTTCATGGTCCCATCATTGTTAGCTACCATAATAAGTCCACGTGTTACGGTTGCACCATCATAATTTCCTCGTGTAATGTAACCATCGTTCAAGGCTAAGGATAAATCGTAAATAGAGCCGAGGAATGGACCGTTAATATTGAATTCATGTCCCCAAATTATTTCTCCATCTTTGTCGAATTTAAACAAGCCAAACTGCACCGAGCATTGAGCAAACATGGTGACATAGGAAGTGTCATCCTCGGCAGAAGTACAAACAGCATCCGCAGAGTAAGAGTCATTTGGTCCCGTACCATAGTAGAACTTTGTGAACTCAACAGCACCGTTCGGATCGAACTTCGTGAAGGTTCGTTTGTCCTCTGATATTCCGGTAGCAATGATAGAACCATCGGTAAGTTGTGCCGCGTGACTAAACATTTCTGTAGGTCCACTGCCGATATCGTTGTAAGAATTAACCCAAATTATGTTGAAGTTTGAATCTAATTTGGCACAGAGATAATAGTCCGCTGCTGGATTGTGAGCGCTCGTTACGAAATATTCGTTGTTATCCAACTCGAACATACCGTTGATCAAGGGAGCATCTTGGAAATTTAGGTTGCCATAAGCGCCAAAAATATTTTTGTAGAACGAAGTCGTTTGAGATGAGGCTATTGTGGATAAGGTTAGACTCAGTGCGAGAAGTAGATTACGAAACGATAGGTTATCGGTCATTGGTAGTAGTTGTTTTGTTAATAGTTTCAAATAGACGGAAGTGATTTGTCAAAAGTTGCAATTACTACTTGATGCATTCATGAACGGACTTGAGTCTCTCGAAATATTATGGTATAAAATATACCGAGCTGATTTGCATTCCTTCGCATCCTTGGCAACCTATAGTGGCCCAAATAGAAACTTCTGCACCTGATGGTAGTTTCCGCATTAATGGACCTAATTGTGTAGAATTAGGAGGTATGTAGAATTTCTTCCTGTATTTAGTGCGTATAGCTACGCTGAATTTTAACACCATGTAATCAGATGCCGGAGATACGGTTAGCACGCCCGGTGAATCTGTGTAGACAGAGCCAGAAGGAAGACCGTCAAGGAGAAGTGTTGGTGCTTGAGCAAGGGTGTCACCGAAGGATAAAAGGAGTGCGCCAATTAAGAAAAGTCTTTTCATGTGTAAGCATGTTTTCTATCACAATGCGTGAATTGAAAAAGGCAACACTTACAATCGAAATTCAATCAGAATTTTTGTACGAAATTATACAGCTCTGTCGGTTTTTTGCAAGAAGGTGGTGATGTTTTCGGAGTTTTTCGAGCCAAACGAATCAATAAGGATTCCTTTCTCCCCGCTTTCTGTCACCACACCATAAAGAACGGACATATCACTAGGGTTGGAACTGCCTTCATACCTCTTTACTTCGACAATGACTGTTTCTTCCGGAGCGATTTTAACATCTGAGTCTTCCATCTTTAAGAAACCATTCTCCGTAACTTCAAAATTGTTTGTGAAGCCTTGCTCAGCCAATTGCTTAATACCTTGAGAAAGGGTGTTCATATACGTTTTTTCACTCATTTGAAATGCTTTGTCTTTCTTTTGGTCCATGTTAGAAAATAAGAAAAAAAACCATTATTCAAAAGTGTCAGGTTCGAAGTCTTTCAATATTAAGGAATAGTATATGTGGCCTTTAATTTCATGGAAATGCATGTTGGACAACCCACTCTCGCGAGAATTGTAACCGTGTAGCCGGATGGAAGCGTTTTTAATAAAGGTCCAATAACGGTAGATTTGCCAGAAAGATGCAGAATATTACTATCGTTATCATTTGTATAAATCGAGTAACCCAAAATCTCATAATTAGAAGCTCCTGTCAAGCTGAGATTGCCCAATGAATCCGTGTAAAGCGAACCAGATGGTAGTCCATCTAATAAAAGAGCTGGACCGTTTTGGGCATAGAGTTGGGGTTGGCTAAACAGTAGAAATAGAAGTACAATTAGGCTTTTCATAAGAATGTTCTTTATAATGAAATGCCGATTTATATTAAAGTAACGGTTTACTGATTCTCCGACGTCTCTTCAGGATTCGACTCTTCCTCAACGATCGGTCCTACGTTTTTGGGTTTGATCAAGTCTTCTTTTGAGATCGGACGTAGCTCTCCCTTCCAAGCAAATCCTGGGACGAATTGTTCGCCTTTTTTAATTTGTTGCATCGGATAGAATGCGCCGTCGGGATCTTTCAAATACGCAATTCCAATAATTTCTCCGCTGTCGAGGTCAACACGGATATCACTCGAGTAGAGGCGGTTCATTCCCTTTCTATGCTTCACTAAGGTGGAGTCTGTTTTTTCTTCCTCTTCTGGGTAGGCTATGGTCATGGCGTTTCCGTAAACGTATGCTCGATGCAACTCATTGTCCTTGAAACTCGCCTTGATGTCATTTCCATGGATTTGATTGTAATATTTATCCGGTTCGACCTCCATCAGAATGGTTCCCTTATCATAAATGAGTACTGAGTCGATGATGCTATCGCGCACAATCATTTCCATGAAGCGTCCTTTTAGCTCCGAGTCTTTCGCCCAAACTATGGGTTCTTGGAACAATTCTATTCGTTGTTTCGATTTGTCGTAAACCAAGCTGTCTGAAACGGATTGAAATTTAGTCGAGAAAGTGGCGGCACCATAATAGGCTTTGAGGATGTTTGTGGAGTCGTCCTTGTAATTGTACAATGTATCTGCATGAATGTGCAATGTATCGTTCTCCATCATTTTTGTAGCGATGGCATCGCCAGTTAATAAAGTATAATGCAGACTGTCGGAAGCAAAGGCGTAGTTTCCGGTAAAAGCCAAGTTTTCGGTGGAATCCATGTAGTAAACGCGACCAATGCCTTCATACGTGCCTGTTTTGGGCAAATAGAGTAGGGTGTCGCCTGAAATATACGTGGAGTCTCTGCTGATCCACGCGTTTCCGCTTAATCTTCCTTCCTCTGTACTGGTTTGGTACCATCCCGATTCGCAGTACATTTTGGCATCTTTCGCTTCAATGTTTGTTGGTCCATAGAAATAAGCCTTTTGGCTGTATGCCATGTACTGAAGAGTATCTGTGGTCATGCGCATGTCATTCCCCTTGTAAACTACGTTGTTGCTGAAGGCAAAATTCTTTGATTCTGGATAATAATATCCAACTCGACTTGTGAGTACTTCTCGTGTTTTGGAACCTTCCACGCGTCCACCGGAGTAGTAGGATGCTTGACCTTTCTCAGCGTCGTAGTCCAATTCGTTGGTGGTTAATTTGTATTCTTGATCCCGGACTCGAACGTTTCCTTTGAGTTTGGCCATTTTTTCCTGACCGTCGTAGCGCAATGAGTCGCAGTAAAGATTCAGCGTGTCTTTTTTATTGATGTGGACATTGCCATACGCCCAAACCATTTTTTTTGATTTTTGGTAAACCGCTGAGTCACAAAACATGGTGTTGCCCTGATATTTGAAGCTGACATTACCAACGAGAGTGTGCAGTCCGGTTTTCTTGTCGTAGCGCAATTCATCCGAACCTGGAAGCAATTCGATAGTGTTTTGCGCCGTAGAGTAGGGTGCAATTAAAAAAAGTGCGCCAATAAAGAGCGCACTTCTTACTATTGATAATTTTGCTATCAAGCGAGCACTTTTTTATTTGCTAACGTTTGGGTTCTGTCCGGTCCAACCGATACAGTTGTTACGGGAACTTCCAATTTTTGTTCCAAATAACGAACGTAGTCTTTTAGTTCCGTCGGAGCATCATCGTAAGAGCTGAGCTTTGTTAAGTCGCAGTTCCAACCTTTGATGTCTTCAAAAACGGGCTGAACATCCATATCCGTAACGTCGTAAGGGAAATAATCGTATTTCTCACCATCAATAATGTAGTGTGTACACACGCGAATAGTCTCAAAACCGTCCAAAACATCTGCTTTCATCATGGAAAGTTCTGTTGCGCCGTTTATCATGATGGCATATTTCAAAGCGGGCAAATCAATCCATCCACATCGACGCGGTCGTCCTGTAGTTGCTCCGAATTCAAATCCATCTTTACGAATTTTCTCTCCCACCTCGTCGTGCAATTCAGTTGGGAAAGGACCGCTTCCAACACGTGTACAGTAGGCTTTAAAAATTCCAATCACCGATCCAATTTTTGTAGGAGCCACACCAAGCCCTGTGCAAGTTCCAGCCGTAACTGTGTTGGAAGATGTTACGAAAGGATAGGTTCCAAAGTCGATATCGAGCATGGTTCCTTGAGCACCTTCAGCAAGAATTTTCTTCCCTTCCTTCATGGCGTTGTTGATGTAGTGTTCGCTATCCACTGCCGTTAATTCACGCAACGAGTCAATAGCTGCCAACCAAGGACCTTCCAATTCACTTAAATCGTATTCGAAGTCCTCGTAGCGACGCAACATCTGCTTGTGCTTTTCTACAAGAGCATTGTACTTATCCATGAAGTTAGGTGAGAAGATATCTCCCACGCGGAGACCATTTCGTCCTGTTTTGTCCATGTATGTCGGACCGATTCCTTTCAAAGTGGAGCCAATCTTATCTTTTCCTTTCGCCGCTTCAGAGGCTGCGTCCAAAATACGGTGCGTAGGAAGAATTAAGTGGGCCTTTTTCGAAATGATTAAACGTGATTTATAATCAATGTTGTATGGCTCCAACTTATCCAATTCTCCTTGGAAAATCACCGGGTCGATCACCACTCCGTTTCCAACCAAGTTCATTACACCTTCACGGAAAATTCCTGAAGGAATGGTATGCAAAACATGCTTGATGCCTTCGAATTCGAGTGTATGTCCAGCATTCGGACCACCTTGAAAACGAGCAATAATGTCGTAGTTTGGAGTAAGTACGTCGACGATTTTTCCTTTTCCTTCGTCGCCCCATTGTAAACCGAGTAATACGTCTACTTTCATTGGTTTTACTTAAAGTGTTTGATAGCTAATTCTGTCGATGGGTAGATGGTGTACACCTCGTTGAGCTTCGCGATGTCGAATATCTTTTTGACATTTCCATCCAAGGAAGCCAAAACGAGTTCGCCATTCATGATGCGGGCTTTTGTGAGCGTTCGCATGAAGAAACTGATCCCCATCGAGTTTGTATGTGTAAGATTTGCCACATCGAAAACAATGCGGTAATAGTTTTGATTAAGGTTTTTAAAGACTTCAGCTTCAAGTTCCGCGAAATCTTCCTCTGTGGTAATTTTTCCGTCCAATGCATAGACAATTACCGGGTCGTCGATATGTACGTCAAATTGTAAGTTCACTTACTTGTCTTTGTTGTCGTCTTTTTTCACTCCGTAGAAATAAAGGGAGTGATGTTGAATTTCCACGCCGAAGATTTCTTCAATCGTGGACTTAATGTTTTGAATGCGCGGATCACAAAATTCGAGCAACTCTCCAGTATCCGTCAAGACAATGTGATCATGCTGCTTTGAACCATGAGCTTTTTCAAACTGCGCAATGTTCTTGCCGAATTGGTGCTTTCGAACAAGATTACAAGCCAATAGAAGTTCTATTGTATTGTATAGGGTAGCACGCGAAACTCGATAGTTTTGATTTTTCATTTCGATGTACAATGACTCGATATCGAAATGTCCGTCATAATTGTAAATTTCTGCAAGTATGGCAAAGCGTTCCGGTGTTTTTCGGTGTCCATTTTGCTCTAGATACGCAGAGAAAATACTCTTGACTTTTTGTTGTAATTCTTCTTGACTCATGCCTTGAAGGTAAGTGACAAAATTACGGAATTATTGGGGATTCCTTCCTACGTAAACGGCTTAAAACGCGGGAGTTTTCAACAACTTTTTAAGATGAGGCGGATAAAAGAGTAAAGATTAAAAGACAAAAGATGAAATAAGGAAAGGTAGCAGTGGTTTGGCGAAAAAAGTTTCTTGGAATGAATGTAACAAAAAAGCCAGCCAAAGGACATCGAGCGGAGTCGAGATGCACTTAGGCTGGCTTTGTATCTTTATTGGAATGAAATTACATCATCGCTTCCAAAATTTCGCTGCGGTTTTTACCAGCTTTGAAGTGCTCGATAATCGTAGTTTCGATTTCGTTTAGATCATCACTATCAAACCCTAGTGCGACTCCGTATTTGTTCGCTAAATCTTCCTCCGTTGGGTCCACAACACCATCAATACAAACCATTTCAATGAACTGAATGAAGCGTTCTAATCGCTCTTCTTTGTTAGATGGGGGTACCATTGGGTATGAATCAGGATGGTCCATGATTTCCTTTACCTGTTCGTCAGTTAGGGATAATCGACTGGCGATACGCTTGAGTAAGTTTTGCTCAGATGCTGCTACTTCACCATCAACGCGAGCCAACATAACAAGGTTGTTAAAAAGCCCTTTCTGCGCTCTGCGCTCTCCCGATTCAAAAATTTGTGCAATTGTTCCCATTGTTTACGTAAAAATTCGACGCGTCGCCTTCACCGATAATTGTACTAAATGTTTTTTACTCTACTCAAAAGAGTAGTTTCTGCGACGCCGCAAAGATAGTGTTTTCACTTCCTTGACAATAATTGATTATAGATTATTTTCGATGTGTTGAATCAGGGCGTGAATCACTTTGATATGAATCTCCTGCGCACGGTCGGCGTAATCGGAATGAGGCGCTCGAATTTCCACATCGCAGCGTTCTGCCATGGCTCCGCCTGTTTTTCCAGTGAGCCCTACAACAAACATCCCTTTTTCTTTCGCTACTTCAATTGCGTTTAAAACATTCTTCGAGTTACCCGAAGTGGAAATGGCTAACAATACATCGCCTTTTCGACCTATTCCTTCCACAAATCTTGAAAAGATATGATCGAAACCGTAATCGTTTCCTACACAAGAAATATGACTGGGATCTGAGATGGAAATGGCTCCAATGGATGGGCGATCATCTCGAAAACGCCCGGTGAGTTCCTCGGCAAAATGCATCGCATCACACATAGAACCACCGTTTCCACAGCTAATTATCTTTCCTTCGCTTCGAATCGCTGAAACCATGATGTCGCCTGCCTTTCGGATTTTTTCGAAATTTTCTTCTTTGTTAAATTTTTGCAAAATTTCCAAAGCATGCGAAAATTGGTCTGCTATTTGATTTTTACCCATCCAAACGAATTTGTCGCAAAATAAACAATTTAAATAGCAGGCGGCAAAATATTGGATTGAACTTGTTATATTTGAAACCCTGAGCCATGGCTCAACAAACATGCTAAATATGAAAAAAGGATTACTGTTTCTGTTCTTTGGAGTGTTATTTTCCACCGCAGGATATTCGCAAAATTGTTTCTTGCGTTTGCAGAAAGCTTTCGACGAAAGAGGTGCCAACGCCGTGGCAGACGAAATGCATCGACATGTTTATATCAGCTTCTTTGAAGACGGAGGTGCACGTTGTGTTCTAGGAAAAACACGCGTGGAGAATGGAAAAATTGTCTCTGTATTTTTACAGTACGACGATGATACATACGAATTGATGGATGCAAAATTCTATAACATGAAAGGACAGCCTCCTGTGATTGTCAATGGAATTTCGGAAATGATCAAAACGGCCGACGGTCAGAAGTTCAAGATCGTGTTCATTGATCAACTGAAGCCGAAACAGAAGACATTGAAGGAAGTAGAGCTTCCGGACGATTTATAGAAATTCATACCAAAAAATACCTTCCCGTTCCACTTGTTGGGGCGGGATTTTTTTTAGCAGATGTATCAAGATAAAGTCATTTGGATCACAGGTGCCTCCTCAGGAATTGGGAAGGCATTAGCGCATCAATGGGCCGAAGCTGGGGCGCGTTTGGTGCTGTCCGCACGGAATACGGAAGCACTTGAATTGTTGAGGTCGGAGCTGTCTAATGCGGACCAACATATTGTCTTGGCGCTTGACCTGGCTAAATCCGACAATTTTCAGGAGTTGGCTAAACATGTGCAGCAAGAAATGAAGCGCATTGATATCTTGGTGAATAACGGAGGAATGTCGCAACGTTCCGAAGCCCATGAAACACCTATGGAAGTTGACCGCCGGATTATGGAGGTGAATTACTTTGGTAACATCGCCCTTACGAAAGCCGTATTGCCGTATTTTCAAGAGCAGCAGTCTGGTCACTTTTTGGTTATTTCAAG
This sequence comes from bacterium, assembly GCA_024742305.1. Classification (GTDB taxonomy): domain Bacteria; phylum Bacteroidota; class Bacteroidia; order Flavobacteriales_D; family Crocinitomicaceae; genus UBA4466. Next base: position 4,040 of record JANSYQ010000027.1, on the reverse strand, counting down.
CATTGCAGGTAAGTTTGGATTCTTTTTGCGCAGTGCCTACAGCGCCTCGAAGCACGCCTTGCATGGATTTTATGAAAGTTTGATGCTAGAGGAGGAGAAAAACGGTATTTGCGTGACCATTGCCTGTCCTGGAAAAATCAATACGAATATCTCGGTAAATGCCCTGAATAAATCGGGGGAGAAACATGGAGAAATGGATCACAATCAAGCCACGGGAATGTCAGCTGAAGAATGCGCAAGACAATTGATTCAAGCCGTTTCTAAAGAGAAGAAGGAAGTGTTGATCGGTAATAAAGAAATCAAAGCTGTCACGTTAAAGCGACTTTTCCCGAGTATTTTTTGGAAAGTAATTCGCAAGCAGTCGGCAACCTAAAGAAGTAAGAGGTGATTGGTGATAAGTGAGAAGTGCGCTTACTGTTTTACCTCGCAATCATTGACAGTTGCATCTGTTGTTTCGTAGTCGTGTTTTCGTTGAATAAACTTCCGAACACGATCTGAAGAGAAGGCAATACTAATCAGTATCCCAAATTTCGCAGCGATGTACAGGAAAGGAGACAGACCGTTGAAAATCTGCCAAAATCCTTCCAATCGAGAAGTTACGTCTAAATCACTACCGTAGAGTACCGGAAGTGGAAACTGGAAAAAAGCAATTTCGATGATTGAGGAAGCAACTAAGGCGTTGAACAGCAACAATCCATACTTTCGAATATATACTTGATTCAATGATACAGCGATAACTACCGTACTTTCTATCAGTGTAATCATCCCAAAGGCGAGACCGTTCATCGGACGGATCAACTCAATGGTGACCATGATGAGTCCAATAATCACCAACATGGCAGCATTGAAACGGAAGATCTTAATGCTTTTCATGTAGTTCTCAAACGCCATCTCAACACTCAACAACTTTCCTCGGCGCAACTTTTCAGTTTCGCTCATTTGGTTACTAATACGACGATACTGAGGTGAGAAGATAGCATCAAACAACCACTTTCGTTTTTGTCTGTCCTTCACCTTTTCCAAAATTTCACTCGGAAATAAACCTTCCTCTACTTGAGAACGTCCTTTTTTTGCTAGTATGTCGAGCTCAAATTGTGTCATAGTATCATCAGTCGCTTACGACTGCCTTAAAATTAGGTGAAAAGAATCTACCATGAATAATATTAACATGTATTAATAGTTATCAAATCTATAAGATATTATTTATTAAATAATTAAAAGATATTGATGAACTGGCAAGGTACGAGCGTCCACGCGTGGCGTTCAAATTATCCATAAATGGCAATGACGCCGATCACTCCGGCGATAATAGCGAAAAGGATAATCATTCTAATTTGATCGGATCGTTTATTCTTTTTAAGTCGAGCTTGGTGTTCAAGAAGTTGCTCCTGAGTAAACTCACGTTTTTCGAAATGAACATTTCGTGAGAGTCGTCCCTCTTTGGAATCATTGGGTGTCTTTCTTTTGGACGGGCGCAGCGCATCGTTTTCCTTCATTGTGCGCTTCATGCTCTCTATAATAATACCTCCAATTCCCATGCCCTTGAGTTAATCGTTCGCTCAAATATACATCTTTCCCGTTGCTGTGCGAGAGAGCAGGGGAGTTATCCATAAAACATTGTTCGTTGAATTGATTGCAATGTTGATTAAAAGTGAAATTTTTCTTTAATTTCGATGCACAAATAATTCACATTATGAAATTCTTAAAAAGTCACTATTTCCTTTCTTTTTTCGGTGTTCTAGCAATTACTTCATTTGCAAACGCCCAATGGACGCAAAAAGGCGCTGATATTTATGGTCAAGCGTCACAAGATTTGTTCGGGTCATGCATTGCGATGTCTCAAGATGGATTTATAATGGCGGTAGGGGCACCGGAACATAGCACGCTTAATGGCGAAGTGGGAATGGTACGCGTGTTTGAATGGAGCGGAACGGATTGGGTGCAAAAAGGACAGGATTTGATCGGGGATGTGGAATGGAACAAGTTTGGACATGCCGTTGATTTGTCGGATGATGGCACAGTGTTGGCAATCGGAGCACCCGGAGTATCAAGTATTAATATTGGAGTAGGAACCGTTGGGAGAGCAAAAATATTTGAGTGGGATGGAGCAAGTTGGATGCAACGAGGAACAACCATTGAATACGAAAACGCATTTAGGATGTTTGGTTCCGCGGTGGCCTTGTCTGCGGATGGTTATCGACTAGCCGTTGGAGCAGAGTGGTCAAGTAATGGTGAAGTTTTAAATTTCGAATGGGATAATACTGATTGGGTTCAAAAAGGAACAACGATAGACGGTCCACCTCCAGGTGGAACACGTGGTGGCGCTGATATTGAGGTATCACCGGATGGACTTATCGTAACCTTCGGAGCACCGAGAAATGACGGCGCATCAGGGAATAACGGGTCCGGTGCGGTTAGAACTTATGAGTGGAATGGAAATGATTGGGCACAAACGGTCGATTTAATTCCAGGTGATTCCATTGAGGACCAATTTGGCGAGTCTATTTCTATGTCCTACGCTGGAGATACATTAATCGCTGTGGGAGCTTATAAAAATGATGATAACGGAACCAATACTGGGATTGCTACTGTATACAAGCGTCAGGGTAATAGCTGGGTGCAGCACGGTTCTTCCGTATATGGCGAGAACGCCAACGATTGGTTTGGGTTTTCCGTAGCAATTTCCGGTAACGGGACGAGACTCATTGTTGGAGGCACGAAGCACAATGCTAATGGACTGGGCTCCGGTCACGCTAAGATTTATGAGTGGTCGAACAATGATTGGCAACTTTTAGACGAAATTGAAGGCGATGCTGCCAGCGATGAATTTGGAACGGCTGTGGCGATGAACTACACAGGTAGAATCGCTGCTATTGGCGCACCTTTAAACGATGGTAATTGGACCAATGCGGGGCAAGTGCGAGTGTATGAAGACGGAATTCAGAACGTAGCAACGTTGAATGGTTTGGAGGTTGAAGTCTACCCGAACCCGGTTCAAAACGAATTGTTTATTGATGGCTTGGAAGGAGAAATGATGAAGTATTCCATCGTCGATCTGGCCGGGAGAGTTGTTCTCGAAGGCGATTTACCGTCTAATAGCGTTGATGTTTCTGTATTGAAAAGCGGTATCTATACTTTGCGATTGGAGAGTGATGGAAGAGTGGGGACAGAAGTGCTGGTGAAAGAGTAAGTCTTGATTTAATTTATGAACGAAACTAAAGTAATATGAAGTATAGTGTATTTATCGTAGCGTTCGGTATTTCGTCTATATCCATCGCCCAAGAAGAGAAAGTGGTGGTTGAACCAAATATGCCAGCCCCTGTTCGACCTAAAGAGTCACCAAAAAAATATATTGAGCTTGATGGTGAAAAATATGAACTGTCTCAATTCCCGGACGAAGAGGCCGTCTTCCCAGGAGGCGCTGATTCGCTGAACTCATACTTAAAACAGAACCTGAAATATCCAGCAGAGGCGTTGGAAAATGGTATGGAAGGAAAGGCGTTCGTTGTGTGTCTTGTAGACACAAAAGGGAAAATTAGAAATGCAAAAGTGGAATTTGCAACGAACGGTGTGTTTAGAGAAGAAGCGCTACGGTTGGTAACCAATATGCCCGCATGGACGCCGGGAAAAGTGGATGATAGAGTAGTGGTGAGTGAAATTCGTATTCCGGTTCGTTTTGAGTTGGAGTGATACTTTTAATTCCTTAATTTGACGGACACGACCAAACACCACGAATGTAAATGAGTTCAACCCAACGTATTCCTTCAACTGAATACAATATGAACTCTCTTCTTTTTCCCTCACCAAGTAAACAGTAAAATGGGGCAGATTTTATTTCCCCATCAAATAGAATTGTTTTGCCCAGGTTTTTCGTATCACCTAACCCCAATCTCAGTTTTTCAGGCAGACTTCTGTCAAGGTTATTTTTTCTAGAAATGAAAAATAGCCTTCAAAAGAATGAATGTATATAGCGTTTTTGTTATCTCTTGTAAGATCAAATTAACAGCCTCTAGTTTTAATCCTCACTATTTAATCGATTC
>JANSYQ010000017.1 GCA_024742305.1 bacterium | reverse complement strand
AAGGTATTTCACGCATTTCCGCTGCGTATTAAGGTGTTTGGTGATGTAAATTAAATCCATAATCCATTGATTTTGAATCTAATCTCGTGCAGCAGACCGTAATCTATTTACGTTTAGCCAAAAAGTAGGAAATCGGGTATTACTACTCAATTTCACAGTAGAATTACTGCAACAATTACCCGAATTACGGAAATAATTGTTCTCTCCTGTTTACAATGATTCAATATTACGTACATTAATGGCAGTAAGATCTTTGCATAGACCCTAACATGTGGTCAATAGTAATTAAGACGCTAGTTACAAGTGTGCTCAGCTATTTAGTCGAGTTAATAACAAAATTAAAAAGCAACATTATGAGAACATACGTAATTACATTTTTCAAGTCGTTTATAGTACAGTACCTTTTAATTGTACTGGCATGTTTAATTCAGTTTGTCGGTGTGGAGCCCACTTCCCTTTCCGCCTGATGCTCGCGATTAATTGGTGTCTTGTTTTACACATGTTATTCTATGTTTAAGGGAAAAGGGAGGTTCGATCCCTCCGTCAGGCCAAAGACCGACTTCTGTGAAGTTGGTCTTTTTTATTCGATTATTTGCTCAAATTTGAATTTGGAACGTGCTTGAAAACGCAGAATATCTGCTTCTTCTCCTGAAATTATTACTTGAACTTGATTAGGTGAAATTGGTTTGTATGATTTTTCTATATGAGTAAACTTGTTATCACATACAAATGCTCCTAACTCTCTTGAAAATTCTTCATCCTCTTCTGGATTCATTATTGCTTTGACTTTGTATTCCATTGTAGTTGATTAAGTGTTTGACTAAAGTTAAGAATTCCCTCTTTTATTTTTTCTTCCTCCCCTCCCCGCTATTAAAAAAAAGGAAGACACGCATCTTCCGATGCGCCCTAAGTCTATATTAACATAACACGTCATATATTATAGGCGATAAGGTATGGTTGTTTAATATTAAGCAGCTACGTCTTGTTATGCGCTATAATTCGACGTTATGTTAAATTGCCACACAAGGCGTACTCTATGTATGGCAGAATTAATCAGCAATATATTTTTTGCAATTATTTATCGAAGAGTGATATTAAGAAAGATGCTAAGGTTGATAAAGCCGCTACAAGTGTTGACCAAGTTACAACCATACGAAACCTTCGGTTCGCCTTTAATTCCCTGGATTGATCATGAAAGGTATTATAAGTAATTACATGAAAACCTTTTCTTTTGAGTTTATACATTTTACTTCCCTTATCCCTTGGTTCTATGTAGTTATTCTCCAACAGAAAATCAATTAGTTCATTAGCATATTTTTCATTAAGATTCAATGATGACGTTATGTGTAGTAGATGTGTGCTATTATCAACTATAGAGTCAGTATTGATAATATCAAGAATTGCATCTAAGGGGATTGCATGTTTTATAGCATACTTGTCCACGCCTATTTAATTTTTATCTACTCGACGGTTTACCCTTTTCTCGTGCCTCGAAAAACAACCTTACGAATAGATCGTTTGTGGCGATGGAATTATAAACCCTTACGGACGAGTTTCCCGCTTTTAACAAAGCTACTTGAACCTCTTTTATAATTCCATCGCCACAAACTTAAAAATTAAATGCCAAAGCAAAGTAACATAACGCAATACATTATAGGGCAAAAGGGTGTTTCCGGATTCCCGGAAATTTTGCCAACCTGCCTGCCGCAGGCACGGCTGCAATATATATTATAGAACCAACTCTCCCCTCCCACCCAATCTCCTCATTTAATTATCTTTGAACTTAGTATTCGGAGCAGAAACTTTCACGAGCTTCTTGTCGCTTCCGAATCGGTCATTTAATTATTCAATAAGGCACTATCATGCCTGTATTCATCAATGATTTAAAGCAACTATGGCATTATTACTCCTCTTCCTAGTTTTAAGTATTGCATTCTCCTTTTTGTGCTCTATTCTGGAGGCCGTGCTCTTGAGTATCACCCCTTCTTTTATTCGGCAGCAACGCGAGGAAAGACCGAGTTTGTACAGCGATTTGAATGAGTTTAAGGAGGACATCGACAAGCCCTTGTCAGCGATATTGACGTTGAACACCATTGCACACACGGTTGGTGCCATCGGTGTGGGAGCGCAGGCAGCCACGGTTTTCGGAAGTACGGCGATCAATATTTTTGGCTTGTCTGTTGCCGCGGAGTCGATTGTGGCGACAGTGATGACGCTAGCGATTCTCGTATTGAGTGAAATTATCCCCAAAACCCTCGGTGCCAACTATTGGAAAAGATTGACACCAATTACCGTGAAGTTGCTGAAGATCTTGATGCTCATATTAGCGCCCTTGGTATGGTTGAGCCAACGCATCACCAAAAAAATGAAGAACGACAAAGACAGAAGTGTCCTAAGTAGAGCCGATTTAATGGCATTAACCTTGGCTTCAAAGGAAGAAGGAGCGCTGAACTCTTCCGAAACGAATGTCATTCAAAATGTTTTGAACCTGCCTGCTACGGCCATATTTGACATTATGACGCCAAGATCTGTGCTTTATGCCGTATACGAAGATGACACGATGAACCAAGTATTTGCGAGTGAACGTTTTCGTCAGTTTTCCCGAATTCCCGTATTTGATAGCAACAAAGAAAAAGTGGTGGGAATGGTTTTGAAGACAGATATACTTCGAAAATTGGTCGACAATCAAGGAGAAGCAACCGTAAAAGAACTCATGCGACCACTTTCTACCGTGAAAGAAGACATGCTTTTGGCCGACTTCTTCAAAACGAATAGTGATCGAAAAAACCACATGTTTATCGTGGAAGATTCCTACGGAAGTGTCACCGGAGTGCTCACCTTGGAAGACGTTCTTGAAACCATCTTGGGCTACGAGATAGTCGATGAGACGGACAAAGTTGTCGACATGCAAAGCTTGGTACAACCAAAGAAGGAGGATGAGGGCACTCCTTGAGCCCGGCTTACAATACTTCTCGAACTTAAATGCGGACCAAATAATATCAAATGCAACCAACGCTTTCATAATCACAGTGTGAGTTGGAGTGCGAGTAAAGAAGAAAAAGCAGTGCCATGCACATCGCTCTCGCTCTGCACACTCACACTGCTTTTGTGGAGCCGGAGGGGATCGAACCCTCGTCCAAACGACGAATCGCCTGGCTTTCTACATGTTTATTCCTTGATTCGATTGTCGACGTGATTTCGGGCAAGGACACCCAACGATCACGCGTAGCTTCTGAGTTTCATACCGACTTAGAAGCATCACCGGTACTATCCTGAAATGAATGATTCTTCCGATTCCCATCCTAACAGGCGGAGGCTTGGGGGAAGGACTCGTTCTGCCTACTGTGCTTCAGCTAGAATTAAGCTCATTAGCATTCCGCTAATTATGCTGCGAGATTGTATGACGTATTGTCAATTATGGTTTGTGACCAGAGTTTAACGAGACTCACCACATGGCTCGACATGCTTACACCCGACAACTGCTATCGCTGTCAAATCCAATACGGCCCCTAAAAAAAGAACGTTCGGTGGCTTCCGCTACCGACTTGCAAAGGTAGGCAAAATTCAAGTGTTTCCCTATGTGCAATCTTTATTGTATTTTCAAGTCGTCCATTATAGGCTGACACTATTTTTCATTACTAATCATTCAACACACTATGAACGAACAACATCCCGGAGAAAAAAACCTCAATACCTTCAAAATTCTTTTTCTCATTAAAGGCATTTTTGATCTGCTAATTGCCCTACTCGGCTTTATTTACATTGCTATCGGTTCCTTTACAGGACCGGCATTTGAAGCGGCATCTCGTATCGATGGACAAACCATGCCCATGGATCCAGGAAGTTTTTTCATGATCATCGGAGTGGTACTTTTGGTGCTTGCCATGGTAACCGGAATTCCTGCGCTTATGGCGAGTAACCGTTGGCAGCAAAAACGTGGACGAAACTTCATCATTGTGGCAGCAGCTATCAACTGTTTAACTGGTGTGCTAGGCATTCTGCTGTGCATCTTTACGGTTATTGAATTGCAAAAACCCGAAGTAAAAGAACTCTTCGATGAAAACGATCGCTAAGTAAAGATGTTCAAAACTCTTTGTGGCATCTGCTTTGCAGTGAATTGAAATCGTTGTATTTTCATTCAAGCAATTAAAAACCTATGAAGTTCTTTAAAAATTGGTTCCGAACGAAGAAGTTTTGGAAACGATTCATAATCACCATTCTAGCAACTCCTATTCTACTCTTTTCTTTAGGCGTAACCATTGTCTATGTGAAGCAAGATGAGATTGTACAGGAGATGCTCTCTGATATGAACAAAGACTTCAAAGGTGCTGCTGAAATCAAAGGATCGCATATTTCCCTTTTCGAGAACTTTCCTTACATCTCGATTGATTTGGAAGGATTTAAGGTCTATGAAACCAAAGACAAGTCGAAAAAACCGTTGGTGAATGTAAAGGATGCCTACATCGGCTTTGATATGTGGACCATTGTTTCCGGGAACATGGAGGTGAAAAAGATTAAGCTAAAGGGCGGTCACGTCGATTTAGTGCAACACGAAGACGGAAGTTTCAATATCGCCAATGCCCTATCCCCTGAGAAAGAAATTGAAAGTGCAGAAGAAGAATTTCATTTGGACCTTCAAAAAATTGAACTGGAAAACATCGACATCACCAAACTGAATGAAGAAAATGGCCTGATGGTAGAGGCTTTTGTTAGTAAAGCAAGTTCGAAGTTCAAAACAGCCAAAGATCACGTATATGCGTCGTTAGACGCTAAGTTTGTCATGAATTTGATTCAAGATGGCGACACTACTTTCTTTAAGCACAAGCATGTAGATCTATCCACAAAAGTCGACTTCAAGAAGGGCGTGGACATCATGAAAATTAAGCCGACGAAGGTGAAATTGGAAGGAGCAGAATTCAACATGAAAGGATCGGTCGATTTTCTGAAAGACATGCTTCTTGACCTAGATTTCTCCATGAATAAGAACAACTTCGACTTGTTTATCGCGCTGCTGCCAGAGGATATGATGAAGAAGATGAAAACCTACGCCAACAAGGGCGACATCTATCTAAAAACCACTATCAAAGGTCGATCTATCAATGGACACAACCCTGCGGTGCGGGCTTCGTTTGGCTGTAAAAACGGCTATTTCAAGAACAAGAAAAATGGAAAAACGCTAAAAGGCATTGCTTTCGACGGTTACTTCACCAATGGCGATGCACACGATATTGATCACATCTACGTAAAACTGTCGGATATCAAAGGAAAACCCGGTGCGGGAAGTTTCGGTGGAAACATTGAAATGCGCAACCTCCACGCGCCTGATATCCTCGTGGATGCGAATGCCAATCTAAAACTAAGCTTCTTCTCTAAGTTTTTAGAAATGAAGGAGCTGCACCACCTCAAAGGAATTGCCAATCTTGAGTTGAAGTTCCATGATGTCATTGATTTGGAAAATCCAGAAAGAACCCTTTCGGAGCTCAATCAGAACTATCGCTTGAACGTCAACCTGAACAATGTACGTTTTCAGCACGATGACCTCCCTGTACCTATCGACAAATTTGACTTGAACGCGAAAGTGCGCGGACACGAGGCGGCTATTCTCAAATGTGATTTAAAAGCTGGAAAATCGGACATTCACGTTACGGGAATCATTGAAGATTTGCCTGCAATTGTCCACCATTCAGACAAAGAAGTTGATACTCGCTTGAAAATTGCCAGCAAGTTCTTGGATGTTCACGAGCTTACCGGTGGAGATGAAAACGCTGTGGATGAACAAATTACCGATCTTGCCATGGATTTTGATTTTAAGGCGTCCGCTCGCTCTTTTACCGAATCGAAATACTTGCCAAAAGGCGAATTCTTCATCGAGAACCTTTACGGCAAACTCAAACACTATCCGCACACTTTGCACGATTTCCATGCGGACATTTACGTAGAAGAACAAGATTTACGCATTGTCGATTTCTCCGGAATGATCGATAAGAGCGATTTCCATTTCACAGGAATGCTGGAGCACTACGAGAAATGGTTTGATGAACATCCGGGTGGAGATTCCAAAATTGAGTTCGATTTAGCCTCTAACCGATTGTTGTTGGAGTCGCTATTCACGTACAAAGGCGAAAACTTCGTTCCGGAAGACTATCGCCATGAGGAATTCGATAAGCTTCACGTTCATGGTTTTACCTATCTTCATTACGAGGATGAATTAAAATCCATCGACTTAACCTTGGACAAGCTAGAGGCTAAAATGAAGGTCCATCCGCTAAGATTACGCGACTTCCAAGGAAGAGTTCATTATGAAGACGATCATTTGGTTGTAGAGGATTTCCATGGAAAAATGGGACACTCCAACTTCACCACTACCCTACACTATTATTTAGGTGATGATCCATCTGTGAGAAAAAGAGACAATCATTTCTCCATTGTAGCGCCTCGTTTGGATATCGATGAATTGAGCAATTACAATCCTGGACCGGTAAAACCGGGAAATACTGGTGTTCATGTCGATCACGAGTCAGGATTTAACATTTACGAGCTTCCGTTTACGGACATGTCATATCACTTGGATATCGGCGTATTGGATTATCACACTTACCGAATAACGAATTTCAAAGGAGAATTACGAACAACACCGGACCATTACATCCATGTAGATAAACTAAAAATGAACATGGCAGGAGGAAACTTTGATGTCACGGGATACTTCAACGGTTCAGATCCAAAAATGATTTATTTCAGCCCGACAATCAAGGCGCGCAATGTAGATTTGGATCAATTACTACTTCGTTTTGAAAACTTCGGTCAGGACTACATTGTATCGGAAAATCTCCACGGGAAATTCACAGGAACAATTACCGGTAAGATTCACGTTCACCCAGATTTAATTCCGAAAATTGACGATTCCGAAATTCACATGGATTTGGACGTGGTCAAAGGAAGATTGGAGAATTATGCCCTCCTTCAGTACATGTCGGATTACTTCAAGGATAAAAACCTCAATAGCGTACTCTTCGACACGTTGAACAATAACCTGGACATCGTGGACGGTGTGGTTACAATACCGAACATGACGGTGAACTCATCCTTGGGACACATGCAAATATCCGGTAAGCAAGCGTTGAATGGACAAATGGAATACTACCTGAAGATTCCGTGGAAAATGGTCTCCAGCACGGCAAAATCAAGACTCTTCGGTAAGAAAGATGACGAACCATCGGAAGGTGGCACTGACGCAATTCAATACGGAGATGAGAAAACGCGCTACGTTAACGTAAAAATCACCGGCGACGCAGATAACTACAAGTTCTCCATCGGAAAAGACAAAAGGGATAAGAAGAAGTAAGACTGAGCTTAAAACTCTCGATTACGACGAAGTCATACTCTTGTGCACTTCTATCAAGTAACTTTTACCCAACCCCCTTAGGGTTCTCCGTGCCTTTGTGGTAAAAAAACTATGGAATTAAATTCTCGAGAATGAACGACGCTTCTCCCCGAAAATGTAAGAAAGCACCAACTCGTGCCCTCCACTATTGTACTTAATCAAGCGAGAGATGCTCAAATCAAATGAATACCCGATGCGGAACTTCTCTTTAATTGTGGTTCCAGCTAAAAACGCCACAGCGTCCAAATGTCTGTAAGTGATCCCGGTCCAGAACACATTGTTGAAATCCATAAGAACATTGGCCTCTACTGAAACTGGTGCATTCTGAACATATTTCACCAAAATCCCTGGTGTAACGTCCATGCTGTTATTCACAGCAAAACGATAACCTGCTGATCCAAAAAAGTGCATTACCGGAGCAAAATTGGTGTTCAAATTGCCGAATCGTACCAAATCCTTCGTGAGGTTCATAGCAGCAAAGCCCGCGTAAAATCCATTTCCGTAGAAGTACATTCCCGCATCAATATCCATAACGTACTGCGCTCCTGTATTCACTTGTGCATTGTACACAGCGTCATTCACCCCAGTTCCTGTCATGCTACTAAGCACCTGCGCTTTATCACTAAGAAAGGTATGCGAGCTCAATCCTGCATTGGTTCCAAAGGACATGGTAAAGTCTCTATTAATAGGCAAGTGCACGGCATAGCTTCCAGCAAACTTCAAAGTTCTAAACGCACCAAATTGATCAGCCAACAATTGTCCTCCAAACCCTTGAATTACGTTTCCAACGCGCATTTTGGGGTGTTTAACTGACTTGTTATTGCGCGTAACTTTACCATAGGTTCGGTTCATAAAAGCACTTCGAAACTTACTTGCTGGCGTCGATAAATAAAGATAAGTTGTACTCGGAGCATTGGACAATCCCACCCATTGCAATCGACCGCCCAAACTCATATTGAACATGTCATGAGCACCTGTGGCAGCTGGATTAACGAGGTAAGGATTTTTTTGAAACTGTGTATACTGCGGCAACTGCTGTCCACGAACAGACAACACAAGGCAGAGGGCACATAGCGTAGCAAACAGTTTCATTATAGTCAAAGATAAAACATTCCGAGGGATTTCTAAACTCTTGTATACCTCGCTCGGAAGCAAGTTTTACTGGTTATTGATAAAATTTCGAAGCTCCTCTTTGTCATCACTAAAGGTAAATTTCTCCTCCAATTGATAGTAATCCTCTGACTCATAACATAATGAATATGCTGCCTTGGCAACAGTTAACATATTGTCGGAAAAACTGAATTGATCCAAAACGGTTCCTATTTGCGCTACGCTCAAGCATTTTCGTCCTACAAAATCAGTCGCAAGATCTGTTTTATCATCTTCAAATGCCTCGGCTTCTATGATTCGTAGAAACAAATTAAAGTCAGCCTCATCAACAAAGCAATTGTTAAAATCACCGCTAACTTCATCATCCATTTCAGGCACTTCTTCTATTTCCTCTTCTGTCCATCCTCCTGAGCTTGTCGTTGTAGTTGTTGTAGTGGTAGTCACTGTTTGCTCTGAGTAGGTGGATGATTCCGTTCCTGAAACTTGCGTATTCATGGTCATGCCTTCTTGTCCTTCAATGCCAGTTCCTTGCACATTTACATTGGCACCGTTTTCATCAACGCTCATGGAAATGGAGATGCTTTCCTCGCCTGTACCAACTGAAGTATTGGTATGTACGCCCTCTTGAGATTCCGTTGTTGTGGTAGCGATGGTTGTTGTAACTGATTCACTTCCTGATGCATTACCTTCATTTACCGTCATGTCTACATTAACTGAGCCGTTCGAAGGATTCGATGGCTGATTGCCTGCATTTTCGGCAGAGTTGGTCTGCGTATTTGTGGTTGTGTTGGAAGTGACGGTTCCTGAATTATTAGATTCTCCTGTATGATAAACAATTACTGTTTGTGCTCCATTTGCAGCAGGAGCTGAATTTAATGGAACTTCTGAAAAAAAGCGTAGCTTGAACTTCCCTCTTTTGTTTACAATTTGATAGGTAATCAAAGTGTCGCTTTTGACAATGATATTTTTATCCAAAGTGAAGGTATTGTCATCTGCCATTACCCGGCAATTGTAATAGGAAGCCCGCAAGCCTTGAATTCGAACGTTGCTTTCGGAATTTTCATTTTGCATAACTCCGTTGAGTAATACGTGAAATGTATACCCTGAATTATCAAAGATGACCACCTCTCCATTCCGTTGTGCGTGACTTGCCACAGACATAAGCAGAACGAGTAGTAAAGTAAAATGTTTCATGTTTCTTTTATTTTTTGAGGACCCTCTAAACGAAATCCGTGCCATTGTAGTTTCTCCTTCAAAACTAAGGCTTTAAAGAATAGGTTGTATTGAAAATGGATGGTATGACCGAATAATTAAGTCACTTTCTAAAATGTCCCATAACCCCATTCGGAAAAACGGCCAAAACAGACGTTCGGACTCCCGCCTCTTTTAAAGCGTTACTCGTCCATGTATTGCAGGTGCGGAATAAGTGATACGAGCTATTGGCTTCGTAAAAATTATCATTCGGACCGTAGCTCTTCCCGGGGATGAGTTGCACCTTGTCATCTTTCAAAAGGAAAGAACGATGGACATAATCGGTGATTTTTAGATACTGCTTTTTAGTGACGTATATTTTTATACAATCGTCATTTTCTACTGGTGCTGGTTCAAACCCCACATGCATCGCCGTGGAAGTTGGCACTAACAAAGCACTAGAAGCTGTTTTTGCAGTTAAGTCGCTCCACTCAGGAGTGTTCATGTAAAACCCCTTGTCTCCCCAACCAAAAACGAGGTATTCGGTGGAAATATTCTCTCCGAAATCTTCTCGCGCAATGGTTTCCATCCAATCCACTGTGCCGTTACTCGTTGGTAAAATCAATTCTGTGTGAATGCCATTAGAGCGAACGTAGAGATAATGATCACCATCCTTAGGCATGTCCCCTGTTGGAATGGCTTCTCCATAAAAAGCGATGAGCACAAACGCAAAGGCAGCAGCTGAAAACGCCTCGAAAGCCCTTCCGCAATAAATCAATCCCGTTTTAGAAAGTATTCGCCAAAGCATAGTACAAGATAGGAAATATCCGCTTCATTCAAGTTTGTACATTGTTGCTGACTCTCCATTGATCGTAATGCCAACTAACTCCTTCTTTTCATCACCGTACAAATTCTCTTTTTGAAAGGTATAGGTCAATCCAAAACAACAATTACAGGCGCAATAATCGCCATATCCATAGTACTTCAGGTCGAGTATACCATCCTCGCTCACTTCCATATCTCCAAGAAAGTCGTAACAGCAATTGGCGCCAATTTGACAATGATTGATGAAGGTGGAATCTGTAGATTCTACGTCTAGAATTTGATCGGGACCGTAGGCTTTGCTTTCTGAATGACTTTTGCAGTCACTTCCGGTAAAGTCTGAAAAATACAGCCCATAAGGGTACGATGAATATTGAGTCTGCGTCCCCGGAAGCTTTGTCGTGCCCACAAGAATATGATTTTCATTCGGCATGTCCGTAAAAAGGGTGTCGTAAAAGTAAGACTCCCCATCGCCGTGGGCATGCATGTATTTTACGAAAACGGTATCGTATTGCGCGGATGTAAATAGCGGGCAAGACATAATTAAGAGAGCCACGAAAATCTGTTTCATACCAGTAAAATAGAAAATCTAAGAATAGTAACAGTTCGAAGGATTGGCAAACAATTTGTTTCTTTAAGGATGTGATTCCAACCTTTTTACGTTGTTTCTCGCTTGTTGCGACTATAATGGTGCTATCCTCAGTCGCTTCTGCACAAGAACGCTTCGATCTTTCTCTACTCAATGATGTGGGCAATGGAGATCAAATAGCCAAGCAATTTCTTACTACAGAAGTGTTTGAGTACGAGTTACCGACGGAAAATACAATCGTGCTTCGAAACGGTTTTAGAAAGCATGGTTTTGTCAACGCGAAAGATTGGCTAAGCATTAAGGACAGTGTAACAGTGCGAAAAGTGCAGGTGGTTTTCTCCAAGTACCCTATTCGAAATGGTGAATACAAAGAAATTTACCCGTTGTTATTCAATCGAATCAAAGAAACTATCGATTTGGATTCAAATCTCAACAGAAATGAAATTGTTTGGGAGCGTGTTTGGCAAACGCATTGCGAGAATAACGCACAGGTGAATTCCTTGTTCCATGGGGTTGTCATTCATTTCGATGTACCTGAGAAAACTCCGATTTTCAAGGAGGATAACACGTCGACGGTAGATGAAATCGCTCAACCGATAGACGCGAATACCGATAGTCAATCCAGTGTGGAGCAAAACCAAGAATTATCGCCAATATTGGAATACATGCTGGAACATCCGAGTACTCCAGAAGCCTTGCGTAGCCGAGTTGAGAATTTACCACCAAAAGAAGCCGAAGAAATCATTCTCGATCACTTTCAAAAGCAATCCACTGAATTAGACGGTCCGATTACTGATCCGTTGGTACAACTGAATTATATGTTTGAATTGGAGAAGTTTGCGCGGCAATTTCCGAGTAAAGACGATGCCGTAAGTACTGTTTTGACAAGACATCCCGAATGGAGCAAGAAGGTCATTATTAATGACTGGACAGGAAGCATGTATGGTTATGGATCTCAGGTAATTCTTTGGCACTTAATGAATTTAGAACGATCCGGTATTTCCACCCTAACCCTTTTCAACGACGGCGACTCGAAAGCAACGAAACAAAAGAAAATCGGTAAAACTGGCGGTATTTACGCTGCAGATGCCAACAATCCGAAGGAAATTTTGGATTTGTTCAATCTTGTAATGTCGAAAGGCGGCGGTGGCGATGCTCCTGAAAATGATGTAGAAGCCATTCTTGAGGCAATCAAAGAGAATCCCGAGGGAGAAATCATCCTCATCGCGGATAACGATGCTTGTGTGCGTGATATCTCATTGGCAGATCAAATCGAACGACCTGTTCGCGTAATTCTTTGCGGTTACAAGCCAAACAAAGGCGTTAACCCTGATTACGTGTATCTCGCTTCGGTAACCGGGGGCGGCATCTATACAATTGAGGAGGATTTGGAACAACTGGACGCCAACCTCGGCGATAACGGCGTTCTGAATTATGTCGATGATGATCGTTTTAAGATTTCTTCAACTCGCTGTTTGAAAGTTGGGCGTGAATTTACGCTGAAGAAAGCGCGATGGAAAAAGAAGAAAGTGTACAATTTGAATGCTTCGAAACTCGGACTTTTGGAAGTACCTGGTTATGTCTACAAAATGGAGAATGTGCAGTTGTTGGACCTGAGCGGGAATAAGTTAGAGGAAATTGATCCAAGAATCGGTGAACTATCCAAATTGAACCTTTTGAATCTAAGCAACAATCAACTGGATACGCTTCCGAAAGAAATTAAATACAACAAGTTCTTGGAACACTTGCTGTTGGATAGCAATCGCTTCGAAAGCTTAATAGACCCTGTATATGAATTGAAGTTTTTGCGTGAGTTTAGTGCTGCGCACAATGAATTGCGGGAATTGGAAAAGTTTGATGCTCGTACCATCGAATTCATCGATATCAGTCACAATAACTTAACCCGTCTCCCTTCACTTTCAAGACAGCGCGAGTTAATCTATTTGAACGCATCGCACAATCAAATCAGTTCTTTTCCTGATCGAATTAAAACAGAAAACCTTGAGGAGCTGGATCTCTCCTTCAATAATATTTCATCCCTCCCCGATGATTTGGAACCATACACAGAGTTGAAAAAACTAAACTTACAAGGAAACCCCATCTCAACCGGAGAACGAATCCGTATTCGGCAAGCCTTGAAATACGTAGACATCACCTTCTAACGTAGCTCACATAGTGGATTAGATATGTATACATACTCGAAAACTAGTTTTGAAGATAAGTGACTCAGTGATTTTTTTACCTACATTGTCCAACACAATTTAGACAGTTAACATGAAGCAAATACTACTGGCAGCAGGACTATTCACCCTGTTCTTCTCCGTGCATGCACAAGAGGAAGCCCAAGTGAAATTCTCACGATCGCAGGCTCAAAACAAAGACGTCTACGGCGGATGGTACAACTTTGGAAGCATGATCTACGACAATCTTGGAGGCGTTGATTATTTCCGAAATCACTTGTTCCCTGACTCCTCTGTCCAAGTCGAGTTTAGTAACGGATTCGGTCATGTTTGGAAGCATTCCATGGGACAGGTTTTTGATCCCGCGGACGATAACTGGGCCATTGGTGGGGTTGTTCCTATTGACTTAACCGATTCTTACACGGTAGATTCGATTCGCGTTTGGTACCGGTATTTTCGACATCAGACGCAGTATCCTGATACCATTAGAATTCAGGTGTTTACCGAGCCAAACATGAATTTGTACGAGGATCCGTGGTCAAATGGACAGTCGTATGCAACCACTAGCTACGATTACACGACGCACTCCGGACCGAATGCAACGCAAGTCATTAACGTACTAATTGATGATGACGACACCTCTACCGTATCTCAAACCACCTTGGATGTTGAAATCAACCAGTTTGTCAATGCCAATGAAATCATGGGAGTTGTTGTTGATTATCTGCCGGGGAATCCTCACAATTTCGCAGACACCATTGATCAGTACCTATCTCCGCCACCAACCAATCAAATCAATGCGTTCATCATGTACAACTTTCGAGATAATAACGATCAGTTTTACACGGGCTTCTACAATCACGGATGGTTGATTCCTTCTAGCATTCGCTACAATGAGAATGTTCAAAATTGGAACGGTTGGTATTACCCTGGAATCGCTTATTTCAACTACTTGGACCATTCAGATATCGACTTCCACGTTGTTGGAACTGTGGGATTGGAAGAAACAGAAAAGACGAAGTTTACGGTGTATCCGAATCCGGCTAGTGACCGTATTTTCATTGACTCAGAGCTCAATTTTTCACCTCAAGACATAAAAATCAAGGACATACGTGGTCGAAATGTCGAAACAATCGTTAATTTTACTGACAATTCTATAAACATTGCTACGCTATCTAACGGTACTTATTTCGTCAGTATTGAAAATGACGAGGTAAGCGGAATTGAGAAATTCGTGATTGCACGCTAAACCCATTATAGAAAAGAGAGAGAATTACCCTGGCTTCCGAAAGGATAGTCAGGGTTTTTTATACTTCAAATGGACAAATAAAGAACATACAAGTGGCGCTAACATCCGATCCACTCAATTTTCAACCAAAAAATTGTCTAGCATCTCGTGTCTAGTATTCTAGTGTATTTAACTCTTTTGCCTCGCAACCTCTCAGTAAGATGTCAACTCCTCCTCCAAGTAAAATGTTCCATCCAAATGGTACAATAAAAATTCACCTTTGAATGACCTTAAGCGATACTCCTCCCCTTCAGTTTGAGCACGTTCCGTTGGCTCAGGAAGTGCATCGAAGCGAATGACTTTTGGCTGCGTAGGAGTTTTCGGATTAAATACAAAAAGTTGCCGTTGTGCATCATCAAACATCACAAGGTTGCCATTCTTCAATCGACAATGAAGTGCGGTGTAGGTCATTTCTTGCATCAGTCCTTCAAATGGAAATGACTTTTGAACCGAACCGTTGCTTCCTAGAACTTTCATGTTGCTGTATGGAGGTTTTCCTTCGAACATGTACACAGCTATACTGTTCTTGTTACCCAACTGAAATATTCCTGCCAATGGTTGCTCACGCTCCACAGAAGTCATGCTGTAATCCGAATGAAGAATTCCCGAACAAAAGCTAAAACTCTTCCCATCAGGAGATGGAACGGGCTCTGTATCGCAAATTTCACTGGGAGTACCCTCATTTACTTGCTTTTTGATTTTACCATCCAATCCAATAAAATAGTACATCAAAACGCCGAAATCGGTGCTTGGGTATCCCATGAATGCTTCAAGCAGAATGGCCTTGAACTCGGGATGATAGCCCATGAATCGAAATTGTGTGTAACTATCTGCTGTGATAAAATGCGCATTATCCTCCCCTACAAAATGCTCCTTGTGCAACAAGGTTGACGTAAGTATTTGATCTCTGTCGGTTCTAGCCACCATGGAGATTTCAAACTGCGGACCTTTCAACTGCTGTGCAAAAGTAGTATCGTCTTTTTCCCAACTGGCAACATGCGCAAAGGACTGTCGTAAATTTCGTAATGACATGGAATAATGAATGCGCTCGCCATTCCGTAAAAACGAGGTGTCCAAGCTCCAGTTCCAAGAAACGTAGTTTGTAACTTCAGGTTCCAGCCAAACGGTATCCACTTCCTCCTCCTCTATCTCTAGAGTTTCACTACTCTTAGTTGTTTCGTCCTTTGTCTGTTCTTTTCCGGAGCAACTTCCCATCAAAATAAATAGGGATAGAAGTCCATTTACAAGTAATAGTGATGATTTTCGCATGTTTAAAAGTAGACATTTCTGTATTTTTATACCATGGAAAATTTTGAAATCATCAACCCCGTTAGAGTGGTGTTTGGGAAGGAGCAGTGGAATCGGTTGCCAGAAATACTGAAGGCACAAAATGCTAAAAAAGTAATGGTGGCGTACGGCGGAGGATCGGTCAAGAAGATTGGCTTGTTCGATACCGTGATGAAGGAAATTCAAAACGATTTCGAAATTGTGGAGTTCGGAGGAATTGAGGCCAATCCTGAGTATACAAAACTGATGGAAGCCGTGGAACTGGCGCGTAAAGAGTCGGTAGACTTTATCATCGCCTTAGGTGGTGGATCAGTAATTGACGGAGTAAAATTTATTAGTGGAGCCATTGGATACGAAGGTGAACCTTGGGATGTACTGGAGCGAAAAGAAGGCTGTGTTTTTGAAAGCGCTGTGCCTTTCGGTACCATTTTAACTATTCCAGCAACAGGTTCAGAGGTCAATTCGGGCGCTGTGATCTCTCGAAGCGAGATTGGGGCAAAACGAACCATGGGGGGACCGCTCTTCTTCCCTGTTTTCTCTTTCTGTGATCCAACTGTAGTCGCTACCCTACCCAAGCGACAACTGGCTAACGGAATCATTGACGCTTACATGCATGTTTTGGAGCAATATCTCACTGTTCCTGGCGAGAACCTTCTCCAAGAGCGCCAAGCCGAAGCAATTCTATCAACCTTGATCGAAGTAAAGGGTGTTGTTGACAACCCTGCCGATTACGACTTGGCAGCCAACTTTATGCTTTGCGCATCGCATGCATTGAATGGCAATTTACGTTGTGGTGTAAAAACGGACTGGACCACCCACATGATTGGTCACGAATTAACGGCAAAATACGGAATTGATCACGCACGTACATTGGCGATTGTGGGTCCGCGTTTGTTTGAGAATCAATTCAATAGAAAAAAGAGCAAGTTGGCACAATACGGTGAACGTGTTTGGGGATTGAACGGAGAGGCTGATTGGGTAGCACGCAAAGCAATCGAAAAGACAGAAGCATTTTTCCATGAGTTGGAAGTTGCAACCAAACTATCCGAATACACGAAAGAAACTGCCGATTTTCCGCAATACGTAGCAAAGATTTTTGAAAAAAGGGATTGGACAGCTATGGGAGAGCATCAGGCGATTACTACAAAAGATGTAGAAACCATTTTGGAAGCCTGTATATGAATTAAAAATTAGGTCCCGAAAGTTTTCAACAACACTACGAACTTATTCAACGTGAGGGCTTCGTGCCAAAAGAATGCGTATATTGCGAACTTTTGAGACCACAAGTGAATTTCCCATATGGAAAAAGAGAAATACGAACTTGAATACCTACTAAAAACATCCATTAAAGTTCTGGATAACATGGTTGCCACGCCGAGTGGACTAAGCGAATGGTTCGCAGATGATGTAAACATCAAAGATGATGTCTACACCTTCTTTTGGGACGGTTCTGAAGAGGAAGCGCGTCGATTGTCACGCAAAAATGGCGCAAAAATTCGCTGGCAATGGCTGGAGGATGAAGAAGATGGTGAGGATACTTACTTCGAGCTATTCTATGAAGTGGATCCAATGACAAAGTCCGTAATTCTTACAGTCACAGATTTTGCTGAACCTGATGAAATGGAGGAAGCAAAACGTTTGTGGGAACAGCAAATCAATAATCTACGCGGTGTAATTGGAGCGTAATCCAATAAAGCTACCTCCTTCTCGTTAATGAGCTACCGATGCTTCTTTCGCTGATCAAAAGGCGATTGACCGCACCAGGCAAACGCATTCGATGAAAGAAATACAACAATCGTGAAACGTCTGTACTTTTTTAGCATCCGATCCTTTGCTGGTCCATTTTTGGCCACGTTTGCTATTTCTATGTTCATGCTCGTCATGCAATTCTTTTGGAAGTACATCGACGACCTTATGGGTAAAGGTATTGAGCTAAGCGTTGTCGTTGAGTTGATCTTCTACGCCTCGGCAGGACTTATTCCCTTAGCGTTGCCCTTGGCAATTTTGCTGTCTTCCGTAATGACATTTGGAAACCTCTCCGAGAACAATGAGCTCACTGCTCTGAAATCATCGGGATTGTCCCTATACCGTATTATTCAGCCATTATTTGCTTTGGTAGTGGTAATTGCCTTATTCACCTTTTACTTTTCGAATTATGTGATCCCCGTGGCTAACTTAAAATGGCACACAATTATTTGGGACATCCAAAACACGAAAATTGCCGCTGTAATCACGCCCGGGGTCTATAATCACGAGTTCACCGATTATGTAATCAAAGTGGATGAAGGAGAAGACAATCAATTCAAAGGCATCATCATTCACGACCACTCCGTTCCGAATGAAATTAAGACGGTTCGAGCGAAATCAGGAAAATTATACAAGGCTGCTAACGGAAAAGCTCTGTTCTTTGAGCTGAAAGACGGTTACGTGGTGGAAGAATTAGAGCCGGTAACACCAAAGAAGTTGCCAAATGGTACCATTCACCGATCAAAGAAGAATCATCCAGCGAGAAAGTCGTCGTTCAAATACGCACAGTACAAGATTCTCTTGGATGGATTTGAAATGCAAAAAACCACCGACGATTTTCTGAAGAACAAACACGAAATGCTCAATGTGTTTCAAATCAGCCATGCCACAGACTCCATTCGTGGGAAGAGCCGTTACTTTTTAGACAATTTCACAAAAAGCATTCAATCCAAGCACCCCTACTTTAACGCGCAATCTTACAAGAACAACGATCAAGTAAAAGTGAAGGCGACTGTTGATAATGGTGATAACAAGGACGAGAAAAAGCTGGAAGCGGCCACCGGAATTATTACGTTTGATAAACTGACCTTGCAACAAAGAAAAGACGCTGTTAACAGAGCACGATCAACCATACGCTCCATTAACAGGAACTTGAAAGATCAGCGCGTTTTCATTGACAATATCGAAAAGGACATGGATGGCTACATGGTCGAGTTCAATCGAAAATTTGCCCTTACAGTATCCATCATCGTTTTGTTCTTTATTGGTGCACCCCTCGGAGCCATTGTGGGTCGTGGTGGATTTGGCGCTCCCGTTATTATAGCGGCATTGCTATTCATGTTGTACTATGTACTCATCTCAGTGGGTGATAGCATGGCGCAAGCGAGAACTGTTCCTCCTTGGCTTGGAATGTGGTTTTCAGCCTTTGTCCTCGCTCCTATTGCTTTCTTTGTAACACGAGCCGCAGCGAAAGACATTCCCATAAATAGTGGTGAGTATTGGCGCAAACTATTCCGAAGAAAACGCTCATGAAAGTATTGTGCATTGGAAATAAACCGGCTTATCCAAAGGTTGACGGTGGCTGTGTAGCAAGTGCGGCTTTCTTGAACGACCTTATTCATGCAGGATGTTCCGTTCATTACGCGTTCCTTTACACAGACAAACATCCATTCAAGGAAGATTTGTTTCCTTCTGCATTTAAGGAACAGGTAAACATTAAGGCAAGGTATGTTAATACCAGCGTGAAGAAGCTAGACGCCTTCAAGCACTTGTTCAGTGCGGCTTCGTTCAATGTGGAACGCTTTTATAGCAAGCAGTTCGAAACCGAGCTTGTTCAACTTGTGAAAGAGCAAAATTTCGACACGATCATTTTCGATAATGTTTTCTCGGCTCGGTATCAATCAAAGTTAAAAGAAGAATTTCCACAGACTCCTTGCTTTATACGTTCGCACAATGTAGAGTTTGAAATTTGGGAGAGCTTAGCCGACGGTACACGCAATTGGATTGTTCGTAGCTATTTGAAAAAGTTAGCAAAGGATTTACGACGCTTTGAAATCGCCGCTTACAATCATTCTCAAGGTGTATTGACGATCACAGAAGATGATCATGAGGAACTGAAGAAACTCGGTGTGACAAGCAATATCCAGCACATTCCCGTAAGCGTTACCATTCCTGATTACGCGCACAGTTACGACCAAAATGGATTGTTTCATCTCGGTGCAATGAACTGGCGTCCAAATGTTGAAGCCGTGGATACCATATTGAAATACTTGCCTGTTTGGGTTGAAAGAAATCCCAATACGCATTTCACCATTGCTGGCATTCAATCTAAAGAACGTTACGATCATTTGGAAAGCGAATCAGTTACTGTTGAAGGATTTGTAGAGGATATCACCACTTTTGTTCAGTCACAGGGAATCTTGGTTGCTCCTATTCAATCCGGCTCCGGAGTTCGTATCAAAATCTTAGAGATGATGGCACTCGGTGTACCTATCATCACAACAACGTTGGGTGCACAAGGAATTGCCGATACTTCGGGTGTTCTCATCGCTGATGACCATGAATCGCTGGCAGAAGCAGTTTATGCACTTCGGAATGATGAAAAGAAACGACAAGAATTGGGGCAAAAGGCGAAAAGCATTATTACTTTGCACCATAATTCAGTCACGATAAGCCAAAAGGTTCTTGAGTTCATCAAAAGAAAATAAACCGCAAATTCTCGTTGTTCTCTCTCGATTCCCTTACCCACTCGAGAAAGGGGACAAACTACGCGCGTATTATCAAATTCAAGAATTGGCAAAAACCTATCGCGTTACCTTATTCGCTACTTCAGATAAACCAGTTTCAAATACTGATTTTGAAAAAGTTAATGACATTTGCGAAGAGGTAATTGTGCATTATTTATCTAGAGGAAAACGCTTCTTTAGCCTTTTAGCAGGTTTACTTTCCGACCTACCATTTCAAGTACACTATTTCAATTCGATGTCGGGTAGAAATAAGGTGCGAACAACGATTTTGGATAACGATTTCGAACATATTTACTGTCAACTTATACGTTCTGCGGAATACGTAAAGAACATCCATCACATTCCCAAGACCATTGATTACATGGACGCGTTTAGTGCAGGGGTTCAACGCAGAATCTCGAAACGTCCGTGGTACGATCGTTGGCTATTCAAGATGGAATCCAAACGCTTGCAGAAATACGAACGGAAAATCTTTGATTTCTTCGAGCACCATACCATCATTAGTGAACAGGATAGGAATTTGATAGCGCATCCCGACAAGCACAAGATTGTCGCTGTTCCCAACGGTATTGCACCCTCATTTTTTGAAACATTGAACCGAAAAGAGACTCACGATTTCGTGTTCGTAGGGAACATGTCTTACCCACCAAACATCGACGCAGTAACATATATCTCCGATCATATTTTACCAGCTTTCCCCATGTCGACATTGCTGGTTTCTGGTGCCACTCCTCACCCATCCGTGAGGAAATTGGCCAATTCAAATCCTCAAATTGAGCTCACAGGCTGGGTAGATGATATTCGTGACTCATATTTAGATGGAAAAATATTCCTTGCTCCAATGACAATCGGTACTGGAATGCAGAACAAACTACTAGAGGCGATGGCCCTGAAAACACCTTGCGTTACGACCGATCTAGCGAATAACGCCATCGGTGCATCTCACAACAAGCACATTTTGGTAGGAAACAGTCCTGAGGAAATCATTGCCAATATTCGTATCTTACTAGATTCGGAGCAAAAACGTCAACAAATTGCCGAGGCGGCGCAATCTTTCGTTCAGGAAAAATACAGTTGGGAGGAAACTACCAACAAGCTCATTCGATTGATGTATCAAAAAGGGTTGTAAACAGCAGTAAACTGAGATATTTGGCGTAATTTTGCACAAAATTAGAATACATGGATTTCGAGTTGAACACCATTGAGGAAGCGATTGAGGAGATCAAAAATGGAAAGGTTGTCATCGTTGTGGATGACGAGGATCGTGAGAATGAGGGGGATTTCTTAACTGCCGCTCGAAACATCACTCCAGAAATTATCAACTTCATGGTTACGCACGGTCGTGGACTGGTTTGCGCTCCATTGGTAGAAGATCGTTGTGAAGAACTAGGATTGGATCTCATGGTTCGTTCCAATTCAGCAGCCTACGAAACACCATTTACCGTCTCCGTTGACTTAATTGGACATGGATGTACCACAGGAATTAGCGCTAGTGATCGTGCCAAAACCGTTAAAGCCTTAATTGATCCAAGTATTCGTCCAGAAGAGCTTGGAAAACCAGGACACATCTTCCCGTTACGTGCAAAAAAAGGTGGTGTTTTACGACGTGCCGGGCATACCGAAGCAGCTATCGATCTTTCTAGGCTTGCTGGATTTGAGCCGGCTGGTGTTATTGTAGAAATACTGAACGAAGACGGAACCATGGCGCGTTTGCCGCAGTTGATTGAGATTGCGAAACGCTTTGATATGAAAATCGTCTCCATCGAAGATTTGATCGAGTACCGAATCAAACACGAGTCGTTGATTGAAAAGAAGATTGACGTCAAACTTCCTACAATTGAAGGCGATTTCGATATGTATCTTTACGAGGAAACGAATTCTGGTAAGGAGCATTTAGCTTTAAAGAAGGGCGAATGGGAAGAAAACGAGCCAGTTTTGGTTCGCGTTCACTCCTCTTGTATGACCGGAGACATTTTCGGTTCGTGTCGTTGCGATTGCGGTCCTCAGCTGCAGAAATCAATGCAAATGATTGAGGAAGCAGGGAAAGGAATTATCGTGTACATGAATCAAGAAGGACGGGGCATTGGACTGTTGAATAAGTTACGTGCCTACAAACTGCAAGAAGAAGGTTTGGATACGCTAGAAGCGAACGAAAAGCTCGGTTTTAAGGGCGATGAGCGTGACTACGGAATTGGGGCGCAGATCATTCGTGATTTGGGCGTTAAGAAAATGCGTTTGATGTCGAACAACCCGAAAAAGCGTACAGGCCTCATTGGTTACGGTATAGAAATCGTTGAAAATGTAGAATTGGAAATCAAAAGCAACAAGCACAACGAGTTGTATTTGAAAACCAAGCGTGACAAAATGGGACACTCGCTAAAACAAGATATGTAAGATGTTAACAGCTAGAGGGATTACCAAATCGTATGACGACCTTCAAATTCTCAAAGGAATTGATTTAGATATCGCTTCAGGCGAAATCGTCTCGATTGTGGGTTCTTCTGGTGCTGGAAAGACAACTTTACTTCAAATTCTTGGTACGCTGGACAAACCCGATAACGGAACCGTAGAAATAGACGGTGTTAATCCATTTGCTTTGTCTTCCCGACAAATGTCGGCCTTTCGAAATACTTCCGTTGGATTCATTTTTCAATTTCATCAGTTGTTACCGGAGTTCACCGCTATTGAAAACATAGCTCTGCCTGCCTTAATCAAGGGAGAAAGTATGAAGAAAGCGAAGGCAGATGGCATGCAACTTTTGGAGGTGCTTGGATTGACCAATCGTGCTGATCACAAGCCCAATGAGCTTTCTGGAGGAGAGCAGCAGCGTATTGCCGTAGCACGTTCGTTGATCAATAAGCCCAGCGTAATTTTTGCTGATGAACCTTCCGGAAACCTTGACAGTAAGAATTCTCAGGAGCTACATCAATTGTTTTTCGATTTACGTGATCAATTCGGTCAAACCTTCATCATTGTTACACATAATAACGAATTGGCAAACATGACAGATCGTAAGCTGGTAATGTCTGATGGCAATATAGTGAGTTAAGCACTTATGAAGCGCTCAGAACTCAAAACATACCTCGAAGAAAAATTCGAGCAATACAACAATCGAAATTTTATTGAAACAGATCCCATCCAGCTCGTACATCGATTTGATCGCAAAGAGGACATTGAAATTGTAGGCTTGTTGATTGCAACAATAGCATGGGGCAAGCGCGAAATGATCATCAAAAGTGGCGAGCGAATGTTGGCCATTATGGGAGATCAACCGTATGAGTTTGTTACAAATTATACCGCCAACACCCTCCCCGACTTCGTTCACCGTACATTCAACGCACAAGATTTGGATTTTTTCTTTCGAGGACTGCAATCTATCTACAATCGACTTGGTTCCTTAGAGGCAGCCTTTTCAGAGCATGACGAACTTGATGGTGTAAAAGGACGCATTGTGAACTTCCGCAACGAAATGTTGCGCGTCGAGCATGAAAAACGCTCAGAAAAACACCTTTCCGATCCTTCGCGTGGCTCGGCAGCAAAACGACTGAATATGTATTTGCGTTGGATGGTCAGAAATGATAACTCCGGTGTAGATTTCGGAATATGGAAAAGCATCCCCACCTCTGAACTAATGATTCCCCTTGATGTACATACAGCGCGCGTAGCGAGAGAATTGAAGTTGCTTAAACGAAAACAAAACGACTGGAAAGCCCTGGAAGAGATCATGTCGGTTTTCCGCAAGTTTGACCCTATTGATCCGGGCAAGTACGACTTTTCCTTGTTTGGCATTGGGGCGTTTGAAGGTGGTCAAGATCATCTCGGCTCCGCTCAATGAACATGACCGAAGTACGTCGTTTGGAGCCGATACCTACTCTCCGAATGAGCCGAGACGCACTCGCGAAATGCTGCATTAACCATTTTTAGGAACTTCCCATCACACTTGTAGTTTCCAATTCCACCGAAATTCTATCTTTACGTTCATGAAGTTTTTGTACCCTGAATTTCTTTGGGCTCTAACCGCACTAGCCATTCCAATAGTGATTCACCTTTTCAATTTTAAACGGTACAAAACGCTCTATTTCTCCAGTCTCAACTTTATTAAGCATGTTGATCAGCAGACAAAATCAACGCAACGCTTGAAACATTGGTTGATTTTAGCCACACGGTTGTTAGCTTTCTTGTTTTTGGTACTCGCATTTGCGCAACCGTATTTTTCATCTTCCGAAGAAAAGTTGAGTTCGAAATCCCCAATCTATGCGTTCTACTTAGACAACAGTTTCTCCATGCAAGCCCGCGGACCAGAAGGGGAATTGCTATCAGAAGCAAGAGAAAAAGCCAAAGAAATTGTCGAAAAGTCTCCTGCCGATGCTCGTTTCCTTATTGGAACCAACGAAATGTCGGGTCGAGAAGAGCGTCTTCTCAATCGTAGAGAAGCGATGGAAAAGCTGGATGCTATTGAGTTAAGTCCATTAACGCGTACACTTGAGCAAACAACTCAGTGGCAGCGCGAAGTCATCGATAAACTTTTGGACGAAGAAACAAAAACAAAAGTCAACGCGTTCATTTTTAGCGACTTTCAAAAGGATAAGTCCGGAGTGCTGCCCAAAGCAGACGATAACATCACCTACTATCCTACTCGTTTAGTTCCGGAGAAAACGACCAATGTATATGTGGATTCGGTTTGGTTCAGCAATCCTACGCACAAGGTAGGACAAAGCAATACCATGAACATCAAGGTTCAAAATGATACACAATCCGATATCGAGAACCTAGAAACAACCATTCAACTGAAAGGATTGGACAAGACCATCTTCGTTAACGTTCCTGCGGGGAAATCTGTCGTAACATCATTTACGTACACTGATAAAGAATCAGGATGGAACGAAGGACGCATCAACGTGGCAGATCAAAGTGTTTTCTTCGACGATTCGTATTTCATTTCATACGAAGTTCAAAAATACACGAACGTATTGGTTATCAACGGTGAGGATGCGGTGCGCGGAGCACATGTTATTTATGAAATCAACGATGCGTATCAATGCTTAACGAAAGAGATAACCACTATAACTAAAGGCGATTTCGACCGGAAAGATTTGGTGGTGATTAACGGTGCTAATGAACTTCCATCAGGTATTGTGAGTTACTTGGATGCTTTTCGTGAAACTGGAGGTTCCGTTGCTCTTTTCCCAGGAAGGACACCGAATAGAGGTAATTGGAATCAGTTGCTTCAAGACAATCAATTGCCTTCTCTCGGTAATGCCGTAAGCAGTGGAACTCGCATTAAAACATTGGTCGATTCAGATCCTTTTTATACTGGAGTTTTCGAAGAGAAAACCTCGAACATCAACCTGCCAGCCGTTAGCAAAGCATTTCAGGCAATGAAAGGCGGTTCACGGTCCTCGGATCTTATCACCATGCAAAATGGCTTGCCACTTCTCTCCTACTCGAAAGGAAATGGCTACGCATTCATGTTTTACAGCTCGGCGCACGAGGATTTCGGCTCCATCACCAACGATGTTCTATTTACAACCATTTTACTCCGCATGGGTGAACTATCGAAACGAAGTCAACCCATCGCTTTAACTATTGGGAATGCTACCAAATATCCAGTATACGAGGAGATCAAGCGGGATGAAGTGTTTCATATAATTGGAAATAACATTGACGTTATTCCGCAGCATGAAGAGATTTCTGGAGTTCATTACTTGTCATTAAGCAAACTGGATAATTTCACCCAATTGCTTGCTGGTAACTACACGATTAAAACGGAGTCGCCGCTCGGAAGACTTAGTTTGAACTTCAATCGAGCTGAATCGAAACTAAAGTATTACGAGCAATCTGATATTGAACGCATTTTCGGAGAGAACCAGTACCAGTACAATGAGATCAGTAGCACGAGCGAATTATCAACAAACGATATTAACAAACCGTTCAGCTACTGGAAAATTTGTATCATTTTAACGCTTATTTTTGTGGCGAGCGAAATGCTCTTGATACGCATCCTTAAATAGAACCTGAACTGCATGAAAATAGTGATCAAAAACGCCAAGGTTGTCGACGCGCAATCTGCTTTCCACGGAAAAGTCGTTGATATTCAAATTGAAAATGATCGCATAATTAAAATAGCCGATAGCATTGAAGCTACTGATGCACAATTGATTGAAGGAGAAGATTTACATGTCTCTCAAGGTTGGGTTGATTTGAAAGCGGAATCGTGCGATCCGGGTGAAGAACACAAACAAACCATTGAACAATTATTGGATGCGGCTGTTTATGGTGGCTACACCCATGTGGCTGTTCTTCCGGGAACATCACCTGTTGTTGATGGGAAATCGCAAATTCAATACATGCAACGTCGCGCCGAAGGTCATACTTGTAGTTTACATCCTATTGGCGCTTTGACAGTAGGAATGCATGGCGAAAACCTCGCTGAAATGTACGATATGTACCAATCAGGTGTGCGTTTGTTCTCAGATGATTTGGTGCCGGTTCATGCAGGTATCATGTATCGCGGGTTGCTCTACTCTCGGAACTTCGGAGGAACCGTGATGTCTTTCGCTCGGGATCCGCACATTGCTGGAAAAGGAATGGTTAACGAAGGAATGGCCTCCACTCAGACAGGATTAAAAGCCGATCCGTCGATCAGTGAGATCATTCAGATCGAAAGAAATTTGCGCTTGCTTGAATACACGCAAGGTAATTTGCACCTATCGGGTGTATCAACGGCAGAAGGAGTTCGATTAATCAAAGAAGCAAAAACCAATGGGTTGAACGTTACCGCAGATGTACATATTGCCAATTTGACCCACAACGAAGAGGCGGTTTTAGGGTTTGACTCCAATTTCAAAGTGATGCCTCCGCTCCGTTTTGAGTCGGATAGAAAAGCGCTTTGGGAAGGCCTGAAAGATGGTACCATTGACTGTATCGTTACCGATCATCGACCGCAGGACAAAGAAGAAAAGGATTTAGAATTTGATTTGGCAGAATTCGGAACTATTGGCTTGCAATCGTCACTTGGAGCTTTGCAGCGATGCGAAGAGTTCGAAATGGACATCGTAATTAATGCCTTGACAGTCAATGCTCGTAATGTTCTACAATTGGAGGGGCAACGAGTTGAGGAAGGCGCACCAGCAGATCTAACTTTGTTTCAACCCGATACTAACTGGACACTTGAAAAATCAGCTATCACAGGAAATGCTTTCAACACACCATACCTGAACGAAGAGTTGAAAGGCAAGGTGCTTGGAGTTATAAATAATGGTAAATTGGCGATCAAAGCGTAAGGCATGGGAACAAAAACCAAATTTCTTCGTCAGTTTTTCAAGGACCGCCAAATGGTAGGAGCCGTTGCCCCTAGCACACGTTTTTTGGCAGAGAAAATGCTAAAGAATGTTGATTTCGAAAACTCAAAAATTATCATCGAGTTAGGTCCGGGAAATGGTGTTTTTACAGAGATTCTATTGGAACGCATGGCGCCGGATGCCAAATTGTACGTCTTTGAACTGAACGACGAATTTTACAAGCACATCTCAGAACGAATTGATGATCCTCGTGCTCAAATTATTCATGATTCCGCAGAAAACATTAGTAAATATGTGGAGAAACCGGGATCGGCTGATGCTGTGATATCTTCCTTACCCTTGATGGTCTTCCCGGAAGAATTACGCGCAAATGTGGTCAATGCTGCACACAAATCGCTGCATAAAAAAGGAAAGTACATTCAATTTCAGTATTCGCTTCAGTCCAAACGCTACTTGGAAGGCATTTTCAAGGATGTCAACATTCAATTCACAATTCGGAACCTTCCTCCGGCCTTTGTGTATACTTGTCAGAAATAATTCAATTTCCTTTCACTCGATAAACACTACCATTCAGGAGTTCTCTCTGAAATTGGTATGCCGTTTGTTTATATTGCTATTAGAACTTAAAATGGACAGATATGTTAACGTCTATCGAAATAGCAAAACTGTTGAAGAAACAACAGAAGGATCAAAATGAAAAACAGGGCTTTGATGTAGCGCTAATTGGGTTGGGAATTGCCTTGAAGAATACGAAAAAGAAAATGAAGGTTGCGAGATGATCACACAATCTCGTATACAATAGAGTTTTTCAGCATTTTAGCCACAGGGCAACGACCCGAGATATCAATCAATCGTTTGGTTTGGTCTTCGTCTAAATCGCCGGTAAAACGAATTTTTTTCTCTACAATAGTCGGATCGCCCCTTTCAATGTAGCGCAATTCGATAGTGGTTTCTCCAATCTCCCACCCTTTCCTCTCTGCATACATGCGCATAGTGATCAATTTACAGCCTGCCAAAGAAGACAGCAATAACTCACTCGGCTTTGCTCCTAAGTCGGTTCCACCCAAATCTTTAGGCTCATCAGCCAAGATTTCATGTCCACGAGCGGACATTTTCACCGCAAAACCGCTCAGGTTGATACCTTTCAAATCAGGATTCAACACAATCTCGCAATATATCTAGTAGGTCACTCAATTTTTCAGCGTCTTCGTCTGAAAGCTGCTTCGGGACAAACTTCCCTCCTTCATCTTCAAATTTGACATCAATTTTGGACAAAAGATCCAAACCTTCCTGAGTAATTTTTACAAACACTACACGGCGGTCATCGCTGCAACGCGTTCTTGAAATCAACCCCTTGTCAATCAATTTATCCATTAATCGAGTGGTATTCGGGGACTTCTCAATCATACGATCTTTGACCGTATTCACAGTGATTTCTGTTCCGGCACCGCGCAATATCCGTAGGATATTAAATTGAGGTAGAGTTAATCCAAAATTCGACATGAACGAATTCTGAATAGCACCGACATAATTTGCTGTGTATCTCAAGTTCACAATCGCCTTTACTTGCGAAGAAGGAAACTTCGATTGTATTGCATCTTCAATTTTCATACAACAAAAATAAATACCATGGTATTATTTTCCAACTGCAACACTAAAAAAATATCAAAACTCCCTGTGAATAACCTTTTTAAATGTGCAGAAATTCAGTAAATTCGCCGCTATTAATTAACCTAAACAAATAAAAATGAAAAAAGTTATTGGAGGGTTTGCAGCATTGGCATTCCTATTTGTTGTAGCATCTTGTGGAGGTGTTTCTGAATCTGATTTGGTAGGAAAATGGAGCGTAGATCCATCATCTGTTGAACTAGAGCTTGGCGATGGCGTTCCTGCTGAAATGAAGTCTATGGCGAAAAGCTATAAGAAAGACATGCAGCAAGAAGGTGCAGACGAAGTAAAAGCGATGACTATCGAGTTCAAAGAAGGAGGAAAATTGGAAGTTGGTGCTGAAGGTCAAACACAAGAAGGAACTTGGTCCTTGGACGGTGAGAACCTTACTATCGGAATGGAAGCTGAAGGAATGAGAGTTGACGTTACTCTTCAAGTAGAGATGGACGGAGATAACATGAAAGCTACCTTGCAGGCATCTGAGATCTTGAAGTCTTTGAAAAAAGCATTAAAAGCTCAAGGTCAAGAAGACATGATCAAACAAATGGCCGGTGGTGGCGATGTTGATAAAATGGCTGAAGGAACTAGCATTTCATTTACTTTGAACAAGAAGTAAGTAGCACTCCTAAAACATACTGAAGCCCTGTTTCAATTTTGAAACAGGGCTTTTTCTTTGCATACCATTTAGTGTATCATCTCCAACGCATTTCGAAGCGTGTATCCTCTGTCAATTGCTTGGACTGTAATTGAAATGTATGCGTTCCGATTGGGAGACTGACAAAGTTTCTATCGAACTCTACTCCTGGAACATCACAATACAACCAAAAATCGCGAAGGTATTTTTTTGCTTCCACGGTTACTTCCATCTCCCCTGTTGATGCATCGAACTTAGTAATCGTATAACTCACATCATCGCAGGTCGGAGTATCTCTTTCGCGACCAAATCGATCAAAACTTCTCGCATGAGATTTCCCTTGGGCATCGTTCCAAGTAAATTCCAAACGAATGTTTTTGTTCCAGTACTTTTTCAATAGCTCGTTATTCACCACGTTGATGTGTTGCATTCCTTCTACATCTGCCGTGCGCTCTACAGACGCTAGCCACTTTCCCTTCTCGTTTATTAGATCGCACGTAATCTTACACTCAAAAGTGTCGGCAACACCTGAAACCAAGTAATAATCGACTACCTCTAGATTTTGATACTTCTCGACAATGGCAACTTCTTGATAATCGTCACGTATTCGGTATTGCAACGCTTTCCAGTTGTTGTAACAATCCAAACTCGACCAAGTTGGGGCCGGCCAGCAATCGTTAATTTGCCAATACAGAGTCCCTCCACAGCGTGGAAAATCAACACGATGACCTGCAACAGCCATACTCACTGCCATTGCCTGTGTCAACTGTGAATAGTACACGAATGTCCCGAAATCATCAGGGTTTCCATACAGTTTTTTTGCATGCTTGGCAATCATATCGTTACCAACGTAACTCTTTTGGTGATGCTTCATGACATCTGAATTCAACTGCCATTGAGAGGTATCCGAAAAGGTTAACAGTGTGCTGTATTCCGGAAAACTTTGGAAACCGTACTCCGCATTGAATCGACCAATCTTCTTTCCGAAGTCTTGGATTGGATCTTTTCCGTGCCATACACCCCAATAATGCTGAGATCCATGATTATAAAGTTCGGTCTTTCCCCAATTGCTTAAAGGACTTGTATGGATATACGGAATGTTGGTATACTCAGCAATGATGGAAGGTGCCACCTCTTTAAATACACGATCGTATGCAGCTTCAATCTCTTTAGCGCTTTTCCCGTAGAGTCCATATTTAATTTGGAAGCCCCAATTGCCCCAAGCTACTTCTACCTCATTATTTCCGTTGAATTGAACCACACTTGCGTGTCCGGCTATTCTTGGGACTTGATAGTGAAACTCTTCTGAAATATTCTTAACGAAGGCATCATCACCCGGATACATGGCACAGGCAAACATTAAATCCTCCCAAACCATAATGCCCAGTTCATCGCACGTTTCAAAGAAAATATCATCTGGATAGTAACCACCGCCCCAGACTCGTACCATATTAAAGTTGGAAGCAGCCATTGTTTCTACCATCGCCTTGATCTCAGCATCCTTAACACGTGCCGGAAAAATATCCTGCGGAATGTAATCGCCGCCTTTGGCAAAGATTTTTCGCCCGTTGATTTTAAAATAGTAGCTCGTCCCCCACTCATCTTTCTCCTGAATAAGTTCTGCCGTTTTAATTCCGAAGCGAAACCCAGGACCTCCAACAACATGTTCATTTTTCAAAATCATGTTTCCGCTAGAGTACATATGAGGATTCCCCTGTCCTTTCGGCCACCACAAGATCGGATCCTCTATTACCTCTTGACGCACAAGCCACCCATCTGCACAATCGACTTGCTTGTCTCCAAACAACTCGCTCTGCCAAGTATAGCTGGAACTGTCTGCAACGGCCAGTTGAATTGCGAACTCCAATTGCGCTTCGTCCTCCGTCAACTCTACTACCTTGTACGTTTTGTTCACGATACGATTTTCGTCGTAGTAGAATAATTTCGCAGGCTTATTGAAGCCAATAGTATTCAATCGTAATGCCCAGTCCCAACCGAACTGATACTGCGGTTTTCTCGTGTACGGTGCAATAGCAATGGGGTGCACATCATTTGGGGCAGGTAAATGATAATCGGCATCGTCCCACATTTTTTCGTGATACAGAACCGGTGGTGTAATCACCACTTTGACCTCATTAACCCCCACTTTTAAAAGGTCTTTCGCTTGTTTTCTGTGCGGAATGAACGCATTCGCCGTTTTCATCAACTCGGTATCATTGATGTATACAGTTGCATAAGTATCGACATTGCCAAATTCCAGTTCAAGAAATTCTTTCTTCATTGCAGTGGAATCAAGTACGACAATGGATTTGAATTCCCATTTATGCTCTTCGAACCAGCCGAATTTCTCTTCGTTCTTACCGTAATATGGGTCGGGCATTTCGCCTGTAGCAATAAGTGCTTCCTGAACGGACCCTTTAGTTCCTAGAGGCATCCATTCCTTGCGCACGGGATGAAAAAAGTCCCAGCTTAACTCAATGAATTCTTGTGCGTTACTTTGAAAAACTGACATCATTGCGCCGACAACTAATAAAGATTTAATCATACGTCGATTTTGTATTGCAGAATACAAACTTAAATTTACTGAATCTTAACAAGCTCCGAGTAGCTGATAAGTAAGAGCATACATTACTCCCACTCCATCAAATACGGAGCGTCTTCTAGCTCAGCTTTGTCGGCAGTTTTTACCGCCACATTGAAGCCGGCATATACCGAATAGGAGCCGTATTCCCCAAATTTATTGAGTGCTATGAACCCCACTTGAAGATTCTCAAGGTTGTCGTGCTTGCGAATGATACGATTCACGGCCATTTCACAGGCTTTTTGAGGAGAATGCCCTTGTCGCATCAATTCAACCACTGTGTGACTTCCTGCAATACGAATAACCGCCTCACCCATTCCGGTGGCGCAGGCAGCACCGATTTCATTGTCTACGAACAATCCAGCGCCGATAATTGGAGAATCGCCGACGCGTCCGGGCATCTTATACGCCCATCCGCTGGTGGTACAAGCACCGCTGAGATTACCGAATTGATCAATCGCCAACATACCAATTGTGTCGTGGTTTTCATGGTTGATCTCCGGGCTTTTACGCTTTTCTTCCTTCTTCCACTCTTTCCATGCTTTTTTAGCTTCTTTTACCGGTGTTTTGATTTTATCAAAACCTTGATCTAGAGCGAATTCGCGTGCTCCTTTTCCTACAAGCATTACGTGAGGGGTCTTTTCCATCACGGCGCGTGCTACCGAAATCGGATGATTGATTCCTTCCAAACATGCCACTGCTCCACACTTTGAGTTTTCGTCCATAATGCAGGCATCCAAAGTAACTTTCCCCGAACTATCCGGCAGTCCACCAATACCAACACTTCTATTAGAGATATCAGCTTCGGTTACTTTTACGCCGTTTTCCACTGCAGATAAAGCGTTACCTCCTGCGGATAGTGTTTCCCATGCGGCTTCATTCGCCGCTAGCCCGTGGTTCCAAGTGGAAACTACCATGGGCTGAATCGCTCGGCGTAATTTGGAAGAATTGACGCCTTCTTCCATTAACTCGGCAGCTTTTGAGGGTTTGAAAGCGGTTAACAAGGCTCCAGTTAACCCCAACTTAAAAAAGGTTCTACGTTTTAATTCTGACATGTTAAAATTGTTAGATCTGAGTGCGTATCCACTTTTGGTATGCGTTGGCATTTCTGATATGCTGTGCATCACTCGCAGTGAAATTGTGTTTGCCCGAATAATCCGGCTTAGCGCACATGTAAATATAATCAACATCTGCACGATTCAATACGGCATCTACGACTTTGGCCGGAGTTATGCAGATAGGACCTGGCGGTAACCCATTGATTTTGTAGGTATTGTACGGACAGTCGATATCTCTGTGTTTCGAAGTAAGTATTTGAACATCATCCAATTCATGTCCCCAACAGTACTTGAAAGTTGGATCAGACTGCAGTTTCATCCCTTTCTTGATACGATTTAAATACAATCCTGCGATAATTGGCCATTCTTCCTGAACTTTTCCTTGCTCAGAGTAGACTATACTAGCAACTGTTACTGCTTGAGACTGTGATTTTAATCCGATCGCCTTTAATTTTGCCAATCGTTCTTCGTTCCAAAACTCCTTGAATTTGCCAGCCATAAACGCGACGAATTCTTCTGCATTCGTGTCGAATTCCATTTTGTATTGCTTTGGTAAAATGATCGCCGGCATTTGCGCTTTTGTGAACCCGTATCTTGACAAAGTTTCAGGTGAAACCATATAATCAAATAAATCTGCGCTATCCGCTGCAATACAAACACTTACCGATTTGGCAACATCATTCAAATCACGACATGTATTAAAGATGACATTAACCAATACTTCATCTTTCCCTCTACCATTCTCACCGCGCTGAAAGCCAAGCATAAGGTTACGTAACGTAGTTTCAGGAAGAATAACGTACTTCCCTCCCTCTAGTTGGTCTTCCGTAAGATTTAACTCTTTCACCAAAGAACGAATCTCTTCCTTATCGGCGATAATCTTCTTCGCATGCAACGCATCAATGAGTTCTTCCATTGTGGGATCCTTCTCAAATAAAAGTCGCTGTTCAACAGTATTGATTGTACGTGCGGCTTTATCTCCTCGAATAAAATCTACAATCAAATCGTAATTAACGGCAGCTAATACAAGTGCCAAAATGAATGCTACTAAGCCTATTTTCTTTACCATTTCTTCTCTAATTCGCAAACGAACTCAATATAATCAACTTCTTCCTCAGCGTAGGTATCAATTATCTTTTTCTGAAAACCAACTTTTTCAAACAGTCTGATGCTCGCAATATTCCATTTTTGAATTCTCGCCAAGGCGAATTCCAATTCAAACTCGTGATGCATTTTATCAAGCAGTAGCTCCAATGCGTGGAAACCCGCGCGTTTCTTCCTGTCTTGTTTCTTAGCGATTAATATACCAACGTATGCCAAATCATCATTCCAAGATGCTTCGTACAAATCAATAGTTCCTATGGGACGTCCGGTTTTTGCCTCCGTAATCATAAAACGATACTGATCCAAGTCGTAAATGGAACCTACGTTTTGCTGTGTCTCTATGAGTAATTCAAGATCTTTGAGGTTCAAAGAAGTCTCTCTATCGCTTACCAACCAATTCTCTTGATTATTCTCCCATGCGAGCATTTGTACAGCATCCTCACCGCGTAGTTCGCGCAATTGTATCTCATTACGCTTATACATTCTGTAATTGCTTCAACCTTTTGTGAATGTCTTGCGGATCGTAATCTGGAATTCGCTCAAAACCTATTGGCAGTTGCCAACCCCAAGCATTTTGAATCATCTCCCTAGCTTCCAGCCCTTGCAATAGATCTTTTAACCAACGTGCTTCGGTATCATTGAAAATTTGCTTCAAAGGTTCGAGGCAAGTCGTTTGTTCGGGAATTGTTCGTTCCAATTGGGAGAAAATTGCTTCCGGAAGCTTTACAAGAGCCTCTTTGTCAATTTGATAGAATACAGTGGCAATATCTTTTCGATCCAATACATGCAGAATCTTTGTTATTGAAAGACCTTCATCTTTTCCATTTGCTTTAAGACTGTAGAATGCGTCTCCGAGAGAAATACCCAAATGCGGCGGAATTTTATTTGCATGAATCACCCACAAATAGACCATATCCCCTTCAAATGAAAGCGATGCTGGTGACTCAATTCGAGAGATAACTCTTTCAGATTTCAATACTTCCATCAAACACTTTTTTCGCTGGTCCAATTAGCCAAATTTCTTCAAAGCCATTATTGCTGGTCTTTGCTTTTACAGAGAGTTTCCCGCCTTTTGTAGAAACACTGACCTCGTTATCGTTCTCGTACTTACTCATATATGCCAAGGCACACGCAGTAACTCCAGTTCCACAAGAAAGCGTCTCATCCTCTACGCCGCGCTCGTAGGTTGCCACGTGAATTGTATTTGGACCGAGTTCCACGACAGTGTTCACATTGATCCCCTCCTCTTTAAAGCGATCTGAATATCGAATCTCTTTTCCAAAGGACACAATGTTTGGAGCATCCTCGGCTTTTACAAACTTCAAATAATGCGGAGATCCCGTATCCATAATGTAAACGTCATTAGCTTCCATCTCGACATGCTCGATGTCCGCATTCTTAACCCTTATCATTTCCAAATGCACACGCCCGTCAACCGTGATCTTTGCCTCGTGTGCACCATCAATTGCATTGAATCTTGTCGTTTCATCCAACAGTCCTAGCGTTTTTGCAAACGCGACACTACAACGTGCTCCGTTTCCACAAAAGCTCTGTGATCCATCCGAATTAAAATACTCCACATTAAAATCGAGGTGAACATCTTTCGAAATTTTGATCAAGCCATCAGCGCCAACACCCAGTTTCCTGTTGCACAAATAGCGGATTTGATCCAAAGTCAGACTGTCATATTTTCCTGTCAAATTGTCCAACATGACAAAGTCATTTCCTGTTCCTTGATATTTGGAGAATGTGATTTCCATCTACCTGCAAAGGTACTTTTAATCGTTAAAACCACCTACTGATGCTTAACAATCTTTAACAGCGGGAACCGTATGACATCAGTGCGATTGGCGTTATTATTGTTGTTGCTAAAACGCAGAACGAAAACGCTATTTGCATTTGGAATATTAAATCATAGAAAATGAATTTGGTTATGAATCAAAATTTAAAACACATTGGATTGGGACTTTTGGGCGGAATGCTGCCATTGGTTGTATTCTTTGCAATGAATTCTTCATCGGAAGAGGCAATTTCTCCACAGTCGGACACAGTAGTTGGTCAGCGCGACTCGCGTTTTGTCTACAATACTGGATTTAACGCTGTTAATTTAATGCCAACGGAAAATTTCGTCGGAGCTTCGGAAAGTTCGGTAAATTCGGTAGTACACATTACGACCAAGGTGGTCAAAACATCGTTCCAACGCGATATTTTCTCGGAGTTCTTTTATGGTCCAGGGGCTGGTGGACAAGAATTTAAAAGATATGGTGAAGGAGCCGGTTCGGGAGTAATTGTTACAGCGGACGGCTACATCGTTACAAACAATCACGTAATTGAAGATGCCAGCGAAGTAGAGGTTACATTGAACGACAACCGAAAATATCCGGCGAAAGTCATTGGTACGGATCCATCTACTGATATTGCGGTATTGAAAATTAAAGAAACTGGACTTCAGGCACTACCTCTTGGAAACAGTGATGATTTGCGAATTGGTGAATGGGTACTTGCAGTAGGAAATCCATTCAACCTTACTTCCACGGTAACCGCTGGAATTGTGTCGGCGAAAGCACGAAACATCAATTTGTTGAGTGATAGAAATCGTCAGGATATCGTTCCAATTGAATCTTTCATTCAAACGGACGCGGCTGTAAACCCTGGAAATTCAGGAGGTGCTTTGGTAAACGTTAATGGAGAGTTGGTAGGAATTAATACCGCTATTGCTTCGAGAACAGGAAGCTACGCCGGATATTCTTTCGCCGTACCTGTGAACCTAGTCCAGAAAGTAATGGCCGACTTGATGGATTACGGAATTGTACAGCGCGGATATTTGGGAGTT
Organism: bacterium; assembly: GCA_024742305.1. Lineage (GTDB taxonomy): Bacteria > Bacteroidota > Bacteroidia > Flavobacteriales_D > Crocinitomicaceae > UBA4466. The sequence goes on along the minus strand of JANSYQ010000017.1, from coordinate 34,990 downwards.
CAGATCGCCGACATCACTCAAGATTTAAAGGAAGAGAAAAAATTGAAGGATTTGAACGGTGTGTTTGTCGCTGGTGTCAACGAAAACGGCGGCGCAGACAAAGCTGGGATTAAAGAAGGAGATGTAATTCTGAAAATTGGAGCGAAGGACGTAAACTCCGTAGCTTCTTTGCAGGAGGAAGTAGGTCGTCGTCGTCCGGGAGATAAAGTATCAGTTACCATCCGTAATTCTAAAGGAAACACTGAGTTGAAAGAGATCGTATTGCGCAATGCAGACGGTGACACGAAACTGGTCTCCAAGGCTGAAGTGAATAAAAATGTGGCGCTTGGTGCAACATTTAAGGAATTATCGAGTAAAGAAAAGAAGGAGTTGAACATTTCGAGTGGAGTAAAAATTGCCTCATTAAATGCAGGGAAACTTAAATCCATCGGTCTTCAAGAAGGAATGATCGTAACGAAAATGAACAATGAGGTTATTACATCAGTCGAACAACTCACTTCAAAATTAAATAGTTCAACGGGAGGTGTCCTGTTGGAAGTAATGACGGAAAGCGGAAGAAAAGACTACGTCGGTTTCGGTCTGTAAACGAGAGAATCAGGCATGATTTTTGAGTGAACAGAAAGTTAACAAAATGTGACCAAATATTTGGAAACCACGGTAGAATCGTCGTATCTTTGCACCTCGCCTGAGCGAAGCAGTGTCGTAAAACCACCTGCAAGCAAGGGACGCTAAAGTCTTAAAAGTTAGAGCACGTAATTAGAATGAGACAATTAAAAATTACCAAATCGATTACCAACAGGGAAAGTCAGTCATTAGACAAATACCTACAGGACATCGGTAAAGAAGAATTAATTACGGCGGAAGAAGAGGTAGAATTAGCTCGTAAAATCAAGCAAGGAGACCAATTGGCCCTTGAAAAACTAACGAGAGCTAACCTTCGATTCGTTGTTTCTGTTGCAAAACAGTACCAAAACCAGGGGTTAACGTTACCCGACTTAATTAACGAAGGAAACTTAGGTCTAATCAAAGCGGCACAGAAATTTGATGAAACACGTGGATTCAAATTCATCTCGTACGCAGTTTGGTGGATTCGTCAATCAATCTTGCAAGCCTTGGCTGAGCAAGCGCGTATTGTTCGTCTTCCATTGAACCAAGTTGGATCTTTGAACAAAATTAACAAGGCGTTTTCTCGTCTTGAGCAGGAATTTGAACGCCCACCATCAGCTGAAGAGCTTGCGGAGGCACTAGAAGTTCCTGAAGACAAAATCAAAGAAAGTTTGAACGTATCCGGACGTCACGTTTCCATGGATGCTCCCCTATCCACTTCTGAGGATGGAGGTACATTGATGGACGTAATGGCCAATACCGATTCTCCAAAAGCTGACCACTCTCTAATGACAGAGTCGTTGCAGAAAGAAATCGAACGTTCATTGAGCACGTTAACTGACAAGGAGCGTGAAATCATTCGTTTGTTCTTCGGAATTGGAATGAATCACGGTTTGACTCTTGAAGAAATCGGAGCCAAATTCAACCTCACGCGAGAGCGCGTGCGTCAGATTAAAGAGAAGGCCATCCGCCGACTCCGACATACGTCGCGAAACAAACTTCTTAAAGCCTATTTAGGATAACAACAAAGCTGCCCTGATTTCCGGGCAGCTTTTTTTTATGATACCCTCTTTATTATCAACCCTATAATTTAAAAAATGGAAACTGCCTTAGGTTACGAACAGGAACTGGAATCGCATGTAAAACAAGAACGTGCGGCGGTAAAACTTTCTAGCGTTGTTGGAGAACTTCTCTACGACAAAGGAATTGAGTTGGTGTTTTTTAGAAATCACCTTACAGATATCACAGTGGCACAAATGCTAAAATTGCACGTGTACTCAAAGCGTGTAGTGAACAAGCCGGTGGATATCTTCACAAGTGCTGAACTCGCGGAAGAATTGTTGCACCTAGATCTTGCACCCGCAAAATTGGATATCGGAAAACTAGCAAGTGAGTGGTTAAATGAACAATCTGGCTACAGCTCGAAAGGAGAATTCTTGCAAGACAAATTGAAAGGATTTGAGTTATCTAACGCTGAACCATTTAAGCCACGCGATGTTGTTTTATACGGTTTCGGACGTATTGGTCGATTGGCAGCCCGTGAATTGATTAAACAAGCTGGTAAAGGACAGCAGTTGCGCCTTCGTGCCATCGTAACACGAGGAAACTCGGAACAAGAGTTGGAAAAGCGTGCAGCGTTGTTGAAGAATGATTCCGTTCACGGAGCGTTTGATGGAACCGTTGCAATAGATGCAGAGAAAAAAGTGATGATCATCAACGGACATGCTGTTCAAATGATCGCTGCAAACAATCCTGAGGATATTGATTACACTTCTTATGGAATTGACAATGCACTAATTATCGATAATACAGGAGTTTTCACAGATCGTGAAGCCTTGTCTCGTCACTTGAAAGCGAAAGGAACTTCTCGTGTACTTTTAACTGCTCCTGGTAAAGAGATTCCAAACATCGTATACGGAATCAATCAAGGAACTTTGGACTTGGAGAAAGAACGCATTTATTCTGCAGCATCTTGTACAACAAATGCTATCTCGCCAGTTTTGAAAGTAGTTAACGATAAGTTTGGCGTTGTTAAAGGACACATCGAAACGGTTCACGCGTATACCAATGACCAAAACTTGTTGGATAACATGCACAAGAAGCCACGTAGAGGTCGTTCAGCGGCAATCAACATGGTAATTACTTCTACAGGTGCAGGAAAGGCAGTAACAAAGGTAATTCCATCCTTGGAGAACAAACTTACTGCAAACGCGGTACGAGTACCAACTCCAAATGGATCCTTGGCAATTTTGAGCTTGGAGCTTGATAACAAGACAAGTGTAGAAGAATTGAACAATGTTATGCGCGATGCTGCATTGAATGGCGACCTAGTGAATCAAATTTACTACGCAACCGATCCAGAAATGGTATCAAACGATATTATTGGAAACACCTGTTGTTCCGTATTCGATTCAAACGCTACTATCGTTTCTAACGATGGGAAAAATGCCGTTATTTACGCATGGTACGATAACGAGTTTGGATACACGAAGCAAGTGATTCGAATGGCGAAATACATTACAAAAGTACGCCGCGCGATTTACTATTAATAGATAGGCAATTAAAATTTAAAAGCCCAATATCTCGACTCCGGTCGATGATTTGGGCTTTTTTTATTCCCCCTACCCTTTTCTACCGATGGTCATTCCCAAAGTAATTTGCGCGTTAACGTCTCTGTCATAACCACGCGAGAGTTGCCAATCGTCTACGGATGCATCTGTATTGAAGTAATTACGGAAAATATGCTCCATCTTTAAGCTGTATGAAGCTTCTATAAACCACTTAAAACGATTTTGTCCAAAACGAATTCCAGCAGCTCCGGAATAGTACATTTGGTGATACAATGAAACACGTTCTGTAATCGGTTCATTGACACCAGCATATCTGATAATACTTAAATCCCGCAGTCCCAAACTGATGCGCTGGCCGAAATAAGGTACACGTTTTTTATGGTGGTTGAACGAGTAATACAAAGGAGCACAAATACCTATATAGACCGGGTCACCTGCAAAATCATTCGGAATGAAAACGTCAGCCATAACTCCAGAACTCAAAAATTGGCGTTGATCGGCACTACTCCATAGCTCGCGTTTCCAGTCGGCACGAATATGACCGTTTAGTTGAAGAGAATATCCAATTCCGAAGTCAGATTTATCCGATATCCCCCAACGAAGCATGAAGTCCGGGCTAGCCAAAATATCTCCTGATGAAGTATAAGGTCCGGCGCCCACAGTAAATTCGCGCTCACCTTTATCGAGAGTTTTGGCAGTTTGCATCATGCTGGAAGTGTAGCATCCTGAAAGTAAGAGCGCTAAGCACGATGTTAAGAGTAGCTTCATGTAGACAAAGTTGATTCGTAAACATACACAAAACTTATAAAATGAAAAAAGCCCCGACCTTCGAGTTCAATCGAGGTGCAGGGCTTTACAGATTTTCGTTTTGAATTAGTCTTCTAGCGGAGTATCTGGTGTTTCAAACTCTACTTCTGGAAGCTGCTTTGCAGCACTTTCCTCCATAAATCCAGGAGTTGATTGAATGCTCCCTCCATCTTCGTTGAACATGATCGCAGCTTCATTTCCGTCTTTCACAACGTCAAGAATTACACGATTGATAATAATATTGACCATTACATCCGAATTACCGTTTGTTGCATTAACTGCGACGTGCTTTGGTTCCATATCAGACATAAAGTCTAACTGGCCTTTAATTCCAAGCGGGTGCAATACAATGTTTACAGGAGTTTCATTGATTGACTGCAACATTGCAATTCCCATATTCTCGTCTTTGTTCCAATCGTAAGTAAAGTGACAAGAAGGATTCTCCAATACTTGCTCTCCTCTTACTTGGTTGCTCAATACAAGATCGAAAGAATGATGCTCAGTCGGCATTGTTTTTATTTCAGGTGCTTCTGAATTTTCCATAGTGAAATAGTGTTTTGATTATACAATAGCTTAAAAATAAAACCTTATTCGAATTAAATCAACCTTTTCCATTTAATTGATGAATGTATTTTTGAAGCTAGCGGTAACTCGCAGATTTTCAACAGGCAAACATCACTTCCAGAATGGTTAATTTTGAAGCATGACAAAGGCTCCTTTCAGCGCGTTACTATTGATTTTGCTTGTTTCTTGTTCTGACTCAAAAAAGTTGGACTTTGATTCACGTGAGGAAACACATGAGAAACACTTAGTTTCAGATGTTTCGCTTTACGATGCAAACGGGAATATTCAAGCTGTTGTAGAAATTCCAGCTGGATCAAGAGAAAAATGGGAAGTAAATAAAACTACGGGAATCATTGAAAGAGATTCAATGAATGGTGAACCTAGAATCATTGACTACTTAGGCTACCCTGTTAATTATGGTTTTATTCCTCAAACTGTTCTCGCAAAAGAATTTGGAGGAGATGGAGACCCTTTAGACGCAATTATTTTAGGAGAAACACGCAGTAGAGGTGAAATAGTTTCGTGCAAAATCCTAGGGATTCTGCAGCTAAAAGATGGTGGCGAACAAGATGATAAACTGATTTTGGTCAATGCAGTTGGCGCCATGTCAACATTGAATTCATTGGATGAGCTGGAACAGAATTACCCAAAAGCTTTGAGTATAATTGAAGAATGGTTTGTCAATTATAAAGGTCCCGATGTAATTAATTCCGATGGGTACGCAGGAAAAAATCATGCTGACTCCATTTTTAAAATAGCTCAAAATCAATTCGTTAATTGAAATAAAAAAGATTTTTCAATTTTTTCTTTCCACCACGAAAAATTTCTTCATAAGTTTGTATCCGTTACAACAGGAAAATGATAACAACACAATTACATCATCATCATTCTAATACTTGCACTCAGGCGAGCGTGGAATGATATAGTCGTAATTGAACAAAATATATAACCCGTCTGAGTAAATCAGGCGGGTTTTTTCGTACCCATTGGTTTACTCAGACTTTATTGAAAATAAAATGAGTAAGCTAAAAATAGCCATCCAAAAAAGCGGGAGATTGAATGAAGACTCCCTCAAACTATTGAAATCGTGTGGAATAAAAATTGATAATGGTCGCGACCAACTGAAAGCGCCCGCTACAAATTTCCCCATGGAAGTCTTTTTCCTCCGAAATTCCGATATCCCTCAGTATCTCGAAGACGGCATCGTTGACATTGCGATTGTCGGAGAAAACCTGCTCATTGAGCAAGACAAAAAGATTGATATCATCTCTCCCCTCGGTTTTTCCAAATGTCGGGTATCACTCGCCGTACCAAAAGATGCGAACGGAGAAGGTGTTACTTTTTTTGAAGGTAAAAAAATCGCTACCTCCTACCCTAATACGGTTCGTAAGTACTTGGAGAAGTATAATGTAAACGCCGAGATTCACACTATTTCCGGATCAGTGGAAATAGCGCCAAATATCGGACTTGCTGATGGGATTTGCGATATCGTCAGCACGGGTTCTACCCTTTTCAAAAACGGCTTAAAAGAAACGGAGGTCATGTTCACTTCCCAAGCAGTCTTGGCGGCGAGTCCATCTCTGCCTACAGAAAAACAGCAACTATTGAACAAATTCATCTTTCGAATAGAAGCCGTACTGAAAGCGAAAAATACGCGCTATGTGCTAATGAATGTGCCCAACGATAAAATTGAGGAAGTCAGTAGCATTTTGCCCGTGTTAAAATCCCCTACGGTAATGCCGCTGGCAGAAGAAGGATGGAGCTCGTTGCACTCTGTTATTGACGAAGATCAATTCTGGGAAGTAATTGACTCATTGAAAGAAGCTGGTGCTGAAGGCATTTTAATCATTCCAATCGACAAAATGGTCGCATAAAAGTATCGTTATGAAATTGTACAACAACCCCAAAAAGCAAACATGGTCGGAGCTAACAAAGCGACCATCCATTGAGCAAAGCATCTTAGAAGAAGGTGTTCGAACTATAATGCAAGATGTCGAACGCAACGGAGATCGTGCGCTTTTCCGTTACACACAGCTTCTAGATGGTTGCCAACTGAATGATTTACAAGTGTCCAAAGATGAAATGGCTCAAGCCAGCGTTTCTGATGAATTGGCCGCTGCCATTGACACCGCATTCGCTAACATCGAAAAATTCCACCGCTCACAATTGGTGGAAGAACCTACAATTGAAACCACACCCGGAGTTGCCTGTTGGAGAAAGTCTGTGGCTATCGAAAAAGTGGGATTGTACATACCGGGAGGGTCCGCACCACTGTTTTCTACCATTCTCATGTTGGGGATTCCGGCTAAAATTGCTGGATGCAATGAAATCGTACTTTGTACTCCTCCCAATAAAAATGGTGAAATCAATCCAGCGATATTGTACACGGCGAAACGCGTTGGAATTGATAAGATTTTCAAAGTAGGCGGTGCACAAGCTATTGGAGCCATGACCGTTGGAACGGAATCCGTACCTGCTGTTTCTAAGATTTTCGGACCTGGGAACCAATATGTGACCAAAGCGAAGGAGTTGGCGCTTGAAAAAGGTGTGGGCATCGATATGCCGGCTGGCCCAAGTGAGTTATTGATCATTGCCGATGCGTCCGCCAATCCGGAGTTTATAGCCGCAGATCTTCTTTCTCAGGCAGAACATGGAGCTGACAGCCAAGTAGTTTTGGTTTCGGATAATGCTGAAATCATCGAGAGAACAAACGATGCTTTGCGAAAGCAACTTGAGCTACTTCCCCGTAAAGAAGTTGCCGAAAAAGCACTAAGCAACAGTTTGAGCATCTTAATGAATGATATGTCAACCTGTATGGATTTCAGTAATGCTTACGCACCAGAGCACTTAATCATCAATACAGATAACGCGCAAGAACTTGGTGATAAAGTGATTAATGCAGGCTCCGTTTTTCTCGGAAATTACAGCTGTGAAAGTGCTGGAGACTACGCGAGCGGAACCAATCACACATTACCCACAAACGGTTATGCCCGCAATTACAGTGGCGTTTCGGTGGACAGTTTCGTTCGAAAAATTACCTATCAAGAAATTACGGCAAATGGTATGTTGAGCCTAGGTCCTTCCATTGAATTAATGGCAGAAGCGGAAGAGCTACAGGCGCACAAAAACGCCGTTACCGTACGATTAAAAGCTTTGAATGATGAACAGAATTGAACAATGGACGCGTCCGAACATACGTGCATTGGTTCCCTATTCCAGTGCCAAGGATGAATTTTCCGGTAGTGATGCCTTGTTTTTAGACGCTAATGAAAATCCTTTCGGAACTTATAATAGATACCCTGATCCGCAGCAGCGAAAACTCAAAACTGTACTTGTAAAACAATCAAACATTTCATCCGACAATGTATTCATAGGAAATGGAAGTGATGAAGTGATTGATCTGCTGCTGCGGATCTTTTGTGAACCGGGAAAGGACAAAATTGGTGCCTTCTCGCCTACTTATGGCATGTATGATGTCTCTGCAAGCATTCACAATGTGGGGATTGTAAAAATTCCCTTGGATGGAAACTTTGATATTCTTGAAGCAGACACCTCTTCCCTTTTTCAAGATGCTAAAATCAAAGTGCTCTTTTTGTGTTCGCCAAACAACCCGACAGGCAATAATTTAAACCTTGAGAAAATGCTTGAGATCATTCAAAATTTTCAAGGAATTGTTTGTGTAGATGAGGCCTACATTGAATTCAGCGATCAGGAGTCCCTAGCAAATTGGATCGAAAAATACGACAATTTGGTTGTAACACGAACGCTAAGCAAAGCAAGAGGACTGGCAGGGGCTCGTGTAGGATATGCGTACGCGAATTCATCAATAATACAGTTATTGAATAAAGTAAAGCCACCTTACAACATCAGTTCTCTGAATCAGCAGGAAGCCATTCGTGTACTCAACAACACAGAGGAATTCAATAGCCAAACGAAAATTCTACTGGAGGAACGATCCATGCTCATCAAAGAGTTACGTTCGATTAGTCTAATCGAGCAAATCTTCCCTACTGCAGCTAATTTCGTACTAGTGAAAGTGAAGGATGCAGATCGTATCTACTCGGAATTACTTCGAAAGAAAATTATCGTTAGAAATCGTTCCAAACAAATTGCGAATACCCTGAGAATTACCGTGGGAACACCGGAGGAGAATAAACGACTTATTAATGCACTCAAAGAAATCAAGCTATGAAAAAAGTACTTTTTATCGATAGAGACGGCACTCTTGTCATTGAACCGCCAGTAGATTATCAATTGGATAGTTTGGAAAAGCTGGAGTTTTATCCGGGTGTTTTTCAATGGCTGGCTCGAATAGTTCAAGAACTTGACTACGAAATTGTTATGGTATCAAATCAAGATGGATTGGGTACAGAGTCTTTCCCCGAGGACACCTTTTGGCCGGCTCAAAACAAAATCATTCAAGCATTTGAAAATGAAGGCATCAAATTCTCTGAAATTTTAATCGACAAGAGCTTTCCCGAGGACAATGCACCCACGCGTAAACCCCGAACAGGATTGTTGAATGCGTACATCTATGGTAATTATGATTTAGCCAATTCATTTGTAATTGGTGACAGGGAAACTGATATTGAATTAGCCGAGAACTTAGGTGCTCAAGGAATTTTTATCGGAGAGAACTGTTCTCGAGAAACTGCTTTACAATCCACGAGCTGGCAAGAGATTTATCAATTTCTTAAAAAACGTCCTAGAATTGCTTCCCAGCAGAGAAATACAAACGAAACACAAATTTCTGTGACCGTAAACCTAGATGGAAACGGTAAAAGTAGCATCAGCACTGGACTAGGATTCTTCGACCACATGTTGGAACAAATTGCCCGTCATGGAAATATCGATCTTGATATTCAGGTCGAAGGAGATTTAGAAATTGATGAGCACCACACTATGGAGGACGTTGCCATTGTTCTCGGCAGTACGCTGTTGGAAGCACTTGGGAGTAAAAAAGGCATAGAGCGTTACGGCTTTCTTTTGCCCATGGATGATTGTCTTGCGCAAGTAGCCATTGACTTTGGAGGTAGATCTTGGTTGGTTTGGGACGCATCATTTACACGGGAGAAAGTTGGCGATGTGCCGACTGAAATGTTTATGCACTTTTTTAAATCCTTGAGTGATGCTGCGAAATGCAACCTAAACATCAAGGCAGAAGGTGAAAACGAACACCACAAAATTGAAAGCATTTTTAAAGCCTTTGCGAAAGCGCTAAAAATGGCAGTTCAAAAATCAAATAACAATACAATCCCAAGCACAAAAGGAGTTCTATGATAGCAATTATTGAATACAATGCTGGAAACAGTCGTTCGGTGTACAATGCCCTCAGGCGTTTGAATTGCGAAGCGGTAATCACTAGCGATAAAGAAGTCATTCGGAACGCAGACAAAGTAATCTTTCCTGGCGTTGGAGAAGCGCGTTCTGCCATGCGCTTCCTGCGTCAAAAAGGTTTAGACAAGACAATAATTGAATTGAAACAACCTGTTCTGGGCATCTGCTTGGGACTACAACTACTTTGCTCGTATTCGGAAGAAAACGACACGTTGTGCTTGGGTGTTTTTAAAAACCGCGTACTTGCCTTCCCTTCGAAAGAACCTGTCCCGCACATGGGATGGAACAATTTCAATAAAGTTGATGGTGCTTTATTTGATGGAATTCAACCAACCGAAGATGTGTATTTCGTGCACAGCTATTATGCAGAAATATCTGCGGAAAGCGTTGCTATTTCCAATTACATGTTGGATTTCAGCGCTGCCTTGCAGAAAAACAATTTTTACGCAACACAGTTTCACCCTGAGAAGTCCGGTGATGTAGGTTCGAAAATTCTTCAAAATTTTATTGAATTATGAAAATTATTCCAGCGATTGACCTTATTGATGGCAAATGTGTGCGTCTTTCCGAAGGCGACTACGCAACCAAAAAAGTATACAACGAAAACCCAGTGGAGGTTGCCCGCCAATTCGAAGCAAGTGGTGTGAAATATTTACACTTAGTTGATTTAGACGGTGCCAAAGCCGGAAAGATTATCAATTACAAGGTACTCGAGTCCATTGTTCGAGAAACACAACTTATTGTTGATTTTGGCGGTGGACTGCGCAGTGATGAAGATTTACGCATTGCCTTCGAAAGCGGTGCTTCTAAGATAACTGGAGGAAGCATAGCTGTGAAGAATCCGACGCTTTTTGAAGGTTGGTTGGAGCGCTACGGAACGGATAAAATCATTCTCGGTGCAGATTGCAAAAATCGAAATATTGCCACTGGAGGCTGGTTAGACACCTCAGAAATGGACGTGATTGAATTTATTCAAGCATATCAACAGAAGGGAATCTCTCAAGTGATTTGTACCGATATCTCTAAAGATGGTATGCTCGCCGGACCAGCTATTGAACTTTACAGAGAGATTTTGAATCAAACGGATGTAGCACTTGTCGCCAGCGGCGGTGTAACAACCCTGAATGATTTGGAACAACTCAAAGCGATTGGGTGTTCCGGCGCCATTATCGGAAAAGCGCTGTACGAGAACAAGTTATCATTAAAACAAATTGAGTCATTATGTTGAAAAAACGTATCATTCCTTGTCTTGACATCAAAGATGGAAGAACCGTGAAGGGCGTTAATTTTGAAGGTATTCGAGATGCTGGCGATCCGGTAGAGTTAGCCCGAAAATACAGTGATTCCGGAGCAGATGAACTTGTGTTTCTTGACATCACCGCAACGGTAGAAAAACGAAAAACCTTGATCGATTTGGTCGCCCGCATCTCCGAAGAAATACAAATTCCTTTTACCGTCGGTGGTGGAATTAAAACTGTAGAAGATGCTGTTGCTTTGATTCGAGCCGGTGCCGACAAAATATCCGTCAATTCATCTGCCGTAAACAAACCTCAATTAATTCGAGATCTCGCAAGTGAATTGGGTAGTCAATGTGTTGTTTTGGCAATCGATACCAAAGTCGTCAAAAGTGAAGACCGAGTTGTTATTAGAGGCGGGCGCAATGTCACCAAATGGCGAACGTTGGACTGGGCAAAGGAAGGCGTTTCTTTAGGAGCAGGAGAAATTTTACTAACCTCCATGGGGCGAGATGGCACGAAAGACGGATTCGACATCGGCATCACAAATAAAATAGCGAATGAAGTAGGTGTTCCTGTAATTGCCTCAGGCGGAGCGGGATCGATGCCTCATTTTACGAATGTATTCTCTATGACAAATGCTACGGGAGCACTAGCTGCAAGCGTTTTTCACTTCGGAGAAATAGGCATTCCTCAACTAAAAAAATATCTAAAAACACAAAATATTTCGGTACGATGAAAATTGATTTTAACAAGGTAAATGGATTGGTTCCTGCCATCATACAAAATGCGCGCACACAGCAAGTTCTCATGCTGGGGTATATGAATGAAGAAGCGTTAAATACAACCGTGGAATCCGGTAAAGTGACCTTTTACAGCAGAACCAAGGAGCGTTTGTGGACGAAGGGGGAAACATCGGGAAACGAATTGTTAGTGCAAGAAATTCGTTTAGATTGCGACAACGATACACTGCTCATCAAAGCCATTACAACAGGTCCAGTTTGTCATACAGGAGCAAAAACATGCTTTAATGAAACAGAGTCAAAAGGTTTCTTGTATCAGTTAGAGGCGACTATTGCCCAACGCATTATTTCGCAGGATGACGAATCATACACGAATAAAATGTTCCGTAAAGGCATCAATAAAATGGCTCAAAAAGTTGGAGAAGAAGCCGTCGAAGTGGTCATTGAAGCAAAAGATGATAATATCGAACTATTTGAAAATGAAGCAGCCGACCTACTCTATCACCTTTTGCTGTTGCTACGAGCAAAAAACTCAGGCTTGGAAAGTATTGAACGTATTTTAGAAGATCGACACACCTCGCGATGAGTTATTGCGCATCTATTTTTTTATAGATCATCCCTTCACAGTTGAGCGGAACGAGTGACTCTAGGTGATTTTCAAATTCAAAATAGAATGTGGCTTTCACAATTCCTTTCTTGAACAGCTTTTTATCTAATTGAAACTCTCCGCTTTTTAACGGGAAAACGTAGGTTTTTCTTTCAGTTATTCCATTGTAAGAAACCCACGCTTGTACTTCATCCTTGGCTATAATTATGTTAAGGCGACTGTGCGTTGCGGCATTGCATTCAGAAACTCCTTTCAACGTACCATCTTCATTTCTCGTAAAGTTCATGTAATTGGAACCAGCCCACTCGTACAACGCCCCTCTAGCAAACAGGGTATGATAGTTGTGCGTGGTATCGACAATTTCGTAGAATGCACGTAATGAATCGTCATAAATACGACCTGTAGTGTCTTTCATGGTGCTTACTTCCTCCGGACAAAATCCATCACAACTTACTTGACCATAGCTATTGAGATATACTCCCTCGGGATAACTCCAATTTGAACGAAAGGAAAAGTCGTCTTGAATGTGTTTTCCCCAAGATATGGGAATACTACGAGCTTTTGCATCCAACACATCTTCACTATACTGACCAAAAGCGGTTTGCAAAGACAGCAGAAACAGTAGTAGAATTGAGGAATTAACGTGCATTTTGAATAGCTTCTTGCCAAGAATCGTAGTTTTTCACGACCAAACGATAGACATTTTCGGATTGATCAACGACTTCCAATACATTTTTATTTACTCCATGTTTACCGCGTCGAATTTCAGAAATATCCTTCAGATTCAAAGTTGTTCCATGGTCCTTTTCTTCTACTTTCTTTTTTAGGAAGGCACCAAGAATGCCTCCACCCACGGTGGTTTTATGGGCTTCAATGACAAGCTTACTTGAGGTTAATTGAAGGTTTCCTTGCAATGCATTCACACTGGATTTAAGGAACATTATCTTCTCTTCTTTCAGAACTTCACTCATGTCGATTTCGTTTAAGCGTTGTGTGAAGACTAATATAGCAGTTTGAAGAACAATTATATAGTGCTTGGTAGAAACTCGTTGGTCATGATTTGAGCAACCTCTAGGTTGGTTTTTTCCAATCCTGTTTCGTTGAGCCACTCCAAGAATACAGCAACGCGGTACGGATCCATTTTACCCCAAGATTCGTCAGAACCGAAGTAAGGCAACGAAAACTCCAACGCACGATTTAAATCAATATGCTCGTCGCTTTCAGGAACAAAAGTTGATAGTATTTTAACCGCTTCATCAGGGTGTTCAAAACAGTAATTCACTGCCTTTGCTGTTGCCTTGAGAAACTTTCGATACACCTCAGGATTTGCTCTGATCTTTCGTTCATCGCCAACGATCATCGGTGAGTAATAATAAGGAATCAAGTAATCGGTTAATTTGAAAAAGCGGAACTCCTCTGTTAAATTTTCAGCAGCAATTCCTTCCCAGTTCAAAAAGATCCAAGTGGCGTCGTAATTACCGTTGATTAAATTCTCCCAAATACCGAACTTATCAGGGTAGCCTATTTCGATATCCCCTGCCCCGCCGTCGTTCATAATCATACGCTTCACAATATCATCCTCATATCGTGCATTGTAGGACGCATATTTCTTACCATCCATGTCACCCGGAGAAATAATATTACTACGGCGCTTGACAGCAATAGCGCTCACATCTTTTTGAAAAATTGTGGCAATTCCAATGAGTGGAAACGGGGTCGATTTTGTTCTATAGCTAATAACACTTTCCGTTGGGCAGAGTGCAAGGTCTGCCATTCCTTTTTCAACACGTTTGGCAGGGGTGATTGTATATCCATAACTTGAGGGGTCAGAAATTTGTACTTCCAATCCCTCCTGCTCATAAAAGCCCTTCGTTTTTGCTACAAAAAATGGAATATGATTGATGTTCGGAGTCCAGTCCGTGCAAAGATGAATTGATGACATGCTTGTTTCGTTTCGTAATGGAGTACAATGATGGTACCCTGTAGTTCGTCCAGCAGCAAAAATACAAAAGTGAATGTATTACGAACTCACTTAAAACGAATTAGTTACAAACATGATATTCACATTTTTGTTTATCTATTTGCTCACTTCCGTATAAACCGATTAAGCATTTGTGTCATCCACAAAATACATGGATAATTTTCCTTTGTTTTTCGCTTCTATCTCACCTCGAAAAGTACACGTGAAATCATCCTTGATCAGTTCGTACGTTGATGACGAAATATTGATTTTTCCAGGTTCGCTATTTTGCTCCATGCGAGCCGCTGTATTTACAGTATCTCCCCAAATATCGTAGGCAAATTTCTTCACTCCAACAATTCCGGCAACCACGTTACCTGTGTGTACTCCTACTCGAATTTCAAAAGTGTCTTCCCCAACCTCTTCCTTACGTTTACGCATGAAGGCGATAATCTCTTGCGCTGCGCTAACTATGTTCTCAGCGTGTTTTTCATCTGCTTCAGGGAGACCGCTAACTGCCATGTAGGCGTCGCCAATCGTTTTGATTTTCTCGATATTATAACGCATCATAATCTCGTCGAAAACACGAAAACAAGTATCTAATTCATGTACCAGTTGCTGTGGAGTCAATCGTTCGGAAACCTTTGTAAAGCCTACGAAATCTGTAAAAAGAACTGTCACATTATTATAATGCTGCGCTTCAGAACTTCCTTTTTTCTTTAATTCTGCCGCCACTGATTGCGGAAGTATGTTTAGGAGTAGTCTTTCCGATTTTCGACGTTCCTTGAAAATAAAAATGGTGAATACGGAGAGGACAACGATGCCGAGAATAAAACCAATGGTTTCGTTTCTTCTCTTTGCCTCGCTCAATTCCGTCAGTTTTTTCTGTTGCCGTGTGATTTTTTCTTGTCGAGTCTTTTCCAGTTCAGCCCGCTCTTCTCCCATCTTCGCCAATAGAACTCTATCGTCTGCTGAATTGATGGAATCTTTTAAAACATTGTACTTTTCAAATTGAATAAAGGCGTTTTGATAATCCTTTTTAAGTTGATACACCTCAGATAGAATACGATAAGATTCCGCAAGGTCCTTTAAAGCACCTAAACTCTCAAAAATTGGAACGGTCGTCAATAATAATTGCTCTGAGGAGTCCAAAAGGGCACTTTTCGACAAATTAGAAGGGACATTTCCAGCCGGATTCTTATAGGATCTATAGTACACATCTCCAATATTCTGATTGGCCAAGGCTACACCTGCTTTATTTGACAAACCTGCATGAATTTCAGACGACTCTTGAAAAGATGCAATGGCCTTATCCCATTGTTTTGAATCGCGGTAAATGATTCCCATGTTTCCTACTATAACCGCGGCATTCCGCAATTGATTTTCAGCTAAACATAATTGATAGGCTAAATCAAAATATTCTAAGCCTTTCTCATCATTCCCCTCCATGAGGTTCGCAATAGCCAGTTCGTTGTAATTCTGAACTTGAGCCATTACATTTCCCGACTTTTCGTTGTATTTCAATGCATTAGATGCATAGTATTTGGCTTTTTTGAGATTGTCAGTATGTCGATAAACAACGGCTATTTCTGATTGCGACAAGCCAATCATTTTATCATACTTTGCCGTTTCCGCTAATTTCAAAGATTTGAAAAGATATTGCAACGCCTCCGGATAATTAGCCTTGATGCGGCTTGTAGATCCTAATTCATAATACGCATGCGCTTTTCCGATGGTCCAATTTGCACTTTCAGCTTCTTTTAATGAAAGTTGTGCATATTCTATACTTTGATCTGGATCGGCTATTTTATGTTTTGCGGATAACTTGTAATAAAGCTCACATTTTGCTTTCGCATCAGTTGTCTTAGAAAGTTCATTTTTCAGAGAATCTATTTCAGGTTGATTGGCCCAACTAAGCCCGTGGATCAGTACGATACCGAAGACCAACAGAAACTTTCTCATCAGATTAATTTTCACGTACTCTAGCATGCGTTCAATATAGGGAAAATGTACATCCGTAAGTACTTATAAACGAATGTAGATCACAGTTATTTTAATTGATTTTTGTGCAACTATTCTCTCCATTTGCCTAAAAGGTCGACTTACGATTCAATAATCTCAAACGTTCTTTAGCGCATCGAATACCGTCTGTCCGTCGCTTAATTCCAATTTCTTTTTTAATCGATACCGAGCCATTCGCGCTGAATTCTGACTGATATTTCGAACGCGTGAGATCTCAGAGTTGGACAGTTCTAGACGAATTAACTCACACATTTCAATTTCTGTTTTGGTGAGATTCGGGTAACGTGATTTCAACTTTTCTCGAAACTCATTGGAGACCACCTCTATGTTTTTGGCACGCACTTGCCGATGTCTATCCACCACCAAATTGTCGCGCATGTCATTGACCAACTCCTGAATTTCAGCAGAGATATTGCTTACCTGATTTTTCTTGATTTTATCGTTAAGCTCAATCAAATGATCGATCCATTCGCTTTCTCGCTTAATTTTTAAGGACAGACGCTCAACATTTTTCAGATGAGTTTCCAGTGCTCTGCGTTTTAAACGGTAATTGCGGTACACAAAAAAGAGTGTTATAATCAAGAGTGCGAATCCCACGCTGAGTCCTGTAATTGTGCGATTTCGAACTGTGGCATCAGCCCTTTCTTGAGCCTTCTTTAGAGCCTGGATTTCCTTGGCATGTTCCTTCTGGATGCTATCTAACCTCGATTCAACAGTAACTTCCCTTGGGTCATTGCGATCAATGTTTTCCGTAGGGCTCGACATTGACCAAGTTGAAAGAAAACAAAATGCAAACAACACACATGCGCGCTTGAGGACTGGAAAATGGTGTTTATGGTACCAATGAAGAATCACGATGGAAATAAAGATACTCTTATTACGATTTAACACGAAATAGAGAACGAAAACAATTCGGCATGATGTGTATTTCCTTTATAAATCAAAAAAAAAAACAGACTCCCGAAAGAATCTGTTTTAAACTGGTTGTAAAAGGTAAGCTATTGCTTACATTAAAAAGACGAACGTTTTTTTGTGGGGTTGTCTACTTTTTAAAAATTATGTCTACAAACTTCCCGTAAGTGGCTCCTCATCTTTGAATGGCTGGAGATAATTTACAGCACGTAACGGCTGACCATGAACATCATAAACGGTCCACACGCCAATTCGGTAACCATTCTCGTCAAGTGGTCCTATTTCTTTCACTCTTTCAATGTGATGGAATCCATGCAGGTAAAAGATTGAGTGTTTTGAAAGTAATTCCTCATCGGTATAGCGGATAACTCTCAATCGTGTTCTAGCATTATTCGCAAAGCCTTTGAAGTCGGCAATCCCTCCGTTTTCGTACTGAACTTGCAAAGAGTCAAAGGATTGCTGCAAACTTTTCAGGTCAGTTCGTTGGAGTTGTTCTGATATCTCGACTCCAAAATGAGGGAAATCTTTAGTAAGATACTGCAAGGCCGACTTTGCCTGTGCTATGTACGAGTCTGGCGTATATTCATTATAGTACTTCCACTCTCCTACTTTGATGTAATTCACCAAGGACGGACCTTGCTGAAAGCTACCAAATCCTCTTCCTAATTGAGGAATCTGTGATTGACCATTACCTGAAAATCCACTGAACTGATTCGTGTACATCGGCATTCCACCATCCGTATAGTTAGGCGCTCCATCTCTCGCTGTAATAGCAAAAGTGTTCAATGCGGTAAGTTCAATGTCTTGAAACCACTGAAGCTGCCCCGAAGGATTAGAAATTTGCTCTTTTCCTCTAGCCAATAAGTAACCGGAGAGCGAATACACCTCAGTTTCAAGTGTAATGGAATCAATGGGTCTTCGGATAAATTCTAGATCTCCCTGTAAATCGTAGTTGATTTTTTTAACCGCTTCTCCATCCTTGAAGGTGATGCGCTCAATTACGTTCCCTTCTCTATCGTAGCGTGTACGAACACCATTGAGCTTATCATTTCTCCAATGCTCAGTTCTACACAAAATGTTTGTTCCTTGGTAGTATTCCTTCCAACTGCCAGTACGCTTTCCATTTTCAAAATATCCTTCAATCCAAGGAGTGCCCTCTCGGTAATTTTGAATCCACTTGCCATGAAGAACACCAGACTGACCTTCTCCATAACACCAAACTGAAAGTAAGTTGTCTTTTTTAGGAGCATCTACCTCTTCCCCCTTGAAATTTAAGGATACAACCTCTGGCTTTTGTGGAATTTCTGTTTTATTTGGTACCACTCGAGCAAAAGGAGCGTAATAATCATAGGCTCCTTGAATGAGTTTCAATTCTTCTAATGTAAAGCCTGAATATTGCTGCCATTCCGGTAATGCTGGATCATCAATCTCCTTCACCCATGCATAATTGTTCTTTGCTGCGATACGATGTGCCACTTGATCAAATCCTGTTTCCATCAATAGGTACCCCACGGCACAATGCGTATTGTGTTCATCAATAAACACAGGAATGCGCTCGTATCTATAATAGTTCATGGGAAATAATCCACGCTCCTTGTATTGTTCAAGTACGGTGATCAAATTCTTACGCGTGTTCAATTGGTCGCATGTTAAGTGCTCAACTTCGTTACTTCGTAAAATCTTCAGTACTTGCGTTAGATGCGTTTGAATATATTCCTTGTCTGAGGAAAACCTCTGAGACTCTCCATAATTTAAACGTGTTTCATACGATTGCCAATTGGGGTTGAACTCAGTCAGCTGGTCAAATAAATCTTCTGCTTGAGCCGACAAGGCAACACTTACACAGAAAAACGGAATCAATATACTTTTCATAACAATTTTGGTTTGAATCAACCACTGGTACAATCAAATTACTAATCGGTTCAAAAAAAAGGAGCCTCCGAGAACTCGAAAACTCCTTTGTACCCTAGCCCTGCTATCACAGAGCTAACCTCCTGTATCATTAGAATGTCAGAATTTAAAGAAAGTAACAGGTTTCCGAGGAAATTGTTTATTGCAACACATTTGCATTATTGAATTAGAATATTGTATTTTTGTAACGTGAAGCGTAAAATGCGTACATATCTATCAGTATTTGTACTACTTTGTTTGGCAGTGCAGTTCATTCCGCTCACCGCGTTGCACTCACATGAGGATCATCATGATGAGGTTAAACACGCCGTCGTAGAACACACTGACGAAGTAAACAGTGATTCATCAGCTTCCGACTTTCAATTCGAAACATCTGATGATTGCGACCTGTGCGACTTACTACTTGCACTGAACGATCAGCATCTATCGTTTCACACACCGAACGATATGGCCTTCATTGGCTATCAGCATGCCGAATTTCTCGGCACCTCTAACTTCTTATTTGGAGATCTCAATTTTGCCGTTAGAGGACGCGCCCCTCCTACAGTCTAATTAGCTTTCAGCAACGAATAGTGCCAACTTTTTTGTTTGTAACGAATAAGAAACCTTGCAACGAAAGAGCCTATTCTTCATCACAAGATGATTGAAACATGAGTTATCGCAACTCGGCAATACATCAATTCAACATTTATTTTTTCAATTCCGCATTTCACATGCAACAATTGACACACATTTTAGGTTGTATCCTACTTTTCTTGGTAAGTTCTCCGGTAGTCGCTCAGAACGATTGCTCTTACGAGTTAAGCGGTTACGTGCTTGATGCGCATAACAAGAAACCGCTTCCGAATTCGAAAGTTCATATTCGTGAGCTGGATATTACGGTAACTGCCAATTCGAAAGGGTTCTACTCTATTCCTGGGATGTGCAAAGGGGAATACCTTGTTTTTTGCAAACATATTGGTTGCGATGCGATTAAAGACACCATCGAACTTACGCAAAGTACCGTGCTAAATTTTTACCCTGAGCATCATTTAGAAATTGGTCCCGTGGAGGTAGAAGCTAACAAAGATGCTGACTTAACGCAAAAGCCCGAGCGCATGTCAGAGCGTGAATTGAATGAATCTCGCGGACTGTCGTTGGGAGAAGGTTTATCCAAAATAAATGGCGTTAGTCAACTGAGTGCTGGAAATAACATTTCGAAGCCAGTGATTCACGGCATGCATAGCAATCGGATTTTAATATTGAATAACGGTGTACGACAAGAAGGACAGCAATGGGGAAATGAACATGCACCAGAGATTGATCCTTTTATTGCAGGTGATTTAGCCGTGATAAAAGGGGCCAATAGCGTTCGATACGGACCTGACGCGATTGCGGGCGTAATTCTCGTGAACCCAAAAGAATTAAAGAAAACACCGGGCATTTCCGGAGAATTGAACCTAGTAGGTTTATCCAACGGACAACAGGGAAACGTCTCAGCAACGGTAGACGGAAATCTGAGTAAACTTCCCGCATTGCGATGGCGGGCGCAAGGAACCTTAAAACGTGGCGGAAATGTTCATGCTCCTGACTATTTCCTCAAGAACACAGGTATTTTCGAGTACAACTTCTCAGGCGCCGTCGGCTGGTTCAAACCCAACTATGGAATAGACGTTTTCTACAGTCAATTCAATACAGAAATTGGCGTGTTCTCAGCTTCTCACTTCGGCAACCTAACCGATCTGCAAACGGCGTTTGAAGCAGAAAGACCTTTGGAAGAAGCCGACTTTACTTATGCAATTAATCGCCCGAGGCAGGAGATTGAACATGAACTTTTTAAAGCACAAGGATATTTGTTCACAGGAGATAAAGGCAAGCTGACTTTTACATATGCCCGCCAATTCAATCGAAGGAGAGAGTTTGACAAAGATGTTCCACTGAATGATTCATTGGCAGCATTGAATCTACCTGCGCTTAGCTTCAACTTAACGACCCACACTGGAGAAATAGCTTGGCAACACAATCGAGTAAACAATTTTAAAGGAAGCATTGGCGTTAGCGGAATCCATCAAGGGAACACGTACAGAGGGCGCTTTTTCATACCTAATTTCCGAAAATTAGGTGGGGGCGTTTATTGGATTGAACAATGGAAGCCGAAGGGATCAAAATTAGCCTTGGAGGCTGGGGCACGTTTCGATTATATCTATCAACGCATTTATATGTGGGTGGATGAGGAGATATACTCACCGGAACAGCACTTTATGAATGGAAACGGATCTTTCGGAGCATCGTACGCTTTCAATAAGAAATTTTCCGTTCGAGGAAATGTAGGAACCGCCTGGAGACCACCTAATGTCGCAGAATTGTACAGCGATGGATTGCACCACGGGGCAGCGGGCATTGAAATAGGCAACTCAGCACTGAAAACAGAACAAGCCCTGAACTTCACCGCATCTTTGGAATACGATTCGGATCGATTACGCTTCTTAGTCGACGGTTATTACAACATCGTAAATAACTTCATTTACTTGCGACCAACGCTAGAAACATTGCTGACCATCAAAGGTGCCTACCCTGTTTTCGCTTACTCACAGGCAAATGCACATTTGCGCGGAACGGACATCACCGTCGGATATGAACTTACGGACAATTGGAACTTTACGTCTAAAGCGTCCATTCTTCGTGCCTGGAACTTTTCGCAAAACGACCACTTGATATGGATGCCAGCAGATCGTTTTGAAAATAGCGTTGAGTATCGCTTCAATAAGAACAGCAAATTAACCAACGCATTTATCTCCATGACGGTCGTGACAGTGTTGGAACAAACGCGTGTTCCAGAGAATACAGACTTCGCTCCACCGCCAGAAGGATATACCATTTTAAATGCTAGCATGGGCATGGATATCCCAGTGAAAAATCAATTAATAACCGTGGGATTAACGGCAAATAATTTGCTGAATGCTCGATATCGAGACTACATGAACCGTTTCCGCTATTTCACGGATGTAATGGGGACAAATATCGCACTCCGCGTGAAAGTTCCTTTTGAACTAGTTAAAGCAAAATCAATACACGAAATACACAATTAAAAAATTTAATTAAACCTGAAAATCAAACAAGTACAATGAAAACACAAGTGAAAGCGATCGCCGTATTAGGCTTAGCACTAGTTGCAGGATTGAGCAGTTGTAAGAAAGATGAGGATTTGGTTCCGACACCACCTCCGACGGAGAATGAAGGTGAAGTTATTACAACCATGACCCTGACATTTGTTGATGACGCTGGGGTTCAGCCCACAGTAACGGCTACATTCCGCGACCCAGATGGCGAAGGTGGACTTGCACCGGATATTTTCGATACTATCCGATTACAAAATAATACGGTGTACAACTGTTCCATTACGCTAACGAACGAAACATTGACGCCGGCAGAGGACATCACAGCGGAAGTATTGGCAGAGGCGGTAGATCACATATTCTGTTTCTCTCCTTCCGGAGCTGATGTATCCATTGTTAGGACAGATTCTGATGGTACTTTTGAGATTGGAATCGAAAGTCAATGGACAGCCGGAGCAGCAGGTAATGGCACAACAACAGTAAGCTTGAAACACCAGCCCGGAACCAAAGATGGAACATGCGTGCCGGGTGAAACGGACATCGAAGTGAACTTTGTAACGGAAGTACAATAATCAATAAGGAACAAAATCAAAAACATGAAAAAGTCATTATTATTTCTATCTGTAGCAGCAGTAGCAATTCTTTTCGTAGCTGCATGTAACAAAACCAACCAGCGAACGAAACGCCTTATCAAGGGAGGCGAATGGACGGTAACAGAACTTTCCGTTGACGGCGTGAATGAAGCAGAACTTCCAAAATGGGAGATTAGCGATTGTGATCCATACGAGGCGGTTTGCATCGGTAAATGGGAAAACGAAGAAGGCGGACATGCTGATTTTGCATGGCAGTTTAACAACGAAGGAACCCAGTTCATCGTTTCGCATCAAGCAGAAGAACACGAGCATGAAGGGGAACACGATCACGCTTCTGAAGAAGCTGCTGAGCAAGCATTCCACTTCAGCGGAACGTACGAGGTTTTAGAATACAGCAAAACAAAAATGAAATTCTCTAGCACTACCACGGAAGGCTACGCCGCTCAAACTGCGGTAATTGTTATTGAAAAGAAATAGACTCCGGCGAGTTTATAGTTATAAGTACAGTTTAGAAAAAGGCGTCTCATTGAGTTGGGGCGCTTTTTTTTGAGTAAAAGGTAATCAGGGAGAAGTGAGAAGCGTCACGAACTCCATAAATACTAATTACGCTAAGAAAAATCTTTAGCCAAGAACAACCAAGTCTAGTGTCTAGCATCTTGAGTTTAGCCATACCTTTGGCTGGCGAAGCGGTTTAGAGTCTGATGGTGAAACGAAATTCTGAAAACTAGGAACGAACTCGTCTTTTGTCTTTCCATCTTTAAGCGAGTGCAACGAGCGATCTTTTATCTACTCAACATTTCGCCTTCGCCTTCTTCTTTCCTATTCGATTTCGCTTCTCCATGTTTTCAACGTACGGTCGGATAATAGGGACTTTACAAGCTGTTCCACCCAAGTCAACCTTTACCTGACCTACGCGATCACCAATTTCTTTGCAATGTGCGGTTAGTTCCGGATAGGCACCGGCAGCCGCAATTATGAAACCGTTCATCGTATATCTAACTCGGTTCTCAGCATCGTGAATCTCCTTCTCTGCCTTATCCAGTAACTCTTTTACAGCGGCAATATCGTGTCCTTCACTCTTTTTTATTCCCAAAAAAGCGGCATATCCTGCCCATCCAACGACTTGCAACTTGGGATCATCAGAAAAAATCCACTCGCGAGCAATTTCCGGGCAATTTGGGTGCTCTGCCAAGTTCCAAGCTACCGCATATTCAGAAACCATGTACCAAGTAGCGTCTTTGGCCCATTGCTCAAGTTCTTCTTTTGAAAACTCCGCAGGGTTCGCAATGAGTCCTGCAAGGTATTGCGCATCACCATTCTCTGTTGCATAAAGCTCTTGTGCCAAAGAATGGTTATTTTTCTCTTGCTTTTCAATTGGCTTCATATCCCCTACCTTCACACCAAACAAATTTGCTGGGGCTCCGTGTCTTGAATATATTTTACGCGTTTGTTCACTACCCTTACTTTCAAGGTAGTCCATGACTTCTTGTAAATCCATTTGAAATTATTTTAGACCGGCTTCTTTCAGGCACTTATCCACCTTCTTCTTGTGCTCATAGCGCTCTTCCGGTGTTTGGTTTCGACTTTGAACAAGGAAGGCCTGACATTTATTGTCGATTTCTTCTGATCGAGCCACAATCACATCAAATTCGGCGTCGCTAAGTGCTTCGTTCATGAATGCTTTCTGAACTGAGTCGTTTTTAATGATACAAGTACAAAAATCCCATTGCTCACCGTATTGTTTCTCAATTTTCGCCATGTTCTCTAGGAACTCTTTCCGGTCCTTGGGATCAACGGTTTCAAGATCATACTCAGATTCGATAGCTAAAGAATCTTTGTGGGCACTCAATGAATCTGCTTCGTTGTGAAGTGAGGAAGTATCGTGATGACTTACATGGTGACCTGCAGTTTGATTGCCACAAGATCGCATAGACATTCCTATGAGGAACAAACCAAAAAATAGAAGTAGTCCAGAAATAAGATATCTCGTCATCATAAATACTCCGCTAAATTTACAATAATCCTGTGATGAAAATCAAATAATTTAGAATGTTTATTAACAAAAAAAGGCTCCCAACATGGAAGCCTTCTTGTTAAAAAGTCGCGTTCTTTTATTTCTGAAGCATATTTTCCGGGGAATTGGAAATTGCGCTTTTGTCCAATCGCAGTTTTCCGCTTTCCGCTGAAATTAAAATAGTTGCTTCGTCAATAGCAAGAATTTTCCCGTGAATTCCTCCGATGGTCACTACTTTATCACCAACGGATAGATTCTCACGAAATTTCTTGAGTTCTTTTTGTTTTTTCATTTGCGGACGAATCATGAAGAAGTACATCACGACGATCATACCGACTAATAAAATGACATTTTGCATTATTTTCTAGTTTGATTTGTTTTACCTAATTATTTGCTGACAATCGTTCCTTTGATCGTCAATTTGTGCGTTCTTGGTGTTGTATTCGCCAATACAGTAATTCCTTTATCTACTTTTGATCCGGAGATTTTATCCGTGTCAACGCTTGCAATGATTTTTCCTGTTTCCCCAGGAGGAATTGGATCTTTCGTGAAATCTCCAACTGTACAAGTACAGCTTGGACTAACTTCAGCAATAACCAACGGCTTTTGCCCCGTGTTTTTCACGATGAATTCAGCTCGAATCATTTCGCCTTTTACGACCTCTCCGGCGTTGTAGACACTTTTCACTTCTAATGTGGTACGATCCCCTACTTCCGGCTCTTCATCAGTTGTTCCGCATGAAGCAACTAAAAGGGATACAAGTGATATCAATAAAAATTTCATAGACTTAGTTTTTTAATCCGCGCCCTGCTTTTTGGATCATTCCCTGCCCTTCCAAACGACTAATCGCTTTGTCCAAGACTCCGTTAATAAATCCATTGCTTTTTGGCGTGCTGTAAAATTTAGAAATTTCGATGTATTCGTTGAGCGTTACCTTGGTTGGAATATTGTTAAAAATCTGTAATTCCGTAATCGCCATTTTCATTAAAATGATGTCCATACGTGCGATTCTATCCAATTCCCAGTTGCTGGTAAGTTCGTCAATCAATGCCTCGTTTTCAGAATCCATTTCGATGGTTTTTCGAAGCAATTCACGAATAAATTTACGCTCGTCTTCTTCATCTTTATACAAAGGCAAGATTGGATTGGATCCATTTTCATCAAATGACTTAATGGTTTTCAAAACCATGCTGCAAGCCAAATCGATATCGTCTAACCAGTGAATGCTCAATTCTTCGAAGAAGTTGTACAAGTGCTGAAAGTTCGCGATGTCTGTTTTGAACAACGCTACCATGAAAGCTTTGTCCTCTTCGAAACCTTCTTGACCATTGTTCATGTATTCAAAGTACGTTTCGCCCTCTCGGATTTCGAGATACATCTTTCGGAAAAGTTCTTGTTTTTCGTCTCCTACCCAGTTGACTTTGAGTTCTTCTGAATACTTGCGCAATTCATCATGCTCTGAAAGCATTTGAATCACTTTGTTATCTACAAACTTTCGGTTGGGGTTCAAATCTTCCTCGGTAGGACGCATTTTGTTTTTACCCTCTTCTATGCGCCGTTCCGCTTGCCGCTGTAATTCTTCAAAAGTCAACAACAAATAAATGTAGAGCTCATAAATACGGTCCACTGCTTTGAACAATTCTTTTTCAGAGGCGGTCGCTTTGGCATCCGTAGATTGATAATAGGCGTACAGTGCCTGTAAAACCTTTACGCGAAGGTGTCTTCTGTTTAACATGAAAAAAACTTACAGCGGTAATTTAACTTTCCCGATAGATGCGATACGCTCTTCTGCCATTTTGTTGGCGATTTGATACGTTGGCACATTTTCGGCAACTGATCGTTTTACAATATTAGAAATGGTTCCATAGATTTCTTCGGCTTTGCCCATTGCCCATTCCGACGAAAGACCTTTCACCTCAGAGTAACAATTGATCACTCCTCCAGCGTTCAGCGCGAAATCTGGAGCGTAAATCATTCCGCGTTCCATTACGGCTTGTCCATGAATTATTTCATTTTGCAACTGGTTGTTGGCGGCTCCGGCGATAATCGAACACTTCAATCGGCTCAGAGTTTCGTCATTCACGGTCGCTCCCAATGCACACGGCGCATAAATGTCCATGTCGATGTCATAGATTTCATCCAAACCAACCACTTTGGCTCCGTAGGTTTCCGAAACACGTTTCAACGTCGGTTCATGAATATCTGAAATATAGATTTCGGCGCCTTCTTTTGCCAAAGCCTCTACTAGGTATTCACCCACGTGGCCAACTCCCTGAACAGCAATTTTCTTTCCATTCAAGGAATCACTTCCAAATTGTTCTTTGGCACAAGCCTTCATTCCTACGTAGGTTCCATGCGCAGTTACAGGAGATGGATCTCCACTTTTTCCGGGAAGTCCAACCACATGATTCGTTTCCATGCTAACCCATGTCATATCTACAGGGGAAATACCTACGTCTTCCGCCGTAATATATTTTCCCCCCAAGCTATTCACAAACTTCCCAAAGCGACGGAAAAGTGCTTCTGATTTCATGGAGCGTGCA
The DNA here is from genome assembly GCA_024742305.1 of bacterium. Taxonomy (GTDB): domain Bacteria; phylum Bacteroidota; class Bacteroidia; order Flavobacteriales_D; family Crocinitomicaceae; genus UBA4466. Next base: position 7,471 of record JANSYQ010000017.1, on the reverse strand, counting down.
TCTCCAATAATCACTGCCTTCCCTCCTCCCAGGTTCAATCCTGAAATGGAGTTTTTGTAAGTCATACCACGCGAAAGGCGCAAAACATCGTTCAAAGCTTCCATCTCGTTGTTGTAGGTCCACATGCGAGTTCCTCCCAATGCAGGTCCTAATACGGTATTGTGTACTGCAATAATTGCTTTGAGTCCGGTTGCGTTATCATTGCAGAAGAGCAATTGTTCGTGGTCGTATTTGCTCATTTGAGCAATTACCGGATTTTCGGCGAGGTTCGTATCCTCAATATTTTTTACTTCAAACATATCAAAGCGATAAATTTCTCTGTCAATTATGTACCTTTGCAACGCCTTGTAAAGGTGGGGCAAAAATAGGAAATTAATCCAATGAAGGCACTTAGCTATCTCAATAAATATTTCTTGAAATACAAGTGGCATCTCATCTTTGGGATTGTCTTTATTGTCATAAACAATTACTTCAAAGCCTACTTGCCCTTGTTTTTTAAGGAGACTATTGCCGAGTTTGAGGGGATGAACCCATCGAATACTAATATCCTCACCTACACAACGCTTGTTTTCTTGAAATATATGGGAATCGCTCTTGCTGCCGGTGTATTCTTGTTTTTAACGCGTCAGGCGATTATTATGATGTCGAGACGGATTGAATTCGACCTCAAGAACGAAATTTACGAGCAGTACCAAAAACTCAGCTATACCTTTTATAGAAAGAACAGTACGGGAGATTTACTGAACCGTATATCGGAAGACGTCACTAAAGTTCGCATGTACCTTGGTCCTGGGGTAATGTATACCATTAACCTCGCCATTCTCTCCTTTTTCGTGATTTGGAACATGGTAAGCATTAATGGTTATGTGACGCTTTTGGTCCTCATTCCGCTGCCAATCATGACGGCGATTATTTACTTGGTCGCTTCTCGTATTAACAAAGCCAGTAGTATCGTGCAAAAAGAGCAATCGTTTATGTCCACGTTGGTGCAGGAAACATTCTCTGGTATTCGTGTGGTAAAAGCGTACGATCGACAGGATGAAGTTGTGGACAAATTCAACAAAAGCGCCGATGCGTACAAAAAGAAGAACATGAAACTCGTTCTTATTAATGCCTTGTTCATGCCAACAATCTTTATTTTGGTTGGATTGAGCACCGTCTTGTGTATCTACATCGGTGGACAGCTTGTTATTGACGGTAGTCAAACGGCTGGAATGAAAGTCGAGGACATTGTAGCATTCATATTCTACGTGAACATGCTCACCTGGCCCTTTGCATCTGTTGGATGGGTAATCTCCCTGATTCAAAGAGCGGCCGCATCTCAAGAGCGCATCAACGAATTCCTTGATGAAGAACCTGAGATCGTAAATCATTCAGACGCACCATTAAAATTTGATCACAAAATTGAATTTAAAAACGTCTCTTACACCTACCCTAATTCGGGGATCAAAGCCATCAACGATATTTCGTTTACGCTGAAAAAGGGAGAAACTTTAGGAATTGTGGGAAGAACCGGAAGTGGGAAATCAACTATTCTACAGCTGATCACTCGTCAAATTGAACCGGATTCCGGCGATATTTTAATTGATGATATTCCTTTGGAAAAAGTAAATTTAAGTGCACTATTGGATGCTACGGGGGTTGTTCCACAAGATGTTTTCCTTTTCTCAGATTCCATTCGCAACAACATTGCCTTTGGAAGTAGAGCCGATTCAATTACTGACGAGGAACTGACTGCTGTTACAAAAGCATCGCACGTGTACCACAATATCATGGATTTGAGAAACGGTTTCGATACATTGCTTGGTGAACGTGGGGTTAATCTCTCGGGCGGACAAAAACAGCGTTTGAGTATTTCGCGTGCCCTAATTCGGAAACCGCAATTGCTTATTTTGGACGATTGTCTTTCTGCGGTGGACACAGAAACCGAAGAAGCGATACTTAGCAACTTAAAGGAAATGGACAACGTAACGACACTAATTGTCAGTCACAGAGTGTCTTCCATCCGAAATGCACAAAGAATCATTAACCTAGCCGAAGGGACTGTAGCCGAAGAAGGAACGCACGAAGAACTTCTAGCACTTAATGGTTTGTATAAGGACCTCTACGAAAAGCAACTCCTAGAGGAAGAACATCAGGAATAAAATTGGTTGGACATCGTACAAACCATGCATTTAGGTACCATGGTGAGTATTGCGACAGTCAAAAAAAAAAACCATATTTGCTTAAACGCTACCGCTAAAATACACGGGTTATGGGGTATGATAAGAATGACGAAATCTACTCGAAAGTAGTCAGAGCAGGAAAGAGAACCTATTTTTTTGATGTCAAAGCAACAAAAGGCAATGACCTTTATGTAACGCTGACCGAGAGTAAAAAAACGTTTGTCGACGGACGTGAATCCTACCAAAAGCACAAGATTTTCTTATACAAGGAAGATTTTGAGAAGTTTGAAAATGGATTGAAGGACGTTCTTGAGAAAATTGCTGAGTTGCAACAAACGGATCAGTATCAGGATGCTTCATCATCTTCAGAAAACTATTCTGAGGTATCTTTCGACGACCTTTAAAATCGAAGGGATTTATTAACAACGTATCAACAGATTTTTCGTTGATAACTACTTTAATCGTTAGACGCGAATTCGGTCTATTTGCGCTATCTTTAGGGTTCAATTTTTCGTTACAAGAATGGCCAAAATAATTGCAATTGCAAACCAAAAGGGAGGTGTTGGGAAAACAACCTCCGCGATCAATCTCGGGGGATGTCTCGGAGTATTGGAATACAAAACCTTGATTGTGGATGCTGACCCACAGGCAAATGCAACATCTGGTGTAGGACTAGACCCTAAAAATTCACGGAACATTTATGAATGTTTAATTAACGAAGCGGATCCAACCGATTTGATTTACGAAACAGAGAATCCAAATTTGGACATTCTTCCTTCGCACATCGACCTTGTTGGTGCTGAATTGGAAATGATCAACATGCCCAGTCGTGAGCACAAACTCAAATTTGCTCTAGACAAAGTACGCGATAAATATGATTTCATTATTATCGACTGCTCTCCTTCTCTTGGCTTAATTACAGTAAATGCGTTGACAGCCTCGGATTCAGTAATTGTTCCGGTTCAGTGTGAGTATTTCGCTCTTGAAGGATTGGGTAAATTATTGAATACCATCAAAATCGTTCAAGGACGTTTAAATACGGATCTCGAAATTGAAGGCATACTACTTACCATGTACGATACGCGCCTTCGTTTGGCGAACCAAGTAGTAGAAGAAGTAAAAATGCACTTCCAAGAGATTGTATTTGATACTGTAATTCACCGAAACACAAAATTGGGAGAGGCTCCAAGTTATGGCGAAACAATCGTAATGCACGATGCAGCCAGCAAAGGCGCGATCAACTACCTTAATTTTGCACGGGAGATTCTGCAGCGTAACGATATGACAAAAATTTCAAACGAAGACAAAAAACTAAAGATTGGCGATGAGCTCTAATACAAAAAAACGTTCTGCATTGGGTAAAGGACTTGGCGCCTTACTGGAAAACTCTGATACGGACATCACTTCGTCATCTTCGGGTTCACCGGGAATTGTAGGTTCCATCGCTACTTTACCAATTTCGAGTATTGAAGCCAATCCGTTCAATCCACGATCGAACTTCGAAAAAGAGGCACTTCAAGAACTCAGTACTTCGATCAAAATACATGGAATCATTCAGCCATTAACAGTTCGAAAACTTGGAAGAGACAAGTATCAGTTGATTTCAGGGGAACGTCGTTTTAGAGCTGCTCAATTAGCCAAGTTGACGGAAGTTCCGGCTTACATTCGAATCGCGAATGACCAAACCATGCTTGAAATGGCCTTGGTAGAGAACATTCAGCGTGAAGATTTGAATCCGATTGAAGTAGCACTCTCCTACCAACGTTTGATTGAAGAATGTAGCTTGACACAGGACCAATTGAGTCAGAAAATATCAAAAAGTCGCTCTAGCATTACCAATCACCTTCGATTGTTAAAGCTTCCTGCACCTATTCAGGCTGGGGTGAAAGAGAACAAAATTACCATGGGGCACGCACGCGCTTTGGTTTCAGCAGGCGATGAGGAAACGCAAGTAGCACTATACGAGCGCGTTGTTAACGAAAAATTGAGCGTACGCGACATTGAAGCTGTGCTTCGCGGGGAAGAAATTCGTGAGCCAGTGAAAAAGTCGAGCGGTGAAAAGCCAAAAAACTCAAAAATCGCAATTTCGGAAAGCGAATATACGTTCAAGGAGCACCTAGGAGATCGATTGTCTACCAAAGTAGAAATTCGAAAATCTCCTGACGGAAAAGGGAAAATCGTACTGAATTTCAATTCTGACGCCGACCTGAACCGAATTATGGAACTTTTGAACAAAAAATGAGACTTCTTCTTGTTTTACTCTTTTTTGCTGGGTTTTCTAGCTTCGCCCAAGAAGACACAACGGCGGTGCAAGATACCGTAACGCATTCGGTCAGAAAAGCCACCATTTTATCGGCATCCTTACCCGGAGCTGGACAAATCTACAACCACTTGGCAATGCCAAAAGGCAAAAAGAAAGCTTGGTGGAAAGTACCACTCATATACGGCGGACTGGGCACTATGGGTTATTTCATCGCAAGCAATCATTCGGAAGTCCTTACCCTCCGCGGACACTATACAAATATCGTTGACAATAACACAGCACCTACAGATGAATATGCCGTCTACGGAACGGATGCCTCGGCAATACTCTCATTACACGATCAATACGCTCAATGGCGTGACTTCTCCATCATTGGATTTGTGGCGGTTTATGCTGTACAAGTAATTGATGCGGCAGTGGAAGCACATTTCGTCAACTTTGATGTTTCGGAAGATCTGTCATTACGACTATCCCCTACCATGCCTACACCACAGACCGCAGGAATCAAATTATCACTTAATTTTCACTAATAGAAGCAGCTGGGTTTTTGAAAATCGTATTTTTGCTGACACTCCACAATTATGAACATAGCACTTATCGGATACGGAAAAATGGGACGCGTGATTGAGACAATTGCTCAGGAACGAGGTCATACCATCGTAGCGAAAGTAAACAGTGAATCTCCTATTGAGAAAGTCAATTTCTCTCAAGTAGACGTAGCTATCGAGTTTACCGCACCTGAGTTAGCGGTAAAGCATATTTATCATTGTGTAGATCACCAAACACCGGTAGTTGTTGGAACTACGGCTTGGGGAGCTCAATTGGACGAGGTAACTGAGTACGTCAACAATAACAAAGGTTCTTTACTTCATGCCAGTAATTTCAGCATCGGAGTGAATATCTTTTTCGATATCAACCGAAGATTGGCCGCCTTAATGGAACCACATACGAATTACGAAGCAAGCATGGAGGAAACGCATCACCTTCAAAAGCTCGATGCCCCAAGTGGTACAGCAATTACGCTTGCCAATGATATGATGTTCGAGAACAAAAACCTGTCATCTTGGGTGCATAGTGAAGAAACTGCACCTGAAGTCAACCGAGGACAAATCGCATTGACTTCTTTTCGACAAGAAGGAGTTCCCGGAACGCACAAGATCCAATACCAATCGGAAATTGATACTATTGAAATAAAGCATACGGCGCATAACAGACGCGGTTTTGCCTTAGGCTCGGTGATTGCCGCTGAGTGGCTTTTCGATAAGAAAGGCGTATTTACTATGAAAGACATTATAAGCTAACACCATGGATATTAAATACTTTTATCTATTCCTACTTGTTCACCCATACCTGGCCATGTGGTGGAAAAGCTTCGAGCAAGCAGACCGTAAACCTTGGGAAGCTTTGGTTCCGGGGTACAATTATTTTGTAGCATTCAAATTGGGCGCGAAGAAACCGTGGTGGTCCTTATTGTTGATTTTCCCGGGGGTTCATATCGTAATGTGGTCGGTGGTAAACCTATCCTACGTGCGTCGCTTTGGTTATTACAGCCTCATAGATACGGTTCAAGGAATTTTCTTCCCGTACATCTTGATGTTCAAAATTCAGCAATCGGGAGATAAAATTTTACCGGAAACCAACTGGGCAAACAGTAAAGAAGTTGCCGAGCGTGAATGGGGCGATCATTTGGCATTGTTTCTTTCACTTCCAGTTATCGGACACGTAATTGCCCTTGGATTTGCGGCTGTAACTCGTGCGAAACCTGGAAAGAAAACGAAGGTAAAAGAATGGGGAGATTCGATTTGGTTTGCGCTAGTAGCGGCATTAATCATTCGTACCTACGTGTTCGAACCCTTCAAGATTCCAACTGGTTCCATGGAAAATACGCTTTTGGTAGGTGATTTCTTGTTTGTAAACAAGGTAGCTTATGGACCGAAAGTTCCGGTAACACCTGTCTCCTACCCGCTTGTGCACAACACAGTGCCTTGGATTAACGTAAAATCGTATATCGGACTGGAAACGGCGAACTACACGCGATTGCCGGGTTACGCCGATGTTAATCGTTACGATGTAGTAGTGTTTAACTACCCTGCCGGAGATACTTCAGTGTACGATCCAAGAATGCCTTTTGGCTTGATGGGACATAATTACCATCAAATTGTTCGAGATGAGGCATTACGCATGTGGCGACAGCAATCTCAAGCGTCAAGGAAGGCGGAACAGAAAATCACTACTCTTGACCCTAACGCGGAAGATTATGTAGCCAAAAAGATCGCAATCAGAGATCGAGCAATGGATGATTTCTTTGCAAATCTTAACAATTGGATGGACAACGCCCGGGAATACATCGAAAGTGGATATACTCAACAACCCGATGGAATGGGTGGATATGTAGTTATTGAACACTACGGAATCATTCCACGCCCCGTTGATAAACGTGAGAACTACATCAAAAGATGTGTTGGTCTTCCCGGTGATTATTTAGAGTTGAAGGACTCGAAACTTTATGTAAACGGTAAGCCAGCACGCGTATTTGAGAATCAACTTTTCAAATATATCACGGATGTTAATTTGGGGTCAAGAGCGGAAGCTTGGGAGAAATATGGAATTGATACCTATATGGGGAATCAATATCAAACGGACCCAAACAGAGGTGGACCGTATATTCTCGTGAACAATAAAGGATTGAAGAAGTTGAAACGAGAGTACTCTGCTGATCGATTCAAGCGTTACAGAGAAGAACCTTATGATGGAAGTATGGACAGCATTCCGAACGAAATCAAGTTCCGAAACATGAAGTATTTCCCGAACGATCCGTATGTGAACAATACGGTTAGTGATTTCCAAAAGTTTTGGATCCCGAAAAAGGGAGCTACAGTAACACTTACCAAAGAGAATATAGCGTATTACCGACGAATTATTCGTACTCACGAAGGACATACGTTAAAAGAGAATGCCGACGGTACGTTTGAAATTGATGGTAAAAAGACCAACAAGTACACATTTGCCATGGATTACTACTGGATGATGGGAGACAACCGTT
>JANSYQ010000031.1 GCA_024742305.1 bacterium | reverse complement strand
GAATCCTTCCCCTATTGAAGATCGGCCCGGCGAGCATGATGTCCACTTCCCCGACCATCGAATAGGCTCGGCGAGCACGATGCCCACTCTCGCCATCACCAAATTGGAAACGGTTTCGGATTTTAGTATTGGAGATCGCGTGACAACGACTTCCAAAATCATGGATGAGGAACGCATTCTGAATGTCTACCTGCCTCAGTCGTACTCGGCAGATTCTGCGAAAACATATCCTGTCATTTATCTGTTAGACGGATCGGCGCATGAAGATTTCATTCATATCGCGGGGTTGGTACAATTCGGTTCATTCCCATGGATCAATATGATTCCTGAAAGCATTGTTGTCGGCATCGAAAATGTAGACAGAACAAGAGATTTTACAAGTGACACAAGAGATTCTCTTCACAAGGCAGAATACCCGGAAATGGGCGGTTCAGACAAATTCATTCGTTACCTTGATTCGGAGGTATTTTCGTATGTCGAATCCAACTACAACACCACGCCGGAACGCACGCTCATCGGACAGTCATTCGGCGGATTGCTTGCCACGGAAATACTGATGAAGCATCCCAACATGTTTCAAAATTACATCATTATTAGTCCGAGCCTTTGGTTTGATTATGAATCGTATTTGGACCTAGAAATGAAGGAAGCAGAGCATGATTTAAACATCTATGTTGGTGTGGGAGAAGAAGGTAAAGAGATGAAAAGTGTTGCCAAGAAACTACGAAGAAAGTTATCGAAGGAGATCGAAGAGAACGATCAGCTGTACTGGGGCTTCTTTAAAGAGAATGACCATGGCGATGTTTTACACCTTGCCGTTTACGATGCATTTGAACACATGTTTGGTTCGAAAGAATGAAAATCTCTATCCTACTTCCCTATCGAAATGCCGCCCCTTGGATGGAAGAAACGATTCGATCCATTCAAAATCAGCACCATGAAAATTGGGAACTGATTGCAGTTGACGATTATTCATCGGATGAAACAACAACATTGATTCAGGGCTTTAACGATCCGCGGATTCGAGTAAAAAAGAATGCAGGTGAAGGAATTATTCCAGCATTGCAAACGGCACTCAATCAAGCAACGGGAGACTATATCACACGTATGGACGCAGACGACCGGATGCCTGAAGACAAATTAGAGGTTCTTTTGAAGCATGCCAAGCAAGAACGATGCGTAGTTACAGGAAAAGTTCAATACTTCTCTGAAAGTGAGGTTTCAGAAGGTTATCGGAAATACGAAAATTGGCTAAACGAACGCATAGAACAGAACGATCATTACGACCACATCTATCGCGAATGCGTTATTGCGTCGCCAAACTGGCTCGTGCCCACAAAGTTTTTACGTGAAGATCTAATCTTTGAGCAATTGCAATATCCGGAAGATTATGACATGACATTCCTCTGGAAAAAGTATGGCTACCAAATTATCCCTGTGAATCAGGTAACGCACCATTGGCGGGAGCATCCTGGTCGTACCTCCCGTAATTCTGAGGTATACGATCAACCTTCCTTTTTTCAACTGAAACTGGACTGGTTCCAACGCAACGAAAATGGAAAAACTTTGGGTGTTTTTGGAGCAGGACCAAAAGGTAAAATGGTGGTTCAGCACTTGCAGAATGACTTCGATATTCGCTGGTACGATCACGAATTCGAGCGATTCAATGCACCTGTTCAGGGACACGTCATTTTGGACCCAAAAACCTGCGATTGCGATCTCTTGCTTTTAGCCGTTTACCCAAAAGAAAAAACGCGCCTCGAAAAACTCGTGACGCGCTTAGGATATACGTTCGGTAAAACCGTTTGGTACGTTTGATTTACTTGGATCCGATTCCTACTTTGATTCCGGCATTTAACACGTAGCGTGCACCAGATCGACTGTCTTCTCTCCACTGATATTCCCAATCTGTCCCGTTGAAGAAACTCTCAGCGTAGTAATTTGTACTTGTGTAATTTCCGATTCCCAATCCGAAGTAAAAGTCCAAGGAGAACGTTTCCGAAAGCCAAGATTGATAACCGAAATTAAAGAAGAAGTTTGCCATCGTTTCATTTCCACGTTGCGTTCCCGGGACAAAACCTGAATAATCTTGTACCGAATGCGTGTAGAGCTTGTAGCGAAACTGAGGAGACACGTAAAAGCGATTCAAAGCTTCGGTTTCATCCAATGGATAGTAGCGATACGCTATACCCGTAACGAACCCCATACCAGTAGACTCTCCTACGGATGGCTGAAAAGGATCTCCGACATGTCCGGGAATACCGAAACCAATTTTTGATATAGTCGGTCCAAGTTCCAAATCAACACTTCCCTTGGTGGTCAACTGACGCTCATAACCGAACAAAATCTCCCCGTCGAACAAACTTAGTGGAGCAAACTTTACGACTTGAGTGTTCTCAGTTTTTCTTACGTCTCGTTCAGTTTTAATTCGCGATTTTGAACGATCAATAATGATAATTTCCTCCTGCGCAACTACAGAAGTGGTAATGAATAAAGCGGATAGATAAGCAATTAATTTCATGTGTTTGAGTGTTTACCTCCAAGACGACCTGCCAATTCAAAGGGTTGGAAAAAAGAAAATATTTAACGTTTGATTTTTAGGGTAAAGATGGAAAGATACTTAGACCATTCCGACAAGCTCAGTGTACTTCTGCTTTTTTGCATCAATATCTCGGTATTTTACTAGACTTATCTCCGAAGCATAAAATTACTGCACCAAAATCAGTTCATCTTTTTCAAACGTCGATTTTTCAAAGTGAAAGTCAATACGCCCCAAATTGATTCCGGCCCAGCCCACTTGATTGATCAAAACAGTTTTTCCGTCTGCGTTCGTTTCTTCAACGGGCTTTTCAAGGAAAGTATGCGTATGTCCCCCGATGATGAGATGAATATCCTTGGTTTTTCGCGCTAGGTTGATATCCGACATTCGGGTTTCATCGTCGTAAGTATATCCCAAGTGCGATAGGCAGATAATTAAGTCGCAGCCCTCCTCCTTCAATTTCGAAGCACAATCCGTGGCTGTTTCCACCGGATCAATGTACTTCGTTTCTCCGTATTTGTTGTCAGGAACTAGTCCATCCAACTCTACTCCTACTCCAAAAACCCCCACCTTGTAGCGTCCTTTCTCGAAAATTGTGTAAGGTTCCGTGAGTCCATCTAACTCTGTATTCGCGAAGTCATAATTCGAGCAGAGAAATGGAAAATCGGCATACTCCTTCGCACTTTTAAAGCCGTCCATTCCTCCATCAAAGTCATGATTCCCCATAGTAGCAGCGTCATAACCCAGTTGTGTCATCAACTTCATCTCCAGAACACCTTCAAACATATTAAAGTAAGGCGTTCCCTGGAAAATATCTCCAGCATCTAGGAGTAATACGTTTTCCTCCTCGTTCCGGATTTGCTCAATCATTTCGAAGCGACGCGATACTCCACCCTGACCGGGATACCTTGCGTGATTCTCAGGAAATGGTTCAATATTCGAGTGCGTATCGTTGGTATGAAGAATGGTAATCTTATCTTTTTTAGATGTCTTCGAACCGAATACTTCTCGCGAAAATAAAGACGGAGCGATCATCGTTCCGCCGGAAATCAATGCTGTGTTTCTAAGAAAGTCTCTTCTGTTCATCACAATTGAATTCTATTTCCATTATCAAATACTAAAGTATCCTGCGTTTTGGCTGCCTCCATAAATACATCTCTCAACAATCCTCCGTGATACTCTTGATCAATTCGCTGCTCAAAGAAATCCATTTTATCTCCACCATTCATAAGATAGTCAGAAGTGATGATCCAAAAGCTTTCTGCAGGAGCAGTAACGCCATCGATCAACAAAGTATCGCGATCTAAGCGAGCACCGGCAATCGGTTCTCCCCCTTTTTGTATTAAGTAATTGGTAATTTCAGGGATTGTCTCCCAAGGCATTTCTACCCAAACCACCTCGTTGTCAAAAGGCATTACTTTGAATATGTCGCCAACGGTTACATCACCTTGATTAATTGGGTTTCTCAATCCCCCAACGTTTAACAGGGAGATTACAATCATTTGCGGTTGTCCCCTTACTGGATTTCGTCGGGCGTGTAAATCGAGTACTGCATCTGCCGCCCAATTGTTCAATGCAGCATTGGGACGTCCTTTGGTAAAGTCCGCTGGTGCAAAAGCAATCACCTCGTCCATAATCGCCGACATAGAATCTTGATACGGAGCGATCATTGAGTCAATAGAAGCATTCGAAGTTATGGCATCATCAACCACCACCGACTTACTCTCAGCCGAGAGCTTATAAACATCAGAGCAGGCCCATAAGCCTGCTCCGAGTAATAGTATTATGACAACATTTCGAATCACTCAACAATCATTTTGCGTTGTGCTTCACCAAGTGGTGTCGTCACTTTCACAATGTAGCTTCCCGTAGAGAATTCGTTCGTGTTGAAGATTACAACGTCTAAGTTCGCATCATTGTTAGATGTCACCACGCGTCCTTGCATGTCGATTACTTCGTAGCTCGTAATCTTTGTTCCGTTTACCTGAACGTAAACTTTTTCGTTCGCTGGCACAGGGTAAACCACCATACTGTTCTGTAATTGATCTTCAACGCTCAAGTTACAGTTCGTTGCGTCGTAAGAGAAATCATCAAAGTTGACGAAACATGCCCAATCCGTTGAGTCAATGTATGGATTACGGTTTCCTTGCTGATTATAAATGAACTCATGACGAGCAATCTCACGGTTGTCTGGTAAGTCATTGAAGTGCCACGTTTTCAACAAGTCTTGATCTTGCTCATCGGCACTAGCTACTCCCGTTAAAGGGAAGCCGTAACATGTAACCATGTAGAAAATCGCACGTGCTGCATTTCCTTTATGACTGTCTCTTGGCTCGTACACCAACTGAGAACCACTGTAACCTGTAGCACCTTCAAGGTATGAATCTACTACCGTTCCATCAATCTCACCCAAAGGCAAGTTACTTCGTGGAGAGTTCGCCTCAGCTAAGTTTGCTGGGTACAAGTTGTGCTGATCGTTATACTCCGGCTCTTCCGGCTGATCTGCTGGGAACGTTGGCATCCATGAATGTGCAAAAGTATGCTCACGGCTATATCCTGTAGCTGTCCAATCAAATGGATCATCGAACACGTAGCGCTCACCTGAGTACACACATTCTACGTAAGATTGTCCTCCGGTGGTATCGCGTACTTCAAACTGATCCATCATGGTCAACTTGTACAAGAAGTAAGTTACCTCAGTATGTGGGTTGATCAATGCCTGAAGGTCAGTATGCAATGTTGGAGAGGCCGCGGTAATGCTTCCGTAGTAATTTCCGATGTTTTCACCACCACTCGTTACGTTAGCTGTAGCTGGTGAAGTCGTAAGATAGTTTTCGAATCCAGCAGCACCGTTGAATGCATATACCGCGAAATGGTAATCTTGATTGGCAATCACACCACGCGGTGTAAACGTTGTTCCCGCTCCAGCATACGCTACTTTGGCATCACCGATAATGTCACCGCGCAAGTACGTATTTCCATCTTGTGGAACGCCCGTAATTGGACTTCCAGTTTTCCAAAGAACTAGGTAGTTGTTCGCCCCGGTTCCAGCTGCGTACGTTCCGTTAAGTGTGTACGCTTCAATCGTCGGGAATGTCAACCCAGTTGGATTGGCAGTTGGTTCAGTAGCCAAGTTGTCTGTTCCTACACCTTCAAAGTTGATGATGTAAGGATTCTCATCTGCATCGTTGGAAGCAATTTCCAAAGTAGCAAAGTGCGATCCTGTGTTGGAAGGCGCGTAGTTAATAGTGAATGTTTGAGAAGAACCTCCAGCAATCGTTGGTGTTCCAATATTTGAACTAAAATCGGCTGCGTCTGGTCCTGTAAAGCTCGCTCCTGAAACGATCAAATCCTGCGTTCCCGAATTTTCAATTTCAACAGATAGAGATGCTGTATTCCCGATAAAGTAATCGGACGTATGAAGTACGGTAGCACCATCCAACAAAACGTTGATTTCGTACAACGGCGCCACGTAAGCAACGATATCGTTGGTAGATCGTGGTACAATTTGATAGTTCGCATTAAACTGACCCAATGGACCTGTAATCGTCACTGGACCCGTTGGAATTGCCGTTCCAACTAGGTTGGTTCCGCTATTAACGCGAACGTCCAATTGATTGGTACCGTCCGTAATTTGGTACGTCGTGTTTCCTGAAAAATTACCCGATTGAACGAACGTAACGTTTTCGATTTGTACCAACTGAGACTCCAATGATTCGCCCGCAGACGTAATTGGAATTTGTAATGGAGTTGGCTGAACAATTGCTTGTCCGTGGTTAACTACATTATCTACGATGGAAATCTCCAACAATCCGGAGAATTCAATTAACGGTCCTGTTACAGTCACAGAATCTCCTTCACTTACTCCTGTGATAGGTCCTCCGTAACATGCCAAACCTGCTGTGGCATCTTGCACGTAACGAATTGGTCCTAATTCACCTCCGTTCGTAGCGATTCCTGTAATCGTTACTGTGGATCCGATACCGAAGGTACGTGCATCGGCGATATTTTGCTGCGCAAAGGAAAAAAAGCTTCCGGTAAGCACGGCAATCAATAATCCTATTTTTCTCATACTCATGTGTTTGTTTTATTGCTCATTTAGAATTCAAATCCAACGGATACATTGAATCGAATTCCTTGTCCGAAGAATACCGAAGCAGACTGCGCGTTGAAGTTGCTTTCAGGTTCATCGAAATTTCTGTTGTTTGTTCCGTCAAGAATGTATTTCGTATTTAGTAGGTTGATCACATTCGCACGGAAGTTCAATGTTGTTTTTTCCATCGCCCAACGGTACCCAGCGTGCAAGCTCATCAATCCGTAATCAGGCATTTGCCAAGAATCACGACCGGCTGTTGCTCCCGTAAGGGAAATTGGATCGAAATCTGTATAGTAGCGATCAAAATATGTGTATTTCAATTTCAAGTATCCTCCTTTGATGGGTGCCCAGCGAATGGAAGCTGCATACGTCGATTGTGCCGCATCTCCTACGTGAACGCCACGCGCATCAAACGTGATAGTATCTCCATACACCACAATTTCCTCTGCGGAATTCCAGATCCAATCACCAATACTCGCCATACCTTCCAGCGTCAATTTCTTGTTGATTCGATATGCTCCATCTATTTCGATTCCCATGTGGCGTGCATCCATTCCTGGAATGTTTACAATAATTACCTCCAATGGATCCAATGGATCTTGAACGCTCAATCCAAATGGCAATGGGCGGTTCGTCCAATTGGTGAAATACCCGTTCACATTCACGCTCAACTTCTTAGATCGGAATCCATAGCCGAATTCGAACGCCAAAATATTTTCGTTTACTAGGGTATCAAAAACACGGTTGTTTTGATTGTCGATAACGTTGTTGAACATCGGAGTTCTTGATAGGTACCCAACATTCACGAACACGTTTTGCTTCTCAGTAACGTTGTAGTTGGCTCCCGTCTTGAAGGTAAATCCGTTCTTGTTTACCCAGTCCGTTTGGTGATCGCGAAGACCGGGAGAGTTACGATCGTACGTTTCTCCGTTGTACGTGATCACATCGTCATATCCAATTTCTAGAGTCGTATCTTCCAATACAAGCTGCTTTCCGCGGAAGTAATCAATTCCTTTGTAGAAATTCGCCACAACAGAAGCGTTTACGAAGGCTGTCCATGCTCCTTTTGAGTACTCCATCTGCCCGAAAGCTCCGGCCCACTGAACCAAACCGTCACGGTGGTTGTGCCAAGGCTGACGACCAATTTTGTCTCCTACTGTTTTCATATCCGATTCAGCATTCTGATCCTGACCGTTTACGAAGTAATCTCCTCCCAACAAGTCCAACACTTCATTATAGTGTTCTCCTTTGTAATAGCGGTAATCCAAACCTCCAGCAAATGTCAAATGTGGAGAATATTCGTAATCAAACTGAGATAAACCTCCCAACCAAAAGTGATTGTTAATTGACGCTGAAAGAATTTGAGATGATTTCAACATCTCAGGATCATAAAACGCGTCGATTGTTGGAAATGTTTGTCCACCAAAGGTTGTAAACTGGTTGTTTTGAACAATTTGATCCCAATCAACCTGTCCGTTTTCATCGGTAATGATAGAAGAGCTTGAGTTGAAGTAACGTTGTCCCCCACCGCGTCCGATAGAAGTGTACACCATATTGGAAATCGACAATTTCTCGTTCACTTTCCAAAAGTCTTTCAAGGTGATTTGCGGTTTGTGGTAGAAGTTACGACGCTCGTTCAAAATGGTACGCTGTCCATCCACGGTGCGATATCCCCAGTGCTCGTTGAATCGAATTCCACGATCTTCTGCTCCTGTCGTATCTACATAATTGGTCATGTATTGTTGTACTGAATTCTCATCCAGTCCTTGCGATTGCAATCCTTGAACATAGGCGTTGTAATCTCCATCATTGCGGTAGCGCGTGATGATGTTGTACAGTTCATCACTTCCTTCGAACATTGCTCGACCGTATTCAGCATCCCAATAAGAAATACCTTGTTCAAAAGAACGCTGTCCGTGTTGCTGCGGAGCACCGAATCCACTTAAAGAGATTACGTGCTTGTCTAATTTCTTTTGCACTTTGAGGTAGTAAAAACCTCCTTGCGTGTTGAGGGCATCTACCCAGCCATCACCTTGTTTGTACGATCCCGAGAAAAGTACCCCCCATCCATTCTTCAATGTTCCTGACTTGTAGGAAACCGAAGTACGAAAGAAGTTACCTGTACCGTATTCTTGACGTGCTGTAATTTCTCGTTTTCCTCCTGTGTTTTGCGTGAGGATGTTCATCGTTCCTCCAACAGAAGGCATGGCTAGTTTGGTGGCACCCAGTCCTCGTTGCACCTGAATTTGAGAAGTAATATTGTCCAATCCGAACCAGTTCGACCAATACACCCAGCCGTTCTCCATGTCGTTCACCGGAACTCCGTCAATCATTACCCCAACATTTCGTTGGTTGAATCCACGGATAGTAATACGAGCATCTCCGTCACCTCCACCCTGCTCTGTAGCGTGAACACCAGGAGTTGAGTTCAAAATCATGGGCAAATCCTGCGATGCCAATTCCTCACGGATTTCTTTTTGATCCAATGTTGTTTTCGCAACAGGGGTTTTGCGATCTTCCGCAATGTTTCCGATCACTCGAACTTCTTCTAGCTCTTGACTTCCTCCCAATAAGATATCATTTGAAACCTGCGCTTGATCGATGTCTACCGAAATGGTTAGCGTGTCAAACCCCAGCATTGTTACCGTTCCAGAGTACGTTCCGTAGGGCATATCTGCGATGGTGTATTTCCCATCGTAATCCGTAATTGCCCGAAACTGAGAGGAGAAAACGATTTTCGCTCCAACAACAGGTTGTTTCGATACATTGTCTGTTATCGTTCCACTCAACGTTCCCGTTTGGGCATAAGTTGCCACCGTAAGAAACGAAGCAAGAACTACAAGAATTGCCTTCATTGCCTATGAATAAAAAAGGTCCTTAACCGAAGTCAAGGACCTGTGAAAAATTTATTTGATAATCACGCGACGTGTTACCGCTTCTCCGTTGCCGCTAAGCTTCACGAAGTAAACACCACGACGGTTGGAAAGATCAATGGAGATAGAAGTTTGTCCGTTAGTATCAACAGAGTATACTTCTTGTCCCAATGAGTTAATCACTTGTACGTTTGTGTACGCTGCGATGTTGTTCACAGTGAACGCACCTTTAGAAGGGTTTGGAGCGATGCTCACGTTCATTGGAGTTGCTGCTTCTTCAATACTCAAAGTAGCACAATCACATGTGTGTGATCCCAAAGTCCCCCAGTTACCTTGTGTAAATCCACCTACTTCAATCACTGCTGGAATCGAATCCCACTCTGCCAATGGATCAAAGAATGATGGAATTGGATTTGATTGTCCAGTTAAAACTGTTTCCTTACGAATCAATGAATGATCTTGAGTAACGATAACTCCTGCTTCGTTGTTGTATGGAAAGTCTGTGGACCAACCTGAACCAGGACCTGGATCTTCTCCTACTTTACCGAAAACGTCTACCGGAGTAGCATTTGGAATATCGTTTACACTTCCTCTGTAAAGAATTACAGCATCGTTTCCGTTAAAGTACATTGCGTAAGAGTCACCATATACCGGACAGTAAAATTCGTCTGCTCTCGCTTGCAATGAGTCCCAAACTGGAGCTTCTTGTCCTGTTCCGTTAGGATCACGCTTATCGATAACCGCAACGTGTACATCATAAGGAGCCAAAGTTCCTGTCAACTGAACAGCAATAGAGCTTGTGCTTGACGATGTGTGAGATGTTGAACCGTTGTTGTATCTAGCAACAAAGTACGCTGACAAATCAATCGGCTGATCTGTTGGGTTGTAAATTTCAAGTGCCTTGTTGTTGGACCATCCCTCTACGTATTCTGAGATAAAGAGGTCGGAACAATCTTGAGCTGAAGCAGATACGCCCATGAAAACTGTTCCTAAAAAAAGTAATGTTCTTTTCATAGCTGAAAACATTTAATATAAGTGTTACGAATTAACTGTAGTATCAACGAAAGAATGCACAAGGTCGTTGAGTCTGACCTCCTGTAGTAGTTTACATCTTTGAATTTCTCTATTCACCGATGTTGGGAAATGCATTAGTTCATTGTATCTGTGTTTCACGACTTTGTGGTTTCAATCGATAACCGATATCAAGGAGAACACAAGGTCGATTCGGTGCAAAGGTATGACAAAAACCCCGTGCTTACACTAATTAAATATTAACAATGGGTTAATGTTTTCCAGCTAATGCGGTTTAGTAGAAAAAAGTATCCTTATTTTTAGTCGGAATTTTAAAAATCACCATGAAGCAATTTATCCTTTTCGTATGTATTTGCAGCGTTTCTGCTGTTTTTGCACAAGACAAGCAACTATCTGTTGAAAAAATTTGGAAGTATTACGAGTTCGTCCCTTCCTCAGTAGCTGGATTTCGGTCCATGAACGATGGAAACTACTTCTCTAAAACCACCAATACTTCTGAAGGGCCTTCGGTGACAAAACACAAGTTTGCAGATTACGAAGGTGAAGGCGAGACGATCATTCCTGCGAAACTGTTGAAGGATATCGGAATGGATGATTACAGTTTCAACGCCGATGAAACCAAAGCACTCATCACCACAAAAACCCAATCGATTTACCGAAGAAGTTATACAGCGGTACATTACCTCATCGATTTGAATACCCAAGAGGTACAACCGTTGGATCCGGAACACGAACCACAAACATTGGCAGAGTATTCCCCGGATGGAAAGAAAGTATCCTACATTTATGAGAACAATATCTATGTGAAGGACATTGCTTCAGGAAATGTGCGACGTTTGACACATGATGGACTTAAAAACAAGGTGATTAACGGTACTACAGACTGGGTATATGAGGAAGAATTTGCCATCACCAAGGCCTATGGATGGTCGCCTGATAGTGAACATATTGCCTTTCTTCGTTTTGACGAATCTGAAGTCCGTGAGTATAATATGAAATTCTTCAATGACTTATATCCCGACTTATATACGTTTAAGTATCCAAAAGCTGGTGAGGACAATTCGAAAGTAACCGCGCACATCGTAAGTTTTTATGGTAAGATTCGAGATATTGATTTGGGCGAATATGAATACATCCCTCGAATGAAGTGGTCCTCGACCGAAAACAAATTGGTACTACAAACCTTGAATCGTCATCAAAACGAATTGAAGTACCACTTAATGACTTTAGATGGCACCGAAATGTCTGTGAAATCATTTTACACGGAGACCTCTGATACCTACGTGGAAATCGACGATAACTTGCTTATTCTTGATGACGGAAACACCATTCTTCGAACGAGTGAGCAAGACGGTTACAATCACATTTACGCTTTGACCTTTGATGGCAAATCGCGCGCTGTTACTTCAGGAAACTGGGACGTAATCGATTGCTATGGAATTGATGAGAAAAACACGGTCTACTATTCATCGGCTGAATTCGGGCCGCTGTATCAGTCTATTCATAAAATCAAGTTGGATGGTTCCAAAAAAGAATGCATCAGCGAAAAGCACGGAACAAGCACCGCCGATTTCTCGAACGGGATGAAATATTTCATCAAGACTTATTCTACGGCCAATACTGCTCCCGTGTACTCACTTTGCAATAGCAAGGGTAAGGAAATCACCGTTATGGAAGACAACAGCGCTTTCATGGAAAAATTAGCACCTTACAACTTGAGCAAAAAGGAGTTCATCACATTTAAAGGGCATGAAACAGAATTGAATGGATGGGTAATCAAACCAGCAGATTTCGACCCGAGTAAAAAGTATCCTGTCTACATTAACATATACGGAGGCCCTGGATCGAACACAGTAGCTGATGAATGGGGCGGATTTAATTACATGTACCATCAACTTTTGGCGCAAAGCGGATACCTTGTTATTTCCGTGGATCCAAGAGGAACCATGCGCAGAGGTGCCGAGTTTAAAAAGAGTACGTATCTCGAACTCGGAAAACTGGAAACAGAAGACTTTATCGCAGTAGCGAAAGAGCTACAAACAATGAATTATGTTGATCCAACAAGAATTGGTATCATGGGGTGGAGCTATGGAGGATTCATGACTTCGCTTGCGATGACAAAAGGCGCTGATTACTTTAAAATGGGGATTGCTGTGGCCCCGGTAACCAACTGGCGTTATTACGATAACATTTACACAGAGCGATTCATGCGTACACCAAAAGAGAACGCCTCTGGTTACGATGAAAACTCACCCATCAATCATGTGGAGAAGTTGAAAGGGAAATATTTATTGATTCATGGATCGGGCGACGATAATGTACATTATCAAAATACGATGGAAATGGTTAATGCTTTGGTAGCGGCGGATAAAGACTTTGATTTGTTCATTTATCCGAACAAGAATCACGGAATTTATGGAGGAAATACGCGTAACCACCTTTTCCGAATGATGTATAAATATACCATGGAAAATTTATAGAGGGTATTCTTTTTTTCGGAAGTCTTGATAGAATTGATTTTGTGTATTATCTTAGGCGACCGAACTGAATATATAGTTAAGATTTAGATAGAAAAATGAGTGAAATCGCGAAGATAGAATTAGGAGGACAATCGTATGAATTGCCTGTAGTTGAAGGAACAGAACAAGAAAAAGGTGTTGACATTGGAAAGCTTCGTGGAGCCACGGGCGGATACATCACCCTAGATTCCGGATTTAAAAACACAGGAAGTTGTCAAAGTGCGATTACGTATTTGGATGGGGAGAATGGAATTCTTCGTTACCGCGGTTATCCAATTGAGCAACTTGCAGATAAAGCGAGCTTTCTAGAGGTAGCTTTCTTGTTGATCTATGGAGAACTTCCAACGCAGGACCAATTGGATCACTTCCAAGAAAGTATTACGAATCATACCTTGGTACACGAAGACATGAAACAGTTCTTCGAAGCGTATCCAGCTAAAGCACACCCAATGGGAATCTTGGCGTCAATGGTATGTTCACTTTCAACTTTCTATCCAGAATCTTTGGATCCGAACAGAACACCGGAAGCAAAAGACTTGACGATTCAGCGATTGATTGCCAAATTGCCAACCTTGGCGGCTTGGTCGTACAAAAACGCCATGCGTCATCCATTCATGTACCCAAAAAACGATTTGAGCTACGGAGCAAACTTCTTGTACATGATGTTCGGAATGCCAACAGGTGATTACGAGCCAGACCCAGTGGTAGTTTCTGCATTGAACAAATTGTTGATCCTGCATGCCGATCACGAGCAAAACTGTTCTACGTCAACAGTACGTATCGTAGGTTCTTCGCACGCCAACTTGTACGCATCTATCTCAGCAGGAATCTCTGCACTTTGGGGACCACTTCATGGTGGAGCTAACCAAGCTGTGATTGAGATGTTGCAAACCATCCACGAAGACGGAGGAGATTTGGACAAGTGGGTAGCAAAAGCGAAAGACAAAGACGATCCGTTCCGTTTGATGGGATTCGGACACCGTGTATACAAAAACTTCGATCCGCGCGCAACGATCATAAAGAAAGCTTGTGACGAAGTATTGGAGAAATTAGGAGTAGACGATCCATTGTTGGAAATCGCAAAGAAATTGGAGAAAGTTGCCTTGGAAGACGAGTACTTCAAAGCGCGTAACTTGTATCCGAACGTTGATTTCTACTCAGGAATCATCTACAAAGCAATTGGAATTCCAACAGAGATGTTTACAGTAATGTTTGCTATTGGACGTCTTCCAGGATGGATTGCACAATGGAAAGAAATGATCGAAAACGGTGAGCCAATTGGACGTCCGCGTCAGATTTACACAGGTGCCACTGCACGTGACTACGTAGATGTAGCGAATCGTTAAGCGATTGAAATATTGAAAGGAAAGGGAATCATTTATGGTTCCCTTTTTTCGTTCCCAAAAGACCGAGTAGTTCTTGACTTATTCCTGCTTAAATAGCTTTCGATTATTGGTAACATCATTGAAATGGACGATACAGTATTTTTACCACAAAGCCACAAAGTTCACAGAAAAATACTATCAAATAACTTAACAAGTACACTAGATTCTGACACTGTCAGAATCGCACCGTGTACTCACCCACCACAGTTTCGTGGTGTTCTCCGTGTCTTTTTGGTGAACAAACTACAACTCACTGATAATTTGGAAATCCACCTTAAGGATTCATACATGTCGAATATCAAACCAAATCATCTAGCGTATTCGATGTTTCTATGACAGCTTGCTTATCGTTTCGCTTTGTCCAAAAATAGAATTGCTCACCAAGCAATGCTCCAGCAGCGGCCAAGGCGAAAAATGTACCATAGCCCATAGAAACCTCAATTCCTTCCTGCTCGGGTTCCATGTCAACAATTAGATAAAGCAAAATCACCAATACCGTGGTGCAAGCAAAGAGCATGGATGATAAAATGAATGTCGTCGTGCCTCGGATTCTCTTTCGGAACATCAGTAGCAATGAAACGATAAAGATGCCATGCAATGACATCCAAATGATGAAGGAGATAATCTTTTGAGCTTTTCGCTTGTTTACATCTCCTAGCACACGTTTACCCAATTTCTCTCGCCCTACTTCGTCGATTTTTAATTCACTTATCAAAAAGATGTATGACTTATCAGCCAAGTTGGGTCCATTCTGAACGATGCGCTCTTTGAGTTCTTGTCGTCTGAAAAAGCTGTTGAATGATCCCGTACTAGAGTAATCTTCATCAATGCTGGTTTGCACCAATCCTAGTCCTTGATGCACCATAAATAGTAATAGGACATAGGGCATCCAAAAGGTCAAACTCAGCGGAGTCCATTTTCGATTAAAGCGCGGTTGCCACAATCCATTTCTGGTAGATCTCAATACGAGCAATATTGCAAATCCACAGATCCAATAACCCAATCCCATGTACTCAATGAATACGCGGGATTCAGAAACTGCAGATCCCACCAGGCGCTCCGGAACCACTAGTGCATTATCTCCATCCAACCAGTACCAAACGTAACGCAGAAATTGTAGGAAAAAATTGATTCCAAACAAGACCAAAACTACTTGCGAAATCCTGCGAACTGCCAATAGATTATGTGGTATCCAAACTTTGGCTCCGATAAGGAAGTAGCAAATGATTGCGGTAATCGTACCCAAAAATGTGAGCATATACACTCCGTATAAAGCAATATACATTAGCGGCGTTCCGGAAACTTCTACCTCTAACATGTCCAAAAACATTCCAATTCCTGAGAGTGCTTCAAAAGTGTCATCATTCACTATTGTTGCGTTGCTTGGGTTCGACCAAGAAAGCCAAGGAAGTACGATAGAAAGCAGCATTACCGAAGCAACCACCAAAATCCACAACCGTTGTAGTTTTTGTCTCTCCTTGGGGAACTGCAGCGCGTAAATCCATCGTTTGATCCCGGATAAACCGCTCAACACCTCTTCTTGATGTTCATCGTTTTTAGCACGTACCTCTTCGGGTTCACCATCGTCAGGTCCTGAGTCTAAAGTACTGCCTTCAGTCTGCGTCTTGAGCATTTCTGGATAATGCTCTTCAAATGGAAAAACGTGTTCGCCGAAGCTAAGAATGTCGCCCGACTTCAAGATCTTCTTACCTTGAATTCTTCGATTGTTGACGTAAGTTCCTGCCGGTGAACCTAAGTCCTCAACCATCATCAAATGGCCCGTTGCATACGTAATCTCGGCATGAACTTCCGCAATTCCAGGTTTGTTTATGACAATTCTGTTCTTTAGACCGCTTCCAACAGTTCTTACGATTTCCATCTCAATCAGCTTTGAGGCGGCAAGATAGGGAATTATTCGCTCTCGGTCATGTATTTCCCCTTCTTCGAACCGGAGTAAATCTCATATTTTCGAAAGGAACATTCCAAGCTACCATTGAATACTTTTACCCTTTGGTCGGGTCGCAATCCAACAAATTTGAACGCTTCCAAATTCGATGAAACAATCCAGCAATTGAATCCTTGCATCTCTGTTTTCATCCAATCACCCAACTGTTCGTACAACTCTTCAATTTCATCACCCATCCGCTCTCCGTATGGTGGATTGGTAATCATTACTCCCGATTCGGCTGGCTTTTTCGACTCTTGAAAACTGTCTGCATTGACTTTTACAAAGCGACCAACAGGCAATCTGCGTAGGTTTCTTCGTGCCTTCATCACCATCTCGGCATTTTTATCCGACCCAACAATAAGGCATGGAAGCTCTGTAATCCGCTTAGGAATAGCATCTTGAATTTCGTCCCACACGTCTGCATCAAAATTCGCGAAGTTTTTAAAAGCGTAGTGATGTCGTTCCAAGGTTGCTGGCAAGTTCGCTGCCATCAGCGCCGCTTCAATCAAAAAAGTACCGGAACCACAAAATGGATCCACAAATGCAGATTTTTTGTCCCATCCCGACATTCGAATGAGTCCTGCAGCTGCAACTTCATTCATAGGCGCTATTCCTGTCTCATCTCGGTATCCACGTTGAAACAACGGAGCACCAGAAGTATTCAATGAAATAGTGACCTCCTTGTTGTTGATGTAGACGTCGAACATTACTTGTGGCTTCTTCGTATTTACGTCCGGACGTTCATTGATCTTCTTTCGGAAAGTATCTACAATGGCATCTTTCACCAAGAGAAAAGGATACTGAGAATGCTTAAAGAAGTCCGAATAAACAGCACCTTTCACGGCAAATGTTTTACGAACATCGAAGTACTTCGTCCAATCGATTTTCATGGCTTGTGTGTACAAATCGTCCTCATTTCGAATGCGAAACTTCTTCACCTCCACCAATACAGAAAGGGCACATCGAAGATGTACATTCAGAAAGTAGACATCGCGCCAACTACCGGTAACTTGTACCGCACGATTTAATTTTTGTGCATTCGGAAAGCCAAGCTCAGCAAGTTCTTCCTTCAAAACGTCCTCGAAACCATAAAACGTTTTCAAGGTAATTACCAATAACTTATCTGAGTCGCTCACTTCCTTCATACCAAACCTTTTCTCGGAATATCCGTATTTTCGTACAAAAGAACGAAATTGGGCGCAAACAAGCTACACCTAGTGATTCTATCTTTTCTACTGACCACTACCTCGTTGGCTCAGGAAAAGGTGGGTGTAGTATTAAGTGGCGGTGGTGCTACGGGATTGGCCCACATTGGTGTTTTAAAGGCACTTGAAGAAAAAAATATTCCCATAGACTATATTACTGGAACTTCGGCTGGAGCTTTGGTGGGAAGTCTTTACGCAGCCGGTTACAGTCCTTCAGAAATAGAAGCCATTGTTGTGAATGAAAACTTCGAAATGATGGCGAATGGTGATCTTCCTAGTAAGGATCGCTTCTTGCTTCGCGAGGAAGAGTCTCATGCGGGGATGGTTAGTTTGTCTTTTTCGAAAGATAGTTTACTGAAGCGTTCATTACCAACAAACTTTACATCTTCAGCGTATTTAGACTTCGAAATGATGCGCTTGCTTGGAAGTGTTTCAGCGTCTCACAACAAAAACTTCGACGAACTATTTGTGCCGTTCCGATGTGTCGCATCTGACATTCAAATGAAAAGTCCGGTAGTCTTTGAAGATGGAGATTTGAATGCTGCCGTTCGTGCCTCCATGACCTATCCGTTTTACTTCTTCCCTATTCGAGTAGACGACATTTTGTTGTTTGATGGCGGTTTGTACAACAACTTCCCCGCTGATGTGATGTACACCGATTTCAACCCTGATTTCATCATCGGAAGTAATGTTTCTTACAACGCTGACCCTCCAACGGAGGACGATCTCATTGGTCAGGTAACGAACATGTTGGTGAGCCATACTAAATTTGAGTTGCCGTGCGAACAAGGCATAATCATTGAACCGCAAACGGATGTATCCTCCTTTGCATTTGATGAGAAAAGCGCGCGAGAGGCAATACAAAGTGGATACGATGCCACGATTGCTTACATAGACTCTATTCGAATTTATGTTTCAAAGGAATCCAACGCGGATAGCATCCAAGAGCGGCGCACAGCCTTCCGAGATGAAGTGATAGACCTCAAGATATCCGAAGTTCAAAGTCAATTTGAGAACAAACGAGTGGGGTTCGCACAACGAACGATGATTCGCCCGAGAAAAAATGAAGTTTTGGATCAAAGTCAATTGGAAAAGCGTTACTACCGATTGTACGCTGCACCACAGATTGACTTCTTATACCCCACACTTTCTAAAAACTCAGATACGACCTACAAAATGAGTTTGAACGTGCACAAGGCGCGAGATTTTAAGCTAGATATCGGCGGACATATTTCATCGAGACCAGTGAACACTGGATATGCGGGCCTGACTTTTCAATCCATTGGTAAAATCAGCACGAGAACAAAGGTGGAAACCTATTTCGGTAAGTTTTATGGTTCGGCAAAAGCACAATCCACCGTAGATCTTCCGGCAGTATTCCCTACTGCAATCACCGGGTACTTTGTACTCAATCGCTGGGACTACTTCCGA
Source organism: bacterium (assembly GCA_024742305.1). Lineage (GTDB taxonomy): Bacteria > Bacteroidota > Bacteroidia > Flavobacteriales_D > Crocinitomicaceae > UBA4466. Next base: position 22,795 of record JANSYQ010000031.1, on the reverse strand, counting down.
AGCTTTGCCACATTCTTTGAGGAATCCAAGCCATCCTTTTTGGTGCAAAACGAAATCTACCTCGGCGGAAACGCAAGCATTCCGGTTAGTAACACTATCAAAGCCACGGCTGGGATGCGGATGTTTCGCTTGGATGACAATTACTACCAAATTGAAGACTTCACAAGTGCAGACACTGCCGACATTACTAATTTTGATGGCTACTCAGCGTATTTCAAATTGACGCATAATACCTTGAACAGAAAACAATTTGCGTCTTCAGGGAACTTCTTCAATTTCGAGTTTCGATACGTTAATGGTAAGGAACGTACCTTATCGGGCTCTACCTCTATTCTACCGTTTGATATTGAAGGTTATCACGAGTGGATCAACATGCGCTTGGACTTTCAATCGTTCATCGTAGATGAGCCTTTCTTTCATTTTGGCGTGCACGGCCAATTGGTTTCGAATAGTCAAACCGTTTTTGCGAACTATACTGCATCACTCCTTGCGCTGACTGAATTTTCTTTGGTACCAGATGCCAAGACCTATTTCTTGCCCGAGTATCGTTCTCCGCAATTTGCAGCCGTTGGCGCCAATACTGTATTTACCATCAAGAAAGTTATCGACCTGCGATTGGACGCCTATTTCTATCAACCCTTTACGCAATTACGAGTGGATGCGGACGGAAAACAGGAGCTAGTCAGCAGTTTGGATAATTCTACACTCATGGCGTCGGCTTCGGCAATATTCCACAGTTTCATTGGCCCAATTCGTTTTACAACCAACTATTTTCCACAACAAGAAACGCCCTTTTCTTTCCAGTTTAGCATGGGATATGTGCTCTTCAACGAGCGTGCGATTCGCTAAGGAACTGTATATTTGCTAACTCAAAAGTTAGCAATGGAAAAAATCATCTGTGGAATTCAGCAAATGGGAATCGGAGTTCCCAACGTACAAGAAGTTTGGAAATGGTACCGTAAGTTTTTTGGCGTTAATGTGCGTGTTTTTGAAGAAGCAGCAGATGCACCATTAATGACACGCTATACCGGTGGAGATGTGCACTCAAGAACAGCCACGCTTGCACTCAGCATGGACGGTGGTGGCGGATTTGAAATTTGGCAATTTACTTCACGTCCAACGGAAAAAGCCACATTTGATATCCAATTAGGCGATTACGGATTGTATGCGTGTCGAATTAAATCGCGCGACGTTGCTGCGAGTTTCAAATATTTTCAAGAGAATGGAGCTGAAATTCTCGGTGAATTGCAAACAGCTCCCAACGGAGAGCAATCGTTCTTTACAAAAGATCCAAACGGGAATATTTTCAACATTGTAGAAGGAAAAGGATGGTTTCAAAATACCGGACACGCCTCGAAATGTGGTGGAGCCGCTGGAACTATGATTGGCGTTAGTGACATAGAAAAGGCACTAGCGTTGTATCAAGACATCTTGGAGTACGAGACGGTTGTGTACGACGAAACAGGCGTATTTGATGATTTAAAAGGACTTCCTGCAGGAGATAAAAAAGTACGTCGTGTGCTGTTAACGCACAAAAAAGACCGACGAGGTCCGTTTGCAAGGTTGTTAGGTCCATCTCAAATTGAATTGGTACAGGCGCTTGACAGAGACGATACGCAATCCATTTTTGCCAATCGTTATTGGGGGGACTGGGGCTTCATTCACCTATGTTTTGATGTTCAAGGAATGGATGCCCTACAAAAAGAGTGCGAAGCGAAAGGATTTCCATTTACCGTAGATAGTTCTGATACTTTCGATATGGGAGAGGCCGGTGGGCGCTTCTCGTATGTAGAAGATCCGGATGGAACTTGGATCGAATTTGTGGAGACACACAAGGTGCCGATTATGAAAAAACTTGGCTGGTACATCCACCTAAAGAACCGTAAACCGGGGAAACATCTACCGAACTGGATGCTTCGAACCATGGGGCTCAACAAAGTGAAAGACTAACCATTGATTCAACGACAATACTGATTGATTGAACGGGAAAATCTATCCACTTCTTTTTCGTAACTTTGGCGCTACTCTTATGAACAAAATGAAACAAACTCTCTTACTTCTTACAGCCGCTGTTCTGGTGGTTTTCGGATTCAATTCATGTAATGAGGACATTACCGTTTCGGGTAATTTCCAAGAAACAGCTGTCGTTTACGGTTTATTGGACCAATCGGACTCTGTTCACCTCATCAAAATTACGAGAGCCTTCATCGGGCCCGGAAACTCATTAGAGATTTCTCAAATTCCGGATTCCAACTACTTTCAAAGTGTATCGGCGACTATTACCGAGCAGTTTTCAGGAGGAGTTACTGGAAGAACGTGGACTTTGTTCGATACTTTGGTAGACACAAAAGAAACCAACGGAGTTTTCTATGCGCCGGAGCAAATTGTTTACGCGATGTACTCGCGAAGTAAAGACAACAGCGACAACCCAACGAATGCACCGCTAAGTGCCAATGCAACTTACAACTTACGCATTTTGATTAACGAAGGAACTTCTTCGGAGTTTGAAGTATTTGGATCAACAGAAATCGTTTCTGGCATTTCCACATCAACAGACGGTGTGAATTACCAATTTAGATTTGCAGAAAACTCAGTAACAACGGGGCAATACGTTTCAGCACCGATGTTCGTGACACACGGGAATTCTGAGATTGTAAACACAAAATTACTGATCGATATAAAGGAGTTTGTAGGAACAGATTCTACGATGCAACGTATCAATTGGACATGGGGAGAGGTGCCAACTGGAACCGGACCTACGACCAATTTCAATGCGCAAGGTGAGTCTTTCTATGATTTGATTGCAAGCGTATGTGCTAGTGGAAATCCAGCGGTAACACGTCGCAACCTAGAAGGTATCACAGTAGAAGTTGTAGGTGGTTCAGAAGAGTTGTACAACTACATCTTAGTGAATCAGCCGAGTTCGTCATTGGCGCAAAACAAGCCAACGTATACAAACTTAACGGCGACTAATGAGCATCCTGTTCTTGGATTGTTCTCTTCCCGTTACACACACCGCGTGTATCACCCAATGGTGAGTTTCAACCAGAACACACGATGTATGGACCGTAACTCAACTATGGAATTGTGCATCGGACCTATCACGGGACAATATCTTTTCTGTAGCCAGCAGCCTTTGGATATCGTTCAAGGTCAACCTTGGGCTTGTAACTAAGAAGGTCAGAATTCTCGTTTATTTTTAATGTAATTGAGTCTGTTGCGGAAACAGTCGAGTAAACGGTATGTCCATTTCTTTGGACAAAAGCTACCTTAGTAGAAATCGTTACTCACATGAAAAGCTGCTTCACTATACTCGTTTCTTTAGTTCTCCTACTCCTTTCCCTCAGCGCATGCAACGAAGAGGTAGATGTTATTGGTGACTTCAAGGAAACCGCCGTCGTATATGGCTTACTCGATCAAGCAGATTCCGTACACTTCATTAAAATAACCCGCGCATTTGTTGGACCCGGCAATGCCCTAGAGATATCAAAAATTCCTGATTCGAACTATTTCGAGAATATTCATGTGGTCATCACGGAAGAACTCGCCAATGGTAGTGCCGGACGATCATGGACCTTATTCGACACTTTGGTCGACACCAAAGAAACGAATGGAATTTTCTATGCGCCTGAACAAAAAGTCTATGCTTTCTACTCAAGAAGCAAAGATGACAGCGGCAACCCCAATTATGAACCTTTGAATGCTCAAGCGACGTATCATTTGCACATCACCATTGATGCAGGAACCTCATCCGCATTCGAAGTATTTGGATCCACACAAATAGTAAGCGGAATCTCTACCTCTACAGATGCACCGCACTTTCAATTCAAATTCGCGGAAGACAATAATATCACAGGAGAATATCGTCCCACTATTATGTACGTAAATACCGGAAACGCGAAAGTGGTCAACGCTAGCCTGCTTATTGATATTCAGAATTACACCAATACAGACTCCTTTACGAATCAGATTAAGTGGAAATGGGGTGAAATTCCTATTGACAACGGTGGTCCAGTTGTTTTTAATGGAAAAGGGGAATCTTTTTATCAATTAATCAATCAAGCATGCGAGGGAGAAGTTTTGGATGTTATGCGCAGAAACATTGAAGGACTCACGGTGAAAATAACGGGAGGTTCAGAAGATTTATATACCTACATTTTGGTGAACAAACCCAATTCTTCAATAACGCAAAACAAGCCTGAGTTCACCAATTTAACGGCTACGAATGATCACCCGGCCATTGGTCTATTCTCCTCTAGATATACGCATACCGTGCACCATCCAATGGTGAATACGAACCAAAGTTTTCGTTGCATCGACCGAATTTCCACCATGGAGTTGTGCATGGGTCCCATTACAGGAGCGCATTCATTCTGCAGTCAACAACCACTTGATATTGTACAAGGCGAATCTTGGGCTTGCAACTGATTTATTCAATTTCTACCTTTAGCGCATGCCTGAAAGGAAAACGCTTTTTGTAGATCTCATTCTTCCGGTTCCAATTCATAACGAATTCACGTATCGCGTGCCGTTTGAGATGAACGACGCCATTTTTAATGGTGCTCGTGTGGTGGTTCCTTTTGGTCGCTCAAAACGGATTACTGGCATCGTGACACGCATTCATGAAACCGTACCGGAAGATTATCAAGCCAAGTTGATTGAATATATCTTGGACGAGCGCCCCATCATTCATCCCAACCAGTATACTTTTTGGAAGTGGATTTCCTCATATTACATGGCACCCATTGGAGATGTAATGAACGCTGCTCTACCCTCCAATTTTAAACTGGCAAGTGAAACCAAAATTGTGCTTCACCCCGATTTCAACAAAGACCCGAAATACTTCACTGAGCGTGAATTGGATATTTTGGATGCCTTGGAGATTCGAGAGGTTCTTGACCTGAAAGAGATTTCGGAAATTGTCGGCATTAAAACCATTCAACCGGTAATCAAAGCACTGATCGATAAAAAAGCAGTTCTTTCCTTGGAAGAACTCAACGAAAAATTTGTACCAAAAACGAAAATGTTTGTTGGCTTGACAGAAGATTTCCGTAACGATGAACTTTTGGAAGCATTTATCGCGGAGCTGGACGGAGTTAAAAGCAAGGAAAAGCAGTTAAATGCACTACTGAGTGTGTTACGCCATGTTCAAGTGGATAACGAAGGTTCAGAAGTGGTCCTTAGAAAAACACTCATTGAAGAAGGCGTTTCGCAATCCTCCTTAAACACTTTGGAAAAGCAAGGTGTTCTATTTCAGGAAAAGATGGAAGTTTCTCGCTTGGAAGAGAACCCATACGAAGGCAGTGCTTTCAAGGAACTTTCGGAGCCACAAAAGATTGCTTTAGAGGAAACGAGAGCCGGGTTTGATCAAGAAAAAGTGGTGTTACTTCACGGTGTGACGGGATCGGGGAAAACAGAAATTTACGTTCAATTGATTCAGGAACACTTGGATCGAGGCAAACAGGTACTTTTCTTACTTCCGGAAATTGCTCTTACCACGCAGCTCATTCAGAGACTATCTGCCTATTTTGGAGATCAAGTGGGTGTCTACCACTCCAAATTCAATCAAAATGAGCGCGTTGAAATTTGGAACCACGTCTTAGACAATGACCCCAACAAGTTCCGCATCATTCTAGGTGCGCGTTCTTCGATTTTCCTTCCCTTCAGTAACTTGGGATTGATCATCGTGGATGAAGAGCACGAATCGTCGTTCAAGCAATACGATCCCTCTCCTCGATACAATGCGAGAGACAGCGCCATCGTATTGAGTAAACTCCACAAGGCAAATATCGTTCTAGGGTCGGCAACACCTTCCATCGAAAGCTATCACAATGCCAAATCGGGGAAATTTGCATTGGTTTCATTGACCGATCGTTTTGGAGCCAATCTACTTCCTGAAATACTGATCGCCAACGTGCGTAAGGAAAGGAAGCAAAAAAGCATGCAATCGCATTTCACGAATTTCCTCATGGAGCATATCCGTGAGCACTTGAATTTGGAGGAACAAGTCATTTTATTCCAAAACCGTCGGGGTTACACGCCCATGTGGATGTGTGAGGTCTGCAATTGGACACCGAAATGCGTCAACTGTGATGTTTCGTTGACCTATCATAAGCACAGTAACAATCTAAAATGTCATTACTGCAGTTATACCACTCCTCCCATTGGCTCATGTAAAGCTTGTGGAAGTAATCGTTTGAAGATGCTTGGATTTGGAACGGAAAAAATTGAAGACGAACTTGCTGTACTCTTTCCTGATAAGGTCATAAAGCGACTGGATTTAGACACAACGCGTTCGAAAAATGCCTACGCAAATATCCTTGACGACTTCGATAATGGACACATCGATATTCTTATCGGAACGCAGATGGTGACGAAAGGACTGGATTTTGACAACGTCAACTTGGTGGGAATTTTAGATGCAGACATGCTACTGAACCGAGCGAACTTCCGTGCTTACGAGCGTTCCTTCCAGCTCATGACGCAGGTTGCAGGTCGATCAGGGCGACGTGACAAAAGAGGAAAAGTGGTAGTTCAAACAGGCGACCCCGATCATTGGGTGATTGAAAAAGTGACCCGCCACGATTTTGTTGGTTTTTACGATGCAGAAATTATTGAACGGAAGAATTACTTCTATCCACCGTACTTCAAAGTGATTGAAATTACCTTGAAACATCGAAATGAAAATGAATTGAATCGAGCTGCGGAAGAGCTAGCGAAACGCTTGAAAGCTACATTTAAAGAACGCGTGCTAGGTCCAGAATTCCCCGTGGTGAAAAGAATCTACAATCAGTACTTAAAGAAGATTACGTTGAAAATAGAACGTGAGGCTAATGATAAAAAAGTAAAGGAGCGCATTGCTTTCATCATGGATGACTTTTTTAGCGCTCCTAACAATAAATCAATTCGCTCGATTATTGATGTTGACCCCGCTTAACCAAGGTATGATTGCAACATCCGGCTGCGGGAAGTATGTTTCAATCGACGAATTGCTTTTTCTTTGATCTGTCTGACACGTTCTCGCGTCAATTCAAATCGGTCTCCAATTTCTTCTAACGTCATCGGGTGCTTCCCGTTCAGTCCAAAGTACAAACGAACCACATCTCCTTCACGTGACGTCAAGGTAGAGAGCGATCGTTCAATGTCTTTACGCAAAGACTCCAGTACCAAATTCTTTTCAGGACCTGGCAATGAATCGTTTGGTAAAATATCATACATACTCGAAGAAGATTCGTCGTCTGCTACCAATGGTGCATCCATAGACACGTGTCGACCATTATTCTTCAAAGAATTTCGAATATCGCTAACGGATACTTCCAATTCTTCTGCAAGTTCCTCTGCTGAAGGCGGACGCTCTAGGCGTTGTTCCAATTCTGAATATGCACGGTTAATTTTGTTGATTGTTCCAATTTTGTTCAATGGTAATCGAACAATTCGCGCCTGCTCAGCCAAAGCTTGCAGGATCGACTGTCGAATCCACCAAACAGCGTAAGAAATAAATTTGAATCCACGGGTTTCGTCAAAACGTTCTGCCGCTTTAATGAGTCCCATGTTTCCTTCGTTGATCAAATCGGGCAATGACATTCCCTGATTTTGATATTGCTTAGCAACGGAAACCACAAATCGTAGATTTGCTTTTGTCAATCGCTCCAACGCCTCTTTATCTCCCTCTCTTATGCGCTGCGCGAGACGTACCTCTTCATCGGCCGTAATCAATTCGACACGTCCAATTTCTTGAAGGTATTTGTCAAGTGACGCCGTTTCACGGTTGGTCACCTGCTTGGCTATTTTTAATTGTCTCATAGGTATCGCTTAGTTGCTCCTTACATATAAACTAACGATAGCCAATCGGTTACGGTTGGAAGAAATGGGTGATTTTCCTGGAAAGGATGAATATTTCAATAGAATGATTGAACATTTTTAGGCGGACACTGAAGGGAATTGTAGTTTTACACCATGAAAATATTAATGGTCTGTTTGGGTAATATTTGCCGCTCTCCCATGGCTGATGGTTTGCTTCGAGCTAAGGTAGAGCGAGATGGTTTGGACGTTGAAGTAGATTCCGCTGGCACTTCCGGATACCACATTGGTGAAGCGCCCGACCCTCGAATGCGTGCCACGGCAAAAAGCATGGGAATTAATATTGATTCTCTTTCTTCGCGACAATTTGTGCAGGAAGATTATGACCGTTTCGATGTAATCTACGCAATGGATGAAAGCAATCGCGACAACATGTTCCGATTGGCAAGAAATGAGGAAGACAAACAAAAGGTAAAACTCATCCTCAACGAGATTTATCCGGGTGAAAACATGTCAGTTCCCGACCCCTACTACGGTGGTGACCAAGGATTTGTCGATGTCTTCAATATGCTAGATGAAGCGACTACTAAAATAATTTCAGACTTAAAATCATGAAAAAAGGAACGATTTACATGCTTCCAACGATGCTCGGAGGCGAACACGCTGCGGATGTGATTCCAGCGGAAGTAATTCAGAAAACCATTGAATTACGTTGTTTCATTGTTGAGAATATTAAAACGGCGCGACGCTACTTGCGAAAGTTGGACCGCGAATTTCCTATTGATGACTCAACCTTTTTCATACTAAACAAGAAAACAGATCCTGCCCAATTTCAGAAGTTTCTTCAACCCGCAATGAAAGGCGAAGACATGGGAATAATGTCGGAAGCCGGATGTCCTGGCGTAGCAGATCCAGGAGCAGGAGTAGTAACCGTGGCACACTCACTTGGAATTCATGTAAAACCTTTGGTTGGACCGTCATCCATCCTTTTGGCACTCATCGGCAGCGGATTCTCAGGGCAAGAATTTGCCTTTCATGGCTATTTACCAAAGGATAGAAAGGAGCGCATTCGAAAGTTGCGAGATTTTGAAGCCGATACGCGTCGTACTGGAACAACGAATTTGTTCATGGATACTCCGTTCCGAAACATGAATGTATTGGAGGACTTGTTGAATGAACTGAACGATGCCACAATGCTCTCCATTGCTTCTAACATCACCATGGGAGATGAAAACATTCAAACAATGTCGGTTCTAGATTGGCGAGAGAAAGCATATGATTTGAGTAAAAAACCCACGATTTTTTCCATTGGGAAAGTACAGTAACGAACATGAAATTCCCTTTTCAATATCGAAAATGGTGACAATTTATACTTTACATTCGACTCGAAGAAAACATTCTTAACTTTTCGTGTCTTTTTTCAAACCAAGTTAATTATCTGTGGATTAGGCATTTTAGGGTTTCGTTTTTTTAATTACTGGTTTTCCTTTCTTACATTAGACCAAACCAATAACTAAAACGAACGATGAAAACCTCTCTTATTCGCCGTATTACGGCTGTTTTCTTGGTACTTCTTGTTTTTAGTCTTCATTCAATTGCACAGAGCAACGGCTCAAACTTAACTGCAACTGGACCTTGGACGAACATGAAAGAATCGAGTATTCCTGTTTCGGGAACACGTTACATTGTCCCTATTTCTTATCGAACGGTTCATTTGGACAAGCAAGAGCTGACTCCAATTTTGGACAACGCTCCGATGGAGTTTACTCCCTTGGCGCTCACCAAGTTGGTCACTGTTGACTTACCAATGCCGGACGGAACGATGGAGACCTTCCGAATTGTCAACTCTCCCATTATGGAAGAACCACTGCAAACTATGTTTCCTGACATTAGAACTTTTGCCGGAGTTAGCACAACTGATCCCGGTAAATCAGTACGATTTGATCTTACACCCCAAGGCTTCCACGCCATGATTCTTGTCGCTGGTAGCAGCACTATTTTTATAGATCCTTATTCTTTCGGTGGAGGCGACACAGAGCATTACATTGTTTACGAAAGAGCAAATTTCACCCCTTCTGTAGCGAAAGTGAAGGATTGTGGAGTTACCTCAAGTGTAACCACTAACCCAGTCGATCCACAGGCGCTATCTTACAACTCTTGTGAATTACGTGAGTACAGATTGGCACTTGCTGCCACTGGAGAATACACCGCCTTCCACGGAGGAACTGTAGCCGGAGCATTGGCTGCACAGGTGACAACTATGAACCGTGTGAATGGTATTTACGAACGTGATTTTGCCGTAAGGATGAACATCATTGGGAATAACAACCTTTTGATTTTTACCAATCCGAATACGGACCCATACACAAATAACAACGGTGCTACCATGCTCGGACAAAATCAGGCAGAGGTAGATGCTACCATTGGTTCTGCCAATTACGATATCGGACACGTGTTCTCTACTGGTGGTGGTGGAATTGCTGGTCTTGGAGTCGTTTGTATTGGTGGAAACAAAGCACGCGGTGTAACCGGAAGTGCAGCACCAGTAGGAGATCCTTTTGATGTCGATTACGTTGCGCACGAAATGGGACACCAGTTTGGAGCCAATCACACCCAAAACAATAACTGTAACAGAAATAATGCGACGGCGATGGAGCCCGGAAGTGCCAGCACTATTATGGGCTATGCAGGAATTTGTGCACCGAACGTTCAAAATAACAGTGATGACCATTTTCATGCGATTAGCATGCAGGAAATCGGAGCAGACATCACTGCACATACTTGTGAGCTAGAAACAGCGTTAACGAATTCCGCGCCAACCATCACGGGAACAAACGGAAACGTAACTGTTCCAGCGAGTACACCGTTCATGCTTACAGCTACGGCAACCGATCCTGATGGAGACGTTTTGACGTACAACTGGGAGCAAATGGATAACCAAGTAAGTACGCAGCCACCTGTTTCTACTGCCACTGGCGGACCGAACTTCAGAAGTTTTTCTTCAAGCACAAGTCCAACACGTCACTTCCCGAATTTGACCGCACTATCAAATGGTGGTCCGTTCACTTGGGAAGTACTTCCAAGTGTTACGAGAACAATGAATTTCCGTGTAACAGTACGCGATAACTCTGCCGGAGCATCTTGTACGGACTATATGGATGTTACCATGGATATTGATGGAGGTTCAGGACCTTTCGTAGTTCTTTATCCATCAGCGACAGGAATTGTTTGGACTGGTCTAACATCTGAAACAGTAACTTGGGATGTTGCAGGAACGGATCAAGCACCTGTATCATGTTCGAACGTGGATATTTTACTTTCCACTGATGGTGGATTGACTTACCCAACTGTTTTGGCGTCAAATACACCCAACGATGGTTCACAATTGATTACTGTGCCGAATACACCGACAACAACGGCTCGCGTGATGGTGGTGAATTCCGCGGGAACTTTCTTTGATATTTCTGACAATGACTTTGAAATTTCCGGAGCTACGTTTGATTACACCATGACTACGCCGAACAACGTAGCAACTGTTTGTTCACCTAACGATGCAACATACACCATTGACATCGGTGAGGTCGGTGGATATTCTGATCCAGTGACTCTTTCTGTAACGGGATTGCCCGCTGGAGCAACATCAAACTTTAGCGTGAACCCAGTAACCCCAGTTGGAAGTAGCGTATTGACGATCTCTAACATTGGAGCGGTAACACCTGGTGCATATACTTTCACGGTGAATGCATCAAGCACCTCTGGACCGAAATCGCTATCAATGGACCTAAATATCAACAATGGTTCTCCAGCTGCGATTACGCTTACTGCTCCTGCTGATGCCGCAACCGGCGTGGCAACAAATACAACATTCACATGGACAGCATCGCCTGACAACGGTGCAACCTATGACATTGACATCGCAACGGACGCAGGATTTACTTCTATCGTAGATCAGGCGACTGGTTTGGGAACAAACTCATACGTGTCTGCCAGTTTAAGTAATCTTACGACCTATTACTGGCGCGTTCGCGTAGTTACTGGATGTGGAACTTCACCGTATTCATCGACCTTCTCATTCACAACGAGCTCATGTAATACGTACACTTCAACAAACGTTCCTGTGAACATTTCGGCGAGCGGAACTCCAACAGTGACATCCACTTTGAATGTTTCAACAACGGGAACCATTAGCGATTTGAACGTGACTCAATTGGTAGGGAACCATACATACATCAGTGACTTGGTTTTCACATTGACGAGTCCGACCGGTACAAACGTTGTGATTATGAACTCGGTTTGTAACAACGAAAACGACTTTGACATCGCATTCGATGATGAATCTGCACAGCCTTATGGCTCAATTCCATGTCCACCAGTTGGAGGGGGCGTTTATCAACCAAATCAGGTATTGAGTGCCTTTGACGGAGAAGACCCGAACGGAACATGGACATTAACCATTGACGATGTATTCAACCAAGATGGAGGTGCATTAACGGGATGGTCATTGGAAATTTGTACCACTCCACCACCATGTACAGATCCGGATGTACCGACGGTAACCGCTGCGGCAGGACCGTATTGTGAAGGCGACGTCGTGACATTGAATATTGCAGGAAACTTAAACGATGCGACGCAATGGTCCATTTATTCAGGTTCTTGTGGAGGCACTCTTGAGGGAACAACCACGACAGGCACTTTCGATGTTACATTGGCCGCGGGCACAAACGATTACTTCGTGCGCGGTGAAGGAGGTTGCGTGGTTCCAGGAACTTGTGGAACGATATCCATGACAGCAGGAGCCACTCCAGCAGCACCTACAGTAACCGTAGTTGATAATTGTGGATCATCTACTTTATCAGCGACAGGAAGTAACCTTTCTTGGTCAACTGGAGAAACGACGGCATCTATCACCGTAACAACGGCAGGAGCTTACACCGTAACTCAAACAGTAGGAGGTTGTACGAGTCCTATTGCAACGGGTACAGCCAACCCAACGCCAATTCCAGCAGCACCAACGGTAACTGTCGTAGATAACTGTGGTTCATCGACATTGACGGCAACAGGAAGTAATCTTTCTTGGTCAACCGGAGAAACTACGGCATCTATCACAGTAACTACAGCGGGCACTTTCACAGTAACCCAAACAGTGGCAGGATGTACGAGTTCCAACGGATCGGGTACTGCGAACCCGTTACCGGTTCCTTCAATTACAGCTGGAACATTGACCAACCCTTCAACGTGTGGGAACAATGACGGATCTATTGCAGTAAACGGAACAGGATCAGGAACAGTAACTTGGACAGGTCCAGTTTCTGGAAACAGCGGTGTTGTTTCTTTACCATACACAATTACCGGTTTAACTGCTGGTGGTTACGCAATCACCTTTGATGATGGTTGTATCTCCAACACCTTGAATGAATCATTGTCCGATCCAGCTGCTCCAGCCGCACCAACGGTAACGGTTGTAGACAACTGTGGTTCATCGACCCTGACAGCGACTGGAAGTAACTTGTCTTGGTCAACAGGCGAAACAACTACCTCGATCACTGTAACTACGGGAGGAACTTACACTGTTTCTCAAACAGTAGCGGGATGTACGAGTGCAGCAGGTTCAGGAGTTGCTAACCCTACACCGATTCCAGCAGCACCAACGGTAACAGTAACTGATAACTGCGGATCATCAACATTGACAGCAACAGGAAGTAACCTTTCATGGTCAACAGGTGAAACAACAGCATCCATCACAGTAACAACTGCAGGAGCATACACCGTTACGCAAACAGTGGCAGGATGTACAAGTTCGCCTGGCACGGGAACAGCGAGTCCATTAGCAATTCCTACACCGACCAGTGAAAGTGTAACAGCATGTGATTCGTACACGTGGTCAGCAAACAGCACAACATACACAACTGGAGGAAGCTACACAGCGACTATTCCAGCTGCCAATGGTTGTGATTCCGTTGTAACATTAAACTTGACGATCAACAATTCAACTTCATTTACTGATGTTCAAACATCTTGTGGACCTTTCACATGGATTGACGGAAATACATACACCTCATCCAACAACACAGCAACGTTCACAACAACAAACAGTGCAGGTTGTGACTCTGTGATTACTTTAGATCTAACGGTTAATACGGTAGACAATGGAATTACGCAGTTGGATTATAACTTGATGGAGGCAAACTCGACAACCGGAACGTATCAATGGATTGATTGTGATAACGGTAATGCGCCAATTTCAGGAGCTACATCGCAGCAATATACAGCTACTGCAAATGGTAACTACGCTGTAATCGTAACGGATAACAACTGTTCCGACACTTCGGCTTGTGTTACCATAAATACGATTGGTACAGATGAGTTTTATGCGGCGGTATTCGCCATATATCCGAATCCAACAGATGGAGAGCTAACAGTTGATATTGCAGAATTGGATGCACAACGATACACCTTGTACGATGCTTCAGGTCGTGTTGTCATGACAGGAACGCTTCAAACAGGAGTCAATCACATTTCTATTATCCATTTGGCAAGAGGAACCTACACGTTCGAATTAAACGGCTATGCCGCAGTTCGATCGATAGTGAAGATATAACTTGATCACAAACAAAGAAAAAGGTGCTTATTCGTAAGCACCTTTTTTGTTTTATTTCATTCCTCGACGCTTCTTGATAGCTTCGTAGGATTCTTGAATCTTTTGGAATTTCTCCTTAGCTCCTTTCTGATATTCTTCTCCCATTTGGGACACTTTATCAGGGTGGAACTTAATCGCCATTTTTCGATAGGCTTTTTTGATTTCCTCATCCGTAGCATCTGATTCAACACCTAGCACCTTGTAATCTGAATCTACGTTTCGGTAGAACATGTTCTTGACAGACTCAAAATCTTGACGAGAAACACCCAACATATCTGCAATCTGACTTATGACGTTGACTTCTGAAGGAGATACATCACCATCAGCTTTAGCAATTCCAAACATGTAGTGAACAAGTTGCACACGAACTTCTGGCTGCATTCTTAACTTGATATCGTTGCATATTCGTTGCAGCGGAATTTCATTGCTATCCAAAAATCGCTTGAGAGTTTGTAGGTGTTGTTGCGAAAATTGCGGTCCAAATTGTTGATTGAAGAACGACTTTACGAAGTTCAACTCAGCTTTCAAAACCTTTCCATCCGCTTTCATTACGGCCGCAGATAGCGCCATCAACATCGTTGGAACATCGTTGGAAGTAGAGCGCTGCTGGTAGTATTGGAACATTTCCTCCGGGGAAACACGCCGTCCTCCATTGGCTCTTTGGGCAGCGCCTTGGATGCGACGGTAATTATCAACCCCACCACCAATAATAAAACCGAGGAGTCCTCCCCAAAAACTTCGTGTGATTAAATAGCCTACTACGGCAAAAATTATACTGTACAAACTCCTTAAAATTAAGCTGTCCGCCAAATGACGGACAGCCTGGTTATTTTTATATCAATTCGATACTGCGCTCTATGAAGGCATTCAATTCTTCACCTTTCAGCATGCCTTGCGACAATAACGCAATATCGGTCAGCTGCTTTACCTGTCGTTCTTGCGACTTCTTGGTCTTAGTGCTAAGAATCTGACTGATTTTGTCGTGATTCGAATTGATGACCAAATTATGCATTTCTGGGAAAGCGCCCATAAATCCACCGCCGCCCATTGCTTGTTGCTCCTTCATTCGACGAATAAACTCCGGTTGCGTAATAATGATCGGAGCATCGTCAGCGTGCATGCTTTCAAACTGGATGGTGAATTTTTCCTTGTTGACCACGCCTTCAAACATTGGGCGCAACGCGTTTTCATCTTCTTCTGTCAGTTTCGAAGGAATTTCTTCCTCTTTTTGGATCAGTTTGTCCAAGGTGTCAGCATCGACACGTGCGAATGAAATCCCATCGAACGATTGCTCCATTTTCGCAATCCAATGCGATGTCAAAGGTCCTCCCAACTCCAAAACATTGTATCCTCGGTCGTTCGCTTTTTTCACAAACCCGTATTGCTCTTGCGGATTATTCGTGTAAAGCATCACGATTTTATCGTTCTTATCTTTTTGAAGCGCTTCAACTTTCTCCTTGTATTCATCTACCGTGTAGTACTTTCCGTCAGTATCTTTCATCAACGTGAACTGCTTCGCTTTCTCCGCGAACTTTTCATCGGAAAGTGTTCCATACTGAACAAAAATTTTCAAGTCCTCCCATTTCTCTTCGAAATCTTCGCGGTCGTTCTTGAACATGCTCGCTAATTTGTCCGCTACTTTCTTCGTAATATGAGACGAAATCTTCTTTACGTTGCTGTCGCTTTGCAAGTAGGAACGAGATACGTTCAATGGAATGTCTGGAGAATCAATTACTCCGTGAAGTAAGGTCAAAAATTCCGGTACGATCTCTTCCACTGAATCCGTGATGAACACTTGGTTGGAGTACAAATTGATTTTGTTTCGTTGCACCTCAACGTTTTCCGAAATTTTCGGGAAGTACAAAATTCCCGTTAAGTTGAACGGATAATCAACATTTAAGTGGATATTAAACAGAGGCATCTCCATCGACCCT
Source organism: bacterium (assembly GCA_024742305.1). Classification (GTDB taxonomy): domain Bacteria; phylum Bacteroidota; class Bacteroidia; order Flavobacteriales_D; family Crocinitomicaceae; genus UBA4466. Next base: position 6,424 of record JANSYQ010000031.1, on the reverse strand, counting down.
GGATACAGCTCTCCGTAGAAATTTCCGTAATCGACATCGGTTAAATCTGCCGGAGCTTTCGTCCATGCTGGCGAAACGTTGTTCACTTGATTCGGTACTTCAATTGCAACACGTTTTACCTTGCCATTTTCATCTTTTTCTCCGTTGGGATCGTCTTGGTATTCCGTCTTCGTTCCGAAGAATACAGGAACTGGCAAGAACTTACAGTACTTATCCAAAATTCCCTGAATACGTGACTTCTCCAAAAATTCTTTCGACTCCTCAGAAATGTATAGTACGATATCGGTACCACGCGATTCCTTCTCAATTTCCTCGATGGTAAACTCCGGTGATCCATTGCTTTCCCATTGCACTGCTTGTGCTCCGTCGTGGCGACTCAATGTTCGAATTTGTACCTTTTCAGCAACCATAAACGCAGAGTAGAATCCCAATCCGAAGTGACCAATAATTTGTTCAGCTCCTTCTTTTCCTTCGTACTGCTTTACGAATTCTTCCGCTCCGGAAAATGCAATTTGGTTGATGTATTTATCGATTTCAGCGTCCGTCATTCCAATTCCGGCATCGCGAATGGTTAAAGTTCCGGCTTCTTTATCCAAAAGGACCTCCACCTTCAAATCTCCCATTTCACCTTTGTACTCACCATTTGTGGCAAGAACACGCAATTTCTGTGTGGCATCTACTGCGTTCGATACGAGTTCACGAAGAAATATTTCGTGATCGGAATACAAGAATTTTTTAATGATTGGAAATATATTTTCCGTTTGAACATTAATTTGACCTGTTTTCATCTTTTTTCAATTTTATAGTGCTTTTCCTTGGTCAATGACTGTGCCATCAGAAGTTAACTGACAAAGTGACTGCTATTGATGGACATTGTGGCACCTTACTTCGAATTATCACTAAATTAGCCGGAAATTCCGACGCGTGATTGTGTACACAATTGTACTTTTTCTAATGTTCTTTTTGGGACTGCGCTACTGGCGTTTGTTATCAGTTTCTGAGTTAAACCCGTGGACATTCCCCATCGCTTTTGCATTGAAAGTTGGCATGGCGTTCTGTTTCCTTTTCGTTTACACGCAGGTTCTTGGACACGGAACATTAAGCGAAGATGCAGGAGTATTTATGCGAGAAAGTCGGATGCTTTATGACGTATTTTGGGAGTCGCCGGGAACTTATTTCAAATTTCTGACGGGAGTTGGAGAAACGCAACCACTTATAGCGACTTATCTTCCGGAAACTACACACTGGGATGTCGGCGCGCAATCACTTATAAACGATAACAAGAACATTCTTCGGGTCCACAGTTTGATTCACTTTATCAGCTTCAACTCTGAAATTATTCACGCTTTGGTTTGCTGCTTTGTCGGACTTATGGGGGTAAAGCAACTGTATATAACGATCAAGCCCATGGTTTTTATACGAAAAGAAGTGGTGTTTTGGACGCTTTTGCTCTTGCCGAGTGTTTTCTTTTGGTCATCAAGTATACTCAAAGAGCCTTTTATGCTGCTTGGACTTGGACTGTTCCTTCGAGGCGTATTTCACGATGATTCGCTAAGGAAAAAGTGGTTGTTAGGAATCATCGGTGGTTTGTTACTACTTGGCTTCAAGCCATACGTCATCTTCATGTTCATCCCAGTTCTTTTGTTTTTATTGGCTACACGATGGCTTCCTAAATTCAAAATTGTTGGCGGCATCTTAATTTTGACCGTTCTTGCATCTATCGCGTTCTCATTATTTCCCGGACCTCGAGAAAAAGCGATACATACAATTAGCCGAAAACAATTTGATTTTGTTCAGGTGGGCCGCGGCGGACTTCACGTGTATGCAGACAGTGTTTTCTACTACTTCCGAACAGATCAAATTTCAGCCTTGCATCGGGACCATGACACCGTTTGGCTGAAACACGATATAGATGCTCAAATTTTAAAACTCGGTCAAATCTCCGACCCTGTTCCCATTCATTTAGAAGCGGATGGTGAACGCTGGATCAAGTACTTTGAGAACACGCAATCCAACGGGTTTATTCCAGTTACGCCTATCAATAACTCATACAGACAGCTGGTAAAAAACATCCCTGAAGCACTTTATCATGCGCTTTTGCGACCAATACCAGGAGATCCGGGAGGTGCTATGAACTGGATTGCTTTCATTGAAACGGTATTGCTCTTCAGCGCTTTGGTTTGGGCAATCGCTCAACGAAAAAAACTCAACGAGCGCGAGACAATACGCATTGCTGCTTTGATACTATTCGCGATTTTGTTATCGTTAATCATAGGTTGGACGACGCCAGTATTGGGTGCAATTGCCCGATATCGAATTCCGGTCTATTTGGCAATTCTCATCATTGCAGGGATATTATATCAACAGAAGTCAAAAACATTGAAACATGAGTAAAACGGCACTAATTACAGGAGCAACAGCAGGGTTTGGAGAAGCATGCGCACACGAATTTGCACAAAATGGCTGGAACCTTATTGTAACCGGACGTCGGCAGGAGCGACTGGAAAATTTGAAATCTGAAATCGAATCAAAGTATGGTGTCTCTGTTTCGACCTTATGTTTCGATGTTCGAGATAATGACGTGGTAAACGAATCCATTAATAGTATTCCCATTGAAGTTCGATCAGAAATTCAGTTGTTGATCAACAATGCGGGATTGGCAGTGGGAAAAGGTCCGATTGACGAAGGAGTGATTGAAGACTGGGAACGCATGATTGATACGAATGTGAAAGGCTTACTCTATGTTTCAAAAGCCGTAATTCCCATTTTGAAAGAAAACGGCAACGGGCAGATTATTAACATTGCTTCCATTGCGGGAAAACAAGTTTATCCAGGAGGAAACGTGTATTGCGCTTCGAAACATGCTGTGGATGCGTTATCTCAAGCCATGCGCATTGATTTGGTGTCTCATGGTATCAAAGTAACGAACATTGCTCCGGGCGCTGCCGAAACGGAATTCTCTGTGGTTCGCTTCAAAGGAGATCAAGAGGCTGCAGATTCTGTATATCAAGGCTATCAGCCTTTAGTAGCAAAGGATATTGCGGAAACGGCCTATTTCGCAGCTACGAGACCGCCCCATGTGACTTTGAATGATATCGTTATTATGCCGACAGCTCAGGCAAGTCCAGCAGTTTTGCACAAGGGTGAGAGCGGAGCGTGAGAGCGCGGTTGAATAATGAAGAAATACTAAGCGGACATCGAGCCTGTCGAGATGGTAGCAGTACGTTAGGTTTGAATTTCGGCATCTCGACAAGCTCGATGACCGACATTCGACAAGCTCGATGACCTACATTCGACAAGCTCGATGACCTACATTCGACAAGCCGATGACCTTCACTTGATCATTTCTCGGCTACTCCGGATAATTCTCGACAAAAGCATCCAAAACTACATTGATTGAACCGAACGTCTTCTTTCGAATTCCAAGCAGTTTCTCGCGCGTCATCCACTTTGCCACTGTGATATCTTCTTTTACCTCAGGCTTCGTTTCTTTCGGTCCATCATAAGAAAGCATGTACCAATAGGTTCGCTTCAAAGCAGGTCGACCGTTCCATTTCATGCAGTGATACGTTTCACACAGCGGATGCACAATAGAGTGACCTTCAATGCCGCATTCCTCCATAATTTCACGAACACAGGCAGCTTCTGCCTCCTCTCCTTTGTCAATTCGTCCCTTTGGAATATCCCATTTACCCTTGCGCTTGATCACCAAAAACTTCGACTTTCGTTGTACAATTCCTCCGGCAGCATTTATCTTCTTGTATTCGGAAAAAAAAGCTTTGAAAGCCTTCTTCGGGTTCTTCGCGGTAAGATACACAGGTGAATCGATAGACGCCTTCTTCAGCAACGGTTTCAGCTCGTCAAGATTACTGATGTTTTTCGCTTTATCCACGATATTTTCTGTGGATAACTCTTCTTTTTCGATGAAAACTACAGGCTTTTGATCAATAAAAACTTTGTACATTTGCCCCCATGATTTTGAACTCTGATAAGGCCTCAAAAGTAGCTGAATTTTTGCTACAAATCAAAGCAGTTAAGTTAAGTCCAAATGAACCTTTTGTTTGGGCATCGGGAATCAATTCTCCGATATACTGCGACAATCGCGTCACTTTGTCCTACCCAAATATCCGAACGTTTATCCGTCAGGCATACTCCGAGGCGATCATTGATCACTTTGGAAAACCGGACGCAATTGCCGGTGTTGCAACGGGAGGAATTGCTCAAGGAGCTTTAGTGGCTCAAGAATTGGGCGTACCGTTTATCTACGTTCGAAGCTCAGCGAAAGCGCACGGAATGGGCAACCAAATTGAAGGCTATTACGAGGAAGGACAAAAAATCGTGGTGATTGAGGACCTAATCTCGACCGGAGGAAGCAGCTTAAAAGCCGTTGATGCTCTTCGCGAAGCAAAATTAGACGTGAGAGGTTTGGTAGCCATTTTTACTTACGGATTCGATATAGCGCACCAGAACTTTGCAGATGCAGAATGTCCGTACGTGACTTTAGCAGACTACAAGACCCTTGTGGAGGTCGCGTTGAAAAACGACTGGATCACTCAAAACGATATGGAATCATTGAGCGAATGGCGCCGCGCTCCAAAAGAATGGAAAAAATAATATGAAAATCAAAGCCGACAACGTAGTAGTAAATGCCGATCAGGCAACTGTTCGCGCCTTTTTAGGAGATTCCAACAACATGGAATATCTTCTTCCAACCGATAAGATTTCAGATTTTCAAGCCACAAAAGAAGGATGTTCGTTCAAAGTGCAAGGAGGCATTACAATTTCACTACTCCAAGATGGTGATAACGGTTCGAACGAATTGTACATGAAATCGGGAGAAAAATCACCCTTTCCTTTCAAGCTAACGATTTTCATGAATGAAAACGATGGCAAGACCGATGGACATATTCTTTTTGATGGTGAAGTGAACGCCTTTCTAAAAATGATGGTGGAAAAACCATTGACCAACCTCTTCAACTATATGTCGAAAAAGTTGGTGGAGCAATTCAAATAAGAAACTTTATTTCTTTTAGGTGATACTCGTGATCTATTGATTTTTGCGCATCTCGATTCCGCTCGATGTGCAAATAGTCCGACCCCTGAGCGGTGCCGCCTTGAGCTTGTTGATGGGAGCCGAAGTGGCGGTTCACAATCAAAAGTCCCGAATCAGTAGTTCCTTTGATCACTCCTTCAAAAACGCCTTCGCTGTCCTCGAATCGATGCTTTTCGTCCAAACGATACAGTAAATGGTGGTAGTCGTCATGAATCGTGCGTGATTCCATCATCTTTAATCGATTATTGAATGCTGCCACAAAGGAGAAAAGTACGTCGTCTAGCGAGTAATGCATCTCTTTTTCCAAAGATAAACTGGTAGCGGAAAGTGCTCCAAAATCTCTTTGATTAATATTCAGTCCAATTCCAATGATGGACTTTGTGATCGTTTTTCCATGGATCACATTTTCAATTAGAGCACCGGCAATTTTTTTGTCGGCTACATAAATATCATTGGGCCATTTAATTTCGGCAGAAACCCCAAATTTCGAGAGAAGATCGACCAGTGACAAAGACACAATTTTTGTTAAAAGGAACTGACGCTGTACTGACAGATTGACGTTGTTCAAAAAGACGGAAAATGTGAGGTTTTCACCTGCATTTGACTGCCAGTGTGCCCCCATCTGCCCCTTTCCTCTTGTTTGCTCTACTGCCAAAATAACAGCACCATGACGCAAATCGTTCTCTCTTGCACGATTGGCAGTATAATTGTTCGTAGAATCTGCAGATTCCAAACGGATGATAGAACGACCGATTTCCTCCATGTGGATTATTGATAGTTCAACCGATTTCGGCTGGTTTTCTGTAAATATAAAGTTAGATTTGCAAAGGTATAAAAAACGTACATGGAGAAAGAGTTAAGAGAAGATGACTCACAGGTACTCTGCGATGCAATTGTAGAGGGAATGCAAGAGAATAAAGCAAAGGATATTGTGGTCCTCGATTTACGCGAAATCCACAATGCTGTTTGTGACTTTTTTGTCATCTGTAGTGGAGATTCGTCAACCCAAGTTGACGGTATTAGTTCATCCGTTGTACGCCATACTCGCAAGGAGCTGTCGGAAAAACCTTACAGCGTTGAGGGGAAAAGCAACCGCGAATGGGTCCTTTTGGATTACGTAAGTGTTGTTGCCCATGTTTTCTACAAAGAAACACGTGCCTTCTACGAATTGGAAGATTTATGGGCCGACGCCGTCAGAGTAGATGTACCCAACCTTGATTAATTATTAAAAATGAGCGATAACAAAAACAAAAAGAAGAGTCCTTTTTCAATTTATTGGATTTACGCAGCAATTGGTGTAGCCATCATTGGCGTGCAGTTGTTCATGTCTTCTGGCTCGGAGACGGAGGTAGATTCACAACAAGTGGTGAT
>JANSYQ010000019.1 GCA_024742305.1 bacterium | reverse complement strand
TTGACAAAGTGAACTTCCTCGTTTGCATGTCGCTTGGCAACACCCATGTACAAGAAGTTTTCATCCTGCTGAATGGCGACCTCCTCAATAAATGCCTTCTTAGTTTCAAAGTTATACCGAACGGTTTCTGCTAAAATTTCATCGCTTCCATCCGTAAATTTTGGAAGTTCTACTTTGCTCGAGTCCTCATCATAACGATACTTCGCCAAGATTTCCTTCGAGTTAAAGTCAATCATAATGTAACCCGCATCCAAACGAACTTCTCCGTTGTCTACAAAAGCTTTTCCCCACAAATGCACCACTTCATTACGCAAATCGGCATAACTTGAATCTTCTGAGCCATAAAACACAGGGGAATCTAAATCTTCATCGTTTACTGAGAGCGTGTCACTAATTTCTTGAGTGTAACCAGCTGTAACTCCCAACATTATTAACAATACGGCGAGAATAACTTGCGATATGGAACGCTTTTTGGACAGAAGTAGTGTCTTAATTTTGTTTACGACAGCAATAACGCAGCAAAACTATTAAAATTACCTGTGAATGATTTATTTTAAGAAGAGTTGGCGAATAAAAGCTTTGACGGCGTTTTCGGTTCTCATGTGTACATCGATGTTATCGATCGCGCAGGAAGATGAGTTTTCTCTAGGTACTATTCGTACCGTGGTTATCGATGCTGGTCATGGCGGGAAAGATCCCGGTTGTCATGGAAATTTTGCACAAGAAAAGCATGTGTGTCTCGATATGGCACTAATGCTTGGCGATAAAATTAAAAATGCCTATCCTGATATTAAAGTAGTTTACACAAGAGATACGGATGTTTTTGTCGAGTTGGATGAACGCGCCAAAATTGCCAATCGTAACAATGCCGATTTGTTTATTTGTATTCACGCAAACGCAGCAAGTCCTTCCGCTTATGGAACAGAAACCTACGTCTTAGGATTGCATCGTACAGAAGCGCAACAGCGCGTCGCAGAGCGAGAAAACTCCATCATTCACCTAGAAGACGACGGCGGAGAGAAGTACAAATCCTTCGATATGTCACCCGATGCTATTATTGCTCGTCAAATTCAACTGAGTGTTTTCTTGGATCAATCCATCATGTTTGCCTCGCATTTGCAATCGGAATTTAAAAAGATTGGTCGACACGACCGAGGCGTGAAACAAGCCGGATTTTTGGTGTTGTATAAAACGACAATGCCGAGCGTCTTGATTGAAACGGGCTTCTTAACCAATCCAAAGGAAGAGAAGTTCCTGAGCGATTCTACCACTCAGCTGCAAATGGCAAATTCCATGTTTAATGCATTTCAAACTTACAAGAACGAATTGGAAGGGGTGGACTCTCAAACAGAATTGGAGCGAGAAGAGGAAGTTGTTAACAACAAGGAAATAGTTGTTGACGAAGCCACCTCCGAAGACATTGTTTTTCGTGTGCAAATCGAAACTTCAGAAAAAGCGATTCGTCTCACAGACCCGAAGTTCAAAGGTAATACGGTGTTTCAGTACCAACAAGGAGGACTTTACAAGTACACTGTTGGGTACCACGTAAACGATTTTGATGCAGCAAATGAACACAAACAGAAGATGCGAAATGAAGGTTTTGAACACGCTTTCGTGGTCGGATTCCTTGATGGAGAGCGAATAGATTTGCAAAAAGCTATTAACTTAGCAGAAAAATGAGATTGTGAAGATTTCGAGAGAATTAATCGTAGGAATTGTTACACTTGTCGCCATTGCATTATTGGTAATGGGAGTCAATTTTCTAAAGGGAAATAGCTTTCTCGGGGGAGACCAAGTGTACTATGCTTACTTCCCGACTTCAGGAGGCGTTACGCCGGCAACTTCCGTGTACGTAAATGGAGTAGATGTGGGTAAGGTGCTCGATGTAGAGTACATGCCTAATCAAACCGATACATTGAAGCGCGTACGAATCAAATTTAACATCACAACGGAAGGCTTGAAAATTGTGAAGGGCTCAAAGGTTGAAGCTGGTGGAATTGACTTGCTCTCCAAAGGTTTGATCATTCACATGAACAACGACATAAGTCAAGGCTACGTGAAACCGGGGAGTCGATTACCGGGATTTGTAAGCTCAGATGTTACAACGCAAATCAAGCAATACGCCGATCCACTCACACAAAAAGTGGAAGGAGCCCTGGTTTCAATTGACAAGATGGTGAACGATATTTCTGCCTTTTGGGACTCGACAGCATCCTCTGAATTACAAGGGAGTATGAAGGAACTGCGTGTATCCATTCGAAAGATTGGTAATGCAGTCGATCAAGTCGAAGGACTGTTAGTTGACGAAAGAGTGCGTCTTTCTCGCATTATGGGGAACGTTGAAGCCATTACCTTGAACTTGAAAAAGAGCAATGATACGGTGAAAGCCATTGTAGGAAATGTCAAAGGTATTACGGATGAACTCGTTACCGCCGATTACAAGGGAACTATCGAAAGTGCAAAGAATACCTTGGACGGAGTGAACAGAGTATTAGATGCAGCGCTTGATGGAGACGGTACTATCGGCAAACTTATCAGCGATGACAGTCTTTACATGGAATTGATTCAGACCAATCAGGAATTGCAAAATTTGGTGGAAGATCTTCAGAAACATCCGGAACGATATATTCATTTCTCAGTGCTAGGGGCTAAGTCCAAAAGGCAGTTCACAGAGGCAGAGGAAAAGAAAATTCGGAAGGAAGTTATAGATAACTAACAATTCAAGGTAATCAATATTACCGCAGTTAAGATATGGGGCAAATCATTTTCGCAGTATTACTTGCTGCAGGTTTAGGTTTTTTCGCATGGAATGTACGCAAAGTCCGTTCAAATATACTTCTAGGTAGAGACGTAGATCGTTCAGACAACAAGAAAGAACGATGGAAAACAATGTTACTTGTCGCTTTTGGACAACAGAAGATGTTTGCGCGTCCAATTCCTGCGCTTTTGCACCTTGCTATTTACGCAGCCTTCGTCATTACGCAAATCGAGCTTATTGAAATCTTTGTAGATGGATTATCTGGTGAGCACCGAATTTTCCGTGCATCCCTCGGTGGATTTTACACGTTCATGATCTCCTTCATTGAGATTCTCTCTGTGGCCGCACTTATCGCAACTTTCATCTTCTTGATTCGAAGAAACCTGTTGACCATTCCGCGTTTCCGTATGAGTGAAATGAACGGATGGCCAAAAATGGACGGTAACATGATTCTATTCATGGAAATCATCTTGGTAGCATGCATCTTCACCATGAACGGTACGGATGAAGTCTTGTATTCCATGGGAGCGTCACACGCTGAAAACCTTGGAGATGGTTCTATGAACTTCACAATTAGTAGCTTGATAGCTGAGCCGTTGTTCGGTGGAATGAGTGAAAGCAGTCTCCATACTTTGGAGCGCATTGGTTGGTGGGGACACATTATTATGGTATTCGCCTTCTTGAATTACTTGCCTTACTCTAAGCACTTCCACATCGTTTTAGCGTTTCCGAACACGTATTACAGCAATTTGGAGAAAAAAGGACGCTTTACCAACATGGAATCGGTTACCAATGAGGTGAAACTGATGATGGACCCAACGGCAGACCCTTTTGCCGCACCACCAGAAGGTGCTCCGGAACCGCAACGTTTTGGAGCAAAAGATGTGACGGATCTCACTTGGAAGAATCTCTTAGATAGTTACACATGTACGGAATGTGGACGTTGTACTTCTTCTTGTCCAGCAAACCTGACAGGAAAGATGTTGTCTCCGAGAAAAATCATGATGGATACGCGTGATCGTTTGGTAGAAGTAGGAGAAAACAAACGCAAGCACGGAGCCGATTACGATGATGGAAAGACCTTACTAGGAGATTACATCACAGAAGAAGAATTGTGGGCATGTACGTCTTGTAACGCTTGTGTTCAAGAATGTCCGGTCAATATTGATCCGCTTTCCATTATTGTTGACTTACGTCGTTATTTGGTGATGGAAGAATCAAAAGTACCTACAGAGTTAACAGGAATGTTGACCAACATTGAAAACAATGGCGCACCATGGCAATTCAGTCCATCGGATCGCTTAAACTGGGCAAATGAAGAGTAAGCAAGAATTGAAGGAATTAGAAGTTGATGGGAAAAAACTGTCGCCGGTTCTGCCTGAGGAAGTAAAGAATTACCTCATTGATATTGATGGGACCATTTGTGACGATATCCCGAATGAGGAGCCGGAGCGAATGGCAACTGCGGAATTGTATCCGGATGCCTTGGAAACGATCAATCGTTGGTACGAGCAGGGGCACGTGATTACCTTCTTTACTTCCAGAATTGAAGAGCATCGCGCAGTGACGGAAAAGTGGTTAGATGATCACGGATTCAATTATCATGGATTGTTGATGGGGAAACCACGTGGCGGAAATTATCATTGGATTGATAATCACATCGTTCGCGCAACACGTTACGAAGGAAAATTCACCGACTTGGTGGATGAAACAGTAAATATTCAAGTATTTAAAAAGTAAATCATGAGTCTAGTTGTTCCAACAATGGCCGAAATGATGGCGAAGGGAGAAGCACCGGAATACCTTTTTTGGGTGGGGTGCTCAGGAAGTTTTGATGATCGTGCAAAGAAGATTACCAAAGCCTTGGTGAAGATTTTGAATGAGACGAAAGTAAGTTTCGCTGTTCTTGGGACGGAGGAGAGTTGTACTGGAGATCCTGCAAAACGTGCAGGAAATGAGTTTACTTTTCAAATGCAAGCCATGATGAACATCCAAGTCTTGGATGGTTACGAAGTAAAAAAAATCGTAACGGCTTGTCCACACTGCTTCAATACTTTGAAAAATGAATACCCAGAGTTGGGCGGTAACTACGATGTGATCCACCACACACAGCTCATCCAAGAGTTGATCAATCAAGGAAAATTGACATTAAAAGGAGGCGATACCTTCAAAGGAAAGAAAATTACTTTCCACGATCCATGTTATTTGGGACGTGCAAATGACGTGTATGAAGCACCTCGCGCATTGATCGAAAAGCTCGATGCCGAATTGGTAGAAATGAAACGTTGCAAAACCAATGGACTCTGTTGTGGAGCTGGAGGTGCGCAAATGTTCAAGGAAGCCGAAAAAGGAAATAAAGAAATCAATATCGAGCGTACAGAAGAAGCTTTGGAAACCTCGCCAAACATTATTGCAACCGGGTGTCCGTTCTGTAACACGATGATGACCGACGGAGTGAAAAACTTCGAGAAAGAAGACTCCGTTCAAGTATTGGATGTTGCCGAACTCATCGCAAATGCCGCAGACCTGTAATGTTCGAACAACTAGCTCCACAAAGCAAAATTTGGATTTACACGGCTGATCGACCGTTCACCGCTGCAGATAAAGTAGTTATCGCCGAAGCAATGAAAATGTTTCTGCCTCAATGGGCGGCGCATGGTAATTCATTGTTCGGAGATTATTCGTTAGAACACGACCGCTTTTTAATCCTCGCGGTAGATGAAACACAAGCGGGAGCCTCGGGCTGTTCTATAGATACATCGGTACGATTTATCAAGGACCTAGGAGCCAAATTAAATATCGACTTCTTCAATCGTTTGAATATGATTATTGAAGAAGATGGAAAGTTGACCACCGTTCATGTTTCCGAATTGAAAGAACACCCAAATGCCTTCGTTTTTAATCCAATGATTACGAATCTCGCTGATCTTCGTGAAAACTGGAAAGTCAGAGTAGAGGAGAGCCCGTTTGTGTAGAGAATCAAAGCGCAGCTAAATCTTATTGTAATAAATACAATTACTTTCATTATCTTGCCGCATGTTGAAAGAGAAGGGCTTGGTATTCAGTAGAGTTGATGGTGTGTTGCCATTGCTTTTTGTTTCCATTTTCCTTTTGTTAGTTTCCTTCACATCCCTTTCCCAAACCTACACTTTTGCTACGCTGAATGGTTCGCCTACAATGAACACAACTGGCTGGAACCTTACTGGGAACGCCATGATTGGTGATACGCCGGGCGATGCGAATGTAGATTACGATGAGTTGGTTCTTACGACCAATTTTGGGACTTTTCAAAGTGGAGCAATTTTTTGGAATACCCCGATAGATCTCCAAGTCTGTACCAAATGGACAGTAGAATTCGACTTTCGCATTTTTGGTGGTTCAGGTGCCGATGGATTGGCATTTTGCTTTTTAGACGTCCCGCCAACTGGGTTTGTAGCCGGGGGTGGAGCAGGAATTCCTGGAACGGCAAACGGGCTCAAGGTAATTTTGGATACGTATGATAACTGTGGTGGACCGAATCCCGAATTGCAGATTTACTCAGGAATAGGTTACGACGAATGTTCTGCCGGAATCACCAAGTTGGAAAACTCTCTCGGAAACCTAGGTTTTGTTCGGAGTAACAACTATCAACCTGCTAAGATTACCTACGACGGAGGTAATGTTGAGCTTTTCATCAACAACACACTTTACTTAAGTGCGTATGCTCCAGCAAATTTCGCGGGGTATATGGGTTTTACAGCAAGTACCGGAGGGTTCAATGATTTGCATTCCATTAAAAACGTAGTGATCTACACAGAGCAAGCCGTTTCCGATGCTGGCCCTGATGTTATCATTTGCGATGGGCAGTCCGTACAAGTAGGAGCTACTTCAAATTCTCAGTATGTCTATAATTGGACGCTTGGCACTGGCTTGAATTCAACGACTATTTCTGATCCAACGTTTACCCTTGGGAATTCCGGAAATACTCCAATCACACAGACCTTGGTTGTCGAGACGTCATTAACAGCGAATCCTGGAGTATGTCCAACGACGGACACGGTTGAAATCACGATTGCTCCGAACGTACAAGAAACGATCAATGAAACCGTTTGTGGTAACTCATATACGTGGAACGGAGTCAATTATCAAAGTAGCGGGACATATACAGATCAATTTCAAACAATTTATGGTTGTGACTCAACAGTGACGCTCAATTTAACCTTGCAATCAAACCCCACAATTTCTGCAACCAACGATACCATTTGTGAGGGCGATCAAGCAACAGTAACAGCTTCTGGAGCAAGTTCTTATGTGTGGAGCTCTGTTCCGCAGGGTACATCAGCAAGTGTGACGGTTAGTCCCACAGCAACTACTACGTACGAAGTCATTGGGACGGATGTGAACGGATGTATGGATACCGCGTACACCACCGTGGTTGTAAACCCCGCTCCTGTAGTCAACATTTCAGCACAACCCGATTCTATTTGCATTGGCGATAGTTCGATAATAACTGTTACAGGAGCGCAATCTTACAATTGGATATCAGGGAATGTTTCCAATCCAACGGGCACCTCTAATACTGTCTTTCCAATTCAATCTACAAATTTCAGTGTTGAGGGGACCGGTGCGAATGGGTGTGCTGCTTTGGCGCAGTTAGCTATAACAGTTAATGATTTACCGCAATTGGCGGTCACTGGTCTTTCCGCTTCTATTTGTGAGGGAGATTCACTTCAATTGAACGCTTCAGGGGCTTCTTCGTATGAGTGGGTCGGACCTGTTTTGAATAGTGCCAACGCAAACCCTCAACTCATTTCACCCAATCAGTTGACAGATTATCAACTCGTTGGAAGTTCAAATGGTTGTTCCGATACCTTGCATTTTTCTGTAGATGTCAACCCAGCGCCAACATTGAGTATGATTTTACCTGATGCTTTTTGTGCTGGTGAGGAAGATACAGTTTATGTTTTCGGGGCGACATCCTACAGTTGGAGTCCGGTTGTACAGGAAATTTCTCCAGGCGTCGCCATTGTTGACCCTGTTTCCAGTACCACGTATGCGGTTACCGGAACAGATGGACTAGGTTGTAGTGCCTCGATTTCAGGAACAGTTGGTGTATTAGCGCTTCCGTTCGCCAATTTTATAGCGAGCGATCAAGAATTGGATCTATTTTTATCTACCCAAGTGTTCTTTAGCAATCAATCAGAAAATAGTAGTTCCTACCAGTGGTATTTCGGTGATGGAACTAGTTCTGTAGAGATCAACCCAATACATGAGTATTCAAATTTTTCAACAGGAGACTATCAAGTGGAGCTGGTTGCCTTTAATGATTTGGGATGCTCCGATACTACTTCCCAATGGATTCGTGTAACAGAAGGCATTGTTTTCTTCGTACCAAACAGTTTTACTCCGAATGCTGATGAATTCAATGCGCTGTTTATGGCAAGTTTCGCCGGAGATTTCGATGAACACAACTACAAACTGGAAGTTTTTAATCGTTGGGGACAAATCGTATTCGAGTCGAAAGATGTTTACGAAGGGTGGGATGGAACCTTCAACAATCTCCCCGTGCCCGATGGAACCTACACATGGTCCATTCAGTACAAGCGAAAAAATTCAGATGAGCGGCAATTGCTCTACGGACATGTGAATGTTCTGCGTTAAAAGCAATTCATAATTCATCATTCATAATTCACAACTCGTCCTTCTTTTTCTTCCTATCCAATCGCACGCCCGCCGTAACACGAAGTGTATTGTACATTTGCCAGTAAGATAAATCTCTGAATCGAATTGATTTCACATCGAAATTGGCATGCAGCCAAAGAAAATACTTTGTCTTTGAATACCCAACGATAAATCGTAGATCCATGCGAGGTGCGAGCCCAAGAAATCCACGAGCTTGTCCTTCAGCAGCGAAGAATTTGGATTGAAGCACACCACCAATTCCGCCAAATCCAGCGGCCTGCCAATTCTCCCAGCGATAAACATATGCATATCCCGGAACGACACCGACATCCAAAGCGGTAATCGTAGATACCTTGTTGATAGTTAAAGTGGTGTCGACAAGCTCCGTGGGAAGTAGGCCGCCTTCATCACTTGCCGATCCGAATAAATTTAGACTTCCTTTAAAATACCAAGTACCGTGAGATTGCTTATAATCGCCCTTTTTTCCCAAAACATAATTCATTTTGAAGTCCTTGGAGCGAAAATACCAAGTGTTAATCGACAAGCTAGTAGATCGCGTCGTCGGCATTTTTGCATTGGGGGTCAGGGCATTTAGCGTATCGTTCCATTCATAGGCATCTCTCAGAACATATCCTCGATAGTTGCGGAAATCGAAGTCCCAAAACGTTTGTTTTAAGTTGAAGGTAAATCCGAGGTCAACGTAATTCGATGGACCAAAGCGACTTCTAGGTCTTAATAGAACCGGCAAACCAAAACCAATGCGTAATCCTGCCCATTTATACGCAAAGCCCAATCCCATGATTAATTGTTGATTGTGACGGTACCGCAATCGGTTTACACCATCGGCAAAATCACCACGAATAGTGAATGGAGCGGAAGAAAACCCCAAATCTGAATACAAGATTATCTTGTTCCGATACGAAGTATAGGGTACGCTGTCCAAGGAGTCTTGCGAGAATCCAGAAAAGCTAAAAAATATTGATATGACAACAATGGCATATTTCACAAGGCAAAATTACGCAATCCGCTCAAGTCAAAACACTTGAGATTTCGTAACTTTCAAACACCTTTTAGTGCATGACATCCTTAGGGGCAATTTATAACGTATGAAAAATCAAACAAAGTGGAATATTGCTTTTCTTTTGGTAATAGCAGTTATGTTGATTTGGTTCTTTCTTGGCTATAGAGTGCAGGACCCGGACCCCACAGAGTCTATTGAAAAAGAGGAACTGGCATTCGACTCGAAAGAAGACTTCGGTAAAGCGCTTTTTTTCGATCCACGACTCTCTAGTGATATCTCCATTTCCTGTGCCAATTGTCATCAGCCCGAATTAGCTTTCACAGACGGATTGTCTAAATCGGAAGGAGTAGGAGGGAAGTTATCTTTTCGAAACGCCTCCACCTTACTGAACGTGAAAGATGCACCTGTATTTATGTTTGATGCGCACATTCAATCCTTGGAAGAACAAGCGATTGTGCCCATTCAAGATACCAACGAGATGAACATGCCTATGGGAGAGTTAATCAAACGATTGAATAAAGTGCCTCATTATGTCGATGCAGCGAAACAACTCTATAATCGTGATTTGGATGCTTGGGTAGTCACACGGGCATTGGCATCGTTTCAAAGAACTCTTGTGTCACAAAGCAGTGAATTTGATCAATATCTTGCTGGAGAGGGAACACTGGCTCCTGAAGTTAAACGAGGATGGGAGTTATTCAACGAGCTTCAATGTATTGAATGCCATTCGCTGCCCAACTTCACCAATTATACCGCTCTAAACAATGGACTCTATGTAGACTATGGCAATGATCAAGGAAAATATAGAATTGCCGGCGACTCAAGCAAAATGGGAGCATTCAAAGTTCCGAGCTTGAGGAATGTGGCACTCACTGCTCCTTATATGCATGACGGTTCAATGCAAACTTTGGAGGAAGTTCTAGAGCATTACAGTAAAGGGGGGGTAGGTGGAACCTATCAAGACGATCGCGTTACAAAAAGAGATCTTACTCAGGACGAGAAAAAATATTTGATTACCTTTCTTGGCGCACTGACAGATACAAGCTATTTGCGTGATTTTCGATGATATAAGAATTATTTAAAGCTTGGAAAGCCTCGAAAACGCCCGAAAACAGTATTTTTTGTTATGTGTACATAATATTGGCAGCATTTTTGCGTTGTATATTGTAACCAAATGTATTATTAACAGTTATGGAGATATAAAGTCTGCAAGCTTTATAAAACCAAACTAGAACTATTTAAACCAGAACCAATGGCAGTGAACCCTGTTTACCACCAGACGAATGACCGTCTCCAAGAGGAGTTGGTTATTATTCAGGAGGCGAAGGAGAATCCGGAGCGATTCGGTCCACTGTATCAGAAATATCATGAACAGATATTTCGCTACATCTATCAACGGATGGATGATGAACATTTGGCATTCGATGTTACATCGCAAGTATTCGTGAAAGCGTTGAAAAATCTTCACAAATACGAATACCGTGGTGTTCCTTTCTCCTCGTGGCTCTATCGTATCGCAAAGAGCGAATTGTACCAGGCATTTCGCGATAGAAAAGCAAGAAGAACGGTGAACGTAGAAAGCATGCACCTTTTCGAAATGGTGGAAGAGATGGAAGAAGACGATTCCTCTGCCAACAAGAAAAAGTTGTTACAATGTTTGTCTTTGTTGAAAGATGGAGATTTGCAATTGATCGAATTGCGTTATTTCGAGAAAAGATCGTACCGAGAAATCGGCGATATTCTTGAGATTACGGAGAACAATGCAAAGGTACGGACATTCAGGGCGCTGGAGAGGTTAAAGAAGCTATTTATGAAATAATAATACAAATGGAAAAAATAAAGACCATTTTAGACCGAAAGCCATTAAGCTCAGAATATATCAGGTCTAAACAGGATTTCGCAAACGTTGTTAAAGGTGCGAAAGGTCTCGGAAAACCCTACTGGCAAACAAACTGGTTCTATGGAACCGTTGGCGTTGCAGCAGTTGCTATCATTGTAACCGCCGTAACACTTGCTGACTCCGACATTCCTGAAAAGAGTCCAAAAAACAATGCTATTGTAGCGGCAGCAGAAACCGACGACTCCACAAAAGAGGACGTTTCTCAAAACAATTCCGAACAACTAGAAAGCCTTGTGAACGAGGAGGGTAACAGCGCAGAAGTTGAAAATTCTACGGAAGAAACTTCTTCAAAAGACGATAATTCTGAAGAGAACACAACCACTTCAACATCGAATAACGATAATACGGAAATCGCGGCATCAACGGCTCGTAGCGCTGAAGAAACGCAAGAGGCAGAGAAAAAGCCGGAAATCGGCTTGCCAAATGTCGCTGGTGTAACTGGAGGTCCAATTGCTTTTAAAGATTTTTGTGATCCACTCGGAATTCAAGTAAATGGCGGTGTTTTAATCCATCAATATACTATCCAGTACCGTTCTTGCGCAAGAGATATCACTGCGAGAATTCGTGGAAATAGACTTCCAGCGCAGGTTTGTGATGAAATTCGTGATTGTGGATCGCCAATTGAAGTAACTTTCTCCAATTTCAAGGCAGAAGATAGTGATGGAAATCCAGTTCAACTCAAAGAATTCTCATTAACAACTCGTCCATAATAATCAAGTTGAGATTACGATCAAAAACAGGCAACTGTTCTTCAACATTTTACGTTTAATAAAATGTTAACTCTAATAATTGCGTAGTTACAAAAACATTCATATTTTCGTAGCGTTGAAAAACAGGTAAATACTACCTCAAACTTAACTGGAATGAGAAACTTATTTTTACTATTACTACTATTTGCTGCGACAGCAACCTACACTCAGGCGCAGCACACCAACTTCAATACTCAAAGCAACTGGGCTTTGAACAAAAAAGAAATTCTATTCGGTTTTGGTGGAACACAATTCCTTGGAGACTTGGGAGGACGTGACCAAATTGGTACAGACTACAGTTTGGCAGATTTGGATTGGCCGTCTACAAGCCTTGGAGGAATGGTCGGATACCGTTTCCGTTTTCACCCGCGTTGGGCTACATCAACAACGTTAAACATTGGAATGGTTCGTGGTGACGATGCATTGACAAATGAAATCGTTCGTCAATCACGGAACTTGCATTTCCGTTCAATGTTCTTCGAATTGCAGCAACGTATCGAGGTGATTCTTATCGCGAATGAAAAGTTTGGTAACCGTTACGGTCTAGGAGGTCACCGTCGTAAAATGAAAAATAGAAACGAGCAAGTATACTTGTTTACAGGAGCTGGAGTTAATTACTTCAACCCGAAAGCTCGTTTTAATGGTCAATGGGTAGCACTTCGTCCACTTCGTACAGAAGGACAAGGTTTGCCTGACGGTCCTTCAGAAGTTTTAGGTGTTACGGCAACCATTCCTTTCGGTATTGGTATGCGAATGGGAATTGGGCGTATGTGGAGATTAGGAATCGAAGCAACGTACATCAAGACATTCACAGATTACATGGATGACGTAAGTGGGTCTTACTACGATCGTGATATTTTGTTAGCAGAGTTTGGAGAGCAGTCAGCTTTGTTGTCAAACCCAGCTACGGAGAATACATCATGGTTTGCTGCAGGACAGCAGCGTGGTGATACACAAAATGATGCATTCTATACAGTGAACATCGTTGTAGCGAGAAACATCACCTATAAAGATTACGCTAAATCACGTCGTATGAACCGTTGGAGAGGACGTTACAAGTTCTAATATTGTTCATATTTTTTTGAAAGATATCATTGAGGCGGCTTCGGTCGCCTCTTTTTCGTTTATACCTTTGCGAAAACTTTAATTATGTTCAAGTTAGTTCGATCAATTCTCTTTCAATTCGATCCGGAAAAAATACATTACAAAACGGTAGGCATGATTCGCTTCATGCTGCGAATTCCCGGAATGAAGGGCATTTGGAACAAGATGTACCGAGTGAATGACGAACGCTTGAAACGCACAGTATTCGGTATTGAATTCGAAAATCCTGTTGGTTTAGCCGCTGGTTTCGATAAAAATGCCTCAATGTACAATGACCTAGCGTATTGCGGATTTGGCTTTATTGAAGTCGGAACGGTTACTCCGAAGGGTCAATCCGGGAATGACAAGCCGCGCCTTTTTCGCTTAAAAGAAGATGAAGCCATCATCAATCGCATGGGGTTCAACAACGAAGGAGTAGAGAACGCTGTTGAAAACTTGAAAAAGCGAAAAACCAAAGTAATTATTGGAGGGAACATCGGGAAAAACAAAGTCACACCGAATGAATCTGCTACAGAAGATTATATCATTGCCTTTCATGCACTATTTGATCACGTTGATTACTTCGTGGTAAACGTTTCTTCACCGAACACTCCCAATCTTCGCGCTCTTCAAGAGAAAGAACCCTTGACGCAACTGCTCCAAACACTTCAGGACTTGAACAATAAGAAAGAAGTTAGAAAGCCAATTTTATTAAAGATCGCTCCGGACTTGACGAACGAGCAATTGGATGACATTATCGAAATTATTAAAGACACGAAACTAGACGGTGTAATTGCCACCAATACCACCATCAGTCGCGAAGGATTAAAAACATCTCAAGAACGCATTGATGAAATTGGAGCAGGAGGCCTTTCCGGAAAACCTGTAAAATCAAGGTCTACTGAAGTAATTCGTTACTTGGCAGATACTTCGAACAAAGCCTTTCCGATCATCGGAGTTGGGGGAATTCACTCTGCGGAAGACGCTTTGGAAAAAATGGAGGCCGGTGCGGACCTCGTTCAATTGTACACTGGGTTTATTTATGAAGGACCTCGACTCGTTAAGGATATCAATAAGGCAATTCTGTCTAAGGGATAATTGGTATTTTTAACTATGCAAAATTTGAAGCTGATCGAATGTCCACGCGATGCCATGCAAGGACTTCATGATTTTATTCCGACTGAGGTAAAGATAGATTATATCAATAGCCTTCTCGAATGTGGGTTTGATACCATAGACTTTGGAAGTTTCGTTTCGCCGAAGGCAATTCCCCAAATGCGGGATACAGCGGATGTTCTAGCTGGTTTGAACCATTCTGATAGTAAGCTTTTAGCTATTATTGCGAACGAACGTGGGGCAAACGATGCCGCATCCTTCGAACGAATTGACTACTTAGGTTATCCATTTTCTGTCTCGGAAGAATTTCAGAAACGTAACACGAATGCAACCATTGAAGAATCATTTTCCAGGGTAGAAGGAATTCGTGAAATAGCGATGAAATCGAATAAGGAATTGGTTTTATATCTTTCCATGGGCTTTGGAAATCCCTATGGTGAAGAATGGCACCCAGACATTGTGGCAAAATGGAGCGAGAAGCTTTACAAAGAACTTGATGTTAAGATTCTAGCGCTTTCAGATACCATTGGTGCCGCTAGTCCTGAAATAGTTGCAGATCTCTTTTCTACATTGATTCCCGAGTTACCGAAAGTTGAGTTCGGAGCGCATTTGCACACGACACCTGAAAATGTACAAAGCCTCGTGAAGTCGGCTTATGAAGCCGGGTGTCGTCGATTCGATGGTGCAATCAAAGGTTTCGGTGGATGTCCTATGGCGAAAGATGATTTGACAGGAAACATGCCTACAGAAACAATGATTGCATGGTTTGATGGAAATGATATCGAAACCGGGATCAACACAAGTCACTTTGTAGATGCCATGCAGAAGGCAGTGCAGGTTTTTCCGTAACTATTGACGTTTTCTGAATTATGAAATTGATGAAACAAACTTTCTTATACATTCTAGCATTGCTGGTTTTTACCTCTTGTAGCTCTGAAGAGACCGAAGCGGATCGAACCGATCAAACAGGGGAGAAGAGCATGATTCAAAATCAAGTGACGGATTTCTCTGAAAGTGAATTTGATAATCCGAAAAGCCTTGAAATTCTGAAAGAATTGGATATCTGTGTCCTGCAAGACTCTCTCGGTATTGTAGCAGAGTGTTCACCTAAGAACTTCAAAATAATACCGTTTAAAAACAACGTTCCGATGGAGGATGCTTTTATATTGGAGGTGAAAGCAGGTATTTTACTGAAAGGAAGTCCTGAACCTTTGCCACCCATCCGTCACATTATCGTTTTTGAGCGTGAAAATGGAGAACTTGTTCAGGTGAATGGCTTTCGAGGTGATTTGATTGCCAAAGATGTAGGGAAGGACGTCAATGATATTATTTTAGCACTGTACGTAAAAGCGGACGAAACACTGTTCCATTGTCGATATGCATGGAACGGAGATAAATTTGAGTTCAAGTCCGTCGATGGATTGGATTACGGCGATGGTGTTAAGACATTGAGCCCCGCTACGAAAGACTCAGTTACTAATGAGATCTATGGTTCCATCATGCAAAGCAACCTTATCTTTTGATACGAGCTTCATTCATCACTCTCACACTTGCACTCACACTCACACTGTTATTAAGTGGCTGTACGTCAAACTATCCACTGAAATCGGTAGACTACAGTGATTTGTTTTGTGATGGGAACAGTAAAGTTTGGGTAATCAACAAGATGGTCGTGAATGGAATCGATGTTTCCCCACAAGACCTTTTAAAGAAGGAGGTTTTGGTTTTCCATGAGTCAGGATCGTTGGATTATATGCCGCTAAAGGTAATGGGGGCGCAGCCGCCGAAAAAAGGAAGGTATTATCTTGACTCCGACAAAAGAAAGATGTCCATGACCTTCAAAAGAGATAAATGGGTTTTTGCTTTGTCTGTTTTAGAGGATGATCGTGTAGTAATGCGACCTTACAAAAAAGGGCGCGCTCCATTCACTATAGAGTTGATTCCGCTCCCGGAACTCTAGCGTTTGATGATTTTCTCGCGAACCACTGCATTGCCCTCTCTAATTTCCATCCAATACATTCCAGCAGGGACATTCGCTAATGAAATTTGCGTACAATGTTCAAAAGTTGCCACAGTTTGCCCGGATAACGAGAACAGTTCTACAGCATCCGGTTCCATGTTAAAGAATACTTGATCAGAAGTTGGATTCGGGCCAAATTGCACTTGTAACGGTTGCTCTTCCTGCAAGCCAACCGGATCTTCAACGAAAACCGAAATAGAGTCCAGGTACAACTTATACCCATCAAAGGTACGATTGACAAAAGCCAAGTGGATTGTTTCACCGTCTAGTCCGTAATCGCTGAGATTAACAGAATTGGAGGTCCATGTAGCAAATTCTGCATTCACAAGAGCAACAGTGTCTGTAAAACTCGAGAGTTGTGTATCCGTTTTGGACGCGAAAACAAAGTATCCATCAGGAAATGAAGGATCGTCAGATCTTCCTTCCCAATACAAGAAGTTACCATAAGCCCCGAGCGTTATCGGAGGTGTAATCAACCATCTGTCCGCTGTTCCCACTGGCTCGAAGTACGAGGTGGAACCAACAATGGTATCTGTAGTATCTAAAGGATCAGGCAGTGCAATCCAAGCATCGGTGAATTCAGCTGTAGCCTGATTAGGTGTCAGCCCGTCGTTATCAACTAGTGTGTATGCTGCTGGTATTCCGTTGTCAAAATCCTCCTGGTAAACCAGTGTTTGTGCCTCTGTCCATGACAGTAAGCTAATAAATCCGATTGCTAACAAATGCTTAATCATGCGGTAAAAGTACTATTTTGAAGTTACTCGGCGAGTAATATTAATATTTCTTTGTATTCCTGATAGAACACGTCAAATTGAACCAATTTCGAACGTAAAAAATCCTTTATTCGGATTCGGTCTTCTTCCTTATAAAAATTGACATCTTGCAGTGACCATGCAACGCGCGAAACGTTTCTGCCTTGAAAAACGCGGTCAAACTCATTCCATTCTGCGGGACCCACTTCGCTTTCCATTACTACTCGCAGTTCAGTGAGTTGCTCCCAAAGGATCGAACGAATGCTATCGTCTTTTGGTTGGATGTCGATACACAAACGTGCGCCGCTTTGGTCCGCTTCCAATCGAATGTAAATATCCTTAACATCTGAAGGGTAATTGATCCAGTTGATTGCACGGCCGTTCACCGACTTAAGCTTTCGCATCTCCTTTCGAAAACCATCCCAAAAGGTGGTGTTAAGGGCTTTTCGTTCTTCTTTTGATAGCATTCCGTACAAATTTACAGCATCGTTCTGTAATCGAGGTTACATTGCGGCATACAATAATGCGTAAATTGCAATAAATTAACAGCTATGCATATTACAAAGATTTTCGGTTTATTATTGATGATGACTCTTTTTCTAAGTTGTTCTAATGCTCAAGAAGAGAAGACGGTAAATGAAACATCTTCGGACCAAACGGTGACACTTGTTGAGAAAGACGCTTTTAAAAAGTTGATGGAGAAGGAGGGAGCGCAGGTATTGGATGTTCGCACGCCAGGTGAAGTTGCTAATGGAAAAATTGGAGATGCTATTGAAATGAACTTCCACGACGCTGATTTCAAGAGTCAATTGGCAACACTAGATAAGGAAAAGCCTGTTTTGGTGTACTGTGCTGCAGGAGGTAGAAGTGCCAAGACAGTGCAAATAATGCAAAGTATGGGATTCACTGAAATTCATGAATTGAAAGGCGGCTACAATGCTTGGTCGAATTAAAAGAAGGATTGTATAAAGCACAAAAGCCGCTTCTCGAAAAAGAAGCGGCTTTTGTGTTTACTAGAGCGATCACTTAATCAGGTTGACGTGACCGGTAATTACCTCTCTTGCATCGGTATACTCTAAACCGAATTCAATTTTGTATGTGTATGTTCCCTGCTGAACAACTTCTCCTCCATAAGTACCATCCCATCCTACTTTATCATTGTTAGATTCAAAGATGATTTCTCCCCAACGGTTGTAAATTGTCATGTTCCAATCATGAGCATCGAATCCTGATTCAAAGATCGGTTGGAACGTTTGATTGAATTCATCTCCGTCAGGTGTGAATGTATTTGGAATGTAGTAAAGGACTTCTTTTCTTACTTGAATGGCGATGGAAGCAGAGTCCACACATCCATATTCGGAATATCCATAGAGCGTTACTACAAATCCACCGTTTTCCGATGTGTTGAACGTATGGCTCGTATTGAAGTCTGTGCTTTGTGTCCCATCTCCGAAATCCCACAAGTAGGTTTCAGCTCCAATTGTGTTGTTCCAGAAGCTTATAAATCCAGTGCTGTCCAAATTGGCGTTCGTGATAATTGTTTGTGAAGGAGTGAAGTTCACTACTGGAATATTGTCTCCTACTTGGAACTCTTGGTTGATCAACAATTCGTTTCCACAATCATCAGTAATACTGTATGTACGTGTAACGCGCTCTGGACAGAATCCATTGTCCGAAACATCTTCCACCCAAACTACAGTCGGATTTCCACAGTTGTCTGCCGCATCTGAAAGCAACGATACATCTGGTGGTGGAAGTACGTTAACTGTCATTGGAGCCAATGGACTTGCCGTAGGAGGCGTAATGTCGTTTACCACAACTACTTGAGTTTCGGTAGTTGTGTTGCCACAACCATCTGTATAGGTCCATGTTCTTGTGATCGTCTCAGGACAAGACATACCATCTGATACTTCAACCCCATTAAGTACTCCTGAACCGTCACAGTTATCTGACCAGTTCAATGGAACCATTGCTGGAACATCTGCATAACATTGTACATTCACATCTGCTGGCGCTGCGTCTATGACAGGCGCCTGTTGATCATGTACAACAATCACTTGAGTTTCTGTACTAGTGTTACCACATCCGTCTGTGTATGTCCAAGTTCTTGTGATCGTTTCAGGACAGCTCAAACCGTCAGAAACCTCTGTACCGTTTAATACGCCTGATCCATCACAGTTATCCGACCAGTTTAACGGAACCATTGCAGGAACATCTGCATAACAAGACACGTTTACGCTACTTGGGGCAGGGTCAATAACCGGCGCCTGCTGGTCATGAATTGTAATTACTTGAGTTTCTGTGGCTACGTTACCACATGTGTCAGTGATGGTCCACGTTCTAGTCAATGTTTCAGGACATGTTGTACCACTCGATACTTCCACACCTTGCACTGTTCCTGATCCCATACAGTTGTCCGTCCAGTTCAAACTAGTCATTGGCGGTACATCTGCATAACAAGAAACGGTTACGTCAGCTGGTGCAGGATCCATTACCGGAGCAATGGAGTCGAAAATACGAATCGTGTGTGTTACATCAACCCAATTGGAACAAGAGTCCGTTACACGATACGTTCGCGTTAATATTTCAGGACAGGTGTTTCCATCAGATACCTCGCCCATAAATGTGACGGTCGGGTTCGCCGTGTAATCATCCAATTCGTCAATAACAACGTTCACATCAGGAGCCGGAACTGCCGCATAACAATCTGTAGCGAATGTCGCTGGGTTCGATGCTGTTGGTGGCATGTCAACTACAACGTTGATAGGGTAGTAACACCCTAAAGTTGATGTGGTCCATCCACAAGAAAGGGAAGGATTCAATACATTCAAGGAAGTATTCTGACAAACAAAATCTGCGGCTGTGTTAGAGTCTGTTGTTCCAACTCGGGAAATACTTTGAGGTGTCACACCAGTTCCGTTTGAACCACAGGCAGAAGGAACAGAGTTTCCAACCCATTCCGGACCTACAGTGACATTGTAACCGTTAATGGTAACATTGAAGTTTGCGATATCGGTGGTTGTCCAGCCCCAAGCAACGAAGTCCACCAAGTTACCAGTGTCATCAAGAATTAGCGCCCAGCCATTATTTCCAGGGTTCCAAAAGATATTGTTACCCCAATACGGTGTAACTGTACTACCGGATACATCCGATCTTGATTGAATCGAACATGGAGGGAAGGTAGATGGTAAGTTCCATAAAATGGTATTCACAGAGTTAATGTTGGTATACGAACTACTAAGTGCCACAACCCAACCTGCAGTATTCACAGGTGTTGAGTATAGGTTGGAAACCTCTATGTAGTCAGCTGACGAAGCTCCTGGGAATCCTCCGAGTCCACACTCAGTGATTAATACGTTTCCTTGAGTGGTTCCACCAGTTACCGTACCCGTAACCTCCATGTTGAAGGTTTCGTCTGCAGTCATTGGAGGCGTGGTGTAATTCTCGTTGGTTGATAATTGGTTGGTTGCGGAAGAATCCCACCAAGACATATTTCCTGTTGGTCCGGTAGCTGTGAACTGAGCTGAAGTACCGTAACATACGAAAGTATCAGCAGTGATAACTGGAGCAGGAATAATTTCGATAAGGAATGTATCAGAAACTGTGACAGTTGGACATGCTGAGCAGCGAGCCAAAACCGTATACGTATCTGTTGTCGTTGGCCAAAAGTTCAACTGGTTTGTTGTGGACCATGGCTGAACAACAACACTTGTGGAAGTTTCTACACGGAACTCCCAGTTACCCGTACACGTGCCTGCCGCAGCAAAGTCAATGGTTGCTTGATCTCCTTCACACAAACCACTAACTTGAGGTGTTGGTGTAACAGAAGTGGCGCCACATTGAGCAATTGCGACATGAGAGGACGCAAATACAATGGCAAAACTTGTAAGTATTCTTAATGCTTTCATCTTAAAGGTTAAGTGATTCAACATGAGAAATATCTCCTTGGAACATAGAAACGTTTAGTTCGAGGTCTTCCGCTCGTGTTAATGTCTCTTTGAAATTGTCAACGTACCCAACCAATGCAGGATCGCTTCCGTTCGTTTGATAGATCAGGTTCAGTTCTTCGTACATTTCTTGAAAAATGTAGCGAGCATCCTCTGAGACTGGATCATCAATATCGAAAGACTGCATGGATAGGATTTCATCGACTGCCAATTGGCATTGCGTGGATTGTGTGGCGTGCTGTTGAGCATTTACTGTAAAGCAGGCACAAACGATACATGCAACGAGAAGACTTTTCATGGTAGTAATTTGTTTAGTTTATTCGTGGGCAAAAGCCCTGTTTAACTAGTTAGTTGATTAGTAGACGTAAAATTAAACAAAACGTTGCTTTTATAACTGGTAGAACCCTAGAATTGTTCAAGATACTTTTGTGAATAACAAAATGCATTGAATATCATTGTTTTGCATGCGTGTTAGCTATTTACATTGGAAGCTAAACATCTGCCATGGAAAAGGGTCGTCATCACTATTCTCAAATGTTGCGTCTTGTTTACTTCCCCAGCACAATGGTCGCCATTGAACGCACATTTTCTACAAGAACGGTTTTAAATGGCTCTATCAATTTTAGGTTGTGGAGCTGACAGAGTTCGGTCAGTCGATCTCGTGTAATCAAATAGCGCGTAGAGCCATCAGGAAGAAGGAATACACCGTTCTTATTTGAGTAATTATTTGGTAGACCCTGGTCGGTAGTCATGCGGACGAAGAGTGTTCCTCCTTCAGAAAGTAGTATCACCAACTTTGAAAAGAGTCTATTGAAATGGTCGTGGTTCTCGGCAAAATGCAAAACAGCACTGCAAATTATGTAATCGAATGTGGTGTCTGAGTTGAAATCCTCAACAGAGGAGAGGTAGAGTTGATCTTGATATTCTTGAAAGTGGTGTTTCAGGTTGCGGATGTGATCCACATTCGGGTCAAGCCCGGTAATGTTGAAATTATGCTTGGCAAAAAAACTGAAGTTTCTACCGGAGCCACAACCAGCATCCAAAATACACTGATCTTTTCTAATTGCTCCTTTCAACAGTTGATCTATGACATAAATATCAACATTACCGAGTTCCCGAATTTCATTCATACTACAGTCTTGCTGTAATATTTATTCTTTTATCACTTTGATAATTCCCGTTTTACCGTCGGCCACAACATTTACAAAGTAAACGCCCGGAGCGGTATTAATGGTCATTTCAAATTCACTTGTGTTTTCAAATGCTTCTTCAGCAACTACTTGTCCCATGGCGTTCAGAATTTTGGCTTCTACATTGCTGTACAATGGTCCACCCAGACTCACGAAAAGATCGCCGTTAGTTGGGTTTGGAGAAACCATCATTTGATCCGTAATGTTCAACTCACCCAATCCAACGTTGATTTGATTCACCAAGAAACAAACTGAAGTATCTGCACAGTTTCCTTGTGAAGCAATAACTGCGTACAGTCCATTTTGCGTTGGTGCAAACGATTGTCCATTCGCTCCGGCGATCAAAGTGTCTCCGTTTGAACAATCTATCCATTGGTAATTAACATTGTCTACGATACATTCTAGAACAGTTGGTCCATCATAAGTTAAAATGGCGTTAATTGTAGAGTTCACTGTCAAGTTCAACGTAGCGATGCTGTCACATCCAATGGTTGGTGTGATTGGAGCATAATATGTCCCCGAAGCAGTATACGTTTGTCCATTCACCGGCCATGTGTAATCAGAACAGTATACTGTTTCATCTGTGATGTGATCAATTCCCGGAGGTAAATCGAAAGCTGCCACCTGGTCGGTACGATCATCAGGATCACCTTGGTCGGCTGAATATCCCAATCCACGTTTAGCGAATACTTCCCAAATAAGACATTGGTGCTCACTATTGTAAAGCATTTGATCCGCTGCCAAAATAGCATCACGACCATCGATAAATCCAGGGCTACATGCCTGCATTTTCATTCCGTTCATAATTAGATGCATGGCGATGTTGTTTCCGCCCGTTCCGTTGTAGATGTCATTATCGAACCCGTGCATGTCAATCAGTGCCCAAGTCAGGTCCCAAAGCATCGTACACCAAACAAATCCAATTCCGTGTGGCTGAGAAATGCTTCCAGTGTTGTTAGTACTTCCGTACGTGTAGCTATTTACCTGAATGTTGGTCGAGTAGGGTGCAGGTCGGATTCCAACACCGTTGGTTGGCTGTCCATCTGAGTACGTTCCAATTCCACGAGCATCTGTTCCTTGATCTCCTGGCTCAATCGTTGTGATCAAAGCACACCAGTCAGACCATCCTTCGCCCATTTGCTCATCATTGCCCAAGCAACCCGCAGCAGAAGGTCCACCTGTCAAGCGGTTTGAGATTCCGTGTCCGTATTCATGAGCAATTACGCCGTTGTCTAAATCACTGTCACGATCCCATGGTCCAAAGCTTCCGATTTGTCCGTTCACTGTTTGACCAAGATCAATTTCATCAATGATATTTTCACCGTCCAATGCAGTCACCATGATGGTTGGAATTCCGATTCCTGGATCTGTTCCTCCTGGTGCTGTTAATCCTCCTGTGTTGTTCACAATGATTACAGCTATGGCTCCTTCTGCTTCCGCTGCTACTACCTTATCTACGAAGGAACAGTTTCCACGGCGAATGACTGCAATATTTCCATTTAACTCTGCTCCGTTTTGAATCGGATCACAAGCGTCGGATGTGTCGCCCGTACCGTCATCGACTAAAACAAAGTCTCCAATAATCGGTGTAACTGGCAATCCAGGTCCGAAGGTAGCAACTTGACCGTTGTATGTTCCCGCAATTGAAGCTGGAGTAAAGATTTCGACAACTTGCGGAGTTCCACCTGCCGTCCAGATATACATTTGCATACGCGGATTTGATCCATCAGGAGGTGTTCCGAAGTTCGCGTTGTTTGTTCCGCTTCCGTCTTGAGCATCGGCATTTACATTGTCGGAGGCAGCACCACCGTTTCCGTAATTGTTTTCTTGGAAGTTTCCACTTACTTCATCAAAGCCATAGTGGTAGAATACATCGTGCATGATGTTGTTCATGTAGAACAAGTTGGTAATCGCAGGATCCCAAAATCCTTGCGCCGGCTGGTTCAAATCCCATGGGAAGTCGAAGTTCAAGTTTGCACCACCGTCAGGAGAATATCCTGGCTGGTTATCATCGTTTGTGTCTTCTGAAGCGTAAACGTTGTTACCACGCGTAATCGTGTATTCCTCACCCGGGTTTCCGTCGATGTCGTGCCACCCAAAAGGAGACGCTACTGGATCGTAAGGTCCGACAACTAAGGCATCAGGCCCATGGTTCGGACTTTCAATTGGAATTTCAAGCACGCGGTAAGCGTCAGTTGATGGAGGAGGAGCGGGCATCATAACCTGTGCTTCTGTTTCTGGAGCAACAGGGTGAACATGGCTCTCGCAGCTTCCGGCTTCTCCGAAAGAACAGCTCACCATCCAGTTTGTTTGGTTGAGAATGGTTCCGGTAGATGCATCCACGCGAACACTCCACCAATCATTCCCATGGAGGATGCTTAAATCCCAAGCTAACTTAAGATCTTCGCCATCTAACGTGTAGCAAAGTGATACGGGAATCAATTCTGAACTAATTTCAGAAGCAACAAAAACGTTGTTTCCGTGATCGTCTTTTGATTTGTCTATGTCCACGGCTGAACTCACGTTAATTCCTAACTCAACTGCCGCGTTATAAATCGCATCTCTTTTTGAAATGGTTGGGGATGTTGTGTTAATACGTGAAGCGATATCCGAAATGAAACGGTTTCCTGTCATACGGATTTCATTGTCGTTAAAAGCGAAATTCGCAATGGCATTGTAGATCACCGTTCCTTGATAACGCTGATGTGCGTATGCATAGGAGATGTCAAATTGTTTTGAGGAATGCTCATTTTTGATTTCAAAGTCACTGAAATCTTCTTTTTCGAGTCCTAAGTGAAGGTATTCACTTTCAAAATAAGCCTCGATTCGTTCTTGGGTTGATTGGGCATAGGAGAGGAGCCCAAACGCGCAGCTTAAACCTGCGACTGCTAGTTTTCTAGATAAAGTCATAGTATGTTTTACTTAAACGCTTGGACGCAGAACGCAGGAGAATCTTTCAACATCGTTTAACATTGCGTCGTGAGCAAGTACAGTTTGCCATAAAGTTACGGCAAAAGGAAGGAATAATTATACCGTTCATCCTAAAAATGGACCTTTCAATTTGATCGAAATGGTTTCTTGGACGAAAAAAGCAATCTCATTAGGCTATAGAAAGATAGGTTTTCATTTGTGCTTTCTTTCGGAGTAGTAGTCTTTGCGGCATGTTTAAGTGTTTATACCTAACAGCTTTGCGTAAATGTTGAAATTAGAGATTAAAAAACCTATTGACATTTCAAGAAAAAAAGTGGTTCTTTGAGTAACTAATTATTAAAGATTAAACCATGAGTACAACCCTGAAAAAAGAAATTACCGCATCATTTACATTTCCCGAAGGTAGCGTTGGACCTTTTCAAGAAGGAACCTACGCTCCGTTACTACATGCATTTCCATACCAAGGAGGATCACTCATAAGAGCTATTGTCTTTTGTGATCCAACATCTCTTGAACCGGAGTTTGGTCCCATCGACAATGTAGGAGGAAATCAGTGGACCGGAGAAATAAGCTATAAGGAGCCAGTGTCGCAAGCCGATGGTGTGCAGGTTTGGTATCTTGAATATCAAGATGCAAATATCCCAGCTGATGCCGAGATAACGATCAACCAGTCGGGAGGTCCTAAGACATCTAGAGGAACAGTGGTGGTTTCCCAATCATCGGAAGGAGAGATTGAAAATAAGTGACTCGATTAGCCATTTCATTATTGATTTTATTCTTTCCAGGGGTACTTTTATCTCAGGTTGGTAAAGAATTACGAACTCAGCTTAAATATCACTTGCAGCAAATTCCTGGAGGTGATAGGGCTGAGTTTAATTTTGAAAGGGCGTATACCTATTTTTTGCAAGAACAGGACGATTCAACCATTATATATTCAGGAAGATATCTGAGTAAGAAGGATAGAAACTCTCAGCTTGCTGAATTTGTCCATTATTTTAGAGGGCGAAGTTTTTATAACAAAGGACTCTATAAAGATGCAGGGGGAGACTTTGCGAACATCAGTAAAAACTTTCCATTGTATAACTTGGTGCACGCTAGTCAGGCAGAAGTGCTATTCAAACAAGGTGAGTATGATACTGCCTTGACTATTTATCTTAATGTTTTAGAAGGCGGTGATTTTGAGAAAAATGCGATCAGTGAGAGTTCTATAAATCACAACGCTGGCATTTGTTATATGCTAAAGCAAGATTATGAGAATGCCGAGAAATACCTGCTTCGGTCCCTTGATCAGCAATTAAAAACAAAGGATACAGCTCGAATAATTGGAGGCTATATAGACGTAGCAAATCTATATTATGAGCAATATTTAGACGACAAGGCTATTCCCAACTTTGTAAAAGCATACGAGCTAGCCTACCAAACTGACGACTTTGTGCTTCGAAGAACTGCAGCTTTAAACATGGCCGTAGTCGAAGAGAATCGGGGGAATCTTGAGAAAAGCTTGGCTTTTAGAAAGGAGTACGATCAATGGAAAGATTCTACAAACAATCAAGAGAAGGTTTGGGAGATTGCTCAAATTGAAAAACGCCATTTAGCTGAGACAAAGCAGCGAGAGATTGGCTTGCTTCAAAAGAAAACTCGATTAGCAGAGCAAGAAAAGGAATTGAAAGCCAAGGAGCGTAATACTATACTCATTGGAGCTGGTGTTTTGTTGTTGGTTTTGGTGTTGATCATCTACTTCTATTATCAAAAGATTCGTTCCAGTGCTATTATCGCGGAGCAACGGGAATCTCTAGATAAGTTAAATGCTTTCAAAAACCGATTGTTTTCTATTGTCAGTCACGATTTACGCTCGTCTGTTCATGGATTGAGAAGAAGCACGGAACAGCTTCGGGATGAAGTTCCATCTGAGAATGCGCAACTTAAATCTTTGGTAAATCAACAAGGAGCCATTGCCAATGCAACTTATGGTATGTTGGACAATCTATTGAACTGGGCTTTGCTACAGTCTGATGAAATTTACTTTCACGCCGAGAAAATTTCGCTCAAACGGTTGGTTCCGCAAGTCGTAATAAATTATCAACCTTTGCTGGATCAAAAAAATATATCCTTGAGCACAGATGTCCCTGCTGATGGAAAAATCTACGCTGATAATGACTCTGTCAAAATTGTATTGCGCAATGTTTTGGACAACGCTATAAAGTTTACTCCTGAGAACGGCAGTCTTGACATTTCTGCGAAAGTCGAGGGGAATCAAATCGCTCTTCGAATAAAAGATAGCGGTCCGGGAATGACATCTGAACAATTGGCGATGGTAATAGATCAAAGTTCTCAAGTTTCCAAAGAAAGTGGGGAAGAGCGATCGGGAACAGGGCTAGGAGTGCGCTTGTGCGCTTCGTTCATGTCGAAAAATAATGGTAGTTTTCACATTGAAAGTGAAGAAGGCGCCGGAACCACGGTAATTCTCCGATTTGAAAAAGCATAGTTATGGCAAATGTTCGCGTTTTAGTAATTGAGGATCGTCCAGAAGAAAGTGATGTGCTGATTCCATCGTTAGAGTCCAATGGCTTTGAAGTAGCGGCAATCGCCCGAGATTTGAAAGAAGCATTCGAGCGCATGCACGATACTCCTTTTGATATTGCCATTGTTGACGTTTACCTCGGTGATACTCCCGACGGAATTGCCTTTGCCGAATCACTAAACGCACAACCCAACCTTTCCAAACCCTTTGTTTTTTTAACAAGCTCTAAGGATAGAAGTATTTTTGATCGCGCCAAACTAACCAAGCCCTTCGCTTTCCTCCTGAAGCCGTTTAATGAACTTGAGTTGCTATATTCTCTCGAAATGGCCGTGGAAAAATATTACGATGATGAGGACGCATTGGAATCCAGCGAAAACGCCGCTGTGATGGCAGAAGATCATCTTTTTATCAAAAAGAAGGGAGCGCTCAACAAGGTTTGGTTAAAGGATATCGCTTATGTGGAGGTTGATGAGCGCTACTGTACACTTTATTGCGATGATACAAAGTATGTGGTAATGAAGTCGCTCAAGCAAATGGAGCAATTGTTGAGCCCGCACGGTTTTATTCGCACACATCGTAAATTCTTGGCTCAGAAAGCTATGATCGAACAAATAATTTTGGGCGAGGATACGGTAATTCTGAAGGGAGGTCACTCTATTCCTATTAGTGATAGTTACAAGGATATCACAAAGACGTTAAACATCCTCTAGTCCTACACTTTTTTCATCCTTCATTCTTTTTCTATTTCATGACATAAAATGTTGGCTTCGTGTCAAAGTGCACGAAAAGCGTCCGTGTAGTCTCTAGTTTCACCATAGAAAGCAACAGCAACTTTCTTTTAGAGATCAATCAAAAAAAAGCCAGTAACGGCGTACAATGTCATGCATCACTAACCATGATGTCATAAAGTAGCCATGAGCTACAGATTCCTAAGGAATCACTATTTTCTGAAAAAGGGAAGGGCCGCCAAGTGTGGCTCTTTCTCATTTACGGAAGTTCGTTCAAATTAACCCAACGATTTTTAATGGCGAGAAGCACCAAGCCCACTCGAGATTTTGCTTCGAAACGCTCGAAAAGAGCAGCACGATAACCGTCGATTGTTTTTGGACTTAGAAACATCTTGTCCGCAATCTCTTTGTAGGTCAATTCTGAGCAGCACAGACGCAAGAATTCCAATTCGCGGTCGTTGAATAATTCTTTCTTGCTTTCGTTATCGGTTATGACCATATTGAGGAGTTTCCCGGACAAAGCCTGATTAAAATGAAAAACGCCGGAGGAAACCGTCTCAATAGCGCTTTTTAGCTCATCTGGTTCAATGTCTTTGCTCAAATACCCTTTTACTCCGGATTTGATCATTCGAATGATGGACATTTCGTTGTCGCCATGCATCGTAAGTGCTAAAACGGGAAGGTCGGGATGTTTTTTCATTAGTGCCTCCGCCAGCTCATAACCATTCATAACGGGCATATCAATATCAACAATGATCATGGTTAACTGATCAAAGTTGTCCATTCTTGAGAGGAAATCTTCACCGTTCGAGGCTTCAAATACGACCTTGTAGGAATCGCTCAGTGAATGAATGAGTTTGATGAGTCCCTTGCGAAACAACTGGTGGTCATCCACCACGGCAATATTGATTGTTTTAGCTTCCATCATTTTTAATTTTCAGTGTGATTTGGGTTCCTTGTGCTGGTTTACCGGAAATTTCTACTGAAGCTCCGATTAATTCGCAACGCTGTCGAATGTTGTCGAGTCCTTGACCGGGAACGATTTTGTTTTCATCAAATCCTACGCCATTATCTGAGTAGTAGAGGATCACGTGGTCATTACAGTTCACTTTTATTTGAGCGGTGTATGCTTTGGCGTGTTTGAGCATGTTGCTGAGAATTTCTTGCGTAATTCGATAGAAAACGACTTGCTTCTCCGTAGATAACTTGGATCGCCCCGCAGCTTCGAATTCAATTTTTAGCTCTCCTATCGCGTTGACACGTTTTATATCGTCCGCCACCGCTTGTATCCAGCCAATTTCTTTCAAACGCTCTCCGTTCAAGCTTGCGGATAAGGATTTGATGTCGGTGAGCAGCTGTTGGATCAAAACGAGCGACTCTTTGGCTTGTTCCAGTTCATCGCCCTTCAATGTTTTGGAAATTAAATTCAAATTGATTTTTATCAACGCCGCCACCTGACCGAAATTATCGTGCAACTCCCTTGAAACATTGATGAGTGTTTGCTCTTTTACTTCGTTTTCTACTCGAAGGAGCTCTTGTTTGATGCGTTCGCGCTCCCAATGAAGTTTGACGCGGGTGCGGCGGTAGAGGAGGATGAAGAAGATGATGAATACCGTGAGGAGGGCGAAGAGTAGAGTTCCAGCAATCAAAGATATTTGGTAATTACTTTCCATATTTTAAGAGACTTGACCCTACAAGAATTGAGATCAAATAGCAAGAATACAATAATAGGTTACAAGTATAAATTGTCCAGATTAGCCATGCGGGAAACTTTGAATGAATGAAATTAATCATACCAAAAGAGAAAAATGTGGTACTGAAAAACATAAGATTTCCGAATAAAAACCAAAACTCGGATCTCACTGCTAATGGAGTCAAATTTTTACTTCTAGTAAGTAGGAGAAAACCGCGTAAAGAAATAACTACAATAATTATCGCTAGTGGAAGAATTCCAAATGATGGGAATATCCAAATGGATTGAATAAAAAGACTATTGTAAAGAGTGAAGATCAAGCTCATAAGAAATAATAAGTGCCACCTAACATTTAGACGAAAAACTTGGTGATAGATAATCCAATAAAAAACTACATGTCCTGGTAACTGAAAATGAAATACGGGATTATTAGACCCCACTGATACACTCATCCATCTTCCTAATGTATCTCCGGCAAGGTTGAAAATTACAAGCAGAACTAAGGTTTTCAAATGAGGTTTTAAATACTTAAAGTTTATAACCCCGATAAAAGCTGTCAAGCAAAGAATAGTGATAAATGGATAGTACCTTATCGGCATAGCGACAAGGTACTAAAAGTTATTTTATTAAACATTTTTTATACTATCGGGACAAGCCGGAGGGCAGGGATCACAGTAATCAAATATTCTTCTTGTATTTTCGTTGTAAAGAAATTCTCTTCGCGAAACTACTCCGTCTCCATCTTTTGTGACTTCGACTGCCCCTAATACTAAGGTATGTGAGCCATCAGGTCGTTTGGCTACTCCTAGATGGACTTCATGGTCATCAGGGTTAAGTCCTGTAATGATTTCATTGACATGATCAACTCGAAAACTAAACCCGTGAACTACCTGCGGCGCTCCGCTAGTAACATCAAAAAGTACTCCGGGGTCATTTCTAAAGTCACCTAACCAATCTAATGCATCCTCGACAGGTTCTATCGGTTGCGATTCGGCTGATCGAATTCCTAATTCGTTTTTAGGCTTGCTGAATAATATGATACTCATAATGAATAGTTTTTAAATTTCCTCCCAATCTACAACCACCATTCCACCTAACAATGAGAATTTTCTGTAAACAGGAAAAATCCTGTTGGGCAAAAGGGTAATTCCTAACAGACTTATCTTCAATACTTCTCTATTCTCACTTTGTGGTTCGCAAAGGGATTGCGTATCTTCACGCACAATGACATTCAAAGAACTCAACTTGAACGAAAACATGTTGGAGGCACTCTCTTACATGAACTTCGAAACTGCTACGCCAATTCAGGAAAAAGCCATTCCTATCATATTGGAAAACAAAGATTTAATTGCTTGTGCGCAAACAGGAACCGGTAAAACAGCCGCTTTTGTTTTGCCTATCTTGAACAAGATTACCGGAAAGGAAGATACTACCATTGATACGCTGATTATTGTTCCAACGCGCGAGTTGGCCATTCAAATTGAACAGCAAATTCAAGGTTTGTCGTATTTTGTTTCTGTGGGTTCTAAGGCTATTTATGGCGGTGGCGGTGGAAAAGAATGGGCGGAAGAGAAGGAAGCGCTTACGGTAGGAACGGACATCATTGTTGCGACTCCAGGTAAACTGCTATCACATTTGAAGTTGGGGTACGTTAAGTTCGATTCGGTAAAGCACTTGGTTTTAGATGAAGCAGATCGCATGCTCGATATGGGCTTCATTGATGATTTGAAATCGATCATAAGCAAGTTACCGAAGGATCGTCAAACTTTGATGTTTAGTGCAACGATGCCGAATAACATTCGACAATTAGCGAAATCCATTCAGAAAAATCCGCTGGAGGTTAGTTTGTCCATTTCTAAACCGGCTGCCGGCGTGACGCAAAGAGCAATTCTGACATTCGATGAACAAAAAGACAAGGTGCTTTGTAAATTGATCCGTGAGCGCGAAGAGTATACGAGTATCCTCATATTTACCTCGGCCAAGGCAAAAGTGAGTTCTATTACGCGATCGTTGAACCGTGCGAAGCTGCCAGCAAAAGGTATTTCGTCCAATCTAGAGCAATCGGAAAGGGAAGAGGTACTGCGCGGTTTTCGCTCTAAGCGCATTCGAATTTTGGTGGCAACAGATGTTATGAGTCGAGGAATTGACATCAAGGAAATCAACATGGTGATCAATTATGATGCTCCGTCGGACGCAGAAGATTATGTGCATCGTATCGGTAGAACGGCGCGTGCCAACACGAAAGGAGAGGCGGTAACATTGATCAATCAAAAGGACATGCCAAAGATCCGGCGTATTGAGCGATTGATTGAATCGGAAATTCCCAAAGAACAGCCCGCAGAAGAGTTTGGACCCGGTCCCGAATGGAAAGTCGGTAGTTCAAATTCCGGAAATCGGAATCGAAATCGGAAAGGAAAGAAACGGTATTACGGAAAGAAAAAACCGGGTGGACAGAAAGGTAAAAGCGGAGGAAAGCCTAGTGGAGGAAAGAAGAGTTAGGTTTAATTAAAGGGTTGATAGTAAAATATTTAAGCGTTCCTATCTAAAGCTATAGTTGTCTATTGTTCGCCATTTGGCGAACAAGCGAAATGGCAACTTGAAAAAAAATAATTATTCAGAGTCTTCAGGTATGCATTCCGTGTTCACCTGTTTCAAGATTCATCCACCATCGCAATATGCAACAATGCATCGCCCAAAGTCACAATTGGGGAGTGATTCAAACAAATAATATATCCATCTGCCGTTGCCTTTACTTTCCTTTCAAACGCTCCATACGGATCGGTTATGGTTCCAACGATATCTCCTTTGTGCACTTTTCGTCCGTTTCGCATTAAGGATCGGTACATCCCGGAATGTTTCGACCGCACCCATGTGGATTCTGAGAAAATTACGGGTTCCCTTTTGTCTAACTTCTCTAGTTTCGCCGGGCTCGATCGCATTCCCAAATAATGAAGCACGTTTAAGGTGCCATCTACTCCCGAGCGCGTTACCTCTCTGTCGAAATGGAGTGCTTTACCGCCTTCGAAAAGTAAAACTTGCTTACCAAGCTTGGTCGCAGATTCACGATAGGATTTCTCACGATAGCTGGAATACTTGATAAATGGTGCTCCAAAGGCTTTGGCAACCTTTAACAGTTCCGGGTTTTCATTTGATATCCGTAACTGAGAGTAGTTGAAGCGAGCTGCGCCTCCAGTGTGGTAATCGATACAATAATCTGCGTGAGGAACAATCTTCGTCATCAGTTCATGCGCCACACGACTTGCCAGCGATCCTTTCAAGGCCCCAGGAAACACGCGGTTCAAGTCTCGTCCATCGGGAAACTCACGCGTTCTCATAATAAAACCAAACGGATTAATTACTGGAACACAAATGATTGTGCCCGCCTCCGGTACATTGTACTTGTTCGCGATAAGTTGACGGACAATTTCCACCCCATTCACTTCGTCTCCATGAATCCCGGCGGTAATGAGAACACACGGTCCCGACTTCCGAGCACGACGGATAATTACAGGAATATCAATCTTCGTGCGTGTGTGTAAATGAGCAATGTCAATGGACAATTGATAATTTCTTCCGGGCCTTATTTCAGTTCCGAGGATGTTCATTCGATCAAGTTTGCCTTAAAATTAGACATTAAATGGATTGATAGAAACTTTATCGAAAGATGTCTGTTTGGGTGGTTTTGTTCATCTTGCAGCACACGGATACACACTCGCTTCTTAAAATTTCTTAATAGCGTTATTCGTGGCAAGATTTTTGTTAAATTTCTGTTAACTCAAAACAATCGAACCGCGTATGCGTCAGCATTGGATTCTATTCATTTTTACAATTTTAACCAGCCTCATAGCCTGGAACAGTATAGAATTCTCTTTAACTACAGAAGACAGGATCAAAGAAAATCTTGAGGAGCAAATCGAGTATGAGTCTTCCAGTCAAGAAGAAGAATCAGAAAATGAGCATTTGAATACGATTCAAGTGTATTTCTCCCGGGAAACGAGAAATATGCCTATTTTCGTTTCATCCGCGTCATTTCACTATAGCTTTTCAATCAATTCGCATTGTAAAGAACCCGAAGTATATCCGCCGCGTTGTTAATCCTACACTCAACTGCAGTAAACCCTGCTTAACAAATATTAATTAACAACAAGAAAGATTATGAAAAAGAAATTTTATGCAATTGCAATTGCAGTGGTTGCTTTATTGGCAACGAGCTGTGTAACGATAGGCCCCGGAGAAGTAGGGGTGAAGGTAAATCGTGGAGTGATGGATGACAAAGTGTATTCACCCGGACGATATCGAGTTGGAGCCAATGTTAATTATATCCGTGTTCCCATTCGAACCGTAAACAAAGAAGTTCAGCTGAACTTACCATCAAAAGAAGGATTGAACGTAAATGCCGAAATCTCCATTTTGTACCACATTCAAAAAGATGACGTACCAACCATTATTGAAGAAATTGGAAGGAACTACGAGGATGTGATGATTTTGAGCGTGTTCAGATCGGCTTCGGCGGATATTTGCGCACAATTTTACGCAAAAGACATGCACTCAGGAAAACGAAGCGAGATAGAAGCATCGATTCTGCATCACATGGATAGTTTGCTTTTGGACCGTGGGTTTGTCATCGAATCCGTGCTGATGAAAAGTATTAGTCTACCGAATGGACTTTACGATGCCATTGAGGATAAACTGGAAGCGGAGCAGGAGGCACAGCGAATGGAGTTCGTTTTGCAGCGTGAGAAGTTGGAAGCAGAACGCAAGAAAATTGAGGCACAAGGTACCGCGGACGCACAGCGTATCTTAGCAGAAGGATTGAGCGAGAGTGCAATCAGATGGAGAAGCCTTGAGGTAATGCAAAATCTATCTTCTTCGCCTAATGCAAAGGTCATTATTACGGATGGTAAATCTCCTATGATTATTGGAACTGACGAACAGTAAATTGAAATAAAATTTAGTTTCCAAGAGCCTCGAAAGGGGCTCTTTTTGGTTAAATACTTTTCAATTTTATGGAGCGAACATTCTGTCATCTAAGGGAAGTTGAAAATAGATGCGAGAAGTAGTTTAATTTTTAACCTTTGATCAAATTAAGAGCTTAGAATGGATAATTTGCTGATTCTCATCTGTTATATAGATTCAATATTTTCCTAGTAGCAATTATTAACATTTAAAATAAATACCATGGTAAATATAATTTGTACTTTTGATTGAGTACCAAACAAAACAAAGAGGTATGATCAAGTCAATCAAATATATATTACCAGCAGAGGAGGTCGATATGGGTGGATTTCCTGTCAAGCAAGCATTGCCTACGAATAAGGTAGAGCAAGTGGATCCGTTTTTATTGTTGCATCACGCACGTGTTACACCGAAGAACGATAGACCAGCAAAAGCACAAGGCGTCGGTCCACACCCT
This sequence comes from bacterium, assembly GCA_024742305.1. GTDB lineage: Bacteria > Bacteroidota > Bacteroidia > Flavobacteriales_D > Crocinitomicaceae > UBA4466. Next base: position 36,127 of record JANSYQ010000019.1, on the reverse strand, counting down.
CACCGAGGATTTTCACCCGTAACTTTCGTGGTAGAGGGCGAAGTCAACCATCAGGACAGCCGCGGAAACAATCAAGTTGCGAAAGCGGGCGAGGTCCAGTGGATTCATTCAGGTGCCGGAATTATTCATAGCGAACGTCCTACTCAGCATTTAATCGACAACAACGGGACGCAGGAAATTATCCAATTGTGGATCAACTCACCGGCTAACAGAAAAATGGTGGAACCTGAGTACAAACATGTTTCAGAATCAGCAATTCCTAGGGTTGTAGATACGGAACAAGCGACTGTGAAATTAATTTCCGGTGAATATCAAGGAAATAAAGGAGCGTTTACAGGGCAAAGCGAGCTGCTTTTACTCTGGGGAACCTTAAGCAAAGGCACGAAGGAAATATTTGATATTCCCGAAGCATTTAACGCGAGCATCTACATTATAAAAGGTGATGTACGCATTACCGGTCATGGTGTTGTTGATCCGGAATCGTTGATTGTTTTTGACATGGACGGTACATCCGTGGAGGTTGAAGCGCTCTCAGACGCTCAATTCCTCGTTCTCGCAGGAAAACCTATCGAAGAGCCCGTGACGCAATACGGACCTTTCGTAATGAATACGCAAACGCAAATTATGGAGGCCATGCGCGATTACCAAATGGGCAAAATGGGCTTTTTGGTGGAGGAGGAGTAATCAGTACGACTCAACTTAATTCCCGCATCAAAGCATCGAAGGCTGTCTGTAATTCAGAAAGCTGCCTTTCAAGAGCCGCAACGCGATCTTCCAATTCTGCCGTTTTTGGGGAATTACTACCGTTTTCAGCAGGGTTGGAAGCCGCTAATTCTTCTACTGATGGGACCTCTGCAAATAAATGCACCAATCGAGCTTCCTTTTGCCCGGTCATTTTGGGCAAATACTGTACAAATGGAGGTTCGTACTCCATAAGTTGTTGAATCGTGCTCTGTACCTCGTCCAACCCTTCAAAGTCAAACATTCTTCCTGACATAGAGTTAATATCACCGCCCGTCAAGGGACCACGTAGGAACAAAAGTCCAAGAATAGTTAGTTCTGCAGGATCCAAGGAATGTTTTACAGATAGGGTATGTCGGTATTTTGTCGTTCTTCCATCACCAATAACTTTTGCAGCGAGTTCTTTCTTACGGAGGCTGTCTAGTGCGTGGACAACGGTTTCGCTATCGTATTGAACCACTGGGTTTCGTGAAGATTTCTGATTGCAGGCAGTTACCAAACCGTTCAAGGTCATCGGGTAATAATCGGGTGTAGTTTTGCTTTTTTCAATCAATGCGCCCAACACGCGAATTTCTTCAGGACTCAGTTGGGAAAGGTTCTTTTGCTCCTCCATATTCGTGATTAAGTTTGGAGCTGAAATATACGAAAAACTTGTGCTCAAAAATTCAGATGAACTACGTGTTTTCATTGCTAATCTACTAGAAAGATGATTTTATTTACACATTAAAAACAATTTTAAAGTACTGTAAATCAATATATAAAGATTTTATTTGTCACTTTTTCGCATTTTATTTCAAAAATGTTGCTAACCTTTTTGCATTCGTGACATCTCCCTTTAGAAACCAAAAATCTTCTGTATTATGCAAAAAGTATCTATCCTTATTTTTAGCTTGTTTGCGTCACTAACCACATTCGCGCAAAATGCTCTTGTAATTGACAATAACCAAAACCATCATTCCTTATTCGATGATAATGATCCCTTCAGTTTTGTATCACTAGTGCGCTCCAACTCATATTACTTGGGGTACATGGAATTGGAAGGAATGAATCCCGACCTCTATGAAAAGCTCTCAGAAAAAGACCAACAAAATGTAGCGGCCTATGTTGGTCAGCCGGGTACCGTTCCTTTAAAAGATGAAGATCCTGAATCCGAAAACTTTGGGAAGCCATTAATTCACACCGATCCTGAAACGGGGCAACAATCGTTTATCTATCAAGCACCAGATACAACCTATGTGATGCTAGAGGACATAGATCGAATCGTGATTACGTATGAAGAAGGTGAGAAGCCCAGTCGAGATAATGCCTCACGCGTGTTTTACTATAAATTGCTAAACGGTGTCTATGAACCCGTTCTAAGTGTGAACGCAGAGGACTTACTCTCATTTGACGGCTTTTCGTACGTTCGAGAGCTTGACGACAAAACATCTGATGTGTTACTTTCAGATTCACCGAACTCACTGTGGACGGATATGCGATCAACAGCATTAAAACAAAAAGAGATGTATGATGGCAGTAAATTCGGTAAGTGGCGCTATGATTTAAAGTTGACGTACTTCCCGGCAGATGCCATGCGCTTTGGTTTTTTCAATCTTGGTGAGGAACCAGTGGATTTGAGAACTTGGGAAAAAGAGCGAGAGGTGATCTATCCTGCTTTGAACGAAAAAATAGAAGAGGCACAATATCCTTTCGGTATGAATTTAGGCAGCGGCGTCGTAACAGATACTGTAGGACGGTCGGAATTGCTCGCCTCTTTTGACGAAGTACACAGCGATTATGAGATTTCCAAAAAGCCTTTGGTGGATCGTGACCCGCATTCTCCAAATTTTGGAAAAGAACTCGTGGTAGAGTACGCCGATGGCACCAAAGAAATCCAGTATCCTGCTCCCAAAGAAGTATTTTTCTGGATCGAACACTCGGATGCAAATATCTACGTGAAAGAGTCGTTCCACTCAAATGGTGAATCTGCCAATACAACTACTGATGTGCTGTATTTTACAACAGAGGTAGATGGCAAGGAAGAGGTGATTTCTGCCATTGCGTTCCGCGGAGCGGTGGAGGAGTACCTACCCAATTATGAATCATTTACATTAAGTGATATGGAATTCCAAAAGACGCTCAATAAAGCGTTTGGCAACAAGAAGTTGATGTTTGATTTGAACGATTCTTCGGTGCGTAAAACGCTTAAAATGAACGAATAGACAATATTTTCCTACCACTAAATTAAAAGAAGGCGCTTTTGAGGAATCGAAAGCGCCTTCTGCATGATATTGTGCATAACTCGGCTGATTCAACCAACTATTTCTTCAAAAATTGCTAGATTGTAATCGAACCAAAATTGGCAATCATGAAAACGACTCACTTTACTGCAACCATACTTTTACTCAGCGTATTCCTGTTCTCCTGTGGAAATGAAGAAGCAAACGGAGAAAAAACAGATCCATCAAAAAATGAAGTTGAAAAAGGTACAAAGCAAGATGAAGTGAAGGATTTAGATGGGAAGGAGCCGGATGATGCCTCTGAAAACACATCAAAGGAGGAAGACTTAGGAAAGGCTGATTATTTCATTTCCTTGGAATCTGAGGAAGGGGAGTTTGGTACAGGCATGTCAAAAGGAAAAACAGAAATAACCGATGGAATTACCTGTACCTTGGGAGATTGGACTTTGAAGTTTACAACCGCAGAAACCAATCCAAAGAAAATGGTAGGAAATATTTACATGGCGGACCTAGAATCTGATCAATACTCTGCGCAGGGCTGTACTTGCCAAATTATGAACATGAAACGCACAGATGAAAAAAACGAGCAAGGTCAAAAAGTAAAGCTCGAAGGTGAAATCGTATGTGACGAGGGCGAAGTGTACGGAACATTCGTTGTCCCCATGATTCAAAAGACTAACTAACTATCTATACCACACAATTCGAAGGGCGTTTAAAGAAATTTAGACGCTTTTTTTTGTTTTAAATTCCACCGCGTTTCTTCTGATTATCAGTACCCATCAAATTTATACTGTATCTGAATGTTACTTCTACTGAAAATTTTGTATATGTGCCTGAATTGCCCGTGAATACTGGGATGTGTCCATTATTATTGCTATTCTTGAGTTGTAGTAACCGCTAGCGCTCTTAGCCTTCAACCACTAATCTTCGCTAACACTTTTATTGCTGCAAGCGGATGCCGAAAAGCTGTGAAAAGAGTAGGCACAATTAATCTCTATTTCATTATGAAAAGGACAATTTTACCTTTACTGGCAGTGTTATGCGCTGTCACGACGGCTTTCGGGCAACTTCCCGTTTGGCCGTTAGTAACTGGGTTCCCGCAATCGGGACCAACTATCGACAATGTTTCTACCACACCACATCAATTTGTGGATTGGACCGCGGGAACGCCCACGGCAATCAACATTCCAAGTTCGGCGAGTAACAATCCCGGCCCTACACAAGCGGGTGTGAACGGATGTAACGAGCTTGTGTTTTTTACGCTTCACAATGGTGATTTCAATGCGGCTACCGCAGCACTTCAGATTTATACTCCAGCAGGAACGTATTTGCCGCTTCCCGGAGGTGACATGAATGCTAGCGTTGGTGATGACGAAGTACAAATTGTACGCAGACCTGGTTATCCAAATCAATGGTTTGTCGTATACAATATGGCTCCAGCATTGTACCCATCGGGTCACCCGGGATATCAGGCTTCGAATTTAGCCTACTCTTTAATTACGGTAAATAGCACGTCTGCTGATTATGTAGATGACGCTTTTGGGAATCCGATTCAAGACATCATTCTTACGGAAAACGGTAATACGCACGTGTATTTCCCCGGAAAAGCTACTTCTAGAACCTCGGTTGTTGTTGGGGGAGATCATGATATTTATATTCAGCGAAGAGTTCAGGCTCCTGGATCGTCTACTATTAGCAATACTTTCTACATTGACCGATTTACCGTATCCAACACAGATGAAATCATCTACTCAGGAAGTTCAAGCATGGTAACAGGTTACTCTTGGTACCTAATGGTGGCTGGAAGTCCAATTGAACTTTCACCAACAGAGAACAGTCTTGCCGTGATGGCGCGAACGCAAAATGATGACGAACAACAGATCTACCTGTTTGATCCTGCCAATTTAGCTGCCGCACCCAATACGATTACCATCAGTGACTTGGAGCTAGAATTCACAGCTCCACCTACTCCGTTAACAGGATTGTATCATCAACCTGTTGACTTCGACGCCAGCCCAGGAACTAATTTTGACTGGCTGAAGAATTTTGAACGAAAAATTTCGGGTCTTGAATACAGTCCAAGTGGTGACTATCTCTACATCTGCGGAGGAGGTTATGTCGCCGGAAGTACACAAAACTTAACGTATTTGGTTCAAATTGACCTAACTCAAACCGTAAACAGTGATCACCCGGCAAGAATTCAGGTACAACAAGCCAATACAGCGAATACCTACAACACAAATACCGGAGCAGGAAATACTTGGAGCGCCGCAGATTACACCAATTTGTGGGAGTTTAATTCGCTCTCTCGAATGCAAAGCTGCTATGATGGCAACTTGTATTTCACAAAAGGTAGGCACACCGATTTGTTCGTGTTACCAACACCTGATAACCCATTGCCGATCAACATGACGCCGTCTGTTATAGATTTCTCCACAGGTTTGGTGCCAAACATTACAACGAATGGTTTTGTAACCATTATGCCAGATCAAATTGACGGATTTGATTATTCTATTTCCAATTACACATCCGTAACGTTCAATTTGTCCAATCAGTCATTGTGTACCTGTGACACGCTTGATATTGAAGTGGTTAACGCGAACACGGGCGTAGTCTTCGAAACGATTACCATTACCGATTGTCCAACACCGATTACTTTGTGTGTTGAAAACAACGAAACCTACAATTTGGTAGGAAGTAATGGCGTAACGTTCAACAATGCCATTGTTTCAGGAAACTATGTTTATCCAGCTGGAACGAACATGTTCAACTTTGGAAATGGCGGAGCTATCAACACAACATTTACTACTGTAACCACACCGCTCATTACTTCTGATGAAGTTTGGGAAGGACATTATTTTGTTCCTGACAATATGATTGTTGTGGTAGATAATGCAACGTTAGATTTGACAAATGTTGATATCGTTTTCGGTGAATGTGCCGGAATCGACTTTACAAATGGAGCACAGCTAAGAGCGAATAACTCAGTACTTCGTCCGTGTGATTACAACGGTGTTTGGAGAGGACTATCTTTCTATGAAGGACCACAAGGAGCATTGCCAACCGGAATTGTAAACGAATGTACCTTCAAAAATGCGCAGATTGCTCTGAACTCGACAGAGATTCAACGTATTGACTTACGTGTAACGAACAATCTATTCTCGAACTGTAAAGTGGGAGTGAATAACGAAAGCACAACGTTCTTACGCAGCATTAGCGGGAACACCTTTCTTTTGGATGATATTGCTCCTAATTTCTCAGGATTTGAATGTTCACCTGGTTTTCCGGGCGAGTTTTTCGGTGTGAGAGGACGTAATGTTATCTATTCAGAGTCGATTGCTCAGAACGATTTTGTAGCGCCCGACTTCACTACTGTAGATTTTACAGGAATTGAGTCTTTCTCATGTACTAGTTTGGATGCGAACTCGAACCACTTTACGAACACGTTCAGAAGTATCCATCTCGATGCGGATCGAAATGCAACAATAGAGTCAAACGAAATTGAAGTATCGAGCGAATTCAGCGGTTTTGAGCATCAAATTGCCATGTTGAATTGCGATAATGTATTAGTAAGTGGCAACGAAATTGTGAACACATCACAGCATCTTGCAACTGCTTGGGCAGGAAACAATTCAGCGATTTATGTCGACAGAGGTCGTTCCTACGATATCAAAGAAAATCACGTGGAGGGCTTTGAAACAGGTGTCCAAACGCATGGGGCAGACAATATCCACATCACGGATAACGAAATCACCAATTGTCAGTTCTACGGAATTTATATGGAGAGATTGCGCGATGTGGAGGCAACATGTAACGCTATTAACATGGAATGGCAAAGTAACGGAAATGCAGTAGGAATTGGTTATTACACAGATTTGACTTCTGCATATTCGAACAAAATTGCTTCGAACTGTATTATGGAAACGAATACAGCCATGTACCTTGAAGGAACAGGGGGAGCGGCTAGCAATCTGCCGGTGATTCTAAATAACTATATGTATAACTATTCTTCTTACGGAGTACAGTTGGTAAATACAGTAGGGAACATTGGTTCCAGTCCATCGCCAGCTTTGGGAGCGGGAAGAAACTCGTTCATTACAAACAATGGTTTGGGAGTGATAGCTGATATTGCTTCAACCAACCCTGTGACTTCATTTGGAAACTTCGGCGTAAGTTTTGTGACTGGTGGCGTTAGTATTTCTGGAAACAATGTGAATTCAACGGCTTCTTGTGGTCATCAGATTGACCTAGCGAACTCAAGCAATGGATACATGGAAATTTGTGATGATTTGTCAGAAGGAGCACAAGGAATCATGATCAACAACGGATTGACAAATGATTTCGAAACTGAGGTTCAGCACGCTTCGGCATATCAACTAGAATATGTGTTGCACAATTTGCATGAAGCTGGATCTACAGAGTTTGAATTGTTCTACGAAACAGTATCGAACTCCGGAGTGTTGACTGGAAATGAAGCACTATGGTTTGATTTCGCTTACGCGACATTGAAAGATGATGTTACTGCGGCTACAGCCGTTCTAGCGACCATTCTTCCGTCTAGTGATGAGGAAACAAATCGTATTGTCATTGCCTCAGCAATGCTAACTGAAACGGATGCTTTGGCAGCGCGTGATTTGGATGCGTTGGATATCATTTCACAAAGCGACTCACGTTACAGAAACATAGCGAAATCAGTATTGTACAACTTTGGAGCAGCAGGAGCACGCGATTATTACGCTACCTTGACTCCAAAGAATATTGACGACGCAAGTGTAATCGAGGTAGACGAAACGGTACTAACAGTTTTCCCAAATCCAACAACGGGTGAAATTTCGTTCGAATACACAGTGGAAGAGGGACAAACAGCATCCTTGGTTGTATTCGATATGACCGGGAAGCAAGTGGCGCTATTTGATTTGGATTTTGACCACAGTACTCAGAAGGCCAACTTAATCTTCTTGCCTGAAGGTGTTTACACCATGAGTATTCAAGTCGGAAATGAAACGGTGGCGCACTCAAAATTGATCAAACTGTAAATCAGTATTGAGCAAAGGAAAGGGCGACGCAAGTCGCCCTTTTTTAATTTATGAATTTTAGAAAACTTATTGATGAACAAACAGCTTACTTTACCTCAACGGCATCTTCTAAGCAAACATATTTGAAACATTCACCGACAAACTTACCTCGATATTTTCGTGTTTTATTGGCGTTTTCTTTTGCAGATTGCGCATGCGATTCATCCTTTACACGCACTCCAACATATTTCGTGAATGCTGAGTTGGGATCCGTCAAATCTACACGTATGGTAACCCCATAACTTGTTGTGGATGTAGTAACACCATTGGCATTTCCAACTACGGTGATTTCTTTATCCAACCAACCGATGTAGTGGTCGTAAAGCGATTGTGCAGAAACTGGGGCTGTTAAGTTTTCAGGGTCAATGGTACCAATTTTAGGAAGCTCAGCCCCGTTTCTTACCACTTTTGCATCAATTAGCTTCACGCTGTATTTCCCATTGAAGCCCCAATGTCCATCAATCGTCCCCTCAATCATCACCGGTGTACTTTTAACGTACTCCGTTGCATCCTCCTCGGCCAGTTTCACGTATACCAATTCGTTTTCGTCTTCCGGGTTGCCCAACAAATTCGTTGTTGTGCCGTTAATGGTTCCTTTGTCAAAAAACAGCCCTAGATATCCAACAACTTGAACTTTCTTGCCTTCCCAAGCATGCCAAGTATCGTGCAGTAATTTCGCTGGAATGGGTTCAAAATCAGCTGCGTTCATTGCTGTGAGTATCTTCTCAGGAGCCTCTTGCTCTTTCTTTTCTTTTGTGCTTTCGCCATCCTTTTCTTCTGTTTTTTCTCCGCAGGCACCCAGTATCAAAGCGACAGCGACAAAGGCAAATGGAAATAGTGTTGTTTTCATAGTAGTGTTGTTTCTCTAAACTTACGAATCTCTTGCTAATAACGGCACGAACTTGTTCTTAGACTAACATCCACATCCCATATAAACGCCGCACGTCTTGGTATACGCGTCTTTGTAGAATTTTTTCGCTTTTGAAAGTGTCTCTTTTACTACTGGAGCGCCTTTTTCACCGCTGGCGACTACAACAATGTAATATCCTTTTGTGAATCCGTCGAATGCGTCTGAATATTCAATAGAAACGTATTTTTCCTCGCCCCAATCGCTTCTAGGAATGTAAATTGGATAGCTGAGTCCTCCGCCGCAAATCTCATCTTCACAAACCTCGCGAGAAAACGAAAGTCCGATTTCTTTGTTTTCATGAAGCCCTCGTAAGTCAATAGGATAACCCAACTTTTCAGAGGCATCTTTGGCTCTTTTCAAAGCAGCGTCATAACTCTTGGTTGAAATGATAATCACAAAGGAGAAGTCCTTCGTCATACTTTCTTGAAACTCCGCCCAGTCCATGTCGTCGAATTCTTTAGGTGCAGCAGCGGTTTCCTGCTCTTCTGTCAGCTCAGGTAATGGTGCTTCTGTTGGAGCTTCTTCTGTATTTTTAGAGTTTCCCGTCTCGCTGGTTTCAGCTGTCTCAGAAATTTCCTTCTGTTGCTGTGTATCCTTAGGTGGAGTGGCTGTGTCTTCTTGATTACACGAAAAAAGAGTAAAGAGTAGGGCAAAAGTGAAGTAGCGCATGCTGATGATTTTTAAGGAAATATACATATTGCCAATGAATTCCCTTTCACGCTCGACAATAATTATCTTACTCCATTGTGGTCATCTTCCCCATAAATAGGAGACTTCCTGTCTTTTTATCCTTAATGAAATAGTAGAAAGGCTTGTCGGTGATAAATTGCATTACTTGAACAGGGCGCGTTGAAATAGATGTTGTTTGCACCATTCCAACCACTGTTGCTGCCGCAGCCTCGGTGCCTTCTTCATTCACGATAATTTTTGCCTTATGTTGAACCGTCCCGATTTTTAAATCTTTTTCTTCTCGCATCCCTGAGAAGTCGGCAGAATTACTAAACGCTTGTTTCATGCCCAATTCTTTCAGCATATCTTTTACTTCAAACGTGGGAGTTTCAAAGGTAAATTTCGGTAATTCAAGATTTACGGGTTGCCATTGCAACTGCGCATTAAGCAAAGTGAAGGATGCATCATCAATTTTATAGCCCTTCATTTTATTCGGAAGAACAATGATCATAGACGTTTTATCATCATCGTAAGGCAATTCAATTACCTTTTCTTTGCTTCCCTCGAAGGCACGGAAACGCGAATTAGAGCGCATCATGTCAACCTTTACTTCAGTTCCGTCTAAATTGGTAAACTCTTTCTTTTTGGTGGCACTTTTCTTGAAGGGAGCTTTCCAATCTTGTTTGAAGTAGATGGCATTAACGAGTGCCATTTTAAACTCCTTTACGCTTTCAGGTGTAACCATGTTTTTAATCATTCCATTGGTGCTTTCTTCAATCCAAGCGTTGATTTTGTTTGCGCTACCTTCTGAGTCGTTTTTGAAATCTGTGTAGCTAGGCGAAGCATCAAAACGATCTTTCACCGTTTCAATGTACGATGGCAGAACTTTGTAATTATCTAGAATCCAAACGGAGTTACTGATTTCAGCGGACTCCTTCAATTGTTTCAGTTCGTTTAAAAATTCGGTGTTTTCTTCATCAAAGCCCAAAACATCTTCGAATTCTTTCTGCGTGGTTGAATTGGCTCCTTCGTATGCCATAGCGAGTGCCGCTTTGATGGAAGTAGGAGAGAGAAGTGAATTCTTGTCTTCATCCATTTGATTCATTAGATCAAAGGAAAACTCGTTCTGCCCAAAGAGGGAAGTGGTAAGTGCGAAACTTGTTACTAAAAGAAATACACGAATCATAGTTGGTTGTTTTGATGATCATTTAACTGTACACAAGAATGATGTAAAAGTTCATTGGATTCCACAGAAAAGAGGTCAATTTTTCATGGCACCATCTTTGTCGAAGGGTCTACAGAAATTTTTTTTTCAAAGAATTGAACGTATTTTTAGTTCCGTTGTACTAGATATCAAACCGACCAAAGGTATGTATAGACTTTTGCAAATATATATTCTGATTTTCAGTGTGTTTAGCGTTGCTGCACAGCAGGAATCTCCTGTGCCTGCCACAAACAACTCAACGAATTCGAATCATCTTGAATTGAATAATAACGTGTTTAATTCAACTTCCGAAGAAAAAGAAGAGGAAGAGACTATTTCATTGGATTCCCTGTCGATTGATGCGGACGTTGAAGAGGTCAAAAAAGTGAAAGGTGCATCAGCAGACAAACAAAGAAGACTTAAGAAAACAGAAACGCGCTCGTTGAAGCCAGTTCCAAGTTATCGCTCGGAATCCGTTGAGTCAGAGGCGGAGGAAATGCCAGCAGAATCTGCTGTTATGGAAGATGCTGCATCGCCAAGTCCAGCTGATTATCAAATGGCTCCGGGATATCAAGAAGCGAACTACGGATTTACCTACTCGAAACAGCAAGCAACGCAACAAACAACACAACGTTCGCCTTCTCCGGCACAACAACAGGAAATGAACGATGCTGTAGGTTATTTTGCAACCAACGCACCCAATTCTTTCGAGTATCATTACTTCACGTATACGGCGGGTAATTACGATGTTACAAGGGTTGAACACCTTCGCCAAGCAGAGAAAATCATGCCGAATAACAGTGATGTTCACGCGCAAATGGCAGCGTATAATATTATTAAAAGAGATGCGGATAGCGCCGATTTGTACATTGATAAGATGTTGAGCTCCGGCCGTTTGAACGAAAATACCTTGTTATATGCTGAAGATTTGCTGCTTTCGGTTCCGAAGCAGGGTGTATTGATTACACATGGGTTCGACGATACCTACAGCGCCTACAAAAAGCAACAAGCCGATGGTGTTCGAGAAGATGTTACCCTAATCTCCTTAGATTTTCTACAGAGCGATTTCTACCGAACGTTATTAGAAGAAGACGGATTCAAATTTCCAGAGCAAGATGTCATTGATGTCGATTATTTAAAGTCCTTCTGTGAATTAAATGATTCGAAACCTATTAGTATTTCGATGACTACGCCTAAGGAGTATTTCTTGCCGATACAGTCTAACCTGTACGTGACAGGATTGGTTTTTGAATACCATCAGGAGGTCTACAATAACTTCGAGCGAAACGATGCGTTATGGAATACCGAGCTAACGAAGCATCTTGTTGAAGAGGCGGAGGATGAAAAGTCCAAGCAGTTGTCTGCAAACTACCTGCCTATGTTGTTGCAGCTCCGAAAGGTGTACGACCAAAAAGAAGAAAAACAAAAAGTAAAAGAAATTGATAAAGCAATTGACAAGGTCAGTCTTCAGTGTAAGAAGTACGACCAAGTGCAGAAGCTGAGATCAAGTTATTAATGCGCCTAGTAAAACCGCGATATCAGGAAATGACTGACGAGTCATTGATGGTAGCTATCTCCAAAGGGGACAAGCGTGCTTTTGATGAAATCTACCATCGCTACTCAGGTCCACTTTTGGGCTACTTCATGCGTATGCTTTGGCGCGACCGTGAAAAGGCAGAAGATTTCGTACACGATATCTTTGCCAAGATCATACGAAAACCAGAACTCTTCGATCCGAAAAGAACCTTCAAAACGTGGCTGTATTCAGTTGCCAATAACATGTGCAAGAACGAATACAAAAAGCAAGAGGTTCGCAAGAATACCTCGAATGGATTGGACGAAAATTACGCGGTAGAAGATCACGGAGCGAATGTACTTTCTGAGGTGGCCGATAGTCAATTCAGGGAACGGTTCCAACAATGTTTGGAGGACTTGGACGACAAACACAGTGAAGTTTTCCGATTGCGCCATTTGGATGGATTGTCAATTAAAGAAATCGCTGAAATACTTGAAATTAGCGATGGAACGGTGAAATCAAGACTGTTCTATGCAACAAAATATTTAGCTTCCGACTTGGAGGCGTTTAACCCAGTATTAAATAGGTAAGATGAAAAAGGATTTGATCGATACCATCATGGAAAAGGATTTTCAAGCACTCACAGATGTTGAGCGCGAGGAATTGAAGTCATATTGTGCCTCGGAAGAGGAGTACAATCAAATGAAGGATGTATTTCTTGGGATGGAAAAAATGACTTGGGAAAATCCGAAACCAAAAGCGGAAACCAAGCAGCGTTTGGACGAATTGTTTGATGCCACGTACCCAAAAGCGGCTCCAGTTTGGTACAACTCAGTTTTTGCAGTAGTTGTTCCGAAAGAAAAGCCCATTCACCGTCAGCCTTTAGCTCAAATAGCGGCTATTGCCTTGGTTGCTTTGCTTTTTATTCCTTTTTGGAAGTCGAATACGGAATTGGAACGGACAAACTCTTCGGAACAAGTAGCTCAAGTTGCTCCTTCAGTAAATGAGAAGAAAAACACGGAAGTAACTGCGAAACCAGTGAAAGAAACAAAGCAAGTGCCATCGGTAACACAAGAGTTGCCTTCAACAAGAGCCAAAGATATGGATGTACTTGTGGCGTCTGCAGAGCCCTCAACTCAGCCTGCTTCTTCAGGAACTTCCGTGTCAGGAGCAGGAAGCGAGCATCCGGATGGTGTTTTTATTGCCGTTTCACAGCCAGCTAGTGAATCGCCTGAAATGTTTGATTTACTTACGGCAACTTTTTAAAGAAGAATGTCAAAATGCTCCTTCTCTTGCTGTGGACGAAGGAGAATCATTCCCATCCTAAATAAATCTATGGTGACGTGAAAACGATCATCGTTCTTTAGCTGCTCCCAAGCCAATTTCATGGAGTCGCTCCAGCGAATATCATCCAAAATAAAAAAGGTATCTGCATGAGCATGTGGAAGTAGCATTTCTACATAATTGAGTGTTGCTGGTCCATCATGGTGACCGTCTATGAAAATGAGATCATAGGTTTCTTTCGGAAGCGTAGGGACCACAGCAGAGAATGTCCCCTCCAACGAACGAATGTTTGTGCGTTTCAATGCTTTAAAATTCGACAATGCCTCTTTTCGCGTGTTTGGACAGCCCTCAATGGTGGTAATAGTAGCCTTAGGATTTCCGGTAGAGAGAATGGCCGAGCCAATTCCTACAGAAGTTCCTAGTTCCAAAGCAGACGTCAATTTATAATGCCGCATCAATTGGAAAAGCATTTTGCCGTATTTCCCTTTGCTACTGCTATTCTTGTACAATTGATGTACAGTGCGCGTATTCCCCATACGTTTTGAACCAGCTCCGTGATCCGTTATTTCAATCGACTTTTGGTTTCCTTGAAGTCTTTTTTTAAGAGCCTCCATGTCAGCTACGAAAGCATCGCTAATTGATGAACGAAAACACTTATCCGTAAGTTCATAAACAAACGGTGAATGAACGCCATGCCGCTGCTTAGCGTTCCATCTATATTTCATATATTCGAAGCCCAAAAACACAAATCAAGAGTAAGATCCTTCCACGAAGATATGAGTAGATCCGATAAATCGTCCATCGAACAGCAAAAAAGCGACATTTCAGGAGGTTTGAATACCGTAAAATTAGTGGGGTCTTGCGTGATTGGAAAGGGGATTCTTCGACTTACAGAGCATGAAAAAGAGCACTTTTCTAGAAGGTATGAAGATTGGAAAGGCGATGCGTCGTTTTTCATTCCAGCTTCGGGCTCGGGCTCAAGAATGTTCTCAGACATAACTCAATTTGTGGAAACTGGGGAGGAGACGGATGCCATTCGATCTTTTTTTAAAGAGCTTCCTGAGTTGGCCTTGTTCCAAGAATTACCGCTCGTGGTACGTGAAAAGTTCGATTCGCTTCAGTTGGTTTATTTAGCAGAATATCTGATTAGCAAAGACGGGATGCAGTTTGCAGAAATCCCCAAAGGTTTAATTCCTTTTCACATAACTGATACAGGTGTAGTTAATCCGTTTCAGGAACAACTGAAGCAAGCAAGAGAATTATTAGGTGTCAACGGAAACGTGCATTATACGATCCAAAAAGGCTTCGAAGAGCAAGTTTTAGAGAGTCTCAGAGAACTGGAGCTATTTAATCTAGATGAGACCGTTTCCTTTTCGCATCAGGATCCAAAGTCGGATGCTTTCTGTTTTGATTCAAATGGCGAACTTGTCAAAGTGAATGATGTGCCGCTCAGAAGACCAGCAGGTCATGGCGCCTTGCTCAAGAATCTGAACGCTATTGACTCTGATCTCATTCTCATTAAAAACATCGACAATGTGCAACACCCGAACAAGGCAGATCTCAATCAACGTGTTTGGAAGTATTGTGCAGGAATGTTGTTGGAGTTCAAATCAGATATGAAACTGCTTTTAAACAAATTCAGCAAAGAAGGTTTGGCTGAGTTGAACGATAAGTATCAGTTTCTTTCAGAGCAAGAAGAGGCGGATTGCGATTTGGAACAATTGAAAAAGTTGGCAAAACGTCCGTCGAGAGTTTGCGGAATGGTAGTTAATGAAGGGGCACCCGGAGGAGGTCCTTTTTGGATCGAGGATAATGGAACCATATCTAAGCAAATTGTAGAGAAGGTTCAGATTGCGCAGGAAGACAGCGAATTGGTGGAGGAGAGCAGTCACTTCAACCCAGTATTCATTGCTCTTTCAAAAACAGATATTCACGGAAATCCATTGGACCTAGAGGCCTTTGTTGATGACTCAAAATTCTTGTTAGTCAATAAACCGTATAACGGTGGAACAATTCGCTACCGAGAATTACCCGGACTTTGGAATGGCAGTATGCACTACTGGAATACGGTATTCGTAGAAATTCCAAAAGAGGTCTTCTCTCCAGTGAAATCCGTTTTCGACCTAACGAAAGAAGCACACAAACCGTAGACAGTTTTTGAGTTGGAGTGATGAGCGTGAAAAGAAATAGTTTTTTAAGCGTATTTACTCAAACTTCCGTTGAGCAAAAGTCTAGTGTATAGTGTCTCAAAGTCCAGCGTCTTTCATCTTTTTAGGTTGCTGAGCTTGTCGAAGCATCATCTTTCATTTCCCCTCAATACATCTTCTGCCGCTTCAATAAATACTGCAGTAAAACGTGGTTGTAGCCTTCGTTGATGTCCGCCGGCATAAAATCAATAGCGTAATCAGAGCAGCGCATTTCAATTTCACGGAAATAACTTCCAACGGCAGTAGTGTACGCTTCTTTTAATTGGTTGGGCTGGAGTTTCATAGATTCTCCAGACTCCATATCGATAATGTTATACGGACGGTTCTCGAGTTCGAAGTTGAGTTCTGCTCGTTTGTCGATGGTGTGAAAAACGATTACCTCGTGTTTGTTGTGTTTTAGATGTTGTAGTGCTTGGAAGAATTCGTCTGTTTTCTCAGGGTTATCCAATAAATCCGAAAAAATGACCACCAAACTTCGCTTGTGCGTTAACTCGGCAATATCGTGCAAGGTTTGAATCGTAGAAGTTGTTTTACGATTTGCCTTTTCATACTGATTCAAGTGCTTTTCCATTTCGCTGTACAAATAGCGATGGTGCCGAACAGATGATTTCGCTGGAGTATGAACTTCCACACGGTCCGTGAACAAGGAAAGTCCGACAGCATCCCGTTGTCGCTTGAGTAGTTCAATAATAGAGGCCGCAGCGTACACGGAAAAACTCAATTTCGTTTGATCTTCCCCCACAGGGAACAACATGGAACTAGAACAATCAATCACGATCTGACAACGAAGATTGGTTTCCTCCTCATACTTCTTCGTGAAAAGTTTGCCAGTTCTAGCGTACAGTTTCCAATCAATGTGTCGCGTCGATTCTCCCTTGTTGTACAAGCGATGCTCGGCAAACTCCACTGAGAAACCGTGAAAAGGACTTTTGTGCAATCCGGTTATAAATCCTTCTACCACTTGCCGCGCTAAGAGCTCTAGGTTTCCAAACCGCGCAATTTTCCCTTGATTGATTGTTGATTCCATAGCGAAAGCAAAGTACGAAATATGTAGAATGATAATTGCCAATTTTCTTTAAGATTCCAACAATCAATTTAAATCCTTCAAATTAACCCTGAAGTCAAAACCATAATTCACATCTAGGCTCCTTTTTGCTTCGCTGAAGGTCAGTCGCCGCAATACTTGCTATGAATGAGAAGCTATGCGAAAGCAATGCTCAATGTGCGATATTCATAATTCATAACTCATAATTCATAATTTTCAATTCCCTATCTTTACTACATGAGTAACCTTCTGATAATTATATTTTTAGCGCTTTCGACTACCGTTTTGTCCCAATGTGATACCAATGCTATTATCATTGATCAAGTTCGAGCAAGCGATACAGACGGAAATATCCCCTTTGAACTGGCGCAGCATTACACTTTCTACAATCCTAATTGTACACCTAGAAATGTACTTCTGGTTCACATGGTAGGTACGTTTGCGTCACCATATCAATCCGTTCTTTTTCCAAAGCACGCAGCGAACAACGGTTTTCATGTTCTCAGTCTGAAATATATTAATGGACAATCAGCGCAAACGGCATGTGGAAACAGCAATGATATAGACTGTCACTACAAATTCCGAAAAGAAATTATTGAAGGGGAGGATTTGAGTCCTGAAACAAACGTTGACAGCGTGAACAGCATACAAAATCGTCTGATCCGACTCTTAGAGTATATGGAGACAAATTATCCTATGCAAAATTGGTCGCAATTCTTTACGGGAGACAGTATTCATTGGAATCAAGTAATACTCAGTGGTCATTCGCAAGGAGGAGGACACGCTGCAGTGATGGCGATAGATCGTCCTGTGCAAAGGGTAATTATGTTTGCCTCTCCAAACGACTATAGCCATACATATTCTCAAGTGGCCGGTTGGACAAATTTGCCACATGTAACTCAAGATTCGGCTTATTTTTGCTTCAACAATTTATACGATCAAGTAGCTGATTATGCGTGGCAATACGGAGCAACGCAAAATCTAGGAGTTGCTGGTGACTCGACCAATATAGACGGTGATCATTGTCCGTTTGAAACCAGTCACAATCTCTATTCAGGTACGGATTTTACAGGTACGCTCAGCAATCACGGATCAGTTGTGCATGATTCCAATGTTCCAATGGATGGAAATGGAGAGCCGCTGTACAAAAATGTTTGGTCGTACTTATTAGGTATCGATTGTTTACCATTGAGCGTTTTGGAAGAGGAACTGAATGTTGAGATTTATCCAAACCCTTCTGAATCCAGCCTTTCCGTTAAGGTGAATGCTCAAGTGAATGACTGTGAGATTTCCAACATTCTTGGTGAAAAGGTAAGGAGCTCGGTAATTAACGACAACGTATTTAATATTGATGTGTCGGACCTACCCAATGGTATTTACACCTTGAAAATCTCAACAGAAACAGGTGTTTATCAGAAGAGATTCATCAAAAAATAGTCGCTGCGCACAACTATTTTAGCGGCTTACTTTTGAGAAGAACGACAGCGCTTAGTAGGGATAGGGCTAAAAAACTCGGTATCTTGGCAAGCTTGCTTTCGCTAAGCTTTAGCAAAGCAAGGCTTCTGCGAAGGAGCATAACTCATCATTCATCATTGATAATTAATCCTCCCTAGCTTCTCTGTCGTAAAACCGAATTCACAACGACTCCCGTTAACACGAGAATCATCCCCATAATCAGCGTGTTACTCAACGACTCCAAGAAAATGAAATACCCTACGAGAAAGCCGTAAATCGCGCCCAAATATTGAAATGGAACAATAGTGGCTGCGTTCCCAGAGTGCAAAGCGCGCGTCATGGTAATTTGTGCGAACTGCGTAAAAATTCCGATGATTAACAAGAACAACCATTCAATTCCTTGAGGAACGGTAAACTCGAACAAGCACAACAAAATCATGAAGGGAATGGCAATCATGGGGAAGTACATCACAATCGTGATGGGGGCATCGGTTGGTTTTAACTTCATTATGGCTACATAAGCAACTCCCGAAAGTACAGCGGCAATCATTCCAGCCCCCAACCAAAGTGGAGAAAGTCCGCCAAATTCAGCATTTCCATCGCTGTTACCAAATGCCAAAAGCAAAGTCCCGCCAAACGCCAGTGCAATAAATGGCCATTGAATCCATCGAATGCGCTCTTTCAGCAGGATCATAGCAAAAATGATGGTGAAAATAGGGGCGAGGTATTGTATCGTGAGCGCTACCGCAAGTGGAAGATAGTGCATCGTGTAGAAGAAAATGGTGAGCGCAGCAGTTCCTGCCAAGCCGCGAATCAATAGCCATTTTTTATTCACGCCAAAAACAGGAAGCTTCTTCCGTCGAATAATGGTGTAGCTCATCACGAACGACACAACAGAACGCGCCAAAACAAGTTCATGAGCTGGATATTCCTGTAAGTTAAGGTGATCCGTCAAAATATTACTCTGTCCTGGCCCCAGCGTTTTCACGAAAAAATTTACAATCAAAAAGCAAATTCCCGACAGGATAATATAAACGATGCCCATATTCACGGTAACAAAAGTACTCAGGAAATTGTTCTATACCATGACAAACAGGGAATATAGATTTTCCCATCTATCCTTAAAATTTAATTGGTAGTTTAGCGTTGTTCTAATTGGTTATGAAAAGAGGTTTTATACTACTGAGCTTCCTGATCGTTGGTATTGCTGCACGAGCGCAAGGTGAATACCAACCCAAATACACATGGAATGTAGAGTTGGGATTGCCCGTTGCTACTTCCAATCAACCGTTTCGGGACATCATGCAAGGTCTCGTTACCCTGAATACCTACCAGCAGTATAGTTTCCCGTTCCACCTTAATGTCGGATTGGGAGTGAAGTATTCCTATTTTACTGTGGATGAATTCGCAATTTCTCAACCCATCTTTGGAGGATTGCACACTGGAGGAGCTTTTGCAAAAGTAGGATGGGATAAGTTTTACGGTCCTTCGTTCGGTATCGATTTCGGAGTGAAGATGGGGTATGCGCAGCATTTCATTACAACCGAAGTACAGCCTAACGATGAGCCATCTTTTAAAAACAGAGTCAACTTCTCCAACGTATTTGTAGAGCCCGTATTTAGCTTGATTTTAAAGGCAGATGAACGAAATTCCTATCGTTTTAACGCCGGATACACCTTCTATGGGTTCCCGTATGAACCTGTAGATATTGGCTTAGAGTCGAACGGTGCCTACACGCCCGACGTGCTCGATAATTCTACACAGTATTTCTTCGTTGGATTCGGGTATTCCTTCTATTTCGGAGAGAAAGTAAGCGAGTAATGTTTGTTCCTTCCAACGAGTTTCGATCTATTCGAACCTATTATTCCGAGCAATTAGCAGGTTTGTATTCGGCTAACGAACTCAAAATCATCCTGAAATATTTATTCCTCAAACGCTTTAATGCTCAGCCGAGTGATTACATTCTAGCAGATGATAAGCGATTATCGGAATCCGACTTGCTTTTTTTTCGCGATGCACTCAAACGACTTCGAAAAAACGAACCATTTCAGTACATCCTTGGTGAGGCCGAATTCTACGGACTGCTCTTAAAATGCGACCACCGGGCGCTCATCCCTCGCCCTGAAACGGAAGAACTCGTCGATTGGATTCTAGAATCAATAAAAACCGAGCCTCGAGCGGAGTCGATAGGCGCTCCCCTAAACATTCTCGATATCTGCTCAGGGTCAGGCTGTATCGCCTTAGCGCTAAAATCTCAACTGCCTAACGCATTCGTTTTCGCTATTGAGTATTCAGAAGAGGCATTGCAATTAATAGAGGAGAACAAATCATTTACGGAATTGAAAATCAACACAATTCATGCGAATGCCTTAACGAATGACTATGTGAACTTAGTGGAGAACAAGCAAAGTGTGATTGTTTCCAATCCACCATACATTCCTCAAGCTGACCGTGAAATAATGAAAGCAAATGTGCTAGAGTTTGAGCCGGAAATGGCTTTGTTCGTTGAGAATGATGATCCGTTGGTTTTCTATCGAGAAATCATGCGCAGAAGCAAGTCGATTTTAAATGAGAATGGATGGTTGTATTTTGAAATTCATGAGGATTTAAGCAACGATGTTCAACGACTTTTTGAGGAATGCAACTTTGTTAACATCGAACTGCGGAAAGATTTGCAAGGCAAGGATCGTATGATGCGCGGTCAAATGGTAAATTCGAACCATGAATGCCAATGATGCAAAAGCTAGGATTGAACAGCTGACAAAAGAGCTGAACAAACACAACCATCTTTACTATGTGGAGTCGAACCCGGAAATTTCGGATTACGATTTTGACATGCTTTTGAAAGAACTTCAAGAACTGGAAGAAAAATTCCCGGATTTGGCATCGCCCGTATCTCCAACAAAACGAGTCGGTGGTGACATTACCAAGAAGTTTGAAACAGTCGTTCATCGTTACCCCATGCTTTCTCTATCCAATACCTACTCGCAAGAGGAAATTCAGGACTGGGTAACTAGGATTTCGAAAGTGGCGGAGGGAGATTTGGAGTTTGTTTGTGAACTCAAATACGACGGAGTTGCTATTGGAATACAATACCTGAACGGTGTGTTGCATCAAGCAGTAACACGGGGAGACGGTTCCCAAGGAGAAAATGTTACAACGAACGTAAAAACCATTCGTACCATTCCCTTGAATTTACAAGGTGATTTTCCGGAGGACTTTGAAATACGCGGTGAAATCTTTTTTCCGTTGGACAATTTCAACAAATTGAACGAGGCGAGAAGGGCAGATGGGGAACCTGAATTCGCCAATCCAAGAAATACGGCGTCAGGAACCTTAAAAATGCAAGATTCTCAAGTGGTTGCAAGTCGCGGGTTGGACTGTTTTCTCTACGGAATCTATGGAACTTCCCTTGAAAATGGACATTTCGAAACGGTGCAGCGTGCTGCTGACTGGGGATTTAAGGTTCCTAAAACTCAAGCTCGATATATTGAAAAGACAAATACCCTCGAAGGTGTTATGGATTTCATCAATCACTGGGATCAAGAGCGCTCCAATTTGCCTTTTGAAATTGACGGCGTAGTAATTAAAGTCAATGATTATGCCCAACAAGAAGAACTTGGCTTTACGGCAAAGAGTCCTCGCTGGGCCATAGCATACAAATTCAAAGCCGAGCGCGTTCAAACAACCCTGGAAACAGTGTCGTATCAAGTAGGGCGAACCGGGGCAATTACTCCCGTGGCGAACTTGAAGCCTGTTCAATTGGGAGGGACAACGGTAAAGCGTGCTTCATTGCATAACGCCGATCAAATTGAAAAGTTAGATCTCCATCTTTTGGATCAAGTATACGTTGAGAAAGGCGGGGAGATTATTCCGAAAATCGTTGGCGTAAATGTGGACGAAAGAGAACCGCAAGCCGAACGCGTCGTTTTTATTGAGAGATGTCCCGAATGCGCTACTGAGTTGGTTCGAACGGAAGGCGAGGCACAACATTACTGTCCCAACGATATCGGTTGTCCACCGCAAATCAAAGGGAAAATTGAACATTTCATCGGGCGCAAAGCTTTGAACATCGATGGGCTGGGTGCCGAAACGGTGGATGCCTTGGTAGACGTCAATCTCATTGAAAATTATGCAGATTTATACGATTTGACATTCGATCAAGTCGTTGAACTTGAGCGTATGGCAGATAAGTCGGCTAACAATCTCATCGCTGGAATTGAAGCGTCAAAGCAAATCCCTTTTGAAAAGGTGTTGTTTGGTCTTGGAATACGTTTCGTCGGAGAGACAGTAGCGAAGAAACTCGCTAAACACTTCAAAAATATTGATGCACTGATCGCTGCGGACTTTGATACCTTATTAACTGTTGATGAAATCGGGGAGAAGATTGCCAATTCTATCGTCGCGTTTTTCCTAGAGGAAGAAAACAAAACCTTAATAGGGCGATTGAAGTCTGCCGGATTGCAATTTGAAATAGAGGAAAAAGAAGGGGGGAGCAACAAACTGGAAGGTAAATCTTTCGTTGTTTCCGGTGTATTCAATGCATTTTCTAGACCTGAGTTGAAAGAAGCCATCGAAATGAATGGAGGAAAAAATGTAGGCTCTATTTCCAAAAAGACGGATTTTCTCGTTGCTGGGGACAAAATGGGACCAGCAAAATTGCAAAAAGCAACAGATTTGGGCGTTACCATCATTTCTGAGGACGAATTTATCGCAATGCTAAATGGAGACTAAGAACTATTGGAACACCACCCGGAAGTTGCTGCTCGTGATCAATTTCGAAAGCCTCGAAAACGTTCACGAATACCGCGATGCAATAAAAGCTGCGGGATTGAATATTAATGACTGCATGGTGTTGGCAATTGTGGGCTCTAAAAAAGAACGCCAAATGCTTACAGAGATTCACTCGGTGACGTATGCGTCTGACAAGGAGATCAATATACTTGGTCGGTGGAAAAATGAAGATATAAGCAAGGTTTTGAACGAAGTATTTGATACCATGATTGTTTTTGGTGAACATGTTCCCAAAGTGAAAAAGCAATTAAAGCGAATGCGTGCTCACATAAAGGTGGGAATTAACACAAGTGTTAACTTTTTAACGATTGATTTGAAATCGGAACAAAACGCACCGCGTCAATTACTTAATTTTGCCAAAACAACACTCGAAAAAATAAACTAGATGAACAATCCTTTCACAGGCTCAGGCGTAGCATTGGTAACGCCTTTCAACGATGATTTTTCCATCGATTTCGATGCGCTTAGAAAGCTGGTTCGTTATCAAATCGATAATGGAACAGACTTCTTGGTGGTTCAAGGTACAACCGGGGAATCACCAACTTTGTCATGGGAGGAAAAGTTGGCGGTTCTCAAAACAGTCCAAGAGGAAAACAACGGAGAGCTAAAAATTGTTTTCGGAATTGGTGGAAACAATACAATTGAAGTTGGAAAAACCTTGAAGGCGCTGGATAGTAGTGGTATAGATGGAATTCTGTCTGTTTCTCCTTACTACAACAAACCAACGCAAAAGGGAATAATGGAGCATTACAAGCATATTGCAGCTTGCACAAATCTCCCAATTATACTTTACAATGTTCCAGGAAGAACGGGGTCTAACGTGAGTGCCTCGACAACTTTGGAGTTGGCCAAAATTGACAACATCGTCGCTATGAAAGAAGCATCAGGTGACTTTGGACAGATTATGGAGATCATCCAGTACAAACCCGACGGTTTCGGATTGCTCTCAGGAGATGATGCGATTACAATGCCAATGATAGCAGCAGGTGCAGAGGGAGTTATATCGGTAGTGGCAAACGCATTTCCAAAGCGATTCTCAGAAATGGTGCATGCTTCACAAGAAGGAAACTTGAGTCTAGCAAGAGAGGCACACTATGATTTGTTGCCTGTAACGCACATGCTTTTCGAAGAAGGAAATCCGGGAGGAGTGAAAGCTTCGTTAACAAAACAAAAAATCATGAAACCAACCATGCGGCTGCCGTTATATCCTATATCATCGGACTTACAGCAACGCATCGAATCTGAAACCGAAAGAATATTGACGTAATTCAAATGCTAAACGAAGGTCATCGCGCATTGCTTCGCTGAAGCAAGCCTGCGCTGCATTGAGCCAGTCGAAATGTCGAGATGCCCAAGTGCACCATAACAATTAAGCCCAAAACAAAACAAAAAATTGAAGCAAGCCAAAGAAATAATAGACATAGTAAGTGATGCTCATAACGTAGTCATCACGAGTCATAAATCACCCGATGGAGATTCTATCGGGAGTTCCCTTGGCTTGTACCGTTTTCTCAAATCCTTAAATATTCAATCTACAATTTGTCATCCCGATCCTTGTCCAAATTTTTTGGATTGGGCCAAGCGCTCAGACCATATCTTAGACTTCGAAAATGATACTGTCGATGTGAAAGAAGCCATGGCACAGGCAGATGTCATTTTCTCCTTGGATTACAACGGTGCAGGGCGATTAGGCGATGACATGGGGGCTTTGCTAACGGATGCAAAAGCGAAAAAAATCATGATTGATCACCACTTGAATCCTGATGATATATTTGATGTTTCGGTATCACATCCTGAAGTGGGGTCCACATCTCAGTTAATTTTTGAATTGATAGATGCTTCGGGAAACTTAGACAAGTTGACGAAAGAAATGGTGGAACCACTCTACCTAGGAATCATGACAGATACAGGGTCGTTCCGTTTTGATTCTGTTAATGCGCGGACGCACGAGATTATTGCTCAAATGCTAAAAACGGGACTCAATCACACAGCCATTCACGAAAATACCTTCGATGGTAATCGTTTAGACAAACTGAAATTAAGAGGCTACGCCATTTCCGAAAAGCTCGAAATTATTTCCGAAATGAAAACGGCGATTGTTTCGCTGACCGATGCAGAAATGCAACGTTTCAATTTTATTAAGGGAGACACAGAAGGGCTGGTGAATGTGGCGTTATCCGTTGAAGGTGTAGAGATGGCGGCGTTCTTCGCTGAAAAAGACGGCAAGATTAAAATCTCATTTCGTTCCAAAGGACCGGCGGTAAATGAAATCGCAGCGGACCATTTTCAAGGCGGTGGTCACAAATTTGCAGCAGGTGGTATTAGTTTTGATTCTATGGAAGCAACAATTGAACGTTTTAAATCAGTAATTCCGAAATATGTCAAGTAAATGGATTTACATAGCATTGCTCTTGGGGTTAATTTCATGTGGTGAATCGGACGAGAAGAAACCGCAACCACAACCCGTTGATTGGGATACAAATAAGTCAAGCGATTTCAACCGAGGTTTGTCGGATAAAGAGGCTGATGACATTCAACTCTTTCTCGAAATGCGTCCTCACTGGAAAATGACAAAAACGGGCAGTGGACTGCAATACTGGATCTACACTGAGGGGGATGGAGTTGTTCCCGAACCGGGCGATGTTGCCGAGATTGAATACGAAATTTCCCTATTAAACGGAGAACTTTGCTACAAAACAGAAGAAGACGAGTACGAAGAAGTGCGCGTAGATCATAGCGACATTGAGTCCGGTATTCAAGAAGCGCTGAAACTATTGCAAGTAGGGGATGAGGCCAAATTAGTCATCCCAAGTCACTTGGGTCAAGGTTTATTGGGAGATTTCGATAAGATTCCACCGTTAAAATCCCTTGTGGTAGATATTAAACTCATAGGAATTAAGAACAAATGATAAGAACACTTAGTCTAATAACATTGATAGCAGTGCTTGCTGCTTGCCAAACGGAGGGAGTTGAAAGAACAACCGACTCGAGCACGGATAGCACTAGCGAGAAACCACAGAAAAGAGTCGGAACTGATGTAAAAGATTCCACTAGTATTGATCTTGAAGATGAATATGAAGTAGAAGATGAAATGACACTGAGTAACGGAATGGTTATCAAGTGGTTCAAGCATGGTAATGGAGCCGTTGTAAAAGATGGTGACATGATAGAGTTGAACTATAATGTGACCTTAGAAGATGGGACTCCAGTCGAATCAAGCAAAGATATGGGGATGAAAAGCGTTCCGTTTATGGTGGGCTTTCAAATGCAGCCTAGTTGGGATCATGCGTTAAGAGAATTACGACTCGGTGATCACGTGGAAGTTTTTATTCCATACCAATTGGCAAGAGGCGATAAAGAAATCAAAGGGGTGATGCCAGCAAAATCAAACAACATCGTTAAAATGCACGTAGTTGGACTAAAAGAGCCAGATCGTGTAATTGACGGAACGCGTGTTTGGATGTTCGCCCGCAACGATCAGTTTACCACGGAATTTGGACCGAACAAACGCATTGGTTTCCATTGCTACATTTCAAGTCCTTCGCACCCATTGTATTACGATTCTCAAAAACTAAACAATCCTTTTAACTACGGCTATGGCGAACCCGGACTCGTTCCAGGGTTGAAGAAAGCGTTAAATAACGCTAAAAAAGCCGATCTGATGTTGGTGCATGTACCCGCAGATCAAGCCTACGGAAATCAAGGATATTTAGACTACGTAAAGCCTAACGAGGATTTGTTCTATCGAATTTTCGTTATCGACGTAAAAGATCAAACAACCGAAAACTAGTACAAATGCTTATCTTTGGCGCGCAATCGAACAATTACCGGAATACAGGAACTATGCGATTCTTCTTACTTTCTTTTTTCTTGTTGAACCTTTCTACCGGGTTCTCTCAAAAAATTATTGACAGTATTCCATCGGAACACGGAACCATGTATATCTTCTCCAACAGAACATGGATGTACAAAGAGGATCTAACTTTCGACGGAGTAATGAACAAGCACCTCGATCAATTGGTTCGAGAAGACACAAACATCAATTTCATTCAAAAATGGGATGAGGACATGTGCTACACCTCTGATTTAGCGAATGATCCTAGTCAAATTAAAGACACCATTTGGATCTGTCTTGAGGATAAGGATACAGACAGCCTTGATAATGCGTTCCACATGCCGTTCAACGGTAGAATTACCTCGCATTTTGGCTGGAGACGCGGAAGAAACCACAACGGAACCGATATTGATTTGGTTACCGGTGACACAGTTCGTGCCGCATGGGGAGGTAAAGTACGCTATGCAAAATACAACGATGGAGGCTTCGGAAATCTAGTTGTAGTGCGTCATCACAATGGATTGGAGACATTCTATGCACATCTTGACAAGCATTTGGTGGTGCCTAATCAAATTGTAGAGCCTGGCGAACCATTAGGGCTCGGAGGAAACACAGGACATTCGTACGGATCTCACTTGCACTTTGAAGTGCGTTTCTACGATATTCCCATCGATCCAGAATCCATCATAGATTTTGATAAAAAAGAAGTACGAAACGAGAACCTTTTGGTACATCGCGGAACGTTCCGTCCTGGGGCACACAAATCGTCTAGCGCAGGGGCCGTTGCTAGTACGAGCGGTGCATCGGGAGGTAAATACTACAGAATACGTTCAGGTGATACACTTTCGGCAATTGCTGCACGAAACAGAACGACGGTTTCTCGCTTGTGTCAACTCAACGGAATTCGACCAACAACCGTTCTTCAAATCGGTCGTAACATTCGTATCCGATAACAATAAAACATAGAAAATAGCGTAATCCCCACATGAAGTCAATCCTATATAGCGCCTTATTTGTTTGTATTGCGGTGGTTTTTGCCTCTTGCAGCGAATACAATGAAGTTTTGAAAGGCGATGATTACGAACGGAAAATTCAAAAGGCTGACGAATACTATCAGGCGGGAGTTACTCCGAAAATCAAATACCGCAAGTCGGAAAAAGCGATTCAAAAGAAAGGACTAATTCGAAAGGAAAAATATCGTACTGGACCATTACAAAGATCAGTAGCACTTTACGAGCAAATTTATCAGCGTATGCCGAAAGGTGCTGAAGGGGAATTGGCGTATTTCCGAATCGGGAAGGCGTACTATTACTCCAATGATTTCTATATGGCTGGATACTACTTATCGCAGTTTCCACAACGTTTTCCGTTCTCTGCAAAAGGAGAGGAGGCGATGTTTCTGAGTGCCATGTGTTCGGTGAACAATTCTCCAGCTTCGTCTTTAGATCAAACGGATACAGAATTGGCCATCAGAGATTTACAGTCGTTTATTGACCAATATCCGCAATCAAACTTGGTAGATTCTTGCAATTCCTTAATAGATGGACTTCGTTTTAAGCTGGAAAAGAAAGATTACGAGTCTGTGCTTCTGTACGACAAAACAGCGAATTACAATGCTGCGGTGACTTCGGCGGAGACTTTTATCGAGGATTTCCCAATTTCACGCTACAAGGAAGATGTCCTGAGAATTGCCGTGGAAAACTCCTATTTATTGGCAAAGAATAGCGTGGAGAATAAAAAAGAAGAGCGAATCAACAATACTATCGAAAGATATAATAACTTTGTAGCCCAATTTCCCGAATCTCGTGAGTTGAACCGATTTGAGAAGATGATCGATGAACTCAAGGAAATGCGAAAGGAATTGACGGCAAATAAGTCAAATAAGAATTAAGCAAATACAGATATATGAGCTTCAAAAACAGCACAGCGGAAAAAACAACAGTGACACGTGATACGATTGATTTGGAAAAATCAACGGATAACATTTACGAGTCTATTGTATTGTTGTCGAAGCGTTCGAATCAATTGAACGTTTCTTTGAAGGAAGAATTGACGCAGAAGTTGCAAGAATTCGCGTCTACTACGGACAATCTGGAAGAAATTTTTGAGAATCGTGAACAAATCGAAATCTCACGCTTCTACGAGCGTTTGCCAAAGCCAGTAGCGATTGCTATTGAAGAACTTTTGGAAGACAAAATTTACGTTCGTAATCCAGAAGTAGAGGAAGAGAACTAAACATGCGAGGTAAACGCGTCCTTCTAGGAATTACCGGAGGTATTGCGGCTTACAAAATCGCGTTCCTGATACGTTTATTGAAAAAGAATGGGGCAGAAGTCAAAGTAATTATGACTCCTGCCTCTTGTGATTTTATAAGTCCCTTAGTTGTATCCACACTTTCGGGGAATCCCGTTGGCATCGAGTTTTGGAACAAAGCCGACGGATCATGGAACAATCATGTCGAGTACGGATTGTGGGCAGACGTCTTGGTTATTGCTCCACTTACGGCCAATACGCTCAGTAAAATGGCGAATGGCACCTGTGACAACCTTTTGTTGGCTACTTGGCTCTCCATGAAGTCAAACACACTTGTCGCACCAGCCATGGACCTCGATATGTATGCGCATCCATCAACCAAGGAAAATTTACAGCGATTAGAGTCCTTCGGAATAGAAATTATTCCTGCCACGTCGGGAGAATTGGCTTCCGGACTGGAAGGCGAGGGTAGAATGGCTGAGCCGGAAACCATTGCGAAATCCATTCAGGAATACTTTGAGCGACAGCTGGACCCTTGGTTCACAGATAAAAAAGTATTGATTACTGCCGGTCCCACGTACGAAGCTATTGATCCTGTTCGTTTTATCGGAAACCATAGCAGTGGAAAAATGGGAATTGCTTTGGCACGTGAACTCGCCGAGCGTGGAGCAGAGGTCCACCTAATTCTAGGTCCTACAAAAGAACAAGTTGATCACGAACGGATTCAAGTAACATCGGTGAATAGCGCCGAAGAAATGCTGAAAAATGTCCAGGAACTTTGGAAAGACTGTCAACTAGGGATTTTCTCGGCAGCGGTTTCAGACTATCGTCCGGCAAACGTGGCAGACCAAAAGATCAAAAAGTCAGACGCTTCCTTGCATATTGAACTGGTGAAGAATCCTGATATTTTGCTTTGGGCCGGAGAACATAAATCTTCCGAGCAACTTTTGGTTGGTTTTGCTTTAGAAACGGAGAATCTACTGGAAAATGGAAGGAAAAAGTTGGAAAAGAAACAATTGAATTGTATCGTACTAAATACCTTGCAGGATAATGGAGCAGGATTTGGTGTGGACACAAACAAAATAAGTATTTTAGATAATCACAATAATTTGCAGGAATTTGAGTTAAAAACAAAGACCGAAGTAGCCGCGGATATTGTGGATTACGTTAAAAACTACACGACAAAATGAAGGTATTCAGTGTCATTACTGCCATAGTGTTGAGTTTGGGAGTTTCTCAAGCGCAAGAATTGAACTGTCAAGTATCCATTATCACCGATGTCAATTTGGACGTTACTACCGTAGAATCAGACATTTTTGAGCAATTGGAACAAACAGTCTTCGAGTTGATGAACAACACGGCGTGGACGCAAGACAAGTTTGAAGTAGAGGAGCGCATCAACTGTAACTTGCAGATTCAAATTCGTGAGATTCCTCAGGCCGGAACGTTCCGTGGGTTTATTCAAGTTCAATCTTCACGACCGGCTTTCAATTCCAACTACAACACAACTATTTTCAACTTTCAAGACGACGACGTAACATTTGCGTTTAGCCGTGACAATACAACGAACCTTGTGTATCGCCCCAATCAGTTTACGGACAATTTAAGCTCCATTTTAGCATTTTATGCGTACTTCATCATCGGAATGGATTACGATTCTTTTGCATTAAACGGTGGCACGCCGTATTTTGTGAAGGCCCAACAAGTTGTAATGGATGCTCAAAACTCTGGAGCGGAAGGCTGGCGATCGAATGAGCAAGGAAAACAAAACCGCTTTTGGTTGGTAGATAACATCTTGCAAGAGTTGTTCTCGCCTTTGCGTCAATGTAACTACGAGTACCACCGAAAAGGAATTGATAACTTGCATGAAGATCGTGAGGCGGCGCGCAAAGCGGTGTACACGGCGATGAATAAGTTAGTGAAAGTAGTGGCAACGCGACCAAACTCTGTGAATTTAATCAACTTTGTTCAGGCGAAATCCAACGAGTTGAAAAACATGTTCGAAGATGCGGAAATGAAGGAGAAGAACGAAATTGTAGGTCTTCTCAAACGCATTGATCCCGCCAATTCGTCCAAATATCAGGAGATACTCAACTAGATGATACGATCACTGCGCATCGATAATTTTGCGCTAATTGAGCAGGCCCAAATTCGCTTTCAAAGCGGATTCACGGTGATTACCGGGGAGACCGGATCGGGGAAGTCTATTCTATTAAATGCACTACAACTCATTCTTGGGGAACGCGCCAACTTTCAAGTAATTGGTACCACTCGAGATAAATCTGTTGTCGAGGCAGAAATCGACATTACCCACTTTAACATCAAGACCTTCTTCGAAGAAAACGAACTCGATTATTTCGATACGACCATTGTTCGAAGAGAAATTTACAAACAAGGAAGATCGAGAGCATTTATCAACGATATTCCGGTGCAACTCAATGTACTAAAGCAATTTTCATCCAAACTCATCCATATTCATTCTCAGTATAACACACTGGAATTGAAAGATAAGGAGTATCAACTGCGCCTTTTGGATGTGCTTTCTGGTAATTTAGAAGCTCGAAATAGCTACAGCAGCAAGTTCCGTTCGCATCAAGAAACCAAACGTAGATTGAGTAGTTTGCAAGAATCGTATGCAGAAGCAGCGCAAAAGCAAGATTATAATTCTTTCCAGTTAGAGGAAATTCAAGCGCTGCAGTTAGAGGCGACGGATTACGAGCAAATGCAGTCCAAGTTGAACCAAGCGGAGAATGCACAGGATATACAGGCAGCTTATGCGGCCATTATTGAAGCCATCGACGGAGAATCAGGACTGGATGATCTAATGAACCGATTGCTTTCGACTGGCTTGCAAGATATTAAAGGCGATGTGAGATTGGAGGAATTTAAATCTCGATTGAAAAGTGTGCGCATTGAACTGAAAGATATCAGTAGTGATGCGGAATCAGGGATGGAAACTGAAGATTTGGATCCGGAACAACTAGCCGTGCTGGCAGAGAAGATGGACGCATTCAATAAGGTGTTGTTCAAGCACCGACTTCAGAACCAAGAGCAACTCCTTGAATTAGAACGGGAGTTGACTGGCTCTAACAAAAGTTTGGATGATCTAAAGGAAGAAATGGATCAGTTGGAATCGTCGTTGAAGAGAGAGGAGGAAGAACTGAAATCTCTTGCTGCGGCCCTTCACAAGCATCGACTTACACATGCTCCAAAAATTTCAGAAGCCATCCGTGCTTCATTGGATGCGCTGAAACTTCCTGATACTGTTTTAGAATTTCAATTAACGAAATCTAGTGAGTTAACAAAGTGGGGTAGTTCTCAATTGGAGATACTTTTCAGTCCGAATAAAGGAATTCCGGCAGTCCCTATTCATGCGGCAGCTAGTGGTGGCGAGCTTTCACGAGTTATGTTGGCCCTGCAAAACTTGCTTTCTAAAAAGGAGCAATTGCAAACGGTGCTTTTTGATGAAATTGATACAGGAGTTTCCGGAGATGTAGCGCAGAAAATGGGACAACTCCTTCAAAACATGGGGGAGAGCATGCAGGTTATTGCCATTACACATCTTCCGCAAGTCGCCGCGAAAGGAGGGCAGCATCTATCCGTGAGGAAAGAAACGATCAATGATGTTACCCGCACCTTCATTCAAGAGTTGGATGAAAAAGAACGCTTGTTGGAAACAGCACGACTGATGAGTGGAGACCAAATCAACGAAGCGGCCCTCGAAAATGCTCGTGCTCTGATGTCACAATGAAGCTACAATTAGACTTTGAACTACCACGATCTTCTTCAAAATTAAAGCATGGGGATTCTGTTGTCCTTTTGGGAAGTTGCTTTTCGGATAATTTAGCACCAAAATTTGAGGCCTCAGGATTTCGAGTATGCAGCAATCCGCTCGGCACCATTTTCCATCCTTCGGCGCTATCGGCAGGAATTCGTAGTGCTTTCAATGACTTTGAATCCAAAGCTATATCTCGCGAAGACTTATGGTTTGATTGGCGCGCTTCTGGCACAGTATACGGTACTTCTAAGGAAGATCTCGACCAAAAAATGGAAAAGCATTTGGTTGATTTGAAGCAAGAACTTCTATCTGCGAAAATGCTCGTTGTTACCTTCGGTACCTCCTGGGGATATGAGTTTGAAGCTGGAGAAATTGTCGCTAATTGTCACAAGCTGTCTCAAGACTCGTTCACAAAGAAGTTATCACCGCTAGAAGAACTTATATCGAATTGGGAAGAAACTATTCAGCTACTAAGTGAGGTGAACCCTGAGTTACAACTTGTTTTTACCGTAAGTCCGGTGAGACACTCGAAAGATGGTTTAATCGAGAACAACCGAAGCAAAGCTCGATTAATTCAGTTGTGCGAATCGCTTTCGGCTCATGGAGATTATTTTCCGTCGTACGAGTTGGTCATCGACGTGCTGCGAGATCATCGTTTTTTCGACGCAGATTTGGTGCATCCCAATGCTCAAGCGATTGATTTTATTTGGGAGCATGCGCAATCCTTCTTTTTCGCATTTGAAACTAGAGAGATAGCTAAAGAAGTTGCATCGGTTAATCAAATGTTGATGCATGAATCCTTACATCCTGAATCCAGAGCAGCGAAAGACTTTGTGGAGAAAACACAAAAGAAAAAAGACGCACTCTCATCACGTTTCCCTGGGGTGTATTGGAAAACAACTAGTTAGGTTAATTTCTACGCAGTAGATCTCTCCAGCCGTGGAAGATCATATTCACGAACGACCGATTGATTGGGTTTTTATTAATGCCGTAAACTGGACGACTTTTTTCTTCCTCAAAAGTGTTGAACATCCGATCAAAAATGATCAGAACATTCCCGTAGTTTTTATTGATGTATTCAGGGTTTACCGAATGGTGCACACGGTGATGTGAGGGCGTATTCAGTATCCATTCCAGCGGTCCTAGTTTTGGGATCAGCGTTGTGTGTTGAACAAATGCAAAAAAGAAGCTGATGGTTTCAACGAACAAAATATCCACGGCAGAAAATCCCATTAAGGGGAGAGGAATCCAAAAGAGCACGTGATAAATGGCATTAAGAAACGGTGTGCGTGCGGCTACCGCAAAGTTCATTTTTAACGAAGAATGATGATTGATGTGAGTTGCCCATAAGAACGGAAGTTCATGACTCCATCGATGGAACCAGTAGTAGACAAATTCGTTTAGGAAAAACAGAAGGGCTATGGATAGGATGGAGGTCTCAATGTGAAAAGGGGAGAGTTCGGCTATTAAAAACCACAGGAGCAAATTGATTCCTTTTGTTGCAATTCGTGTCGCAACTCCCAAAACACCTAACAAAACACTAGTGGCAGTATCTCTGTTATCGTACAAGTCTAAGCCCCTTTTACGGCTGTACACGGCTTCTCCGAAAATACAGAGTACGATAAAAGCAATAAAAAACGGAGCAATGTACTCTAACATGAGAGGGTCGTCTGAGGGGTTAGTGAACGCGTCAAGCGCACGTCGAAAATAAGAAATTTCAGATTAGCACGTCGAAACGTAAGAGTGCTACCATTCTTTCCGAATGCTGACTCTACTCCAAGAATACGAACTTCTCATAAAATGAAACTTCGCTGTATAAGTACATTTGCATTCACACGGAAGCTGTTCTTTATCTTTCAATTGATAGCTCAAAATCAAGACATCGTCATCCAACTTCCATTTTCCTTCAATATCCAAACAGCAATCTTGAACAAAGTCGAAGGAAACGGTAGTTGTGTCGCCTCTTGATAGAACTTTCTTATTGAAGTATAGAGTTCGCTCAAGGCCTACTTCTTTTGGTGGTCCACTGCATTCAATTACCTCAATCCGTGGTGGTTTTCTGTCTTTTGATGGTTTGTGGCTGGACTGATCACACGCAATTAGGAAGGTAAGTAAAGGTATAAAAGGAAAGATTTTCATTCAGATGTTATTAATTAAGGATTAACCCACCTCAATACCACAGCGAATTTTCAGTTGCTCGATAAGTGCTTCAAATTCTGTATCTGAGTTCTTCGATCTTGTTTTGTAGGTCCAGTCGCCGCCATTTTCCTTGAATATTTTCAATTGATAAGTATCCATACCGGCATAAATTTGATGTATGGGACCAAAAAGTATCCAATTTCCTTTGTCCGCTTCTTTCCAGTAATTGATTTTCACGACCTCCTTATATTTAAATCGCCTGAACTCCCAATAATCAATGGCCTTCACTTCAAAAAACTCATCGCTCAACCTGATTATTGGGAACCCTTCTTTACGAAACTCAATCATGGCATTGGTCATCTATTTTCTTGTTCTAAGTGTTAGGAGGTGCTACCGTCTTCTTTTCAATGGAGCCTCGAATGTAATTCCCAACTTAGAACTAAAGGTTTTACAGGTGGTGAAAGTTTCCTTTAAATCAATGCATTCCTTCAAAACAACGAATTGTTCGTTATCTGTTTTCAAAACGATGAAAAAAGATGAGCTCTTGACTGGATACCAGTGTGTGGAAGTTAGGATGAAATTAATTTTATCAGGGTTTTCTCGATCGTTGAAATAGCTAATCACGTGCGAACCTTGAATGAGGTGTGTTGTTTTCTTCTTCACGAAAAGATTTCGATAAAGCAAGGTTAAAGTCCCGTCTTCCGCATTAAAGAAAATGGAGGATTTCGAAAGAGTTAATCCAATTCCGAAGGCTATAACTAATGCAGCTGCAGCGAGAACAATAATGTGCTGTTTCCCAATCCCAACGAGTAATGCTCCAAAACCAAGTGCAAGTACAATTGCTCCCCAGGTTAGCGAGACCCCATTCATTTGATATTCCTGATGAATTTTCTGCATCTGATATATGTAGATTTATTAAGTGATGACACCATAATATAACACTTTCTGGCAATGGGTGCTCGTACAGCTACTGTTCAGGATCTACCTCCTTTCCAAACCAAAC